>CAVPLA010000001.1:0-68377 GCA_963705855.1 uncultured Acidobacteriota bacterium
GTCCATTTGTCGAAAGCGAACAAGCTTGTGACAGGAATCGCTGCGGCTGGGGCATTCGTTTTATGTATCTTCGCCGCCGCCTCGGTGGCGCAAGTGGCGGGAACTTCCAAGGATTGGCCGAAAGCAACTCCGAAAGAGTTCGGCATGGATCCGCAAAAACTCGCTGCGTTCGACGCCGATCTTGGCAGCGGAAAATACGGACTGGTGGACAGCATGCTCATCCTGCGTTGCGGCACGGCCGTGTACGACAAGTCGTACCCGCACGACTACGGCCAGATTTACGGCGAGCGCGCCAAAAAAGAAGGCCCGCTGAATCACGATTTGCACGGCCCGTACAATTATTTCAGCACGGATTTTCATCCCTATTACCACGGCACCGATATGCACACGATGCAATCGGTATCAAAAACGGTTACATCCATCACGATTGGAATCGCGAAAACACGAAATGAATTTACGGCCAGCTTGGATGCCCCGATCGTGCAATTCTTCCCGGGCCGCAAAATCGTGAACCTCGACGACCGAAAGAAACGGATCACAGTACGCGACCTCTTGACCATGACCGCCGGCATCGAGTGGCACGAAGATCTGCCCTACGACGATCCGAAAAACTCCGCCGACTTGATGGAAGCGAGCCACGATTGGGCTCAGTACGTGATCGACCAACCGATGGCCAGCGACCCGGGCAAAGTCTTCGTGTACAACAGCGGCGCTACGGTGTTGCTCGCGCAGATCTTTAAGAAAGTGACTGGAAAAAATATAGATGATTACGCTGCGGAACATCTCTTCAAGCCGCTAGGGATGCGCTACTTCTGGAAACATTCGCCAAGCGGGCTGCCCGACACGGAAGGAGGGCTATATCTTTCGGCGCACGATCTCGCCAAGCTCGGTCAACTCTTTTTAAAAGGCGGCATGTGGGAAGGGAAGGCAGTGGTTTCATTGGCATGGATCAAAGACTCCGTGGCGCCCCAGGTTGCCGTTCCCGGAGGCGACTGGAAATACGGCTATCAATGGTGGCTGCAATCGATCGGCAGTTCTCCCGAGGATATAACATGGTTCGCGCGTGGATTCGGCGGACAACAACTGATTGTCGTGCCCGAGTATGACATCGTTGCGGTCTTCACGGGCTGGGACATCCTGCCGTCGGACGAGAAACGTTCGCATGACCAGCTTGCACGCATTCTCGATGCGGCAAACAGATTTTACGGCTGCACGGAATAATTCAGAGGAGTGAAATCTCGATCACGGCGCCCAGAGGCGGAGTCCGATGAGGTGCCATGAAGCGACAAAAACTGTAAGTACGCAGCAGGCCAACGCCACGAGCAGCGAATGAACACGCGTGCCGTTGTGAATTTCGTTCTTCGGAACCCGAACGGCGAGGAAGAGGCCGTAGAGCGAAAGCAGCGGAAAGAGCAGAGAAAAGGCGAAAATCCCCGCGGTCCAAACGGTGAATTTTCCAGTGTCCGACCCTCCCAACCTGGTGAAGCAAAACACCAGCGTGACGAAAGAAAGCGTCGCAAGAAGCGGAATCGCGCGCACCGCTAAATGCCGCACACCCTTCATTCCTCCAAACAGTTTGCGCAGTACCCAGACGATTGCAAAGAGCAGGGAAGTGGCCATCAACACCACGCACAGAAGAAGCAAGGCGATCCGAGCGTAAGTCCAGGCAAGGTTGGTGCGTTCTCCGTAAGAAAAACCCTCCAATCCCTGGCCCGAGAGCGCCATCCCGCCCGCCTCTCGCGCGACAAAAATCGAAGTCGCTTCAGGCTCCTTTTCGCCGCGAAAGAAATTCTTGCCGACGGGGATCATGATTTCCGGTTTGCCAAAAAGACTGGAGCGTGTGAGTTGCCCCTTGATTTCGCGGATGCGCACGCCGCCCGATAGTTCCTCTGTGAAGGACAAAAGTTGCGAGCGAGGTGCGAGCGGTGCGTAATAGCCGACAAACTTCTCCAGTTCGGAGGCGGAAACAGAAACAGCGGGTTGCTGCGGCTTCGGAAAATCTTTCGACAGGAAATCGATGGCCAGCCGGTTCAAATCCAGCAGAGCCTGGAACGACTGCGTGCTGTTGAGCAACACCACGTAGCCCCAATTTTGTTCCGGCATGTAGCGATAGGTGGAGATGAATCCGTCGATTCCTCCATCGTGGCCGTGGGTGACGACTCCGCCGACAACTTCCGTGTAGTTTGCGAGGCCGTAGCCGAGACGCAGACCGTTTTTCGCGGCCAGTGTCGATTCGACCGATTCCATGCGGATGATGGACTCCTGCTTTAGGATTTGCGCATCGCCCGCTTTTCCACGGCGCAGAAGAAATTGCACGAGCTTGGCGAGTTCACCTGGTGAGGCTTTCAGGTCGCCAGCTGGACGCAGATAGATGTACGGATAGCCAGGGAGGGCGCGCGGCGGATCGCCATCGTAAGCGGTGGCGAGGAGTGGCTTGTTCGCATCGGTAAAAGGGAAGTCCGCATTTGCCATGCCCAGCGGGCGAAGAATCGTCTCGCGAATGTACTGATCGAAGGGCTTACCTGCGGTTTTCTCGATGAGATAGCCCGCGATGCCGAACCCTGGATTGGAATAGGCCATGCGCGTGCTGGGAGGCCACCGAACGTCTTGCGGTTCCTGAAATCGCTTGAACACTTCGAGAAGAGGAAAATCGTACGCGTCATTAAAGTTATACACTTCCGATGCCTGCATGTCGTCAAATCCGGCGGTGTGCTGGAGCAGATTGACGATGCGCACGGGATTCGTGGACTCCCATCGGTTTTTCACCGGAACCTCAGGTGCAACATCCTGCAAGCGCGCTTCGAGATTGATTTTCCCTTCTTCCTGCAGCTTCAGTAGCGCAAGTGCGACAAACGATTTGCTAATGGAGCCGACGCGAAATTCCGTGTCGCAAGTGATATCGCGGCCGGACGCAATGTCCGCTTTGCCGACCCCGCCACACCATAGCAACTCGCCATTCGAGATGAGCGCCACGCCCGCGCCCGGCAGATGAGCTTTGTCGACGACAACTTTCATGGCCTTTTGCAGGTCCGGCAGTGCTTTCGGATGGGGCAATTCTTCTTTTTGCTGCGCCCCTGCGAGCGGCGCTAACAGCAGTAGCGCGGCAATGCTCAGGCAGGCGGTGAGCCGTGGACGGGCTGGAAGCATGGATGCTCCTTGAAACAAACGTTTCACTCTTGGGCTCGCATTGTATAACGGCCCCGGCGCGGGACAAGCACAATTCCAAAATCGGCCGCATGAAAAGCGGTGCGTGCGCGGATTGACGAAGCGACTGCTCTCGCATACGATGCCGCCGTCTACTTATCCATTTGTGGTTGCCAACTACGAGGAGCGTCTAGCCGATGAACTATCGCTATCTGGGATTGAGCTGCGCCGCACTAGTTTTGCTTGGAAGTTCGTTTTCGTTTGCGCAGCAAACGATGCCCAGCGCGCCTCCAGCGCCAAAGCCGAACGAGAAAACTGCCGAGCCGACGAAAGAGCCGGAGAAGAAAATCCCGCCTGTGCCGGAAGACAAAGTGGTGCAGACGAAGCACTCGGCACACATCGGCGGGCAGGAGATCAAGTACACGGCGACGGCGGGGATGCTCGTGATGAAGGACGAAGAAGGGAAGCCGAAGGCGAGCGTCTTCTACATGGCGTATACGCGCGATGATGTGAGCGACTTGTCGCAGCGGCCGGTGATGTTCACATTCAATGGAGGACCGGGATCGGCTTCCGTGTGGCTGCATCTCGGCGCGTTTGGTCCGCGGCGCGTGGAGATGGGTGACGCCGGTGCGTTGCTGCCGCCACCTTATAAATTGGTGGACAACGAGTCGTCGCTGCTGGACGTCACGGACATGGTGTTCATCGATCCTGTCTCGACTGGATACAGCCGGCCGGCGCCGGGAGAATCTGCCGACCAATTCCATGGTGTGCAGGAAGACGTTCGGTCTGTCGGCGATTTTATCCGGCTTTACGCGACGCGCAACAAGCGATGGTCATCGCCGAAATTTTTGGCAGGCGAAAGTTATGGGACGACCCGCGCGGCTGGACTCTCCGGCTATCTGCAGCAGCGCTACGGAATGTATTTGAACGGAATCATCCTGGTTTCCACGATTCTGAATTTCGAGACTGCGGATTTTAATTCCGGCAACGACTTGCCGTACATCCTTTATTTGCCTACGTACACGGCGATTGCGTGGTATCACAAGCGGTTGCCCGCCGATCTGCAAGGAGATTTGCGCAAAGCTGTGGCGGAGTCGGAGGATTTTGCAAAAGGCGACTATACGAATGCGCTGATGGAGGGAGATGCCTTGCCGAATGCGAAGCACACGGAGATCGTGCAGAAGCTGGCGCGGTTGACAGGACTTTCGGCGGACTACATCGAGCGGACCAATATGCGCGTGGAAATCGAACGCTTCACGAAAGAGCTACTGCGCAGCGAACGCCGTACCGTGGGCCGCATCGACGGGCGATTCACTGGAATTGACAAAGACGCGGCAGGCGAGACGCCGGAATACGATCCGAGTATCGCGGCGATTATCGGGCCTTACACAGCTACGCTGAACGATTACGTGCGGGGCGATTTGAAATTCGACAGCGATCTGCCGTACGAGGTTTTGACGGGACGCGTGTATCCGTGGAGCTACAAGCCGTATGAGAATCGCTACGTGGATGTGGGAGAGACGCTGCGGAGTGCGATGACCCAGAATCCGTTTCTGCACGTTTTTGTGGCGAAGGGCTATTACGATCTGGCTACGCCGTTTTTCGCAGCGGACTATACGTTTGATCATCTTGGGCTTGATCCTTCCTTGCGTGGCCACTTGAGCGGGGCTTACTACGAATCCGGGCACATGGTCTACGCGCACATGCCTTCGCTGGCGAAATTGAAGCAGGACACCGCCCAATTCATCCGCGCCAGCTCGGGAACCAGTTCGGGGAAATGAAGGGCGTACTCAAATTTATCCTTTGGCTGCTCGTAGCGATCGCGGGAGCCGGCGCGCTAGGCGCGATCGCATTGCACCGTGGCGAACCGTTGAATGCGACTTGGTTTGTCGTCGCCGCAGTCTGTTGCTACATGGTCGCGTATCGTCTGTACTCTGCGTTTATCGCGGCGCGCTTGCTGGCCCTGGATGATTCCCGCGCCACGCCTGCCGAGATTCACGACGACGGGCGTGACTTTGTTCCTACCAACAAGTGGGTCCTCTTCGGGCATCATTTCGCGGCAATTGCTGGGCCTGGCCCGCTGGTCGGGCCGACGCTCGCGGCGCAGTTCGGTTATCTGCCCGGCACGCTGTGGCTGATCCTCGGGGCGGCGGTGGCAGGGTGCGTCCAGGACTTCATCATTTTGTTCTGTTCTATCCGGCGCGATGGGAAAACGCTGGGCCAGATGGCGCGCGAAGAAGTGAGCGCACGGGGCGGATTCCTCGCGCAGATCGCCGTGCTGGCGATCATGGTGATTCTTCTGGCGGTCGTTGCTCTCGTCGTTGTGAACGCGCTGAAATCTTCGCCGTGGGGGACGTTTACACTGGCGATGACGATACCCATCGCTCTGCTGCTGGGCGTGTACTTGCGATTCATCCGGCCTGGACGTGTGCTGGAAGCTTCTTTGTTCGGCGTCGCCCTGGTGCTCTTCGCGGTGGTGGCGGGGCAGTGGGTGGCGGCATCGCCGTCATGGGCGCGGGCTTTCTCGTTCGGCGGCGTTTCCCTCGCGTTCGTGATCATCGCATACGGCTTTGCCGCGGCGGTTCTTCCAGTGTGGCTGCTCCTCGCGCCGCGTGATTATCTGAGCGCGTTCATCAAGACAGGTGCCATTTTTTCACTCGCGGCAGGAATTCTTTTCGTCCGGCCTCACATGATGATGCCGCCCCTCACGCGATTCATCGACGGAAGTGGTCCTGTCTTCGCGGGGAAGATTTTTCCATTTTGCTTTATTACCATCGCCTGCGGCGCGATCAGCGGATTTCATTCGCTGATTTCTTCTGGCACAACTCCTAAGATGATTCTGCATGAGAGTCATGCGCGGTCGATTGGCTATGGCGCGATGCTGCTCGAGTCTTTTGTCGGCGTGATGGCCATGGTTGCGGCCTGTGCAATGCCGCCGGGCATCTATTTCGCAATCAACAGCCCCGCGAGCATTGTCGGCGGAACTCCGGATGCTGCCGCCACCACGATAAGCAGTTGGGGATACCATCTCGACGCGCAGACCATGACCAATCTTGCGCACTCCGTGGGCGAGCAGACGTTGCTCAATCGCGCGGGTGGTGCTCCTTCGCTGGCCGTTGGAATGGCGCAGATTTTCTCGAACACCATCGGCGGCGAGCGCCTGCTGAGCATCTGGTATCACTTCGCGATCATGTTTGAAGCGCTCTTTATTCTCACCGTTCTGGATGCCGGGACTCGCGTCGGCCGCTTCATGGTGCAAGAGCTTGGCGGACGAGTCTGGAAACCGCTCGGGTGCACGGGATGGATGCCGGGGATTTTGCTTTCGAGCGCGATCATCGTCGGTTTGTGGGGCTACTTTCTGTATCAGGGTGTCGTCGATCCGCTGGGAGGAATCAATTCGCTGTGGCCGCTGTTCGGGATTGCGAATCAACTGTTGGCGGCAGTGGCGCTGGTTGTGGCCACGACGATTCTGCTGAAGATGAAGCGGCTTCGGTGGATTTGGGTAACGCTCGCGCCGATGGCGTGGCTGGTTGCGGTCACCATGACAGCGAGCTATCAAAAGATTTTTGATCGAAACCCGAATCTCGGCTTTCTCTCGAAAGCGAATTCGCTCGCCTCGCAAATCGCTGCCGGGCAAATTCCAGCGGCAAAAATTGCCGAGACGCACCGTCTGATTTTCAACCAACGGCTGGATGCCGCGGTTACGGGCGTGCTTGCCCTGATGATCCTCGTGCTGCTCGTGGAGGCGTTTAGGCAGTGGTATGCGATTCTGAGCGGTCGTCGTGAGGCGGTGTTGCACGAAGCGCCGTATGTCGCGACGAAGTGGGCCGAAGGTTTTACCGGGGCGGCGCACGGAGACGATTAATGCGGCGAGTGGCAAAATTCGCGAAACGGTCGCTTGGCCGCTTCTGGCGCGGCTTGCGGGAATGGTGCGGCGACGCTTCGTACGAACGCTATCTGCTCGCAAAAGGCAGGCAGAGCGCGGAGCAACGCACGCTCACCCCTGAAGAGTTTTACGTCGAGCGGATCAACCGCCGCTACTCCCGGCCCAACCGTTGCTGCTGACGGTTCTTGCCTTTCGCTGCTTGAAGGGCCTAAAATTTGCAGCAATTTCCCGGCCGACCTACTTTCTGCCTGACGGAGGTACAGATGGCTCTGGACATGGATAGGCTTCATGAATTTCTTGGAAGAGCAGTGGTTGATTTTGGCGCCACGTTCAATGCGGCGCTGATTCGCATCGGCGACAAGCTCGGTTTGTATAAAGGGCTCGTGGCGGGCGGTCCGCAAACCCCCGCGGAATTGGCGAAACGCACAGGGACTGCCGAGCGGTACGTTCGCGAATGGCTGAGCGCGCAAGCTGCCGGCGGCTACGTGACGTACGATCCGGCGGCGGGAAAATTTCATCTCAACGAAGAACAGGCATTCGCGATGGCAGACGACAACAGCCCTGCCTTCATGCCGGGAGCGTTTCAAGCGGCGCTCGCGGCGATCAAGGCGGAGGAAGCGCTCACCGAGCGATTCAAGACGGGCGAGGGGATGGGCTGGCACGAGCACCATGCCGAACTTTTTGTCGGCACGGAAAGATTTTTTCGCCCAGGTTATGCCGCGAATTTGATCGCTGCGTGGATTCCGTCGCTCGAAGGTGTCGACGAGAAATTGAAAAGCGGAGCACGCGTCGCCGACGTCGGCTGCGGTTTGGGTGCGTCGACGATTCTGATGGCGAAGTCGTATCCCAAGTCTGAGTTTTCAGGTTTCGACTACCACGACAAATCGATTGAGACTGCCAAGCAGCGCTCGCGCGATGCAGGGGTGGGCGACCGCATTAAATTTGAAGTAGCCAGCGCGAAATCATTTCCGGGAAAAGACTATGATTTCGTCACCTTCTTCGATTGCTTGCACGACATGGGCGATCCGGCAGGCGCTTCGGCCCATGTGCATGGCAGACTCAAGAAGGATGGGACGTGGATGATCGTCGAGCCCTTCGCGGGCGACAAGCTGGAGGACAATCTCAATCCCATTGGCCGCGCATTTTATGGTGCTTCCACGCTCTTGTGTACTCCGGCGTCGTTGTCACAGGAAGTGGGACTGGCGCTCGGCGCACAAGCGGGAGAGAAGCGCCTTCGCGAAGTCGTGACGAGCGGCGGCTTCACGCGATTCCGGCGCGCGACGCAGACGCCATTCAACCTTGTGTTTGAAGCGCGGCCGTAGCCGCCAACGAGCCGGTGCTGCGGATCAGACTTCTTCTTCGTCCTCGCCGTTGTGCTTGATGACCGTTGTTTTGTGCGTGATCTTCACGCTGTGAGCGCGGATTCCAGCAATGATGGCGCGGCGCGTTTCCAGCGGCAGCATTTCCGGAGCGAACACACCGGCTTCGTCACGGCGAAAATACTTGATGAATAGCGCCGCGACGTGAGCCGTAGCATACGCGATCGGCGTGGTGTAGCGGCCTTGCTGGCGGATTTGGTAGAGCGTCGGGAACATCGCGTCAGTGCGGATCAGTAGGTGCCGGTCTTCTTTGGCGCCGCGCTTCACCCCTCGCACCAACACCGCGGCTGAAAACCGCGCATTTTGCAGCACGCCTTGGCGAATCAATGTGGCGATGGCGCGGGGTGATGACGTTTGCGGGAAGCGCTGCCGGACGATGCCGCGCGACTTCGATAATTTCCCCTGCTTGTACCAGCGGCGCAACCGGTCGAACTCGTTCCCGCCGATCTTCACGTCCATGTTCCGCATGGGAATCACGTAGGGAAGCGTGGCGACTTCATCCTGTGCGGCGAGAACGACGTTGGCGTTGCCAATGGGATCGGGAAAGCGGAATTTTTCGAGTTCAGCGAAGCGTTTTTCCATGAGGAATCTGCCGTCGCGATAGATGCGCGGGCTGGAGATGGCCTCATCAAAAGAAACTTCCGGAGACCATTGCGAAATCGGGTCGTCGCTTTCCGTGCTCTCGTACAATCGGATGTGCACGGAATGAACTTCATCCAACATCTCCGCTGCGCGTTTTGCGAGCAGGTTCGTCAAGCCCGGAGCTGCGCCGGCATTGATCAGCGCCGCCCTGTTTTTTTCTTCGAAGCGTTTCGCGAAGGAGAATTGCTCGGCTTTGAAGGGGTTGCGCGTGAGGTGGGAGCTCAGGTCCACATAATGCGCGCGCAGCCGCAACGTGGCCCGCATCACAATTAAATTGAAGACCGAGGCCGAAGCATTGACGATGAGCTGGCAGCCGCGTGCAGCGCGCACGATGCCGCGAAGGTTTCTGGCATTTACTTTGGTGACCGCAATCGTGCTTCTTTTTCCCAGGAAGCGGCGTGCGCGCTCGGGGTCACGGTCGCCGCACCAGACAGTATGTCCTTGACGTTGGAGCAGTTCTGCCAGAAGGGAGCCGGTCGCACCGGCCCCGAGAACGAAGATCCGCATGGCGTGGCAAAAACTCTATCACACACTGTCGGCCGGAAAACGCAGATGTCTTAGCTGGTTGCCGGGTGTTGCGGCGCGGGCGCCACTCGCAGGAGGCCTTCGGTGCTCAGGTCTTCGTCGAGGTCGGGCCAGTGTATGCCATAGCCTCCGCCGGCGATCTTCCAGTGCTTGAGCTGTTCCGGAGTGGCGTGGAAGAGCTTGGGGGTACCAGACGAGAGGCACACTCAGAACCTGCCATCCTTTAATGTGACACGGAACGAGTCAGCAGCAAAACTCACGCCCGAAACCCGTTCGTCCGCTCTCAACGGCAGAGTGCCCATGTTCGATTCTACTGAATTGCAGTCTTTTTGGCTCAGGCATACACTAAAGGGGAACTCCGATTCCTGCGGCCTACGGGAGAGAAAGCCTAAGGCGCAGGGGCGAAGCTTCCGCGGCTACGTTTTGGAACCGCGAAGCTGAGGGTTCGGGTGGAAACGCCCGGGCCTCCCGACCTTGGAAAGGAGCGATTCGACGAAAAAGTGTGTATTTTCGTCGCGCGCCCGCATCCAAGCAGTTGGATCGGGCGGTTTCGTTTTACGGAAGCAAAAGAAAGAGCTCAGGCGGCTGCGTCCTCGTAGAAAAGTGTGTGAAGACCCTCCAAGACAAATTCGGCCGGCAAATCACGGACCTGCGCATTTCGATCACGGACCGCTGCAATTTCCGCTGCGTCTACTGCCGTTCCGCCGACCCTGAGAATTACCGCGACCACGACGAAATTCTTTCCTGGCCGGAGCTGGACAGGCTGGCGCACATTTTTCTGAGTCTCGGTATTCGCAAGATCCGGATCACGGGCGGAGAGCCTCTGGTGCGCGTGGGCGTGGAAGATTACATCGCGCGGCTTCACGCGCTCGGTGTTGAAGACCTTTCCATGACCACCAACGGCCATTTGCTGGCGGAGCGTTGCGAACGCCTGTTGGAAGCGGGGCTGCGCCGCATCAACATCAGCCTCGATTCGCTCGATCAAGGCAAGTTTGAACGCATCACGCGCACCAAATCTTTCGCCACGGTAATGCACGGCATCGACGTGGCGCAGAAATCGCGCCTGGCTCCTGCAAAAGTCAACGCCGTGCTGGTGCGCGGGCTGAATGATGACGAAGTGGAATCGTTCGCGGAGTTCGCCCGCGAGCGCGGCGTGATTATGCGCTTCATCGAGTTCATGCCGCTGGACGCCGACCGAACCTGGACGCGCAATCACGTCGTGCCCGCCGCGGAGGTTCACCAGCGCATCCACGCGCGGTGGCCGCTTGTTCAAATCCCGCACGAGCGCAGCGAGACGGCGCGCAAATATCGTTTCGCCGACGGTGCTCCCGGCGAGATCGGCCTGATTGCGCCCGTGACGCAGCCCTTCTGCGGCCACTGTTCGCGCATCCGTCTGACCGCCGACGGAAAGCTCCGAACCTGCCTCTTCAGCAAAGAGGATCACGACCTGCGCGGGCTACTCCGCGAAGGTGCGACCGACCAAGATGTGGAGACTTACATCCGTTCTGTCGTCGATGAAAAAGAAGAAGAACACCGCATCAACGCCCCTGATTTCGTGCCCCCTTCGCGTACCATGGTGTTTATCGGCGGGTAGTGGAAGGCTTTCGCTGAGGCGCCCACGCTTATGTGCATTACGCTCGACCACAACAAGAGTTTGCGTTAGCATCGAATTAAGCAGCGCCGAAAAGGCATCCTAGAACGGACACTCCATGGCGGACGAAGACGACGAAGAGGGACAAGACGATTCACCCGAGCCGGAGCCGCGGCTTTTCACGCTCACCGAGGCAGAGCGCGCGCGGCGAGAGCTGGAACCCTTTCTCGTGGAAGCCATGGACTGCCGCAAGAAATTGTCCGGCTTGGAAAATGATCTGTCTGCGGTCTCCGCACGGATCATGATGATGGGCGGCGTAATCGTCCCGTACGAAAAACTGGCGGCGTTGCGCGTCGAGCACCAGCAGCTTGCCGAATCGCTGAAAACTTCGCTGAACCGCATCCTCGAAACAGGCTGCGTCATTAAGGACCTTGACGTAGGCTTGCTCGATTTTCCCGCCGTCATCGACAACGAAGATGTCTATCTCTGCTGGAAGCTTGGCGAGGACCGGATCCGTTTCTACCACCGGCAGGACGAGGGATTTGCCGGGCGCAAGCCGCTCGACCCGCGCGATCTCGGCCCCGGAGACGTCGTGCAGTAGCTTTAGCTCCGGCTTGTTTTTCTCTTCCGCATTTACTCGCGCTATTGCTGGAACAGCAGTCGCCCCCAGCCCTGCGGGAATCGAAAGGATTGTTCGTGTCGTCTCATCCTGAAAATCGTTTGAAAGACTCCGCAAGCCCGTATCTGCGTTCCGCGGCGCATCAGCCCATCGACTGGCATGAATGGGGAGATACGGCTTTCGCGCGCGCGGAATCGGAAGACAAACCCATTCTTCTGGATATCGGCGCAGTGTGGTGCCACTGGTGCCACGTCATCGATCGCGAGAGTTACGAAAACTCCGAAATCGCAAGAATTATTAATGAGAATTTTGTCGCCGTGAAAGTGGACCGCGACGAGCGCCCTGACGTAGATGCCCGTTATCAATCCGCCGTCAGCGCCATCTCCGGACAGGGCGGCTGGCCGCTGACCGGATTTTTGCTGCCGAACGGAAGGCCCTTTTTCGGCGGCACGTATTTTCCGCCGGAAGATCAAATGGGGCGGCCCGGCTTTCGGCGCATTCTTCTGGCGGTGGCGGATTCCTACAAAAACAAAAGGGCCGAGCTTGTCCGTGCAGCAGATCACTTGGCCGAGGTCGTCGCCCAAGCGGAAGTTTTCACCGGAGCGCGTGCGGAGTTCGACCCCGCCGTCGTTGATGCGCAAATCACCTCGGTCACGCAGCAGTTTGACATCAAAAATGGCGGCTTTGGCCGCGCGCCAAAATTTCCTCACGCCTCCGCGGTGGACTTGGTTCTGGAGCGCTACCAGCAGACAAAAGAAAAACATCTGCTGGCGATGATCGAGACGACCCTCGAAAAGATGGCCCGCGGCGGCGTTTACGACCAGCTTGCCGGAGGCTTTCATCGCTATTCGGTGGATGAACGCTGGCTCGTTCCGCACTTCGAGAAAATGAGTTACGACAACTCGGAGCTGCTGCGCAATTACTTGCACGGCTGGCAAATGACGCGGAATCCCCTGCTGCGCGAAACCGCGGAAGGCACCATCGGCTGGGTGAATGAAGTCTTGTCCGACCAGGAACACGGCGGCTTTTACGCCAGCCAGGACGCGGACGTTTCGCTCGACGATGACGGAGATTATTTTACCTGGACGCTCGAAGAGTTGCGAGCCGCGCTGCTGCCAGATGAAGCGCGCGTCATGGAACTGTACTACGACGTCGAGCCGCACGGCGAAATGCATCACAATCCGGCGAAGAATGTGTTATGGATCGCCCGCAGCGCCGCCGACATCGCCAAGCAGCTGAGTCTGGACGAAACTTCCGTGCGCCTCATCCTCGCGAAAAGCAAAGGAAAGATGCGGGCCGCGCGCCTCTCTCGGCCGACGCCGTTCGTCGATAAAACGATGTATGTTTCGTGGAACGCGATGTTTATTTCGGCTTATCTAAACGCAGCCAGAGTACTTGACGGGTCAACGGCTCAGAACTGTCGCAAGTTTGCGTTGAAAACGATGGACCGGATGCTCAAAGAAGTGTGGAACGAATCCCGCGGATTCGGCCACCGCATCGGAGGACCGGCGCTCGAGGGCTCACTCGACGATCAGGTTTTCAGCTTGCTGGCTTTGCTGGATGTTTACGAAGCGACGCTCGATCCGCGCTACTTTGAAGCCGCGCAAAAAACGATGGACCTCGCGATGGCTCGCTACGGCGACGCAGAAGGCGAGGGTTTTTTCGACCGGCCTTCGGACGCCGCACCGATGGGCGGCCTCGACGTTCGCCGCAAGCCGTTCCAGGATTCACCTACGCCGGGTGCGAACTCGGTTGCCGCCATCGCGTTGATTCGCATGCACGCCTTCACTGGCGACGATCGCTATTACAACTTTGCGCAGAAAACCCTCGAAGCTTTTGCGGGGATCGCTCCGCAGTATGGAATGTTTGCCGCGACGTATGGCCTCGCCGCTACTCTCTTCTTGCGGCACCCGTTCCAGGTCGTCATAACGGGGCGCGCCGATGATCCAGTCGCGCAAGCTCTCGAAGCCGCAGCGCACAGCGTCTACCGTTTGGGCAAGTCCGTCCTGCGGTTTACGCCGGGTGCTTCCCTCGTGAATCTTGCCGGCGCGCTCAAGGAAACGTTGCCGTATCTCCCCGCCGACAAGGCGATGGCGGTGGTCTGCGCGGGGCAAACCTGTCTGCCACCAACCAGCGACCCCCAGCAACTTGCTGCGCTTCTAGAAAACGGTGCCGCTGGAGCAGCGGTCTCCTAGCCCGCGCTTACGAGTTGCTCGCTTGTAGTGGCGCAACATGCTGCGGCACGACAACCGGCCACCATAGTGGTTCACGTATGGGTTCGACAGGTTCCAACAGCCAAAACAAAAACGGGCACGAGGGGAAGCCTCGTGCCCGTTCGAAGTTCGAACCGATGTCGCTTACTTCTTGGGCCGCGATTCGGGCGGCACTAACCCGTTGATGCGGTAATAAACTACGAGCTGGCCGTAATGTTCTCCGGTGTGCTCGATCAATCCATAGGCCAGGTCATAGAGTCGAACCATGCGCGGCCCGCCGTCGGCAACGCTCTCGCTCATACCCTTGTCGCCCTTCGCCTTGATCAGGTCTGCGCCGTCCTGAACGCACTTTTTCACGAAGGCCACGATCTGGGCTCTGGTCTGCAAGTCGTCGAGCTTCGGATCATCAGGAAAATGAGGCTTCTTTCCCTGCGCGGTGTCCGTGAAGTAATACATGGAAGCGGAAGCGTGGACGAGCTGCGCAAGAAATGTCCGCGAGTCTGGATTCGGCTTGTAGTTGTACTTGTCTTCCGGCATATCCTCGGCGATGGCAATCAGCTTTCTTCCTACATCGTTCCACGATTCCAACACGGCTTCTGACGGACTCGGTGCGGGCTTCGGGGGTACCGCTTTCTTGGCTTCCTGTGTCAAGGCTGGCATGGCCCCGAACGCCACGGCAACCAGCAGGGTCCCCCATTTGCGAAGACTCTTCATCGTTTCTCTCCTCATCTTTACTTGTTACTGCGCATGCCTCTGGGGCCGTTTTGGGCCAGCCATGGCAGGCACACACTCTCTGACGGGCAACGCCGCCAAGCGTTTCTCCACTCGACCGGCACAAACCTGACCTTTCGGCCCGGTTCATCTTACGCAGGACGCCTCCCCACGTCATGGGAAATCGGCCGGGTCAGGCATGGTAAGCTAGTACTTCGCCTCTGGGGGGACTCTCCTTTTGAACTGGACCTGGCTGTTGGTGCGCAGCGTGATTGCGCTAAGTATCTTGGGGCTACTGTTTTTCTCTCAGCGATTCTGGTATCGCGCCATCTGGCGCGTGACATCCAATTGGGGAAGCCAGAGGCTGCGCGTTGCCGCGCGTTTGATCTACGTAACTCTGCTGCTGCTCATTATCGCTGCGATAGCGGACGGCTTTCGCATGGGACGCAGCCATATCCTTTCGGGGATCAATCTGATCACGGTTTTCGCGGGGTTGTGGTTTTCCAGCGCGCTTTTCGCCTATTTTGCGGTGAAACTTGTACGCGGCGTCGACCGAATCTGGGCTTGGTTGCGCGCAGCGTACCAGCTGAAGACGAATGCAGCGGCTTCACGAGTTTCAACTTCACCCGCAACAACGGCGCCGAACTCCTCCTCGCCAGCGGCAGCAGAACTGATTCCAGACCCTTCGCGACGCTACTTTTTTAAGACGGCCACCGCCCTCGCCGGGGCCGGCCCGTTTCTTACGGCGATGTATGGCTTCGCGGCCGAGCGCTTGGACTATCAGGTGCATCGCGTCGAAATCCCCATGCCCAATTTGCCCGCTGGACTCGAGGGCATGAAGATTGTGCAAATAAGCGACATTCATCTGAGCAGCTACATGCCGCGCTTGCAGGTGCGTCGCGCCGTCAATATGGCCAACGATCTAGGCGCCCACCTCGCGCTGGTCACGGGAGATTTCATTACCGGCGCAGGCGACCCGATCGCCGATTGTATCGACGAAGTGCGCGGGCTGCGTGCGCCGCTGGGAGTTTGGGGCTGTAACGGCAATCACGAAATTTACGCGCGCGCGGAAGATACCGCTCAGATTCTTTTTGCGCAGGCAGGGATGAAACTGTTGCGGAGCGAAAATGCGCAGCTCACTTTCAATGGCTCTTCGTTTAATTTGATCGGTGTCGATTATCAGCGCGAGCGCACCAACGGCGGCCGCAAAGTGCAAATGCTGCAGAATGTGGAACCGCTGGTGCGCCGGGATATGCCCAACATTCTTATGTCCCATAATCCCAACTCATTCAATCGCGCTGCGGAAATGGGCATCGAGCTGACACTAGCCGGCCACACGCACGGTGGACAGATTCAGGTGGAAATTCTCGACCACCGCCTCAGCCCCGCGCGGTTCATCACGGACTATGTCGCTGGGCTCTATCACCGCCCGATGTTCGCTCCGGCGCCCAATGACCGCGCATCGAACGGCTCGGCTTTTGAGACCAATCACGGTTCCTTATTCCCGAACCGTTCGTCGGCGCTGGCGTCTATTTACGTGAATCGCGGGCTCGGCACAGTCGGCGCGCCTGTGCGGCTCGGTGTACCTCCTGAAATCACTCTTCTGACCCTCCGCCGGGCTTAACCGCCGAGATCCGAAGGCGTTCGCTACATTTCCATTCGTTTTCGTTCTGCAAGATTCCCGGGAATAAACTCCTCCGAACTTCGGTATACGCAACGGCAGTTGTCTACGGGAATTGGGAGCCTCAGTGTGATTCTCCTCAGCAACAATCTACTAAGTTCCTTGTTCTCAACTGCGCATTCAAGTTTTGAGAAATTCCTTGCTGGAATTCAACTTGCAGTAAAAAACTGTTTGTCCAGCCAGACGCGTAAACCTACGGCGATCACATGGGATGTGTTTCGCCGCGTAAATCTCGTCCATCTGGAGGAAAAAGCATGGGGCACGTGTTTAAGTCGTTGAAGTCTTTCACCTTTCTCGCAGTTGGTCTCTCTCTCCTTCCTGTTGTAGCAAAAGCGCAACATTACACACAAACGAATCTGGTTTCCAATATTGCCGGCCAGGCACCTCTGCAGGACCCCAATCTGCAGAATGCCTGGGGACTAGTTTCCAGCCCCACGGGTAGCCCTTGGTGGGTTTCCAACAACGCAGGTGGCACCTCCACGCTGTATTCCATCAGCACAAACAGTACCGGCGGTCTCGTAGCCACCCTCGTCCCAATTAACCCGGCGCCGAATGAATTTGTAAAAATACCAAATGCTCCGAGCCAGACGCCTCCGGGTTCTCCAACCGGTGTGATGTTCAACGGCAGTCCCACGGATTTTCTGCTTGCTCCCGGCGCGCCGGCCGTTTTCCTCTTTGTTACCGAGGATGGGACGGTGCAAGGTTGGAATCCCGGAGTGAACCGGCCCAGCGCGGTGATCAAGGTGGATAACTCGCAAGTTCCCGATGCCAAGAATGGCGCAGTCTACAAAGGTTCCACGATTGCCGAGATTGACGGCCACAAGTTCATCCTAGCTGCCAATTTCCGCAGAGGCAAAATTGATATCTTTGACACCAACTTCAAGCAGGTGCGCTTCAGCGAGGAGAAGTTCGAGGACGATAGCATTCCCCGCGATTTCGCTCCTTTTAACGTTCAAGGCGTCGGACCCAACATTTACGTAACGTATGCCAAGCAGGATGCCCCAAAGCACGATCCCGTCAGGCCAGGCGAGCCGGGCGATGGTTTTGTGGATGTATTTGACCGCCACGGCCGGTTGCTGCAGCGGCTCGAGCATGGCGATTGGTTTAACGCTCCTTGGGGAGTTGTCTGGGCCACGCCGGATTTCGGCGAGTTCAGCAACACCATTCTGATTGGCAACTTCCGCGGCGACAATGTTTCAGCTTTCAATCCGGTCACCGGCAAGTTCTTGGGAAACATGCGGAATCCCGATGGAAGCACGTTGCTCATCGATGGGTTGTGGGCGCTTCGGTTTGGCAATGATGGCGGCTCTGGTCCAGCGACCACGCTGTTTTTCACTGCCGGTCCGAATGGTGAGACCGATGGTCTGCTCGGGACGCTGACGCCGATAGCGGCGGAAAAGTCCGAGGCCGACGAACAATAGTCACTTCAGTTGCAGTCTGTTTCGCGCGCGAACGAGCGCCGGGCCGTTGGTTGCTTACGGCGTGATTCGAACGGGCGCGGGACATTCCTGCGGCGCGTTTGGAGTTGTATCTGCCGCGCCTTAAGTAGTTCCATGTAGCTCGAGGAGGCAGAAGTCGCTCGACTTCTGCCTCCTCATTCTTTTTAGTCCGCGATTCTGGACTGGACGAATAGCACCTCGCGGCGTCAGGATAGTCCGCGACCAGGATGATTTGACCGAGGGCTCGCATGGATGAAGCGCCGGAAATTGACCGCATCATCAACGAACCGAACGACCTCCGCGAAGAGGACGGAGCGGAGCTGGCCAGCGCCGTCCAACTCGACGGCTGGCTCAAAACCCTGATTGCCCGCGGCGGAAGCGATTTACTTCTCGTCGCTGGGGCGCCAGCCTGCATCCGCGCAAAGGGCGTTGTACAAAAAATCGATGTGCGTTCCCTCGATGGCCCGGAAATCGAAGCGGCAGTGCTCCCCGCCCTCACATCCCACGCACTGGCACGCTATCGCCAGTCTCAGATTTCGGATTCTTCCTATCGCATCGCCGGACTCGGCCGCTTCCGTATCAACCTTCATCGCGAGCGCGGACGCGCCGCCGCCGCGATTCGTGCCTTGCCCCAAAGGGTCCCCACGCTCCGCGAGCTCAACCTTCCACCGAGCGTGGAAACGCTCGCACATTTGCCGCGCGGCCTGGTGCTCATCGGAGGTCCCGCCGGTTCGGGGAAATCGACCACGCTCGCCGCATTGATCGACGACATCAACCGCCGCGAAGCGCGCCACATCGTCACCATCGAAGATCCCATCGAGTACGAGCACGCGCACATTCGAAGCGTCATCGAGCAAGTCGAGATCGGCACGGACGCGCCGGATTTTCCCACCGCCCTCCGCGCGGCCCTGCGCCAGGCGCCGGATGTTCTCGTCGTAGGCGAGATGCGCGATCCAGAGACTATGCGCATCGCAGTCGCCGCCGCGGAAACCGGTCATCTTGTGCTCTCTACCCTGCATACGATTGACGTCGCCACCACCATCTCGCGCATCTCCGATTCTTTTTCCGACGAACGCCAAAACACCATCCGCCAGGAATTGGCCATGGCCATCGCCGCTGTCCTGACACAAATCCTCTTGCCTAGCAAAACCGGCGAGCGTTTTCCCGCCGCAGAGCTTCTGATGATCGGCTACGGCGCGCGGCAGCACATTCGCCGCAATGCCTTGCAACATCTCCATCAGGAAATCACCATGACCAAGAAAAAGGGCTCCTTCGCGCTCGAAGAATCTCTCGTTCAACTTATCAGCAAAGGCCACATCGATCGCGAAGAGGCGCTCCTCTGCGCCATCCATCCCGATGACCTGGACATCCTCCTGAAAACGGGCAGCCGCGGATAAATTTGCAACAAACGTTTCCAATCGCCGCGCTGTTCAGGCAAAATACCTGCGCAAAACGAGGGGGGCTCATGAACCGCAGAAGTCTAGTCGCCACATTTGTCTTCGCATGTATTTCCCTGGCGCCGATCGGCACCCACGTAGTCGCCGACGAGCAGCCGCTCGCCGGCTATTCCGCCGAATCTTCACGCACCGAACGCCAGTGGGAAGAAAAGATGAAAGCCATTCCCGAGCCGGACAAAATCCGCGGCTACATGGAACACCTTGCCGCGCGGCCGCATCACGTCGGCTCGAAGTATGACAAGGAAAACGCCGATTGGCTGCTCGCAAAATTCAAGGAATTTGGCCTTGACGCTCACATCGAAACCTTCGACGTGCTTATGCCGACTCCGAAAGAGCGCGCCGTCGAACTTGTGGACGGCGGACCGAAATTTACAGCCAAGCTGCAAGAGCCGGTCGTGCCCGAAGATCCCACTTCGAACCAGACATCCGAGCAGCTTCCGACGTACAACTCCTATTCGATTGATGGGGACGTGACGGCTCCGCTCGTCTACGTCAATTTTGGCGTGCCTGCTGACTACGAGCAGCTCGAGCGCATGGGCGTTTCCGTGAAAGGCGCCATCGTTATCGCGCGCTACTACGGTTCTTGGCGTGGCATTAAACCGAAAGTTGCCGCCGAACACGGCGCCATCGGCTGCCTCATTTTTTCCGATCCGCACGAAGACGGATACACTCAGGGCGATGTTTACCCGCTGGGACCGTATCGCCCCCGAGACGGCGTGCAGCGCGGCAGCGTCGCGGACATGCCGCTCTATGCGGGCGACCCGCTGACGCCGGGCGTAGGCGCGACGAAAGACGCAAAGCGCCTCGCCATAAAAGACGCTCAGACGATCACCAAGATTCCTGTACTTCCGATTTCCTATGGCGATGCGGAACCGCTTCTTGCTTCGCTCAAGGGCCCAATCGCTCCGCAAGCCTGGCGCGGCGGGCTCGGCATCAGCTATCACATCGGTCCCGGCCCCGGAAAAGTTCATCTGAAGGTGATTTCGAACTGGGACATGGCACCGGTCAATGACGTCATTGCAAAAATTCCCGGCTCGGTTTACCCCGATGAATGGGTGATCCGCGGCAATCATCATGATGGTTGGGTGAATGGCGCTGAAGATCCGCTCTCCGGCCAGTCTGCGATGCTCGAAGAAGCCCGCTCGTTGGGCGAACTCGTGAAGCAAGGCTGGAAGCCCAAGCGCACACTTATCTTTTGCGCTTGGGACGGTGAAGAAGAAGGTTTGCTGGGCTCCACGGAGTGGGCTGAAACGCACGCCGAGGAACTGGACAAGCACGCCGTAGCCTACATCAATTCCGACGGAAACGGCCGCGGCTATCTCGGTCTCGCCGGCTCCCACACACTTGAAAAATTCATGAATGATATCGCGAAGGATATTCAGGATCCGGAAACGAAACTCTCCGCCTGGAAGCGCGAACAGTTGCGCGCCATCGAAGAAGCTCCCGGCGACAAAAAGCAAGAAATCCGCCAGCGCGCCGATTTGCACCTGGGTGCGCTCGGTTCCGGCTCTGATTTCACGCCCTTCCTCCAGCACGTCGGAGTCGCTTCGCTCAACATCGGTTTCGGCGGCGAAGACGGCGGCGGAATCTATCACTCGATTTACGACGACTTCTACTGGTACACGCACTTCGCCGATACGACATTTGTCTATGGCCGCGCCCTCTCGCAGACCGGCGGCATCGCCATGATGCGTCTTGGTGACGCCGACCTACTTCCGTTCGAATTCGGCGATTTCGCCGAAACGATGCAGACCTATGTCAAGGAACTGAAGGACCTCTCGAAGAAAATGCAGGACGAGATTCGCGAGCGCAACAAGGAAATCGACGAAGGCGTCTTCACAGCGACGGCGGATCCGAAGAAAACCTACGTTCCGCCGAAAAAGGAAGAAGTTCCGCCGTATCAGAACTTCGCACCTCTCGAAAATGCAGCCGATGCCGTCACGCGCAGTGCCGCGGACTACCGCAAGGCCCTCGATCACGCTAATGCCAACGGCGGGACGGCCCTTGCTGCGGCTTCGCTCGCCGAGGTGAACCATCTGCTGATCGAGAGCGAACGAAAATTCATCACACAGGATGGCCTGCCGCAGCGGAAATGGTACCGTCACCAACTCTATGCTCCGGGCTTCTACACCGGGTACGCGGCAAAAACGATGCCCTACGTCCGCGAAGCCATCGAACAAAAAGAATGGAAACAAGCTGACGAAGGCGTGGTGGTCGTAGCGAAATGCCTGCAGAATGAAGCAGCATTGATCGCCGACGCTGCCGCGAAACTCACCGCCGCGCATTAATCTGCGTTATCGTGGGGCTCGGCGTTTCGCCTGCAGGGTGGGACAGACATTCTTGTCTGTATGCCCTGCGCATGAAGGGACAGACAAGTCTCTCCAGCATCCTCCGGAGGATCGGCTCATGCCATCCTACAATCTCGCCATCGTCGGCATGGGCAACGTAGCCCGTGCCCTACTGCGCCTGCTCATCTCCAAAGAAACCGACCTCCGCCGCCGCTACGACATCCGCTGGCGTCTCACAGGGAGTAGCCACGCGCCGCACCGGTTGGATAGCCGACCCAGACGGCCTCAATCCTCTTGCAGCCCTCCATGGCCATTCGCTGATTCAACACGGAAATACCTCGCAGCCGCGGAACCTCCGCGAGTGGCTGGAAAAAACGCGCGCCGACGTTCTTTTTGAAGCGACCTCACTCAATGTCAAAACCGGCCAGCCAGCCACGGAACATTTGCGGACGGCGCTCGATCTAGGCATTCACGCCATCACCGCCAACAAAGGCCCCATCGTTCACGCGTACCACGAACTTACCGCGCTCGCGAAAGAGAGGAACCGTCAATTTCTCTACGAGTCCACGGTCATGGATGGCGTCCCCGTTTTCTCGATGTTTCCGCACGGCCTGCCGGCAACCGACATTCGCGGCTTCTCTGGAGTCTTGAATTCCACGACGAACGTCGTGCTCACGGAAATCGAAAAAGGCCGCACGATGGATGAGGCAGTGAAGCGCGCGCAAGCCATGGGCATTGCGGAAACGGATCCCACAGCGGACTTGGACGGCTGGGATGCGGCGGTGAAGGTCGTTGCCCTGGCAATTGTGTTGATGGGCGCAAACGTGCGGCTCGAGCAAGTGCAGCGTACAGGCATCCGCGAGCTCAATGAAGAGAAAATCCGTTCCGTGCGCGCCGCGGGGATGCGCTACAAACTGGTCTGCCGTGCGGAGCGCCGCGGCGATGGTGTCGATTGCAGCGTGTGTCCGGAAATGCTACTAGCTTCGGATCCTCTGGCTAACCTGGAAGGCAGCAGCTCGGCGATCCGCTTTGACCTCGATGTGTTCGGGTTATCGCTCGTCGAGCATAATCCCGGAGTTGAGGCCACCGGCTACGGCCTGCTTGCCGATTTTCTGCGCGCGGTGCGCCAGTGAGCCGCTATCCCGCGCAAGTGCCATTCGGCACGGGCCGCTCCGGGACTGCGAGTACCGGAGTAACGCCGTCGGCGTAGCCGATATCGAAAAGCATGCCTTCGGAAAGTTCCCCCGCCATCTTGCGCGGCTCGAGGTTCACCACAAAAAGCGCTTGGCGGCCTTCCAGTTCCTGCGGATTGGCGCGTTCTTTCTTGATTCCAGCGAGAATCCTCCGCGCGTGGTCGCCGAAGTTCACCGTGAGTTTCATCAGTTTGTCGGAGCGCGGCACTTCTTCGACTCGCTCAATGGTGCCAACTCGAATGTCGAGCGCATCCAGAGCCTCGATGGTCGCATGCGGCTTCACGGGCGCGGGAATAAATTCATTCACGACTCACCGCCTGTAGTTGGCCGCATAGGCCGGGAGCGGAATTCCGAGATCGCATTTTTCATCGCGGATCGGCGCGCCAGCCACGGTGCGTAGTGGAATTACGCCTGCCCAGACATGGAGAGCGTAGTCGGGAGCGTCGTCTTCGGGCGGACCGACGCGCACTTTTGCGGAAGCTTCGGTGAGCGGCAAACGCAGGATGCTTGTGGCCTTCAGTTCCTTCTCGTTTGGCTGGCGTGCGTCGTCCCAGCGCTTGGGCAAAATCTTTTCCGTGAAGGCGCGCAGCGCCTCGATCTTCTCTTGCGGCGCTTCGACGAGCGTTGCTTTCCCCAGCGCCACGACGGAGCGATAGTTCATCGAGTGATTGAACACCGAGCGCGCGAGCACGATGCCGTCCGTGAGCGTGACGGTCACGCAGACATTCGCGCCTTCGCTGACGCCTCGCAGCATGCGACTGGCGGCGGAGCCGTGAAAATAAATGGCCTCGCCGATGCGCGCGTACAAAGTGGGAATGACAAACGGCTGGCCATCCGCGGAAAAACCGACGTGGCACACAAGCCCCTCATCTAGAATCTTGTAAATGGTTTCGCGGTCGTAGACGCCGCGCTGCGGCTCGCGCACGACACGCGTGCGCTCGCTCGGAGTGAAGGATTCGGACACTGTGCACCTCATGGAGAAACGTGGCGCGGAGCCGGCCGGTTCGTGGCCGCTCATTTGATTTGTAGCCGGCGCCAAAGCGGCATGAGTGAGGAACAACCAGCTAAATGCTAACACGGTTGCAGCCGGCTTCATCCTCGGCCCGCCCTGTGAGAAACTAGCGGACGGAGAAAACCATGAGTACACCCGTGATGCATGGAGCAGAAAGCAAGCCGCTGGATGTCGCCTGGGTCAGAGAGCAATTCCCGTCGCTGCAATTGCAAGTGAACGGCCATCCCGCGGCGTTTCTGGACGGGCCTGCGGGCACGCAAGTTCCCAAGCAAGTGATCGATGCAGTTCAGAATTATTATCTCAAGTCGAATGCGAACACCTGCGGAGCATTTGCCACCAGTCGCAGCAACGACGCCATGATTGCCTCCGCGCGTGCAGCCATGGCCGATTTTTTCAATTGTGACAAGGACGAAGTCATCTTCGGTCAGAACATGACCACGATCACGTTCGCGCTGGCACGCGCCATCGGGCGGACGCTCGAGCCCGGCGACGAAATTGTCGTGACCACCCTGGACCACGACGCCAACGTCGCCCCGTGGCGCGCCTTGGAAGAGATGGGCATGATGATTCGTCAGGTGGACATTCACGAATCAGATTGCACGCTCGACCTCGAGGACTTGAAGCACAAGATCAACGCCAATACGAAGCTCGTGGCTGTCGGATACGCTTCGAACGCCGTGGGCACTATCAACCCCGTAGCGGAAATCACAAAGATGGCCCACGCCGCGGGTGCGCTGATGTTCATCGACGCAGTGCATTACGCACCGCACGGGCCGATAGACGTCCGCGCCCTGGATTGCGATTTCCTCGTGTGCTCACCGTACAAGTTTTTCGGCCCGCACATGGGCACGCTCTACGGCAAGTGCGAGCATCTGCTGCGGTTCAAGCCGTACAAAGTGCGCCCCGCGCCGGATTCGCTACCCGATCGTTGGGAGACCGGTACTCAAGTGCAGGAGCTAATTGCCGGAATCGGCGCGGCCGTGGAGTACCTCGCGGAGCTGGGCAAGCATTGCGACCCATCCGTGACGGATCGGCGCAGCGCGCTGCTCGCAGCCTTCCGCGCGACGCACGATCACGAAATGGCACTGTTTTTACGCTTAGCGGAAGGCTTGTTTGCGATTCCTAATTTGCAGTTCTACGGCATCAGCGACCTGAAGCGGTTACACGAACGATGCTCGACAGTTTCCATAAGGCTGGCCAATCACTCGCCCGCCGAAATCGCCGCGCTTCTCGGTGAACGCGGCATCTTCACCTGGGATGGCAATTACTACGCGTTGAATCTGACTGAACGGCTCGGAGTGGAAGCCAAAGGCGGCCTGCTGCGCATCGGCTTGGTCCATTACAACACTGCGGAAGAAGTCGACCGCCTGCTCGCTGGGCTAAGGGAGATTACAGCAAGCTAATCATCGCGCAAAAACTATGAGCAAACGACCGAAACCAATCCTACTAACTGTGCTGGATGGCTGGGGCTACCGCGCCGAAACCAAAGGCAATGCCATAGCGTTGGCCCGCAAACCCGCCTACGACGACCTGCTAAAAAAGTTTCCAAACACGCTCATTCATACGTCGGGTCCCTACGTCGGCCTGCCGGAAGGACAGATGGGCAACAGCGAAGTCGGCCACATGAACATAGGCGCGGGCCGAATCGTCCACATGGACATAACACGTATTGATCTTCTAATTGCCAACAAACAACTGCAAAACGTGCCGCTTTTTCAGCAAGCCATGGAGCGCGGGCGGCAGCGCCAGTTGCATTTGCTGGGATTATTGAGTGACGGCGGCGTGCACTCCCACATTCAACACCTCTTCGCGCTTCTCGAGATGGCCAAGCAGCAAAAGGTCGAACACGTCTTTGTCCACTGCTTCATGGATGGGCGCGACACCCCCCCAAACAGTGGCCGCGACTACGTGCGCCAGTTGCAGCAAAAGATGCGCGAACTCGGTGTGGGCGAGATTGCCAGCCTCACTGGTCGCTACTACGCCATGGACCGCGACAACCGCTGGGAACGCGTCGAGCTGGCCTACCGCGCCGTCGTCCACGGCGAAGCGGAAACGCATTCAAACGATCCCGTCGCCGCCCTCCAAAAAAGCTACGAGCAAGGAGTCACGGACGAATTTATTAAGCCCATCGTAATCACAAAAGGTAGCGATGCGGCCTCCGCTCTAGTCGGAACGATTCACGATGAAGACGCTGTGATCTTCTACAACTTCCGCGCCGACCGCGCTCGCCAAATGACGCGCGCCCTTGTCGAACCCGGCTTCGACAAAATCACGGATGCGAATCGCCCCAAAAATCTTTTCTACGTCGCCATGACGCAGTACGACAAAAACTGGCCCTGGCTGAAGTACGTTATCTCTCCCGAAAAACTCGAGCACATCCTCGCCCAGGTTTTCGAAGAGCTTCAATACAAGAATCTGCGATGCGCCGAAACCGAGAAGTATGCCCACGTCACCTATTTCTTCAACGGCGGCGTCGAAAAACCCTTCGGCGGCGAAGAGCGCATCCTCGTCCCCTCACCCAAAGTCGCCACCTATGATCTCAAGCCGGAAATGTCCGCGCAGGGAATCACGGACACGGTGGTAAAAGCCGTGGAAAAGGGCGAGTTCGACGCCATCATCATGAACTACGCGAATGCCGACATGGTCGGCCATTCCGGCAATCTTGAAGCCACAATCAAAGCCGTAGAAGCCGTCGACGCCGGCCTCGCCCAAATTTATCAAACGCTAAAATCGCGCGGCGGCGTCTGGCTCATCACTGCCGATCACGGCAACGCCGAGACCATGATCGATGCGGCGACCGGCGGCCCGCACACCTATCACACCACCAATCCCGTGCCGCTCATTCTCGTAAGCGACAACGATGAGCTTCAACTAAAGCCAGGCGGCTCGTTGCGCGACCTTGCACCTACAATCCTCGCCGCTCTCGATCAGCCAAGGCCCGCGGACATGACCGGCAAAGATTTGCGCGTCACAAAAAGGCCGTAATATGACTCTCAGCTACGAGCCCGTTAAGCAAAAACCTCCCGAGCCCGGCCAAAATCGCCCGCGCTCTTTCGGCACGATCACGATCCCCGGTACGCCAGTCGGAGCAATCGTATCCGTAGGCCTGGTGGTAATTTGCTGGTTCGCTCTACCTCTCTCCCACCTTTTCATCATCGGCACCGGTGGCCTCGGTCTGATCGTAGGCTTACTCCTCTACTGGAAGCACCGCGGCACCGGCGAATGAATCGCGCCAACCCAGCAGAAACCAAACTCGTCATCTGCGTCTGGCATCCGTTCACGTTTTGGCGCCCGCAGCCCGTAATGCCGCAAACCATCCGTGCCCGCTGGCCAGAAATGCGCGTCCTCCACTTGCCTGACTACGACCGCCTCCCCGCCGAACTGCCCGACACCGATATTTTCGTCGGCTACTCGCTCCGCGCCGAACAGCTCGCGCACGCAAAAAAACTAAAGTGGATTCACTCCACCGCCGCCGGTGTAGCGCAACTGATGTACCCCGAGCTCCGCGATTCCGGAATCGTGGTCACCAACCCCAGCGGCGTATTTTCTCCGCCCATGGCCGAGCAAACTATGGGCCTCCTCTTAGCTCTCGCCCGCAATTTCCCCGATTCCACCCGCCATCAAGATTGCTCACACTGGGGCCAGCAAGACATCTGGGACAAGCCGCAGCATCTCACCGAACTAAGCGACCAAGTTCTCTTGATTGTTGGATTCGGTTCCATCGGCCGCGAACTCGCCAAGCGTGCGCGAGCCTTTGACATGCGTGTCTGGGGCGTAACGCGCTCCGGCAAAGGCGACACCACGCGCGCGGAGAAAATCGTCCCCGTCTCGCAACTCGAAGAAGCCCTGCCACACGCGGACTACGTAGTCATCGCCGCGCCAGAAACGTCAGAGACGCGCCATCTGATGGGCGCCGCGCAAATCGCCCGCATGAAGCCCGGCGCCCGCCTAATCAACGTCGGTCGCGGCTCACTCCTGGACGAATCCGCGCTAATCCACGCCCTGGAACAAGGCGCTCTCGGCGGAGCCGCGCTCGACGTAACCTCCGTCGAGCCGCTTCCTCCCGACAGCCCGCTCTGGCGCGCCCCGAACCTCTTCATCACTCCGCACACCAGCGCCGTAAGCGACCGCCTATGGCATCGCGAAACAGCTCTCCTTATGGATCTTCTGGAACGATGGTTCGAAGGTCGCGAAATGTTCAATCAGGTAGATTTCGCCCGCGGCTACTAACCGAGCAACGCACTCCACAACCGCACTCTAGAAAGATCGCCGAACCGGCATCTCAGTCTCCCGTTCCGGTTTTCACGGCCTCGTACCCTTCACGAGCGTACACAATGTATTTCTGTTTCTTGCCCTTCTGGTCCACTACCTCCAGCGGGCTCCCGTCGGGCTTCACCAGCTCAATCTTCACTTTGTGAAACTTTCCGTCTTTCGCCCCGGTTGTCGGCGTGTACGAAATGCTGTACTGATGCCGCAAGAAAGAAGTCACGGTCTGAAAGACGCCCGGCATTTCCCCTTCGAACTGCGGGAACCATGCTTCGCCTCCCGTTTCGTGCGCGAATGTTTTTAACTGATTCTCCGCTTGCAGATAATTCATTCGCTGCATGCTGCCCATCCCGCCTACCCTGTTCATGTCAGCCGCATTCTGAAACACCTGGCCCAAACCCACACAAAAAATCGTCACATCACTCTGGCGCAACTGCTTCATAGTCTGGTCGAGATTGTGCTTTGAGAATGTGTCGACCCCGCTGGCCATCAGCACGATAGCCTTCTTGCCCTTCACATCTTTCAACAGTTCCGTGGTCTCCAGCAGAGCATCGAAAACATTCGATTCGCTGAAGCCAGGAAAGTAAAGGTGGCGTATCCCGTCCATTACTTCTTCTTTGTTCTGAGTGAAGTCCACGTCCACGCGAGTTTTCATATCGAATGTTTCCAGTGCCACCCAGTCTTGTTGTTTAAGCTGTGGAAACAAGTACTGGGACCAATATTTTGCGTACGAAGCGAAGAATCCCCCCCAGCCCCGGCTGCTGAACTCCAGCAGTAAGACCATCGTTATCGGCGCATCCGTGGGTCCGAAGTTGGTGATGGTCTGCGGCACGCCTTCATCCGTGAGCCGGAAATTCTCTTTCTTCAGTCCCGTCAGGATGTCACCATTTTTCGTGGTCGCGATCACATCCAGCGTCACGACGGGCACTTCCACCGCGATGCTCACGCCGCCCTGGGGAGCCTGCTGCTGCGGCGTAGCGGGAGCTTGTGGCGCCGTCGCGCCTGCCGGAGGGGGCGCGCTCCCTTGGGGACCCGTGGGAGCTTGCGCCGTCGCAGGTTGCTCGGCCAGCGGCAGAATAACTACGGTTGCAAGAAATGTCAGTAAAACCAGAGAAGCAATGGTCTTCATTTCACCCCTCGATTCGCCTTCGAAATCAACCCGTTTGCCTGACCGCTGGCTCATTCCACAATGGGTATACTTGCGCGCCGTTTGAATTTACGCAACGCGCCGCCAAGCCCCCGGATTTGCCCCCACACCTGCATGTTAGTATGAAGCGCGTTAACTGCAAAGCGTTGCTGAGCCTGTCAATTTAGGCCGCATCTGAGACGGAGGAAGTCTTCGTGAATTGGAACCCCAGAATGCACATTTTTGTGCCCGCAGCGGCCCTGGCACTCTTCCCGCTGGCTGCGGCTTTGCCTTTGGCGGCGCAGGCGCCATCCACTGCCATGCCCACCGTCGAGTCGACGCGATCCCCAGCCGGGGACACCACCGCGCTGGCTAAGGAAGCCGAAGGCTGGCTCGCCGATCTCATCCGCATTGACACCACGAATCCTCCCGGCAACGAGCAAGCCGCCGCAAAATACGTGGCCAATATTCTGACCAAAGAAGGAATAAACCCGGAATTCTTGGATCTCGCTCCGGGCCGCAGCGCTCTAGTGGCGCGCTTGCGCAGCGCCGCGATGCCGGATCCGTCTCGTGCCCTGCTGCTCGTCGCGCACATGGACGTCGTCGGCGTCGACAAATCCAAGTGGACCGTCGATCCCTTCGCCGCCACCATCAAGGACGGCTACATGTACGGCCGCGGCTCGATCGACGACAAAGGCATGCTCGCCGCCAACCTAGCGGCTTTCATCGCTCTGAAGCGCACAAACGCACGGGTGGATCGCGACATCATTTTTCTCGCCACCGCCGATGAAGAGCAAGGCGGCGAAGCTAGCATCCGCATGCTTATCGCCAAATACTGGGACAAATTTGCCGCGGGCTTTGCCCTTAACGAAGGCGGCAGAGTCATCCTGAAAAACGGCAAGGTCGAGTATGTCGCTGTGCAAGCCAGCGAAAAAGTTCCCGTGGACGTCGCAGTAATTGCGCGCGGGCCGTCGGGCCATGCCTCCGTGCCCGCCAAGGACAACGCTGTGGTCCATTTGGCCGCCGCTGTCGAAAAAATTGGCTCCTACACAGCGCCCGTACGCTTCACCACCATTGTGCGCCGCTATTTCGAACAACTTGCGCCGCTCGAAGACGACGAACTCGCCAAGTGGATTCGCTCGCTCGATACTCCGGACCGCGGCGAACACGCGCAGCACGTTATTTCCGACGCCAATCCGCTCTGGAATTCCATGCTGCGCGACACCATCGCTCCCACGATGCTGTCGGCCGGCGTGCGCGCGAATGTCATTCCTTCGGAAGCCCGCGCCATGCTCAATGTCCGCCTCTTGCCGGGCGACACCATCGACGTTTTGTTGGCCAACCTCACAAAGTTGGTGAACGATCCCACTATCCGTTTCGAAGTTCAGCCCGACGCCGGCCTGGCTGCACCGCCCTCTTCGCTCGAGTCCGACTTCTATGCCACAATCACAAAAGCCGCTTCGCAGGAGTTTTCCGGCGCCCCGGTTTTGCCTTTCTTATCGGCGGGCGCGACGGATTCGGCTCAGTTGCGGCTGCACAACGTGCAAGCCTACGGTGTCTCCCCGTTCCCGATGACCGACGAGGATTCTCGCCGCATGCACGCCGATGACGAGCGCATTCCGCTCGCCTCGTTCGACAAAGGCGTCGATTTCCTGGCGCGCATCGTCGCGGAATTCGCCGCCACTAGATAATTAAACCGTACGCCTGCGCGTCTTCTGCCCAGTGGGGCGCAGAAGGTTGTAAACTCCCTTTGCGATAGAGTATGGCTTTTCGTCACTCAAAAATCGTTTGCACCATCGGGCCGGCCAGCAGTTCACCCCGCATGATCCGCCGTTTACTGGACGCCGGTATGGATGTTGCCCGGCTGAATTTCTCTCATGGCACTCACGCCGAGCATGCGCAGAATATCGTCGTCCTGCGTGCCGCCGCTGTCGAACAAGAAAAACCAATCGCCATTCTTGCCGACCTGCAGGGCCCCAAGATTCGCACCGGGCCGCTCGCCGGAAGCAGGCCGGTCATGCTCCGCACCGGGCAGCGCTTCGTCATTACCACCGCCAAGGTCTTGGGCGATTCCACACGAGTCAGCACCGTTTTCCGGCCGCTCCCGAAGGAAGTCCACCGCGGAGATCGCATCTTGCTTTCGGATGGCTTGATCGAACTGCGTGTCCTGCAGGTGCGAGGCCCCGAAGTAATCTGCGAGATCGTAAATGGCGGAGCACTCGGAGAACACAAAGGCATCAATCTGCCCGGAATCAAGTTGCGCGTTCCCGCTCTCACGCCGAAAGACCGCGAAGATCTTGCGTTCGCTTTGAAACACGGTGCGAACTACATCGCCGTAAGTTTTGTCAGGCGCCCCGAAGATGTGCTCCTGGCTAAATCGCTCGTGCGGCGCGCCGGCAAGAATACCCCGGTCATTGCCAAGCTCGAAAAACCCGAAGCCATTGAAAATCTGGACGCCATCCTCCGCGCGGCCGATGGCGTGATGGTCGCTCGCGGCGATCTCGGCGTCGAGATGAACCCCGAGCGTGTGCCCGTTGTCCAAAAAACAATCATTGCCCGCGCTCGCCACTTCCGTCGGCCCGTGATCACCGCCACGCAAATGCTCGAGTCCATGACCGAGAATCCCCGCCCCACTCGCGCCGAAGCCTCCGACGTAGCCAATGCCATCTTTGACGGCTCCGATGCCGTCATGCTTTCCGCGGAAACCGCCTCCGGAAAATATCCCGTCGAAGCTGTCGGCATGATGGCGAAAATTATCGCCGAGGCCGAAGCCAGCGATTGGAAAACGCCGCCGCGCGTTCCGCTGGAAAAATTGAAGGTAGCGGAAACCGTTGCCGAACTCGTATGCCACGCGTCGCATGAACTGCACATGAAGCTGATCGCCGTTTTCACCCACAGCGGCTTCACCGCGCGCCTTGTTTCCTGCTACCGCCCGGCAGTCCCCATCATCGCCTTCTCCCCGGAAGCCGAAACGCGTCGCCGCATGGCGCTAATCTGGGGCGTCACGCCTCGCCATATTCCCAATGTCCAAAAAATTGACGGCTTAGCCGCCATCGCCGAGAAGCGTCTGCTCGAAGAACGCCTCGTTCGCAAAGGCGACGTCATCGGCATCGTCGCAGGCACGCCCATGGGCATCCGCGGCACCACAAACTTCATGAAGTTCCACATCATCGGCGGTCCCGCGTAGAAGTTTTGAACGCGCAAACAATACACACATTGTTGGCCGGCCTTCAGACTGTGAGCCGTACCTTGCCACTCACTTCTTTTTCTTCTGCTTTACTAAGAATTCCGGCGGCAGTTCATCCCCCTCAACTGGAGGATTTCCCTTACCCATGGGGGCTAGAATCCGCTTGACCTTGCCCGGATCCGCACGTCGCGCACGTTCCTCAAAGAATTCTTCGGTTCTCACGGCGGAAACCTTTTCTCTGAGCGCGAGTGTGATCCGTTGTCCAAGACGTAAGCCTTCATGCTGACAACGGTATTGCGGGCGATATACCCGTCAAGTCACATTTTCGAAGACCTCGACTCTCCGACTTGCGGGCCAGTTTAGCGGCGGGAACTCAGTAAAGAGCCGATCCCCGGCTTGTATCCATAAAAATCTGCAATCTCGTGCAAATGAGAGATTACCTGTTCGTCGTAATGCTTCTTCAAAGCGTCCGTCAGAATGTCGTGCTCCCCGTTTGGATCCTGAGCCAGATCGTAGAGATAACTCTGGGCCGGCGAATCGTACGTGGCATAGAAGTATCGCCCGTTGTCCGCAAGGAGGCCGTAGGCCGCGCGCACATCGGAGGCCAGAAAGAGATCGTCTCGATGGTAGCCATGCAACTCCTCAGCGGTTTCCATGAGCAGAGGTTGCCCGAAATTCGGATTGGAAACGATCGGCCTGTGCCCGAGCAGATAGTACAAGGAGGGAGTTATGTCGATGAGCGCGGAAACGCGTTCATCATCATGCACGAATTTGTTTTGCATTGTCTTTGGCAGATGCACGATCAGCGGCACGCGCATTACTTCCGGGTAGATCACCACCGAATGGCTGTTGCGCCCCAATTCGCCGGTAGCGTCGCCGTGATCCGAAGTCACGATGACAACGCTGTTGTCATAAAAGCCGCGGGCTTTCAACCAGCCGATAAAGCCTCCCATGCAGTCATCCACCTGATGCAATTCGAACGAAATGCGGTAATTGAACCCAGGTTGAGGAGGCCAGTGCGCAGCCTTCGCTTGCGGCATATCATTTCGCGCAAACTGATGGACGTTCTTCGGCTGCGCGTAAAAGAATATCGGTCGGGACGAGTCAGACCGATGATCGATGGTGCTTTCTGCCTGCTGCACCGTCGAACACACCTCAAGCTGGTTCCAGAGTTTCTTGTCTGTGTCTACCTTGATGAGGTCGTCAGAGGGCGAAAGTATCTCGCGGAGAATCTCATCGTAACTCACCATCATCTGGTACCCGTCCGTCTTCACCAGTTTTTCAAGACTGTTCACGCGTTCGAACGGCTGCATGAAATGCGCGTGCAACAGCAAAGCTCCGGCCCATATCGCCGGCTCGGAAAGCGAAGTCCCCGCGTAAGGAGTCCACGCGTTTCGCACCACGACGCTATCGCGCGCGAGCGCGTCCAAATTCGGCGTAAAAGTTGCCTTGGAATTGTAAGCGCCCAGATAATCCGGCCGCATCGAATCGATCACAAAAAGAAAAATGTTGGGCCGCTCACCGCGCGTCGCAACAAGCGGATCAACCAGCTTTAAATCAAAACGCGCTTGTGCCCCCCGGACCTCCGTATATTCCCGTAGAATTCGGCAAAGCTCGCCGCAAGGCTCGCTGCGAGGCCCCTTTCCGAGCAGGCGGGAGGCCAGATTGAATGAGGCGTCGCGCGCCGCATAAGTTTCGATCGAGCGCTGGATATCGTCGTCCGTCGCGCCAAGTGGCTTGGCCCAATAGATATTCGTGGCCTGCAGCGCTCCATACAAAAGCAGGCTCAAAAGAAGTGCCGCGAAGACCTCCCTTAGCGAATACCTTTCGAGCTTGCGGCGCAGACGGAAAATGCAGAAACTCAAGACGCCCCAAAAGAGCAGTGTGAACGTTCCCTGAATAATTCCATTCCAGTCCCCGCCTCCGACAAGAGTAGGCAGCACCAGCGCAACGCCCACGAAAACCGTTGCGATGATGACCAAAGGTACCGCACGCCGGGCGGATCCAGCGCGAAGAGCTGAACCATCCGGCACGAGAAACGGGCGAGCTACGGAAAATCCCAAGAGTGTGAGCGAGGCAGCAAGCGAAGCGGCGTAAAGATGTGCGCGCCATCCTTCGAAACTCAGAGCGTTTTCCAGAAAACGAACCGACAGCGCCCATAGCGAAGCAAAAATGAGAAGACCGAATAACGCCCATCCTACGCCGCGCGGATGCGATGATTTTGAAGCGGCAATACGGACCAAATTCAGAATGGAAACCAAGATAATGGCGACAAAAACGTGCGATATCACGCTCCAAAACGTCAGATAAATATCGCTGACGTGAAGCGACAGTGTTCTTGTGTCCGAATAACTTCGAAGCTGCGCACTCGCCATGCTCAGCAAAGCGATGCCCATGGCCAGCAGGCATCCAGTGGCATAGGAAAGATGAGAATCGCGCTGTGCCGCGCGTTCCGCAGTCGTCGAACTGTGAAATTCAAAGAGCGAGACGACCAGGATGATTGCCCACAGCGCCGCCCCGCTGCCAAAGTAGGCGGTTCGATTGCTTTCCAGGCCGGCAAGAAATGGCCGTACAGAAAGAAAAACACCAACACATGCAAGAATGCCGGAGCAAACGAAATACGAGCCGCGCTTTTTGAGAGAACGGTAAGCTAACGCCGCAGCCGCCCACGCCGGCCAGAACAGCAACGCATGATGCCGCGCGAACCACGGGATCCACGAGTACGCTGGCGATTTGATCATTGCGTAGTACGTGTAAGGCAAAAAAGCCAGCAGGCAATACACAGACGTAAGCGCGAAATAAGCGCCGAACAAAATCTTCAAGATCGCTTCGAACCACTTCCGCAAAGGAATTCCTTCTCGTCAGGGACGGCGACGGAAAACTGAGTGAACAACTACTGAAATGAGTTTAATTGACCCAGCGGTCTGGGCGGGAAGGAGGTTCGTTCTTGTGCTTGTTAATGTATACGTCGAATCTCTTGCGGTTGCGTTTGTGCTGCCAGTCCGAAACGCTGTTTCGCACGCTGTAAAGAAAAGACCCGCGCCGCAGATAAATGTACCCCACCAGCATTCCCCCGAGATGGCAGATGTGGCTCACCTTGTCGTCGCCCAATCCAAACGTGCCGAGAAATGTAAACGCCGCCATGATCGCCACAACCGTGCGCATACTCATCGCCACGGGAATTGGAAATAGATAAACGCGCCGGTCCGGAAACAAAATCGCGCACGCAATCAAGATTCCGAAAATCGCGCCGGAAGCCCCGATCGTCGGCACATAAGAGAATCCATGGCCAAAAAGGGCCGGCACCGTTTTCACGGCAACGTTTATGAGTCCCGCGCCCACGCCAGTGAGAAAGTAGTAGCGCAAGAAACGGTTTCTTCCCCAAACCATTTCCAATTCGCGGCCGAACATCCAGAGCATCAACATGTTCATGACGAGGTGAAGAAAAAAACTATTCACGTCATGGAGGAAGAGATAAGTGAACGGCTGCCAGATCCGCAAGCCGGGCAGCACCCCGGCGGGGACCAGACCGAAACGCGTCAGAAGCTGGTTGTAGCCGGCGATGCCAGAAAAGTGATAGATGAACGCTTCGAGGATGAAAATCCCGAAGTTCGCGAGCAACAGCATTTTCACGCCCGGCGTGAGGTAGAAATCGAAGCTGATGCGATAGCTCTTTACGCCCGACGCGGGTGCCATAGCTCTTAAGTTTACGGCGTTGGCGTGCGTGCGTCAAAGTGGCGTTTTGGCGGGTATTCGTGATTTTTTGATGAAATTTTGCGCTCTCCGGTCGACTCCTTAACGCAATTTTTTGCGAGCGAAGTGGAAGAGCGAGGCGGCCAGGAGGACGAACATGACGACGCCAAAGAGCGATTGAAGATGGGTCGGCAGCGGTGTTTGGTCATTCGGGCTGAGCAAAGGCCAAAACTTGGGGCCGATGGAGAAGAGGTCGGGGCGCCAGGGCAAACGGAGCAGGCTGCCGAACCAGCCGGGGACGTGCGTGGCGATTTCGGGGTCCTGGAAAAGATTGATGATGATGCCGAGCAGACCGAAGACGCCGCCGGCGGCGATTAATCCGCTGGAATAGAGCGCACCGGGGCTGGCTTCTCCTTCGTCTTTTTTCTCCTTGGAAGTGGATTCGACGAGCCAGCGGACCAGGCCGCCGGCAAACATGGTGGCCGTCGTGGCGATGGAGAGATACGAGCCGACAGCAAACGCGAGCGAACGCACGCCGAGGATTTCGACGGCGATGACGAGCGCGACGCCCATCAGAACGAGGCGCCAGGGAAGCTTTTGATTGAGGATGCCGTTGATGACCGTGGCCATGAGGCGGGCTTGCGGAGCGGGAGCCTTGTCGCTGCCGATGCCTTGCGCCCACTGGATTTCGATCTGTTTTGTGTCGCTGTCGTAGAGATATTCGCCGTCAGGAATGACGCCGGAACTGAGGGCGTTGATCAGAGTGTAGCTCTTGCCGCGATAGACGAAGCCTTCTCGTTCAATCTTCGCGCCGGACGGAAGCGCGGCAATGTTCACGGGGATTTGCGTGGGGATGTATTTCTCGAGGCCCACGTTCATCAAGTTGAGCGTGGCACCGATGGCGACCGTAGACACCGTGACACCGATCAAGAGGCCGAGCTGCTGCCGGTAGGGTGTAGCGCCAACGAGATAGCCGGTCTTTAAATCCTGGGAAGTTGCGCCAGCGATGGCAGCGGCGATACAAACCACGCCTCCGATCATGAGGGCGAGAACGGCGTAGTTCGGCGCGGTCCATCCTGCGAGAAAGAAGATGGCGCAGGTGGCCATGAGCGTCGCGATACTCATTCCGCTGATGGGATTGGAAGAATTTCCAAGCAATCCGCTGATGCGGGCCGCAACGGTAACAAACAAGAATCCGAAGACGACGACGAAAACGGCTGCGAAGAGATTCTGGTACCAGAAAGTGCCCGCGCCTTTCATCGGATGGAAAGTCAGCAAAACCCAGAGCATCACGATGATGACGATCGAGCCGATGATCACGGTCCGCATCGGCATGTCTTCATCGATGCGGCTCGCGGCAGAGGATTGGCCGCCGCCCTGAGCACGTACGTCTTTGAGTCCCGAACGCAGAGCGGAGATGATCGTCGGCAGGGTGCGAATCAAAGTGATGACGCCTGCGGCGGCGACGGCGCCAGCGCCCATCGGGCGAATGTAGGTGCGCCAGAGCTGATCGGGAGTCATGTCTGGAATGGGAATCGTGCCGGGATAGATGGCGACGTGGCCGGAGAGCTGGCCGAAGAATTTTATCGCGGGCATGATCAAGAGCCAGGAGACGATGCCGCCCGCGAAAAGAATTCCGGCAACGCGGGGGCCGATGATGTAGCCGACGCCGAGATATTCGGAAGTGATGTTGGCGCGGAAAGAAGCGCCGGGAAACCAGGACGGACGACTTTCCGGCTGCGAGGTCCAGGCCTGGAACGTGTTCATGCAAAAGGTATAGACGCCGCCGAGACCGAGTCCCCAGAAGACGCGACCTGCAAACGAGCCGCCGCGCTCACCCGCCACGAGGACGTCAGCGCAAGCGGTGCCTTCGGGAAAGGCGAGGTTGCCGTGCTCGCCGACGATGAGCTGGCGGCGCAACGGAACCATGAGGAGCACGCCGAGCCATCCGCCGAGCAGCGCCAGCGGGAAAATGCGCCAGAAGGTGAACTCCGAGCCGAAGCCGAGAAAGATCAGCGCGGGAATCGTGAACATGACACCTGCGGCGAGCGATTCGCCCGCGGAGCCTGTGGTCTGGACGATGTTGTTTTCGAGAATCGTCGAGCGGCCAAAGGCGCGAAGGATGCTGATCGAAAGAACGGCGATCGGGATGGATGCAGAGACAGTCAGTCCGGCGCGCAAGCCGACGTAAACGCTGACCGCGCCAAAGAGCAATCCAAACAGCGAGCCAAGGATGACCGCGCGGATCGTAAATTCCTTGACGGTCTCCTCCGCGGAGATATAGGTGCGAAATTCTCCTGGAGGAGCCGTGGAACTCCATGGACGATCAGTCACTGAATCCTCCCCGTTTGCGGATTGGGTTGTGCCCAGTCGTTAAGCTGGACCTTGAGACGCCCCTGTGCGGCGGGATTATGCCGTAAATCCGAGGCGGGAGGGAAGAAGTTCTCCGATGCCGTCTCTAAAATGCGAAGCTGTCCGCGGAGGGACTGGCAGTAGGCTTTAATGTGCGCAGTCTGTTCGGGTGTCATGTGCTTGTCGATTATAGCCGCGCCGCGCGCCATCCGGCTAACTCAACCCTCGACTTGCTTTGCGACCTGATTCAAAAACTCCTGAAGATCAAACGGAAATTTATCGTAGACAATTCCTAGTTGCATTCTCGTCATTGGGAGTGTGGCAGCAGTTTTAAAGACCGCCTCGTCGATTACCTCGCCGTGTCCACGGTGCGAGCATTCCTAGCATTTGCAACACGCGGAGTTGCGAGACCCGTATGAAAACGGAACGGACATCCGCTCCCGTACCGCATGCACGCCTATAGAATTCCGCGCCAATGCTAATCTGTTTGCCAGGTAGAGTTGCTTGAAGTTCATTTTGCATCGCCCACACACTCTTAAGGTCCGCAGCATCAACGCTGGGGACTGGGCCGGTCTCTCCTTCAGCGCCGTCGCCGAACAGATCGAAATTCTCAAGATTCGTCGCCATGGGGACTGCCCACGGTCCGACAAGATAGCATCGTCGAAGCGGTGAGCGTGAGATGCGTCTTGGTTAGATGACGCTGGGTAACAAAAATGGGGTTAAAATAGCGGCATGCAGAACTGGAGAGAGCGGATCAGTGTGAATCCGGCCGTTTGCCATGGCAGGGCTTGCGTTCGTGGAACGCGGGTGATGGTTTCCGCGGTGATTGATAACATCGCGGCTGGCGTGGCTCGCGATGAAATTTTGCGGAGCTACCCGGCGTTGACGGAGGCGGATATTGACGCGGCCCTGGCGTACGCCGCTGAGTTCTAAGAGATTATTGAATCGCCGCAGGCTGTGAAACCCATCCGATCTTGATTACAGGATTTTCCATTCCTCAACCTTAAGACCTAAGACGAAGAGAGATTTCATCGCTCACAAATGACGTGAGCGATGGGGCAGCGGTTCTCTCTGCGCAGGCCGACCGCTTCGCAGGAGCAAAGCGGGAAGAGAAAGCGTCGGCCTGCTCCGTTCGAAATGACGGGCGTGGTGAGCGGATAGGTCTAGATAGCTTTCAGGAAATCGACGAGTTGTCAGCGTCCTTCGTCCGTTAGCTTTGTGCCGTATTTGCGGCTGGGTGTAGGCTCTATGGGTTTAGGATGGCACGGTGATTTGCGGGGGTGGCGTGGTTCAAGGCGTTCGAGTGGAACAGTTTCGGGTGGAGAAGACGGAGGGGCTGCTGCGCTTTCTGCGCGGGGCGTATGCGGGGGAAGCGCGGAAGAGCGATGCTGCTTACTGGAAGTGGCACTACCGGGAGAACCCGAATACGAGGATCGACGATATTCCGCTGTGGGTGGTGGTTTGCGGAGAGGAGATTGTTGGGCAGCTGGCGACGATTCCGGTGCAAGTGAAGGCCGGCGGAGAAACGCGGCCGGCGATATGGATTTTGGATTTTATTGTGCGGGAAGATTTTCGCGGGAAGGGATTGGGGAAGCAGTTGGTGATGGCGGCTGGGGAGAAGTATCCGACGATGATTACTTTGGGAATTAATGAGCAATCGGCGGGAGTGTTTAGGAGCATGGGTTGGGTGGAGCTGGGGTGGATTCACCGGTACCAGAAACTCTTATATGCGGCCCACGGGCTTGCCGGAGCGGCGGGGATTGCGCCGGTGCGCGGATTGTTGAATTTGCTGTCTGCGCCGATGCGCATTGGGGCAGGGAGAGCAGGGACCGGCGGGAAGTATACGGCAAGACCTATTCGCGAGTTTGGGACGGAGTTCGATGAGCTGTGGGAGCGCGCTTCGGGGCAATGGGCGTGTGCCGCGCGGAGAGATGCGCGGACGCTGAAGTGGCAATTTGAGGAACAGCCGGGGAAGCGATTCGAAATCATCGGATGCTATGAGAAGGAACGGCTGGCGGGGTATGTCGTTCTATTCTTTCGAAAGAGATTTTCTGGCGCGGGGCCGAAGGCTGGTCCGGCGAAGGCGGCGATCAGCGATCTTCTCTATGAACGCGAGAATGGCGCGGAAATTGTGGACGCGTTGATGGACGCCGCGCTGCGAAGAGCCATCGAGCTGCGAGCGGGCAGCCTGGTGACAGACGTGTTGGATGGATTGGTGGAAGAGCGATTGAAGCGGCGCGGGTTTTGGAGAATAAAGAAGTCACCTCAATTCATGGCGTGGGTGATGGCGAGCGACGTGGAAGCGAAGAACGTGATTTGCAATCCGCAAAACTGGTTTTTGACGCGCGGCGACTCGGATGTGAGCATCATCGAAGAGCCCAACCTGGAATAAAGATGGGAAACGCCAACGCCATGGTGCCGGTGATTCAGTACCACATGATTGACAAGCCGAGCCGCAGCTCGCGCGTGCGGGGAGGATTTACGCCGCCGGCGCGGTTTGCCCGGCAGATGAGGCATTTGAAGGCGCAGGGGTTGGCATTTTACACCGCCGCCGAGCTGATTGAATACTACAGGGAGCGCGGCGAATTTCCGCCGAATGGGATTACCGTGACGTTTGACGACGGTTGTCAGGATAGCTACACGAATGCGTTTCCGGTTTTGCGGGAACTGGGGATCAAGGCCACGATTTTTCTGGTGCCGTCGGTGATCGGGCAGATTTCGGCAAAGCCCCTGGCCAAGGGGGAGGAGGCGCGGCCGCACCTGTCGCGCGAAGAGATTTTGGAGATGGCCAGGCACGGAATTGAGTTTGGGTCACACACGACAAATCACAGACTGCTGCACGAACTGAAGCCGGAAGAAGTGAAGTACGAAGTAAGCGACGCAAAGAAGCAGATCGAAGAGATGCTGCAGAGGCCGTGCAAAACGCTGGCGTACCCGGCGGGATTTTTTAACGCCACGGTGGAAACGATCGTGGCGGAGGCGGGATACACCTGCGCGTTCAGCACGGTCTACGGGCCAAAGGAGCCGATCGACTTATACGCATTGAACCGGATTGAGATTTTGCGGCGGGACAGGTTTTTATGGCAGTTTGCCCGGAAGATCAAGCCGCTCAAAAGGCCGCTTGCATTGGCGTGAAAGGCGCGTGAGGCGCAGAAAGCAGGCTGGCGTGTCACATCCGCACCCTGGGCGCGGGTGCTATTGACACGGTGGGAGCAGGCCTGTATTGTCCGCGGCAGCAAGTAACACAGGTCGATAACACTGCTTATGCGCCAAGACCCTTCCCAGCGCGGCGGTGCAGGTCCTAGGGCTATCCCTGCGCGTCCTCGGTTCGTGCTTCTACCTGAAAACCAACTCCGGAGGTGCGCTGTGACCCTGCGCCGGTTATCCCTGATTACGGCGGTGATACTGGTTGGAGCTGCCGCGTATCGCGTGCGGTCGAGCAGAGCGGCCGATGAATGGCTGCCGATTTCACCCGAAGAGCTGAAGATGACGAGCGTGCCGGAAGCTCCTGGAGCGCCGGCGATCTATTTGTACCGGCAGGTGGACCGCAATGATGAATCGCGGGTAGCGAGCGAATACAACTACGCGCGAATCAAAGTTTTGACCGAGGAGGGGAGGAAATACGCGGACGTGGAAATTCCGTTCGTGAGGGAGCAGGGGAACATCATCAACATAAGGGCCCGGACGGTGCGGCCGGACGGTACGATTGCGAACTTCGAGGGAAAGCCCTTTGACAAGACCATCGTGAAGGCACGAGGGCTGAAATATCTGGCGAAAACATTCACGTTGCCGGACGTGCAAGTGGGAAGCATCATCGAATACCACTACATGTACGATCCGCAAGAGGGTTACGTCTTCAATTCGAGCTGGATTCTTAGCGAAGAGCTGTTCACGCTGCACGGGAAGTTTTCGCTGAAGCCGAGCAAGGATTTTTCTCTGCGCTGGAGCTGGCCGGTGGGACTGCCGCCGGGGACGGCTCCCCCGAAAGACGATCATGGGACGATCCGTCTGGAGGCGCAGAAGATTCCCGCATTCCAGGTCGAAGATTACATGCCGCCAGAAAACGAATTGAAATACCGCGTGGAATTTACGTACAACGACAGCAGTAATATGGAAACCGAGCCGGACAAGTTTTGGAAGAAGGAAGGCAAGAGACTGGACAGCTCGATAGAAAGTTTTGTTGGGAAGCGTAAGGCCATGGAGCAGGCGGCGGCGCAGATCGTTTCCGAGGGCGATACGCCGGAAGTGAAACTGCGGAAGATCTACGCGAAGGTGCAGACGCTGCGGAACACCTCGTACGAAGTGGAAAAAACGGAGCAGGAAAAGAAGCGGGAGAAAGAGAAAGACGCGAATAACGTCGAGGAGGTGTGGAAGCGCGGGTATGGGACGGGAACACAACTTACCTGGCTTTTTCTGGGGCTGGCTCGCGCGGCAGGGTTCGAGGCGTATCCAGTAATGGCGTCGGCGCGAAGCGTTTATTTCTTCAATCCCGCGATCATGAATGCGTCGCAACTGGACACCAACGTGGTTTTGGTGAAGCTGAACGGCAAAGACGTTTATTGCGATCCGGGCACACAGTTTGTGCCCTTTCGACTGTTGCCGTGGGCCGAGACGGCTGTGCAAGGACTGCGGTTAGACAAAGATGGTGGAACCTGGGTGAAAACGGAGCTGCCGGAAAGTTCGGTTTCGCGGATTGAGCGAAAGGCCGATCTGAAACTCGATGATACGGGGTCGCTGGAAGGCAAATTGGCCATCACATTCACGGGTCTGGAAGCGCTGAGCCGCAGGCAGGAAGAACGGCATGTGGACGAAGCGGACCGGAAGAAGTTCCTCGAGGATCAGGTTAGAGAATACATTCCGGTGGGTGTCGACGTGGAATTGACCAACAAGCCGGATTGGGGAAGCTCGTCGGAGAAATTGGTGGCGGAATACGATTTGAAAGTTCCCGGTTGGGTGTCCGGGGCGGGAAAGCGCGCGCTGTTGCCCGTGGCGCTTTTCGGAGCGACGGAAAAACGAGTGTTTGAACTTTCGAACCGGGTACATCCGATCTACTTCGAATTTCCGTTCCAAAAAATAGACGACGTAACGATTGAGCTGCCGCTGGGCTGGCAGGTGAGCAGCGTGCCGCCCGTGAAGAATCAGGATTCGAAAGCAATTGTATATACATTGAAGGTGGACAATGACAAGGGCACGTTGCACTTGAATCGAACATTGAATGTCGAAGTCCTTTTGCTGGACGCGAAGGTGTACCCAACGCTTAGGGCTTTTTTCCAGATTGTGAGGGCAGGCGATGAGCAGCAAGTGGTATTGCAACCTGGCGGAGCGGCTGCGGCTGCGCGGAACTAACTTCCGGGGCGCGGTGCGCTTCCTGATGGTGATCCTATTTGCGATGGTGTGCCTGGTGTGGCGCGCCAGGGCGGCTGGAGACGCGCCGGGATGGATGCACGCGCTGGTGAACGCCCCACTACCCGCTCACGACGAAAAAACGGACGCCGTGCTGCTTTATTCCGAGAAGACGGTCACGGTCGTGTCCGCGGACAAGATCAAGACGACGGTGCGCGTAGCGTACAAGATTTTGCGGCCGGCCGGGCACGACTACGGCGTGGTGGTGGTTTCCTACAACGCTCACGAGAAAATCACAGCTATCAAGGGATGGTGCATCCCTGCGCAAGGGAAAGATTATGAAGTGAAGGACAAGGATGCGGTGGAGGTATCGCTTCCGAAAGTGGATGGGAGCGAATTGGTCTCCGATGTAAAGGATAAGGTGCTGCGCATCCCGGCCTCCGATCCGGGAAACATCATCGGGTACGAGTACGAAGAGGAAAAGCAGCCGTACGTTTTGCAGGATGTTTGGTCCTTTCAGGAGACGAGTCCAGTCCGCGAGGCCCATTACACCCTGCAGCTCCCGCAAGGGTGGGAGTACAAAGCGACGTGGCTGAACTATCCGGAAGCCAAGACGGCGCAAACGGGAAACCAGGCGCAGTGGGTGGTGAGTGACGTAAAGGGAATCAGGCACGAAGATGACATGCCTCCATGGCCGGGAGTTGCCGGGCAGGTGATCGTTTCTTTTTATCCGCCGGGCGGAGCCGCACAGAACAAGGCATTCCAAAGTTGGCAGCAGATGGGAGTCTGGTACCAAGGGTTGATCAGCGGGCGGCAGGATGCTTCACCGGAAGTTAAGCAAAAAGTAGCGGCACTTACGGCGTCGGCGGGAACACCGCTCGAGAAGATGAAGGTGGTGGCAGGATTCGCGCAGAAGGATATCCGTTACGTGGCGATCGAACTGGGGATAGGGGGGTGGCAGCCCCATCCGGCGGCGGAGGTGTTCACGCACCACTATGGAGATTGCAAGGACAAGGTAACGCTGATGTCCGCAATGCTTCGAGAGATCGGAATCGAGAACTACTATGTGGTGATCAATTCGGAGCGCGGCTCGGTGACGCCGCAGACGCCGGCGCACATGGGTGGGTTCGATCACGTAATCATCGCGATTAAGTTGCCCGCAGACGTCGCGGACAACTCGCTCGTAGCCACGATGGTCCATCCAAAACTCGGAAAACTATTGTTCTTTGACCCGACGGACGAAATGACGCCGTTCGGCCAGCTTATTGGTGCTTTGCAGGCAAATTACGGATTGCTAGTGGCGCCGGATGGCGGAGAACTGATCGAGTTGCCGCAATTGCCGCCAGCATCAAACGGAATTTCGCGCACGGCGAAGTTGAGTTTGAGTCCGACAGGAACGCTCAGCGGGGACGTGAACGAAGTGCGCGTCGGCGACCGGGCGTCAGCGCAACGATGGGCGCTGCGAACGGTGACAAAAGATGCGGACAGAATAAAACCGATCGAGGCGCTACTTTCGCAATCCTTGACGACCTTTCAAATTACCAAAGCGACGATCGGAAATCTCCAGCTAACGGATAAAGCGTTCCTGTACGACTACTCGCTGGTGGCTCAGAACTACGCAAAAACGGCGGGGAATTTGCTGCTGGTGCGGCCGCGAGTGATTGGAAGCCGCTCAAGCGACCTTCTGGAGACGAAAGAAGCGCGCAAGTATCCGGTGGAATTCGAGGGACCATCACGCGACACGGATACGTTTGAGATCAAACTGCCACAGGGATATGAGGTAGATGATCTGCCGCCTCCCGTGAATGCAGACTATAGCTTCGCGAGTTATCACAGCAAGGCGGAAGTGGAGGGCAACACGTTGCGTTATACGCGGACGTTTGAAGTGAAGGAACTGAGCGTCCCGCTGAACAAGGTCGACGACCTTAAGAAGCTCTACAGGATAATTGCGAACGACGAACGGAATACGGCGGTTTTGAAGCCGGCGAGCAGCAAGTAAAGGAACGTCGGGGCTGAAGCCTCGCAGGACCGGGAAGATCCCTCCAACGCAAATTAAACTTTGAGCACAAGCTCTTATTCTAGTGTGCGCTGCCGGCGTGTGCGAACGGCCTGCGCGGCGAGCCCTGACAGAAAAAAGACAAATAAAGTAGCGAGGAAAGACTGCAACTCGCGCCGAAGTGTGGAACGAACTGTGGAGGAACAAGGCGCGAAAGTGTGGCTCCTTGGCAAAACGTTGATCAGGAAAGCTTGGCGCGGACGCGGTCGCTCAGGGCTTTGCCGTCGACGACCTTGCCTTCGAGGTGGGCTTTGGCGGCTTTGACGACGGCACCCATTTGTTTGATCGAGTTGGCGCCGGTTTCGGCAACGGCTTTGGCGATGGCAGCGTCCATCTCAGAGTCGCTGGCGCTAGCCGGAAGATAGGACTCGAGGATGGCGAGTTCCTTGGTTTCTTTGTCCACGAGATCTTGACGGTTGCCTTTTCCGAATTGGTCGATGGATTCCTTGCGCTGCTTGACGAGTGTTTGCAGGATTTGGATGGTTTCGGCTTCGTCCAGCGTGTGAATTTTCTCGGTTTCTTTGTACTTGATGGCGGACTTGACGCCGCGCAGGACGCTGAGTCGGAGTTCATCCTTTGCGCGCATGGCGTCGGTCAGGTCTTTTTGAATTTTTTCAGCGATAGTCATACGGTTCAATATAGCAGAAGAAAAGAAGGAAAAAGAATTAACGCCGAGGGCAGCAGAGACACAGAGGTCGCGGAGAAAAATAGGAACTAGGATTTGACACGGTTGAGGTGGCTCGCTACCGTTAATAGCTTGCTTTAGGCGGATTTTGTCTGCCCGTGTGCATGGCAAATCAAACCAACCCGGATGAGGCCCGATGAAAGTCATTGTTGCCGACAAGATTAGCGAGCGCGGTGTGGAGTTGTTGCGGAAGGCGGGATGGAACATTGTTCTGACCACCAAGGACAACTTGAACGCGGAGATAGCGGACGCGGACGCGCTGATCGTGAGGAGCGCGACGAAAGTTACGGCGGAATTGCTGGATAAAGCGCCTCGGCTGAGAGCCGTAGGGCGCGCGGGCGTAGGCGTGGACAACATCGACCTGGATGCGGCTACCACACGCGGAGTGCTGGTGATGAGCACGCCGGGCGGAAATGCCATCAGCGTGGCCGAGCATACCTTCGCGCTGCTGCTGGCGCTGGCGCGGCAGGTGCCCAGGCTGGATAAAGCGATGCATGAAGGGAAGTGGGAAAAATCATCCGCGGCAGGAACGGAGGTGCGGGGTAAAACGCTTGGATTGATTGGACTTGGGCGGATTGGTAGCGAAGTAGCAATCCGCGCGGACGCGTTTGACATGCGCGTGCTGGGGTACGACCCATACATTAGCGAAGCGGCGGCCCGGGAGGTGCAAGTCGAGCTAGTGCCGCTGGAAAAACTCCTGGCGGAGAGCGATTTCGTCTCGCTGCATACCGCGCTGAGCCCGGCGACGCACAACCTGATCAATGTGGAGACGCTTGCTAAGATGAAGAAGGGCGCACGGATCATCAATGCGGCTCGAGGCGAACTGATTGATGAAGCTGCACTTGTGGAAGCGCTCAAGAGCGGGAAGCTGGCCGGCGCTGCGCTGGACGTTTTTGTGCAAGAGCCGCCGAAGGATTCGCCGCTGCTCGGCATGGCAAACGTCATAGCCACGCCGCATGTGGCGGGTTCAACGGCGGAGGCGCAAGAAGAAGTAGGCACACAGGTAGCCGAGCAGGTGAAGGATTATCTGGCGGAAGGGCTGATTCGCAACGCCGTGAACTTGCCGGCTCTCTCAGCGGATCAATACCGGCGAGTACGGCCTTATCTGGCGCTGGCAGAGCGGCTTGGGTCACTTGTGTCGCAAGCAGTATCGGTCAGGCCTGCGCGGATACGGATTCGCTACGCCGGCGAGGTTGCAGAGGTAGGCACGCACCTGTTGCGCAGCGCAGTGCTGGCGGGAATGCTGAACGCGGTGTTGGACGAGAAGGTGAACGTGGTGAACGCGCCGGCGGTGGCTGCGGCACGAGGGCTATGTGTTGAGGAAGAGACGCGCCGGCGGGAGCGAGGGTTCCCTAACACATTGGAAGTAGCTGCTTTACCAGAGAAGACTGGTACGGCGAAGGGCTTTTCCGCCGAGGGTACTGTCTTGTTCGATGGCTCCCCGCGCGTGCTGCAGATCGACGACATTCCGCTCGAGACGGAGCTGGCGGGAACGATTCTCTATTTGAGAAACCGTGATGAGCCCGGAGTGATTGGGCAAGTCGGCTCGACACTTGGAAACCTCGGCGTGAACATAGCGACGTTTGCTCTTGGGCGCCGGGAAGCACACAAGGGTGCGGAAGCAGTGTCCCTGGTACGGCTCGATGGAGTGGTGTCTGACTCGATCCTGAGCGCGATCCGTGGGATTCCCGCCATCACAGTCGCCAGACTGCTTCAACTTGGGTGAAGGTTCTTAAGCCGCGGCCCGGGTGGGATTTTGTTCACCCTGGTACTAGTGCGTTCAGTTCTTCCCTTGTTTCCTGAAAAATCTAAAATTCAGATAATTCACAGTCAAATATTTTTCTAAACAACTCTCCTTGACACCGACCTGCGATTTAGCCTAAAAGCTAGGTCAAAGTTTATGTATCGGAGTGGTGGGTAAGGTTGCCCAAGGTCGAAGTATTCCTCCAGGTTGAGACCCGGCAAAGCGCCACATGATTTTGAGTCAGCTTGGCGCTGTCCACCAGCATACAAATACAAATCGATTTGAGGTTGGGGTGTGCGAGAGGAGCAATCCATGAGGTGGAGTTCTATGAAGCGCAATATTCTGGTTTCTTGTTTGGCAATTCTTATCGGGTCCGCGTTCGTATGGGCGCAGACGGGAACAACCTCGGTCCGTGGAACCGTGATGGACAAAAGCGGTGCCGCGATCTCTGGTGCTCACGTGACAATTGTCAACGCGGCCCAGGCCGTTCAGCGCGAAACTAATACGAACGCGTCCGGCGAGTACGAAGTGCTGGCTTTGCCCCCTGGTGCCTATGGGGTCACGATAACAGCCGACGGTTTCAAGAAATATGAGATGTCCAATTTGCATTTGCTGGTCAACAATCCAGCGACGCTGAATGTGACGCTTGAGATTGGCACGACAGTACAGACCGTGGAAGTATCGGCGCAATCGCAGACACTAAACACAACAGATGCATCGCTCGGAATAGCTTTCAATGAAAACCAGGTGAAAGAGCTCCCCCTGGAAGGACGGAACGTTCCGGATTTACTTACTCTGCAGGCAGGCGTGGTGTACATCGGCAATAATCCGTCGATTGACACAAACGTAGATACGCGAAGCGGGGCCGTCAATGGGGCGCGCAGCGACCAGAGCAATGTGACGCTGGACGGCATATCAGTGAATAACCGGGCCGGCAACGCCTTCACATCGGTGTTGCCAGTCACGCTGGACTCGGTCCAGGAATTCAGGGTAACGACGTCGAATTACAACGCGGACCAGGGTGGGACGGGTGGCGCTCAGGTAGCGCTAGTCACGAAGAGCGGGACGAATCAGTTTCACGGGTCGGCCTACGAATACCTGCGCAATACCTACACGAGTGCAAATGACTACTTCAACAAACAGGCGCAGCTGACTTCAGGCGAACCGAATGTGGCTCCGAAATTGAATCGAAATATTTTCGGCGGTTCTATCGGAGGGCCCATCAAAAAGGACCGACTTTTTTTCTTTGCGAACTATGAGGGGAGGCGCCAGCAGGAAGCGCAAGTCGTGACGTCGACGGTTCCCTCTGCGACTCTAAGAGACGGAATTGTTGAGTATCCATGCCCGTCTCTCCCCAATGGAAATCCGGATACGACGACGTGTCCGGGCGGAACGGTCACAGGTCTTAGCGGTAAGTCCTACCCCGTCGCGCCGGGGAATTACGGACTGAGTCCCACGACGATCCAGATGATGGATCCGCTTCACATCGGTGTGAACACAGCTATTCAGAGCTATCTCAACAGTGGCTATTGGCCCCAGGGCAATAGCTCGGCTGTGGGAGACGGTTTGAACACTGTGGGCTATGTGTTCAGCTCGCCCATCAGTTTGGTCCAAAACTGGTATATCGCCAAGATGGACTACAACATCACGATGGATGGGAAGCACCGCGTCTCCGTATCGGGTGCCCTCGCCAACGTCAACTCTCCCGAGGCGGAATTTCTGCCCGGGCAGCCGCCGACTTTCACCAACGTCAATTACAACAAGGGAATCATCGTCAACTATAGCGGAGTTCTGTCCTCGACGCTGGTGAATAGCGTAAGGTATGGATACGTGAGGGAGAGCGACGGGCTCATTGGGAACTCGAACCAGGAGTGGATCTACCTGCGAGGCCTGAATGACCAAACCGGCGCTATCACGCGCAGCAGCCAATACCAGCGGCCCATTAACAATATTGCGGACGACATATCCTGGACGCACGGCAAGCATACCTGGCAATTTGGCGGAGTTGTCACAATTATCCGCGATGCGACGGCCAGGCTAGGGAACTCTTTCAGCGATGGGAGCGTGAACTCGGCATGGCTAGACACGGGCGGGATCTCGAATTCAACGAAATCCCCTCTGAATCCGGCGTACACCGTGGGTGGAGTTCCAGTTTACAATTTGCCGGCGGTTAGTTCAGGTTTTGGGATAAATTATGATTTTTCGATCGCGGACATGATCGGATTTGTCTCAGAAGGGGACGCCTATTATAACTATCAGAAGAATGGAACCACGCTGCCTAGCGGTGCACCCGTGGCACGTCACTATGCGTTTGATGGATATGAGATGTATGCGCAAGACGTTTGGAAAGTGAAACCAACCTTTACGGTAACTCTCGGCTTGCGCTATTCGCTTTTTTCTCCGCCGTGGGAGACCAGCGGTTTGCAAGTTGCTCCCTCGCCGAATCTCGGTTCGTGGTTTAACCAGCGTGCAGCCGACATGGAGAATGGAATACCGTCGAGCGCGGACCCGCTCATCTCCTTCGATTTGGCAGGGAAAGCCAACGGCAAACCAGGATATTACAACTGGGACTACAAAGACCTTGGACCTCGCGTGGCCTTAGCATGGGCGCCCCAGGCTTCGTCCGGACTCCTGGGCAGCCTTTTTGGTGAAGGGAAGAGCTCCGTCCGGGCTGGGTTTGCGATCGTTTATGACCGCGTTGGAGAATCTCTGATCAACACGTTTGATAGCAGCGGAGCATTTGGACTCAGCACACTGCTGTCAAACCCGGCGGGCAGCGAATCCGTCATTTCCTCACCGCGAGTCACGGGCATGAATACCCTTCCAACGGTCGACGCGAATGGTAACCCCATCCTTATACCTGCGCCCTCGGGGAAGTTCCCACAGACTTTTCCAAGTTCGTTATCTACCGGAGGATTTGCCATTACGTGGGGGCTGGATAACACCATCAAGACGCCCTACGCCTACACCATAGACTTGTCTTTTTCACGGGAGCTCCGCGGAGGATTCTCCTTGGAGACTGCCTACGTCGGGAGGCTCGGGCATCGATTACTGGCGCAGGAAGATGTGGCGCAACCTCTTGATATTGTGGACAAGAAGACCGGAATCGATTATTACAAGGCAGTTCAGGCACTTGCAGTCCTGTATCGTCAGAAGGTGCCTACTTCGCTGATTACCCCTGCTAAGGTGGGGAGCACGGCGTCCTACTGGAACGATATCGTGCAAGCGCTGCCGAATGGCGGCGCCTACTCGCTCTTCTGCAGCGGTGGCAACACGACAAGCGCACTTCAAGCAGTGTACGATCTCTTCAGCTGCTATTCGACCAATGAAACGAGCGCACTATCCGTACTGGACGGGAACTCATTTCCATACGGTATCCCGGATGCAAACACTAGCGCAGTTTACAATGCCACAACCGGCCCGTTTACGTATTTCAATCCACAGTATTCATCGCTTTATGCCTGGCGTTCTGTGGGAACGACGAGCTACAACGCTCTCCAAGTGACGCTGCGGCACCACATGGTGCATGGCTTCCAATTCGATGCGAATTATACGTACAGCAAATCCATCGACCTGGCTTCGGACGCTACGCGCATCGGAACGTGGGGCGGGCTTGGCGGGCAGATCATCAACGCATGGGATCCTTATCAACTGCGTGGAGATTCCGACTACGATCTGCGGCACCAATTCAACACCAACTTCATTATCGATATGCCGTTCGGGCGGAATCGCTACATCGGACACGACGTGAACAAAGCGATCGACGCGTTGATCGGAGGCTGGCAACTCACGGGACTCTACCGAATCACGAGTGGATTCCCAGTCAATGTCGGAAACGTATTCGGTTTTCCGACGGATTGGCAACTGACGGGACTGGCTGACCAAACAGGTCCCGCGAAAACCGGACACTATGCCGTCGTCGATGGGAACGGGAACCCGAATATCAGTCTGTTCCCCAATGGTCCTTCGGCCATCAGCAGCTTCAGTCCGCCTTTTCCTGGCGAATCTGGTGCGAGGAATCAAATTCGAGGAATGGGTTACAGGGGCTTAGACCTAGGGCTCTCGAAGCGCTGGTTGATGCCCTGGTCAGAAAAGGAAAGCCTGCAGTTCCGCTGGGAAGTGTTCAACGTCACAAACACTCCCGTTTTCAATGTGCAAACCGCAGATCTCTCACTAGGCTCCGGCCCAGCCTTTGGCAACTACACTAGCCTTCTGAACCAACCACGCGTGATGCAGTTCGCGTTACGCTTCGAGTTCTAAGGCCATCTAACACTCTTCAAAACGCCGCCGGGGAGCGAAAGCTTCCCGGTGCTTTTGTTTTTGCCTCGCGGGCAGTGGTTGCAGATGCTGGCAATCGCGCGTAAACTGTTGAGAGGTATGCAATAGGATTCGGGGCGTAGCGCAGCCTGGCTAGCGCGCCTGGTTCGGGACCAGGAGGTCGAAGGTTCAAATCCTTTCGCCCCGACCACTTAAAACCCTCTCGATAAATCACTTACGCATTCGCGGCACAACTCTGCTCGGGAGAATTTGTAGCGCACGTAGCGCAATTAACGTCTGCGGGCGGCTCTGACGCTTGCGACTCTGGTTTCGACGCCTCTAAATTCCAGCACCCTAGCGACGGTGCAATTGAAGAGTTCGGGCGACGTTTGGCTCGCGTCGTTCGCGGAAATGGATCGTGCCAAGCCGATAACCTCGGACGGTGAGTCGAACAGAGTTGCGTGGAGTCGCGATGGAAGGATTATATACACGAAATCGACGGGCCACGGCTCCGCCTTGATAACGACGGAACCGGACGGAACCAACCCGAAACAGTTGCTGGAGGAAGATGCAGCAATCATTCTTCCTCGTGTCTCCCCGGACCTGCATCACATTGTGTTTTTATCCGACCGCTCTGGCACTGAGCACTTCTGGCGGTTCGATCTTGATGGCAGTAATCTCGTGCAATTGACAAACAGTGAGTGGGACTGGCACTCCGACGCACCCGGTTTCTCTCCCGATGGAAAGTGGGTGTTTTACAGCAGGAGTGGCCCAGAGAGTGGAATCTGGAAAGTTTCAATTGAAGGCGGCAACCCCGTGCGTCTGATTGCCGCGAACGATGACGCTGGATTTCCGGCTGTCTCGCCGGATGGCAAATTGCTGGCTTATTCCTATCAAGACCCCTCAGCCTCGCCAAGCAGCGGAGTGGCAATGGTTTCGCTTGACAGCGGCTCGGTGCAGAAGAGATTCGACATTCCTATTGGACCTGTTCAGTGGACGCCCGACCCGATAGTCGGTTCCTTCTATACGTCAAGGCTGATGCAGGTGTCTCGAATCTGTGGAGCCAGCCCATCAAGGAAGGAACACCGAAACAGATCACCCATTTCAACAGCGAAATGATCTACGACTTCTCGCTGTCTCTTGACGGCAAGCGAGTACTCATGAGCCGGGGTAGGTCAAGCAGTGACGTGGTGCTCATCCGTGATGTCAGGTAACCTACTCTCATAAGGTATACCCGCTGAACCAGTCAAATCCGAATTTCCCGGTTTGTAGATTCATTCGCTTGCGGCTGCGGCGGCGAAAGCCTTTTTGACCAGCATTGATTTCCATAGCCTTTAACCACGTTGCCGGGTATCGACTGCGGGTTGCGCGACCCGCGAGAGCACCAGACGGCTACACAATGGAGTCCAGCATCAGGCATTAACCTCAGCCGTTTGCCTTCCACTGAAAACAGATGCCATATCCGTCTGGGTCGCGCACGTACAGTTGCTTCATTCCATACGGCGCGACTTTCGGCTCCTTCATGTCGAGTCCTTTCGTTCGCAAGTGAGCATAGACCGCATCCACATCAGGTGCTCCTATGAAAAGACCCGTGTCTCCGTGGCTGGCTACTCGGCGCGGGTCGGGCGCTGGCGGTCTTTTGTCGTACTCGTAAGCCGTATTTAACATCAGGTCGATTTCGCCTCGCTTGAGCCAGACCCAGTTATGGTTCGGCGCTGTTGTGTTCGAGTCAGCTTGCACAATTTCGAATCCAAGGACATCGCAATAGAACTTGAGCGAGGTCGGCATGTCGAAGACTTGGATCAACGGTGTCATCCCACGCAGGTCAATGATCACTTGAGACCTCCAGAGATGGAAAGATTACACTTTCTGAGCAGATTTCGTGGGGACGAAACCACCGTGAGTGCCGGAGCCATCCTAATAATAGCCATCGCCGCCTCAGGCGTTCTCATGATGCGGTTTCGCAAGCGATGGCTCGCGGGGATCAATATTGCCTTCACGAACCGGATCACCAGCTTGTTCGCAGGCTGGCTTCCCGGTTTCGGCATTCTCACTCACGTGGGTCGGAAGTCGGGGAAGGTGTACCGAACCCCAGTGAACGTTTTTCGAGTGCCGAACGGCTTCATCATCGCGCTCACCTACAGCAGCCAATCGGAGTGGGTGAAGAACGTTCTCGCGGCTGGCGGTTGCGAACTAAAGACTCGCGGGAAGAAATATCAGCTTTTCTCGCCAAGCGTAGTGCGTGATCCTACGCGGCGGCGATTCCCGATTCCGGTGGGCGTCGTGCTGAGGATCGTGGGTGCGGACGAGTACATGGAACTTTTGATCCGCTAAGCTGAATTGATTCGGATCATTCGATGAAGGCAGTGTGCAATCAATGGTGGATGTACATTTTGGGATGCCACCTTCCATGCAGCGGTAGTCATTATCGGTTCCGCTTTGCCGTGGTCTTGCGGCTGCGCCCTGTCTTGACCCTCGCTTCCCGCGTTCTGCCGTCAACCCCGCCTTTGTCCCACAGGGTCGAGCGGCACTTCTTCGACGGGCAGTTGGGCGGGTTCTCGGTCTCCGGTATCCACCTGTGCCCGCACACGTCGCATACAGCAACTCGCATTGTCCTCCAGCCCATACAGACATTGTATCGTATTCTGCCCTACGGACATAATGCTGTTGACATCCGGGTCAAGCACTTCTGGGAACATGGCTTCAGTGTCGAAGCAATTCACAGCCGCGTCGGTAGTCCTTGCAGCGGAGCGTGGCTATCTTTCGCTAGACGATGACGCTCACAAGTACATCCCGGAGCTTCCCGATTATGGTCATGTCATCATCCTGCGGCAGATGATTCACCAAACCAGCGGATTCCGAGATTTCTATACACTTCTCCGTCTCTCAGGTCTCGATAGTGCGGACTTCAATTCGCCAGAAGAGATTTTCAAGATTGTGATTCGTCAAAAAGGGCTGAACAACATCCCCGGAGAGGAGTGGATTTACAGCAACACGAACTACTTCCTGCTCGGTATGGTGGTAAAGCGAGCAACCAAAAAGTCGCTGAGCGAGTTCGCTGCCGAGAACATGTTTCAGCCCCTCGGCATGTTTCACACGCTGTTCTATGACGACCCCACGCTCGTGGTACCCGGTCGGGTTGCCGCATACGATTCGAGCCCGCATGACAGCTTTGGCGTGGACTGGTCTACAACATTTGCAGTCGTAGGGAGCGGCGGTCTCATGAGCACCGTTGATGACCTGCTTCCCTGGGATACGAACTTTAGCCGATCTTGGTCAAGCCTGCCCCGCGCCTTTCACTTCAGCTCGTAAAACGCGCCATTTGACATGCCTCCTAGTAATTGCCTGGCATCCTCATCCCGCAATTCCCAACGTTCACGGATTTTCAAGAACGCCTTCACCGCCGAAGGGCTCAATCGCTTTAGCACGTCCTTGCTGGAAGATCCGCTGGTTTTCCCAGGCAATCCCTGAGGTTAGTCGACTGGTTGTAGACACCGTGCCCTCCCGCGTCTCCATATATGGAGAATTATACATCCATTATTGGATCTCAACATCGCGTACCGACCCCGGGCGCTGCGGGATGCTTGCTCATTTGGCGCTTAGAATCTGCTCCTTTGCGAGAGTTGGGACCGCTATTGAGCAAATCTTTTCCCAGAATTATACGCAAACCCGCATTCGCTTATCCGAGCTTTATATCAGCATCAGCGTCTGGCCGTAGAAGCTGCCATTACGTACATTACCTAACCTATTGAAACATAAGATGATAAACGCGATTTGTGAGTGGAAGGAAATGCCTTGAACGGATGGATTCTACCGTGCAAGCATATCTATCCGAGCTGGTTTGCGGCGAGGGTATAGTGTGTTCAAAAGCCTTTTTTGGGGCGGGTCCGGGATCAACAAATGGATGAGTTCGAAGATCCGATATCCACAAGAAGCCTAGCCGATTACTGGGAGATAGCGCTACGTCGACGCTGGACGATACTGCTTCCCTTCTTTCTGTGCTGGCTCGCGGCTTGGTCGGTGAGTTGGCTCATCCCGTCCGTTTATAAGTCCGAGGCAGTTATTCTTGTGGAACAGCAAAAGGTTCCAGAACAATACGTAGTTCCGAACGTGACCGCCAGCCTTCAGGATTCCTTACAGAGCATGACGGAGCAGATTCTCAGCCGAACCCGGCTGCAGTCGACCATTAGCCGATTCCATCTTTACCAGGCTCGGCAGGGCCTTAACAAGCTGATGCCATCCGGGGACCCCGTAGATCAGATGCGCAAAGATATTAAGATTGAACTCGTAAATGCCGCTGAGCGTCCTGGACAGCTTACCGGCTTCAAGATTGCTTATTCCGCTAACTCTCCGCAACTGGCTCAGCAGATAAACAGTGAACTGACGTCTCTTTTCATCGAAGAAAACTTGAAAACTCAACAACAGCTTTCTGAGGGCACAACGGCCTTCCTCCAAAGTCAACTCGAGGAGGCACGAAAAGAGCTCGAGACGCAAGAAGCCAAGGTTCGAGCATATAAAGCCGAGCACTTTGGAGACTTGCCCAGTCAAGCGGAAGCCAACGTGCAGATACTCTCCGGCTTGCAAACTCAACTACAGAATACGCAGCATGCCTTGGATGGGGCAAACCAGCAGAAGCTGTACCTCGAATCTCTCCAACAACAATATCAAACGGCGCAAGCCGCGCAGGACGGTATTGACACCACAGATCCTTCGGAAACACCGATAAAAGCGCTCGCCAAGGAGCTCGTGAAACTTCGCCATCAACTCGAAGATGCTCGTTCCAAGCTGACTGATGAGCACCCGGATGTAATTGCGCTCAAGGATAAGATTGCCAAGACCGAGAAACTGAAAAAAGATATGGAAGCGGAAACCGCCTCGCACCCAGAAACTCCCAAGACCGTTGATCCTAGTGCCGCGGCGGAAGTTCAACACGGTTCGCCGACTCCCATGATGATGCAGACGCAAAGTCAGCTCAAAGCCATCAAACTCGAAATTGAGAATGATCAGCAGCATGTGAGGGAACTGGAGTCCCAGATTTCCTCTTATCGAACTCGCCTCAATATGACTCCGCAAACCGAGCAACAGCTAGCCGATGTTTCCAGGGGATACGAAGAATCGAAGACCAACTACAATTCCTTGCTGCAAAAACAAAATCAGTCGGAGCTCGCTACGAGCTTGCAACAGCGCCAGCAAGGCCAACAGTTTCGGATCATTGATCCTCCGAGTTTGCCAAGTAGGCCGGCGGCACCGAATCATCTGATGGTGAGTCTTGGTGGGTTGGCGGCAGGAGCACTCTTGGGGCTTGGCTTAGCTGCCTTCCTCGAAATGAGCAATGTCCTTGTACGTCGCGAAGAAGACCTCGAAGGAATCGTACCGACTCGCGTTCTGGTCGGTATCCCCCATCTGAGTGTTCCCGGGGAAGACCGCTTTGACACTGTCTTTCATTGGCTTGAAATTGCAGCTGTGGCCGCGATAGCGCTGTCGATTCTGGCAGGAAACCTTTTCGCATTACTGAAGAGCGGAATCTGATGTACAGAAAATTCTACAACTTGACGCGCAATCCCTTTGAGGTTAGCCCGGATCCTTATTTCTTTTATCCGACGCCGCGTCATAATGAAGCGCTTGCCTTGTTGAACTACGGCGTACTTCGAAGGAAGGGATTCGTCGTCGTTACTGGCGAGGTCGGTACCGGAAAGACGTTGCTGGTTCGTTGCCTGCTCGACTCGTTGACGCTCCACAAAGTTGCCTTCGCATACATTTACAATCCGATTCTATCGGTGCAGCATTTTCTGGAGCACGTACTCACCGATTTTGGTCTTCCTGCCGCTTCGAGGTCCAAAGGTGAGGTTTTGGCTCGGTTGAACAACTATTTGATGACGCGTTCGCGTGAAGATCTCACGACTGCACTTGTCGTCGATGAAGCCCAGTTGCTCAGCTGGGATTTGCTCGAAGAAATCCGTCTGCTGACCAATCTTGAAACCGCGCAACACAAGCTCTTGCAAATCGTATTGGCCGGCCAGCCTGAACTGGATCAGAAAATGGATTCACACCAGTTGCGACAGCTGAAGCAACGAGTAGGATTGCGCTGCAATTTACTTTCACTTGAACTGAAAGAGGTGGAGGGCTACATTCACCGCCGCCTGGAACTGGCGGGAGGAAACGAGAAGTCAAATCCTGTTTTCACAAATGAAGCTATCGAGACGGTGTACGCGTTCTCGAAAGGAATTCCACGCCTGATCAATACACTCTGCGAAAACTCTTTGATGTTAGGATTTGGTCTACAGCTCAAGCAAATCACGCCGGCTGTCGTGTGCGAGGTTGCCGCCGATTTTCGAATGGAGCAGTCTGTCATTGCGTCTGACAATTCGGACAGCCGGGAGGGACCGACCGTGGGTTTGCGGTTCCTTCATCAGCCGAAAAAGGATGATTTTGGTGGGTCTGTGACAAGCGTAGTGGAACAAACCGCATTTCTGCCCAGGAGAAAAGTGGAATGAGTCGGCTCTATGAAACCATCCGACGGATGGAAATGCAGCATGGCAAGTCGGACCCTATCCAGATTGCTTCACTGCAACCGGTCGACTTGATCAACGGTGCGATGGCCGAGCCTGCAGAGATGGAAGGTAGTCCCACGGCCAAACTGGAAATCAGCCTGAAAGCACGTTTGGTGGCGTTGACCGATTCCCGCGGGCTAGGTGCTGAAAAATTTCGTGCGCTCGTGGCTCGCTTGGAGAACCAGCGCAAAGAGCGCGATTTGAAATCCTTGCAGATTACGAGTGCCATCAGCAATGAAGGCAAGTCCCTAGTGACAGCAAATTTGGCTGTGACGCTCGCCCGGCACACTGGTGCGAGAGTTCTTATCGTTGAAGGGGATCTGCATCGCCCGACTCTCGCATCGCTTTTTGGCTTAGGTCGACTGGAAGGAATCGGTCAATGGTGGTCCGCCCGCGAAGAGAAAGAGAAAATATCTCGCTACGTCTATCACCTAAATGAGATACCACTCTGGTTTCTAAGCGCCGGCGCAGTTTCGGAGCAGCCTTCTCAGATCCTGCAGTCGGCACGGTTCGCCGAAGCGTTTGTTCGCTTGTCCGGTTGGTTTGATTGGATCGTAGTCGATTCCACACCCGTCTTGCCCATCGTTGACGCCAATTTGTGGTCGCGACTTGTAGATGGCACGCTTTTGGTTGTCCGAGAGGGAGTAACGCCCATCCGTGCCCTGGAGAAGGGTTTGCAGAGCTTGGACGATCCGAAATTTGTTGGAATCGTGCTCAACGAAGCCTCAGAATTCGACAGCACAAACTACTCGGATCAATACTACGGGCTTAGCAAAACCTAAGCTAGCGCTTTCGGGGTGGAACGCCCAGCTGAGACTCTCTCTCCGACTAGAGTCTCTCGAGAACTCCATGGCCGCCAGAGAAGATCCCAGGATAGTGTGGGCCGTTCAACAGTGACCGGGCGTCGTTGTTGGATGGGCCAACTACTTCTGTTTAGGGCCAGTCAGCAAGGCCTATCAGGCGGTGGAACGTCACGCCTGTAAGAGGCTGCGTCAGTGGTTGTGTGCCAAGCACAAAGAGGAGTGGCCGGCGACCAAGAGATTCCCGGCGACATCCATGCACGACGTGCTGGGCCTTGTCCGCCTTACTCCACGGACACGCAATCTCCCGTGGGGGACCTCGTGACCCTTTCTCCGAGAGCCGGAAGCGGGAAATCCGCATATCCGGTTGTGCGACCAGGAAATGCAGGTGTGTACAGTGGGAGATAGACCCACCGAGGTAAAAGTCAGAAGCCTCGTAGCTTGGATAGCGGGGAGGAGGGAAATCGAATTTCCGAAGCCTATCGACAAAGCCATCTTCAGGATGGTGAGCAAGTCATCGGGCCGTAACGAAAGTGAACGCAGATGTGGCCTCGAAAGTGAGAAGCCCCAGGGGCTGAGCCTTCAACCGGAAGGCGAAAGCAGCATGGATCGACGCAGACTGACCGATGCGGCGGTTTTCACTCTGGCGGGGTAGAAGCGACAGCACGATGGCAAGGACACGCTAAGCAACTGGAGAGACCCTCCTCGTCCCGACGAGAAATCGGCGGAGCAGAAAATCGTATAACCGGAAACACCGGGAAATCGATGGAAGACGAGAGGGAGTTGGAGGAGTCCATAGTATCGATGAAGCGGGGTAATGCCCGTGGAGAGAGGGGACCCTGCTGTTTGCAGTGGCTCGAACAACATGGGAGGCAAGGGTGATATGACAAAGACACCCAGCAGTTTGCAGGACCTGAGCGAGAGCCTATACGACAAGGCGAAGGCCGAACCAACTAAGCGTTTCTGGGGGTTGTACGTCCACGTCTGCAAGAAGGAGACACTTCAGGAAGCCTATAGGATGGCAAAGAAGAACAACGGGGCACCGGGAATCGACGGGGTCACGTTCGAGGCCATCGAAGAGAGCGGAGCGGAGAGTTTTCTTCAACAGATCAGAGACGAACTGATCACCAACACGTATCGACCCATGCGGGTGCGGAAGAAGGAAATACCGAAAGACGGGGGAAAAGTCAGAACTCTCTCGATCCCTTCCATCCGTGATCGCGTGGTCCAGGGAGCACTCAAGCTCATTCTGGAACCGATTTTCGAAGCGGACTTCCAACCGGGATCGTACGGATACCGACCGAAACGAACAGCGCATGAAGCGGTGAGCCGAGTGGCTGAAGCGATCGTTACTGAGAAAACCAAAATCATTGACCTTGACTTGCGGGCCTACTTCGACAACGTCCAGCACTACTTGGTGTTAGAGAAGGTGGCAAAGCGAGTACAGGATGATGCGGTGATGAGGCTGCTCAAGATGATCCTCAAGGCCACCGGAAAGAAGGGAGTTCCTCAAGGCGGGGTGGTTTCACCTTTGCTCAGCAATCTCTATCTCAATGAGGTAGATCGGATGCTTGAGAAAGCGATCGACACCACTCGCAACGGGAAATACACCTACATCCAATATGTACGATTTGCGGATGATCTGGTGATATTGATTGACTCCTACTCGCGTCATGACTGGCTTGTGAAAGCGGTGGAAAAGCGACTGCGGGAAGAACTCGCGAAGCTCAGAGTGGAGATAAACGAGGAGAAAAGCCGAATGGTGGACCTCAGGAAGCAGGGAAGTTTCGGATTCCTGGGGTTCGATTTTCGCCGCATCCGAAGTCTTAAAGGGGTGTGGCGGCCGCAGTACACGCCAAAGCTGAAGAAGCGAACGGCGGTGCTGGCGAAGCTCAGGGACATTTTCCGGCGACATGCGAGCCAACCGGTGGAGCGGGTGATCGAGATGATCAACCCAATTCTTCGCGGGTGGGTGAACTACTTCGCGGTAGGGCATTCCGGCAGATGTTTCACGTCTATCAAAGACTGGGTAGAAAAGAAGATACGGAGACATCTGATGCGTGCGCGGAAACGCCAGGGATTCGGCTGGAAGCGATGGAGTAGGGAGTGGATTTACAACGTGCTCGGTCTGTTTAACGACTATCGAGTTCGACGAAGCGCATCTCTCCCGAAAGTTGCACCAGCACGATAGGCCTCATAACCCTTGACGAGAAGCAAGCAGGAGAGCGTAGTGCGGGAAATCCGCACGCTACGTTCGACGCGGCGGGGGCTGAAACCCAGCTTACGATTCGATTAGTGAGGCACTCCCAGAGGAAACGGGGAGCAACAGATAGATCGCATCTAAGAAGCATGGCGTCAGCCCTCGACCCTACCCGCAGGTTCAAGTGAAGCGCTCGACGCGACTGATTCGGCTCCGTTCTAGACGTTCTTCTTTGAAAAGGGCCTCAGATAGATTGAGGCCCTTTTCGCATTTGTGTAGAAACCACGTCGGCCCCGAAATTCATCCCGAACTGTCGTCTGCTCTAGCCGGTACTATGGCCTTTCTTGCCTAATCGGTGATAAAACCTCTGCACAATATTGTGCATCGACATCGACACAGCCCAGCGGCGATGAACACAGAGGTATCTGTCCGTGCGGATGCGGGTCTCAAAACGCTGGCTGGCTGCTTGTCTCTCCCTCTCGTTCGCCCTAACCGTTGTTGTTATTTCGCGTAAATACATTTGGTTGTACGTAACGCGGACGCGCGAGCCTAAACCACAAGTCGCTGACTTATTGCGCGACCCCGCAGCGTCGAGCAATCCTGAGATTTTGTTTACAGAGGCAAACCGCCTTTCGTGGCTTTTCAACTGGCCAAAAGCTGAGCCTCTCTATATCCGCGCAGAACAACTATTCAAGGAGAAAGGCGACACGCGAAACGAAGTCTATTCCCGAGTGGGCAGAATTCGCGCGCAATCGGAAACCATGTCTTGGGTTGAGGTGTCTGATGTTCTTGGAAAAGAGTTAGACCTTCCGATTGCGAAAAGTGACCAAAAACTCAGACTGTGGTGTCTGGCGGCAAAGGGATACACGGACTTGGAGATCAATCCAGTATCCGCGAAGCGGATGTGGACGGAAGCCCAACGAATTGCCCATGACTCCCGAGAACGGGAGTGGGAAGCGCGAGCGGAAGGAGAGCTCGGGTTCGTCGCATTTCTGGAAGGGGATAGCCGACGTGCCGCGATAATGGTGGGCGACGCATTCCTATCCGCAAAGGCGAGCGGCGACACGGGTAACCAGGTCCGACTTCTTGAAATGATGGGAAATGGGTTTAATGAAGCGAAGCGCTACGGAGAGGCGCTAGCATTTTTTGAAAGGGCCATAAAGACTAGCAGTTCCAACCCTGACGCAGGGTTTCCGTTCATGGCATATGAAGGGGAGTCTCAGGCGTTAGCCGCGCAAGGCAAAATGCCGGAAGCCGTGGGCAAGCTAAATCGAGCTTTGACTATCGCGAGAGCAAATCAAAAGCGCGGGCATGAAGCCATGATCTTACTAAGCCTGGGAGAACTCGCGCTTCAATCGGGAGATCGCCAAGGTGCAATGAATTCTCTTGAGCAGGCGGGTCAGATCGCACAGAAGTACAACTTCTATCGGACTGAAGGGCAGGCCATGATTGATCTGTCGGGACTCTATCGAGATGCCGGGGACGTCAAATCCGCGGAGGAGAGCGCAGCTGCCGGCGTCGAGGCCAGCAAAAGAGTTGGGGACAGATACTATCTGCCGAGAGACCTCACGATTCTCGCTGACTTTAAGGCCCAGCGTCGATCTACGGCAGAAGCTGAGGCACTCTATCAGGACGCCGAGGACATCATTGACGGAATGCTCGTCAACCTGCATGAGGCGTATTGGTCCAGTTCCCTCGCCGGCGCGATGAGCGCGACGTATCTTCATCACTTTGAGCTAGAGGCAAGAGCGGGCGATGTGGAACGGGCACTCAACGTGTTAGAGCGAGTTAGAGGACGAACGGCAGCAGTGGTGCTTGAAAACAAGGTTTCGTTCAGCAAGAACGAGTCAGACGAGGTGCGTGCCCTTGAAGATGCTGTCTCCGATCTGCAACTTCGATTGATGCGCTCGGAAAGCCCTCAGGAACGCGCCGGGCTCCTAGACCAGTTGGTCGAGTACGAGCGGCGGCTGGAGTGGACGCGAACCGAACGTAGAGATTCGAAACCTGGTTGGTATGAGAAGCCATCATCTTTGAAAGAGATTCAAGGCAGTCTTCGCTCGGACGAGATTTTGCTGGAATACGTTCTCAGTGACCCACACTCGTATTGCGTTTGGATTTCTAAAACTCGGGCGGGTCTAGAGGTCCTACCTGCTGGCCGACAGCGAATCGAAGAGTTGACGCAAAAATATCTGGCCGAGGTGCGAGCGAAACGCGAAAACGTTGCTCTGTCGAATCAACTGTATGATGTGCTTTTGAGAGCGCTGCCTGCGGAAACGAACCGCGAACGCCTGATTGTGGCGCCAGACGGAATACTGAATCAGCTGCCATTTGACACTCTCCGCGATCCAACGGGTGCCTTCTTACTTGAAAGCCGAACCATAAGCTACACACCGGCCTCCACAGTCTTGACCGTTCTTCGGACCGCAAACGTCGCACAGGCACCGCGACACACGTTCCTGGGTGTCGGCGATGTCCCATATCAGAATCAGGGCCATGTTTCGTCGAAGCTCGAAAAACCGAGTGCAGGTGGACAATGGATTGAAAGGGGTTTCTCAGATACTTTCGGCACCACTTTGTCAGATTTACCGCAAACACGCGAGGAAGTTCTCTTCGTCAGCCGGATTATTGGCAATGATGGCGTTCTGTTGCTCGGTGCAACCGCAACCGAGACCGCTTTCAAATCCGAGCCCTTGTCGGATTTCAAGATCGTTCATATTGCTGCGCATGGATTTTCGGATACTCAATTTCCAGAGCGATCAGGTTTGGTGCTGGGGATTGACCCGAACTCACGAGACGATGGCCTATTGCAGGTCCGCGAGATCATCCGACTTCATTTTAATGCCGACCTTGTGACGCTCTCCGCCTGCAACACAGGTGTCGGAAAGCTCCAAGGGGAGGAAGGCATCACGAACTTGGTGGAAGCATTCCTCGTAAGCGGCGCTAAGGCAGTCGTCGCGAGCTTGTGGAGTGCGGACGACATCTATACGAGTGCTCTAATGGAGCGGTTTTATACCCACATTGCCGAAGGCCAGGACAAGGCTGCTGCGTTGCGCCACGCAAAGACTGATTTGCTGGCAAAATACGGTCGTCAGGTCCCACCTTACTATTGGGGGGCTTTTATCTTGGTCGGAGACGGCGGGTCTCCGATACCTCTGGGGGGCCAATGAGTCTCGACTCGCAAACGAAAGAGAAGATTTATTCCCGCGTCTGTGAACTTGTGACGCGGAAGCACTTCGATCCCCGTATGAACGGGGCGAATTGGGAAGAATTGTCCAAAGCTAGGAAGGATCAAATCCTCCGAACTACGAGTGACGAAGAGTTCGAAAAGCAGATACAGGAATTGCTGAGCGAACTAAAGACTAGCCACACGGGGTTTCGCCACTCAAAGAGTCCGAATATTCCTGGACGCCATGCCATCGCCGCCACATTTATGAGGTGCAATTTCGATGGTGAGCAGCGCTGGATGTTCCAAGACGTTCACGAAGGCGGCCCAGCGCATACCGCAGGCTTGCGCCCAGGCGACATTTTGCTGCAGGTCCGAAATCGAGAGTTGAAGCCACCTGAGCCGCCGATTTTTCCTGTTGGCGACGACTCACAGTACGCTGTCCAAAAGCCAGATGGAAAACGAATTGTGGGAACGTTGAATGTTCCTTCGCCAAGGTCGAAGAGTCACCCTGTAATTGTCCCCAAAGCTGTTCTGTGTTCACAACTGCCCGGTGGGAGTCGGTTGGCTCAAGGTAACGATGTTTCCTGGCGCCGTTGGGATCGATCTCGCCAAAATGTTCGACACGGCTATCGCACACTTAAAAGACTCGACTCGCCTTATTGTGGATTTGCGCGGCAACACGGGTGGAGGCATTGGTGGATTGCGCCTTATGAGCTATTTGACTCCTGGCAAAAAAGAGGTTGGATACAGCCTCACGCGAGCAAGAAAAGAGAAGGGGTATGCCAGAGAACGATTGCCACGATTTGGCCGTATACCATCACACAAGGCCACTCTCTTCTGGCTCGCATTGCGCTACGGCTTTATTGACAAGTCCATTCTTGTCGTCACGGAGGGCCTGGGGCCGCAGAAATTCCACGGGCGAGTAGTCATTCTCGTGAACGAGCACACAGCCAGCGCCGGAGAAATGGTCGTGGCGTTCGCAGAAGAGAATGGGCTTGCAACTATCGTCGGCAAGAAAACACCGGGCCGACTGTTGAGCGGGACGACCTTCCGTGTAAAGCCGGGTTATATCCTCGGCTTGCCTGTGGCCGCATATCTCACATGGCAGGGGAGTCTGATCGAGGGTAAAGGGATTACACCGAGCGTTCCGGTTGAGCTGCCCGCTGATCAGCTTATGGCCGGGGAGGACACCCAGATGGAAAAGGCTTTGGAGTTGCTGAGGGGTATGTAGCGTGGTATCCGTCGACCTCTCGAACGCCGAATCCCGGACAAACTTACCAGCTCTTGGCATCAGTTTCTGAATCACTGACCTTCACGGTGACATTGTGGTTCTGGATGTTGAGCAAATACAGTTTGACCTCGACGGGAGTGGCGTGACGGTCTGAGCGCCACTTGAGAAACGCGGGAGTTTCTCGGTTTGGGAAGACCCTCAAGTCGGTGGCGTAGCCGTTCTTCTTCGTCAGCCTCTCGACGTCGTCAAGCTCCAGGTCGCAAGTGCAGACACGTCGTAGTCGGAGATCTCGTCATCTTCCGGGTTGCTCACCCAAGATGCTCTTTCAATTGCATAGAGTTGTATAAATGTGATATCCTTGTTGGCGGAAGCATAGTGGCCACACACACGAATGTTTGCGCCCATATGCTCCAACAAAAAAAAACAAAACGGCCATTTTTTCTGTAGTATTGAGTGCTTTGTCAATCACCATCATGCTCCGCCATGTCGGGGTGCCTACAGGCAGGTTTAGGTTTGTAGTCTTGCTGAGCTCTGAATATATATATATAAATGTTTTTGGTTCAGAGAGCTGAGACCAGCCCAACACAAAGTCCGACGAGCACACAATCATCATGTGATGTGTGCCTACACTTATGCGAGCAGTTGCCTAAGTGACTAGTAGTGGAAACCATGTTTTTGTTATCAGCTGAGCATAAGATCTGTCACCAACTTGAGTGATCACTTTTGTTCTATGAAGCATGGGAAGGTCTACCTGTGCTGTGTCCCCAGCACCATATTTTGTAAGCCAGCCCATCATTCCCGTAAGTAGGCAGGAGCCCACTGTGCTGCTGTTGTGAGAGCTTAGAGGTCTGATTCTTTCCCACTGCCGCCATTGTTGAATTGCAGGCAACTTGCCAGCCACGTGGTGATGACTGTATCAAATCCACTGGTCAGTGTGGCCACCCTCCTCCCCTCTTCACCAAGCTCCATGCAGGTTCAGCCCGTCGGGCAACGTCACTTCATCTCGCTCAGCCAACTTGTCAGCTGTCAACGACAAGAACCGAGAACGGACACAGCCTGCCAAGAGAGCCAGCCAAAGACCGACCGAGTCATCCTCCTACCAAGATGTCTGACACAGAAGTTTGAACGTGTCCGAGATGGAGAAGTGCAGTCGGCGATATCGCTGGACCCGAGTCAGCAAACCCTTTCTTTTGTTCGCTGTTTTCAAAAGGAAGTGCAGGACCAGGCAGACACTTCAAGTCTCTACACCCCAGTCTATTTTTTTTGCTTGCCGGATAGCCCCGCAGCCGTATCGGTAAAGTACGTCCGGTACCTGGACGTCCGATTGGCGGGCCTAACTTGATAGCAAAAAAGTCATCTCAATAAGAGAGGATATGAGTTCCACTCTGAATTAGGCCTTCGGACTTGCAAAACATATCGCCCAGAGGACGCGGAAGAAAGGTCAACGGCCACTTCGATTGACGTAACACCATCTTTCAGAGAGGCGACACCACTCGTGGCGAAGAGTCGCGCTTCCCGCAGTAGTCGCGATGCGCAGCTCGTAAGGGCCCTCCTCAGCGCTTCCGAGCGGCAGATAGACATCGTAGACGCGTCACCGCGCGACGGACCTCCAGTGGTTGTTCACCCGGATTCGCCTCACCACCACGGGGGACTGAGCGATTTCTCAAGTCCAGCACAGCCGTCTGGACGACGGGGGGTCCCTTCTGTTTGAAGAACAAAGCCCAACCCGCAACACCGACGACAATTAAAATGCTCGCTGCGATTGCGAGAGAACGGTCTGCATCCGACGATGCCGGTAGCCGGCCTGAAGTTCGGAAAAGTCGCGATGACGAGGCTGCAGGAAGGTCAGGTGATCGAGCCACTTCTCCGCCTCGGCCAGTGGCATCCGACGGGAGGCGATTCCCTGAGGACGTCAGAGCCGGGGCACCCGGCACGCTCAG
>CAVPLA010000002.1:0-84265 GCA_963705855.1 uncultured Acidobacteriota bacterium
TTTCAATCCTCTCCCCATCAACAGTCCGCGCAAACCGAGCAGCACCAGCCGCGGCTGCCGCCGCACGACGTTCCATAGCAGGCGCGTCGATTCATCGCGGTTGATCTCGCCGAGAGATTCCCGCGTGGAAGCATCAAGGAGGTCGACTAGCTGTGAATAATCCTTTTGCTGGAAATGATGCAAGGCCCGGCGAATCAACCAGTGCGTCCCCAGCTCACGTCTCAGAGCGGTCAGTTCCTTGCTTCCGCCCTTCCGCAAGATGGATTGCCCGACGCCGAGGGCTCCACGCAGCCCTGTCACGATGCCGCCAACGGTAGACACTTTAACTTGCGCCGCCGCATCCCCCACCAGATATACCTCGCCATTTCCAATGCGCCGTCGGACGGGTACCCACCCGCGATATACGGGAATGCGCGCCCCTTGCCATTCCAGGGGTTCCAGCTGTTTTTTTTCAAGGAACCGGGAAAGACACTTCTTGGTGTCTCGGCCGTCTTCGCCAATAATTCCGAGGGCGCCCCGCTCGGAGGATTCGGGAATCAGCCAATAGAAATAAGGCGTATCGTCGGGAACAAACCAAACGCGCGTCGTGTCCGGCGCATGATCCTTCGGCAAGCGCACGATGGCTTGCACCAGTGGAACTGTCTCAATAGGAGGCCAACCGGCGCTGCGCGCCACTCGGCTGGAAGCGCCGTCTGCTCCGACAACGCTCTCCGCATGCAATTCCTCGCGTTGGCCCGCGGAATCGACGTGCACGCGCAATCCCCGGCCATTCGCAGCGAGCCCCAGAAAGCGCGTATCAAACGAAAGTTTAGCCCCCGCCCGTTGCGCGCTGCGCGCCAATGCCGGGATCAAACGGGAGCGTTCGATAATGAGATCGGGCCGCGTCAGAGCGACTTGTGCCGAGCGTCCGTCCGTAAATAGCTCGAAGCGCCGGATTTCGTTGACGATGCTCTCGGAAGCGGCGGCGCCAAGCTGGCTCCGGAATTGATCAGTTACGATGAGTGAGCGCGGGGTGGGTTCGAAGCCAGGCCTCGATTCCAGGACGCGCACCTGGCGCCCTCCACTTGCCACCGTCGCTGCCGCAAATAGGCCCGCTGCGGAGCCTCCCACAACGATGACCTCGCCGCTTTCCCCGTCTGCCCGGGTCCGCCGTTCAGTGCTTGGCACGATTTCGCTTTCCCAAGTCGCGAATACACCCCGGACGCTCAATTACCCGGATATGCGCGCTCAAAATTCCCCAGAATCCAGAATATTGACTGCTTTCCGCCCAACCGCGAGCGGTATGCACTGAAAATCGGTGAGACTGCAACCCGCTAAGTATAGCGAATCCACTTGTGTGGGCAAACCCAGGGAGTCTTTTCTCAGCTTGAAGGAACAGAACATCCAGAATTGGAAGCACTTTAGGAGAAGGCTGCGGGTTTCTGCGACTGGCGCTCATACGGGGCGCGTTCGAGAAGCAGCACTCCAGTCAGCACAACGGCAAACGCAACCACTGCTACCAGAACTGCGGCGATCGGCTCGAGGTAACTCACGAGCACGGCAGCTCCGCCGCTCAGTAGTCCTAGAATATACATGCTGACAACGGCGCCGCGATGCCCCAATCCCAGATTCGCAAGGCGATGAGCGGCGTGGTCTTTACCCGGTGTGGCGAACGGCAGCAGTCCGCGGCGGGAGCGCGAAATCGTGACAAGCGTGGTGTCAAATATCGTGACTCCCAGGATCAGCAGAGGAGCCAGCCAGCCGGAAATATGGTTGGTCTGCTCTAGCCTCAGCTTCAGCCCCAGTGTGGCCATCAGGAACCCCAGAAACATGGCTCCGCCGTCGCCCATGAAAATCTTGGCCGGCTTAAAATTCCATCGTAGAAATCCTGTTGCTGCTCCGAGGACGGCGGCAGCGAGCGTGGTGACCAGAGTCTGGCCGTTTAAGTAAGCCAGCAGGGCGAAGAAGATGGACGCGGTGGCGGCCACGCCGGCGCAAAGGCCATCCATGTGATCCAGAATACTGAAGGAAGCGGTAATCCCTACGACAAAAAAAACCGTCACGATGGCGTCTAAAACGTAGCCAGCTCGTCCGCTTAAAAAAAGCTCAAAAACCTGAGCGTGAATTCCGGTAACCAGCAAAACGCAGGCGGCAAGCGGCATCGCGACGAACAATTTCACCTGGTGGTGTAGCCATCCGCGATCATCGAGAATGCCCACAGCTGCGACGACCGTTGCGCCCGTCAAGATTCCCATGATCTGGGCTCGCGCCGGCCCGCTGAACGTAAAGAGAACCGCCAAGACCACAGCTCCGTACATCGCCAGGCCGCCAAGCAGCGGGATCGGGCTCAGGTGGACTTTGCGCGGTCCAGGAAGATCCACCATGCCCACGCGCAAGGCCAATGCGCGCACCGGTACTGTCAGCGTCAGAGACGCCAATAGCGCTATTAGAAACGCCAGCAGACCCGCGGGCATGATTCCTCGTTTTTTTCGAAGGTCCTGACCGGGACCGTGCGGCCAGTGCCTCAATCGTCTTCTGCCGGGTTGGGGGTCCGGCTCCCAAGAAAAAATGGCTGCCCCAACGCAACTTTAACACGATACTTCGAAACTTCGAAAATTGTTTCGCTTCAATCAGGATTGTTGCGGGGCGATTAGGGAGACAGATGACCGGATATTCGGGTACAGGCTGCTCAAAACATACAGCAACCTGTTTGTTTGAGTTTGACTGCCAGTCCCTATCGTTCGGTGAGCATGCGGCCAAAAGTGCGCTTCACTTCATCGCGATTCTTGGTCGCGTAATACCAGTCGATGGTGCGCTTCAATCCATCCTTGAAGAGCACCTTCGGTTCCCACCCGAGCAGCCTTTTCGCAAGCGAGTTGTCTGCGACACGATTGAGCGGGCCCGTCGGCATGTCGGGCCGCAGCTTGATCTCGGCTTGGTGGCCGGTGAAGTCACAAACCATTTTCACTGCGTCGATGACCTTTATGCGCTCCATCGTTCCCAGGTTGATGGCCGTGCCATCGTTAATTTTTTCTCCCGCAAGAATCGTCCCCTCGACGATATCCTCGATGTATGTCCAATTGCGGATTTGCGTTCCGTCGCCCCACACTTCGAAGGGATTCTGCCCAAGAAAAGCCCGCGCAATCATCGCAATCACGGCATGATTCTCGACGCCGCGCGGCCCGTAAACCGTGAAGTAGCGGCAAGAGGCTGCCCCCATGCCGTGTTCCTTCGCATAGGCACTGAGCGTAAACTCGCCCATCAGCTTGGCCCAGCCGTAGGTGTTGTCGGCGTCGTTCGGTCCTTTTGTAAGATCCTCCGTGAGGTAGAGCTCTTTCTTGACATCCGATTGCAGGAAATTCGGATAGACGCAGCCTGAGGACGCGAACACCACCTTCTTCACTTTCGCGCGCAGAGCTTCCGCGAACACCTGCCCGTCTAGGAAAAAATTGGAAGCCGGTCCCGCTTGATGCAGATCGACATAACCGCGGCCGCCATGATCTGCGGCCAGATGAAAAACGGTGTCCACGCCTTGCATCGCCGAGCGGGTGACGCCAGGTTCGCGCAGATCCGCCTGGGTGAATTCGATTTTTCCGCTGGCTACGTGTTCCTTAATATTGTCGCGATGTCCGCTGGTCAAATCATCGACGACGCGAATTTTCGCGCCGCGCGCGAGCAGGTGATCCGTGAGCGTCGAGCCGATGAAAGATGCACCCCCTGTCACAAGCACGAGTTTTTCACTCCAAAATGTTTTAGAAGTCGTCAAGCTTTCACGGCCCCCTCGATGATTTTCACAAATTTCTGTAATTCTTTGACTCTATCATAATCGGGTGCGACAGCCCGGGCAGCGCGCCCCATGGCTTGTACTTTCTCAATATCCATTACAAGTAATCGAATTGCTGAAGCAACTTTATCAGGGTCGTCTGGGTCGGCGAAAACCGCAAATCCGAGTTTCGCTCCAAGCGAAGCCGCGTCCGTCTCTTCCCGTGCAACCGCTAGGATCGGCTTTCCGGCCGCGAGGATTCCATACATTTTACTGGGTACGACGACGCCTTCGAGGCCGCGCTTCACGGTGATGACGTGTGCGTCGGGGGCAGCCAGAACAGAGGGAATTTGGTTAGCTGGAAAAAACGGCAGAAATCGCACGTTTTTTGTTTCTCTTGCAAGTGCCTCGATGTGTGCGCGCTGTGCTCCCTCGCCTACGAAGACGAGGCCCACGCCATCCGCCTCCAAATCGCGAACCGCCGTGATTAAGGTCTTCCAAGCGCCATAGAAGCCGAGATTTCCGGCGTGAAGCAGCACGAATTTGTAGTCGCCGCGAATCGTCCGGATGATCTCGTCGTCCAACGGAGGCTGTCGCTCATCGGGCCGCAAGATGTCCACGCCATCGCGGACGATTTCGACGCCCGCTGGATTAATGCCCTTGGCCACGATGCGTGCGCGCATATCCTCGCCGAGTACGATCACCCGTGTCGCGCGCCGCAGTGCCCAGCGATGCAATTTTTCCCAAATGCGCGCGAGAAGACCCGGCTCGACAATTGCGCCACCCACCGCCATGTCGGGATACATATCGCGAATGTTGTAGACATAGGGCTTGCCCTTGAGAAGAGCGACGATGGCCCCCACGATTCCTTCAAACGGAGGGTCGGTCATTGCCAGTACGACATCGCATCGTAAAATGAGTGCGCGTGGAATCGCCAAAGCAACGTAACTCAAATAATTCAGCACTCGCCGCTTCATTTGGAAACGCGGGTAGTCTGTCGAACCTACGCGCGTGATTCTCGTACGCCCTGCCAATTCCGTTTGCGACAATCGCCACGGTCGTCGTTCGCTTGGGTCGTAGGAGGGTCTTCCGCAAAGTACCGTAACGTCATGGTGGGCGGAAAGCGCTTCCACCACGGTCGCCGCCATCTTTGCCGTCGCGGAAGTGTCCGGCGGGTAGTAGAGATTCAGGAGCAGGATTCTCATTCGAAGGGTGCTCAGGCCATGCCGTTCACGATCGAGTGATAAGGAAGTCACCGAGGACGAGCGCATCCATTTGCGTGCGTTGGAAGCAATCCAGCGCTTCTTCAGGGCGGCAGACAATCGGCTCGTTGTCGTTGAAAGAAGTATTCAGCACGACCGGCACTCCCGTCAGCTGCTCGAAGGCCTTGATCAGTCTCCAGTAGCGCGGATTGGCCTCGCGCGTGACTGTTTGCAACCTGCCCGTGCCATCCACGTGCGTGGGCGCCGGAATTTTGTCGCGCTTTTCGGGCCGCACCGAGTATGCCAACGTCATGAACGGCGAGGGATACGATTTCTCGAACCACTCACCCGTCGACTCAGCAAGGATCGATGGGGCGAAGGGCCGGAAGATTTCCCGGTGCTTGATGCGCTGGTTCAGAATCTCTTTCATCCCCGGCCGCCGCGGATCGGCGACAATGCTTCGGTTGCCCAACGCACGCGGCCCCCATTCGGCGCGGCCCTGAAACCAACCGAGAATTTTTCCATCGGCCACAATTGCGGCCGTACGTTGCATTAAGCTGTCCTCCGCCAGTTCCTCGACGCGACAACCGTTCTGGGCCACTCCGTTCGCATCGATCGCGCGTCGAGTCTCGTCCCGCGTGTATCTCGGCCCCCAATAGGCGTGGTCCATGGCGAACGAGCGTGGCTTTCCTAGAATCTGGTGCCACACATAGTAGGCTGCGCCGACGGCCAGCCCGCCGTCGCCTGCTGCCGGATGCACATAAACTTGCTCGAACCCCGTTGTATCAAAAATTTTTCCGTTCGCCACGCAATTAAACGCGACTCCGCCCGCGAGGCATACCGCTTTCAAACCCGTTCGTTCCGCAAGCTTCTTCAGCATGCCAAGATACACTTCCTCGAGCCGCGCTTGCAGCGCTGCTGCCAGATTTCGGTGTCTCTGTTCAAGCGGCTCTTCGGGGTTGCGCTTTGGGCCTAGCCGTCTTTCCATCGCTTCGGAAAACATCTTGCCCATCGTAGGTGTCTTGTCGGCCTCCGCCCAGCTCATTTCCGGACCTGTGCGATGGTGCGTGAAATATTCGAGGCCCAGCCGGAACCCATCACCATTCGCGCGCACGATATCGCGAAAAGCCTCGATTTGCTCCGCCTCTCCATACGCCGCCAGGCCCATCACCTTGTACTCATCGCCGAATTTGAGAAAGCCCAGGTACTGTGTGACGGCGCTGTAGAAAAGGCCCAACGAATGAGGAAATGCAATCGTGCCCTCTATCTTCATGCGGCTGCCGGTCCCGCTTCCCCACATCGTGCTCGCGAAATCGCCAAGACCGTCCGCAGAAAGCAACGCGGCTCGTTCGAACGGCGAAACGAAGAAGGCGCTGGCCAAATGCGCTTGATGGTGTTCTACGCGGTGAAACTTTGCGGCAACCTTGGCCGGGTCGGTATCGAACGCTTGTGCCAGCGCTTCCGGTATTCCCGTGAACTTCGCCAAGACTTTGATTCGTTCGCGCGCGAAGGACGGCATACGCATGGCGTAGAAAAGTTTTGTTCCCAGCCGCGCATACGGATTCCGAGGTACAGCAATGTGATCGATATCTTTAAGCTCCAGGCCCGCTTCTTTCAAGCAATAGCGGATCGCCTGTGCGGGAAAACCTGCGGCGTACTTCACTCGGTTGAAGCGCTCTTCTTCCACCGCGGCCACAAGCCGGCCATCCGAGACAATAGCCGCCGACGCGTTGCCGTGGTAGGCATTGATTCCAAGAATGTTCATAGCGAAGGAATTCAGTCTACCTCAGGAGCGCGGATCATGCCGCGAGGTGATGCCTGCACCACTCGTTCAGTACGTACAACGACCACGGGCGCGACCACGAAGTTTTGCCCTCGAGAAACGCAGCCCAAACGCCGCGGACGCCCTCCATGCGCAGGTGCGGCGCAAGCGACGGCGCGATCTCGGCGAAACTTGCTTCCAGCCGAGGGCGCAACGGCCCGCGAAGCCACTCTTCCCATGGCAACGTAAATGTTTTTTTCCGCTGGGCAAGGATTTCTTCAGGCAGCAGCCCCGCCAGAGCTTCCACCAATAACGCTTTCTGCGTGCCCGCACGGTGGCGCGCGATGTCGGGAAGGGAAGTAACAAATTCCACCAGGGGCGTATCGAGCAGCGGAACGCGCACTTCCAGCGAACCAGACATACTCACCGAATCGGTATCGCGCAAAAGCGTGCTCGCCATGTAGCAGCGCATTTCCATCCAGGCTGTGCCAGCCACAGGACCCATTTTCGCGGCTTCGCTGGCAGTGCGATCCAGCCAACCCAGCCAGGTCGGTTCCAGCGTCACGCCGTCGGAGCCCACCGTGCTTGGACGGAAACGCGGTTCCATCAGCCGCTTGAGCTGGCCCGCCGGAAAAAGCGCGCGCGCATAAAAGTAGGGATGAGGCAGTGTGTCGGGATCGGTCCACGCGGCAACAGCTTTGCCTGCGGCATCTCGCGACATGCGCGTCTCGAGGATGCTTGCCATCAGCGGCGCAAAGGCGCGCCGCAGCGGTCGAGGTACAAACCAAGCCAGCCGGGTGAGCCGCTGTAGCTTCGCCGTGTTAGCGAAGTTTGTGTATCCCGCGAAAAGCTCGTCGCCTCCCAGTCCGGAGAGCGCAACCTTGAGACCGACTTCGCGCGCCGCCCAGGAAACGAAATACGTATTGATGCCGTCCATCGTTGGCTGGTCGAGGCCCGCCACGGCCTCGTCTATGCGCGTAAGCATTGCCGCGCCATCGAGCGGAACCTCCGTGTGTTGCGTGCGACATCGTTCAGCAACCTTGCGCGCCAGTGGAGCTTCGTCATACGAAGTTCCCGGGAAGGACAGCGTGAAGCTTCCGATTCCCGCCTGTGTGCGCGCCGCCAGCGCGGCGATGGCTCCGGAATCGAGTCCGCTCGAAAGAAAAAGTCCCACCGGCACGTCCGCGATCAAATGCGCACGCACGGCATCTTCAAGAAGCGGGCGCAGCCGCTTAGCCGCAGAATCCAAGTCATTGGGTTTGCGCGAGTCGCGCGCTGCAGGACTTGTTTCGGGATCCCACCACGGCCGCGCTCTCGGCACGCGCCGGCGCTCCGGAACGTACAGCAGCATCCGGTGGCCGGGCGGAAGAGAAAACACTCCCTCCACCAGGCTTACCGGCTCCGAGGCACTGCCGAATAGCAGATAAGACGTAAGAGCATCCTGAGAAATCTGCTTCGGCACTATCCCGCTCGCCAGCAAAGCGCGCACTTCCGATGCAAACGCAAAACCTTCCGCAGTCTGCGTGTAATAGAGAGGTTTGATTCCTAGCGGGTCGCGCGCCAAAAAAAGCAAAGGAGCCGTAGCAAATCGTCCGCGCAAATCGAGCAGCGCAAATGCAAACATGCCTCGAAGTTCCGTCAAAAACTCTTCGCCCCACTCTTCCCAGGCATGCACCAGAATTTCCGTATCGGATTGTGTTGCGAAGCGGTGTCCCAGCAGCGTCAAGCGCTCGCGAAGTTCCCGATAGTTATAAAGCTCGCCGTTATAGATGACGGCGACATCTCGCGTTTCGTTCCAAACGGGCTGTTGGCCCCCGGCCAGATCAATGATGCTTAGCCTTCGCATTCCGAGCGCCAACCCCGGCGCACGCGCATCTCCGATCAGGAATCCTTCTTCATCCGGACCGCGATGCCGCATCGCGGCGGCCATTGCACGCACGCGCAGCTCGGCGTCCTTGCTGTGCGATGTAAATGCGACACCGCAAATTCCGCACACGCTACTGCTTGATCTCCGGAGTTGAAAAGAAGGCCACCCCAGCGCGCAAAGCGTGCTCGCGGAGGTGGAAGCGGGGAATTCTCAAACGGCTGTCGGCGTACCAGGCCAGCACCGCGCGCAACAGCAAGAAGAAGAGCATCGCCGTCACGCTCAGCACCAGATAGAAAAAGGACTCTCGCTCGAGGAGCAGGCTCCAATCGATAGCTTCCTCCCAGCCAGGAGCGATTGCGCCCAACGCCTTCCTCAGCGCAAATCCAACGTACGGCAATCGCGCCAGCCGGACATGGGCGAAATGATCGTAGGTATATTCACGCGGATAGTGCGGAACCGCGCCGACGGCCTCGCCAAAGACCACGGGATCCTGTAGATCCTTGCGCGTCAGATAGTGGCCCGCTGCATCCTTCATGATCAGGCGATACGTTGGATCGACAATGATCCACCGGCCGCCTATCAAGACTTCGGCTACGACGTGTTTCGTATTGTTATCCGCAGTCAGCAGAAGCAGCCGGCGCGCTCGCAAATCGGAGCTCCGCACGAGATTCAAGAAGGCGTTGGTGGCCGTGCCGCAGACGTTCAACAGCTGCCCGTAAGTGAGGGTCATCACCGGATCGCGCTTCGCAAGTGCCTCCGGATCCGTCGAGGTGGCCCGCGAGGGCTCCGCGCGCATCCAGTCCAAAATCGCTTGGAGCTTTTGTTCCTCGGGCATGGAATTGGGGACAATCGCGTCCGAGAAACCGTCGAGATACCGCCGAACCGAGTATTCTCGAACCCCGGCATACAACGAGGACACCAATACGACCACGAGCAGCAGATTCACGCCTCGCCACACAACACGAAAAATGAGGTGCCTCTTCGTCGGCAATCCAATCACTCCGGTGTCACGAATTTTGCACCGGGCGCCGTCTTAATTGCAAGCTTGTTATACAGCGCTTCCATCTCGCGAACCGGCTCTTCCCAACCCAGCCGCGCCGTAACCACACTACACCCCGCAGCTAGCCGCGCGTGCAATTCCGGGTCGCCGGTCACGGCTTTGATTGCGCGAGCCAGCGCTCCGGCGTCATGCGGCACCACAAGCCCCGCCACGTCCGCCAAAAGCGGAGCAATACCGCACTGCTCCGTCACTACCACTGGCGTACCCGCCGCCACCGCCTCTGCCGCGGTATTGCCAAAGTTTTCATTCTGCGACGGCAGAACGAATACATCGGCGTCGCCGTACGCTGCCCACTTGGCCTCGCCGAAAATCGCCCCTGTGAATTGCACCTGCGATGCTACTCCAAGTCGCGCCGCCATGTCCGCAAGCCGCGTCTGCATTCCGCCTTCGTCGGGCCCCGCAAACACGAGATGCAGAGTCTTTTCCTCAGTCTCCTTGGAAAGCGAAGCAAACGCTTCCAACAACATGTCAGGGCTCTTCTTCTCCGATAAACGCCCGAGAAAGAGGATAACCTTCGCTTCTTTAGCAATTCCCCTCCCCTGGCGAAAAGTTCCCCTATCCGGCCACGAACTAGGCGCTTCCACTCCATTGCGGCGCAGCGTGATTTTTTCTCGCACCACTCCGCCGCTCACGAGTTCCTCGACCTCTTGCTCGGAGGTGGCGACGATTGCGCTCGCTCCTTTAAACAGCCGCTGTCCAAACACCGCGTGATAAATCCTTTTCAGACGCAGGCTCCGCACGATCGGAACAAACATCCCGATCGGCTCCAGCACGTACGGGATTTTTCTTTTCAAGCACGCGTCCGCCACAGATGGCCCGAGAAAATCGTACAGTCCGTAGATGTGCGCCAAGTCAAAATTCGGCAGTCGGGCCCGGCAGAATCGCTTCACCGCTGGATTCCAGCTCAGTGAGCGGTACCGCAACCATGTTGGCAGATAGATCGCCGTCACGCCGTTCTCCACACTTTTCCATCCGAACGGACTTCGTTCGGAGCCGGATGTCTTCGCCGCGCTCATGCGCGCTTCGAGGCCCCAGTCCGCCGTCAGAACAGTGACTTCATTCCCGTGTCCGGCCAGTCCCTGCGCCAGCGCCCGCACCTTCACCGGCGGGCCGCCAAATTCGAGGAAAGGCGCGTAGGTTTCTGTGACGCTCAGGATTCGCATTGTTCGCGAAGGATTTTCTTCAGCGCCTTGGCAAAAACGCTGAACCGGAATTCCCGCTCCACGCGCTGCCGGCCGCGCCCGCCCATTTTTTGCGCCAGGGCCGGATCCGAGAGCAGCGTCTCGATAGACGTCGCGAGTTGCGCCGCGTCGCCGTGGGGCACCAGATACCCCGTCACGCCATCCTCAATCACTTCCGGCGCACCGCCGTGTGCTCCGCCGATCACCGGTTTCCCCCGAGCCATCGCCTCGAGGTAAACGAGCCCGAAGCCCTCGCCGCGGCTCGGCAAAGCAAACATCTCGCAGGCCTCATAGCACGCCGCAAGCTCGGCGAAACTCAAACCCGCTAGAAAGTGTACGTGGCGCATCACGCCGTTTTTATCCGCAAGTTCTTCCAGCCACACGCGGTCGTCACCATCGCCGACTGCCACTAGCTGTAACTCCGGCCAGCGCGTCAGGAGCCGCGGCAGCGCCGTGATCAGCGTATCCATCCCCTTGTATCTTTCATTTGCCAGCCACCGGCCCACGGTAAGTATTGCGCGTCCCTCGGGATACCCGTGCGGCAGCTTTCCCGGCGGCGCATTCGCCGCAAGCGCTTCAAATTCCGGATCGAGCGCCCACGGCAGCACGCGGATTCTCTCTCGCCGCACGTGCTGCTCAGCCACGTGATTCGCCGTGTCCGCGCTTGGCGCAAGCACCACATTCGCCCAGCGCAACGCCAGCCGTCGCACCGCCGGAAGCGGCTCCCACACTTCCACGCCGTGCGTGCAGATAATAGTTCTGAGCTGCGGCGCCGCGATCTTCATCGCTTGCGCAACCGGTCCCAAATTCGGATGCCCCGCCAGCACTACCTTTCCGTGGCGCCGCGCAGCCCGTATCGCCGTCGTTGTGAACCGCGCTTTGCTTCTCTCGCACCCCGTAAACACGAATTCCTTGCCGCCCACGGACATCCGGTGCAGCTCCCTCGTGTCATTCAAGCTGATCAGGCGATAGTCCAGGTGCCGGTTCGCCGCGAATTCGCTAAGCACGGCGGCAAGATGCCGGCTCGCCCGCTGCACCCCGCCCGCCCCGTTTAATTCTGTAAACAGTCCAATCAGCACGCGCCGAGTCTGCCTTGTGTCGTGACGTAAGGCAAGCACTCCTGAATCGCCTTTGAACAGATGCCATCGCTTACGCCCACTTCTCGGCGGACCGAACTCGCTTGCTTGTCCTCGCCAGGCACCAGGTGGGCTACGTTCTGGATGTGCGCGGCGTGAGAAATGCTTCCTCCAGTGCTCCCGCTTCTTAGTAATATCGGCGCGCGAGACAACCCTTGCAGCCAGTGCTAGGATACGGCCAAATGAAACTCTCTTTGAAAATGCGTCTCTTTTACTCTACATCCACGATTCTTTTCCTGACCCTGTTGGAGGCCGCCTCGGGTGTGGCCCAGTCTTCGCAAGTCTTCCGTCTCGATGGCGGCAATTCCACGTACGCTTTTGGCGTGAACGAGCACGGCGAGTTGCAGCCGCTCTATTGGGGCGGCCGCCTCGGTGCGCACGATAGCATTCCTTCGGCGCTTTCGTTTCCGGAGATGGCCTCGTTTGATTCGCCATACACGACTACTCCCGAAGAGTATGCAGGCTGGGGCGCGGGTTTATTTACCGAGCCCGCTCTCAAAGTCAGTTTCGCTGACGGCAATCGTGATTTGGTCCTTCATTTTGTTCGTGCCACGCAGAGCAGTCCGCAAGCCGTTGAGTTGCAACTGAAGGATATTTCTCGCGAGATTTATGTGACCTTGCGCTACTCCATCGACGCGGAGAGCGGCATCCTCGCGCGCTCCGCCGACATCGAAAATCGCGAAAAGCAGCCAGTCGTGATCGAACAAGCGGCTGCCGCGCAATGGACCCTGCCTCCCGCTCGCTACACCTTGAGTTATCTGACGGGCCGCTGGGCTGGCGAGTGGACCCTGAATCAGGAGCCTATTCTAGGTGGCGCGCGCGTCATCGAAAGCCGCCGCGGAACCACCGGCCATCAAGCCAATCCGTGGTTTGCGATTTCCCGTGACGATAGCCAAGCCTCAGTAGGACCGACTGCCGCGGGCGAGGAGCACGGCGAAGTTTGGTTTGGCGCGCTCGCGTGGTCGGGCTCTTGGCGCATCACCGTGGAACACACCCAGTTGGACGCGGTGCGCGTAACGGGCGGCTTTAATCCCTTCGATTTTGGCTACAAACTCAAACCCGGCGAACATCTCGAGACGCCCATTTTTTATGGCGGTTATTCTGATCACGGCATGGGCGGCGCTTCGCGCTTAATGCATCGTTTCGAGCTCGCTCACATCCTGCCGCAAGCGCCGGACCCCAAGCTGCGTCCCGTAATTTACAATTCGTGGGAGGCCACCGAATTCCACGTCGATGAAGCTGGGCAGATAGCGATAGCGGAGAAGGCTGTCTCCATCGGTGTCGATCGATTCGTGATGGACGACGGCTGGTTTGGCCAGCGCAAGGACGACCACGCTGGACTCGGCGACTGGTACGTGAATCCGGAGAAATTTCCCCACGGCCTGAAGCCGCTCATCGACAAAGTTCATTCCCTCGGCATGGATTTCGGTTTGTGGGTCGAGCCGGAGATGGTCAATCCGAACTCCGACCTCTATCGAAAGCATTCTGACTGGGTTTTGAATTTTCCGGGGCGCCCGCGTTCCGAATCGCGCAACCAGCTCATACTCAACCTCGCTCGCCCCGATGTCCGCGACTACGTCGAAGGCTTCCTCGATAAGCTGCTCACCGAAAACGACATCGCCTTTCTCAAGTGGGACTACAACCGCAACTGGTCCGAGCCCGGCTGGGATCAAGTTCCCGTCGACGAGCAGAAGCGCGTCTACATTGAGTTCATCGGCAATCTTTATTCGATCCTCGCGGACCTGCGCAAAAAACATCCCAAGGTCGAAATTGAAAGCTGCTCCGGCGGCGGCGGTCGCGTCGATCTCGGCATTTTGCGTTACAGCGATGAGGTTTGGACGTCGGACAACACCGATCCTTTCGACCGCCTATCGATGCAGGATGGTTTTACCTACGCCTACACGCCGCAAATCATGATGGCTTGGGTCACCGATTCGCCGCACTGGCTCAACAACAAGCGCACAACCTCTCTCGCGTACCGCCTGCTCAGCTCTATGCAAGGCTCGCTGGGCATTGGCGCCAATCTTAATAATTGGACCACCGAGGACTTCGCCACGGCCAAGCGTCTGATCGCCGCGTATCACTCCGTGCAGCGAACGATCGTCCGTGGCGATCTCTATCGCCTTATCAGCCCGCGCGGTGGCAGCGAATTTTCCGCCACGCAAACGGTCTCCGCCGACAAAAATCAGTCCGTCGTTTTCGCCTTCGCCAATGCCACGCAAGAAGGCCGTGGTTTTCCCCTGCTGCAGCTCCAAGGCCTCGATCCCGCCGCCGAATACAAGCTTAGTTGGATCGAAGGCCAAGCCCGGCCCGGCACTCCGGAAAGCGCCTCAGGTGCTTGGTGGATGCGCCACGGTCTGCAGCTCGAACTACGCGGCGATTTCCAGGCTGCCGCATTCCGGCTGGATCGCCAGCACTAATCCCGTACCACCCACGGAAGATTTTTAGGTGAGCCGCCAGGCGAGACAGCGCGCCGACACGCTCGATGATGCTCCCTCATACAAATGGTAACCGCCTGAACGGCGGTTTTATTCTAGACGGCCGCACTTTTATCGCGCACAAGCAAACACCCTCAAAACCGCGGGCGAATTTGGAATAAGAAGCGCGCCGCTCCAGTCGGAATAAATGCACGTACGTTCCATTGTGATGCGCGGAACCTCGAAGCAATTAGCGCCGCAAGCCAACCGTGCGCGGAAATATTCAGGAGACGAAGGAGAATTGCGATGAAACGATTGAGCGGATTGTTGGCCCTGGCCTGCGTGCCAGCAGCTCTAGCAGCAAATAATGCACCACTTCCGAAAGACAATGTGGCCGAGTTTGTAGCTCAGAAGTTGGACATCACAACGCTTCCCACTTCCATCCGGCCGAAACCGCAAAAGAGCAAGAAGACGTTCGCTGATTACGGCTACACTATGCAGCAAATAGACGACAAGCAAAAGCTTGTCGAAGCCACGCCGGCGGGCTCGCAAATCAACATCAGTATCCTGGAACAAAATGATTCCAGGATTTACGTCTGCGTAAAAAGTCCGGGACAGAGTCGGAACAGCGGCCCGGTCCAGCGAGTCCTCTTGCTGAAGCTCAAAAATGCAGACGGTCTTTTGAAAGGGAGAGAGTCCTGGAAGGAATTCTCCGGTTGCCCGGTGCTCGGTGGTGACAGCGCGGATTCTTCAGCAGGTTCCTACGGCGGATAATCAGGATTCCTCAATAAACAGTTTCGTTACTCTCTGCCACGCAACCTGGTTCCCGCCGTCGCCAAAGCCCTCCGCGAATGGCGCCATCAACCCACACTGGACGACAACAAACCAGTCGAAACCCAGTGCTATGTAGCCTTCCAATTTCACACCCCGCAGTCCCGCGCCGCCAAACGCCAGCCGACCTACATCTAACTCCGACCGCGTCATCGAAGTTCTAGCGAACCCATATCGAAATTCACTCGTGCCGCAGCGCCACCATCGGATCGACCTTCGCGGCACGCTGCGCCGGCACGTAGCACGCCAGCAAAGCCGCCGCGAGCAGCGCGGCCGCAACGGCTGCAAACGCGGTGAAGTCAATCGTTCCCACTCCATACAACATGCTCTGCATGGTGCGTCCGACGAGGCACGCGCCTAGCAATCCGAGTCCCAGTCCCAAAAGCGCCAGAATCATGCCTTCCTTCAAAATCAATCCCAGCACTTGCTCACGCGCAGCACCCAAAGCCATGCGTAATCCGATCTCGTGAGTACGCTGTGCCACTGTGAACGCCATGACTCCATAAATCCCTACCGCGGCCAGCAACAGCGCAACCCCGGCAAACGAGCTATACAGGGTTGCGTTGAACTGGTCGCTGAGCAGGGACTCATCTACGATCTGATCCATCGTTCTGACGGTAGACATCGGCAGATCAGGTTCAACCGAGCTGATAGCCGAGGCAATACTCTTCGCCATCTCCCCGGGATCACCGGCAGTTCGTACCGCCATCCCGACTTCCGGCCAGGGACTCTGCCATAGAGGTACGTCGATCTCCGGAAACGTTTCTCTCCGCAGGGTGCCATTGCGATAGTCCCGCACGACGCCCACAATTTGCCACTCGAGCGGCGCGCTGTCCTTCTTCAAGCCCAACCCGGGAACCAATTCAAGGATCAACACGCGCTGCTTCAGAGGATCAAGGTCCGTCAAATAGCGCTTCGCGAAGGTCTCATTTACGATCGCGACTCGGACTGCGCCTGTCCGGTCCTGCTCGGTGAAACCGCGGCCTTCGACAGTCTGTATCCCAAACGTGTCGAAGTATTCTGGGGTTACCAACCGAAATCCCACGCTAGGACGAGCGGCAAGCTCTCCGACCGGTTTTCCTGCAATACTGAATTGCATGCCAAACCACGTGCCCCGCAGCGGCAAGCCAGTGCTCGCTGCGGCTCCAGATACTCCCGGCAGCGCCTCGATCTTTTCCAGTATCTGGCGGTCAAACGCTACGATCTGCTCGGGTTTCTTTGACCGGTCCTGTGGCACGGAAACACCAAAAGTAAGAAGGTGATCGGTGCGCACGCCGAGATTCACGTGGGCCAAATTCCAGAAACTGTGAATCGCAAGTCCAGCTCCGGCCAGAAGAGTCAACGCCAGCGCGAACTCCACAACCACGAGAGCCTGCCGCAAGCGCTGGCGTCCAGCTCCCGTACCCGAGCGTCCCCCTTCCTTTAGCGATTCGTTCGGATCAACACGCGAAGCATTCCAGGCCGGAGCGCAGCCAAACAAAATCCCCGCCACTGTCGTCGCTGCCAGCGCAAACAACAGAACCGGAATGTTCAGCCGCACGTCCGCTTCCGAGGGCAGCGTGAACACCGGCATTTTTGCCATCAGCACCCGCGTCATCGCAACGCCCATTCCGATGCCAGCGACACCTCCGAGGGCGGCAAGAATCAAGCTCTCTGTCAAAAACTGACTGAACACCTGCCACCTGCTCGCGCCCAGGGACGTCCGCACGGCTACTTCCTTCAATCGTGTCGTTCCCTTGGTCAACAGCAAGTTCGCCACGTTCGCACACGCGATCAGCAATACAAAGCCAACAGCTCCCATGAGCAACCAGAGAGTGGACTTCGTACTATCCGGCAGAAAATCATCTTTCAGCGGCTCAACACTCACTCCCCAGCCTTTGTTGGATTGCGGGTGTTCCTCGGCGAGGCGCCGCGCCACGACGTCCATGTCCGCCTGTGCTTCGGCAATCGTCACCCCCGGTTTCAATCTCCCCATCACGAACAACCAATGGTCGTCGTGATTGATCTGCTTGGGCTTGAATGCCAGCGGCACGATCACTTGAAACTGGATCCGGTCCAACGGACCCGGCGCCGTCACGCCGATCACCGTGTAGAGCTCGTCGCTCAGTCGCAACTGTTGGCCTATAATTTCTCGCTTAGCGCCAAGGTGTTTCCAGAATTTGTTCGTGAGAACGACAACGCGCTCTTTTCCGGTTTCGCCTTCCTCCGTTAGGAAATTGCGCCCAAGCAGGAAACGCATTCCCATCATCTTGTAGTAGTCTGGCGTTGCCACCTGAGCGTCTACTTGCTCGGGTCGCCCTCTATTGGCCAAGTTAAACCTCTGACCCGAAGCTGCGTTTAGATCCTGGAATACGCTGTTCTCCCGCTTCCAATCGAGAAAGTCGCCGGCGGACACCGAGTTGCGCCCATGGCTGGCTTTCGACCACACCATCACAAGTTGGTCAGGCTGCGGATAAGGCAGCGGTTCCAGCAAAGTGGCATAGACCACGCTGTAAATGGATGTCGTCGCGCCGATCCCAAGCGCGAGCGTAATCACCGCAACCGCCGAGAAGCCTGGGTTCTTGCGCAACAACCGCGTCCCAAATCGAAAATTCTGAAGTGGTCCGCTCATCGGAGTCTCCTCCTTCGGACGAAGCCATAAATTTCTAGGTGGGGTTAGAACGGCGTATCATTCGGCACCAACAGAAGGATTGTAGGACAAATTTACAGCATGCGTCTAAAGAAACGCTTTACTCGGCAACCGACCCATCGTCCAAAAGAGTCGCCAGCTCGCTCAAGCCGTCAAAATAAATATCCGCCGGATACGCGCCGCGATCGTGCACGCCAAATCCATAGTTCACTGCCGCCGCCAGCGTGCCTGCGTTCCTCGCCGTCTGTACGTCGACTTCGGAGTCGCCGACCAGCAACGTTTCCCGCGGCTCAGCTCCCAATTCACGCAGGATCGTCCTTGCGCCCAGAGGATCGGGCTTCTTCGTTTCAAAACTGTTTCCCCCGTAGATCGCTCGAAAATATTTCGCAAGCCCCATGGCATCCAGAATCCTCACGCTGATCCGCACCGGCTTGTTGGTCAAAACCGCCATCGGCATACTCGCCAGTTTTTCCAGTGTCTCCGCGACGCCCGGATACGCGCACGTCGTGTCCATTTTGTGCAGTTCGTAATAACCCAGAAAAAATTGCAACGCGCGTTGCCGTTCCTCCTCCGTGCATCCATCGCCAAGCGCCCGGGCCACAAGTTGCGGCGCTCCGTGTCCGATATAGCCGGAAATCGTCTCCTCCGCTAACTCCCCGCGCCCCAATTCGTGCAGCATCGCGTTGACCGAATGGATCAAATCCTGCTTAGAATCGATCAGCGTGCCATCCAGGTCGAATATTAGCGCGTGCACGGAACCAAAATTGAGGTCAGTCATGAATCTTTCATTTTAGTATGTCCGCGCTCTTTCGGCATCTGCCGCGATTTTTAATGCATCATGAATGCCGCATGAAAGAAAACGTTCTATCGTTTATCGGAATCGTCCGCACTTCGCGTAAACTATAAAGCTTGCCGCTCGGCACAATACACGACCGGAGACCCACACGACATGGCCCAGGTTCACCCCTTCCAGGCGTTTCGCTACAACCCCCAGCGTGTACCGTTCGAACGCGTCCTGACTCAGCCTTACGACAAAATCTCCCCGCCCATGCAGGACCGCTATTACGCCGCTGATCCGCATAATTTAATCGCCGTCGAAAAAGGCCGCACATTTCCGGACGATTCTCCGCAGAACAATGTCTATACACGCGCCGCAGCAGCGCTTGAGAACTGGATCCGCGAGAACATTGTCACGCAAGATCCCGTTCCATCGTTCTATGCCTACACGCAGGAATACACCGTGCCCGGAACCGGCGAGCAGCGCACTCGCCGCGGTTTCATCGCCGCCGGAAAACTCGAGGACTATTCCGCCGGCGTGGTCTTCCGCCACGAGCACACACTCTCAGGTCCCAAGGCTGACCGCCTCGAGCTTCTCCGCCATACGCGCATGCACACCGGTCAGCTCTTTATGCTCTATTCCGATCCCCAGCTGCGCATTGACGCGATTCTGAAAGACGCCGAGTCCGCTGCCCCCGCGACCACGCTGCACGATGAATACGGTGTCGTGCATCGCTTGCGAGTCATCGCCGATCCTGATCGCACTGCCGCCATCAAGTCCGCGATGGAAGAGCACAAGCTCGTGATCGCCGACGGCCATCATCGTTATGAAACCGCGATGACCTACCGCAAAGAGCGGCGTCTCACCGCTGGCGGGGTTCACCCTTCCGCTCCGTACGCGCAGGCTCCCTACGATTTCGCGATGATGACGTTCGTCAACACGTGCAGCGAAGGTCTCACCATCTTGCCCACGCATCGACTCGCCGCCAACTTGCACGATTTCTCCTGGAGCGAAGCGCGCCGCTACCTCGAGCCGTGGTTCGAAGCGCAAGCATTTCCGTTTGCGGATGACGGACAGAAGGCGGAAGCCCAAAGCAAATTTCTCGCACAACTCCACCAAGCCCGCGGGCAAAGAGCCATCGGCGTCTATCCCACGGCGGAACACGCGAAGCGCGCCTACTTTGTCCTAACGCTGCGGCGCGGCGCCGACCTCACACAGCTTCTGCACAGCGTTTCGCCCCCGCAGCGCGAGTTGGACGTGGTCTTGCTGCACGACGGAATTCTCGAGCCTGCGTTCGGCATTACGCTGCAATCCGTGACCGCCGAAAGAAATCTCAGCTATGAGCGCGAAGCCTCCGCTGCTCTCGACGCAGTCGATCGCGGCGCCGCGCAGATCGCGTTTCTCCTGAATCCGGTCGCTGTCGATCAGGTCATGCGCATCGCCACCTCGGGAGAAGTTATGCCGCAAAAGTCCACCGACTTTTATCCCAAGCTGCTGAGCGGCATCGCCATGTACCGCGTCGACTGACACAAGAAGAGTTCCCCTTCCAATGGGTGCTTACCAGACTAGCGGGATAAGCCGGGACCGCGTGCTCTGGCAGTATTCGGGATAGCCAGCCAACTCCTGACGAAGAATTTTTTCCTCGTTCAAAATTCGCAGAACAATCACAGGAATGATCAGCACGAAAACGGGGAGCGCCCAATACGAACCCAGCGCCAACGGCGTGAACAAAATCGAAATGATGCCGCCGAGATACATCGGATGACGAACGATCCGGTATGGTCCAATGGAGATGACGCGCTGATCTTTTTCCACTTGTATGATCCGCGAAGCGTAGCTGTTCGCGCTCATGACCCAATACGTCATTAAGTATCCCGCAAGCGCAAGTCCTCCCGAACAGATCATGAGCCAGACGGGCACCGCACCGAAAGTTCTGCGCGACCATCCAAACCGGAAATCGAAACCCGGAAGCAGGAAAGCGACAATGAAAATCAGCTTCGCGAATTTCATAATCAGTTTCTGCTCGCCAATTTTTTCTTTGGCCCGCAGCCTGCGCTCTACCAACTGTGGATCGTGCTCGGAGAAATAGGTGGACGCCGCTACCATCGGAATCATCAGGAGTCCCAGAAATATCCAACCCTGCCAATATTTCCAAGTGCCGGCGGGAAGGAACAACATCGCACCAGCCACGACGGCCGTGAGCATGCATTGAACAATGACTTTTGCTTTGAGGCTCATGCGATCCCAAAGCAAAAGGGCACGCTCACGCGTGCCCTTTCGCAAAGACCATTCTTCGTGCTACCAGCTCGGCTTGTTTCGCGAAAGCTAGCGGCGGCTACTTCGCGAAGCTGGCTACGGCTTCGGCTTCGCTGTTGTAGACGTCGAAGACCGTAAGTAGCTTGGTAATTTGCAACACTTCCTGGAACTTGCTGCCGAGGTGCGCGAGTTTCAGAGCCGCGCCCTGCGACTTCGCGCTGTGGTGCGCCGCGACCAGCGTGCCCAAGCCCGCGCTGTCGATGAACGTAATGTTGGCCATGTTCAGCACGACTTTCGTTTTTCCATCAGCAATCAAGCTTTTCACTTTTTCGCGCAGCGCGTTGCTCTCTTCGCCGAGCACGATACGGCCGTCCAGCGCCACCACGGACACGCCATCCACTTCCCGGTTTGTCATCTTCAAAGCCACTGTGTTTTCCTCCTCATCGGATAGCAGTTCCGGCGGCAACCCGGGCCGGGACCACAAAGCTTATCAATAATAGTCCGCGCACGACATGTAATAACCGCAGACCGGGCAAATCAATTTGCAACGCCGCGATTCCAGCCGCTGTGAGCACACCGGACAATAGCGCGAAGCATCTTCCCCCGTGACCCCCACGGACTCATCAACTTTAGCGGGCGAGGTACGTTGTATCGATACCTCTGCCGGCTCCCGCTGAACCGGGGCAAGCTCCTGTTTCGCGGCACTATTCACGGCCCGTCGTTTATAGCACATCCCCCGCCAACTGTGTAGCGCAAGCGGCCTGCAGGCCTGCAGCTGCCTGCAGCCCAGATTGACCCCATCTCCCCGGCCCTAATAGTGTGTAATCCTGGGCGCAGCGAGGGATCTGCTTTTCTTTCTCTTCCTCCGAGCTCGTCCGTGGTTCTCGGGCGCTCCTCCGCGTCCTCTGCGCCTCTCTGTTATCTTTTATCTCCGCCTCGATTCCTGGCGGCATACACCGAAGGAGCATCCTTGCCCGCCCAGGGCATTTTGCTATTCTCTTCTTCCGAGCCGCCCATCCAATGCCTTCACTCGCCCCAGAAGTCCGCGGCCTAAACCTCGACCCCCAAACCCGTTGCCTCCACTACCACTCCCCGCTCGACATCATTTCCATCAAAATGAAATGCTGCGGCATCTACTACGCCTGCAAGCATTGCCACGATGCCCTCGCGGGCCATCCTATTGAAGTCTGGCCCGACACCGATGGGGACCAGAAGGCCATTCTTTGTGGAGCCTGCCGCACCGAGTTGACAATCTCCGCCTACCTCGAATGCAACTCGCGCTGCCCAGCTTGTCAGGCCGCCTTCAACCCGGGCTGCCACAACCATCACCATTTCTATTTTGCGGGCCACGCAGTCTGACCGTTGCCGCGGTAAGCCATGTTAGCGATCTGCCCGGCGCGCGCCGCGGCGACTCCAGTCTCGACTGGTGCATTGGGTTCTTTGCGGCTCTTGATGCACTCGAAGAAATTCTGCATGTGGTCGATGGTCCCGTCGCGAAAGCTGTCTGCCCTCAGAACCGGATTTTCTCTGCCCAACACGCCTTCGTGATACACGCCAAAGCCGTTCCTGTTGAGTTTCATGGTCGCTTCCGTGCCACGGAACTCCAGCCCGCCGTCGTCGATCGAGGATGCCATCATGCCCTCGTACACCACATCGAATCCCGGATAGCGCAGCGCCGCCTGCACGGTGTCGGGACAATCCCATTGCTCAAAAATATATTTGTCCCCAAGCATCTGCGCCTCGCGCGGCTGGTCGGATTTCATCGCCCAGTGTGCCACGTCGATCCAGTGCGTGAAGAGATCGGTCATCGCACCGCCGCCAAAGTTCCAAAACCAGCGCCACCGGTGGAACTTTTCTTCGCTGAACGCCTGCTCCGGCGCCCCGCCAAGCCACCGCTTCCAATCGAGCGCCTGCGTGTCGATCGCTTTGGGCGCCCCCCCAGCCCGATAATTCTGCCACCAATACGTCCTCACCTGCGGCACGCGCCCGAGGCTCCCTCCCTGAATCAGCTCGACGGCATCGCGAAAGTGGCTCCAACTCCTCTGCTGCATCCCGCATTGCAAAATCTGCTTGCCCGAGCGCACCGCACGTGTCAGCGCAGCGCCTTCCTCCAAAGTGTGCGTCACTGGCTTCTCAAGATAAACGTCTTTGCCGGCCGCCAAAGCGTCCACCGCCATGCGCACATGCCAATGATCCGGCGAAGCAATAAGGACCGCGTCGATCTGCTGCTGCAGCACTTCGCGATAATCCACGTGCGTCGTCGCGAGACCCTTGGAGCGTTCTTTGACGGCGTCGCGCCGCGGCCCATAGACGTCGCTCACGGCGACGATTTGGTACTGACTGGCCTTGTCAGCCGCATTGAGCAAGTCGCCCATGCGCCCGCCCGCTCCAAGCACTCCGATGCGCAAAGTGTCGTTCGCGCCAAGCACATGAGTTGACGCCAGAGCGGTCAGCCCGCCCGCAATCAAAAAGCTACGACGATTCGGTGGATATTCCATGCCGCCCATCTTAACGATTCGCCCCCAACGAGGAAAGTGGGCCCGTAGACCGGATGACCTATTCCCGAATATGCCAAACTCACGTCGTTCGAGCTAAGATACCGACGCCCGCCCGCAAATCACATTCTTCACATACTCCACCCTTTAACTCCAATCGAATCACATTCTTGCAAAAACAGGGGGGCCACGTTCCACCTCCCGCCGAATTCTTCCGGCACTACTCAGCACTCAATACCCACTACTCGCTTCACACCCCTTGAAACCCATCCTTCCAATGGCGCATCCTTATACATGTACGTGCAAGAAAGGCCCGGCGGCCCGGGAACCCAGGTACCAACCATGCGCCGCTTCCTGATTGCTATTGCTTCCCTCGCGCTACTCCCGGCGATCGCTTCCGCACAACGTGGAGGAATGGGCGCCGGAATGGCTCGCCCGGCGATGGCTGCGCCTGCCCCGCATGTCGCGATGCATGCTTCCCCATCCACGGCAACTCACGTTAGCTCGGGAACGGCAAGCCACGCCTTCGCAGGGTATCCCCGTTTCATGCGGACCCGCTCAGGCGCGATAGTGGCTCGGCCGTCAACGCATGTGAATGGCACAGTTCGGAATAATGGATCCGTAGGCTCGGGGCGGAGTTTGCTTTCCCAGGATATTGTACCGGGCCTGGGGTTTGACTACCCACACGTCGCGGCAATCCATCCTCATGGAATTAACAACCGGAACCGGCCGTTCGTCGGTACGTACTTCCCGTTTTTTTACGGCGGCGGATACTACATGCCGCTCTCTTCCGATGATGTAGAGGAAGCGCCGACGGCCGACGCGCAACAGGCCGATACCGGCGAGCAGGAAGCTGTGCGAACGGTTTACAGAGACCGCCCTGTAGGACCTTCGCGTGACAATGTGCCGGCGCCGCAGACTGCTGCCGAGCAAGAAGCGGAACAGTATGTATTTGTGCGCCGCGATGGAACGGTGTTTTTTGCGGCGGCCTACGCTTGGGAAAACGGGACGCTCCGGTATATCACCAGCGAAGGATTGCGGCACACCGTGACTGCGGACAAGCTCGATTTGGATGCTACGCAACAGTTCAACGAACAGCGCGGCCTGACTTTCCGATCGCCTGTTTGAAGCTTTATTTTTTTACTGGCTCGGGCATGACGTAGCCCGAAACGGCTGGAAGTCCAGCTCTCTCAAGCTGGACCGTAGTGTGATCAATCTTAAATTCCTTCGCCGCCTTTTCTTGAATCGCCCTCAGCAAGTGCTCGCATTGATCCAAGTGCATGTCCGGAATTCGCGCGTGGAGGCTCAACGCATTATGCCCGCCGCCGAGCGACCAGATGTGCACATCATGAACTTCTTGCACGCCTTGCACGGTTAAGATCGCGCGCGCGACTTCCTCGACGCGCATCTCACGCGGCCGCCCTTCCAGAAGAATGTGGGACGACTCGCGCAGAATGCCGATGCTGGACCACAGCACGAGCAGGCCGATGGCAATGCCGAGAAGCGGGTCGATCCACAGCGCGCCGGTCATGTGAATGGTGATCGCGCCGACAATGATGGCAATATTGGAGAGAGCGTCGCCGAAATTGTGAACGAGGATGCTTCGGAGGTTTAGGTCTTTGTGGCCGCGGACGAGGGCGAGAGTGATGCCGCCGTTGACGGCGAGAGCGGCGAGCGACGTCCAGATCATCCAGCTTTCGACGACGTGGACCGGGGAGCGAAAGCGCTCCACGGCTTCATAGCCGAGCCAGAGCGAGAGCAAGACAAGCAAAATAGCGTTGGTGAACGCGGCGAGAATGCCCGCGCGGTGATAGCCGTAAGTCTTTTCGCTATCAGCTGGACGCTCGGCCCAGCGCATGGCCAGCCAGGAAATTCCTAGCGCAGGAACGTCGGACAGGTTGTGGACCGCGTCATTTAGTAGAGCGACAGATCTGCCGAGGACGCCGCCAAAAATCTCGGCAACGACCAAGCCAAGAGTAACCACCATAGCCCAGCCGAGGACCGATGGACGCAGCGGCGGGTGGCCGTGACCGTGGTGATCGTGCGGATGGTGCACGTGGCCATCATGGTGGCCGTGCTCAGGATCGTAGTCATGATCGTGGGAGTGGTCGTCCATCCGGTCCATCCGCTCCATTTTACGCGCCCGGGGCGCGCCGCGCACCCCTTCGAGCTTAGTGGGAAGTTTGACACGTCCCCGGCGCGAATTCATTGACGCATTTCCCCGTGGCTGCCAACATCGAACTAGCTTCGCCTTCCGCTTAAAAAGCGGCGGGAATGGCCTACGCACCGGGTGTGCGCTGAGGGACATGACGGCTCCCATTGCAAAACTAAGTTTCTGGGGTGTTCGAGGATCGACGCCGACGGTGGATCCTGCCACATGGCGTTACGGCGGAAACACGCCGTGCCTCGAACTTTCCGCGCCGGACGGCACGCAATTTATTTTGGATTGCGGCACCGGGTTGCGCATGCTGGGCAGCCGCTGGGGAACGCCGAACGGCGGCGGGAATCCCGAGACACACATTTTTGTGACGCACTATCACTGGGATCACATTCAGGGGATTCCGTTTTTTTCGCCGCTTTATGCGGAGAACAACGAATTTCATTTTTATAGTTTTCGCTCGAAATTTTTGGGGCGCGACAGCTTGAAGCAGGTGTTTGAAGCGCAGATGGCGCTGCCGTATTTTCCCGTGGACATGTCCGCGATGAACGCGAAGAGGAAGTTCAAGGAAGTGGAAGGTGGAGACACTTTCAACATTCGGGAAAATAAAATTACGGCGCGGTGGTTGAACCATCCGCAGGGATGCCTCGGGTTTCGCATCGAGACGCCCGCGGGAACGGTGGTTTACGCGACGGACAACGAGCCGGGCGATCCGAAACTGGATGAGAATTTGCGGGAGTTGGCGGCTGGAGCGGACATATTTATTAATGATGCGCAGTTCACTCCAGAGCAGTTGAAGACGACGCGAAAAGGCTGGGGGCATTCGTCGTGGAAGGAAGGCGTGAAGCTGGCGCGCGAAGTTGGCGCGAAGACTCTGGTGCTGTTTCATCACGATCCGGACTCGACAGACCGCATGGTGGATTCGATTTTGCGGCAGGCCCGAGAAGAGTTTGATTCCGTATTTGCGGCCAGCGAAGGCATGGTGATTACGCTGGGGGCCACGGGGGACAATGTGCAAGCGCACATGCCAGGGGCGCGGACGTCCTTGCGGCGAGAGGCACAGTTCCGCGCGAAGGTTACGGGAGTGACAGAAGACGGGAAAGAGTTCCAAGAAGAGACCGTCGTGCGCGACATTTCTTTGCAAGGAGCTTTGATTTCGCTACAGAACATGCCGCAACTGCAGTCGGAATTGCAAGTGACAATGGAGACGCCCGGCAAAGATGGTTTGCAATCCTCGATGCACTTGAAGGGGTATGTGGTGCGGATCGATGCGGGCGCGGAGAAGGGGCAAATTGCGGTCGGCGTGGTTTTTACGGATTAATTTCCAAGGACAACCCCACAATCTTGGCGCGGGGCTTATAAGAAAACGAAAGACCCACCCTTGCAAAACCAACCCGCGAGGATGGGCCACCCTCGGAAAAAGACAAAGTCAAAATCTTCTCGACGAGCGAAGGATTGTCCCACCCGCCCATCTAAGGTGTAACTGTGACGGTGAGCTTGTTAGATTTGACTATATCGTCGCTTGGATCTTTCGAGACGCGACGCGAGACTTGAATGATGTATTGTCCGGGGCGACTCATGTCATACAGGCGGCTAACCTCTTGTTGCTCAACGAGACTTTCCTTCGCCCTGCACTGCGCTACAATCTTGGCCTCATGACTACGCCTAGTTCCGGAACGGCAAATTTTGTTCCTGCCAGTGTTTTGGATAAGAGACGGCCGTCGAAGGTGGCGTTGATCCGCGGATTGGTGCGGCAGGCGCCGTTTGTGGCGAAAAACTTTCGGCTTTATTTTCGGAATGGGTGGCGGCGGCACGTTTTGCACACGAATGTGGTGGCGCCGTATGCGGTGACGTTTTACGTAACGCACAAATGCAATTTGGCTTGCTCGTATTGCACGCAGAAGGAGCCGGACGTTTTCAGCGATGAGCTGAACACCGGAGAGACGATTCGCTTGTTGCGGCGGATTCGCAAAGAGACGGATTCGATTGTGATTACCGGCGGCGAGCCGACTTTGCGGCCGGACATCGAGGAGTTGGTGGATGCGGCGCGGTTCCATTGCAAGTTCCGGTCGCTGCTGCTGATTACGAATGGAACTTTGTTGGATCGCAAGCCGGGGATTTTGCGGGCGGTGACGGGGTTGGTGGTGAGCCTGGACGCATTGGCGGCTGATCCATCGAATGCGCTTTCGAAACCGGCGGCGTTGTCGAAGGTTTTGCAGAATCTGGCGATGGCGAAAGAAGTTTTGGGAAGTCCGCAGCGGATTACCATCAGTACTGTGATTGAGGAATGGAACATCGGGGAAGTGGAAAAACTGCTGGATTGGTGCGGCGTGGAAGGATTTGTTTTCGCGGCGCAATCGGCGCAGATGGAAAAGATGCCGAATTTGAAGCTGCTGCAAAATCCGAAGTATCAGGCGCTGGTGGATACGATTATCGAGCGGCGGCGCAGCGGGGCGCAGCCGATCAACGGGACGCCGCGGACCATCGAGACCCTGCTGCGGTTTCGGGATTTTCAGTGTTATCCGACGATGTTTCCGCGGGTGTATCCGAATGGGGATGTATTTTACCCTTGCGAGCCGCTGCGGAAAGTCGCGGGGAATTTGTTGCGGCATGGATCGCTCGCAAAGATATTTTCGCGGGGAAAGAAGATGTATGGAGACATTCCGCCTTGCCAGGGGATTTGCTATTTGTTTGGGAATGTTTTGTCGCATTATTACGTGAATGATTTTTGGGGATTGGCGGGAGATTTTGTGCGGTGAGGGGAATCGAACGGAAAATGATTTTACACAGAGAGTACAGAGCAAGCAGAGGTCCCGGAGGCAGATTCGCCGAGCTTCGCTGGGTGGCAGCGAGAGATAAAGCTAGTTCAGGTCGGAGATTTTTTTGTCGAGGTGAGCGAGAGCGGCTTCGAGAGACTTGCGATGATTGGGGTTTGTTGCGGCGTCGAGGTCGTGCGCAATCCTGACGCGTGATAGCTGCAGGTCTTTGCGCTCCTGTTCACGGCGCAGCTGCTCAGGGCTCTTGGTGTTGTTGCCGTAGTGACCCTTGGGTGCCTGGCCGGACTCGACCTGTGATTCTACGTCTTTGCTTTCCCATCCTCGCGCCATACGGGTAGTTTGACACATTTTGCAGCAGGTGCGGGGGTTTATGAGAGAAAAACTTCGAGGCGCGTTGGGAGTGCCGGTGAAGATAGAAAGACTGGACTGGCGTGTCCTTACTCGGCTGCGCGATAGATGATCGTGCCGGCACGGAGCGTGTATTTGACGTGGGCCAGCGCTCGCAGGTTTATGGCCGGGTCTTGGTGGAAGACGGCTAGATCGGCCTGTAGGCCAGCGGCGATGCGGCCCAGTTTGTTTGCGTCGCCAAAGCGCTCGGTGGGAGCGGTCGTCAGCGAGGCGAGAATCTGGGGAAACGTCATGCCTGCTTCGGACATTAAGGCGTACTCCTCTGTGGGGTCGTATTCGACGGCGCCGAGGTCTGTGCCGAAGAGGACTGTTCCTCCTGCCGCAAGCCAGGCGCGTAGTTGGCCGATTTCTGTCTCGGTTACTTTTTCTTGGGCGGAGAGGCGGTCGTGGCGCAGGTAGTATTTCCAAAGAGTCAGCGTAGGCGTGAGCGCAACGCGGCGTTCCTTCATCGCGGTGAGGAGTGTTTCGTCCCACGGGCCGGAATGAGGCGTGGTGTGAGCGACGATATCGACTCCGCCGCGAACTGCTGTGAGCACATCTGCCGCGTTATTTGGATGAACGAAGACGGGTTTGCCCGCGCGATGCGCTTCGTCTGCCGCGGCTCGGAAGGCGCTCTCGGGAAGCGGAGCGCTGCGCGCAGCAGAGGCGAAGATTTTTATTCCGTCGACGCCTGCGTCAAGGAGTTTCTTGGCAGCCGCTGCAGCTTGCGCCGCGTTGGCGATCTCCGGAGCCGGCAATTTCATAACGCCCATCATGCTGAGAACTTGATCCGTGGGCAGAGCGCCAGGCGGAACGAGGCCCTCGCCCGTCGAGCGAATTTTTGGGCCGGGGACTTCGCCGGAGTCGACGCGGTCTCGAAGACGACGCGTGTTTTCCCAAACTGAGCCGGTGTCAAAGACGCTGGTGAAGCCATATTTCGTGACCATGTTCTCAAGCTGGCGGGTGAGTTCAGGCGCGGGGATGGCGGCTACATCGGCCCACTTGCGTTCGAAGAAGTGAACGTGACTGTTCCAGAGGCCGGCGGTGATGGTGAGGCCGAAACAATCGAGGACGTGCGCGGTTTCGGGAAATTGCATCTGCGCCCTGGCGCCTACGGAGACGATCTTTTCGCCCTGGATGAGAGCGACGCCGTCGCGTATGGGCGTTTCCGTCGGGCTGACATAAATCGTGGCGCCCACCAGAGCGGTATAGTCGCTTGGGGAGTTTGGTGGCGTGTTCACAGGCTCGTCTCCCAGACTGTGACTGAGTGGGACATTTTAGCTTAGCCACTGGCTACGCGCTGGCGGCGCGACTTTTTGGCAAAATGGGAAGCGGAGAGTGTATGACGCTGCCGAGCGTGCTCTGCGCGACGCGAGCGAAGTGCTCGGCAAAGACGCCCTGATAGAGGAATTCGGCGGCGTTATCGGACCAGCGAACCTGCAGAATCCAGCGATCCTTTTTTTGCAACGCATTCGCCGAAGTGATTTCGGCGGCAGGAATGACGACGAGCGATTGGAAGTGTGAATCGAGCGCCCAGATTTGCTCTGCGCCGACAAAAAGTTGGACGGGCGCCGGCGCGGTATTGCCCGGCTGATATTTTCCGCCGTTTACGATGACCAGTGCGCCAAGTTCGCGCGCTTTGTCGTCGGCAACGCTGTGCACCTTGGCGGGAGGCAGCAGGACGGCCGCAAGAAACATGCCAAGACCGGCGATGGCAGCGAGCCAGCTGTTCCAGAGACTGAGCGGCAGGATGACAAGCGTGGCGCCCGCGAAACCAAGAAAAACGCGGAATGCCATCCAGGATTGGGCGTTCCGGCGAACGTGGAGAAGCCGGGGAATTAGAAGAACGGCGGCAAACAGGGCCCCGATCATCAGGTTGCGCAGACGCGCACCAGTTCCTTCGTGCTGAGATGCCGCAGTGGCTGGGGCCGTGCTCATCTTACTTCCTTGTCTTATCTACTTACTTAGAGTATGCGGCAGGCGTCATGGTTTCAACGAATCTATCTCGCGCATGCGCGCAAAGGCGCGGCGTACGTGTGGAATGGTGATGGAGCCGCCGACGATCAAGGCTACGTTCAAAGCGTCAATCACTTCTTCGCGCTTCCAGCCTTCTTCGCCGCAGCGAACGAGATGATAGGTAATGCAATCGTCGCAGCGGAGCACCGCGGAGGCGACCAGCCCTAGCAGCTCTTTCGATTTCGTGCCGAGGGTGCCGGGCTCATACGCCTGATGATCCAGCGCGAAGAATCGCTTCATGCCAAGGTGGCCGCAATTGAGAATTTCTTCGTTCAAATCGGCACGAGTCTTCTGAAAATCTTCAAGGCGGTCTGCCATGGTTCCTCCGAAAGTGGAGCGATTATTATGGACTAAATCAGATTAGTTCGGCAGGACGCGGCCGGGGCGTGTGCCAGTGGCTTTGCCGGCGTCCCAAACGAGTGCGCCATTCACGAAGACTTTTTCGATGCCCGTTGGGAGCTCGAATGGATTCTGAAACGTGGAGCGATCAATGACTGTAGCGGGATTGAAGAGGACAAGGTCGGCGAAAGCGCCTTCGCGAAGGACGCCGCGATCTTTCCAGCCGAGGCGCTGCGCCGGTAAAGAGGTCATCTTGCGAATTGCTTCCGGCAGCGTGAGCCATTTCTTTTCGCGGACGTAAAGGCCGAGGACTCGCGGAAACGTCCCAGCGCCGCGCGGATGCCGGGAGCCGATGCCGCCGTCGCTGGCGACCATAACCCAGGGCTGTTGATAGAACGCCTGAATGTCGCGCTCGATCATGGATTGGCCGATGACCTCGGCTTCGGTGTTGGCGGCGTCCCCTTCGCGGATGATGCGGATGAACATCTCGACGGGGGGAATGCCATGCTGCGTGGCGAGATCCTCGATAGTGTGGTTTTCGTAGCCAGTGTTCGGCGGAAACTCAACGATTGTGACATGTGACGGTCCGCCGACATCGGCCAGAGCCTTCGCGACGCTCTTGGGGTCTACATATTGTTTGTCGGGCACGAGGACCTTGATGTCCGAATGCCACGCATCGTAGGGATAGCAATCCGCGAGAAAATCGAGACCACGCTTGCGAGCCGTTTCGATCACGCGAATGTACTGGGGCGCTTTGCCCCACACACTGACCGTGCCAAGCTTGATGTGCGAGTGCTCGACGGGAATATGTGCGCGCTCGCCGATAGCGATCTCTTCGTCCAATGCTTGAAACGAGAGGTCTGCCTCATCGCGAATGTGCGTCATGTAAAAGCCGTGGAGCTTTGCGGCAGCGGTTGCCAGAGCCACGACTTCGTCCGTAGTGCTGTAGCTGCCCATGTCATATTCGAGGCCGCTGGAAAGGCCAATGGCGCCCTCGCGCATGCCTTGATCCACGAGCTGGATCATTTTGTCGATTTCGGCCGGTGCTGAGGCACGCTGGTAATCCTTGCCGAGGACTTGTTCGCGAACGGTGGCATGGCCGACGAGGACGGCCAGATTGAGCGATGCGGCGTTTTTGCGCCGCATATCAAGCCAGGGCGCAAGGGGCCAGGGCGAGTCGCCATCGGGGCCGAGAATTACCGTAGTGATGCCTTGGGCGATCTGACTTTCCGCGAGCGGATCTTTCTCCAGGCCTTCGGTGGAATGGTTGTGAATGTCGATGAAACCGGGGGCGAGGACGAGGCCTTTGGCGTCGATGGTGGGCTCGCCTTTCATCGGCTTGAAGTTTCCGACGTTGACGATACGGTCGCCGGAGATGCGGACACTGAGTTCGCCGATAGCAGCGCCGGTGCCATCAGCAACTTGGGCGTTGATGATAACCGTCGAGGATGGTTTGTCCTGCGAGCGCACGAGTGCACAGACAAGAGCCGGGGCGAAAGACAAAAGGATGGCCAAGTGCCGGGCCATGCGAAGCATCGGTCTTCCTCGAAAAAACGTCAGCGCAGGGCGTTCCATGCTTTATCTATATAACAACGAGGAGCGCGGAGGGAAGGGGAAGACTGTCGAAGGCGTCATTCGGTGGTTGCGGCGAGAGCTTTCTCCGCCAACTCTTTTGCGCCGGGCTTGCCCACCAAAACAAGGCTCGCCCATTCGGCGCCGACTTGCGACAGGCGCACAGCCTCACTGGTGAGGGATTCTGGCCCACCGGAATCGTTGCCACCAAAATAGATGCGGTCCAACGGGTGGGCGGCTGCGATTCGATTCTTTGTGTATTGCCCGGGCACAGACATGAACATGGGATGGCCGCGGCGGTAAATGCGAACTTCTATGGGATCGACGTTGAATTCTGGCAGAACTTTCTGGAAATCGGTGAGAACGCGCGCAGCGAGCGTCTTGCAATCTGCTTCGTCGAGGAGAGTGGAGCGGAATTCTTCGCGGAGCGGGGTGTAGAAGGTGAGAATGTTGTTTTTTTGTTTGTAGCCGGGATCGTTGCGGACGGTCCAGTCAGCGACGATAAAGTCGGTGAAGGAATTGCCGGGGCACCAATTGTCGTAACCGCGATTGTAGACGGGCTTGTCGAAGATGACGTTGACCACCGGATAGGGAGCAAAGCGCGTGCGGCGCATGGCGGTTCGCTGTTCAGGGGGCAATCCTTGAACGATGCGCGAGGTGATGTGCTTCTGAGTGCACATCAGCACGGCTTTCGCGGCAACGGTCGTGAGTTTTCCCTCGCGGTAATAAGTTACGTTTACCGCGTCTTTCTGCTGGACGACGCCGACGACCGTGGCTTCGCCAAGCATGCGGTCTTCGTATTTCGGCTGGAGGACCTCGACGAGTTTGTGCGTGATACAGCCAAGTCCGCCGGGCAGTATGGCGCGCTTCCCGTCCCCGCCGGTGAAAATGTCGTTGGCGTTGTAAAGGCCGACGTAGGCAGAAGTGTCCGGCGTGGTGGCGCCCCAGTTTGAAGGGCCGTAGATGTCCCACCATTGCTGAACTTCAGGAGCGTAGCCGGAGGTGAACTTGGAGAAGGGCAATGCGTCCAGTTCCGCCATGCGCTCATTAATTTTCATTTTCAAAATGTCTTCGCGGAATTTCAAGAAACTAGCGACGACGGCTTTGGGATAAGGAAGCTGCGCGATCCCCGTTTTCCAGGTGTCCGGAACATAAGTCTTATTGACGAGCGTGGGATCGGGCATGTTGACCATCGGGAGTTTCAGACCGATCTCGGAGGCGAGCTGGTCACCTTCGTCCCCGTGATAGGCGTAGGCGGAGCCGGTGGCGAAAGGCTGCCCATCGTATTCTTCCTCGTAAGCATTGCCGCCGAAGTGATCCTCTTTTTCTAGCAGCAGCCAATCCTTTCCGCGAAGAAAATACGCGGCGGAAAGGCCTGCGACCCCGCCGCCGACGATCACCACATCGGCCTTGGAAGTGGCGCTCGGAAGTTCGAAATGGTGGCCATCGCGGACTTGGTGGCAGATTTCGAAATGTTCGCCATCGACGAGGGGCGAGCCGATTGGCTTGGAAGCTGACGGTCGAGAGCCCGGCGCGGGAATGAGAGCGGCATCGACTGGGCAGCCGGAGACGACCGAACCTACAACCACGTATCTGATAAATTCACGACGCGAGTGCGGCATTTGCCCTCCCATGGGTCTTACGGCCTTTCAAGCAATCGCTTTGTTTCCGAGCCGACGCTGCGCATACGTATCCGATACCAGATGATGATGAGCGCAACGGAAACGGCAAAAATCAATGTGGAGACGGCGTTAATCTCCGGCGTGATGCCTCGGCGCAAGCGGCCCCAGATTTCGAGGGGAAGCGTGTTGTCGCGCCCAATCAGGAAAAAGGTGACGGCGATTTCGTCCATCGAAAGCGTGAAGATGAGCAGCCCGGCGGCGATCAGCGAAAGTTTGAGATTCGGGAGCGTGATGCGCCAGAAAGTTTGCCAAGGCGTGGCGCCGAGATCGAGTGAGGCTTCTTCCTGCGCGCGATCCGTTTTTTGAAGGCCAGCGAAAAGTTCAGTCGTGGCAACGGAGATGAGGGCCGTGCCATGTCCGAGAAAAACAGTCAGCAGGCTGAGCTGCAAGCCGGAGAGCACAACGAACATAAGTAGTGAAAGGCCGGTGATGATACCGGGAAGAATGAGCGGGAGGAGAACGAGACGGCGAAAGAGCGCTTTTCCGGGAAAGTTGGCGCGATCAAGAGCCAGCGCGGCGAGCAAACCCAGTGTGAGAGAAAGTGCAACGGCGCCGCTGGCGACGATGAGGCTATTGAGCACAGAGTCCCAAATAGGACCGTCGGAGAAAAGCTGGCTATACCAATCGAGCGTGAGATGTTGCGGCGGAAATCCTCCGACGCCGTCGCGATTGAACGAATAGAGAATGAGCACAACGAGAGGCAGATAGATGAAGGCAAAGACGAGCGCGGCGTAAATCGCTAGCAAGGGAGAACGACGAGTTGGGGATTTGCGGCTCACTGGAAAGACCAGCGTTTTTCGAGGCGTTCTGTGAAGAAGAGCAGGGAAAGAGTGAGGAGTAGGATGCAGACGGAAATTGCGGCGCCGAGCGGCCAGTCGTAGACGGCGCCGAAAAGGGTTTGCACGATGTTGGCGATCATGGTGCCGGAAGAGCCCCCCACGAGCAGCGGTGCCAGAAAATCTCCGAGTGAGAGAACGAAGGCGAAAGTGGCTCCAGCGAGCAGGCCGGGCATCGAGAGCGGGAGAATCACGCGGAAAAAGGTTGAGAATGGGCTAGCACCCAGATCTTGCGAGGCTTCGACAAGCGGGCGCGGAATGTGTTCGAGAGAGGCGTAAATGGGAAGAAAAACGAACGGCGTGTAAATGTGCGTGAGCATCAGAACGACGGCGAAGGGGCTGTAGAGGAGAAAGCTGACGGGTTCGTGAGTGACGTGTAGATATTGGAGGAAGCCGTTGAGAACGCCTTCGCTTCCGAGAATCGTTTTCCAGGCATAACCGCGCACTAAGTAGCTGACCCAGAGCGGCACGATGACGAGTTGATAGAGCAATTCCTTACGCGCGCCGGAATGAAACGAGAGGTAGTAAGCGAGCGGATAGCCAAGGAGTAGAGAACAGAGCATCACGGAGCCGGCGATGCGCATGGTGCGGAACAGAACTTCGGCATAGAGAGGATTGGTCAGCAGTTTTTGGTAATTGTCGAGATTCCAGTGATGGACGATCGCGCCGTCTTGCACGGCCCAGAAGCTGTGCGCAAACATCAGCGCGTAGGGCAGAAGAAGAAAGAGTCCGACGCAGAGAAGCGGCGGTGCGGAGACGATCGTTTTGTAGGCGCGCGAGTACATGGCGAAGTTAGGCCGCGACGCGGATAGCGTGCGCGATCGAGAAAACAAAATCGTGTTCCCCTGTCAGTGGACCGCACGCGGGGAGGCGCACGCGCAGGAGTTGATCGGCGCCGCAATCCACTTCGAGCAGTTCGCTGGCGCCGCCGTAGATTTGCTGGCGAACGGTGGCGCGAAATTTTACTTCATGAGTTTGGCGTTTACCGTCCGGGGAGAGGCGAATCGTTTCCGGGCGAAGAGAAAAGACCACGGGGCCGTCCTCGTCCTCCAATGGCCAGCGCAGGACGCCGCAGGTGGCGATACTGCGGCGGATTTCGCCGCGCAGCAAATTGGTTTGGCCGATGAACTGCGCCGTGTAAGCGGTGGCAGGGTGCGCGTAGATTTCGCGAGGGGAAGCGACCTGCTCGAGTGCACCATCGCGGAGGAGTGCGATGCGGTCCGAGAGAGCCATAGCTTCTTCCTGGTCGTGCGTGACGAAGAGAAAGGTGATTCCTATTTCGCGTTGGAGCGATTTCAATTCACTTTGCATCTGCTTGCGCAAATTGGCATCGAGCGCCGAGAGTGGTTCGTCTAGCAGTAAGAGTTGCGGTCGATTCACCAGGGCGCGCGCCAGAGCCACGCGTTGCTGTTGGCCGCCGCTCAGTCGCGATGGACGAGCGCCGGCGAATTCCGCCATTTTCACCATGTTCAGGGCTTCGCCAACGCGCCCTGGGATTTCGCTCTTTGGAACGCCTTGCACGCGCAAGCCATACGCGACGTTGTCGCGCACGTTCAGGTGAGGGAACAGCGCGTAATTCTGAAAAACAGTGTTTACTCGGCGCTTGTAGGGCGGCAGCGTGTCGAGACGCTCGCCAGACATCCAGATTTCGCCGGCCGTGGGTTGTTCGAAACCGGCGATCAGGCGCAGAAGGGTGGTTTTTCCCGAACCGCTTTCGCCGAGCAACGTGAGAAATTCTCCGGAGGCGATGTTCAACGAAATATTTTTTAGGACGTCGCGCGCACCAAACCGCTTGGCCACAGCGCGCACTTCGAGCAATGGAGCATCGGCGTCCACTGAAGTAGGCTGCGGAATGGCGACGGAGCTCACTGCGCGGCCTTCACCTCGTTCCAGATTTCGTTGTACTTGCCGCGTCGCGGGACATCCTGCCAAAAATAAATCCGCTGCATGTAGGCGTCGGGATCGTCGAGGTGCAGGCCCTTTATCTCTTCGGAGCTAAGGAATTGCGAGGCGCCAGGATTCGCGGGAGTGTAATGCGTTCGATCGGTCACCAACTTTTGGGTCTTTGCTTCAATCATGTATTCGAGGAAGGCGTAGGCAAGATCTTTGTTGCTGCTCGCGGCCGTCACCATCAAGTGGTCAATCCAACCAGTCGTATTTTCCTTAGGGATTGTTTCGCCGATCGGGAAATTAAGTTTGCGAAGGTCGTTGGTGTTGAGCGGCCAGCCCATCGCTAGGACGACTTCATGACCTTGAAAAAGGTTCGTCAGCTCGCCGCCGGTAGACCATATCTTTCGAATGTTGGGCTTCAGTTCAATCAGTTTCTTCTTCACAGCCTCAAGCTGCTCGTCGGTCAGATGGTAGAGCTGCGAGGGATCGGGCGCGTCGTAGCCGAGAACTTGCGCGGCCATGTAGACGGTGGAAAGGTCGTCCCACACGGAGATTTTTTCTTTGTACTTGGGATTCCACAGGACCGCCCACGAATCCGGCGGCTGAGGAATTGCTTTCGTGTCGTACAGCAGAGGATTTGGCCCCCACATAAAAGGAACGCCATAAACTTGTTCGTGATTTTTCACCAGAGGAAGATCGCGGAGTCTGGCCGAGAGTTGCCGGTATGAGGGGAACTTAGAAATATCCAGCGGTGCGGCCAGGCCAGCAGTCGTGATGGAGTGAGCGACGTCGCTGGATGGCGAGATCACGTCGTAATTCGAGGCGCTTCCCCCGCGCAGTTTGGCCACTAGCTCATCGCTCGAACCCATGTACGACGCGGAGACTCTGCAATGGTGCTGTTCCTCGAAAGGACGCACGAACGAGGGGTCCGCGTAACCTTCCCAGACAAGCAAACTGAGAGTTTCCTCTTTTTGCTTGCAAGCGCCGCAGAGCATTGCGAGCGCCAGGATTCCCAGGACAATTGCACGCCGGTTCATACTTTCCACGGTTTCCCCAGCATCTGCATCCTCCTGCGCTTCTATTTGTTGCCGGCCCGAGTCCGACCCTGTCGCGGCGAAAACTTTTTTCATTTCGCCCCTGCCTGATAGACAACTCTTCCGCCCACGATTGTCTCGATGGCTTTTGTTTGAGCAATCGCATGCGGATCGATCTCGAAAATGTTTTGTGAAACGATGATGAGGTCGGCGAGCTTCCCGGGCTCGATCGAGCCTTCCGTTTTTTCCCGACGCCCCGCATAAGCCGCGCCGAGCGTGTAGCCTTCGACCGCCTGCGCCAGCGTAACTCGCTGCTCCGGCATCCAACCGCCGTCGGGCTTGCCCTCGGTGGTCTGGCGCGTGACGGCCATCTGTAGGCCTTCCCACGGATTCAGCGTCACCACGTTCCAATCGCTGCCGAAGGCCAGGTGACCGCCGCTTTTTGCGATGCTATTCCAGACCCATGCGCGAGAGGCGCGGTCCAGTCCAACGTTTCCGGCCCAGACTCGCAAAGTGTCCTCGTCCGGATAAGCGTGCAATGGTTGCATGCTGGCAATCACTCCGAGCTTTCCGAAACGCGGAATGTCAGCGGCAGTAATCGTTTCAATATGCTCGATGCGCGGACGGCGATCCTGGGTGTGGTTCACGTTCTCGGCATTTTCGTAGGCGTCCAGAGCGGTGCGCACAGCATAGTCGCCAATGGCGTGGGTGAAGAGCTGCAACCCGCGTTTATCCAGTTCCGCGACGGCTGTTTTGTATTTCTCCGGATCCCAAAACAATTTGCCCTTTGTAGATGGGTCGTCGGTGTAGGGTTCGAGCATGGCGGCGGTGTGCGATTCCACGACGCCATCGATCATCATCTTCACCACGCCGCCCGAGAGCCAGTCGCCAGTGTATTTTTTCCGGGCCTCTTCAATCGCAGCAAGATCCTTGGCGCGTAGTTCCGGCGGATCCAGAAAGTAAGCGATGTACATGCGCAGCGTCAGATCGCCGCGGCGGCGCAGCTCATCGTAGAGAGCAAACTCTTCGAAATCGCCGCCCGCGCTGTGCACACGCGTCAAGCCATTTTCGTTGGCCCAATGGATACCGGCGCGAAGGGCAGCGAATTTTTCCGCAGGCGTCGGCTTGGGCACGAGTTTGCCGACAATTCTGCCCGCGGATTCTTTCAAAGCTCCGGTGGCTTCGCCGGTCTTCGGATCGCGCACGATAGCGCCGTTGGCGGGATTCGGCGTGTCCTTGTTGATTTTTGCCAGCGCCAGCGCTTTCGAATTGGCCCAGGAAGTATGTCCGTCATAGCCAGAAAGAAAAACGGGGCGATTTGGGAAAAGCTCGTCGAGATATTTTTTGTCAGGCAGATTTTGCTCGCCGAACATCGCATAGTTCCAGCCACCGCCGAGAATCCATCCATCGCCAGGGTGTTTCTCCGCATAGTCGCGTAAGATGCGCTGGATGTCGGCAGAATTCTTGGCGCCTTCGAGATTGGCTTGACCGAGGCTGAGGGAGCCGTTCAAGAAATGAATATGGCAATCCACAAAGCCAGGCAGAACCAGCTTTCCGCCCGCGTCAATCACCTTTGTTTGCGGCCCGAGCAGTTTCTCGATTTTGGCGTCGTCACCCACGGCGACGATTTTCTCGTCTCGAATAGCCACAGCCTGCGCCCAGGATTGTTCGGCGTTTACGGTGTAGACCTTACCGTGGATGAGGATGGTGTCTGCGATCTGGGCCTTCCTATCCTGCCCATTCTGGGCGATGGCTGTCCCAGAGAATCCCAATGCCAGGACCATGGCAAACACCGGCACGATCGCCGCTTTGCGCGATGCAGTCATGCGCAGCTCCAAGTCTGAAGTTCTAGCGGTGTCCACGAGTCATCACTCAAGAGTCACATCCTTTTAGAAGGTCGGCGGCGTATTCACCCATAGCAACCAGGTCTCGGAACGTCCCGGATTCCTCCACCGGTGCGGCGTTGAGCTTTCGAAATAGAGACTGTCTCCGGGCTTGAGCCAATAGTGTTCCTTGCTGTTCAGCCAAATCTCAAATTCACCGCGAAGGACGTGCAAGAACTCTTCGCCTTCGTGCGAGTAAGATTCGCCGCTGTCGCCGCCGGGTTTGATGCGAAAAAGATGCGGTTCCATGGCCTTTTGGCCCCAGGCCAGAAGCTCCATGCGCACCCCGGGAGTGGTCTCCAGGATTTTTCTCTGGCTCGGACGCACGAGGCGCGGATTTTCCGCCGCAGTTTCGAAGAGCGAGAGAATGTTCGTACGGTAGAAACGCGCAATGCGGCGCAGCGTGGAAATGGATGAGCGCATCTGTCCGCGTTCGAGCGCGCTAAGAAAGCCCACCGAAACTTTCGTAGCCCGCGCCACCTGCGCGAGAGACAGACCACGCCGCGTGCGCAGCCGCCGGAATCGCTGGCCAGGAAGAGGAGCGCTATCCGCGGGCGCAGAGACGACACCCTGGCGTTTCAAAACATGCACGATGGCTGCGGGATTCAGCCCGCGGGCACGACGCAGAAAAACCGCACGCTGCAGCAGACGAACATCAGCCTCCGCGTAGAGACGGTAGCGGCTCGCCGTCCGATGCGGGGAAACGAGGCCCATCGCTTCCCAGGCGCGCAAGGCAGAAGAGGAAATGCCCACACGGCGCGCCACTTCGCTGATGCGCAGCAGCCGGCGCAGTGTTCGATTTGCCGATGGCTTGGAGAAATTCTTTCCGCTTGACACGGCTCCCGGCTTTCTCTAAGTTTGCGGGATTATAGTAAGGTTTCTGGGGCACAGCAACCTCGAAGAATCCTCTGCCCAGAGAATTCTTCGAGACAAGGGGTGAGTTCATGAAATTGGCTGCTGGATTTTGGCGGAGCAACGCGCTCCGCCGCTGCAACATTGTTTCGCTGATGTTTCTCGCGCCGGCTATTTTTTTCGCCGCGCCGTTTGCCGGGGCGCAGAGCACTGGTGGCCGGATTCGCGGAACGGTCAGCGATCCCAGTGGCGCCTCTGTGGCCGCCGCAACGGTTTCACTCGTCAATGAGGCGACGCATGCGACCCGCGACGTGCAGAGCGGTGTGACCGGAGAGTATATCTTCATCGAAGTGCCCGTCGGCACCTATGAAATAGACGTCACTCAGGCGGGATTTAAGAAATATATCCGCAAAGGAGTTGCGCTGGACTTGAACGAAGTCATCAGCGTCGACGTCACGCTGCAACTTGGTTCCTCAGCGGAAAGAGTAGAGGTCACTGGCGCTCCGCCGATCATAGACACGACGTCGACACAGCTCGGTGCTGTCGTCAACGAGCGCTCCTCGACGCAACTGCCGTTGAACGAACGCGACGTTTATCAGTTGCTGCAATTGCAGCCCGGAGTCCAGTCCCAAATCGGCAACAATTTGTTTTATGGCTCGGACAAGCCTGGGGTTGTGACCGTGAATGGCGGCCGCGGCCGCTCGAACAATTATTCCGTGAACGGCGGCGATGGAAACGACCTGTTTGCCAACCTTCCGGCAGTGCAACCTTCGCCGGACAGCATCGAGGAATTCCGCGTGATCAGCAATTCTTTTGACGCCGAATATGGGCGCAATTCCGGCGCGGTGGTCAACGTAGTGACCAAGTCTGGCACGAACGACTTCCATGGCAGCGCCTACGAATTCTTCCGCAACACAGTTCTGAACGCACATGGGTTTTCGTTTCAGCCCACCCCAAAACCTCCTTTCAATCAGAACCAGTTTGGTGGAACGATTGGCGGCCCGATCATAAAAGACAAAATCTTCTTTTTCGGGTCGTATGAAGGGCGGCGCATCGTGCGCGGCATCGTTTCACAGCAAGTGCCGGTCCCCACGGCCGCAGACGAGATGGGAGATTTTTCCGCGGGAGGTACGGCAGCTCCATTCAGCGGGACTCTCACGAACAATACCGTGGCCACGATCTTGCAGAATCGGCCCGGTTGCGCCAACGCCATCACGATGGAGGGAGGCTCGACTCCCGTTGCTGGAGCGGCGTACAGCGCTATTTTCCCTAATAACAAAATACCCACGTCGTGTTTTGACCCAGTCGCGCAGAGTATGTTGCAGTATCTTCCGGGCTCGGGAGGCGCGAGTGCCCTCGCCCAGAACGTATCGAAGTCCACGGATAGTGGAGATCAGTTCTCAGTTCATTACGACGAAATCCTGAACAAGGACCAGAAACTCTCGGTCTATTATTACTACAACAACGACAACACGCTCGATCCCTTTGCCATCTTTCAGTTGGCGGGCGCTTCGCTGGGCAATTTCGGTGGCCGGATTATTTCGCACGTCCAGCAGGTCAATGCGAGCCATACCTGGACGATCGGCTCAACAGCTGTGAACGAGTTCCGCTTTACGCTGTTCCGAGAAGCTGAGCCACAGTTTTACACGCCGACGACAACGAATCTCGTAACCGCTTCGTGCGGCAGTGCCATTCCCGCTGCAGAGTGTTTCGGCGGAACATCCGACACACCACTGGTCGACGCGAACGGGAATCCTTTGGGTACGGCCGCGGACCCCAATACGCCGGTATGCCCCGGCCAGTTCGGATGCGGGATCCACCCAGGGCTCGGCGCGAAGTTTGAAGGCGTGCCTTTTGTCACTCTGAATGGCACCACCGGTCTCTTTGGGAACAACTTTGAGGGGCAATTGCCCCAGACGGGCAATACGTTTCAGTTCAGCGATAACTATAGCAAGATCATCGGCAGTCACAGCTTTAAGTTTGGCGCTGACACCCGCTATCAGAAATTTGACCAGACAGTCTATTTCAACGTAAACGGCGAGTACATTTTGGGATCAGGCGGTTCGAATGATACGGGCTCCGCCGATCCCTACGCGAATTTCCTACTGGGCCTGCCGACGTCCTATTCTCAGGGCTCAGGAAACAAGGAACTGGTTCGGAGCACTTCTCTCTATCTCTTCGCACAGGACAGTTGGAAGGTTAAGTCCAACGTCACTCTCAACTATGGTTTGCGGTGGGAGATGAATACGCCGCTCACAGACATAGGTCAGAAAGTTCAACGGTTTAATCCGGGGCAGAACTCGACGATTTATCCCTGTGAGCTCTCTGCTGTAAGCATAGCGACGTTTCAGCAGCTTCCCCAGTTTCAAGTACCTGGAGCTCCCACGCCAAATTGCGCCAACACGGGTACTCTCCCAACGGGGCTGGTAGTTCCTGGTGACAAGGGCGTCCCAGGCGGATTGATCAACACTTACACCAAGGCATTTGCACCGCGCCTCGGCTTGAATTGGAGTCCTGGCTGGAAAGACGGAATGCTCTCCAAGCTGACCGGCGGTCCAAACAAGACGACTGTCAGCATGGGATGGGGACTCTTCTACAATCCAATCGAACAATTGGTTCTCGAGCAGTTTGTTGCCGAACCGCCCTTCGGCATAAGCAACTCCGTTTCGAACCCGCTCTTCAGCACTCCCTTTGTGGGGCAAGACGGGACGACCAAGCCGAACGTGTCGAATGGCTTCCTCACTCCTCCGCGTGGCCAGCCTGTGGACTGGTCGCTCTATCGTTCTATTTTGCTGTTCGGACAATTTCCAACGACGCTGCGGACACAGTACTCGGCGCAGTACAACCTCACGATCAAACGTGAATTGCCTGGCGATATTCTTTTCCAAATCGGCTACGTCGGCTCGCAAGGTCACCGGCTTCTCGCCATTTACGATCAGAACGCCGGGAACGGGCAAACGTGCCTGGATCTGAATGCGACCCTGGGAACGGGCACCTGCAGTACTTTTGGTGAGGACAGCTCTTACACCATTCCTGCGGGAACGGTCATTCCTCAGGGCGGGTTCCATTTACCTTACAACGCGGGATCGGGTGGCAAGGTTATACCCGGCGGAACCGTGTTGGCCAATCCCGTCACACTCGTCGGTTTGCGCCCCTATTCTTCGCCCAACTGCCAGCCTCTGAATCCAGATCCTTTGACGAACGGTTGCCCCGCTGACGGAACTCCGACCTTCGGAAGCATCTTTAATGAAGATACGGCAGCGCATTCTAACTACAATTCGCTGCAGACGCTATTCCAGAAGCAGTTCTCCCATGGGGTGCAATTTCAGGCTTCTTATACGTACAGCAAGTCGCTGGACAACGCCTCGAGCTTCGAGGAAATCCTAAACCCGACCAACTTCAACGCCACCTACGGGCCATCGCTCTACGACGCGCGACATCGCTTCGTTTTCAATTATGTCTGGGATTTGCCGATTCCGAAGAAGCAGGGCTTTGCAGGCAAAGCCCTGAACGGCTGGCAGGTATCCGGAATCTACACCTTTCAAAGCGGCTTCCCCATTTTGATCAACAACTGCAACGACAGCGAGTTGGAAGGCAGCATCCAGGGATTCGAATGCCCGGGGAAACCCAATCTCGTTACTGCTTTCAAGACTTCAAATCCGCGCGGTACGGTCTGTGCTTTCGGGACGGGTCCGCTTTCAGGGGCAGGTACTCCATGTCAGCCGGTTTCTGGTTTTGGATTCGATCCAAACCAATTCGACAATACAATTTATGATCCGAGTACCGGACCTTCTACGGATCCCACGGCAATCACGCTTGGCCAATTTGGAAATGCACCGCGCACGGTCTGCTGCAATTCTCCCATTAACAATTGGGACCTGGGCATCTTCAAGGACACCCAGGTCGGCGAAAGGCTGCGTGTGGAATTCCGGACGGAAATTTATAACGCGTTCAACCACGCCCAGTTCTATAGCATTGATGGCAACTCCGGAAACGCGGGCACAACTTTTGGCCAGCCGCAGAAGGTGCGCGACCCGCGGTTGATACAATTCGCGCTGAAACTGCTGTTTTAGCCATCGAAGGAGCTTCCATGTAACAAAGAGGCACGGCTCGTAAGGGTCGCGCCTTCGTAGGTGCGATAATCCAGGAGCCAGTTCCACGTATTTCCAGAGCTTTTCCATCTGAGACTGACCGCAGGGAATAGACCTGCCACGGGAAACCGCAAGACGGCCACCCATCACGGAGTACCAAAATGCACGACGCACTACAAAAGGAAATCGCCACCTACCTAAAGCGCACGCCAAAATCCGCGGACGCGTACAAGCGTGCATTGCAGCGCATTCCGCTCGGGGTTGCCAGCAATTACCGCCACTACGAACCCTATCCGCTGTTTGTGAAGGACGGAAAGGGAAGCAGAATCCATGACATCGATGGAAACGAATACATCGATCAGAATCTGTGTTTCGGCGCGCTGATGGCCGGGCACTGCCATCCCGCAGTGGTGAAGGCCGTCGAGCAAAAGTTGCATGAAGGAACGACCTTCGGTATGCCGCACGACATGGAGTGGGAACTTGCCGAAGAGATCTGCAAGCGCTATCCCGTCGAAATGGTGCGCTTTGGCTCGAGCGGCACGGAAGTCACCATGCACGCTTGCCGGATCGCGCGCGCCGCCACGAACCGCGAAAAAATCTTAAAGTTCGAAGGCGCTTACCACGGACTGCATGACACCGCGCTCGTCAGCGTCAAGCCCAAGGCCGAAGACTACGGCGACCCCGATGCGCCCAACTCCGTTCCCGGCGGAGGCGGCGTGCCCAAAGCGTCCCTTGCGAATGTGGTTGTCGCGGCTTTCAATAATCTTCCCAGCGTCGAACGCCGCTTCCGCGAAAACCCCGGGCAGATCGCCGCGATCATCCTCGAACCTATTTTGATGAACGTCGGTCTATGCATGCCGCAGCCCGGTTTTCTTCAGGGCTTGCGCGATATCGCCACAAAAAACGGCGCGCTGCTCATCTACGATGAAGTAAAAACCGGCGCAAAGCTGGCCTGGGGCGGCGCCAGCGAATACTTTGGCGTGAAGCCGGACATGATTTGCCTGGCCAAATCCATCGGCGGCGGACTGCCGCTTGCCGCGTTTGGCGCAAGCCGCGCTGTGATGGATCTGATTTCGCAGCACAAAGTTTTTCACGGCGGTACCTACAACACGAATCGGGTGGCCATGGCCGCGGGGCTTGCCACGTTCCGCGATGTTCTTTCGCGCGAGAACTACGCGCATGTTGGCAAGCTCAGCACGAAGCTCACGGAAGGCTACCGCGCCATCGTTAAGAAGACCGGTCTGCAAGCCTACGTCATAAGTGCCGGAGTTAACGGCGCGCTGATGCTTTACCCGCAGGAAATTCGTAACTATCGCGACTGGACGAAAATCGACGTCGATCTTTGGCGCCACTACTGGTTCGCGATGGTCAACCGCGGCGTCCTGCCGCAGCCCTATTGGTGGGACGAGCAGTGGACCATCTCCGTCCAGCACACCGAAGCCGACATCGACAAGCATCTCGCCGTGTTCGATGAAGTCGCGCTCTCTCTCGCAAAAGCGCAGGTCGAGCGTGGCGCACACTTCGTTGGTGCCGCGGGCCATTGATTTTAGGAGACCGTTCCTTTGCAGAACGAGGCCACCATCGCGTCCGCCGCGTCCATCGCATCTGTAGCTCAAGACGCGCCGCACCTGCGCCGCGTTTTGGGACGCATGGACCTCGTTCTGCTCTTTGTCGTTGCCGTATTCAACCTGAACGTCGTTCCTTCGATCGCCGCTAATGGCGGCGTCACCGTCTGGCTGTGGATTATTTCGCTTCTATTGTTTTTCTGGCCGCAAGGCATCGCGGTCATCGAACTTGCCCACCGATATCCCGGCGAAGGAGGCGTTTACCTCTGGGCTAAGGAAGTCTTCGGAGACTTCCACGGTTTTCTCTCCGGCTGGTGCTATTGGACCAACAACATGATGTACGTACCCACGGTCATGCTGTACTTCGTCGGTGTCTCCGTTTTTGCGCTAGGCTCCGGCCACGAAGCGCTGGGAGACAACAAGACATTTGCACTGATCGCCTCGCTCCTACTGCTCATCGTTCTCGTCGTTCTGAATATCGTCGGGCTCGGCGTCGGAAAGTGGATCAACAACCTCGGCGCAATCGGCACCGCAATTGCCGCTGCCGTACTGATCGGCCTCGGCATCGTCGTATGTTTGCGGTTCGGTACCAGCGTCACCTGGGCTGACTTTCGCATCCCGGCGAATCCAAAATTTGTCCTGAATTCGTTCGGCGTGATCTGCTTCGGATTGGTAGGGCTCGAGCTCGCTTCCGTGATGGGAGACGAAATCGAAAATCCGCAAAAGACCCTGCCCGGCGCGGTCGCCTGGGGTGGTGTCCTTTCCGGCGCGCTGTACATCGGAGCGACGCTGACGCTGCTCATTGCGATTAACAAGGGCGACATCAACGTGCTGCAAGGAATTGTTCAGGCAGTCGGCCACATGGCCAGCCGCGCCGGTGTCGTATGGATCGTCGCGCCCTTCGCGTTTTTGCTGAGCTTGTCGATTGCGGGCATTGCGTCGGCTTGGCTCGGCGGCTCCGCGCGAATTCCCTTTGTCGCGGGACTCGATTCCTACATGCCCGCCTGGCTGGGTAAGGTGCATCCGCGCTACCGCACACCCTACGCTGCGCTCATCGTTCACGCCACAGTATCGATGGTGCTCGTTGTTTTGAATTTTAGCGGCTGGTGGCTCTGGAATAAACTGATTGGCTTGTCGTTCGTGATGTACATCCTGCGGTCGTTCGGGTTTGTCGTGGCTAATCTGACGGCCAGCGGAACGGGCGTGCAGGAAACTTTTCAAAAGCTTCTCTCACTCGCCGTGGTTCTTCAGTTGATCCCTTTTCTGTACATGTTTGGCGCGCTGCTAAAAATTGCCTTTGGCGATTCTTTTGTGAAAGGCGTCTATGGCAAGACGATATTGATTCTTTCTGGCGCCAGCGGACTGGTCACCACAATTCTGGGAATCGCGTTGGCCTTTTTTCCCGCGCAACAGGTCACCTCTATCTTTTCTTACGAGGTTTGGATGGTTGGGGGCACCCTGTTTTTTATTGGGCTTGCCGCATTTTTCTTTTTTGTTTATGGGCGGCGCAAGACCGCGAGAAAACTTGCGGAGGCTGTTCCGGCTGTTTGAACGCGGTGCGCTCTTGCTAGGGCGCTCCCGCAATGACGATTTTGGGAGGCGGTGATGTCCAGTAGTGCGACAGCGGGAGTTCGAACGTACAAGAATTACATCAATGGCGAATGGATTGGCAGCGCCTCGAGAGAGACTTTCCCCGTCTACGACCCATCGACCGAAGAAGTCATCGCACATGTCGCCGCCGCCGGCGTAGCCGACGTCGATCGTGCTGTAAAAGCTGCGCGCGCTGCCTTCGACTCTGGTCCCTGGGCCACCACAACGGCGCAAGACCGCGGCCGCATCCTCTTCAAGCTGGACGAAAAAATCCGCCAGAACGCCGCCCTCCTTGCGGAAATTGAATGCCGCAACACCGGTAAGCCCATCGTCGAAGCCGAATACGACATCGCCGACGTCGCCACCTGCTTCGAATACTACGGCGGCCTCGCCACCAAAGTCCTCGGCAGCGTAAATCCGGTTCCCGCTAAGGCGCTCAGCTTCACTCTGCGCGAGCCCGTCGGCGTCGCCGGACAAATCATCCCGTGGAACTATCCTTTATTGATGGCTGCGTGGAAACTCGCGCCCGCACTTGCGGCCGGCTGCACTTGCATTCTCAAGCCTGCTGAGCAAACGCCGCTGACCGCACTAGAATTCGCGAATTATTTCACCGAAGTAGGTCTGCCGCCCGGCGTCGTGAACATCGTCAATGGCCTCGGCGAAACCGCAGGCGCCGCGCTCGTCGCACACCCCGGCGTCGACAAAATCGCCTTCACCGGCAGCGCGGCCGTCGGCAAGATCATCGTCAAAAGCGCCGCGGACACCCTCAAGCGCGTCACTCTCGAACTCGGCGGAAAATCACCCAACATTTTCTTCACCGATGCCGACTGGGAAGCTTCCATCGATGGCGCGCTCTTCGGCGTCTTCATCAATCAAGGCGAAGTCTGCTCCGCAGGCAGCCGGATCCTCGTTGAAAAGAAAATCTATTCCAAATTTGTCGAAGCCATGACCGAAAAAGCCAAGCGCATCAAGCTCGGCCCTCCGAGCGAACGCGAAACGAAAATGGGTCCGCTCGTCAGCAAAGAACAGTACGACCGCGTCAGCTCTTATCTCGAACTCGGCAAGAAGGAAGCAAAAGTCGCCATCGGCGGAGGACGCCCGAAGCAGTTCGGCAAAGGTTACTACCTTGAGCCGACGATTTTCTACGAGGTAGACAACACCGCGCGCATCGCCCGCGAAGAAATCTTCGGTCCAGTCGCGTCCGTGATTCCATTCGACGGCGAAGCCGACGCCATCCGCATCGCTAACGACACGCCGTACGGTCTCGCCGCCGCCGTCTGGACGCGCGACATCTACAAAGCCTTCCGCGTCGTGAAGTCTCTCCGCGCCGGCATCGTCTGGGTCAATCATATGCAGCCGACCTACGTCGAAGCACCCTGGGGCGGCTACAAGCAGTCTGGCTTCGGCCGGGAGCTTGGTCCTTGGGGCCTCGAGGAATATCTCGAAACGAAACAGGTCTTCGTCAATCTCGACGAAACACCCATCGGCTGGTACTAGAGTTTCGCACGCCAGCCGCATCCGGGCTGGTGGCTAGAAGGAAGAGAAAATGGCCACGATTCAGATTCGAACCGAAATTCCAGGCCCGCGTTCACGCGCGCTCATGGCGCGCCGCGAAGCCGCCATCCCGCGCGGCCCCGCCAATGCTACGCCCGTTTTCGCTGCTCATGCCGATGGTGCAACCGTCGAAGACGTCGACGGCAACAAGTACATCGATTTTGCCGGCGGTATCGGCTGCCTCAATATAGGCCATCGCTCGCCCCGCGTGATCTCTGCGGTTCGCGAACAGTTCGAAAAATATCTACATCTGTGCTTCGCGGTCACGCCGTACGAAGGCTATGTTGCCGTGGCGGAAAAACTGAACTCGCTCGCCCCCGGCAATTTCGCAAAAAAAACCATCCTTCTCAATTCCGGCGCCGAGGCCATCGAAAATGCGGTCAAGATTGCGCGCGCCTATACGAAGCGCCCTGCCGTCATCTGCTTCGAAGACGCCTTCCACGGTCGCACGCTTCTCACCATGTCGCTCACTAGCAAAACGCATCCGTACAAAGCGGGCTTCCAGCCGTTTGCCAGCGACATCTACCGCATTCCCTTCGCCTATCCCTACCGAAATCCATCCGGCACGAGTTCCGCCGACTTCGCGCATTATCTCGAAGACGCATTCAAGCGCTCGGTCGCGCCGGAATCAGTCGCCGCCGTGATCGTCGAACCCGTTCTCGGCGAAGGCGGCTTCGTCGTTCCGCCACGCGACTACTTCAAGCTTCTCCAAACCATTTGCCGTAAGCACGGCATCCTCTTCATCGCCGACGAAATCCAGTCTGGCTTTGCGCGCACCGGCAAATGGTTCGCTTCCGAACATTTCGGCATCGAGCCCGATCTAATCACCATGGCGAAATCGCTTGGCGGCGGCATGCCCATCGCGGCCGTCACCGGCCGCGCCGAAATCATGGATGCGCCCGGCCCCGGCTCACTCGGCGGAACCTACTGCGGACACCCAGCTTCCTGCGCCGCCGCGCTTGCCGCCATCGAAACCATCGAAAAGGATGGCTTGCTCGCACGCTCAACCGCCATTGGTGAACATTTTGAAAAACGTGCCCGCGGCTGGCAGAAAAAATGGTCCCTGGTCGGCGACGTTCGCGGCCTCGGCGGCATGTGTGCCATCGAATTGGTCCGCAATGCCGAAACCCGTGAGCCCGCTGACACCGAGACCAAAGAGATCGCCAAGTATTGCTACGAGCACGGCCTCATCATGATCGCCGCCGGCACGTTCAACAACGTGATTCGCATTCTCGTTCCGCTCATTGTTACCGATGAGCAATTCAACGAAGGATTGGAAGTGCTCGAAGCCGCGTTAGCAGGCGTCGCCGAACGCAAGCAGGCCGCGCTTTCGCACGCGTAGCCCCGCGCCAATTCGTGCGCAAGCGCCCAATAAACGCGTGTCGCATCTAACATGAGGACACCTTGAGGAGCACCCGATGCACGACACTATTACCAAATCCCCGACCGCGGCGGCGGAGCTAAAAGACCCGCGGCTTTTTCGCGAAGCCTGTTACGTCGATGGACAGTGGATTCAGGCAAGCTCTGGCCAAACGATCAACGTAGACAATCCCGCCACGAAAGAAATCATAGGCAAAGTACCGAAACTCGGCGGAGCAGAAACTCGCCGCGCCATCGAGGCCGCCAACAGCGCTTTTCCCGCGTGGAGCAAGAAAACCGCCAAAGAACGCGCCGCCGTCCTCCGCCGCTGGTTCGATCTGATGATGGCTAACCAGGAAGATCTCGCGCGCATGATGACCCTCGAGCAAGGCAAGCCGCTCACCGAATCGCGTGGAGAAGTTGCCTATGCGGCCGCGTTTCTTGAATGGTTTGGCGAAGAAGCCAAGCGCGTTTACGGCGACACCATTCCTCAGTATCAGGCCGACAAAAGAATTGTCATTATCAAACAGCCCATCGGCGTCGTCGCCTGCATCACTCCCTGGAATTTTCCGCTCGCCATGATCACGCGCAAAGCGGGCCCAGCGATTGGCTCCGGCTGCACCGTGGTGCTGAAACCGGCTTCGCAAACCCCGTTTTCTGCGCTCGCCCTAGCCGAACTTGCCGAACGCGCGGGCGTTCCCAAAGGCGTGCTAAACATTGTTACTGGCTCGGCCACGGAAATCGGCGCCGAACTCACATCCAATCCCATCGTTCGAAAGCTCTCGTTCACCGGCTCGACGGAAATCGGCAAAATCTTGATGGCCCAGTGCTCGGGCACCGTAAAAAAGCTTTCGCTCGAACTCGGAGGCAACGCTCCGTTTATCGTTTTTGAGGATGCTGATTTGGACGCCGCCGTCGAAGGCGCCATCGCATCGAAATATCGCAACAGCGGTCAAACTTGCGTCTGCACGAACCGCCTGCTCGTGCAAGACACGGTCTACAACGTTTTCGCCGAAAAGCTGGCCGCCGCCGTAAGGAGACTGAAGCCCGCCCCCGGATTGGAAGCAGGTTCGACGCAAGGCCCGTTGATTGACGACGCCGCCGTCGAAAAAGTCGAGAGCCACATCCGCGACGCGCAATCCAAAGGCGCGAAAATCCTCGTCGGCGGTCATCGTCACGCGCTCGGAGGCCGCTTTTTCGAGCCCACGATTCTCACCGATGTAACGCCGCAAATGGCCGTCGCACGTGAAGAAACCTTCGGCCCGGTAGCGCCGTTATTCCGTTTCAAGACGGAAGCGGAGGCCATCGCCCTTGCGAACGATACGGAATTTGGTCTCGCCGCTTATTTCTATGGCCGCGACATCGCCCGCGTCTGGCGCTTCGCCGAGGCGCTCGAATACGGCATTGTCGGCATCAACACTGGAATTATCTCCACCGAAGTCGCGCCCTTCGGGGGCGTAAAAGAATCCGGTCTCGGCCGCGAAGGCTCCAAATACGGCATGGAGGAGTACGTCGAAATCAAATACCTTTGCTTCGGCGGCATCACTCCCTAGAGCCGCGAACCACCAACAGACGAGCCCCAAAATGGGCCCTATCTAGGCGCTATATTGGATTGATGTCCTGGTTTTTCTCCAGCCGCGCAATCAGTCCCTGGATTTGCGTTTTCGCCTGATCGGGCGCTGCCGCCAGCGCAAGCTTCATCTCTTTCACTGCGGTGGGAAAATCCCCCTTTGCCGACGCCATCCGCGCCAGCTCGCCGTGGGTGTACCACTCGTTAGGACGCTTCTCTATGTTTATCTTAAAAACGGCGAACGCTTCATCCTGTTTCTTCTGAATCTGAAGACCGCGCCCATATACGTGGAGCTGTACACCGCTTGCTTTCTCCAGTGCTTTTGCAAAAGTGGCATCCGCGTCCTGTTTCTTTCCCATCGCCGCCAGAATCTGCGATTTCGTCAGAAGATTCTCAAACCTTTCTTCGTTTAGGATCGAAGTATCTTCCCACTTCAATCCCTGCTCCAGGCTGCAGTTGCCGTCCAGGCACCACATCGCCGCCTCGTCATAGCCCGCCCACGTAAATCCTCCCGTGTTTCGCAGTTGGTTTCGAATGCTGCGCTCGGTGATCGCCTTCACGTCCACGGAGATGTGAAATGGCACCGCCAGCTTGTCCCATCGCAGCGTCGCCGCTGCTGACTCCGGCTTGATGTCGTCAAACGTATACGTCAGCGCTTCGCGAAACTCGGCCGCCTGCGGTTTTACGTCCACCCGCAAAGCGTCTTCTTTTTCGTCATAGCTAAAACTGCCCCACGACGTCGAATTCTTTGAAAAAATAATCGTCCAAAGATCCGCGTTCGGAATCACGTGCAACCCATATGTGCCCGCTGGCAGCGGCTTCCCCTCGACGGAGACATCATCCGCAAACGTAATCGTCGTATTTTCGTTCGCACCCGCGCGCCACACCTTTCCGTATGGCACTGTCTTTCCCCAGATTTCGCGTCCACCCACGAAAGGTCCGTGATAGACAATCGTGATGTCCGTCAACCCAATTCGTTGTATCACCTCAGCGCGCTGGCTCAGCGTCGGCAAATTCAACTCCGTCGCCTGGCTACCATTCTTGAACTGTGCTTCTGCCCGACCCGCGAGACACGCCGCTACCACGATTAGGCTTGATACTATTCTCGAAACTTTGCGCATGAGCACACCCCCTCCGCTTTTCTGAAGCGAACAAAATAGGCAGAAACACGACTTCGCTCCGCCCCTTCACCCCATTTCGAATAGACGCCGCGCGACTCAATGTGTGAGCAGGTTTGGCCGCGCGCGCAACTGTTCTTGCGACGCTAAGGCGCCCCAAGAGACCCGCGTACATGGACGGAGGTGAGTTCGTTGGCGGGCTCGCAACCCGAACTCGGTGTAGAATGCAATGCACACGGTTTCCCAGGCTTAGAATTCGGCGGAACAAAAAAGAGCTAACAGGACAGGAATACCCTGAGCTCTGCACGGGATTCTTCCCAGCATGCGCGCCTCAAAATTCGAATTCCAACAACGCTTCTGGATTATCGGCATCATCATTTCTGCTGGTTTCTTGCTTTACTTCGTTGACAAAGCGAATTTCGGCGCCGGCCTCCTGCATTTACTTGCGCCCGCAGTTGACCTCGACAGTGCCCGGGGGCTATTTTTGCTGCGGCTGATTTTTGGCGCCGGCGCTTTGCTGATTTTCCTCGCTGCAGTGCTTCGCACCTGGGCCACCGCTTATCTGCGCACCGAAGTTGTCCATGACGTCTCCCAGCATTCCGAATCGCTGGTTGCCGATGGGCCCTACCGCTATACGCGCAATCCTTTGTATCTCGCCAATCTGCCCATGGTCGCGGGCATAGGAGTCATGGCGAGCCGCTTGGGATGGCTCTTCATGTTTGTCGGGGCCTGGGTGTTTGTTTATCGCTTGATTCTTCGCGAGGAGGACGGACTGCTCCAAACTCAGGGCGACGCGTACCGCGCCTACCTGAAAGCCGTTCCCCGGTTCTGGCCCGCTCTCACGCCGCGCGTTCCATCCGGCGGCGGCCAGCCGCGCTGGGGCCAGGCGATTGCCGGAGAAATGATTTTTTGGCTTTTCGGTGTCGCGGTGCTTTCCTTCGCCATCACTCTCAACATCAAGTGGACGTGGGTTGTGTTCGGCGCCGGTTTCGCCGTCTACTTCATCGCCGTCCCTCTCGTCAGGAAACGGGCAGCTTCATCTGCCGCGAAGCCTGAGCTGCCCACCTGAAGACAAGTTTCTGCGCTTGCGGTCGAATCCTCCGCGACGCACGGCCTCGCAGTTTCAACCGGACCAATCAGAGCGCCTAGGGCTTCGTCGGTTCGGTGGGTGTCGGCGGGGCTGCGGGCGTCGGCTTGTAAACGGTCGCGGGCCTCGCTGGCTGATACGTTACTTTGACTTCCTTTTTCTTCGGCTTCTTTTTCTCTCTGCTTCTTACGTCTCGATTGCCCATCGCTTTGTCCTCTCCAAGTTGATCTCTGCCACCGCGGAATAGTTTACCTGACAGGACGCGCAAGTGTCTCCGCCAACCACGCCACAGCAACAGCCTCAAGCCAGTAGGTCCCCAATAGATATGTCCACAGCAAGGTCCGGGCCGTCCGAATGGTGATAGGCTTATACAAGCGGCTGCTGTGACTACTCCCGTAGTCGCAGTTTAAGATTTGGCGGTGACATCATGGATCGTTTTGCCTTGGCCCTCACGGCAGCAATTGTTGCGATTTCCCTCCCTCCCCGTACGAATGCACAGACCCCTGATTCTGCCCCCGTAAACGTTACCTCCGAGGGGCGAGTTACGGAATGGGTGTATGGAGAGCGCATCCCCGCGGTTCGTGGTCTGCCGTTTTCCGCGAAGGCGGAGTTGGAGACAGTGAGCCATCTCCAGGACGGCACGCTGATCACCCACAAAACCTACAATCTGGACGCCCGCGATTCGGCCGGACGCACGCACAACGAGATGCGCAACTGGATCACCGCTGAAGGCGAGGTGCCGAGGCTCACTCGCGTCGAGTTGTACGATCCCGCGACGAGAACAAGAACGGATTTGTTTCCATTGAGCAAGCTGGCGAGACAGTGGGTGGTTGGCGGGGCGGCGCAAGCGACTCCAGTTGCAGGAACGACCAAGCCAGAGACGACGCGCGAAGAGATTGGCACTGACACTATAGAAGGTCTCCCCGTCAAGGGCACGCGAGTGACGCAAACCTACGCCACCGGAGCGCTCGGCAATGACCGCCCGCTTACCATTGTGACCGAGTATTGGTATGCAGCCGAACTGAGGCTCAATTTGCTGACTAAGCGGACGGATCCTCGCTATGGGGCACAGACCGTGCGCGTAACCGAGCTGCAGAGACAGGAGCCCGACGCCGCTCTCTTTGCCATCGGCGACGACTACAAAGTCGTGAACGAGGCGGGGCCAACGCAGGTTGCGCAAGGTCCCGGTGCGACAGATGAAAGAGCGTCCACGGAAAAAGCCGCGACGAGTGCTGCGGGAGCATCCGGTGGAGCTATGGCCGGAATGGCGCGTCCCGGAATGGCTGGAGTGACAGTTCCCGCGTGCGTCTACTGCCCCAACCCCAGCTTCACCGACGAGGCCAGGGCCGCGAAGTTTAACGGAAGTGTGGTTCTACAAGTCGTTGTGACCGCCGACGGCCACGCCGAAAACATTTCGGTCGTAAGAAAAGCCGGCTACGGCCTCGAGCAAAACGCCATCGATACAGTGCGAAAGTGGCAATTCCGCCCTGCCAAAGGCCCCGACGGCAACCCCGTCGCCACGGTAGTTCCGATCGAGGTGACCTTTCGCATCAAGTAGTGCCCACCGATAAACTTCACGACAGCCGGTTGGGGGTAAACCGCGCGGTCAGCTCCATCACGCGGCGATAATAGTCTCGCTGCTTCAACCGCGCCCCCGCCGCTTCGTCAATCACAAACGTTACGTCTGGATGCAACTGCAGGCACGATGCCGTCACCGACGCGGTGATTGGCCCCTCAATCGCCTCCGCAACCGTTTCCGCCTTCGCCGCTCCCGTCGCCAGCAACAATATTTTCTTCGCTTCGAGAATCGTCCCAATCCCCATCGTGATTGCGCACTGCGGCATCTCTTCTCCCGCGCCAAAAAACTTCCGGTTGTCTTCAATCGTCTCGTTCGTCAAAACTTTCAACCGCGTCCTCGACCCAAAACTCGAAGTAGGCTCATTAAATCCGACGTGCCCATTCCGCCCGATCCCCAAAATCTGCAAATCAATCCCACCCGCCTCGCGAATCGCGCGTTCATACGCGGCGCAGTATTCCTCATAATCCCCGCCGATCTTCCCATCAGGAATATGAATATTCCCCGGTGCAACATTTGCATGCGCAAAAAAGCTTTCCCGCATAAAGCAATGAAAACTCTGCGGATGCTCCGCCGCCAGCCCCAGATATTCGTCCAGGTTAAATGTCACCACCCTCGAAAAATCTAGCCCCTGCTCCCGATGCATCCGCACCAACTCCTTATACATCCCCAAAGTAGTGCTACCGGTAGCCAGCCCCAGCGTCACCGACGGTTTACTCCGAACAGCGCCAGCAACAATCCGCGCGGCTTCCCGGCTTAGTTCCTCATAACCCGAATTCAGCAGTACTAGCATGTCTCCACCATTTCCCAAACTCGCCGCAATCTCGCCTCAGAGGAAAACAAACAGCCCGGCGTTGCTCGCTTCAGCCTTCCCGTGTACTATCGCCATCGCACGCACAGCCACACAACACTATGCCAGCCGGTGCTATATATACCAAGTCTTTGCTATCGTCCAAATCGATTCGAAAAACCCTCAAAATCCAAGGAGTTCGCAGCAGAATGGCCAATTCAATTTAGTTTGCATCTCAAGAGCTATATAGCAGTATACTAAGCCGCTCAACGCACCACCAATTCGCGCATCTCGCGGAGCAAAATGCAATATGGTCCTCACCGCCACCGATTGGATCGTCATCGCCGCCTACCTGCTCCTCAATCTCCTCATCTCTCTCTACTACCGCCGCCGCTCCTCCGGCAGCACCGAGGAATTTTTCGTCTCTGGCCGCAACGTTTCCTGGTGGCTAGCCGGCACCTCCATGGTCGCTACCACTTTCGCCGCCGACACTCCGCTTCTCGTCACCGGCCTCGTCGCCCGCAACGGCATCTCCGGCAACTGGCTCTGGTGGTCGCAATGCCTCTGCGGCATGATGACCGTCTTCTTCTTCGCGCGTTACTGGCGCCGCTCCGAAATCCTCACCGACGTCGAATTCGTCGAGCTCCGCTACCAAGGCAAACCCGCGGCCTTCCTCCGCGGTTTCCGCGCCATCTACCTCGGCGCCCTCATGAACTGCCTCATCCTCGGCTGGGTCATCAAAGCCATGATCAGCATCACCACAGTTCTTCTCGGCGACGCCATCGCCCAAGGCCGCGTCCTGAGCATCGGCCTCGGCGGCCACAACCTTACCACCTACACCCTCGGCACCCCGGAGCACACTGCTCTCCTGATCTGCGTCCTGCTCCTCGTCCCTTTCACCGGCATCTACACTTTCATCGGCGGCCTCTGGGGCGTCCTCGTCACCGACCTCTTCCAATTCGCCCTCAAAATGACGATGATCGTCGTCCTCGCCTGGATCGCCGTCGCAAAAATCGGCGGCATGGCCCTGCTGAAAATCCAGCTCTCGCACGTCGACGCCGTCGCCCGCCAATCCGGCGAAACGACGGGCTCGATTCTCTCCTTCTTCCCATCCTTCCACCTGGGCTGGACGACCGACGCCCTCTGGACTCTCCCGGTCATCACCTTCGCGCTTTATCTCGCCGTCCAGTGGTGGGCCAGTTGGTATCCCGGCGCCGAACCCGGCGGCGGCGGTTATGTCGCCCAACGCATGTTCAGCGCCAAGGACGAAAAAAATTCCCTCGGCGCCACGCTTTGGTTCAACATCGCCCACTACGCCATGCGCTCCTGGCCCTGGATCATCACCGGCCTCGTCGCCGTCGCCGTCTATTCCCCCCACGGCGGCCTGCACCCCAGCGCCGAGTTCGCCGCCGAACCAGAAAAAGGCTACGTCATGGTCCTCCGCGATTTTCTTCCGCCCGCCCTCCGCGGCTTGATGATCGCCGCCTTCCTCGCCGCCTTCATGTCCACGGTCGGCACGCAGCTCAACTGGGGCACGTCCTATCTCATCAACGATTTCTACCGCCGCTTCCTCGTGCGCAATGCCACCGACAAACACTACGTTTTCGTCAGCAAAGTCATCATCGTTCTGCTGGTAATCCTCAGCGGTTACGCCGCCGCCAACATCACCAGCATCCAATCTGCCTGGCAACTCCTTCTCGGCATGGGCGCCGGCACCGGATCCGTCCTACTCCTCCGCTGGTACTGGTGGCGCATCAACGCCTGGAGCGAAATCTCCTCCATGATCGCCGCCTTCGTAGTCTCCATGTCGCTCACTCGCGTCCAGTTCGCCGGCAACAGCTCGGTAGTCTTCGCCAAAACCGCCCTGATCACCACCGCTGCCACCACGATCGTCTGGCTCCTCACCACGTTAATCACCAAGCCCGAGCCCGAAGCCAAGCTAGTTCAGTTCTATCGCCGCGTCCGCCCCACCATCCACGGCTGGAAGCACATCGCCGCCCTAGCCCCCGACGTCACTCCCGTCCGCGACCTAGCCGCCAGCACTTTCGACTGGATCGCCGGCTGCGCGCTTGTCTATTGCGCCATGTTCTCCATTGGCGAATTCGTCCTCCACGAATGGCTTCCCGGCACCATCCTCCTAATCGTCGCCGCCCTCTCCGGCTATTTCATCTTCTGGAGCCTAAGCCGCCGCGGCTGGAAAACCCTCTCCGGCGTGTAAACTCTACCTCTGACCGGTGCCATAGACCCAACAATCAAGCGCGATGACCGAATGAAATGTCATCTCCGAGCGGAGCAAGGATCTCTGCGCCATCGTCTCGCGTTTTGTGCGAGCGATGAATCTGCTTTTGTCTTTCTTCTCTGCGGACTCTTTGTCTCTGCGACCTCTGCGTAAAATCCTTTTCTTTCTTTTCGCAACCTTTGCGACAAACGCCACCCAAGTTTTCGTCTCACGTCCCTACCGCATCTACCCGACACGAATGTACCTTGCAGAGTGTTAAGCTTCCTCAAGCCAGGCCAAGACGCCTCAACGATCAGGGAGCACCTATGTCCACCAGCTCAGCAGCCCCACAAAACCCGCTCGCCAACTCCACCACCCTCGGCGCACTCTGGATCGTCTACGCCATCCTCCGCCTCGTAGCGGTAATTCTCCTCGTCCTCTACACCGGCACAGCGACGGTAATGTTCGGCGCGCTCCTAACTCGCGTCGTCGATTATGCGGCCCTCATGGCCATCTTCCACATCTTCTACATCGCCGCCATCATCGTAACGGCCCTCTCCGGCTTCTTCGGTCTACTCGCCGGCTTAGCCCTCCTCGCCGGAAAATCCGCCCGCACCCTCTCTCTCGTCGCCGCCTTCCTTTCCCTCTCCGACCTGCCCCTCGGCACAACTCTAGGCATCTACACTCTGATCGTTTTCCTTCCCTAAACCTCCGGTCCGGAGCCACGCGGTTGACGAGGCGAGCTGCGCGACGTACCATCCTTCTAACTTCGGGGTGCAAGGAAATACCTTTGTGGGGTGGGCTATGGCATCGCCGAATCAACGCTTTGTTCCATCTGCGGTTAATCGTGAATTTGAGCTTTCCCTCGAACTCGATGATCTCCTCTCTCAGGCGGCTGTCTCTACTGCTCTAGTCTCGGTTTTTCGTGGAAAGTTTTGCGATGCCATCCTGCCGAATCGAAAAACAACCACTTTCAAAAAGGGAGACGTCATTTACGACGTGGGGGATGAGGAGCGAACGTTCTTCTTTCTCCAGCACGGTTTTGTAAAGGTGGGAACGATTACTTCTGACGGCCACGAACTGATTTACGATGTCCGAAAGGGTGGAGATGTCGTCGGCGAACTTTGCGCGTCAGAAACTCTCCGTCCGGATCGAGCTGTTGCCCTGGAACAAACCGAGGCCATCCCCGTGCCGTTCGAAGACGTTATGGAAGTTGTCGGCAAGCAACCCGATTTACTGGCGCGGCTCGTCGATGTCTTCTGCCGCGCGCTGAACGAAGCCTATGCTCAAGTGAACACTCTCGCCGTCGATGACACCGTTCACCGCCTTGGCAAAGTGCTGCTGAAATTGGCCGCAAAGATTGGACAGAATGCAGGGTCTGAAGTCGAGATTCCCACGTATCTCACGCAAGAAGAAATTGCGCAAATGGTTGTCGCGCGCCGCGAAAGAATTTCAACGGCCTTAAATTTTCTTCGTCGCAAGAAGATGATTCAATATACGAATCATGGCCGTCTCTTGCTGAATGTGAAGGCCCTGGAAATCTATTCCGCTTGATAGCGGAGCATAGCGAACCTCTTCAGTTGCTCTAACTTATCAGAGTGTTACCGAGGTAACACTTCTCCGAAGCAGTTACAAATGGAACAGACTTGCTTCCGGCAGAGTGCTACAAATCGCATTCTGGCGGTTCGATCGTGGGGCGAGGCTCACGTTCGACCATAGACTTAGGAGGCATCTGCAATGAAAAAGTTCGCCGGTATGCTCATAGTGCTCGGCTGTCTTTCGGTTTGTCTTACGCTGATAGCCCAGGAGAAGAACGCACCTCAATCTGAAAAAGCCACGCCCTTTGCATTCGATGCGGGCACCCGTGAAAATTCGCGGCAAATGGTCGATGATGGCAAGCAAACTTTTCGCTTTGACACTTTTGGCGACGAAGCTTTCTGGGGCGACACTCTCCAGCTACATCAAGCCATCGAAGGCGCAAAACTTGGCGGCGTTGGGCCAGGTGTAAGTCCAGCCACCGCGCTGGCCGTTGGCCTCAAAGTAGACGTAGACGCTCTTCCGCCCGACCTGATCGCGGCATTGAAACTCGGGAAAGTTAATCTCCAAGATCCTGCGACGACCGTGGCCCTGCTCAAGCTAAACGCCGTAGTGGGCCTGACCGGGTTCATCAATTCGCAAGGAACTCTCCGCTCCATCGGAATTCAGTGCGCGCTCTGCCATTCCACGGTCGACAATTCGCTCGCTCCTGGCATCGGTCATCGCCTGGATGGCTGGGCGAATCGCGACTTGAACGTAGGCGCCATCATTTCTCTCGCCCCCAATCTCCAACCTGTTGCCAGCCTGTTAGGCGTTAGTGTAGCTACCGTGAAATCCGTGCTCGGCGCTTGGGGCCCCGGCAAGTTTGATGCTGAACTGTTTCTCGATGGAAAAGGTTTCCGGCCGGACGGGAAAACCTCTGCCGTTCTCATTCCTCCCGCTTTCGGGCTGATTGGCGTCAATCTCCACACGTGGACAGGCTGGGGCTCCGTCACGTATTGGAACGCCTTCGTCGCGAATCTCGAGATGCACGGCAAAGGCACGTTCTTCGATCCGCGTTTGAACGACGTCTCTCAATTCCCCATAGCCGCCGCAGCGGGATTTGGCAACGTCCGCAACACTCCCGACTTGATCACCTCGAAGCTCGGCGCGCTGCAATTTTATCAACTTGCAATACCGGCTCCGACCCCGCCGAAAGGAAGCTTTGATGCAGACGCGGCCGCCCGCGGCAAAACGCTTTTCGATGGGCAGGCCAAGTGTTCTGCCTGCCACGTTTCGCCCGTATTCACTGAGCCTGGATGGAATATGCATACGCCGGAAGAGATTGGAGTCGACGATTTCCAGGCCAGTCGCGCGCCGGACCATCGATACCGTACCACTCCGCTGAAAGGACTGTGGACGCACACCACGGGTGGTTTCTACCACGACGGCCGTTTCGCTACGCTTAATGATGTCGTACCGCACTACAACAGCTTCTTCGCTCTCGGTCTCAGCGATCCGCAAGTTCACGACCTGGTCGAATACCTGAAGTCGTTATAGCAAGTTTGGTGGCATGGGTCTCGATGCAGACTCTTGCTAGACACATTTGCCTCAGGCTATTGGATCGCACGGTGGAGCTACCCTCGGGGCAGTTGCTTGTGCTGGATCAATGCGTTCCCCATGATGTTGAAGCCGAGGAAGATAGTGCCTTCTTGCCCACATTGTCGCGGCAAGGCCAACCATCTTATACACGCTAGACTGATCCCCAGAAGTAAGAGTGCCTCTCATGACCGGGCGAAGGCCCGACCCGTATGGAAGTTGTAGCCTAATCGGAATTCTCAACGGGTTCTGTTGGTGGCATGATCTACTGTCATGGCCTGCCACGGGTCGGCAAGAAAAGGCTATTCGTCGTGAGAAAGGCAAAGACCGAACTTCCCATAATCTTGACGATAGGGCATTCGAATCGCTCCTGGCAAGACTTCCTCGATATTCTACTTGCGCACCGCGTCGAGCGCGTCGTAGACGTACGCAGTATTCCACGCTCGCGACACAACCCTCAGTTCAATCGGGATACCCTACCTAAAAAGCTGCGGGCCGCGAAGATCGGCTATGTGTATTTGGGAAAGCTCGGAGGGTTGCGCCACGCACGGCGAGATTCGCCCAACATGGGCTGGCGCAACGCCTCATTTCGTGGCTTCGCTGATTATATGCAAACCACCGAATTCGAAGCAGGGTTAGATCGATTGGTCAAATTGGCCGGGCAGAAGCGGAGCGCAATTATGTGCGCAGAAGCGGTTCCATGGCGTTGCCACCGTTCGCTCATTGCCGATGCACTAACTGTGCGCGGGATTCAGGTTGACGACATTATGACGATGAAGCGTTCCCAGCCTCATTCGCTAATTCCTTTTGCACGGGTCCAAGGTCATTGCATCACATATCCCGTCGGGAATCGCAGCGGCGGCCAAGTCCATCCAGTTAGTTTTCGAGAGGGATTACGGAAGGACAGAAAAACTAAGCCTTAAGAAGGTGATGAATGATGCCTCTTGACTATCCACTGTGGCTGCGGGCAGCGCACTTCTTCAATTTTCTTCTCCTTTCGCTTCTCGTTCGGAGCGGTCTCGAGATCTTGAGCGCGCATCCGAGACTTTACTGGAACGATCACTGCACCCCAGGCAGCGAGTGGCTCAAGTTCACGAAAAAGCAGCGGCCTAAGGACCGGCTCTGGACGGCGAGTGACGAGGAAACCTCATTTCCGTCCGCGATTGCCCTGCCAGGTCACGAGAACCTAGGTCTGGGGCGGCACTGGCACTTCCTCGCGGATTTCGCGTGGCTGCTGACAGGTTTGACATACGTCTTGATGCTCTTCGTCACGCCGGAGTGGCGGCGGCTGATTCCAACTTCCTGGCAGATTGTCCCGCACGCTTGGCACGCAATGCTTAGCTATCTAAGCTTCCACGTCGTGGAAACCCCGGGAGGATATAACGCACTGCAACAGTTGAGCTATGCGGCAGTGATATTCTTGCTCGCACCGTTCAGCATTGCGACGGGAGTGGCGATGTCCCCAGCCGTCGCTGCTCGTTTCCCCTGGTACATCAAAATCTTTCATGGACGGCAGGGCGCACGAAGCCTGCATTTCCTCGCTCTTTGCGCGTTCATCGTATTCTTCATCGGACACGTTACGATTGTGGCTCTGCACGGTTTTCGGAGAGAGCTGGCGCTTATCGTCTTGGGACAGACGCACGATCCGCAATTGACCCTTGCTCTGGTGGTCTGGCTGTCTGGGTTTACCGGCATCGTGGTCATCCATACAGTGACAACTGTTTGTTCGCGTCGGCGCCCGCGCTTTGTCCAGAAAGCCACTCAATCGATCAACGATCCGGTGCGCACCCTACTTTTTGGCCATGAAATGTCCGCGCAGCATTACTCACATGCGGACATCTCGCCATACTTCTGGGTCAATGGCCGGCCACCGAAAGAGGAAAGCTTCCTGGCGATGTCACGCGAAAACTTTGCAGACTATAGCCTGGAGATCGGCGGATTGGTCGAAAGAAAGCTGCATCTAACGCTTGCCGATCTCCGCGCAATGCCGAAACAAACTCAAATTACCAAGCACTGTTGCATCCAGGGCTGGTCAGGCATTGCAGAATGGGGCGGTGTATCTCTACATCACATCGTTGGACTCTGTCATCCGCTTCCCGCCGCCCGCTACATCGTTTTCTATGCGTTCGACAATAAATCCATCTCGGAGCCACACGCCCAGGGACCGGGGTACTTCTACGGCACGATTCGCTTGGAGTTGGCGGAAGATCCGCAGACGATTCTTGCCTACGAAATGAACGGCCAGGCGCTGCCGATTTTGCATGGAGCGCCGCTCCGTCTTCGCGTTGAGACGCAGCTTGGATTCACGATGGTGAAGTACATCCGCGCAATCGAGTTCATTGAGGATTACAAAGCCATTGGCCAGGGCCAAGGAGGATGGCGGGAAGATTACCAGTATTTCAGCCAGGAGGCCGGCATCTGACTCACCAGGTTTGGCCGTCTTCCTGGACGCAAGCCGGTGGGCTGGGGAGACTGGCGAGGGGTCGCATCCCATGCGGTTTTCAAGTCGAGGGTATTGACTTTGCGGCTATTCTTTCCCTCACTTCAACCGGTTAATCATCGACACATCACTATAGTTCTGCCCGTCCGCCAAATCTTCCGAATAGAGCACTTTGGCCCACCTTAATCACGCGCACATCGCCATAGCGGGCTGCGTCACTTGCGGTGCTTTTCTAGCTTCTCGATCACGCTATCCAGATCGGGATACCCAGCGCCGAAGCTCCGGGTGAGCCAGTTTCCTCCTCGTTCGGCAATCTTCTCGCCATCCGCGACCACATCGAACTGACCAGTCTTTCCCGGCGTAAGGACAACTTCCATATTCAGGCGATTCTTGATGAGGTTCACGAGACTCGTGACCTTTACTTTGTTGTTCTGTCACGTCGGGCAGTGAACGATTTCGACCTTCATTCTGTTCTCCGATCTGGTTACTATAATCTGATATCCCCGCGACATCGCGGACGATTCACTAGACTTCTTTAACGACGGAAGTTTTGAGGGCGGGTGGCACCTGATAACCCACACGCAAATCAAACTAACACGATGTGCCCCATGTTCGTTGTTTGAACATGGGTCTTGGGTCTTATTTCCACCTCATTACCTCGTCTTTTCCTCCGCCTCCGCCACTCCTACAAACTTATCCGCCCCGCCGTAGTAAAACAAAAACTTGTCGCCCCACCGCACCATGCCCTCGACAAACACCACGTTCGGCACCTGCCCAACTTTCTCCCACTCTTTTTCCGGCGCAAAGACCGGCTCATCCGTGCGCGAAATCAGTTTTCGTGGATCGGCGCGGTCAAAGACCGCCACGCCCGTGCGATACACCAGCTTGTCATCCGCACCGTTGTAGACCAGCACAATTCCCGCCGGCGTCAGAATGGGTGGGGGTCCTGGCTCGACCACCCGCGAATCAAATTTTCCCGCCCGCCGCGGCAGCACCGGAGTTTGCGTCGCCTCCGTCCAGTGAATCAAATCATCAGAATAAGAAAGCCCCATCTGATCGGTCTTGTCCGCGGCGGTTCCGAGCCAGTACATCCAATATTTTCCGCCGATTTTTTCCGGCACGATGGCGCCAGACTTCGTCCACGCCACGTTCCAGTTGCCCTTGTACGCGGGCAGAATCACGCCCCTGCGCTCCCAATGAATCAGGTCAGTGGAGGTGGCGAGGCAAAGCTGCGCATCCTTCTTGTTGTATCCGGTGTACGTCAAATAGTACGTGTCGCCGAATTTCTCTAGCCGCGGATCTTCAACGCCGCCGTCTTTTTCGTAATCGGACTCGGGCGAAAGGACAGGCTCGGCCCGCCGCGTAAAACGAATTCCGTCCCTGCTTTCGGCGTAACCGATTCGCGATGTGCCCACCGCATCTTGCGCCCGATACAGCATGACGATTTTTATCGACTTCACCAGCTCTTCCGGCGACACAGAGAGGGGACGGGGCACGGGTACAACAACCACCGCGGGATTGAATGTGCCGGCAGATTCCCAGCCAGCGCCCTCTGGAGAAAGTATCGGAGTTTCCGATGCGCGGCGCCACGCGCCAAACGGCAGCTGTTGCGAAGTTGCAGCGAAATTAATCGCAGCAACTGCGAAACTCAGCGAAGCAGCAATGCAGAAGAATGGGAGAAATATTTTGTGCGTAAGAAAACGCATTCTCGGCAAATCCTTACTTCGCAGCACTCCCTGGTTTGGCGGGCACGGGCGGCTTTACGGGTGCGGCCGCTTTCTGACGCTCGAATTTTGTGGAGCGCACAATTCCTTCGCCTTCTTTCACCACGATCATTTGATTGGGCTTCACGTCCTTCAGAGTATCGACCGCGCCGCTGGGCCAGCGGATTTCGAGCAGGTCGACCTTCTCGGCTTTGCCGATACCGAAGTGCACGCGCAAATCATTTTGCGAAATGTAACTGCCGCCGCTGCGCACTTCATCAATCTGCTGGTGCGGTTTCGTTTCTCCGGGCGGGTGCGTCACGCAGCGCAAACGCGCGCCGATTCCGCTGCGATTCGATTTTGTCCCGATGGTTCTTATTTTCAGCCAGTTATTTCCGAGCCGCGAGTCGCAGCGCAGCAGCTGAGGAAAATCGTTGTTCGTGTTCACAACCACGTCGATGTCGCCGTCGTTGTCAAAATCCCCGAAGGCCGCCCCCCGCGACGCAACCGGCGTCATGATGCCCGTGCCGCCTTGCGAGGACACATCTTCAAAATGCCCGTTGCGCAAATTGCGATACAGAATTTTCTGCTGCGGATAACCGGCTTCCGTCCGCAGCTGCTCGACTTCAGGGTAAACGTGGCCGTTGCAAATTAAAATGTCCGGCCAGCCGTCGTTGTCCATGTCGAAAAAACCGCAGCCCCAGCCGAGATACTGGGTATGCTTGCCGAGGCCGGCGGTGAACGTGGCGTCCTCAAAATTTCCGCCGCCGATGTTGTGGTACAGCGATGGCGTGTCGCCCGCGAAATTTGTTTTGACGATATCGAGATTGCCGTCGAGATCGTAATCCGCGGCGGAAACGCCCATGCCGGCCTGGGGTTTGCCGTCCGCGCTCAGCGCGCATCCCGCTTCCATGGCGACGTCGGAGAACGTGCCGTTCTTTTTGTTTTGATAAAGCGCGCTGGCCGTCGAATCGTTCGCAACATAAATATCGGGCCAGCCGTCGTTGTTGAAATCTCCGGTGAGCACACCGAGCCCGAAAGTTCCGTTGGCCTGAAGAATTCCGGCGCGCTCGGAAACGTCGGAAAAAGTGCCGTCGCCGTTGTTGTGAAACAAAATATTCTTGCCGCCGATCAGTCCCGGCGGGCCGCACGCGACGAGCACTCCTTTGTAAACACATGGACCGGACTCGGGCAGGGGCGCGGTCGCTAAATCCAGATCGATGTAGTTCGCAACAAAAAGATCGAGGTGCCCGTCGCGATCGTAGTCAACGAACGCGCAGCCGGTGTTCCAGCGTTTGCCGTTCGTGCCGACGCCGGCTCTTTCGGTGACGTCGGTGAATGTTCCGTTTCCGTTGTTGTGAAACAAAACATTTTTGCCGAACGAAGTAATGTAAATATCGTCGAAGCCGTCGTTGTCGTAGTCGCCGACGCAAACGCCTTGTCCCCAGCCGTAATGAATGAGTCCGGATTTCGCCGTTACGTCGGTAAATGTGCCGTCACGATTATTTTTGAAAAGGTGCGAGACGGGCTCCTGGCCTTTGGGAAAGCCTTCTAGGCGCCAGCCGTTTACCAGAAAAATGTCGAGCCAGTCGTCGTTGTCGTAATCGTAGAAGGCGACGCCGCAGCCTGTCGTTTCCAGCAAATATTTGTTTTGGTGTTCGCCGCCGAAAATTGTTTTTGCGTTGAGGCCGGATTCGCGGGCGACGTTGATGAAGCTGACGCCGATATCGCTTGGTGGCGGAGGATATGGATTCGAATTGGTCATCGGAGCCGGAGCTTGATTCGCATGGAGAGGGCGCGCCAGCGCCAGGACGCCTTCGAGCGGCAAGACTAGCGCGGAGCGGCTTAGAGATTTAAGAAAAGCGCGACGTGAAGAGAACAAATGGAATAATACCTTCCCGGGTTTGGCTCATGCTAAGATTTGCCGCCGCTCCGTATTGTACGGCCAAATGGCGATTCGAACTGAGGGCGCTAGAGAATCAACGGTTCTCCTGTGCTATGGACCTTCCTACCGTGATCGATAGAAAAGGCACAATTCCAATGAGGCAATTACTTCGCGTGGGCTTGTTCGGCGCAACGCTGCTCGTTTTTCTTGGGGCCGCGACCGCACAGGTGCACGGGACGGCGGGGGCGCGCGAGCTGGAGCGAGCAAAAGATTTGGCAGGAGCGCCGGCGCAAGCGCAGGAGCCAGTGCGCACGCAAGCACCGCCGTCTTTGCGCGAACCAACACAACTAATTGAATTAGCGCCCGCTCTGGAACTAACCAGGGCGATCCGGCCTTGGGAGTTTCTGCCGGCGCTGGGAACGCGTGCGGGCTTGCTGGGAAATGAATCGGGGCGGATGGAAGCGTGGGTTTATCCGTTGAAGATTTTGCGCGACTTTCATTTGAAGTTTCAAGTGGACGGCAAGACCCTTGTGGCGGATTCGCTGGCTCGGACGCTGATCACGCGGCCGGAATCGAGCATCATCGTTTACGCCGGGGACTCATTTTCGGTGCGCGAGACATTTTTTGTGCCGGTGCGGGAGCCGGGCGCAGTGATTTTGCTGGAGGTGGAAACGGAGAGTCCTCTCGAGATTGAAGCAGCTTTCCACCGGGATTTTCAGCTGGAATGGCCTGCAGCACTTGGCGCGACATATATAGGATGGGATTCGGGCCTGAGGGCGTTTGCGTTTGGAGAAGAGCAGAGAAAGTTCGCGGCGATCGTGGGGTCGCCGACTGCGGAAAACGCTGAAGCGGAGTTTCAGACAAACTATTCGGAATCGCAAGAAAATTCGTTTCAGCTCGGCCCGATTGCGAAGGGCAAAGCGTCGCAGATCATTGTGATAGCAGGTTCTATGACAGGCCGGGCCGAAGCCGAGGGCGCGTATCGCCGGCTTACTTCTGGATACAACGCGATGCTCCGGGAATCGACGGAGTATTACCGGAACTATCTCCATCAGACTGTGAGTTTGGAACTCCCCGATAAACAGCTTCAACAGGCGTACGACTGGGCAAGAGTCAGCCTGGTGCAGGGCATGGTGACCAATCCATTTCTTGGCACAGGACTGGTGGCGGGATACCGCACGTCGGGCGATAGCCAACGACCTGGGTTCGCGTGGTATTTCGGCCGCGATTCGTTCTGGACATCGTTCGCACTGAATGCGGCTGGAGATTTTGCGAACACGAAGACGGCTTTGGAATTTGTGAGCAAGTTTCAGCGGGAAGACGGAAAGATTCCGCACGAGATTTCGCAGGGCGCGAATTTTGTGAATTGGTTTAAGGACTATCCGTACCCGTTCGCGTCGGCGGATGCGACGCCTCTGTACATCATTGCGGTGAACGATTACGTGGTGAACAGTGGCGATGCTAATTTTGCGAAAGAAAAGTGGGCCAGCGTGTGGAAGGCGTATCAGTTTTTGAAGTCAACGTATGATGCGCGAGGGTTGCCGCAAAATCAGGGAGTGGGACACGGGTGGGTGGAAGGCGGGCCGCTGCTCCCGGTGAAAAGCGAATTCTATCAGAGCGGACTGGGGGCTGAGGCGCTGCACGCGCTTGCGAATCTGGCGCGGTTCGCGGGACAAGCGGATTCCGCAGCGGACTGGGAAAATGAATTCGCGAAGCAGTGGCCGCTCGTAAACGACAGTTTCTGGATCGCGGATAAAAAACGGTTTGCGTTTGCACTGGACAAGAACGACAAGCAGGTGGATGAGCCCACGGTGTTGACGACCGTGCCGATGTGGTTTGGGCTGCCCAAAGACGCGACAGCAATCCCCACGATTCAGCAACTTACGGATGCGGACCAACAAACGGATTGGGGAATGAGAATTATTTCCAACCGTTCGGCGGTTTTCAGCGGCGGCGGATACCACTACGGGTCGGTGTGGCCGCTGTTCACCGGATGGGCGTCCGTTGCGGAATACCGATATCACCAGGAGTTTCCGGCGTATGAAAACTTACGAGCCAACGCGCTGCTGGCGCTCGACGGATCGCTCGGGCATGTGACGGAAGTGCTTTCGGGCGACTACTATCAGCCGCTGGCGACGAGCTCGCCGCACCAGATTTGGTCGGCGGCAATGGTCGTGAGCCCACTGCTGAAAGGAATGTTCGGGCTAGAGAAGGACGCCACGAAAAAAACGCTGACGTTTGCGCCGCATGTTCCGGCAGATTGGACGAACTTCAAAATCAACAACGTACGCGTCGGCGACAGTGTGCTGAATTTGAGCTACCAGAAGACTCTAGACGAAATCACGCTGGAGATAATGCGCACAGGCGGGGAATGTTCGCTGGATTTCGAACCCGCACTGGCAAACACTGCGTTAGTCGGCCGCGTGAACGTGAACGGACGTCCGACCACCTATGACCAACGAATGTTAGCCGAGCATCATCACCTGAGAATAAAAGTTGCATTGAAGGAAGGGAAAAACGTCGTTCACATCCCCGTGGCGAATGATTTTGGCGTGTCGTATGCCTTCCGGCTGCCGGAGCTGGGACGCGCGAGCTCTGACTTACGCATCCTATCCGCGAACATGGAAGATGTGACGGCACCGATGGAATTGGTTACGGCCGGTCGAGCGGGAGCAACCTACGACTTGGCGGTTTGGAACCCAAGCATGATCGAATCGGTTCGCGGAGGGGAATTGGTAAAGAATGCCAGCGGCGGAACGAATTTGCGAATTCATTTTGAAGGGAAAGAAGGTGAAGAATACCCTCACCAGCGAGTGGTGATCTTTTTTCACCCACCGAAAGTACCGAGGAAGTTTCTGAAACAATAGGGCGCCTGCATTGAGAATAAGAACTCCGAGAACATCTGCTGATTATGGGTCCGCGCCAGACGGTCATTATCGGATTTGCAGAGTAGCGGTCGCCGTCTCGTGGACTTGGCGGGGATTTGCAAGGCTGTTGAATGGAGATTTCAAGGTCCCGACCCGGTCGGGGTAAACGCCGCTCATAGAGGGCGCGCAGAACAAGAGGAGATTCGTAACTCAGGGCAATTGAAGGGGGAGGTCCGTGAACAGAAAGACGGCGGTGGCGATTTTATTAATTTTGAGTTGCTGCGTGGTGATGGCGCAAGGCGGAAATGCGCAGCAGAAGGGCGTGGACGCGGAGGGGCACGCGTGGTGGCAGCATGCGGTGTTCTATGAGATTTATCCGCGGAGCTTTGCGGATAGCAACAATGATGGCGTTGGCGATTTGAATGGAATCACTTCAAAACTGGATTACTTGAAAGAGCTGGGCGTGAATGCGATTTGGATTACACCGTGTTTTCCTTCGCCGCAGGTGGATTTCGGGTATGACGTTTCGGATTATGAGGCGATCGATCCGATGTACGGGACGATGGAGGATTTCGACCGTCTAGTGGCGGAAGGAAAGCAGCGAGATATTCGCGTGATTCTGGATTTTGTCGTGAACCACACTTCGGATCAGCACAAGTGGTTTATTGATTCGAAGTCGTCGAAGACCGCGGAGCACCGCGACTGGTACATCTGGCGCGACGGGAAAGGGCCGAATCAGCCCCCCAATAATTGGCTCTCGACGTTTGGGACGCCAGCGTGGAGTTTCGATCCGAAAACTAATCAGTATTACTACCATTATTTTTATCCGCAGCAGCCGGACTTGAACTGGCGGAATCCCGCAGTGGAAAAAGCGATGCTGGATGTTACCCGGTTTTGGTACAAGCGCGGGGTGGCAGGGTTCCGTTTGGATGCGGTAGATACGCTCTACGAGGATCCGAACCTCACGGACAATCCAGTGCTTCCTGGAAAGGACAAATTCGGGCGGCCGAACATGGATGAGAAGTACAACAAGAAATTGCCGGAAGTACACGATGCGATGCGTAAATTGCGGACGACCGCCGATGAATATGGCTCGGTGCTGATCGGGGAGACGTGGACGAGCAACGTCGACCAGCTCAAGGATTACTACGGAACGAAGAACGACGAGCTGCAGATGCCCATGGATTTGATGATGACGGGTTTCAAGGGGCTGTCGGCCGATGAATACCGGAAACATATTGCGGCGGTGAACGCCGCGGGGCATTGGCCTGTTTATGTGATCACTAATCACGACATCGTGCGGTCGTACACGCGGTATGCAGATGGCGTGCACAATGACGACATCGCGAAAATGATGGCGGCGCTTTATCTGACACTGCGCGGGTCGGCGATTATGTATTACGGCGAAGAAATCGGGATGGAGAACAACGACCCGAAGAGCAAGGACGATGTGCAGGATCCGATTGGCAAGCTTGGCTGGCCTCTTGAAAAGGGACGCGATGGCGAGCGGACGCCGATGCAGTGGAATCACACGGCGAATGCGGGTTTCAGCGTGGCGAAGCCGTGGTTACCTGTGCCGGCTAGCGCGAGCACGCATAACGTGGCGGACGAGATGAAGGACCCTGACTCTGTTCTGAGTTTCTACCGGAAGCTTCTGGCGCTGCGGCATACGGAGGCGGCGCTCTTGGACGGGGATTACGTTTCGCTTAACGAGGAGAATCCGAATGTGCTGACGTATGTTCGGAAATATAAGGGTGAAGCGATTTTGGTCATTCTGAATATGTCGGCGGCGGCGCAGAAGGTGCGGTTCGATCTTTCGCCGGCGGGATTTGTGGAGCCGAAGATGGAAGTTTTGTTGACTAGTTTTCACAAGCAGTTGAAGGGGATGTTTATGGAGTTGCCGATGGAGCCGTATTCGGTTTTCATTGCAAAGGTTACGAAGTAGGAGCGTAGGGATTTTAACGCCCCGACCGTGTTGGGGTAAACGCCGGTCACAGAGGACCCGGAGAGGGAAAGGAAAAAGCAGATCCCTCGCTTCGCTCGGGATGACCATGCTTTTACTTGTTCGCTCTACTGCCGACGATTGGTACGACGTCGGCGTGATGTAGAAAACGAGATTGTTAGCGGATTGGCGGAGAGAAGTCAGTTAGCGTGAGGAAAGTGGAGTCGACCTTTTCGACGATTTTGCCGTTGGCTTCGGATTTGTCGCGGACGGATTGCCATTCGGGATCGTCGCCGAACGCTTTCCAGTTGGCGGTGGCGGCTTCGCGGCTGGGGTGGGAGATGATGTAGACGAGAGTTTTGCCTTTGAGCGGGTCGTCCGTGGGAGTCCAGTAGGCAATGTTCTTGATGCCATGCTTTTCGAAGAGTTGCATGGTGTGTTCGCGGAAACGGCGGAGAAGGTCGTCGAGCTTACCTTCGTAAGTGTGGTAGACGCGGAGTTCGTAGACCGTGGTTGAGGATTGCGGCGGTGCGGAGTCTCCTCGCGGAGAAGAATCGCTGGCCGCGGAAGCGGCCCAGGCTACGGTGGGGAGAAGAGTTGCGACGGGAAGCGATTGGAGCAATGTGCGTCGGTTCATGGACGGGATTGTAGCAGAGGTTTGCCGGATGTGAAGAGGCAGTCTGGCATTTTTAGAATTTTTGTTGGTGTCATGCGGAAAGAAGTAGCATCAATGGCCTTGGAAAGAGAGAGCGTATAGATGGTTTCCGAGTCCTCAGAGGGGCAAGCAAGCATCACGATTCGGCGGAAATCGCCGGAGGATGTGCAGCAACGTCAAATCATCGTGAAGCTGGACGGAGAGAACGTTGGGGAATTGTATTATGGGGACACGATTTCCATACGAGTGACGGCCGGACACCATCGCTTACGCGTGGACAATACTTGGAATTGGAAGACGGTGGAGTTGGATGTTGCGCCTGGGGATCATCAGAAATTTCAGGCTACGAGCCGAGCTGGACGTTTTAGCTGGTTCCTGGTGAGTATGCTGGGAGCGGGACCGATCTATGTGTCGATCAAGCGCGAGGAATGAAGGGCGGAGAGTGGCGTTTGAAAATTAAGATGCGAGGGGATTTGATTCTCGAAGCTAAAGGAGGAGAGAGGATGTCGCGGAAAACTGTGGCGAGGTCGGTTGTGGGGGCGATGATTTTGCTTTGCGGGCTGGCGATGGCGCGTGCGCAGACGCCGGTGCCGGCCCCGAGTCCATATGGTGCGAACGTGAGCCTTGAGAATGCCAAGAAGGCGGCGGCGCCAGCTTTGGCGGAAGCGGAGAAGAATCACTGGAATATGGCAGTGGCGATCGTCGATACCAGCGGGAATCTCGTGTACTACGAGAAAATGGACAACACGCAATTGGGGAGCGCGAATGTGGCGATTGAGAAGGCGCGATGCGCGGCACTCTTCAAGCGGCCCACGAAAGCGTTCCAGGATACACTGGCGGCGGGCGGAGATGGGCTACGAGTTTTGACGTTGAAAGGAGTTGTGGCCGTGGAAGGAGGAATTCCGCTGGTGATGGACGGGAAGATCGTTGGGGCGATCGGAGTGTCGGGCGCGGCCAGCTCGCAAGACGCGCAGTGTGCTAAAGCTGGGGCGGATGTTTTGAAATAGCGGGCGGCGGCTGCCGGCAAGGCAATTCATTTCGTCGATTTTTTCTCGGCGAGGGCGATAGCTTCAGCGACTACTTTTTCGATGCGGCGCGCGCGCGCATCGGGTGAGCGGTAGTAAAAGATAGCGATGAGTTGGCCGCGGCGATGCGATGGCGACATGAGGTTCCAGCCTTCGAGGGCACGAGGATCGCGCGTGAAAGCCAGCTTTAGCGCCGGCGGAAGTTCGCGCTCGGCTTCCATAGCAGAAAAAAGCTGTTCAGCGACTTGCTCGGCGCGGCGGACGCGGGCTTCGACGCTTTTGGGTTGCACGATCCAGTCGGAAATCCACTTGCGAATGGAATAGCTCAGCGCATCAAACCAGCGGCGGAATGAGCGGTCTTCGCCGAGAATGCGCTTGAATTCGAGGGGAACGACTGCGACGCGTTCTTCGGTATCGGGCTCCAGGAGAAATTCCGCCGTTGTGCCCTCAGTCGCATGTGCGCCTGCTTGCATTTTTTTATTTACGAGCAAGAAGTGTTCGCCCTTGCGCGTGGGGAAGAGCGAGGTACGAAAGGCGAAGCCGTTGATTTCTCCTTTGACGCGAAACATGCCGCGCGTTCCCCAAATTTTCTGAACGTCGAATGGAATGCGGATGACCACCCAGCCGAGATTCGAGCGCAGGCGTTCGAGCGGGGCTTCGAATGATTTTCTGACTTGCTTGGGTTGCGGCTTGGCCTTTTGTTTAGGCTTGGATTTCGGTTTCATCGCGGCGTCACGTTGAATGGAGGAATTTTAGTACGCAGCGCGAAATGCAGCGAGTTACTTTTTCGCCGAAGGTTTGACAGAGACGCCGGCGCCTTCCTTTAGAGTGTGAATTGAGTCTACCGCGAGATTTTCGAATTGTTCGGCGAGGCCGCTGGGCCAGCGGACTTGCACGGAATCTAGCTTAGTGGCGGAGCCGAGTCCGAAGTGCACGCGCATGTCGCTATTCGAATCGTAGCTGGAGCCGCTCCTGACTTCGTCGACGAAGAGGCGCGCGCCGGCTTTCATCGTGATGCGGGCACCGATGGCATCGCGGCTTGAACGCTTCGCGCCGGTCTCTCTAGTTGCAAGCATCGAGGCGCCGACGAGATGAAACGCAATCCAATGATTGGCCGTGCGAAGTTCATTGACGAGAAGGCTGGGCGGAGCGTTCATGTTGCTGATCACCGCGGAGAGACGGCCGTCGTTCCACAAATCGCCGATGGCCAGGCCGCGCGAAGAACTTACCGTAGTGATACCCGGGCCGCCGTTGGCGGAGATGTCCGTGAAAGTGCTGTTGCCGTTGTTGTGATAAAGAATGCGCGGTTCTTGAAACGTGCTACCGAGGTGCTGGCTGTCGACTTCTGGGTAGACATGGCCGTTCACTAGAAGAAGATCGGGCCAGCCATCGTTGTCGAAATCGAAAAACATGGCGCCCCAGCCGAGATACTTTGTGTTGAGGCCGAGGCCCGCGGAATACGTGACATCGTCGAAGGTGCCATTGCCATTGTTGCGATAGAGAGTGGCGGTGTCGTCGGAGAAATTCGTTTTGAAGATGTCGAGCTTGCCGTCGCCGTTGAAGTCGGCGACAGTTGAGCCCATGCCGGCTTGGGCGTGGCCGTCCTCGTTGAAGGCTGCTCCGGCGATGATTGCCACGTCCGTAAAAGTGCCATCGCGATTGTTGTGATAGAGAATGCTGGCGGTGCTGTCGCAGGCGACGAAAATGTCGGGCCAACCGTCGTCGTCGTAGTCGAGCGTGGAGACGCTCAAGGAGTAATGGCCATCGGTTTTATCGATGTGAGATTTTGCGCTGACGTCTTCAAAGGTGCCGTCGCCGCGATTGTGATAGAGAATATTTTTGGCCGCTGGCAGTCCTTGCGGGCCGCACATCACAGGAACACCTTTCCAGACGCAGGAAGCACGTTCGCCGGGAGTAGGCGCAGTGGAAAGATCGAAGTCCACATAGTTGGCGACCATCAGATCGAGATGGCCGTCGCGGTCGTAGTCAACGAAGGCGCAACCATTGCCCCAGGTTTTGCCTGAGCCAGCGACGCCAGCTTTTTCGCTTACGTCAGTGAAGGTGCCGTCGCCGTTGTTGTGATAGAGAATGTTTTTTCCGTAGTAGGTGACGTAGAGATCTTCCCAGCCGTCGTTGTCGTAGTCGCCGACGCAAACGCCCTGGCCCCAGCCGGAGAGGGTGAGGCCGGCTTTTTTCGTGACGTCGCTGAAGGTGCCGTCGTGATTGTTGTGGTAGAGATGGCTTGTGGGCAGTTTTCCAGAGGCGGGCGCATCGAGGCTTGTGCCGTTAACGATGAAGATGTCGGGCCAGCCGTCGTTATCATAGTCAAAGATGGCCACGCCCGTTCCAGTGGTTTCAATGATGTATTTCTTAGTGTCCACGCCGCCGAAAACCACAGGGGTTGTGAGGCCTGCTTTTTTCGCTATATCGGTGAAATGAGCGAGAGGCTTCGGATTGCTTTTTGGGAGCTGACTTCGGGCGAAGAGAATAGAAAAGGGCAGGAGCAGTGCAAGAAAAATCCAGAACGCTACGAAACGGAACCGCGAAGGATTGGTCGGACCGGAAATCATGAACTCTTGGCATACTAAGGTGCGGGTTAAGCGGGGTCAAGGCGGAGCGTTCAGTTAGACTTTGCAATATGGATGCAAGTCTCGATGATTTTAAAATACCAGACTGGTGAAGAGATTCAGAAAGGCGACCGTATGTTATTCCATCGCGAACCCGGTAGGATCGAACTCGTTGCAGCTGAGCCAGGTGGCCCGGAAACGGACTGGTACATACAGGAATACGTCGGCGGTGTCATGATCATCGAGGAGGCCGCCGGCCGTACGGTCATTCCTGCGGATAAAATTGAGGAGTGCGAGGATTTGGAATTTGTGTCTAGAACTGATGCGCCTTAAGCCGAATCAACGCGGATTGTGGGACGGGTTGAGAATTGGCGCACTTGCGCTGGCGTTCCTCCTGGTTTGTGCGGGCGGACGCGCGCAAACGAAAAACTCGAATTCGAGCGCCGACGCCGCGGCTGCCAATTCGTTTTACAGCCAAGGGCTGGACGCACTGCAGCGGCAGGATTTGTCGGGAGCACGCGCGGCGTTTGAAAAAACAGTCAAATTGATTCCGCGAAGCCCCGAAGCGCACAATTCGCTCGGATGGGTTTTGCTCGCGCAAGGTGAGACGGAAGCGGCCACTGCCGAGTTCACAGCCGCGGTGAGCCTGAAACCGGATTTTGCGCAAGCGCACATGAATCTCTCCCGCGCGCTGCTGCGGAAGGGAGATGCGCAGGGCGCGGTGCGCGAGGCGCGCGAAGCGGTGAGGCTGGCTCCCGAGGATTCGGAGACACATCACATCCTGGGCCAAGCGCTCTCTTATTCAGGCGATTCCGCCGGTGCTCGGGAGGAATTAAAGCGCGCGATTGCGGTCGAAGCGAGCCGGGCAGAGTTGCATGATGATCTTGGTTCGGTTTTGGTCCAGCTATCAAAGATGGAGGAAGCAGCCGCCGAGTTTTCTGAAGCACTGAAACTTCAGCCGCAATTCGCGCAAGCTCATCTGCATCTGGGAGTCTTGCGTTTACAGCAAGAAGACATCGAGGGAGCCGAGTCCGAATTGCGCGTGGCCGCAAAACTCGAGCCAGATAATCCCCTGACACACTACTATCTGGGACAAACGCTCGAATCGAAAGGCGCGGCCGACGCGGCGTTGCTCGAATTTCAGTATGCGGCCAAGCTGGATCCCTACAATGCCGACGCACAAAAACAATTGGGAATTCTGCTGCAGCGCTCCGGCAATGGAGAAGATGCAGTAATGGCCTTCCGGCAGGTGGCGAAGATCAGGCCCGAGAGTGCGGATGCGCACAATGATTTGGGTCTCGCTCTGCTACAGATTGGCGATGCGGGAAACAGCATTCAAGAATTTCAAGCGGCGCTCAAGCTGAAACCGAACGACGCCGGGTATGAAGGGAATTTGGGCGCCGCTTATTTGCAGAAGACGGATTTTGACGCCGCGGTAGCACATTTTCAGTCCGCACTGAAATTTGCTCCGCAGAACGCCGCGTTTCACTACGATTTGGGCCTGGCGCTGAAGATGAAAGATCGCTTGCCCGAAGCGATCGCGGAATTCAAGAAGGCCGAGGAACTGGATCCGAAGCTGGCGGATGCTCACTACACGCTCGGGGTGACGCTTTGGCAGCAGGGGGAATTTGCGGCGGCAGCGGAGGAGTTGCGCGCGGCGGTCCAGGCGAAACCCGACTATGCGGAGGCTTACTACACGCTGGGTTCCGTGCTGAAGCAAAAAGGCGACTTGCAGCCGGCGGCCGATGCGCTGCGAGAAGCCATTCGTTTGCAGCCGGATTTTGCCGGAGCGCACACCAATCTGGGAGCTGTGCTGCGTCAGCTGGGCGACGCGGACGGAGCCGCCGTAGAGAGCCGCACGGGAATGGAGCTACTGAAACAGAAATCGAGCGAGCAAGCGGCGATGTTCGCGACGAACTCCGGGCGCAAGCTCTTGAACGCAGGGGATCTGGAGGGTGCGATCTCGCAATTCCGCGCGGCCATTCAATCGCTGCCGGCCTATGCTTCCGCACACTATCAACTAGGGTTGGCGCTGCAGAGAAAAGGAAATAAAGACGAATCGGCCAAAGAATTTCAGAAAGCGTCGGAACTGGACCCCCATTTGAAAGCGCCAAGCCAATAGCCTGTGCGAATTTTGGTGCCACCAGAAGTTGTCCCGCAGCCGCGGCGGTCTATGATCTGAATGTGTTTCTGAATTGGAGAGCCTTGTTCCAAAGTGGTCGCATTCTTAGGTATCTCCTAAGTGCGTTTCTTCGCAGATCGATCACTCTTGGAGAGTTCACGCCGTAATTCTTGCCGCCCGGAAGCACCTCGACGCAACCGCCAGAGCCCAGTCCCTGTTCTAAACTGCTTGGCCAACGCCAGCACACACTTGGAGTATTAGCTCCAAGCAGTGGATTTCTACCATCGCGTCCGGCGGGTCGTCCCTCGGCCGTCCAAGTGGCTTGGCGGGTCACCTGGCCGAATGAGGTCCACCAAGCTCTAAAGGGATCCCTCGGCGAGAACTCTTTTCATATATATCAGGAACACCCAGAAGGGAAAAACGGAGAAAAATCTTTGGATTAGCCGCAGTTTCCGAAAGGCCGGCTGATGCCGTCTTATTGGCGGGCGAATCAAACCTGAGTGCGCAGGCATTTCCCCAGAATCGCCTATCGTTTCCCGCAACGCCGTTTCGGAACCGTGGGGGCCACATGTCGGGGAATTCGACTAGTCAGAGTTGGCAACAATCGGACATCCTCATATAAACTCTCGATTCGGTTCGGAGAATCTGCGGTATTGCAAACTATCATGCGTCCAGTCATTCAAGTTTCCGGAGTGCGCAAGACCTACGGCCCAACGGTGGCTGTCGACGAGGTGTCGTTCGAAGTAAACGACGGTGAGATCTTTGGTTTAATCGGCCCCAACGGCGCTGGAAAAACCACCACGATGGAGTGCATAGAAGGTCTGCGCACGCCCGACCGGGGCACCATCTCGGTTCTGGGTCTAGATCCCTTCCGTCACGTCTACAAGCTGCAGGAACGCATCGGGGTTCAGCTCCAGGCGGCACAGCTGCAGAAACGGATCAAAGTTTGGGAGGCGGTAGACCTTTGGGCTTCGCTTTACCAGAAGAAAGCGATAGACGGCGAAAACTTACTCAAACAGCTCGGCCTCGCCGATAAGCGGGGCGCCTGGTTCATGAACCTCTCTGGAGGCCAGAAGCAGCGGCTGTTTATTGCTCTTGCGCTGATTAACGATCCGGAGGTGGTGTTTCTCGACGAGCTGACCACCGGGCTGGACCCGCAGTCGCGGCGGACAATCTGGGATCTGGTGCGAGGCATCCGCGAGCGCGGCAAGACAGTGTTTTTGACCACTCATCTGATGGAAGAGGCCGAACGGTTGTGCGACCGGGTAGCAATCATCGAGCACGGACGAATCATCGACATTGATACTCCGGAGCGGCTCGTCGACCGGCACTGCCCGGAGCGAACCGTTGCTCTAGCCACGGACGACCCCGGCGCTGAAGAACGCTTCCGGGCGATGCCGGGAGTTGAAGCTGTGATATGCAATGACGGGCGATTCACCATTCGCGGTCAGGGCGACGATTTCGTGACCGAGGTGATTCATTGTCTATCCGAGAATCGGATCCGGGTTCGGGATTTCCGCACGATTCTACCCAACGTTGAAGACGTCTTTCTCAAACTTACTGGTCACTCGATTCGCGATTAGGCCCGACAATGATGCTGCGTGGACTCTGGAAACTGACCTGGATCGAGATCAAGATATTCCTGCGCGAGCCGCTCGGCGCGTTTGGGACAATCGGGTTCCCTGTTCTAATTTTCCTTGTACTGGGTCGCGTCGCTGGCCGCGGACAGGCGCCGTCCTCATTCGCCCCCACGGGGTTTATCCGCGTCGGCCTGCCAGTTCTCGCATCGATTCTGATCGCGCTCAGCGCGGTGCTTTCGCTGGTCACGATTATCTCGATCTACCGCGAGGGCGGCATTCTCAAGCGACTCCGCGCCACGCCGCTCCGTCCCGAGACAATTCTTGCCGCCCACGTGATCGTGAAGCTGATACTCACCGCGTCGACGCTGGCCTTGATGGTCCTGGCAGGCAAACGCTATTACCCGGTCGGTGTGCATGTTCCATTTTTCTCGTTCACGATTGCGCTGCTGATCAGCACTTGGAGCATCCTGTCGATCGGTTTTCTCATCGCCAGCATTGTTCCCACGGCTCGTTTTGCGCAGCCGATCGGCGCCATCATTCTGTACCCGATGATCGCTGTCTCGGGACTCTTCGTGCCGGTTGAATCGCTGCCGCCAGCGCTCCACGCCGTGGCGAGAGTTGTGCCGCTAACCTATACGGTATCGCTGCTCGAAGGGATCTGGAGGGGCGACGCATGGTCGGCGCATGTGGGCGACGTAGCGGCACTGGCCTTCGTCTTTGTGGTTTGCACGGCGCTCTCGGCGAAGGTGTTTCGGTGGGAGTAACAAAGATTTCTTGTTTTTCGGAAGCTGACCTAGCCATGACTGAGGAGTGTACGCTAAGGACCTCAGATAATGACAGACAGCCGCTGCGGCTTGGTTCTAACGGCGATGTGTGTAGAATCTTTTCGAGTTAGCCGGCAACCCCTGGCTTGATATGGAGCAAATCTCTGCAAAGTAAATAGACAGGTTGCTTGGAGACTGCGAACTTCCGAAGAGGCCCTTGATGAGGATTCTAAGACTACAGCTATTGGTTTCGTTCTTGCTGATTGCCGGTAGCCCAGCATTCGCGCAGCAACCTCGAAAAGTCGTCATCAATCAGGACTGTTCGGGGCCTGGCGGCAGCAATATGCAAACGCTGTTGACCTTGATGCAATCTCCCAAGGTCGAAGTGTTGGGCATAACCGTCGTCAGCGGAAACCAATGGCGCGACGAGGAGGTCGCGCATACTCTGCGACTCCTCGAGCTCATTGGCCGCACCGATATTCCGGTTGTGCCAGGAGCCGTATTTCCACTCGTGCATCGCCGCAACGAAGCCCTTTTGTGGCAGGCAAGATACGGAAAAGTGGCCTTTGCGGGCGCCTGGGATGATCGCTGGTGGCACGAACATGACGTGATTCCGACGCTGCCGGAAGGGCAGCCCACGACACGGCCCGCCGATGAGGACGCCGCCCACTTCCTGATCCGCATGGTCCACAAATATCCGCATGAAGTGACGATCTACGAAGGCGGCCCCATGACGAACCTGGCGCTCGCCAACGCCATCGATCCACATTTTGCCGAATTGGCCGAAGGCCTGGTCTTTATGGGCGGAAGCTTGAGCCCGCGGACTGACGATCCGGAGTTTATCAGCAGCCCACGGCACGAATTTAATTTCTGGTTCGATCCCGAGGCCGCGAAGAGCGTGTTAGAGGCGCCGTGGAAGAAGATTGTCTGCACGCCGGTGGACATCTCCGTAAAAACGAAAATCACCGACGAAATGGTTGCCGAAATCAAGAAGAGCAACAGCGCCGCAGCACAGTATGTTGTTACGTTCTTTATGGCAGACCAGGGCGGTTCCTACATGTGGGATGAACTGGCGGCCGCAGCTTGGATTGACCCGACGCTAATCACCAAAAAGGAAAACCGCTATATGAGCGTGGACATCGACCACGGTGCGGCTTACGGGAACACACTGACGTGGGTAGAGAAAGACAGCCCGAAGCTTGGCGCACAACTGGTCGAAATCCAGATGGATTTGGATCTCGCAAAATTTAACAAGATGTTTGTGGAATTGATGAAGGCGCCCACCCCGCGAGCCCATTGAAGGGCGTTCCGATGTTGTGTATCGTCGCCAACGCGGAAGCAATCCGGATACCTTAAGTGCTTCGTCTCTGCAGACCAGAAACAGCGTTGTGGGAAATGGAAAACAGGATTCTCGGCGAATTGTCGGCAACTCGGAACTGATCGCCTAAGTTTCGATCAACGCGGTTACCGCTCGCGTGAAATAGGCCCAGATACCAATGTCCAGTGAGACCGTTCAGCGTGAGTTAGGGGCCTAGCCCGACGATAAGCTTTTCAGTAAAGCCAATTCACTCCTCGCGCAGCAGTATCATAGGATCTATCGACAGGGCGCGCTGCGCCGGAATCCACGTAGCCAGCAACCCCAGCAATGACATCGCCAGGACAACACCGGCCAATACCAGCGGATCGCGGGGAGTTGCCTGATACACGATGGAAGCCAGCACCCGGCTCGCCAGAATTCCGAGCAACAATCCTGCTGCTGAACCAAAAGCTAGCAATTTGACTGCGCGTCCCAATGCTGCCTGTAACACTTCCCGGGGTTGCGCGCCGAGAGCCATACGAATCCCCAACTCCCGCAGCCTTTTGCTAACTGAGTACGCCGCCATTCCAAAGATGCCAGTGATAGACAGCATCGCGCCCATCGCACCCAGTACACCCAGCGATAGCGTGGCCATACGCGAAGGAAACAGAGCGCTCTCCAGTTCCTGGTTCCACGTTCGGATGCCAAAGGGCAGCCCTGCATCCAATTGCGTTACGGCACTCTTGATGGCTGCGGCTAGTTGCTGCGAATCGCCGTTGGAGCGCACCACCAGACACATCTCATTCGCAGGCGATTGCAGGAAGGGGAGAAACATCGCTGCTTGCGGGTCTTCGGCGAGGCTTCCATATTTCCCATCTTCCACAATGCCTACGACCTGTATGCGGGTTCCATCCGGCCTCTTGAAGTATCCGCCCAATGCGTTTGTTGCGGAGCCAAAGATTTTGCTCGCAAACTCCCGATTCACAACGGCTACGGGTGGCGAG
>CAVPLA010000003.1:0-14177 GCA_963705855.1 uncultured Acidobacteriota bacterium
CCAACCTTGCTCCCTTGCGAATGGCATTGAGTTGCGCGCCTTCGGCCAATCCACCAACCACTAGTCCGGCGGGCACAAGCTGCGTGCCGCGTAATGCGTTGAATTGGGCAACCAGCTGCATGGCCAATTCGCGCGTCGGGACCAGCACCAGCGCCGCAATTCCGGGCGTTTTGCTTTTGAGCAGTTGCTCGATCACCGGGATCAGGAACGCCAGCGTCTTGCCGGTTCCGGTTTGCGCGGTTGCGAGCACGTCCTTGCCCTCGAGCGCTTGCGGTATGGCCTCAGCTTGCACGGGGGTCGGCGTCGAAAATCGCGCGTGTGCCAATCTCTCCTTCATATAGGCGGAGATCGGTAATTCTGTAAAACTTTGCATTCGCATTGCTTTCTTGCTGGCTGGAGTGATAGCGGCGCGCACACCTTTCCGGTGCAAGCGCGGCAATTCGCATTGCCAGTCTTGTTTTAGATTACGCTGAAAACGTACGGAGAAAACTGCAGGCGGGTAATCTCAGATCAACGACTCACCAGAGGGGCCGCACAACACAACCGAGGTATTAAGCGCAAACACAGTGTAGCACGTTCGCGATTGAAATGCGATCTTACACGTTCATGCAGCACGGGCCAGGTTTCAACAGGCAAACTACTCAGGCGGTACAAAGCGCTTTCTCCTATAATTACGCATTGATTTGCTAGCCGTTCGGGAGCTGCCTTTTGTGATGGCGAACAAGAAGAGAGGGCGAACCACAAAGCCAAGCTTTCAGTTGACAGCTGCCCCAACTAAGGCAACAGAACGACCCCCTTTTTTCAAGATGCCAGCATCCAGACTCACTGCGGTCGCGCTGGCCGCTCTCTTATGCATCCTTAGTGTTGGCACGTATGCCAATAGTATCAGCAACGGATTCGTGTGGGACGACCATGAACAAGTTGTGATGAATTCCAGCCTGCGCTCGGGTGCCCCGTTCCTGGATTTGGTTGGGCCGAACGATTGGGCCTTCGCCCGCGCAGGAGCTCGCGGACGCGTCAATTATTACCGGCCTCTGCAGATGGTGACCTACCGTCTAACTGCCGATGTTTTTGGTTTTTATGCAAGCGCTTTCCATGCTGTGAACCTCGCGTTCCACGTAATTGTGGTCCTTCTTGCATTCGCTGTCTTCTATACGTTGACTGGCCGCATTGGACTGGCCTTCACATCTGCAGCTTTGTTTGCCGTGCATCCGATTCATTCCGAGGCGGTCGATTGGATCGCGGCCCTGCCGGACATCGGCTGCACGGCTTTTTTCCTGCTCGCGTTTCTGTTTTTTGTTCTCGGGCGCGGTCAGAAATCACAGCAGCCGCCCATCAAACCTTCGCGAGGCAGTCACGTTCTTTTTCTTGCGGCATCGTTTGCAGCATTCGCTGCCGCTCTGTTATGGAAAGAAACCGCCATCGTTTTCCCTCTTATCGTCATGGCTTACGTTTTCAGCTTGAGTGAAGACACTGTTTTCGTCCGCCGCATCGGCGCCGCCCTAAAACTCTCTCTTCCTTACTGGTTTATTTTGGGTCTTTACTTCTTGCTGCGTCTACGTGTACTCGGCTTTATTGTTGTCCGCCAGCGAGATTGGATTCTGAGCCACTTCGAATTTGGCCTCACCGCACTCAATCTGATTTTGCGATATTGTTGGAAATTGCTCGCGCCCGTGGGCCTCAACGCTTATTACCTCTTTGTCCCGGTGCGAACTCTCGAAGATCCCCGCGCCATTGCGGCTACTCTGCTTCTGATTCTCACCGCCGGCGCCATCCTGTACGGATTGCCCCGTGCGCCTTTGGCTTCGTTTGCGGCGCTCTGGGTGTTCATAGCATTGATTCCCGTTTTGAATGTCTACGCGGTCGGCCGGAACGTGTTTTCCGAGCGCTATCTGTATTTACCTTCCGTCGGTTTCTGTTTGTTGGTTGTCCTCATAGCCGCGCGGTTCGGGCGTTTGCTTCCCCAACGTCTTCGGTTGCCCGCTGCGGTCGTGGTATTAGCCGCCGTTCTCCTTTTCTTCACGGCGGGCACCGTCGCTCGCAACTCTGTCTGGAAGGATGACTCCGCTCTGTTCACACGCACACTGGAAAGTTCGCCGAACGCGCCTTTCGTGCATGACATGGTTGCTGCACTTCAGCCTAACAACGCGACAGGACAGTCTTCGGCCGAATCTCACTACTTGACTGCTATTTCCCTGGCGGAGAGTGCAACGCCGCCCGACCGGTTGGAACTGGCAATTGCCTGGGAAGGATTGGCTTCGATTTATGCTGCGCGCGGTGAGTTTGATCGGGCGCTGCGAGCGCTCGCCGAGGTTCGCATCGCGGATCCCAAAGACCCGCAAGTGGATGGCGAAGAGGGCCTTATCCTTGCGCAGGCTGGCCGTTGGACCGAGGCAGAAGCGGCGCTGCGAAGAGCCGTGGCCATCAGTCCCAATGATGCAAATGTTCTGAATGCTCTCGGGCTGATGGCCTGGCAGCACGAGGGCCATTTGGACGAAGCCGCATCCTATTTCTCCAAGGCTCTCGGGTTTCATACGGAGCCCGACGATTTCAACGCGTCGCTGCACAGCAATCTTGGCGCGGTTTACGGCCAGCAAGGTCGCTTTTCCGATGCCATCGCACAATTCCAGATTGCTGTTCGAATCTCACCACGTGACCCCGAATTCCTCACCAATCTTGCGACCGCATTCCAAGCGGTTGGCCGCAACGACGATGCCAGGCAGGCGCTTCGGGCCGCTCTTGCTGCCGCACCGGATTACGATCCCGCCCGCGTCGCTCTCGAACAGCTAGGGAAAAATTAGTAGCAAAACAAGGCTTGATGCCGACTGACTATCGTTAAGGAAGCGCGATTTGACGGCACTCGTAAGCGACCGTGGATTTTAGATTCCATGTGTTGGTGTCACGTGTTGTATCCCGCAGGCACAACAAGACTTTCGGACTAAAAGTCCTACACTTGGTGTCTGGCGACTAAAGCCCGGTGCTTAGTTGCTCGACGCCAGCTCTGGATATCTTGACGTCGTCTTCGGATTTGCCGCCGCTGAATGCCGCGATCAAGTATCCGTTTTTCCCACGAACGATGACGCCGCCTTTCCATCCGAATTCCCCGGTCATGGGCGGGCGCACTTGACTACCGCTATCTTTGAGCGTGTCCGCCATCTCTACGGCTTTGGCGTAGGCGATGCCGATCAAGTTTGCTCCCTTGTCAGTTTGCGAAGGTTCGTCTCTCATTCTGCCTATCACGAGTATTTTGGAGTTCCAGGATTGAATCTTATCGCCTTCGAAGTAAGCCACCACGGCGACGCCACCAATGCCAAGTTCTCCGGCGCGCTTCCGCATCGCCAGCAGAGCCGAATCCGCCAGACTGTCGAAGGGATTGAGCCTGGGTGGGCCATTCAGAAAAGCGGGATCCATTTTCGCAATGTCGACGCGAAAGCTGACCGAACCAGCCGTTGGAAAATCAACTGGTACTTTCTGCGTCACCCGGCCGCTGGCGATCCACTCCGTTCCTCGCTGAAATGTGGTGATAAATCCAACGCAGCTCAAGGCCGCAACATCATGCCCCATCGTGGTATGAAATATCCGGCCCTTGCCATAATTGAGGACCATCAGCATCGGCTCGTCATGCCCGGTGCCGTGATTCGCCGGATCAGAGTGAGCGGTTGCCAACACTGTCATATTCTCGCCCGGTCCACGGAGCGTTGCATAAAGCTCATCGGAGGCGTGCATCCAGACGTGCGGCAACCCTTTCATAATCGGGTGTTCGGGCGCGCGAGTTTCCACCTGGAAAGGGAGACGATTCCCGTGCGAGCCGGCCGGTCCGGGGGAATTGTCCGAGACCAGCTTGCCATCCTTGAAATACCAAAGGGGACCAGACTTTTCTGAGCGGCCTCTCCAACCTCCGATGCCGATCATTTGATTGAAAGCCGGCCAATCGGGGAACGCATTATCTGCCGCATGGACAACTACGAGTCCACCGCCGTTCTTTACGTACGTCTCAAGCTGTTCACGCAGCTCGGCAGACCAGTCCGGCGCATCGTAATTCAGGACAACTGCCTGATATTTGCTGAAATCTGGCTTGTAGCTGCTGAAGTCCTCGCCAAAACGAGGAGACGTCGCAACCGTGACGGTGAATATCCCGGCGTTCTCCAGCTCTTTTTTCAAAACGGTGGAGGTTAGTTGCCATGCGTGATAGGGACCACCGCTCTGACCGTCCACAAGGAGCACCCGAATCGGGTTGGCACCGGAGGACGCAGGTGAAGCGCAGAGCGCTGTGCACCATAAAGACGCCAAGAGTATGGCAATGGTGAATCTTTTCATGCTTCCTCCTCAGGGTAAAAGGCTCCTCTGCCGATCGAAACTTGGCGAATACAAAGAAGGAGTCCGGATCAGCAAACTGATAGAGACCCGCAAGAGTGTACCTGCTCGACTTCGTCTCGCCGAGAAATTCTTTTCATCCTGAGTCGGGCGAGCATCTGGAATCGCGCGGTTGCCAGTGCCCCGATATCTCAAATCATTTGAGGATTGGCGCCGCGCGTGTTTTGGCTAACGCGGATTTTTTGTGGGTCTTGGGTGTTGGTCACAGACGTGAGAAGTGAACTCGTTGTCGCGTTGGCGTTCGTAGTGCATCTTCATTTCATCAATGGATTCGCCAACTAGCGGCCCGAGTGGCTTGAACGCCCATGCGCAGTCGGAGCAAGCCCAGCCCTGAAAATCATAGCTTTCGACCCATACCAGTTTGCGACGCATGGCTTTGATTGCCTCCCTCGAGACTTGTAGCGATGATGCTTCTTTGAAAAGCGGCCTGGCCCTGTTCTTCAACGACACCGCGACGAAAAAAGCAGTCTTTTCATCGCCCCGGATGAGGTGCTGCCCAATCGCCGCCCTTTGCATGCACATCAAAAATCGAAATGAAGGTGCAAGGCCAGAACACTAACTATAGAAAGGGGTTGCTGTCTGTGGGGAATCCAACGCTGACAAGAAATGTTATCTGAGGCCGAGTTCATCCTCGAGATTGTGAATGACGCCGTAGCACTCACAAGCGGATTTTTCTAGTTTTCTGCGGTTTACAATCTTCACTGCGCCTCGCACGTAATCCAGGATTCCGTCTTTTTGCATTATTGACGCAGCCACGCTCACCGTGGATCGGTCTGTACCCATCATGGTCGCAATGAAATCATGGGTGATCTGAAGCAGTCCGGCATCGATCCTGTCCTGGCTCATAAGCAGCCATCTTGAGAGACGCTGCTGTATGTCGTGCAGGCGATTGCACGCCGCGGTCTGTGAGACTTGCATTCCTTGAAGCGCAGTGTGCCTGTTTAGAATTACTTGCAATTGCGGGGCGGACCGCAGAATGCGTTGTAGAGCACTCCCTTTCATTCGAAAGCCATCGCCGCCGATTTGGATTATTTCACGTACTGGACTTCTGCTCAGGCCGACTGCCAATCCCGCCCCGACGTAGCCTTCCTTGCCCACTACGCCCACTTCGACAGTTCGACCGTCTTTGGTCACAACCACTTGAGAAACCATTCCTCGGTTCGGAAAATAGACAAACTCGATATTTTGCGTCGGCTCATGGAGGCTGAGATGACTCGGCAGGTCGATATAAGTCAAGTCAGCACGCATCAGCTCGTATTCGTTGTCGGGCATCGCCAACAAAACTTTGTTTAGTACCTGTTTTCCCTGGGCATTGGTACGTTGGTCTGTCGGTACCGCTCGTAGGTTTTTCCCGCTCATGTCCGTCCTGAATGGCACTAAAGTGCCTTGCATCCATGCGGTGAAGCCTCGTGGGTTTTCGAGTTCCATGCTAATTGGACCAAAAATGGATCTGTGAATCTGTACGAAATGGTGCATTTCTCAAAATACATGAAGCCGATTTGACGGTAATTGCATCGAACGGTAGAATTCACATTCCGCGCGGTGGTGCCCCGTGTTTAATCCCGCAGGCACAGAGAGACTTCAGACCAGCAGACCAAGCCAATTGAGCAACCGAGGAGGAAGTATGGCTACATCAGTGGCGCCCCGAGTTTTTAAGAACTTTATCAACGGCGAATGGAAGGATTCGTACAGCGGAAAGGCTTACGAGAACCGCAATCCCGCCAACACCGACGAATTGATAGGAATGTTTGTATCTTCGACGTCTGAGGATGTCGATGCGGCCGTGGATGCCGCCAAAGAGGCGTACAAAAAGTGGCGTCTGGTTCCGGCTCCTAAGCGCGCCGAAATTCTTTTCCGTGCGGCCGAGCTACTTGTGCAGCGCAAAGAGGAATACTCCAAGGACATGACCCGCGAGATGGGCAAGGTGCTGGCGGAGACGCGCGGCGACGTTCAGGAAGCTATTGATATGACGTATTACATGGCGGGCGAGGGGCGGCGATTGTTTGGCCAAACAACGCCTTCGGAGTTGCCCAACAAGTTCGCCATGAGCGTTCGCCAATCGGTTGGGGTGTGCGGAATGATTACGCCGTGGAATTTTCCGATGGCGATTCCATCTTGGAAAATGACGCCAGCCCTCATCAGTGGCAACACTGTTGTGCTTAAGCCTGCCGAAGACACGCCTCTGTCGTCGTATCACCTTGTGCAGGCACTCACCGAAGCAGGTATTCCGCCGGGCGTTGTAAACATTGTCAGTGGGGACGGACCGGGTGCCGGTGCGCCGTTGGCGGCAAGCGAAGATGTGCCGGTGGTTAGCTTCACGGGTTCGACCGCAGTGGGCCGGCTCATTGCGCAGACTTGCGCACCTACCTTCAAACATTGCAGCCTCGAAATGGGCGGCAAGAACATCATCATCGTGATGGACGACGCGAATCTGGATCTGGCCGTGGATGGCGCGGTCTGGGGCGGCTTTGGAACATCAGGACAGCGTTGCACGGCTGCGAGCCGCGTCGCCGTACACAAGAGCATCTACCACGAATTCATTTCACGCCTCGTGGATCGGGTCAAAGCGCTGCGCGTTGGCAACGGCCTCGATTCTGACGTGGACATGGGCCCCTGCATTAACGAGCAGCAACTGAAGACTGTGATGGACTACGTGGAAATCGGTAAGAACGAAGGCGCAAAACTCCTCACGGGGGGAAATCGCCTCGACAGCGGGATCTACGCGAAAGGCTGGTTCCACGCTCCTACTGTGTTTGGCGATTGCTCGCCGCAGATGCATATCGCGCAGGAGGAAATCTTCGGCCCTATGGTCTCGGTCATTCCTATCGATAGCTTTGACCAGGGAATTGAAGTCGCCAACGAGGTCCCGTATGGTTTGTCCGCCTCGATTTACACGCGCAACGTAAACCGAGCGTTTGTAGCTACGCGCGATCTTTATACCGGAATCGTCTACGTTAATGCACCCACCATCGGCGCTGAAACGCATCTGCCGTTCGGCGGCACCAAGCAAACCGGCAACGGCCATCGCGAAGCCGCGATCGCGGCCATCGATTTCTTCACAGAATGGAAGACTATTTACATCGACTATTCCGACAGGCTCCAGCGCGCCCAGATCGACAACAATTAGTGCTCGCCTGACTAACTAGGGGCCTTGTCAGGAACTAGATAGACCACGTCATTGACGGTGCTTGACACGCTTTCTACAATATAGGTAGCGCTCTTTAGCGCTTAGCGTAGAGTGCTGCTATGAGGAATCCAGCCCTACAGGAACGGCGCAACCGGCAGGTTCTCGCGGATCTCGTGCGCACGTACATTGAGACCGGCGAGCCGGTATCGTCGCGCGCGATTTCCAAGAGGTACGAAGAGACGTTGAGCACGGCGACGATTCGCAACGTAATGGCTGATCTCGAAGACGGCGGGTTTCTGTACCAGCCGCACACTTCGGCAGGGCGTGTGCCAACTTCTTTGGCCTATCGGTTCTTCGCGCAGGAGATTGCTTCCCAAGCGACGCTGACTATCGGTGATCGCGACTGGATCCAGCGCGAAATGGGAGGTGCAAAAACCGCCTCGGAAATTACCGAGCGCGCCGGGCATGTTCTGGCGGAAGTATCGAATGGACTTGGCATCATCGTTTCGCCGCCGCTCGGCCGAACCGTTCTTGAACACGCCCGCATGTGGCTGTTGCCGGACGGGCGCGTTGTGGTCGTACTGATTTCGCCGGGCGGCAATACGCGCGACAAAATTGTCCGTCCGAACCGTCCTTTTGCCCAGGCCGAGCTGGACGCGACCGCGGACTTTCTGAATCGTCACTATTCCGGGTGGACTCTCGAAGCCATTCGGGGCGACCTGCTATTGAAGCTCGCCACCGACCGCGAACAGTATGAGGGAATTATCGGCAACGCCCTCACATTGTGGGACCCAGCGATGCTCGGAGAGAATCAAACTAGTCAGGTTCACGTGGAGGGCACAGCTCAGATCGTGGGGACGCCCGAGTTTACGAACCAGGCGCAACTTCGTGAACTTTTGGCGGCGATTGAAGAAAAGCATCGGCTAGTCACCGTGCTGAACGCGTGCATCGAGACGCCCGAGCCCGTGCATGTACAAATCGGCGTGAAGGAAATATCGGAAGCCGGCGACAACCTTGCGATTATCAGCGCGCCGTATACGCGCAACGATCTTGTGCAAGGTTCGCTCGGCGTCCTCGGCCCGACGCGCATGCATTACGAGCGCGCCATGACCGCTGTTGCGTACGTCGCGCAGCTATTCAGCGAAGCGTTGAGTAAAATTTGAAACACTTTTTCCAGAAGAGAGGCAGCAAAGTGCCCGACAAGGACTCACCATTTAATACCGAAAACAGCGCGAGAGACGCTGTCGCGGACCAATCCGACGCGGCCAAGCTCGCTGCGGATTCCGCAGCAGCGGAGGCGGAAGTATCGAAACTTGCCAGCGACCTGAACGAACTGCGACAAACGCTCATGCGTCGCCAGGCCGATTTCGACAACTACCGTAAGCGCATCGAACGAGAGCGCGCGGATGATTCCAAGCGTCATACCGCCCGCGTCATCGAAGGTTTGATTCCCATCATTGACGGCTTCGAGCAAGCTCTCGCCGCACATCGCGAAGCCGAGTACGAAAATTATCGCAAGGGATTCGAGCTTATTTACAAGCAGCTCGTGGACAATGTCACCCGGCTTGGCGTCGAGCGCATCGATCCCCTAGGTAAACCCTTCGACCCGCATTTGCATCAGGCGATGGACCGCACGGAGACCGTCCAGCATGAGGACGGCACGATTCTGCAAGTCTTTCAACCGGGCTACATTTTTCATGGACGCGTTCTGCGCCCCGCCATGGTGCGCGTAGCCGTTCACCCAGGCGGCGCATCGAAAGAAGCTGCGAACTAATTCGAACGAAAGGGATGGCATGCCCAAGGGGAACCAAAGAGATTTTTATGAGGTGCTCGGCGTTGCTCGGACCGCATCCGTCGAGGAGATCAAGGCCTCCTATCGCAAAGCTGCGCTTCAGTGGCACCCGGACCGGAATCCGGCGAATAAAGAAGAAGCCGAGATAAAATTCCGGGAGTGCACGGAAGCCTACAGCGTTTTGAGTGACCAGCAGAAGCGCGAAGTTTACGACACCTATGGCCACGCGGGGCTTTCCGGTTCAGCCGGCGGAGTCGATTTCAATAGCACAGTCTTTCGCGATTTTCACGACATTCTCGGTGACTTTTTCGGCTTCGAGGATCTTTTCGGTGGCGGAGGAGGGCGCAGCCGCCGTCGTCAGCAGCGCGGCGCAGATCTCCGCTATGACATGACGCTTACTTTCGAAGAAGCTTCCGCAGGGGTGACGACAAAAATTAAGCTGCCGCGCCAGGAATATTGCGGAGCCTGCAACGGCACCGGCGCAAAGAAAGGCACCGGTATTGTCGCTTGTCAAACCTGCGCTGGCCGTGGCCAACTCGCCTACCAGCAGGGATTCTTCACCATTACGCGCACGTGCCCTGCATGCCAGGGCGCCGGACAAATTGTTCGGGAGCGCTGCCTGGAGTGCCGCGGCCAAGGTCGCATCGAGCGCGAAAAAACGATCGAGCTGCGCATCCCGCCCGGCGTGGATTCAGGTACACGCCTGCGCGTTACGGGCGAAGGTGAGCCCGCGCCCAATGGCGGCGCGCCAGGCGATCTCTACGTCGTCCTCGACGTCAAAGAGCACGCGTTTTTTGAGCGGCGCGGCGCAGACCTCTACTGCACGATCCCGCTGAGCATTACGCAAGCGGCTCTCGGCACGGAGCTGCAAGTTCCCGGACTGAATGGCGAGGAGAAGTTGAAAATCCCCGAAGCTACGCAAAGCGGCGCGGTCTTCCGCATCAAGGGCAAAGGCCTCGCGGACCCACGCGGCGGCGGCAAAGGCGATCTTTACTATCACGTGCGCGTCCTTACGCCTACAAAGCTCACGCGCGAGCAGAGGAAGCTTCTCGAACAACTGGGCGCCACGCTGAAAATCGAGAACAAGCCCGCTGATCGTAATTCCACGATCTTCGACAAAGTGAAAGACATCTTCGGTTAGCGAACCGTTCCTGCGGTAGAATCCCGGTGTGCGCCGTCGTTTCTTTGTCGAACAGTTCACGGGAACAGCCGCCGTCATGGAAGGCGATGCCGCACATCACTTAGGCCACGTTCTGCGCGCCCAAGGCGGCCAGCTCTACGAACTCAGCGACGGCTCCACGGCATGGCTCGCCCGGATCGAATCCGTCGCGCGCAACCGCGTCGAATTTGCTCTCCTCGAGCAACTCCCTGCGCCGAAACCGGTCGCTGACATAACGCTTCTTCTTTCCATCGTCAAATTTGACGCGTTCGAATGGGCCATTGAGAAAGCCACCGAGCTTGGCGTCGCCAGAATCATGCCGGTGGCTGCAGCTCGTTCTGAAAGAGGGCTGCTTGCCGCTGCCGCAAAGCGTTCCCAGCGGTGGCAGAGAATTCTCTTGGAAGCTTCCCAACAGTCTCGCCGTCTTGACATCCCGCAACTAGATGGCCTCGCCATGCCCGCCCAAGCCTTCGCCGCACAGGCCGCCAACTTTTGCCTTATGCTTTCCGAACGCAGCGACGCCCCATCGATTCGGACTCCTCTCAACTCTGTAGTCCGCGCGAAGACTGCTGCAGCTGCCCTGGCCATCGGTCCTGAAGGCGGCTGGACCGACGACGAGCTAATTGCCGCCCGTGCCGGCGGCTTCCAAGAGGCTTCTTTGGGGCAACTCATTCTCCGCACGGAAACAGCCGTCATCGCAGCTCTGGCGACGCTGAACTACGCCCTCTCACGCGAGTAGGCCAGCACCCAAGCCTCGGTCTTCCAGAACCCGGATGCAACGCCGCTAACGACCGGCGAATCTTACTTAACGGCCCGGCGCAAATCAGCAATCCGTACCTGCGCCGCACAAATCGAATCTAGCGCGGCCAGCAATCCGCGTGTTATAAATAGAAGGCAGCATAAAATGCAAAGCGTGGACCAGAACCAACCTCTTGCTCCATCGGTTCCGGAAACTCCAGCACCGGTGCCTTCGGCAGCCCATTCCCTTCGAAACGAAATCCGTGTTTGGACTCGCGATCTTCTCATTGCCATTGGTCTGGCCCTTGTCATTATCGTCTTTCTCTATCAGCCGGTAAAAGTTGAAGGTACCAGCATGGCGCCCCTGCTCTCGGATCAGGAACGCATCTTCATCAACAAATTTGTTTATCGCTTCGAGCCCATTCAGCGCCGCGATGTTGTGGTCTTCTGGTATCCTCTGGACCATTCGAAGTCTTTCATTAAGCGGGTCATTGGTTTGCCCGGCGAAAATGTCGAGATTCGCCAGGGCATCGTTTATGTCAACGGGCGCGCCATCGACGAGCCGTACGTTCCTCCGCAGTACGAGGACACGAGCGATTACGGTCCCGTCCGCGTTCCCAAGGATAGTTACTTCGTCATGGGCGACCACCGCATCAGTTCTAATGACTCGCGCGTTTTTGGCTCTGTAGCCAGCCAACTTATTTACGGCCGGGCGGTTTTTGCGTACTGGCCGGTCGACCATTTCGGTTCTCTTTCCACGACGGAAGCCAGTTCCACTAACTCAAAGTGACTGGCATACTTTATGACCACACTCGGAGGACAACCTGACCGAAGTTCAGCACCGACCCGCCACTCTCGCTCTGGAAGACGGGCGCATATTTAACGGCCGTGCCGCAGGCGCCATCACGCGCCGCGGCGGCGAAGTAGTTTTCAATACCAGCCTAACCGGTTATCAGGAAGTCTTCACTGACCCAAGCTACGCGGGGCAAATCGTCTGCCTGACCTATCCTCATATCGGCAACGTCGGCGCCAATCTCGACGACGAAGAATCTTCGCGGCCTCACATCGAAGCGCTCATCGTGCGGGAGTTTTCGCAAATCTCCTCGAACTGGCGCTCAGCGGAAACCGCGCAGCTGTATTTGAATCGCCACAAAATTCCCGCCATCTGGGATATCGACACGCGCGCGCTCGTTCGCCACATTCGCAATGTCGGGGCGCTCCGCGGCGTTGTGGCTACCGACGGTGCGCCCGCCGAGCAATTGATCTTCGAAGCCAAGCAATTGCCCGCGATGGCTGGACAGGAACTCGCCAGCCGCGTGACTTGCAAAAAGGCTTACGGCTGGGAAAAAAGCTCTATCGAGCTCACGATTCCTCCCTGGTCGGAATCGATGGGCGAGTCTGGCCGAGTTTCTGATGCACGGAAATTTCGGGTTGCAGCCTACGACTTCGGCATCAAGCAAAATATTCTGCGGCTTCTTGTTGATCACCACTGCGACGTCTGGGTAGTTCCTTCGCAGACGTCTGCCCAAGAGGTTCTCGACCTTAAGCCGGACGGAGTTTTTCTTTCGAATGGTCCCGGCGACCCCGAGCCTATCGGCTACGCCGTCGAGAATATTCAGAAGCTCCTCGGCCGCGTTCCCATCTTCGGTATCTGCCTCGGCCATCAACTCTGCGGCCTCGCTCTTGGCGGCAAAACCTTCAAGCTGAAATTCGGGCATCATGGCTCCAATCATCCCGTGCAAAACTTACTGAATCAGAAAGTCGAAATCACCGCGCAGAATCACGGTTTCTGCGTCGATTCAGAATCACTGCCCTCGAGCGACGTGGAAATCACGCACCTGAATCTCAACGACCACACCAACGAAGGCATGCGTCACAAAAGCCTCCCGCTCTTCAGCGTGCAATATCACCCTGAAGCCTCGCCGGGGCCGCACGATTCCCACTATCTCTTCACCAAATTCACCGAAATGATGAAGGAGCACGTATCGTGAAGTGGCAGTTGCTTGGTGCATCCCTGGTGCTCGGATTGGCGCTTCCGGGGATTTCATCAGAAACCGCGGACCCAGTTTCCGTGGACAGACTGTGCGGCAAGCTTGTTTCCATCGAAGAGACGCCGGACAGGGGAACGGCGAGTTCCTCCAGGCAAGAGGGCAAGCCTGTGCTTCGCACGCGCGTTAGGCTTTTCTCACCAACGGCGAGCGGCGATTGCTGCACACTAATGACGCCTGTGGCGGAAGCCTTTACGGGACGCGATGGAGTTTTTCAATTCAAGAAGATCACGCCAGGCGATTATCTGCTTGTCGCGACAATTGGCAGCAGCGAATACAAATTGCTAGTGCGGTATGAACCCATCAAGAAAGCTGAGAAAGAGTGCTCGGAGTTCCAGTACACGCTCGAAAAGGGTAAGTTCCTGCTGCGAAGATCTGCGACGGTAACCGTCAGCTAAGAAGGACTCGCGTCGCTTACTTTTACTTTGGGGCAAACGACGATACTCTAACAACCAATGCCAAAACGCACTGACATCAAGAAAATTCTGATCATTGGCTCTGGCCCCATCGTCATCGGGCAAGCCTGCGAATTTGATTATTCCGGCGCTCAGGCCTGCAAAGCGCTGCGGGCGGAGGGCTACGAAGTCGTCCTGGTTAATTCGAATCCGGCGACGATCATGACCGATCCGGAGCTGGCTCATCGAACTTACATCGAGCCACTCACCAAGGAATACCTGGAAGAAATTCTTGCGCGGGAAAAACCCGACGCGCTTTTGCCCACCGTGGGAGGGCAAACCGCCCTGAATCTTGCCGTTGAACTTGCGGAGAGTGGCATTCTCGAAAAGCACAAAGTCGAGATGATTGGCGCGTCGCTGCGTGCCATTAAAGTGGCGGAAGACCGCCTGTGGTTCAAGGATGCATGCCGCAAAATCGGGCTGGAAGTCCCGGCATCGGCGCTCGTCAACAACGCGCAAGATGCGTTGAGATTGTGTGATCAGC
>CAVPLA010000004.1:0-14752 GCA_963705855.1 uncultured Acidobacteriota bacterium
TTGGCTCGGCGAGTATGATGTTTCCGTCGATGGTGCTTGGCGCGATCGGGTCCATCCTCGCTTTGGGCAGTGCCTTGCCAGAATTGTGCGTCGCCGCGTTTGAAGCGGTCCGAAAAGGAGATCTGGGAACGGCGCGCGCGCTGCAAGCGGCGATTCTGCCCGCGTCGAAGCTGATCGTTTCGCAGTGCGGGATTCCTGGGGTGAAATACGCCATGGACCTCGGCGCCTATCGGGGCGGCGTGCCGCGCCAGCCCTTACTGCCATTGCACGAAGAGCAGAGGAATGCCATCAGGGAAGTGATGGCCAAATTGGAAGCCCATGCGCCTGCACGCCTTTCTGGCGCCGTCTCCGTCTAAACTAGGGGCCTATTTAGCACCGAGTAGCCGGCGTGAACTCCGGTAGCTTAGCAAAACGTACGCGTTCAAATTTGCTGTGACGAAAAGCTACCAGTATCATCTAACTCCCGATGGAATGTCGAAGCCTGCCGTTTCGCCAGCTCCCGCATCAGTCGAAGCTCTTTCTTCAATTCCTCGATAATTTTCCCGCGGTTAAGCAGTTCTACGGGCACCCTCCAACGATTGTGGCGATAAAGAAGGCAGCGCGGTCGCTTGACTACCCGCGGGAGCGGAGAGCAGAAGTAGCAGGAATCCTGCGAGAGCAAAATGCTGCGTTCGGCGCAGGTGATGCTACGCGAGCAAATCTCGACAGGCTTGCGAAGGGCGCAGTTGCCGTCGTGAGTGGGCAGCAGGTGGGATTGTTTGGTGGGCCGGCGTATGCCGTATATAAAGCGGTGTCGGCTGTTCAGATCGCACAGGAATTGACGCGGGCGGGCATCGAGGCCGTTCCGGTCTTCTGGATGGCAACGGAAGATCACGATCTTGACGAGGTTCGGGTCTCGACGTGGTTTCGGGAAGGCAAGCTGACGCGATTTGAGCTTCCCGGGAACGGCGATGCGGGCAAGCCGGTAGGACGAATTGCACTGGGTACACAGGTTCAGGAGATGGTGCACGAAGCGGCAAGAACTTTGACGGCAGCGGGAGGAGAATTTGTCGCGGGGATTTTTCGCGAGAGTTATGACGCGCAGGAAACATACGGGAGCTCGTTCGGAAAGCTGTTTACGCGATTGTTTGCGGAGCAGGGGTTAATCATGCTTGATCCGCTGGACGCGCGGTTGCATGGCATCGCAGGAGAGGTGCTGCGAAGAGCCGTGGAAGACCGCGATGAGCTTAACGAAGCGCTGCTGGCCCGCGGCAAGGAATTGGACAAGGCGGGGTTTGCAGCGCAAGTGAAGGTGACGGCGCGAAGCACCTTGCTTTTCAGCATGGAAAAAGGCACGCGGGAGCCCATCGCCTTCAGCGGCGGCAAATTCATAAGCGGAGAGCAGAGTTGGACGAAGGAAGAATTGAGGCGGGCGGTGCAAGCGGAGCCTGAGAATTTCAGTCCTAACGCGCTCCTCCGTTCGTTAGTACAGGATTCTCTCTTGCCGACGGTGGCGTACATCGCGGGGCCGGCGGAGATTGCGTACTTTGCGCAGTCGGAAGTGATCTATAGGAAGTTGCTCGGGCGCATGCCGGTGATTCTGCCGCGCGCGGCGTTTACGATTCTGGACGCAAAAGCAGAGAAACTTCTGAAGCGCTATGGATTGAAAATCGAGGATGTGTGGCGAGGTTCGCAAGAACTGCGGCGCAAAATGGAGACTTCGAGCGTGCCGGCAACGCTTGGGAAGAATTTCGACAAGACGGTCAAGGAGAGCGCGCGAATGCTTGCGCAGCTGAAAAAACAGATTGTGCGGCTCGATTCGACGTTGGGCGGGGCGGTGAACACGGCGCAGAAAAAGATCGCGTTTCAGCTCGACAAATTAAAGCGCAAGGCTGGCAGAGCGCAGGCTTTTAAAAGCGGCTTGATCGCCGCACATCAAGAGTTTCTTGAGTCGCTGCTCTATCCGCATAAAGTCTTGCAGTCGCGCGAGTTGTGCTTTCTTCCGTTCCTGGCCAGCTGGGGCATGGGCGCCTTAAAGGAACTTCAGTCACTGGCTGGAAGCTCCAAGCAGGATGTGCACAAGATTCTGCGAATTCCTTGAAATTGTTGAAGTGGATGGGTCCTGTGGAGTGGGAACCATTGAGATCGTTTGGTCCCGCTATGGAAGGCCGTGGAACTGCCAAAGGCTGATACCTGAAACCAAGGCAAGAGGCACGATGATTGGTTTCGAGCAGTTCATGTCCTGGGAACCTTGCCGCCAGACTTTTGCTTTCGATAGGGATACGAAATTCACTTGCCGTACAAAGCCGTTACAGCGTTGATCAGTCTTTTCTTGTCTTTCATCGAGCGCAGCGTCTCTGCGGTTTCCTCGGCCATTTTACCTGCAAGTTCTCGAACACTATCAGCGATAGCGGGATTGGACAACTTGGCTTTGGCGCAAAGCAAATCAATTCCGGCGTCAAACCCGTGAATATAAGCCAGCTTCTCGTCCGAATCGTAACTCTGGACCATTCTTGTCACAGCCCATTTCTGATTCAACAGATATTCAAACTTGAGGAGGTCTTCCTTGCTGAACATCGCTTCTACCTCAGCCACGCTCGCAGTGTAGGTCGCAAGCATGCAAAAGCAAATAGTACTATCCAGTTTTGGACACACTTTTGACGTTTGTTCTGGTGGTTGAATCTGAATGCCTTTAGACCTCCGGAGAGAGACAAAATTAAAATCCTCTCATCTCGTTGAGGGTGTCCGACTCGCTGTGGCATTTCATGGGCCGAGCGGAGTTCCGTATACTGAAGGAAAGTGGCGTCTAGAACAAGACAGGCTGGGAGTTAGTAGGCGGTATCTATAACTAAGAGGTTCTTTGGCGTCCTATCCCCGATAAGAGGCGAAGCTCCCCGAGGATCAAGAGAGGGACGTTTACCGGTTCATCGTTGCGGACCAGCTGGGCTGACCGATCGGAACCTGTGGAGTATCCTTCGATGCGGAGGATGACGTCCGTTTCATTCTCGCGGCGGCCGCCGTTCTTTATGGTGACCAAAAGCTTCCTGGAATCGTAATGCACGGTCATGTGTTTTGATGTGGCGGCGCACCAGAGCCGGAGATCTCCAAGAGGAGTTTCCTTGCAGGTGAGGGTCTGCTCCTGCGTCACGGAGTTCCACTCGTTGCATTGGGAGAAGATTGAATCGCGAAAACTTTTCCAAACATGCAGTGAGCGGGCGACGGCCGTTTCCTGATTGAGCTTTTCTTCGAGTTTCTGCGCTTCTTCCGTAAGTTTCGCGGCCAGAAACTCCTGTGCAGCCTGCTTTGTGCTCTCGTCCCTCATGGGCCATCTCCCGGAGAATTATCTTACACAAGGTCAAACAGCAAGTCGTTAGTGTTCTTGGAGTGTGTTGACACGAATTAGGAATGGCGTTGGAGGGCCGGAGCGGGCACGGCATGCCGTGCCGTGCCCCTACGACGTCTGGCGATTTTCTTTTGGGAGAGCGTCGGCCAGAACTAAAATAGTGCCGCCAAACATCAGAGTATCGGCGAAGTAGTTCAGGCCATTGCCGATGTCAGAGGGAATGGAGATCAGGATGGGGAGGTAGATAGCTAGCACTATAAGCAGAATTGTGAGGCCAAGAAACGTTGCCGCGAGGCGCGATTTTTTGTTGATGAAGAGGCATGCGCCGGCGACGAGGAGGATTGCGCTGGCCAGATAGGCCCAAAACAAGCGGAGCGGGATCCACGTTGGCGTGATTTTTGCGAGGGGGACGCCGGGGGCGAACTCAGGATGGAGAAAATGTTCGACGCCGAAGAAGATGGCTGTGACGGCGATAGAGTAACGGGCAAGGGTTACGAGGGGCGACGTTGTGTTTATGGATTGCAGCTTTCGCTGAGCGCTCGCGAACGCGAAGGCGCCGCCGCTGAACGAGAGATCTCTTAGAGCGACCGCCCAGGAAATTCTGTCGTGGGGGTTGGCGGCCACCCGTGGAATGTGTAACAGCACAACAAAGAGAAGGATCATGGTGCCCAGGAGCGTTGCGGCCAACTGCGAGTATTTCTTGACCACGATGCTTAACGCCGCCGCGACCAGGGCCACGCCGACGAAATAGATCCAAAAAACATGCGCGGGAATCCAGGAGGGGATCCCGCTGGCCATCAACCTGCCAAGGGTGAAGTGTTCCCCTGCGAAGACGGCCAGGGGAATGGCGTAGAAGAGGCGGCCAAAGGGCATAAGCTTATCGAGGCCGCGAGCCTGTAGAACTTCGTTTTTCAGGATTACAGGAAGGCCGATGGCGAGGATCGCTAATCCAGCGAAGTACGGCCAGAAGACGGGTGCAGGGATTGAAAACACTTCTAGCGTAAGCGCAGGCGCTGACATACGGGCGAGTATCGCGCAGAAAGTGGTATCTCACAATGACCACTTGAAGCGAGACTTCTATAGCCAGTATGACCAGCGACTGACGACGAGTGCCTTGTTTCAATAGTGATGGGGGTCAGTCGTAAGGCCAGCAAGAAACCTTACGTGTAGTCCGTGTTTTTTTGCACTGCGATTGTGGACCGCAGACTGCGCGCGAAGGGCCGGCCAAGACACTTAACATTGGAAGACTCAAAGAATTGGAGAGGTGCTGCGTCGGTGCAGCGACCATTCGCCGCAATGACGGTTTCTGGCTGGCCACGCGGACACTATCGGTCACCCGGAGCTTTGCGAGAAGCACGAGGCATCACGAGATCTGCGAGGGCCTCTCCGTAACTCGCCTGAAATCAGTAAATAAAAAGTAAAACAAGATGGTGCAACCGGTTGAGGAACGGCTCTCGACCTGCTTCAGTATAGGCATGCAACCAGCTAAAACTATGTTCGATAAGAACCGAAAGACAAAACAAGGGGGATTTTCGCTCATCGAGTTGTTGATCGTAGTGGCGATCATTTTGATCATCGCGGCGATTGCAATTCCGAATCTACTCAGGTCGCGAATGGCGGCCAACGAAGCGTCAGCGGTGGGTTCGATCCGCACGATCAACACGTCCGCAATTACGTATTCGTCGACCTACCCGAACGCAGGCTTTCCGGCTACGCTGGCGTCTTTGGGCGGTGCGACACCGTGCACCGCAGTCTCGACCGCTTCTTGCTTGCTCGATGCGGTTCTCGCGGGCGGCACGAAGAGCGGCTATAAATTTGCCTTGACGACTGACGGCAATACTCCTTCGGTGGGCTACTCGATCACGGGAACGCCGGTCACAGTGGGTAGCACGGGACAGCGCATGTTTTTCTCTGACCAGTCTGGTGTGATCCGTTACAGCGCAACGGGTGCGGGCGCTACTTCAGCGAGCCCTGCTCTACAGTAAAGTTGGGCTGTGATTTGGCCACTGATCAGAGAGAAATCAATGGAGCACGCGACCGCAGTGGCGTGCTCTGTTTTATTTTGTATCGGTTGGGGGAGTTCCTGTACCCCACCTGGCAGGACTAGTGTCCTTGAAATAAGAGTTCTTCGAGAGCCATGCGTCGCACCTGCCAAGAATCGCGGCGCTGGTCATTCACGATCAGTTGGCACTCGCCATCGTCAGTAAAGGTGAGGCTGACCTCAAACATTTGATCGCCTTTGTCGCCGCGAACAAGAATGCCGTGCTCGGCAAGACTAAAGGTGACTGACTTGCGCACATCCTTGGTTACAAAGAGAACGGTAAAATCGCTGCCGGTTTGCTCGACGGAAAATTCATAGGGCGAGTTCTTGGGGCGCAAGGCATTGCGAGTCTTAACGTCTTCCTCCACTTGCAATCGAAGTGTCTGGAAGACCTTCGGCAGGGAGCAGGAGGAACGCTCCGTTACCCAGTTGAACTTCGACTCGTCCTTTTTTGTTTTGTCCATTTTCTGCGCATTGTCGTTCACGATTTGTCCCCCCAAAAACCTCCGCCACACCACAAAAACTGCCCGGCTCTCCACTGCCTGCGCAGCAGTTTAAAGCGGTGTGTAGTGCCGCCCTTTTGAATTATAGGCTTTAAAGCAGAGTGGGGGGCGGAGTCGGGTAAAAAGAATCAATAAGCCGCGCGTTCCAACGTAGCGGCGGAGCCACGTAAGGCAAGTCCAGCGGGTACGCTTTCGCCCCGCGGGCGCACGGAGCTGCGGGTGACGTAAATTCTTGTGTGTAAAAGGCAGGAGGGTGTAAGCAGGTTTTGGCTGCCAAGCAAAAACCTGAACCTTCGAAAAGAAGACTTACACCCGATGCGCAGAGTAATTCCGATCACCGAGCAATATCAACACTTTGTCGCGTACCTGCAGGGCGGTTTTTGGGGCGATTGCTATCAGCAGGCTCGCCGGCTCTGCCACGAGGCCATCGAGCGCGAATCCATCCGCCTGCGAGCGGCCTATTTGCACTGCCACCGCTATGAACGCACCACCACCCGCCGTGATCAGCGCAACGGCTTCTACTACCGCGACTTCCAGACGCGTTTTGGCTGTTTGCGTTTGAAGATCGCGCGCAGCCGCACCCGCAGTTTTCTGCCCGCCGTCATCCACCTTTTTCAGCGTCGCTCCGAGGACGTCACTCTGCTGGTGCGCGAAGCGTTCCTGCGCGGCATCTCCACTCGTCAGGTAGGCCGCGTCATCGCCAGTCTCGAACTCGGCCCGCTCAGCGCGCAGACCGTTTCCCGCCTGTCGCGCAGTCTGGATTCCATGGTCGCCGCCTTTCATCAATGCCAGCTTTCCGATGAGTGGGCTTATCTTTTTCTCGATGGCGTCAGCTTACGCGTACGCCGCCCCGCAGGCCGCAAACGCGTGCAAATGCTGGTCGCTTACGGGGTCCGCCGCGACGGCAGCCGGCAACTGCTCGCTTTCCTGCGCAGTCAGGGCGAGAGCCAAGCCGCGTGGGAAGGCCTGCTCGAAGATCTCTACCGACACGGCTTAGTCGGCGAAAACCTGCAACTGATCGTCACCGATGGCTGCCCCGGTCTAGCCGCGGCCATTCAGACCGTCTATCCGCGCACGCTGCATCAGCGTTGTTGGGTGCACAAAATGCGCAACATTCTGGAGCATGTACGCCGCCGCGATTTTCCTGTCGTGAAAAACAGCGCACAAGCCATCTACCTGGCCAGCGATCGCGCCGCTGCCGTGCGGGTGTTTCGCGCCTTCCAAGCCCACTGGCAGGACGCTTATCCCGCCTTGGTGCGCAAACTCGAACAGGATCTGCCCGACCTACTTTCCTTCTTTCAGATGCCGCAGCACCTGTGGCGCAAACTGCGCACCACCAACGTCATCGAACGCTGCTTCGTCGAAGTGCGAAGAAGGACGCGACCCATGGTCTGCTTCGTCAACGAACTCAGCGTCGAACGCATCATCTACGCCATCTTCCATCGCTTCAACGAGCAATGGAAAAACCGCACCCTCCGCCTTTTTACACAAGCAGCTTGACGTCACCGAGCTGCGATATTGCTTGAAAAATAGCTGGAAATGTGATATAATTAGTAAAGGGAGTTTGTTAGGTATCGACAGATTTCCTCGTTGTGGTGCGCGACTCAATTTAGGAGGCTTGCATGGGGACGGACATTGTTTACGCGAAGACAGAGGACGGCATGGATCTGGCCGTTATTGATGTGACCAACCGGGCGTTTGCTGTAAACGCGACGGACGCAGAGCTCGCGGCTATGGCCGAACAATACATTCGCGAGGCGGGACAGCAGCAGGAGATTCCGGCGGCGCTGCGGGAAGCGCTGCGAAACTCGATGCTGGGGCGTGGGCTCATGGCAGCTACCGGCACATTTTTGGACGGGATGAGCACGTACCTGCTGAAGTTGGGTGCGGAAAATCTTGGGGAATGTGCCAGCCCGATCGACCGAAGGATTGCAGCCTCGTTTCCTGCGTTTACGGCGAGAATTCGGTTGCAGGATGTGGCGCGATTGCTGGCGGATGGCCTTGCGGGCAGCATTGCGGCCGAGGCGCGGCGGCCCGTTTATCTTGTGAATATCGGGGGTGGACCGGGGTCCGACAGTTGGAATTCGTTGATCCATCTTCAAGCGGAGCGCCCGGATTTGCTGGCTGGGCGGAGGATCGAGATTGCTATATTGGATGTGGATGCAAGCGGGCCTGCGTTTGGCGGCCGGGCTCTCGAGGCGCTGCGTGCGGCGGCGTCACCTCTGTGCGGGCTTAACATCGGGTTCCGGCATTTCAGACACGAATGGTCATGCGCCGACCGTCTGCGCGAGGCGCTTAACCAATTGCGAGCTAGCGATGCGGCGTGTGGGATCTCTTCTGAGGGAGGATTGTTTGAGTACGGTTCGGACGAGGAGATTGTCTCAAACCTAGGCGTGCTTCACAGCGGAACGGCACGTGATGCTGTCGTGGTAGGAACGGTGACGCGCGCCGGTAAGGCTGTGCGGGCATCGCTCATAGCTAACCGAGTGTCCACACGGCCGCGAACGATCGAGGCATTTCGATCCCTTGCGGTACAGGGTGGCTGGATCGTGGAAGAGGTAATGGAACGTCCATTCAGCTACAACGTGCGACTGGTAAAGGCGTAAGGCTCGGTCGTCCTGCGAAGAAAGCGGGATGAGAAACCGGGCTTGCGGAGTTCCTGGAAGAATCGGGTACTGTATCTGCGGCGCGTAAGCCTGATTTGGTCAGACGTAAGGATTGGGGTGGGCTGGAGCCTTCATAATCGTTCGAGTTGGGGAAAGGGGTGAGAGATAGATTGAGCCCCGCGAGAGCGGAGCCTCGTCAGCAAGGATTTGAGGCCTTGGCGATCCTCGTCAGCGATGGCGATGAATCGCAAGCCGAGCCCGCTGTCGCGTCTTACATGACGAACTACGGCGTCGGCTTTGATGCGGCCTTCCTGAACCAGGAAATCGAGCTTAGCGGACATGCCTTCTTTTACGCTTAGGTGAGGGGTCTCGATAAATAGACCGTCAATGCTGATGTCCAGGACGCGGGAGACGTCGTCGCGCCCGTTGCATCTCCAGCAGAGCCAGATATCCTCTGAGGCTTGAAGCCGGGTCAAGGCACGGTGAGAGTATGACGGTTTCTGAACCAAGTGGCACCCCCCAGAGCGGCAAGTTGTTGGGAGGGAGAGGCTGGGCGGCCGACCCAACTTACGTGCATGCTCCTATTTTTCATGCGTTCCAACTCGAGCACTACCTAAGTCCATACACGGCTCCACACTCAGGATCAAGATAGATGTGTCTAACCTGTAGTGCGACAGAATGCCAAAACGTTTCGTTGCGGCTTAAGCCGCTTTTTGATCCTCGTGTCTGACGGTGGCCAAATGGCTGACGCTGGCGATGCTCACGACCGGGTGGCGGAGTACGGCAAGGCGCGCCACGGCCAGTTCCCATGACTTTTGAAGTACGTAGAGGCTGGCGACAACTAGAGCGATTGCCACAAACCCTAGGGCGAAGAGGGCGAAGGCGGCGAGCAGCTCTCGAACGACGTAGAGTTGTGAGAGTGCGAGGACTGCTAGAAACCCCCACAACCACATCCGACCGTTGTCCTTGCTCTTGGCTTGCTGCAGCACGTCGTTCTTAGCTTGCTCTTGCACGACCCCCTCCTGATTTAACTAACGGCGGCCCCAACCTGGGATGAGCGCCAGGGCCGCCGATCTGCTTACTTGGTGGTGGGCCAAGTAAGGTGGTGTTGGATGACGATGTGCACTTTTACTCAGTTGAGGAGAAGCGGCAATGCACTGGGGGTGAACTGTGGGTGGACTGGAGGTGAATCAGACCAAGGGCGATAACGACAAAAGGCTGATGATAGAATTTGCGAGTTGTCGGGAGACGAAGATGCAAACTCTGGAAGTCAAGACCGCACGACGGACGCAGTTTGTTGATGTTACAGATCGGGTGAGACGGGCAGTGGCGAAGACGGGCGTTCTGTCAGGGGTGTGCTATGTGTATGTGCCGCATACGACTGCGGGAGTGATCATCAACGAGCATTTTGATCCCGATGTGGCGACGGACTTGGAAGGAGTGTTCGACCGGGTGGTCCCGCGAGCGTGGTCATATCAGCATAGTGAGGGAAATTCGGATTCGCATGCCAAGGCCGCGATGACGGGGACTAGTCAGTTGATTTTTGTGGAGGACGGGGAGTTGGCGTTGGGGAGATGGCAGGGGGTGTTTTTCTGCGAGTTTGATGGGCCTAGGGAGAGGAGGATTTGGGTGAAAGTGATCGGCGATCCGGTTTGAGACTCGGGGGCACTTATGACAGTCGCGAAGTTTGCTTTCATTTTGATGGTGACTTGGGCTGGCAGTTGGGAACATATCGGACAGAGCAGTGGATCGAATCCTCAGTCCGACGATGTGCGAATAACAATCGCGGGCGTGTGGCGCGGGCACTCCGTTTGCGCAGACAAAAATAGCCCTTGCCATGACGAGGTGAACGTCTATCGGTTTACTAGAGTCGAGGGAAATCCTAATGAGTTTTCGGTAACGGCGAGCAAGGTTGTGAACGGAAAGGAAATCGTGATGGGCAGCGGGGATTGGAAATACGACGAGAAGACGAAGACTGTGGGAACCGAAAAGCCGCTCATCCGATTGACGATTGAAGGAAAGAAGATGGAAGGGGCGTTGAGTCTTGCGGATGGAACGGTGTACCGGCGGATTTATTTGGAGAAGGAAATCTGAGGCTGTGGGGACGCGACCGCGGGTGTGCTAATGTTTTTACGATGAATAAATTAGGGATCTACGTGCAGGTGCCGTTTTGCCAGACGAAGTGCACGTATTGTAATTTTCATACGGGCGTGGTGTCTTCGGGGCGGTTTGCGCCGTATGTGGATGCGGTGTGCGGGGAGATTCGGGAATACAGGGAGTTGTATCGCACGGCGGGCGTGGAGCTGCCGGAGGGATTTGAGAAGGCGGTGGTGGATACGGTTTATATAGGTGGTGGGACGCCTAGTTTGTTGAAACCGGAGTTGTTGAACAGGATGATGGGAGCAATTCTGGAGGCGTTCGCGACGGAGTTGAGCGAAGTGACTCTGGAAGCGGATCCGGAGACGGTTACTGTCGAGAAGGCTGGGGCTTGGGTGCGAGCGGGGATTAACCGGGTTAGTTTTGGGGTGCAGTCGTTTGTGGATAGGGAATTGGTGGCGGCGGGGCGGATGCATCGTCGGGCGGATATTTATAGGTCGGCGGGGATTTTGGAGGACGTGGGGATTCGGAATATTAGTTTTGATTTGATTGCGGGATTGCCGTTTCAGACGAAAGAGAGTTGGATGGAATCGCTTGGGGCGCTGGTGAAGTTGGGGCCGGAGCACGTTTCGGTTTATTTGTTGGAGGTAGATGAGGGCAGCCGGCTGGGGTTAGAGATCTTGCAGAGTGGGACGCGGTACAGTGCGGGGGCTGTGCCAAGCGATGACGCGATGGCGGGTTTTTATGAGAAGGCTTGCGCTTTCTTGGGTGATTTGGGTTATCACCACTATGAGATTTCGAATTGGGCTAAGCCAGGATTTGAGTCGAAGCACAATTTGAAGTACTGGAGGCGTGAGGCTTATTTGGGATTTGGGGCGGGCGCGCATTCGTTTTCGGGGACTCAGCGCTGGGCGAACGCGCATGATGCGGCGGCTTATGTGGGAGCGATAACGGAAGGGCGATTGCCGGCCGAGCAACTGGAACGCGTGACACGGGAGAGTGCGTTGGAGGAGGAGTTGTTTTTGGGGTTACGGCAGTTGGATGGGATTGACTTGGGGAGAATTGAGAGGGAATACGGAGTTGGGCTGAGGACGCGGTTCGAGCCGTTGGAATCGGCTGGACTGGTGGAGAGAGACGGGGAAACCGTGCGGCTTGCTCCGGCGAGATTGAGTGTTTCCAATGAAGTATTTGTGGAATTGATGAGGTGATCTTCGTGGATTGCCCCGGGCGAAGTTGGAAGGGGTTTTTAACACAGAGGACACAGAGAAGAAGAAGAGGAGCGCACAAGGTGACTGGGACGATTGCTAAGAGCGGGATGCGGAGTGATCCGGACAGCGTGACGGCGTTGGAGAATGTTGTGGATTTGCGGAGCGATACGGTTACGCGGCCTAGCACGGAGATGCGGCGGGCCATGGCGGAGGCGGAGGTTGGGGACGATGTTTATGGGGAAGACCCGACGGTGAACCGGTTGGAGAGGCGGGCGGCGGAGATTTTTGGGAAAGAGGCGGCGTTGTTTGTTCCGACCGGGTGCATGGGGAATTTGATTGCGAGTAAGACCTGGACGCATCACGGCGACGAAGTGATCTGCGACGAGAAGAGTCATGTGAATTTGTATGAGTTGGCGTCGATGTCGGCGATTGCGGGGTGCATGCCGCGGATTGCGCGAGGCGTGGACGGGATTCTTTCGTGGAAGATGATCGAGGCAGTGATTCGGCCGAAAATTTATTATGACTCGCAGACAGCGCTAATTTGTATTGAGAATACGCACAATATGGCGGGCGGGACGGTCCACTCGACGGATTCGGTGGAGGAGATTTGCGGGCATGCTCACGAAGCCAAATTGAAAGTGCATTTGGATGGTGCGAGGGTTTTTAATGCGGCGGCGGCGCTGGGCGAGAGTGTTGCGGCGATGACGAAGAACGTGGATTCGGTGATGTTTTGTTTGTCGAAGGGGCTGGGGGCCCCGGTGGGGTCGATGATTGTGGGAAGCGCGGCGTTTATTGAGAAGGCGCGGATTTACCGGAAGATGTTCGGTGGTGGGATGCGGCAGGCGGGAGTGATTGCGGCGGCGGGGTTGATTGCGCTCGAGGAGTCTCCGGGGCGGCTGCATGTGGATCATGCGAATGCGCAGGTGTTGGCGAAGGGAATTGCGGCGATGCCGGGGTTAAAGATTGATCCGTCGAAGGTGAAGACGAACATTGTGATTTTTGATTGTGAGGGGACGGGGAAGAACGCCGTGGAGCTGTGCGATCTGTTGCGGGAGAAGGGGATTTGGGCGTTGGATACGGCGACGTATTCGGTACGCTTTGTGACGCATTGCGATGTGGATCGGGCGGGATGCGAGCGGGCGCTCTTGGCGTTGGGAGAGATTGTCCGGCGCCCGCAGACGGCTCGGGCATAAAATAAATTGCGCGTGAAGCTTTTAGACGTTCAATAAATGCGGAGACCCTCTGGAAAGTACGTATCTCCTGAGATTTTCTCTACGTCGAGGGCGATTTCAGCCGCAATCAACCTCAACACCAACTCGGTAACTTCTCTTTCCGATGAAATGCCGTGTTGTGCCGCTATCTTTCCGAAGTTGCGTGCCAATGCGAGTTTCACAAGGTGGCCAAACGTCTCGCAGCTTCGAGGGAAATTTCGGCCTAGCGGGCTCAAGATCACAGCCGTGAGCCACAAAATTAAAATGAGGCCGATAATGCCGACCAGCACTGACGCCACACCGAGCATCTTGAATATTCGCCAGCCGAACAAGAAGTAAAGCTCCAAGCCCGTAAGCAGAAGCCAGAGCGCAACGAGCCATGGGGGCCACGTCAATTGCGGCAGAACGTAGTCCAGATGGGCTTGGATTTTGCGCCACTGTCTCTTGCGGCTTTTCCATGGAATCAATTTGTGCAATGAGACCGTGAGAAACTACGCCCCGGGCGGTGCCGAACAGTTCAACAAAGGCGGCGCGGAACTTATAGTACGTGATCGCGCTAAGACATTTCGGACTAACGGGAGGTTCCAACTTTACGAATATATTGTGCGATAGGGCGCCAATCGTCATGGCCTGAACGAGGTCATCCTCGCTGAACTTCACTCCAAAAGACTGCTCGATTGTGAGCACCAATTCACAACTATCTTCGCCAAACAACTGAAGTCTCTGCGCTTTGTCCGCTTCAAGGAGCATGGTTTCCCGCCAGCAGAGGTCTCGGTAAACTAGAATTATATGCTTGAACAATGCGACTGGGTAAATGTCTGATAAATAATAATCGGGGTATGCTTCTATCAGCTTAAAGAAAAAATGCGGACACAAGCGGACCAATAGGGTGGGCGACTGTGTAAAATAGAGCTATAAGCGGAACTTTGGCAGAGCATAGCCGAGGCATATAGCCGCGCGGAGACAACGTGGACTTCACTTTTACTGAGGAACAGCAGCAGTTGCGGCGGAGCGTGCGGGAGTTTGCGCAGGGCGAGATATTGCCGCATGTGATGGAGTGGGATGAAGCTTCGCACTTTCCGATCGAGATTATGCCGAAGTTGGGCGAGATGGGTTTGCTGGGCGTGATTTTTCCGGAGGAATATGGCGGGGCGGGATTGGGATACATCGAGTACGTGATTGCGATTGAGGAGTTGGCGAGGGTGGATGGTTCCATCGGGTTGATTGTGGCGGCGCACAATTCTCTGTGCAGCAATCACATTTTTAAGTTCGGGACTGAGGCACAGAAGAAGAAGTATTTGGCGCCGTTGGCTTCGGGGAAGAAGATTGGGGCTTGGTCGTTGACCGAGCCAGAGGCGGGTTCGGATGCTGGAGGGACGCGGACCACGGCGCGGCGCGATGGGGATTCTTGGGTTTTGAATGGAGCGAAGACGTTTACTACGAACGGACACTACGCAGATTTTTGCGTGGCGATGGCGGTGACGGACAAGTCGAAGGGATCGCACGGGATTAGCGCGTTCATTTTGGAAAAGGGCATGGCGGGGTTTAAGCCAGGGAAGAAAGAGAACAAGCTTGGGATGCGGGCCAGCGATACATCGGAGGTGATTTTTTCGGATTGCCGCGTGCCGCAGGAAAACCTATTGGGACCCGAGGGCGAGGGGTTTACGGGGAGTTTGAAGATATTGGATGGCGGGAGGATTTCGATTGCGGCTTTGGCGCTGGGTATGGCACAGGGGGCGCTGGACGCGGCGGTGAGTTACGCGA
>CAVPLA010000005.1:0-17720 GCA_963705855.1 uncultured Acidobacteriota bacterium
TTTCGCCGGGAATTTCTGTGGTGAAGATTCCTGGGCACAATTTGCAGATCCAAGGCGTGCAGATTACGGGCGGCGGGAAGACATTGATGTTCGTGGCGGACTTGATCCCGACACGGCATCATTTGCCGCTGCCATGGATCATTGCGTACGATCTATACCCGCTGACGACGCTGGAGACGAAGCGCAAGTGGATTGGGGAGATCGTGCGGAAGGGCTGGATTGTGGCGTTTGGGCATGACCCGGACTTTCCCGCTGGGACCTTGCACGAGCAGGATGGGAAAGTTATCTGCGAACCGGTAGAGCTCAACAGTTGATTTCACGGAGAAAAGAGAATGGCGGCTGTTAAAGCGGAAAAGTCGAAGCGCGCGAACACGCAGGCGGAGATCGGGATCATCGGAGGAAGCGGATTGTATTCGATGAACGGTTTGACGAAGACGCTTGAAGTTACGGTCAAGACGCCGTTTGGGGAACCTTCGGATGCGATCGTGCTCGGGATGCTGGAGGGGAAGCGCGTGGCATTTCTCGCGCGCCATGGACGCGGTCATCGGATACTGCCGAGTGAGATCAATTTTCGGGCAAATGTTTATGCGATGAAGCTGCTCGGCGTTGAGAGGATTATTTCGGTAAGCGCGGTGGGGTCGTTGATGGAGGACTTGCAGCCGGGAGAGTTTTTGGTGCCGGACCAATTCGTGGATCGCACGAAGAACCGCCATTCGACTTTTTTTGGCGAAGGACTGGTGGCTCATGTCGGCTTTGATAAGCCGACATGCGGGCAGGTGTCGGCGGTGCTGGCGGATGCGAGCGTGCATTGTGGTGTTATGGTGCACCGGAGGGGAACATACGTGTGCATCGAGGGGCCGCAGTTTTCGACGCTGGCGGAAGCGAATATGCATCGCCAGTTGCGGTTCGAAGTGATTGGCATGACCAATGTCACCGAAGCAAAGCTGGCGCGTGAGGCGGAGATTTGTTACGCCACAATTGCGATGATCACGGACTTTGACTGCTGGCACCCAGAGCACGAGTCGGTGACGGCTTCGCAGATTATCGCCACGCTGGTTCAGAATGCAGAGAATGCTCAGAAGGTTTTGCGCGAGGCAGTGCGCGCGATGCCAGAAGGGCGAAGCTGCAGGTGCGGAGCGGCATTGAAGCATGCGCTCGTCACGGACTTGAAATTGGTGCCCAAGGCTACGAAAAAGAAACTCGAAGCGATCATTGGCAAATATATTTCCTAGGAGAACCCTGTGTCCTTACTTGTAGTCGGATCGGTGGCATTTGATGCGCTCGAAAGTCCGTACGGAAAAGTCGACCGTACTGTGGGCGGCGCGGCGACCTATTTCGCGGTGGCCGCGAGTTTTTTTTCACCTGTGAGTCTTGTCGCCATTGTGGGCGAGGACTTCACGGCCAAAGACGAGGCGGTGTTTCGCGGACGGCACGTCGATACAGAAGGATTGGAGCGGGCAGCGGGGAAGACATTCTTTTGGGCGGGGCGGTACTCGGAGAATCTGAATGAGCGAGTGACCCTGGCGACGGATTTAAATGTTTTTGCGGGCTTCAAGCCGCGGTTGCCAGAGAAATACAAATCCTCGAAGTACGTTTTTCTGGCGAATATCGCGCCGGATTTACAGCGGGACGTTTTGAAGCAAGTTAAGGGTAGGCCGAAATTGGCGGCGCTCGACACTATGAACTACTGGATCGAGCGGACCCCCGCGGAACTGCGCGAGACGCTAAAGCACGTCGATATTTTAATGATCAACGATTCGGAAACGCGGCAGCTTTCGAGTGAACACAATTTGCTGCGAGCCGCAAAGCATATTTTCAAAATGGGGCCGTCTACACTGGTGGTGAAACGCGGCGAATACGGGGCGATGATGGTGGACAAGCGCGGCGTGTTTTGCGTGCCGGCGTTTCCGCTGGAGGAGCCGCACGACCCAACTGGGGCTGGCGACAGCTTCGCGGGCGGCTTTATGGGCTATCTGGCGGGGGCGAAAAATTTGAGCGACGCGACCCTTCGACGGGCGATGGTATACGGCTCAGTGTTGGGAAGCTTTACGGTGGAGCGGTTTGGGCTGGATCGGCTACGCGTGCTCAAACGCAGCGAGATACACGCCAGGGCACGGCACTTCGCGAAATTGACGCAATTCAAATTGTAGTGTGTAGAATCCTGCCATAGCCTGGGAATTGCAGGAGAACGATCTGCCTCTAAGCACCATCATCGCGCGACTGGCGTGGGCCGCTCTGCTCGGCTCTATCATCGGTGTGGAACGCAATATTCGCCGGCGTCCAGCTGGGATGCGTACTGGATTTTGCGTCTCGTTGGGTGCAGCGCTCTTCACGATTGTTTCTGTGGAGCTTGCGCGGCGCACTGGTGACCCGAGTACGACGCGAATTGCTTCGAATATCGTTCAGGGGATCGGCTTCCTCGGGGCGGGCGTGATTCTTCGTGAGCGCGGAAGCGTCATTGGTCTGACGACTGCGGCTACCATTTTTGCAGTGGCGGCAATGGGAATGGCGGCTGGAGGAGGGTTGTACTCAATTTCCGGAATTGCTTGCGCTTTGGTGCTATGCGCCCTGGTTCTTCTCTTCTATGTCGAGGATTGGCTTAACTTGAAGCCGCGATATATGTTGTTCCGCATTTCTGTGGATCGCGCCGAAAACATGGTTACCGATGTACATCGGATTTTTTCAGAATTGAAAGTGGGAATTGACAATTTTCAAGTGTCACTTGCCGGCGAGAAAAACCTGATTCAATTTGATGCAGAAGTCACCACACACCAGCAGGAAAAGATTCTTGCGGCGCTCTGCAAGCCCGGCGTCAGCTGTGAAATGCTGCCCGTGGAACGGCAAAACGGATGAGCGTCCGAAGCACAGGTCTTGAGGCAACGACCGTGTCCGTAGAGGTGCGAAAGCCGCACGCGTTGAATTCGCGAAGTGTGTTCACGCCGTTTGCGCCGGCGTCTCCGGCGGAGTTTTCCAAAGTGTTGGCCGGCGCTGAGGAATTGCGGCGCTTGGGATTTCAGGTTGCCGATTCGACACCACTCACGGCGGAGGGATACTTCGCAGGATCGTTATCGACCAGGCAAACTGAGTTACTGACCGAGTTGGAGCGCAAGGATGTGGATGCGCTGGTAGCCATTCGTGGAGGGTATGGGTCGAACTACCTGCTGGATGACCTTTCGATAGAACGCACGGACGCGCCGAAAGTAATCTTGGGATATAGCGATCTGACGTCGCTCCAGGCTTATCTGTGGAAGCGTTACACGTGGGTCGGATTTTATGGGCCGATGCTGGCTGCGGGACTGGCTGCGGGCGAGGGTGTGGCGAACGGCTATGACCGGGAGTCGCTGCTTGCCGCGGTTGGAAAGACGGACGGCGGCTGGACGTTAAAGTTGCGCGGCGAAACGATGGCCGGCAGTGAAGCGGCCGGCCGCGTTCTTGGCGGATGCATGACGCTGGTGGAAACGACGCTGGGGACACCGTGGGAATTGGATACACGCGGGTCCATTCTGTTGCTGGAGGATCGCGGAATGAAGCCGTGGCAAGTGGACCGGGCACTGATGCATCTCAAGCAGGCGGGAAAATTTGAGGGTGTTCTGGGGATCGTGCTCGGCGAATTTCCAGATTGCGGTCCGCTGATGTCGGGTAGTCACACAGTGCGCGATGTGTGCTTGAGAATTCTTGGTCCGCTGGGAGTGCCGATAGTGTACGGCGCCGCAGTGGGGCATACCCCGCGGCCAATGTTGACGCTGCCATTGGGAGTGAAAGCGCATCTCAGAGCGCAAGGAGAAGGTGAACTGGAAATTCTTGAGCCGGCGGTTGTGCGATGAGTGATGCAAAGCATGTTCACGTGATTGGCATTGGAGGCTCGGCGATGGCGCCGCTTGCGGGGATGTTGCGCGAGCATGGCTATCGCGTGACAGGGTCGGATTCGGGAGTTTACCCGCCGGCTTCGACGCTGCTAGAGAAACTGGGGATTTCGTTTTTTCACACTTTTGACGCAGCGCATCTGGAACCATCGCCGGATTTGGTGGTGGTCGGAAATATTATTGCGCGCGGGAATCCGGAGCTGGAAGAAGTGCTGGACCGGAAGATTCCGTACCGCTCGATGCCGGAGATTCTGGAAGAAGTGTTTTTGCCGGGGCGGCACTCGATAGTGGTGAGCGGTACGCACGGCAAAACCACGACGACGGCGATGCTGGCCTGGATTTTTCACACAGGGGGCAAGAGGCCGAATTTTCTGGTAGGTGGCGTCGCCGAGAATTTTGGGAAGAGTTACGGTCTCGGCGGCGGGGAAGAATTCATTCTGGAAGGCGATGAATACGAGACGGCGTTTTGGGACCGCGGGCCCAAGTTTTTTCATTACCATCCAGATAATTTGATCATCACTTCGCTCGAGTACGATCATGCGGATATCTACCGGGACTTTGAAACGTATGAGCTGGCGTTTCGACGGCTGGTGAATCTCGTGCCGCAGCGCGGACGTGTCGTGATTTGGGGAGATACGGAAGAATCGGGACCGGCTTTGCGGCGTGCCGCGGAGAAGGCGTTTTGTCCAGTGGAGACGTATGGATTCTCTGCGGAGAACGACTGGGCGGCGAGCGATTTGGCGGTGGATGGCGGAGGAATGCGGTTTCGCGTCGCGTATAAGGGCAAGTTCTTTGGCGAATTTGCGCTTGCCGCGAGCGGGCGTCACAACGTGCTAAATGCAATGGCGGCGATCGCAGTGGCTCACGGCCGCGGGATTGCCGCGGATGATTTGTCAAAAGCGCTCGCGACGTTTCGCAGCGTGAAAAGGCGCATGGATGTAAAAGGGGAAGTGCGCGGTGTGCTGGTGGTGGATGATTTCGCGCACCATCCGACAGCCGTGCGCGCGACGATTGAGGCTGCGCGAGCTCGGTGGCCTAGGCGGCGGCTTTGGGCCGTCCTTGAGCCGCGTTCGAATTCGATGCGTCGGAAAGTATTTGAGGAAACATTGCCACTGGCGTTGGCGCTGGCAGATCGCGTCATTTTGGGCGGAGTGTTCCGTGCGCAACAGTTGGGTGACGACAACCGGCTTGAACCCGAAGCGGTTGCGGAAAGCGTACGCGCATTGGGAAGGAGCGCGCGGGTATTTCCTAGCGCGGAAGCGATTGCGGAACAGATTTCGGCGCAAGCAGAATCCGGTGACGTGCTGCTGGTAATGTCCAACGGCAGCTTCGACGGTCTTTGCGAGAAATTGCTAGCCAAGTTAGGCCAGCCGGTGCAGGTTTCTTCCGAGGCAAATACCAGGTGAAAACGAAGTCGTTGCGGGGCTGGGCCGGGCGCCCTGTGATGGCGTTGCTAGTGTGCGCATTGGGCTGGACGGGCCAAAGCCGGGCGACGATTCGTTATGAAGTGTCGATCAGTCATCCGGAGCAGCACCTCTTCCACGTAACGGTGACAATTCCCGACGTCAGCGGCGAAGTTACGGTACGAATGCCTGCTTGGAATGCGCTGTATCAAATCCGAGACTTTAGCAGTCATGTGCAGCGAGTGGAAGCGTTCGCGGGAACTACGACAGTGCAGATTGAAAAAGTGGATAAAGAAACATGGCGAGTAACGGGGCAGGGAACAATGACAATTCGCTATGCCACGTGTTGGGATGAGGCAGGACCTTTTGGCACCCAGCTCAACGGGGAACACGCTTTCATCAATCCGGCGATGATTCTTATTTATGTGCAGGAACGACGAGGCGAGGATGTGCAACTCGCTTTACAGGATGTTCCCGGAGGATGGAATGTGGCCAGTGCTGCACATGTAGCCCCAGCATCTTCGGGCAGCGCACGCGCTTTTGGCCTGGATGCCAAAAGCTACGATGCGCTTGCAGACGCTCCGATCGAAATCAGTAGTTTCAAGGAATTTAGCGTGCCGGGGCTGCCAGTGGACATCCGCGCCGTGGTTCATGGCAATGAGTGGAGTCAAAGGAAGATCGAAGGAGACCTTAGCCGCATTTGCCATTACGAGCTGAAGATGATGGACGGCGCGCCATTCGAACATTACCTTTTCATTTTGCACATTGGGAAGGGAGCGGGCGGCGGAGGGATGGAACATGCGAATTCGACGGCGATTGGAATTCCCTCAGATGAGTATCTCTCGGGAGTAGCGGCGCACGAATTTTTTCATTTGTGGAATGTGAAGCGCATTCGGCCGTCGACGCTTGACCCGGTGGATTTTACGAAGGAGCAATACACGCAGGCGCTGTGGTTCGCGGAGGGCGTGACAAGCACATACGGTGCGTACACGCTGGTGCGAAGCGGAATCTGGAACAAGGAGCGCTTCTACGAGGATCTGGGAGAGCAGATCAGCGAGCTTGAGTCGCGTCCGGCGAATCGCTGGCAGAGCGCCGAGCAATCGAGCCTGGATGCGTGGCTGGAAAAATATTCGCTCTATAATGGGCCGGAGGACAGCGTTTCCTACTATACAAAAGGACAGGTTTTGGGAGACCTGCTCGACATTCTGATTCGGGACCGTACGAACAACGAGAAAAGTCTGGATGACGTGCTGCGCGCGATGAATACCGATTTCGCCAAAACGGGGAAGACGTACCGCGACAGTTTGGATATTCGCCTAGAAACAGAGAAGGTGGCGGGCGGATCGTTTGAGGAGTTCTTCCGGGATTATGTCGCGGCGGCAGGACCGCTTCCTTATCAGCAGATACTCGGGCTTGCCGGACTAGAATTGCGAACGGTCGAACACAAGAGGGCGGTGCTCGGGTTTTCGGCTGAGCGTGACTCCGGAGGCACGGTGGCGGTGCGCGTGGTCGACGATGGCAGCTCTGCCGCGGAAGCCGGGCTGCGTCCCGGAGACGTCATTGTGAATTGGAACGGCGGCGACATCCCCCGCTCTCTCGGGCGATGGGTGCGGGAACGGCAGCCGGGAGAGACTGTGAAAGTGCGCATCCGGCGTGAGGAAAAGGAGCAAACTCTCCAGTTCAAGCTGGGAGAAGAGAAACAAGTGCTCTACCAGGTCGCCGAGGACTCTCATGCGGGAGAGAAGGCCCGACGTATCCGTGAGGGTTTGCTTCACGGCGTCACGCAAACAGTACCAGCGCACTGAGTATTAAGGGAAGCCTGCCACATATTCGCCTGATGAGCTTTGTTTAAGCAACCAACTGCCCTTAGTTCTCGTCCAAACTCTTGAGGGCTTTACCAGCTGAGAACCCTGCCTCTTCCTCAGTCTGAATACATGCTGCAAAGAATTGTGGGACTCCCAGTCCCCCAACGCGAGAGAAACAGACGAGCGGTGAAGCAAAATCCATTTTGGCACTCCGGATATAAAGAAATGAGCCGAAACGTGGCCATGAGATAAAGGTGGCCATGGTAGAGGACACACTATGAACACGAGAATTATGCGCGGCATATTTGCGATGCTTCTGCTGCCGTTTCCTGCGTCAGCCTCGCTGGGAGGCGACGTGACATCGGTGCAGACGGATCAGGCGAAAATGCAAGGCAGCCTGCGGACGTCCAGCAATAATTCGTACACAATTCATGAGATCCAAGCATCGACAGGCGTAGCGGTAAAGGAATATGTTTCTCCTGCTGGAAAGGTGTTTGCCGTTACGTGGCAAGGACCTTTCCATCCTGACTTGAGGCAGCTTTTAGGCACCTACTTTGACCAGTTTGCGCAAGCTGAACAGGCTCAGCGCTCCCAGCGCCGCGGTCACGGTCCTGTGTTGATCCAGCAGGCTGGTTTGGTGGTCCAAATATCGGGACACTTGAGGTCATTCCTAGGGAAGGCCTACGTTCCTCAGATGTTGCCAGCGGGAGTCCACGCCGAGGATATCCGATGAAACGCGTACGATTGCAAAGATTCCTTTATTTGAGTTTGGCGGGAGCTCTGGCCGCAACGGCGGGATGCGGCGGAACCAGCAATGGTAGTAACACCGGCGGTGGCGGAGGCGGCGGCTCCACAGCGAACGTGCAGGCGATAACGGTCAATACTGGACCGACTGCGGCCCCTCCGCTCAACTCTCCCTACATCAACGGCGCATTCACGAGCGTAACGGTGTGCGCTCCCGGCAGCACGACAACCTGTCAGACGATCGGTGGCATTCTGGTTGACACTGGCTCGCCGGGGTTGAGGATATTGTCCTCGGCGCTTACGATTTCGCTGCCGCAACAGACCGCGTCCAATGGCGATCCAGTTGTCGAGTGCCTTCCCTTTGTGGATGGCATCACTTGGGGACCGGTCCAAACGGCGGATATGACAATCGCCGGTGAGCAGGCGAAGGCTCTGCCTATTCAGGTTATCGGCAGTTCAAATTTCCCAACGATACCGAATGCATGTACAAGTTTTGGTGCGCCTGTAGATGATCTCTCCACTCTGGGTGCCAACGGCATATTGGGAGTTGGGCTTGCTGCACAAGATTGCGGCACTGCTTGCACTGTGAGTGGTGCTTCCAATCCCGGCTTGTACTACACATGTCCAGCTGCGGGTTGCGAAGTTACGGCGCAGAGCCTTTCCAGCCAAGTACAGAATCCAATCGTTCTGTTTCCGAAGGATAATAACGGCGTCGTCATCAAATTGCCGTCGGTAACAGGAGCCGAGACGAGCGTGAGCGGTTCGATGATCTTTGGCATCGGGACGCAAACCAATAACGGACTTGGAAGCGCAACCATTTATACTATTGATCCATCGAGCGGAAATTTCACCACGGTTTTCAATAACGTGACCTATCAGGACAATGGCTTCCTAGACTCCGGCTCGAATGCCCTCTATTTCGACTCAAACGCACTGAACATCCCGACCTGTAACGACGCTACCTTCTGGTATTGTCCAACTACGACGCTCAGTCTCTCCGCAACCAACCAAGCATTCGGCAACGGAGCGAGCGGCACGATCAATTTCACCGTGGGCAATGCCGATACTCTGACAGCCAATCTGAATGACGGCGTAGCCGACGGGCTGGCCGGGCCAAACCCAGGAATGTTCGACTGGGGACTACCTTTCTTTTTTGGCCGCACCGTCTACACAGCGATTGAGGGGCAGAATACGCCAGGGGGTGCAGGCCCCTACTGGGCTTACTGAGAGCCCATCGGCCTTTCGCGGAGAGCAGAGCGTGGGCCTACGAGCGCCTGCCAGTGCGATCTTTATACCTTGCCGGGTTCGAGCGGGCAAAAAATAGCCGCCTGGAAAAGCGGCGGCAAAGGTTAACTGAGTCTGATTATCCGAGAAGAAGAATACCACCGACGATATAACTCTGTCAATAAATATTTTCAAGGCGGACAGAAATCAATACGGAATGGGGGGCGAATTCTTGATCTCCTAACGTTCTATTCTGGGTTCTGTGTCGCCAGAGGATTTCAGATTAGGGAGGGTTCCGGAATTGGCATGTGGTTTTTAGGTAGCGCTTGACCTGGGGGGCGGGATTCGAGAGAGTTCTGCGTATTGCATGCTGCGCACGCTTTTCATCGCAGTTTTCCTTTCGCTATACATCCTGATACTTGGGCCGCCGCTGCTGCTTTACACCCTGATATCGCAACATATCGATCCGCTTTATTGGGCTGGGCTTAAGGGCGTGATGTTTTTTGTGAGGGCGGTCGGGGTGCAGGTCCGTGTGGAGGGAAAAGCGAAGATTCCCGACAGAGTTTGCCTTTTTGTCGCGAATCACACGAGTTCGGCGGATGCCCCGGCGGTGGTTGGGGCCATTCCCAGGCGCATCGCCGTGTTGTTGAAAGAATCGCTCTTCAAATGGCCGATTGTGGGACAGGCGTTTACGCTGGCCCACTTTATTCCAGTCAATCGCAAAGATCGCGAATCTGCGATTTCCAGCGTGGAAAAAGCGGCGGACGCTATGCGGGCAGGGCAATCATTTCTGATCTACCCGGAAGGGACGCGCAGCCCCGACGGGCGGCTGCAAGAGTTCAAGAAGGGCGCCGTTGTGCTGGCCATAAAAGCGGGAGTTCCAGTTGTGCCGGTGCTTTGTTCCGGGGCCCAGCGGGTGATGGCCAAGCACTCGATGGTGATTCACCCCGGAGAGATTTTGGTTGAGTTTCTCGATCCGATCGATGCTTCAAAATACAGTTGGGAAGAACGGGATACTCTGAATCAGCGGGTGCACGATGCGATGGCGGCCGGTTTGCCACCCGATCAGCGTCCACTCGGGTTCCCGGGGGCCTCGTAGTAACTAGCGAGAGCCAGAGGAGCGCGGACGGCCACCAAGGCGTTCCAGTTCGGCCTCTAATTCGCGAACGCGCTTCTGGAGTTCCGGCAAGCGATTAAGGGCTGCTACAGTCTTCAGCCACTGGCGATTGTCGACGGCTGGATAGCCGGAGAACATCGAGCGGGGCGGGACGTCATTGGGAACGCCGCTTTTTGCGGTGATGACGGAGCCTCCTCCGATGGTGAGATGACCGGCGGTGCCTACCTGGCCGGCGAGGATGCAACCATCGCCAACCTTAGTCGAGCCTGCAAGGCCTACCTGGCCGCAGAGCATGGTGTTAGCACCCACACGCGAGGCATGGCCGACGATGACGAGGTCGTCCAGCTTGGTGCCGTGGCCGATGCGGGTTTCTCCAACGGTAGCGCGATCAACGCAGGCGTTGGCTTGCACTTCGACGTCGTCCTCGAGAACGGCGGGGCCGGACTGTTGCATTTTGTACCAGGTTCCGTCTTTCTGCTTGGCAAAGCCAAGGCCGTCGCCACCGATGATCGCCCCGTTTTGGAGGATGACACGATTTCCAATGCGGCAAAATTCGCGGACCACAGCGTGCGAGTGCGCAAAGAAGTCGTCGCCGATGCGCGCGCCTTGGTAAATGGTGACGAAGCTGTGCAGAACTGCGTTACGTCCGATGTGCGCATCTTCTCCCACCACGCAGTAAGGGCCGATATGCGCGCCTGCGCCGATTTTGGCGGACTTCGCGATGAGTGCCGTAGGATGGAATCCGGGCGCGTATCGAGGCGCTTGATAGAAGAGTTCGATAGCGTGGGCGAAGGTGAGGTAGGGATTTGCGGTACGCAACGCGGCGAGTCGGGGCAAGTTGGAGTCGCGTTCGATGCTGATACCTTCCTCGAGGAGCACGGCCGAGGCTCGCGTCGTCTTGAGAAGAGGGAAGTAGCGCCGGTTGGCGAGAAAAGTGACTTGGCCCGGCTCGGCATTTTCGATCCCCGCGATGCCGTGGATGGGTGTCTCGCCAAGACCGTCGAGACGGCAGCCGAGTTTTTGGGCAATCTCAGAGAGGCTCATGGACATAGAAACAGCTCCTTACCGCTGGGTGCGAGTCTCGCACAGCGAGAAGAGGGAAGTACAGCCAAGCCGGGATTATTCGTTGAAAAGCCGAGGCTGGCTTGCAGCCGCAGCGGCGGCCGCGGGTTTGCGGCGGGCGATACCGACGACACCGAGCACAGTCAATTCGGTGAGGGCGGTGCGCGGGATGAAAATGCGATCCGTGGTCGAATTCAGATCGGGTGGGGTGATTTGGATCCCGTTATCTAGTATGGTGAGCAAATCATTCGGGACTACGCCTTCAATTGTCTCCCCATCGCTGTACCGCAGGCGTACCCAGAGTCCATCCAGCTTGGGCCGGCTCAGGAAGGCCTTGCGTTCCGGTTCAAACTCATCGGAGAACTCGCGCACAAAATAAATCGAGCGCACCCTGGCGAGAGGAATCTCCTGGTGTTCGCCGTCCGGTGTCAGAAGGTCGATGGGGTCGGCTTGGCCGAGCCGAGAGGGGTTTAGATAGCCACGGACGGGCTTCTTGTCGACAAGGACAAGGACGACTTTCTTGTGAGTAGAGGCTGGGGCTCTGTTTTTCAAAGAAATCAGTTTGTAAAACGCCGGAATGGCCAAAATTTGCGAATAATCAAGATGTATGTTATGTTAAGTGCGTTTTGCCTGTCAACCTATTGTTTTCATTAGGGTTAGGTCCCGGAGCGCCGGCCGTTGACCGATAAAAAGCATATCCTCAAATCGGCCTCGATCATTTCCCTGGTTACTATCGTAAGTCGAATTCTCGGCTACGTACGTGAGCAGCGCATAGCTCTTCTCCTCGGAACGACTCCCCTCGCCGACGCCTACTATCTCGCTTACCGCATTCCCAACCTGTTCCGCCGCCTGGTCGCTGAGGGATCAATGACCGCTTCGTTCATCCCGGTCTTCACTACCTACATGCGCGAAAAGTCCAAAGAAGAAGTCTGGGACTTTGCGAACAAGCTTTTTTGGACGCTGGCGCTTGTCGTGGCTGTGATTACCGTCCTCGGAATGGTCTTTTCTCCCCAGGTCGTGCACTTGTTTGCCGGGAAAAACATTGAAGGCGGCCAAGCCGTTGAGCTGAACCGGATCGTGTTTCCCTACCTGTTCTTCATCGCATTGGCAGCGCTCGCGATGGGTATTTTGAACTGTTTCCATGTCTTTGGGCTACCCGCGGCAACTCCCGTCTTCTTGAATCTGGCAACCATACTGTTTACCTTTGCGGCCGTTCGCAGCCATTTTAAGAACGCAGCAACGGCGATCGTTGTGGGAGTGCTGGTAGGGGGTGTCCTGCAGTTCCTCATCCAAGTGCCGCTCCTCGTACAAAAGGGCATGAAGTTTAGTTTTGGGGTTTCTTTCGCGCATCCGGGGATCAGAAACGTCGCTCGACTAATGATTCCCAGGCTCTTCGGAATAGGCATAGGACAGATCAATCTCTTCGTTGATACGCGGTTTGCGACGGCGCTTATTATGCCCATAGGAAGCTTGGCGGCGCTGACCATTGCAGACCGCACCATGGAACTAGTTCTTGGGGGATACGCAATCGCCGTGGCGACAGCGATCCTTCCGATGATGTCGCATCAGGCGGCAGCCAAAGACTACGAATCGCTGAAGAAGACACTCGCTTTTGCCGTGCGCATCGTGGCGTTCATAACAGTGCCGGCGGCGTTAGGGCTCATGATCCTGCGCGAGCCTATTGTTCGCGTGTTGTTCCAGCACGGGCAGTTCGACGCGAATTCGACGAGATTGACGGCCAGGGCGCTGTTGTACTACGCCATAGGCTTGCCGGCGCTGGCCAGTGTGAAGTTGGTCGTGCCCGCCTTCTACTCCACCTCGGATACAAAAACGCCTGTCATTGTCGCTTCCATCTCGTTGGTCATCAACGTCGTTCTGAATATTGTGTTTATGCAATTTTTCTTCAAGCGTGTGCAGAACGGAGGCCCCGCCTTGGCCACGGCCATAGCCTGTTTCTTCGATTTCTTCGCACTGTTTGTCATTTTTCGTTTGCGCTACGGGCAAATGGGGACGATGGAGATCCTGCGATCCTTTGGAAAGACCTCGTTATGCGCGAGCATCATGGGGGTGGCTTGCTGGTTTGGAAATCGCTACACAGAGTTTACGATGCACTCGCGCTTCCTCGTGCAACTTCTCGTTTTTTCGGGGCTGATTGTTGGAGCGACGACGCTTTATTTGGCGCTCGCCTGGCTTTTTCGTTGTTCTGAAATCCAAGAAGTGTACGGCATCGCCACGCGGCGGCGAGCGGGCGCCGGGAACGGTTACGCGGAGCCTTAATGGAAATTACGCCAGCCATATCGCTGTTCTTGACGCACGTTAAGGTGGAGAAGGGACTTTCCCTCAATACCGTCTCGGCCTATCAGCGTGATTTGGCGAAGTTCAGCGTATTCGCTCAAGAACGAAAGCTCACCCTCAATGGCGTGAGCCGCGACGACTTGGTGGATTTTCTCGCGGGACTCTACCGGGAAAAACTGGAGAGCCGAACAGTGGCGCGGCATCTGGTCACGTTGCGGAATTTCTTCCGGTTCGCGCAAATTCAGGAGCTCATCACGACCGATCCATCGCTGAATCTCGAGTCGCCCAAGATCCGGCGTACCTTGCCAGGCTACTTGAGGCTTGAAGAAGTAGAGCGCTTGCTGGCGCAGCCGGATGCAAAGACTTCTTTTGGTTTGCGGGATCGCGCCATGTTGGAAGTGCTGTATTCCACCGGGCTGCGGGTTTCTGAACTAATTGGGCTGAGGGTTACCGATCTGGACGCGAAAGTCGGCTGCATTCGCTGCATAGGCAAAGGGGACAAGGAGCGCATCGTTCCAGCCGGACGCAAGGCGCTCGGCATGGTGGAAAAGTACCTTCGCGAAGCCCGGCCAAAGCTTTTGGGAAAAGGCGTTTCTAGTCAAGCGCTGTTCGTGAACCGGCGTGGCAATTCGCTCAGCAGGGTAGGCGTGTGGAAGATTCTTTCGGCATATGGCAGACGCGCGGGCTTACGCGTTGCGCTGACGCCGCACATGCTTCGCCACAGCTTTGCGACGCACTTGCTGGAACGCGGCGCGGACCTGCGGTCGGTGCAGCTCATGCTGGGCCACGCTGACATTTCCACCACGCAAATTTACACACATGTGGTGGAAGAGCGGTTGAAGCAGATTTACAAGGCGCATCACCCGCGCGCTTAGTGCGCGGCAGTCTCGGGCCAAAATTGCGGTTGCCTCCGCGGCCGTCAGCGCGGGCATCCAGAACGTGAAGGAGTGCGATGCCAGATTACATGTTTTTGCTGGAAAGCCGGCTGTCTCCCGAGCAGCGAGCGGTCATGATGCGCGTGCAGGAGCTCTCTGCCGCCATGGGATTCAACGTGTACCTGACCGGCGGAACGGTGCGCGACCTCGTGACGGGCGCCTCGCTGCGCGATCTCGATTTCACTGTGGAAGGGAACCCGTCGAAGATCGCCCGCGAACTAGAGAAAGGCGGCGCAAAAATCCTCTCCGAGGATGAAAAGCTTCGCCAGGTGGAAATTCTATTTGCGGGAGACTGCGACGGCAGTATCTCGGCGGCGCGCGACGACCACTATGTGCGGCCCGGGACGCGCCCGGAGATCCGATGGTCCACGATCATGGAGGATTTGCGGCGGCGTGATTTCTCGTTGAATGCCATTGCTATCTCGCTCAACCCGGCTTCGCGCGGATTGCTTCTGGATCCTACTAATGGACTTTCGGACGTCGAACGTGCGGAGGTGCGCGCGCTTACCATTCACAGCTTCACAAATCAGCCCGTGCGCCTGCTCCGTGTTCTGCGCTTTGCCGCCCGCATGGGCTTCAAAATCGAAGCCCGCACGCAGGAGTGGTTTGACCTGGCCATCGAACGTGATTTGCATCACACCATTGCGCCGGAAGACGCCGGTGCGGAGTTGCGGGCGGTGGCTCGCGAGGAGCGCCCTACCGTGGTCCTGAAGGAATGGGAAGAGCACGACTTGCTCGAAGCGATTCATCCAGTTCTTGCAAAGCGGCATCCGAACTACGAAGCCATTGCACGGTTGATGAAAGTTCGCGAGGATTTGTTTACGGCTGGGGTTCGTCCGAAGCTCGCGACGCCGATGATGCTGGCAATTCTCGGGCGGCTCAAGGATCGGGAACAGAGCAGCGTTCTCTCGAAGGCTGGATTCCGATCAACGGAAGCGGATGCCATATTGAACTTCGAAAAGGAAGTGCTTGCTGCCCAGAAGGAATTGATTGGACGCAAGCTGAATGCGCCGGTGGATGCTTACAAGTTTCTGGAAAGGCTACCCGTCGAGCGAATTGCGTACCTTCTGGCGGAATCGAACAATTCGGCGGGGCTGTCGAAAATTCGCGCTTATCTTAACAAGTGGCGGCCAATTCGAGCCGCGCTGCCCATGGTGGCGAATGAGCTGGAAACTTTGGGCTATGCACGCGGGGCGAAGTTCGATGCCATTGTGGAACAAGTCTTCGCAATGCAGCTAACAGGGCGGGGGAAGACACCGGAAGAGCGCGTGAAGATCTTGCGCAAATTGTCTGGGATCAAGGAGCAGCAGAAAAAGAAAGAAAAGGAAAAGAAACCCGCGAAGAGCGCGGAAAAGCAGCCCGCGGCCTCCGGTGCTGCGGCAGTACCAGAAAAGGGCGCGCCGGCGAAGGCCGGGCACGGGCAATCCCATAAGAACCATCCAGTGATGCTGAAGCAGGCCGCAAAACACATAGCGGCTCGGGAGCAAGCGAAGCACGCTGCGGCGAGCAAAAAAAGCGGCCGCCGAAAATAAGGAACGGGCGCAGAAGTCCGCGCCTGTGCAAATCGCGAGAATGCGATTCGCAATTCGAGCAAGAGCGTTCTAGAATCGAGATCCATGGGCCAGCCGCAGTTCGTTCATCTTCACGTTCACACGGATTTCAGTCTGCTCGACGGGGCTTGCGAGACGTCTGAGCTGCTCGATGAGGCTTCGCGGCAGAAAATGCCTGCGGTGGCCGTGACGGACCACGGTAATCTCTTCGCTGCCGCCAATTTTTTCAACGAAGCCAGCAAGCGTGACGTCAAGCCGATCATTGGGTGCGAAGTCTATGTGGCGAAGGGCAGCCGCCACGACCGCGGCGAAAAAACGAACGGATCGAGCGGACAAGATCGCGCCGAAGCCGAGTCCGGCATGCGCGGGAGCAATCACTTGGTGCTGCTCTGCGAATCGCTCGAGGGCTATCACAACCTCATCAAGCTGGTGTCCTCAGGCTTCCTCGAGGGCTTCTACTACAGACCGCGGATTGACTATGACCTGTTAGCCAAGCACAACAAGGGCCTTATTGCGCTGTCGGCCTGCTTACGGGGCGCGGTGACGGAAGCGGTCGTCGATGAGAAGTATGACCAAGCCCGCGAGAACGCTTACCGGCTGCAAGACGTCTTCGGTAAGGGCAACTTTTTTCTGGAGATTCAGGACCAGGGGCTAGAAATCGAACAGGGTGTGAATCGCGAACTGGTCCGCCTGTCGAAAGAAACCGGTATTCCCCTGGTCGCCACAAACGACTGCCATTACCTTCATCACACCGATGCGCATGCGCAGGAAGTTCTGCTCTGTATCCAAACGGGAAAGACGATGAGCGACACTCATCGTATGAAGTTTGCTACCGATCAGTTTTACTTTAAGAGCGCGGCAGAGATGGCCCAGGTGTTCGGCGAGCTGCCGGATGCGCTGAGCCGAACGGTGGACATAGCGGCGCGCTGCAACGTCAAAATCGAGCGCATCCCCAACCCGTTTCCAGAGTTTAAGGTTCCAGAAGGCCACACGGCCGGGAGCTATTTTGAAAAAGTGGTCCGCGAAGGGTTTGCGACGCGCGTGCCGTATCTGGAGCGGCTGCTGAAACAGGGCGTACTGCACAACCCGCTGGCCGAGTACGAACGGCGGCTGACGTCTGAAATCGAAATGATCAAGAAAATGCGCTACGAGGGCTACTTCCTGATCGTGTGGGATTTCATCCATTACGCGCGCGCACAGCAGGTACCTGTCGGGCCAGGACGCGGGTCCGCTGCGGGCAGCCTTGTCAGTTACGCTCTGCGCATCACCGATGTGGACCCCTTGCAATACAACTTGCTCTTCGAGCGCTTTCTGAATCCGGAGCGCGTTTCCTTGCCCGATATCGACATCGACTTTTGCATGCGGCGTCGCGGCGAAGTGATCGAGTACGTCACGCAAAAGTACGGACGCGAAAACGTTGCACAAATCATTACGTTCGGCACCATGGCTGCGAAGGCAGCGGTCAAGGACGTCGGCCGGGCGATGGAGATTCCTTACGCGGAAGTCGATCGACTGGCGAAGCTGATACCCACGACTCTCGGCATCGATTTGGAAACCGCTCTCTCCGAGGCGCCGCAGCTAAAGTCCGCCATTAATAGCGACGAAAAGCTGAAGGATTTGATGGACGTGGCCCTACGCTTGGAAGGCCTGGCGCGGCATGCTTCGACGCACGCGGCGGGTGTGGTCATTTCACCGCGCCCGCTCACGGACGTGGTGCCGGTC
>CAVPLA010000006.1:0-12637 GCA_963705855.1 uncultured Acidobacteriota bacterium
TTGGGGGGTCACTGGAGTCACTATCGCAGAAAGCGGCCTGCCCTACAGCGTGTATGACTTTTCTGGGACGGTGGCCAGCCAGTACTTCGGTGCGGGCGACGACTTCATCACCAATCCCTTGCTCATCGGGTCTCCCAAAAACACTCTGCTTCAGGGCACAACCGGCGTGAATGCCGGCAACCCCGTCCTCAACGGCGGCGCATTCGGCATCAACGTCAATGCACCCGGTACCAACGGTGTGCCACCTTGTGGTGTCACTACTCACGGTGGTACTGCCTGCGATTTCTCGGAAACGGGCTTTTCCGACACAGGGCGCAATTTGTTCCGCGGTCCTTTCCAAACGCGTTTTGACTTCAGCGTCTTCAAACTTTTCAAGATCAACGAACGCTTCACCCTGCGTTACGACGCTCAGTTCTTCAACCTCTTCAATCATCCCAGTTTCGACGCGCCGAACAACAACATCAGCTTGAATCCCTGCTTCGGTCCCAATCTCCAAACTAGTCCGGTGAACGGATGCCAGTGGCAGGGCACGATTCCAGCCGTGCCACCTTCGACGACCCCAATTGGAAACGGCACGGCTCCCTTCGGAGCCGGCTTCATCCAGAGCACACTCGGCAGCCCGCGCTTGATTCAGATGGCTTTGCATCTGACCTTCTAAAGCGGCTGGATCTTCTGAGACAAGGACTGGCGATTCAGTCCTTGCCCAAGTCAAAATCTGTCGTTCGCGCAAGCAACTCTGCGCTGAAGGTTCGTCGCATCAAGAAAACGAGGTACAAATGCCTGTCTTTCTATTGGGCCAATAAACGATCCTGTTTTTTCGCGGCACACAATCGCAAGTAAATCTTGCGTATTTCTGACGCAACCTTTTGATCGATTTTTCCCTCCATCCTCCATGGGAGGTGTTCTCGGCGTGAGATTCTCTCGCTACTTCTCAAGGATGGCACTCGCGCAATGTCTGGTATTTGCCATCGCCATGTCTGGGCAGGAAAACGTGCCGGCACCACAGCTTGGCAAAGCCCCGTCCCCGCAATCTACAGAAGCGCCTCCACAATCCAGCGGCCCAGCCATTCGCACCGCTTCAAATCTGGTTGTTGTCGATGTTGTTGTGAGCGACGACGGCAAGCCCGTAAAAGGTCTTGAGCGGCAAGCATTCCACATCTTCGAGGATGGCCGCGAACAATCCATCAAGGTTTTCGAGCAGCACAATTCCGCGGACACCTCACAAGTTCAGCACCTTCCAGCATTGCCTCCACACACCTACAGCAACTTTCCCGATACTGCCGTGACCACCGCGGCCAACGTTCTTCTGCTCGACGCCCTGAATACACCAATGAAGGACCAAATCTACGTCCGCAGGCAAATGATGGAGTACCTAAAAAATATTCCTGCGGGCACGCGCATCGCCATTTTCACGCTGGCCTCAAAGCTGCGCATCGTGGAAGGTTTTGCCTCCGATCGAACACCCTTGCTCGCAGCCTTAAGCGATAAGCGAAACGCCCCGGGCGTCTCACCTCTGCTTTCAGATCCGGACGATGCAACACTCACAAATCTTTCTACCGGAATGCAGGACGTCGGCGCGTCCGCGCAAGCGACAGCCAGTCTTCAACAATTCCAAGCCGATGAAGCCTCCTTCCAGCTCGACCTGAGGGTACAGTTCACTCTGGATGCCTTGAAGCAATTGGCAGCCTATTTGGGTGGAATCCCGGGGCGCAAAAATCTGATCTGGTTCTCTGGCTCCTTTCCCCTCAGCCTGGATCCGGATGTTTCGCTAAGCAATGAGTTCTCGGCAGTACGGAACTATGACGATCAGCTTAAAGCGACGAGTGATTTGCTAACCATAAGCCGCGTGGCGGTTTATCCCGTGGATGCCCGCGGATTGTTTACCGCGTCGATGTTTAGCGCGGCCAACCAGGGGGCAAATTATTCGGGAGTCTCGCACGCCACGTCCAGCACAACAGGCCCGCCAAATCCGGGCACTCGCGCCGGGGGAGGCGCGCACGCCAGAAATCCGGCCAACGGTAACGCCAGCAATCCGAACGCATTCGCCGGCGACGGCTCTAAGTTCTTTCAGACAACTGCCGCCGAGCACGCCACGATGCAAGAACTCGCCCAGGATACCGGGGGAAAAGCGTTCTTCGACACGAACGGCATCAAAGATGCCCTGGCCAGCGCGATCGAGAACGGCGAGAACTACTACACGCTGGCGTACATTCCGGACGATGCAAAATTTGACGGTAAATTTCGAAGGATTCAAGTCAAACTCGCTGAACAGAACCACCAGCTTGCCTATCGCCAAGGTTACTTTGCCGATGCGCCCAGCGCGCATAGTTCGAATGCTCCGCTGAGTCCCACCGCCGCCGCGATACAACGAGGCGCCCCGCCGTCCTCGCAGATTCTGTTCAAGGTACGTGTTTTACCCTCGGACGATGACGCACTAAAAGGACTGGAATCTCAGGCGGGTCCGGCAGGCTTGATGGCCGAAAAGCTACACGGTACCGTAAAGCGCTACTGGATTGATTACGCGACCGACCTACACCAGGTCTCCGTGATTGTGGGAAGCGACGGCCTGTTTCATTGCTCCGTCGAATTTGCCGCCATCGCGTACGATCGCGATGGCAAAATCCTCAATTTTGCAAACCGCGCTTTTAAATTGAATTTGCAATTGGCGCAGTACAACCAGATCATGCAGACCGGACTGCCGCTGCATCAGGAGCTCGATGTACCCGCCGGCGAGGTCTATCTTCGCATCGACGTCCACGATCTTTCGACGGACCGCATTGGTTCGGTGGAGATCCCCCTGCGAGTCCTGGAAAAATCTCCTCAGAAATAGTCCCGCAAGTTGATCTTTATCGGATGGCTAGAGTGGTCTCTCGGTCCGCCTTCGCCTGCATTTGGTAGGAATAAGTACTTCCAGAATTTCTTATACGAGGCACTCGCATAGACATCAAAGACAAGCGCGCGAACGAGCGAACAGCCCCTCTCTGCTACTGGCCCGCGAGAGCAAGGGGGAGACAAAATCTTTTGCTTGACGCGGTTGGTGGCGGGGGCTAGGCTCGCGCCAATTGGTCGGGGGCCTTCATGCGTTGTTCTTACGAAGGGGCCCAGAAATTGGTGCGGATGCGGACTCGGGTGCGAGCCTGGGGATGCGCGCGCCTGCGCATCCAACGAGCGCATCTGCGCCTTGCGCGATTTCTTCTGCTGATAGTGTCTTTCGCCTTGTTTTCCCTGCCTGCTTGGTGCCAAGACAACGGTAGCGAAGTAAATGAGTTCCACGGGAAGGGATCGGAAATCACGGTGACTGTGCGCGATAGTTCCGGAGAGCCGATCTCGACGGCCGCGATGGTGAAACTCTACCGGGACGGAACAACCCTGAGCAGGCAGGGGGAGACGTCGCGGGGGAGCGCCGTGCTGGTGGTGAACAATTTGGGTGAGTTTACCGTGATTGTGGAAGCAGCCGGATACGAAAGCGCGCAGAAGCAAGTATCGGTTCAAGTAACGGGGAGAACGCAGGTGGATATTTACCTGCGGCGAATTTCAGATGCCGGAAGCGCCGCGGGAGTTCCGGGGAAGCCGGTGCTCGCACCGAAAGCGAAACAAGCGCTCGAAAAGGGATTGCAAGCGCTTAGCGCGGACAAACCCGGTGACGCAGAGAAGTATGTGGGCGAAGCGATGCGGCTGGCGCCCGGACATCCGGACGTGTTGTATGTGCAAGGGGTGCTGTACCTGAAACAACGCAACTGGGCGCAGGCGCAAAACGCGCTGGAAAAGGCCACGCAAATCGATCCGAATCATGCGCGGGCTTTTGCGGCGCTGGGGATGGCGCTGTGCGATCAGGGGAAATATGACGCTGCGATCGCGCCGCTCGAGAAGTCGCTGGAGTTGGATGCAACGGGCACGTGGGAGACGCGTTGGACTTTGGCGAAAGCGTACTACCAGCGCGAAAAATATGACGTGGCGTTGAAAATGTCGCAGGAGGCACTGACCGGATCGAAGGGGAAGGCACCGGAGATCGGACTGCTAGTAGCGCAATCGCTGACTGCCGTGGGGCGCTATGAGGATGCCGCGCAGGTGCTGCGCGAATTTCTGAAGGATCACCCTGATCGGCGCGAGGCAACTACAGCGCAACGGTGGTTGGAGCGGCTCACGGCTAGTGCGAAGATCAAGCCAAACTCAAATTGATGGAGGAAGCTGGCCAGCCAGTGTGTATTTACGAGTGAAACATTTTGTCGATGCGGTCCCAACTTCCTCGTGAGTCAAAAATTCGCTGCGGTCGAGTTGGTCCAAACCCTTCTTCACCTGCTGGCGGAACCACCCATCATGGTCCAGGTAGTGTTCCACAAGTTGCTTGACGTATTCCTCTGCCTCGCTGTTGGTTTCTGAGGCGGCGATGGTTGGGCCGCAGGTCATGATCGAGCTGGTTTGAGAAGGAGGAATTTCATTTCCGCGATGAGCGGCCCATGTGTAAAACCGACACTTGAGGCACGTGGTCGACGGGCCGGAAGTATTATAGGTCAAGGAGTAGGGAGCCGTGACCACGCGTCAACAGAAGTTTCACACGCAACAAGCTCACACGCGACAGGTTCACACACAGCTGAGCCGAGCCGCAGTGCAGATCTTCGCCGCTAATGAGCGCATGAACCAGATTCTTATTGAACACCTTAACCCTGCCGCCTGGAGAGCCAAACCGCCCGGCAAGGTCCGCACCATTGCGGCGATCTTCACGCACATGCACAACGTCCGCACGAAGTGGGTCAGACTTACAGCTTCGCACCTGAAGGTTCCACGACAGCTTGCCCGGGCGCACTGTACGCCGCGGCAGGCCCGTGCAGGATTGGCCGAGAGCGCCGCTCGCTGCGCGGAGATGCTCGCTGAAGCGCTCGGCGGTGGCGAGGGCCGCGTCGAGAAGTTTCGCAGAGACGGCTGGGCTCGGCCTTGGCCGGTTGGCCCGGAGATGCTGTGCTACATGCTTTCTCATGAAGCCCACCATCGCGGACAGGTGCTTATGCTCGCGCATCAGCTCGGATTCCCGTTGCCGAACAAGGTCATGTACGGGATCTGGAATTGGGAAAAACTGTGGAGAGAGGGCGGGTCGCGCGGTGGTCCCGACTACGCTTCTTAAGGTATCGCTCAAGGGCACAGACTGCCCAGTCTCAGCGGTTGCTTGTTCCACCAGCCGAGAATAGAACAAAGTCAAAACCCGTACCCTTTGCAAATCCAAAACCCAAAGGGTGCGGCACCCAAGTCAACAACCTCGCCCACCCGCCTTCTTACCGTTCTACCTTGACAAACTCTTTTAGAATTCTAGACTCGTCATTCCCGTTGGGCAATTTTCTCTCGACGAATGTCTCCAGCGTATCCGGAACTCACTAACAAGTAGTTCCTTACGGGGAATGTGCAGTGGCACATATAGCACATCGGGAACTCATTGAAAAGGAATCCGGAATGAGGATGATGCCTGTGGGGGGAGGGATTTTGTATCGCGGATGCCGGAGGATTCGACGATTGTGTAGATGGTATCGGCGGGGAGATTCTCCAGCGTTTCGATTTTGCCGCTGGGCCAGCGGATTTCGACTGAGTCGATTTTTGTGGATTTGCCGAGGCCGAAGTGGAGACGGAGATCGTTTTGGGAGAGGTAGCTGTTACCACCGCGAACTTCGGCGATTTGGCGGACGCCGGCAGCGTGGATGGTTACGCGGGCGCCGATGGCGGCGCGATTGCTTTTTGTGCCGATTAGTTTGAAGAGGACGCGGTGATTGCCGTCGTTGTTCTGGTTGAGGAGGAGGGTGGGAGGCTCGCCGACGTTGACGAGGACGACGTCGATGTTGCCGGTGTTGAAGATGTCGCCGAAGGCAGCGCCGCGGCGGGATTTTAGCGGAAGGTCAGCGAGGCCGGCTTCTTTGGCGACTTCGTCGAAGGTGCCGTCGCGGTTGTTGCGCTCCAGAAAAACGGGCTGCCGGTAGTGCGGGCTGTTATCGAGGGAATCGATTTGAGGGTAGACGTGGCCGCATGCGATCAAGAGATCGAGCCAGCCGGTGTTGGCCATGTCGAAAAAGCTGGTACCCCAGCAAACGTCCTGATAGCTCGGGCGTCCAACACCGGAGGGCCAGCTTACGTCTTCGAAGCCGTTGGCGCCGGTGTTGCGCCAGAGAGCTTTGGGCTGCTCCTGAAACGTGGTGATGAAAAGACTGAAGCGCCCGGAGTGGTCGTAATCGGCGAAATCGACGCCCATGTTGCCGAGCTGCGTGCCGTCACCGCTGAGGGAAATTCCGGAGAGCATGCCGACTTCGGAAAAAGTGCCGTTGCGATAGTTGTGATAGAGATAGTTGGGGACGGAATCGTTGGCGACGACAAGATCGGGCCAGCCGTCGTTGTCGTAATCGGACCACATGGCGCCGAGGCCGTAGTAGCCGATTTGGTTGTGGACTCCCGCTTTCACGGAGACTTCTTCGAAAGTGCCGTCGCCGCGATTGTGGTAGAGAAGATCGCTCTCGCCTTCGAGGCCCCAGGGGCCGCACTGCACTTGGAGTCCTTTATATAGGCAGAATTTGTTGCTGCCCGGGGCGGGCATGTGGGCCATATCGACGTGGACATAGCGGGAGACGAAGAGATCGACATTGCCGTCGCGATCGTAGTCGCCCCAGGCTGCGCCGGTGCTGAAGCCACCTCCGCGAACGCCGGCTTTTTCCGTGACGTCCTCGAATTTACAGCCGCCGAGATTGTGATAGAGGACGTTGCCGCCGTAGCCGGTGACAAAGAGGTCGAGCTTGCCGTCGTTGTCGTAGTCGGCGACGGCTACGCCCATGCCCCACCCTGCGCGCGTGAGCCCAGCGGCTTTCGTGATGTCTTTGAAGGTGCCGTCGGGTTCCTGATGATAGAGCGTGACCATCAGGTCGCCGCCGTTTAAGTAGCGGTCGACTGTGGAGCCGTTGACGGTGACGATGTCGAGGCGGCCGTCATCGTCGCAATCGAAGAGGCCTGCGCCACCGCTTATGGATTCGATGATGTAGCGTTTTTCGCTGGTGGAAATGTGAGAGACGGTTAGGCCAACGGATTGGGCGATGTCTTTGAATTTCGGGATCGGGGCGAAACCGGGACGATTTACCTTGGGCGGCGGCAATTTCGCAGAAGGCGGCAGGGGGACGGCGGTGCTTTGAGCGCGCAATGGGCGCGGAGACACGGAACTTAGGACGACAAATACGGAAAGGAAAGGTAGAGCGGAGAGACGAGAGAAGTAACCAAGCATTCGAGTCATTCTAACGCAAGAGACTCTTTCCGCGAGCGAATGTGCGTTTTGAGGCGAGTCTGCTGGAGAGGCCGCGGCCAGAGCGAATTGAGGCTTGTCCCTGCTATACTCGCGGCACGATTTGTTGGTTCCGAGACAGGTCACGGTCCAGCAGGTGCTGCAGCGCGAATCGAGCGCTGCGAGAAATAGTCGAGGGCGTGTCCATGACACCGACGCAGAAGAAGAACGCCGGTCCTCGTAGAGAGAACAATAAAGTTACTTTGAAAACGGTGGCGAGGCATCTGGGCCTCGCAGCCGGAACCGTTTCCGCGACGCTGAATGATTCTCCGGCGGCGCGGTCGATCCCCGAACGTACCAAGCAACGCATTCTCGCGGCGGCGCAGGAATTGAATTACCGGCCGAATTTTTTTGCGCGGACGTTGCGGATGCGGCGGACGTTCACGATCGGAGTAATCGCGGAAGAGATTGGAGACGCGTACGGCTCGCAGGTGATCAGCGGGATCGAGAAGTATCTGACGGGGCAAAACTATTTTTTCCTGACGGTGGTGCACCGGCACGATCCGAAGTTGCTGCAGACGTATTCGCAGATGCTGGTGGAACGAGGCGTCGAGGGATTTATCACCGTGGACACGTCGATTCTGGCAGAACCATCGCTGCCGACCGTGGCTGTCGCGGGGCACCGGCAGATTGCGGGCGTGACGAATATCGTGCTGGACCATAGGCGCGCGGCGAGGTTCGCACTGGAACATTTGAAGGAGCTGGGGCACAAAGAGATTGCGTTTTTGCAGGGACAGATTTTCAGCTCGGACTCCGAAGAGCGGTGGAATGCGATTTGCGAGGTGGCGGCGGAGTTGAGCATTCGAATTCGGCCGGAACTCACGATACGAATCGAGAGCAAGGTTTCCACGCCGGAAGTGGGATTTCCCGTGACGAAGGAGTTGCTTGCAAGGAAGGAGCCGTTCACGGCGCTCTTTGCGTATAACGACATTTCAGCGATTGGAGCGATCTGGGCACTGCGCGAGGCGGGATTGCGCGTGCCGCAAGATGTGTCTGTGGTGGGGTTTGATGATATCCCCGGAGCGGCTCTTGCGAATCCTGGGTTGACGACGGTGCGGCAGCCACTGGTACGAATGGGCGAGATTGCCGCGCAAACACTGGTGAGTCAAATCGAGGGACGCGAGGAATATGTTCCGGAGATCGCTATCGAACCGGAATTCGTGAACCGAGATTCAACTGCACGTTTGGCGCAGGCACGGGTGTTGAGTTCAAGAATTTAGGAAAACGCAGCGCACTTCACAATCTTTCCCTGCTGTTCCCCTCCCTTCCTTTCACGGTTTGGAGAGAAATTCACTTAGAAGCATGTGGAAGTGGTGGACACCGTTTTCACGTTTGACGGAATAACGGCCACGGTCGTAGGTCGAGGAATTTAGTCCTCTCTGGACATTTCTGCAAAGGTCGATATCTTCCTGCTGGACTTCGTCACTAAAAGCTACGGCGCGTTGGATGCGTTCTCGAACTTTTTCGGAATGCGCGTCGTGGAAAAACCATTCGAAGATGGTGAGGGTTTTGTCGTGCGATAGGGGAACGATCAGATTTGTGGACAGATTATCCGGATAGACGTTGAGCATGAGGTTTGGAAAAATCCAGAAATAGAGAGCGTCTTGCAGGCCAGTGCCTGGCGGGTAGAAGCGTTCGGCGGCGTCTTCCGTCTTCATGACGCGGATGGGGGCGAATTGCTGCGAATAATAACGGTAGGTGTCGGTGCGATAGTTTGCGTAATCAATTTCGCGCATCAGACCGGGGTGGGCGATGGGAATGTGGTAGCCCTCGAGATAGTTGTCGACGTAGACCTTCCAGTTGCAATCGATGATGTAATCTCGGCGCTCGACGGATTGCAGGCCGTCGAATTGGAAGCCGCGAGCTTGTTTGGGAATCTTGCCGAGATAGGCGGAAAGTGGTTCGGCGTTTTGATCGAAGTTGACGAAGATGAGTTGTTCCCAGGTTTCCAGGCGCAGAGGCACCATGCCCATGGTACTGCGGTCGAAGAACTCGACGCCTTCGACGTCGGGCGTGCCGATTAGGCGACCGTCGAGCGTGTAGGTCCAGCCGTGATAGCCGCAACGGAGAACATTCTTACAGCCGCTGCCTTGGGCGATGGGGCCGGCGCGGTGACGGCAGACGTTGCTGAAGGCGCGGAGCGTGCCTTGTTTGTCGCGCACGACGACGACCGGCTCGCCAATGACGTCGACCGTGAAGAAAGTCTCGGGATCGGCGATGGTGCGTTTTGCGTCATTCACTTCTCCACAAGGAGTGTTAAGCGTCCCGACGAGTTGCCAGGTGCGGCGGAAGATGCGGGCTTTTTCGGCGTCGAGAATCGTGGGGTCGGTGTAAAACTTCGAGGCAAGCGTGCGCGCGGATTCGATCTGGTTGTGGACGTCGAGATGCAGAGGCTTAGTAGTCATTGAGAAAGTCCTGAAAAGAATGACGAAGCAAGAGTCAACTTCATTTACGGTGACTTGACGTTGATACGTATCGAAAGGATTTCGGCTGCAGGCAGCGTGGAATCCGTTTTCATGTTGGGCGTGAACCGCTTGACATTTGAGCTTGCAACTATGGTTTCAGGAGTCTTCACGAAATCATAGAAGTAGAGATTTTCCTGCGTTTTCGGACGCCCGTAAGAAAACCATTCCCACAAAATCCGTTCGGCATCATCGATTTGAAACACAGAACTATCCAACGTCAAACCAGCCGGAGACCACACCGTTAACTGCTCATCTTCGTTAAAACGAAGCCGCAGAACACTGCGATCATGTTCAGAGGCTGCAATTCGATGGGCATTGTCGGAGGGCCGGCCAAACCACACGCCCCAAAAACGCAAGGTTCCAGGGCTGATTTTCGGCAACGCCTTTTGTATCTCGTCACAGATTTTCTTAGCTTCGTTCATGGCGCCGCCAGGAAGCGCCTGTCATCAAAACTTGCGGGTTTCCTGGCGGGACCAGCGTTCGACAACGATTTTGGATTCGGTGTAGAACTCGACGGCGTCGCGGCCTTGGCCGTGGAGGATGCCGAAGAAACTTTCTTTCCAACCGCTGAAGGGGAAATAGGCCATGGGCGCGGCGACGCCGATGTTGATACCGATATTTCCGGCGGGGGCTTCGTAGCGGAAGCGGCGGGCGGCGGCGCCATTGGTGGTGAAGAGAGAGGCTTGATTGCCGTAGGGACTGCGACGGAGGAAGTCCATGGCTTCGTCCATGGAATCGGCGTGGACGAGGCTTAGGACGGGGCCGAAAATCTCTGTATTGGCGAGCTGGCTTGTCGATGGAAGGCCATCGAGAACTGTGGGGGTGAGGAAGCTGCCGAATTCGTGATTCGGGATTTTGGTGTTGCGGCCGTCGAGGATGGCTTTGGCACCTTCGGCTTCGCCGGCGGAAATTAGAGACTCAATGCGCTTTTTGCTATCGCCTGAAATGACCGGTCCCATCTGGACGCCAGCTTCGAGACCGTTGCCCACTTTGAGAGTCGAGGCGGAGTGGGCGATGGAATCGCGGAACGATTTTTGTGCGTCGCCGATGGTGACCGCTACCGAAACGGCGAGACAGCGTTGGCCGGCGCAGCCGAACGCGCTATCGCTGATGATTTGCGTGGCCAGTTCCATGTCGGCGTCGGGGAGGACGATGACGTGATTTTTGGCGCCGCCCTGGCATTGCATGCGTTTGCCGCTGGCGGCGGAGCGCGCGTAGACGTGCTTGGCGACTGGGGTGGAACCGACAAAACTAATCGCGCGGACTTGCGGATGATCACAGAGCGCGTTGACGACGTCTTTGCCGCCGTTGACAAGATTCACGACACCTTTGGGGAGGCCGGTTTTTTCGAGGAGTTCGAAGGCGCGGATCATGCTTAGAGGGACGCGTTCGGAGGGCTTCAGGACAAATGTGTTGCCGCAAGCGATAGCATAAGGAAGGAACCAGTAAGAGATCATCGCGGGAAAATTAAAGGGAACGATGGCAGCGACGACTCCTAGCGGCTGTCGGATTTGCATTTCGTCGACGCCGGGGGTGACATCTTCAAGGTTGTAGCCCTGCATCATCATGGGGATGCCGCAGGCGACTTCGACATTTTCGATGCCACGGCGTAATTCGGCTTTCGCTTCGCCAAAGGTCTTGCCATTTTCGAGAGTGATGAGGCGGGAGAGTTCGTCGATATGCTCTTCGAGAAGATTTTTGAGCTTGAAGAGATACTGCACACGCTCTCCGGGAGGGGTGCGGCGCCAGGCGGGAAAAGCGTCAGCGGCGGCCTGGACGGCGGCGTCGACATCGGCTGGTGAAGACATTGGCGTGCGTGCGAGCAACTCGGTGGTGGCGGGATTGGTGACGTCGAAGAATTCGGCGGATGAGGGACGGCGCCAATAGCCATTAATGTAGTTCTGCAGCTCGGTGACTTGGGAAGTTACTGCACTGCTCATGACTTGCTCCTTAGCATTCACAATGAGAAGAAATCTCGCTTCTTGTTAGTTTACCAAGAAACTGCAGCGTGGAGAGTTGAAAGCTTTTTGCAAAATACAGGCGAAGCGCGATTCGTCCTTTGATTTGGCGCTTTGCCAAATGCGCCACGCGAGCCAGGCTATGGTGGCGAGCATGCCGAGCCAGCCGAGCACGCGCATGGTGTGGCCAATTTGTTGATCGTGAATCAGGATGCCCCATTGCGTGAAGAGAATCGTCCAGTCGTTCTCGTCCGAGCCCACCAGAGGCATGGCGGAAACGCGGGCGTCGAACATGTACGTGCCAATGTAGAGGAAATTCTCGAAGAACCAGAAACTGCAGAAGGCGACGTCGGTCGTTTCGCGCTTCCACCAGAAATACGCGAAGCAGAGGCGCGGCACGATCAGTTCGCCAAGCGTGCCTCCGAGTATTCTGATGGTATCGCCGAACCAACTGAAGAATGTCCACCTTCATGAATCCTGAGATTTACGTAATCGATGATAAGGAAACCGGTGGTGTGCGCAGCTGCGTAGACAAGGAAAAGGCAGTAGAACACCAGCCACGCGACGCCAAAAGGGCGAAAGACGGGCTTCATCTCAGGGAAATCATGACCAAACAGACGCATGGTTGCAGATTAGCAAGCATTTTTGAGGCGCAGAAGCAGAGCGCGAATCGGAGTTTCCTATTGAGAGAAAGGAGAGATTGGAAACGCGAATTTCGGTAGGACGGTTTAGAGCTCAGCACAAGAGAAACCGGGAGGGGCCCCTACAGGGTAAACAAGACCCCCAACAGGATCTGATTAGGTGAATTCTTTCTCGAAACGATAGCGAAAGAAAACCTACCGTGGAGGGAGCGAAGCAAGTGCTTCGTAGGCGGCACCGAGCAGCGGCGCAGATTCATTGAGCACAACGGAGAC
>CAVPLA010000007.1:0-23081 GCA_963705855.1 uncultured Acidobacteriota bacterium
AATCGCCGTCCAGAAGGAATAGCGGAAGATCCACACCACCGCCGTCCAAACGAGAAACTTGCCGGCCACGATCAGGAGAAGCATCAAGCCCAAGAGCGGCAGGCTCTTGGCGAGCACATGGGGATCTATCAGCGTCCCGAGTGTAACGAAGAAGAGCGCCACGAATGTATCGCGCAGAGGCACAAGCTGGGTGTGCGCGCCGTGCAGGTCCTCGAAACCGCTTATGGATAGCCCCGCAAGGAAAGCGCCCAGCGCAACCGAAAATCCAACCGCTTGCGCGAGCGCCGCCGTCCCCAGGCAAACCGCGATGGCGATCAAAAGGAAAAGTTCCTGATTGCAGGTTGCTTTCACTCGCCGGAAAACGGGCGGAATCACCTTGATCGCAAGGAATCCCAGCGGAACCAGCAGCAGCAAAGCCTTACAAAGCGTCCAAGCCGCGTTCAAGAAGAGATCTTTCCCGGAGCCGCCGAACGCAGGTAGGACCAGCGTCATGCAGATGACGGCCAGATCCTCAACGAGAGTGATGCCGATCATCACGCGGCCGTGCGTTTCCGTCATGTTTCCGCTATCCCTCAGCAGCCGCGCCAGCACCATGGTGCTCGCAACAGAGATCGCCGCGCCGATGACGAGTCCCTCCGTAAGACTCCATCCCGCCAGCTTTCCCACCCCCATCGCAACTCCCAGCATCACCAGGATCCCAATGGGTGCCCCGACGAGGGCCACCCATTTCACGCGTATCAAATCAGGGATCGAGAATTCGACTCCGATCGAAAACATCAGCAGCACGACGCCGACTTCCGCAAACACCTCGAAGGTATGCAAGTCCGAAACATGCGGGCCGGGCGTGAACGGGCTGATCGCAATCCCGCCCAGCACGAACCCCAGGATCAGCGGCAGACGGAGCCGCCATGCCACCAGCCCCCCGACAACCGCAGCCAGGAATATATATGTCAGATCGCGAAACAGTACTGGGTCCGGTTCCATGCTCCGTATATCCTTTCCCACCTCATCAGAAACTCAAAGCTCATTTTCGAATCACAATGCACCGACCGCAGGAGTTGTTCCGGGCGGGCGGTTCAGGACACGTCGCGTGCCGAGGACGAAGCGTGTCGAGTTTCGCACCAATGCGGCTGAGCCCAGCGCTCCCTTCGTCGATCACGAAGAGGTCAAGAAACTGATCGACCGGCGGTATCCCGGCTGATGCACGTCCGCTGGACGGATCCGGCCGTCAGCGATTTCACACATATTTGCGATTACATCGAGGAGCACGACAGCAAAGCCACGGCTCGCCGCATAGCCTTATCCATTTTATGAACGCGTCAACGCACTAGTGGATTTCCCCGAGCGGGGACGAGAGGGACGCAAGTCCGGCCTCGCGAGCTTATCTTCGCCGGCCTCCCATATCTAGCCATCTACCGCACCCGAGGCGACTCCGTGGAAATCCTCCGCATCCTCATGGCGCGCAGAACTGGCCATGAACGGGCAATACAGAGGACACACGTTGGGAGCTAAGCGGGTGGCCCGGTCGTTCAACGGAAAAACGGATCAGGGTGCCCCACACGTCGGTGTGTGTTACGTGTGGGGCCTTTGACGCTCGAGTTGAGGATTAATCCGCAGCGGCGGATTTTGCGGCGCCAGAAAAGTGGATGGTGATTAGGAAACCATTCGTCCCTTCGTAGGCGAACTTGTGGCCATCTCCTTCAAAGGCTTCATGCTTGCTCTTCCACATACGGAAGCCATCGTTGGACTGTGCGCCCCAGTACTTCAAGTTGTGCATGACAACTTCGTGACTGGGACTATTGCCTTCGACGCGCTCTAGAAGAACTTCACCCTGGCCGCTGTTCATCTTCGCGTGAGCTACGCCAGTCTTCGTGTCGACGTTCCATGAGAATGCGCCAGTCTCCACTCCCTTTTTCTGCCAGGGAATTGGATAAAGCTGCCCGAGGATGTCCGCCATTGCGGCTTGTTGTTCCTTGCTGACGCTGGGATCGAAGTTCACCACCAGCCAGGAGTCCTTGCCAGTGCTCCAATCACTCCCTAGGTCGGTTGCGATCCAGACCTTGGCGCCATCCAGCTTGGTCTCTTTGTAATAGCCCTTGTCCACCTTCAGAACGAGGTTGGCGCGGCAAAAGTGTGCGTCCATATGATGCTCATCCATGTGATCTGTGGAATGCGTATTGAAGTAGCAGGGACAGAACATGTCGCAACTGCACGCTTCGATGTAGCTGGCGGTCATATCAAAATCGGGTTTGGAAGTTTTCTCCTGCGCGGAAGACGTGAAATAGATGAGGCTGGCGGCGAGCGCAAAGAGAGGAAGCAAAAGGACTCGAGGCAAATGACGCATGATCCCTCCGATCGATTCATTTGGAATGGGGCCCGACCAGGAATGACGCAACTCTACTCCCGGGGTTTCGAGGATTCAACCAGATTTCCTTTTGACCTCGAAAACGGGCGGTTGGAGCAGCCCTAAGGCAGAGCGGGGTTCTTGGGTGCCGCATTCCTTTGAAGTTTGGTTCATCACAGGGTGGTGTTTTGACTTTTCCACACATTTCCACAGCCGTGTCAGACCCATCACTACCCTGCCAAGTCCTTCCATTCCTGCAACTTCCGCCAGTCCCATTCGAATCCGCGCCGCCGTTCGAATGACAATGCAGTAACTCATCAAGAATAGTCTACAATTCGCCAACATCATGCTACCATTCCCTATGTTTCGCTCATGCCGCCAGCTGATGCTTCCTTGCAGGCGTCCAAGGCGGGCCCCTCTCCGTGTTCCGTCTCTCCCTTGGGCCTTTAGTGCCGAGCTTTCCACAAACTCGCAGGATTTCCCACGCTTCCCGTCGGGAAACCCGGCATCCGCTCTTCTCTGCGTCGCCTCAGCGTCCTCTGCGCCTCTGCGTTATCTTTTCTCTCTTCTCGCCCCTAACTCTCGTAGAATCCGCACTTAGGAAAAAACAGGGGAGGGGGAGCAGGGATGCCTATTCAACTTCCAACACTCGCGCGCAATCGCCCAATCTTCCTGCGCGGCCAAAACCAGCACGCGCACCGTCGAGCCGGCCGTCGAGATGTCACATTCCATCGGCGACGACCAATTCTTTGCGGGGTCGAGCGCAAGTGCGAGAAAACCAAAGTTGGCGCATGCCGCGGCCCGGACTTCCGCCGAATTCTCACCGATCCCCGCCGTAAACACCAAAGCATCGATCCCGTTCAGGGCTGCGATCATGGACCCGATGCCCGACTGCAGCCGATGCGCGAAAATGTCGAACGCCAGCTTCGCGCGCGCGTTTCCTTGTTTCATGGCCGCCTCAACCTCGCGCATGTCGCTGGAAACCCCGGAAATGCCCAGCAATCCGGATCTTGCATTCAACATGTCGTCCATGGTTTTGCCGTCGAGCCGATCTTGCCTCAACAGGTACGTGAGAATCCCTGGATCGACCGAACCGGAGCGAGTCCCCATCATCAGTCCGTCCAGCGGAGTGAATCCCATAGTCGTGTCGATGCTCACCCCGCCGCGAATCGCCGCCAGCGAGCATCCATTGCCGAGGTGGCAGGTCACAAGGTTCAAGTCGGCGAGATTCCGTCTGAGCAATTGCGCGGCTCGTCGCGCGCAGTATTGGTGGTTGATTCCGTGAAAACCGAATTTGCGGATGCCGCGCTGAACCCAGTCATACGGCCCGGGATACACGGCCGCCGCATCCGGCAAAGTTGCATGGAAGCCAGTATCAAACACGGCGACCTGCCGAACGGACCCGCACAACTTTTCGATCTGCGCGATTCCGTCCAGTTCCGCGCGATTGTGCAGCGGCGCAAACGCAGCCATTTTTTCGATCGCCGCTTTGACCCCGGGCGTGATCAGTGTGGGACTCGTGAACTCGCGGCCTCCGTTCACAACGCGGTGACCGACAACATCAACTTCCGAAAGTCGTGCGAGCACCCGAGTTTCGCCGGAAACCAACGCCTTCAGCAGTTGGGCAATGGCTTCAGCTCTCTTGGATTTATCCAACCGTTGCTCAGAGGTTTTTCCGGAGCTTGTACGCACCTCGAGAGTTGCGCCATCATCGCGCCACTCGATTTTGGCTTCCCACAGCGGAGCCGGCGGAGAATCCGGCAGCGTGGCGCCCAGTTCGTAGAGACACGATTTCTGGCTGCTCGATCCGGAGTTAAGAACCAAAATCTTCATTCAGTACGGCCATTTCCAATCGCGGATTTCCGGCAGGTCATCGCCGCGCTCGCAGATGTACTCCTTGTGGTCCACCAGCTTGTTTCGCACCATTTGTTTGAAATGCGCATTCAGAGGGCGCAGCCGTTCAACGCGGTCCACGACGTCTCCGGCAAGATGAAATCGATCAAGTTCGTTCAAAACGGTCATATCGAACGGAGTCGTTGTAGTTCCTTCTTCGCGATAGCCGTGGACATGGAAATTTTCGTGGTTCTTCCGTTTGTAGGTGAGCCGGTGAATCAAGGTTGGATAACCATGGAAGGCGAAGATCACCGGCTTATCTTCCGTGAAGATGGAATCGAATTCCTTGTCCGCAAGCCCATGCGGGTGCTCAGAAGAAGTCTGCAATGTCATCAGGTCAACCACGTTGACGACGCGGATCTTGATGTCCGGAAAATTCTGCCGCAGCAGGTCGGCGGCGGCCAGCGTCTCAAGCGTCGGAATGTCTCCCGCGCATGCCATCACCACATCGGGTTCGCTACCTTTGTCCGTCGAAGCCCATTCCCAAATCCCAAGCCCCGCGCTACAGTGCTCGATCGCGGATTTCATATCCAAGTACTGCAGGGCTGGCTGTTTTCCTGCAACGATCACATTCACGTAGTTCCGGCTGCGCAAACAATGATCCGCCACGGAAAGCAGAGTATTCGCGTCGGGCGGCAGATACACGCGCACAATGTCAGCCTTCTTGTTCGCGACATGGTCGATGAAGCCCGGGTCTTGATGCGTAAAGCCATTGTGGTCTTGCCGCCAGACGTGCGATGTCAAGAGATAGTTCAGCGACGCCACGGGCCGGCGCCACGGAATGTCGCGCGTGACCTTCAGCCATTTCGCATGCTGGTTGAACATCGAATCCACGATATGAATGAACGCTTCGTAGCAGGAGAAGAGCCCGTGCCGCCCGGTTAAAAGATATCCTTCGAGCCATCCCTGGCACATGTGTTCGCTGAGCACTTCCATCACGCGGCCGTTTGGCGAAAGAAATTCATCAGTGTCAAGCGTAGGCTCCATGAACTCTTTAGGGGTCACCTCGTACAGCGCTTCGAGCCGGTTCGAGGCCGTTTCGTCGGGGCCGAAGACTCGAAAGTTTTGCGCGGAGGCATTGAGCCGCATGACGTCGCGCAACAAATGTCCGAGGACGCGCGTGGCTTCCGCGTTTTCCGTCCCTGGTTTGCTCACCTCGACGGCATAATCGCGAAAATCCGGCATCGCAAGATCGCGCAGCAAGAGTCCGCCGTTGGCATGCGGATTGGCCCCCATGCGCCGGTTGCCCGATGGCGCCAGCTCAGCAAGCTCTGCCACAAGCTTGCCGCTTTCATCGAAGAGCTCTTCCGGCTTGTAGCTTTTCATCCACTCTTCGAGCTGTGTCAGGTGCTCTGGTTTTTTCGTGAAGTCCGCAATCGGAACTTGATGTGCTCTCCAAGTATTTTCGACTGGTTTACCATCGACGATCTTGGGTCCCGTCCAACCTTTGGGCGTGCGCAGAATAATCATCGGCCAAGTCGGAAGCGCGGTGCGGCCTCCGCTTCGCGCGGCCTGCTGGATGGCGTGAATCTCGTCGAGCACCGTGTCCATCGTCTGCGCCATGAGCTGATGCATCGCTTGCGGATCGTGGCCTTCCACGAAATACGGTTTGTAGCCATACCCGGAAAACAGCTGGGTAAGCTTTTCGTCCGTCAGCCGGGCGAGCACGGTAGGGTTCGCGATCTTATAGCCGTTCAAATGCAGGATAGGCAAAACGGCGCCGTCGCGCGCGGGATTAAGAAACTTGTTGCAGTGCCAACTGGCCGCGAGCGGTCCGGTCTCTGCTTCGCCGTCGCCGACCACGCAGCAGACCAGCAAATCTGGGTTATCAAACGCCGCGCCATTGGCGTGTGCGATGGAATACCCGAGTTCGCCGCCTTCATGAATCGAGCCGGGAGTTTCCGGCGCAACATGGCTTGGAATTCCGCCAGGGAAAGAAAATTGTTTGAACAATTTCCGGATGCCGTCTTCGTTCTGAGGAATGTGCGGATAGAACTCGCTGTAAGTTCCCTCCAGGTAAGTGTTGGCCACAAGCGCCGGCCCGCCGTGTCCGGGACCTGCGACGTAGATCACGTTAAGGTCGCGTTTCTTGATCTCGCGATTGAGGTGAGCGTAGATGAAGTTTTGTCCAGGAGTTGTACCCCAATGTCCTAGAAGCCGGGGCTTGATGTGTTCCAGGAGCAAGGGTTCACGTAAAAGCGGATTGGCGAGCAAGTAGATTTGGCCAACTGACAGATAGTTAGCTGCACGCCAGTACGCGTGAACCCTGCGCAACTCTTCTGGTGAGAGAGGCAGCGGAAGAGCCGCCTGTGCAGATCCTGTCCCAGACGCGGAAGGCATGGTGTTTTCTCCTTCGACTAGATCTTAGCTTCAATCTTGCGATTTGATTCTTCTCTCAGTTATTGGAGCTTTTCCAGAGCGGGGAGGTTACACAACGCTCGCCTTCTTTACCGCCTGTTCATCTGCCCCACCGGGACCCGAAACACCTGGCGTCTTTAGTCTGAGCTCGTCCCAGCCTAATCTTTGCTATCCGGCCCGTAGTTTCTGTGACTTTGCTCATACAAAAGTGTGCTGTATTGCACAGAAGTACCCTGAGCCCTGGACGATAATCTCGCCCATCATGGATGACGCAAACGGCTTGTTCTCTTCCTGGTTATTCCTCCGGGTGCAACATCAACCACTCTCTCCAGCAGGGGAATGCGCCATGGTTACCCCCGATTCCATTCTGGACTGGAATCATTACGTCGGTATCAAAATAGTATTCGCAGAGCATTCCTACTTTGAACCCGACAAGAAACTTGCTTGTTTCCACTATTCACGCGGCTGTGTGACGGCAGTCACAGACTTGGAATTAGCCTTGCATTAGTTTTGCAAGACTCCGAGGTCCAAGGCTGAGGTGTGCAAACGGAGGGGTGGTGATGGGTGTTCACGGGAAGAAGCCGAGAATAGTTTTTTCCTTCGGTCTGGGTTTCGTTTTTGTTGCTGTGGTGCTCTCGTTTGGTGGACAGCTACGAGGACAAACTCCAGCAAATCAGACGGATCAAAAGCGCTATGTGCGCCAGACGGATCCCTCGCTCTACGTCGGCTCCGAGACGTGCAAAACCTGCCACGAAGACATGCCAGTCAAAGGGTTTTTCAAGAGCTACGAAGATTCCCCGCACTACGTGACCATGTTGGACAAGAAGAGAGGCCCGGAATGGCATGGCTGCGAAGCGTGCCATGGTCCTGGGAAGGCCCACGTGGACGGCGGCGGCGATAAGACCAAGATTTTTACCTTCAAGGGTGTTTCGGCGCAGGAGATAAGCGCCCGGTGCCTGGACTGCCACCAATATGGAGAGGAGCACGGCAATTTCGCGCGCTCCGTCCACCTCCAGAACAGCGTGGGTTGTACCGACTGCCACGACCCGCACCACGCAAAAGAAAGCCAGTTTCTGCTGAAAGCGAAACAGCCTGATTTGTGCTACGGCTGCCACCTGGACAAGAAGCAGCAGTTCAACCGGCCCTTCCATCATCGCGTGAACGAAGGTTTGGTGAAGTGCACGGATTGCCACAATCAACATGGCGGATTCCAGTCGCGGCAATTGCGGGCCACGGCATCGCAAGACCTGGTTTGCTTCACCTGCCACACGGACAAAGCGGGACCGTATGTGTATGAACATGAAGTAGTCAAGGTCGAAGGTTGTGCGGCATGCCATACACCTCATGGCTCTTCCAATCCACGCCTGCTGATACGTGCTCAGGTAAACCTTATGTGCCTGGAATGCCACGCTTTCTCAGCCGATGCCGGCGGCCCCCAAGCGACACCCACATTCCACAACCAGGCGCAAAAGTACCAAGCCTGCACCATGTGCCACACGGCCATTCATGGTTCGAACAGCAATCAGTTTTTCTTCACCCCGTGAGGGAGAGCCGCTATGCGAGGAGTCCATCAGCTCTGCAGAATCAACAGGAAGCACCGGATGATAGGCATTGGCTTGCTGCTGATTGGCGCTTTGTTCTCCGAAGGAGTGCCCCAGGTGAGGGCGCAGCAGGACGACGAGCAGAAGGGTATCGACCAGGGAAATTACAATGTGAAGCAGTCGATTGAGTTCGGCGGCCGATTCACAAGCATCTCTGGCAATACGCAGACCTACGACACCTTTGTGAATTTACAGCAAGGAGCGCGCCTGCTGGGATTCAACACAGAGATGAATTCTCTCGATCATCATGGAACGCTGTTTGACCACTTTTCGGCCAGCAATTTTGGTTATGGGGGGGATCCCAACGTCGTGTCGCGGCTCCGGGTGTCCAAGAACACGTGGTACAAGTTTGACGCTTTGTTCCGCAAAGACGAAAACACTTGGGATTATTCACTCCTGGCAAATCCGCTGAACCCGACAACGCCGTTTGCCAACGGACCTGCGGGTTACGGCGGCACGGTTTGTACGGCCTGCATCATTGCCGTCTCGCCCCATAACATGAACACGCGGCGGAAGATGGGCAATTACAACCTGATCATTCGTCCGGAATCCGCGGTGCGCTTCCGGATGGGCTATTCGAGCAATATCAATGAGGGCCCGGCGTTCACCACCATTCACCAGGGCACCGAGCAGTTCCTTCTGGCGGATGTCAAAACCACCGTCAATACCTATCGTTTAGGCATAGATTTCAAGATTCTCCCGCGAACGAATATCAGCTACGACCAGATCTGGACCTACTACAAAGGCGACACTGGAATCGGGGATTATGCTCAGCCTTTCCCAGTGAGCCCCACCCTGAATGTGGACTTGGGAGTTTCTTTCAATGCAGGGGCCAGTCAGCCATGCGCTGGCACGTTTCTTGCTTCTGGTTTTGTGAATCCGACTTGCAGCGCCTACACCAATGGCTACCTGGACCACGGCCGCACACGCACGAATACGCCGACCGAACAACTAACCGTCCAATCGAATTACTGGAAGAACTGGGACCTTACGGCGCGGGTTAGTTACTCGAGCGGGGACACTAGCGTGTCCGGCTACGACCAGACCATCGTGGGCAGAGAATCGCGCACCAATCTAAGCAACCAGATCAACACCGGGCCCGTGCAAGGGAGGCGTGTGGCAGCCGTTGCGGATTTCGGCGCGACCTGGCACATCACCAACAAGCTGAGCTTCAACGAGACATTCCATTACTCGAATTGGCACGATCCGGCCCAATTCGCCCTTTCGAGTTGCTCATTCTTTAGCCCCAACCTGAACACCGCCGCGAATTTCTTTACTCCCAGCGCTCCGGTTCCGCTCACCTGCGTCCCGCCCACGGGCGTAGTGCCCGGAATTGTGGCTCATACTGCGAGCTCGTACCCGGACCTCTCGAACGTCCTGGACAGCAATTTCCTGAAACAGGAACAGGAAACAAATCTGGCCGAATTCGACTACCGCTTTTCCGAGAAGTACGGAGCACGAATCGGATTCCGCTACCGGCACCGCTATATTGCCGACAATTTCTATGAAGCTTTGGACCAAGTCTTTTATCCGGGCCCAACCGCCGCTTCGGCCGCCCGCGGTTCTTGCGCTGTAGTGAATCCTGGCCCAGTTTCGCAAGCCAACCTCCCCGCCGGCTGCACGCTGAACGCAGACAACTCCATCGGTTTTGTCTCCGTCCCCCCTTTCGCCCCGGCTAGCGCATCCGTGCCTCCGATCAACGAATACTCCGGGTTGCTGGGCCTTTGGGCTCGGCCGAATCAGAAGTGGAAGATCAGTTTTGACATGGAGCTGTTCAGTGCGGATGGAACGTTTACGCGCATCAGCCCGAAGGAATCGCAGGAATACCGCGTCCGGTCAAAATACGTTGTCAACAACTGGCTGAGCCTGGACGGGAACATTCTCATTTGGGAATCCCGCAACAACGAGTTTCAGCAAGACGACTCGCAGCACAATCGCACTTACGCTATCTCCGCGATGCTCCAGCCCAACGACAAGTTTGGGATGGAAATTGGATATGACTACAACGATGTCTATTCGCAAATCCTGATTTGCTACATTAGCGTGGCCGCGGGTCAACCGGGCCCAGGCATACAAGCGTGCCCGAACGTGCCGGGCCTGATACAGCAGCTCTCCACCTATACGAACAATTCTAACTACGGTTTTTTTGACCTCACCTACAGGCCGATTCACAAATTGACCGTGCACTTGGGCGCCAATCTTACAGGCACCAGCGGTTCCGACTTGCGCCTCGATCCGCAGGAGCTGATTCCCAATCAGGTGACTGGCCCGCTGAACTCCAAATGGCTGCATCCTTTCGGCGGATTGGAGTACAAGTTCTTGAAGAATTGGACCGCCAAGGCTTTCTGGGATTATTACGGCTACCACGAAGACCCGACTTTTGGAATCACCGGTGCCGAAGCTGTACAGGACATTTACGCGCCAAGAAATTTCAGGGGAAACTTGTACACGCTTTCCGTGAAATACGCATTTTGAAGTCGGCAAGGTGCCGCGGGGAATCCCGCGACAAGATTCAGGAAGCAATCGCAGCGGAGGCTACGGTGATCAGAAACCACGGAAAAATAATTGTGCTGGGTAGCGGGGCAATTGGATTGGTCTTGTTTCTTAGCTTGCCTGGCAGAGCGCAAGAAACGGGCGAAAGCCTCTTCAAAGCCAAATGCGCGATGTGTCATGGGCCCGATGGGGCGGGCAAGACGACCATGGGACAGGCACTGAAAATCCCCGACTTGCATTCCCCAGAGGTTCAAAAACTGAGCGATGCAGAGCTCACCCAGATTGTCACCAAGGGCAAAAACAAGATGCCAGCGTATGAGGAAAAGCTGAGTAAAGAACAAATCACGCAACTGGTCGGTTTCATCCGCGACCTGGCAAAGAAGCACTGATTCTCCGCGGAAGGCGCGGGCGTTCGACCACGGAAATTACCTATCCAATGGCGATGGATGACTCCCAACAGATTCGGCCTGCACGGCGCCGTCTGGTCGAGGTCCTTCTCGGCGGGGGTATGTTCGCGTCCGTTGTCTCCTTCTTTTATCCGGTGCTGAAGTATCTAGTGCCTCCTGCTGTTCCTGACCTGGGCGAGGATGAAGTAGTCGCAGGCAAGGTAGGGGATCTCAAACCGAATGGTTCGAAGGTCTTCCGTTTTGGCAGCCGGCCGGCGTTATTGCTGCTTACCGCGGAGGGCGAATACCGCTGCGTGTCCGCCGTCTGCACACATCTGGGCTGCACGGTTCAGTACCGCAGCGATCTGGTGGAGATCTGGTGCGCTTGCCACAATGGCACGTATGGGCTCGACGGGCGAAATATTTCGGGCCCTCCTCCGCGGCCTCTCGAAGCGTTTCAAGTGAATGTTCGCGGAAGCGAGATTGTGATCACCCGGAAGCGGAGCGCCTGAGGTGCAGATCCTCACGCATGTCCGCAGCTGGGTCGATGCGCGCTTCGATTGGGCAAAACTCACCGAACCCCTGCGTCACAAAACCGTTCCTATTCACAAGCTCTCCTACTGGTACTTCCTGGGCGGCATCACGCTTTTTCTCTTCGGGATCCAGGTTTGCACGGGGCTGCTGCTGCTTTTGTACTACCGGCCCAGCGCCAACGAAGCTTTCGAGAGCGTGCAGTACATCATGACGCGCGTGCAGTTCGGATGGCTCATTCGATCCATCCATTCCTGGGCAGCCAATCTGATGATTTTCACCGCCTTCATGCACATGTTCAGCGTCCTGTTCCTGCGCGCCTACCGGAAGCCGCGTGAGCTGACATGGCTCAGCGGCATGATCCTTCTATTTCTGGTTTTGGGATTCGGTTTCAGCGGCTACTTGCTTCCGTGGAATACGCTGGCGTTTTTTGCGACCAAGGTGGGAACGGAAATCACGGGGCAAGTGCCGGTGATCGGCCACACGATGATGGTTCTGATGCGGGGCGGGGAAGAGGTGACGGGCGCTACGCTGACGCGATTCTTCGGAGTTCACGTTGCAGTCCTGCCGGGGCTCACGGCGTTTCTGATTCTGATTCATCTGGCACTGGTCCAAAAGTTTGGCATGAGCCTGCCTCCCGGGGTGGAGGCAACGGCAAAGGTCAATCCTGCCGTAGTGAAAGAGATGAAGTTCCTGCCGAATTTTTTGTTAAGGGAAGTGATGGCGTGGTACGTCGCGCTAGGCGTGTTGGGTGCGCTGGCTGCGTGGTTGCCGTGGGAATTGGGAACTAAAGCGGATCCGTTCGGCGCCGCTCCCGCGGGAATTCGCCCGGAGTGGTATTTCATGTTCATGTTTCAGAGTTTGAAGCTGATTCCGTCGAAGATCTGGCGCATCGATGGCGAACTTCTTGGGATCATGGCTTTTGGACTGGCAGGGGCCATTTGGGTCCTACTCCCATTTTTCGAGGGGCGGCGGGAGAAGCTTGGGGGTGCGTTGATCAGAGGGGCCGGAGTTTTTGCGCTGTGTTACATCGTAGCGATGACCATTTATGGCTACATGGCAAAATAGCGGACTTTGGCGCTTCGTGTTGTTAGCTTTGGCGCTATGCGCGTGGGCATCGGGAAGCTGCGCGCAGACGGCCGACACGTGCGTGGAATGCCACAGCGCGCTCGATCCGCCGCTCCAGGTGACCGAGGCACAGTTTACCCAAGACATTCATTCGCAAAAAGGATTGACGTGCGCGAGCTGCCACGGCGGCGATCCGACGAAGGCTGACATGGACGCCATGAGCAAAGCCGCTGGATTCCGGGGAAAGATTGAACGCAGCCAGATTCCGGGGCTGTGCGGACGCTGCCATTCCGATGCGGCCCTGATAAAGCAGTACAATCCGGGACTGCGGACCGACCAGTTCAGCCAGTATAAGACAAGCGTGCACGGAAAACTGCTGGCCAAGGGCGATACGAAGGTGGCTGTCTGCATCGATTGCCACGGTGTGCATGATCTGCGGCCCGCCAGCGATTCGCGCTCCAAGGTCTACCCGCTCAACATCGCGAAAACTTGTTCACGCTGCCACGCCGACGCCGCGTACATGAAATCCTATGGCATACCGACGGACCAGTTTGCGAAGTACAGCGCGAGCGTGCACCACGAAGCCATGGCGGCACGCGGCGATCTGAGTGCTCCCACTTGCACTACGTGTCACGGAAACCATGGGGCGGCTCCTCCTGGCGTCGATTCCGTGAAAAATGTTTGTTCCAATTGCCACGTATTCCAGGCACAGATGTACGAAAAAAGCCCCCATAAGATGGTCTTTAAGTCTGCAGGGCTTCCGGGATGCGTCGTCTGCCACAGCAATCATGAGATCACGCACCCTACCGACGCGAAGCTGGGCACGGGGCCGGAGGGAGTATGTATGCAATGTCATACGCCGGGTGATGATTGCGACCGAGCAAGGGCGGGCATGCTCGCCAGCTTGACACAATTGGATGAGTCCATAAAAAGCGCGGATCATTTATTGGGCGTTGCAGAGTCTTCGGGAATGGAAGTCAGCGAGGCCCGTTTGCAGCAGGATCTAGCGCGCGACTCGCTGACGAAAGCGCGTGTGACGATCCATAGCTTCCAGCCTCAGCTTGTCAACCAGGACATTCAAGCCGGACTAAAACTAGCGGCGAAGGATTTGCAGGCGGGAAAAGATGCACTTTCCGAGCGGGATTACCGTAGAAGGGGACTTGGAATTGCAGTACTCTTCATCGGGATTACGCTCGTTGGCCTGTTTTTGTACATCCGGCAGTTGGAAAGCAGTCCTGCGAAAGGCTGAGGAGCAGGCGGGTGTCGAAGAAGAATCGGGTTGCTGGCACATATTTTAAAGCCAGAACCAAGAAGGGTTTCCGTGACGAACGGAATCGGATGGGTTTTATTCAGCCTATGCCGGACGAGGATCAGGAGGAATACATGAAGAAAACGACGAACTGGATCGCCACCTTCACGACCGTTGTGGCCTTGGCGGGGTTTGTTCTATTGAGTGTGTCCGCGCAGGCGCAAACCGACGGGGAGGCACTGTACAAAGCAAAATGCGCGGGCTGCCATGGCGCGGACGGAAAGGGCCAAACGGCCGTCGGAAAAGCGAACAATGTTCGGGATCTCGGTTCCGCGGATGTGCAAGCGCAAAGTGACGATGCGATTGCTGGAATCATCAGCAACGGCAAAGGGAAAATGCCGGCTTACGGCAAGAGCCTGAAACCCGATCAGATCAAGGATCTCGTCGCCTACATTCGTACCTTGAAGAAGTGAGAAGCTGGGTGAGGCCTACGGACCGATGCCGACCATCGCCGTCGTAATTCTGGTTCTATTCACCGCCGTGCTCGCGGGCGTTGTGGTGGTGCGTCCCGCGAGCACGGCGAGCCGCGCCGGGAAGATTCTTGCGTTCGGTGTGCTTTTCTTTCTTCCGCTTTTTTCTCTGGTGGCCGGCATGGAAAATGAAATGCAGCGCTCCGAAAGCACAGCCTTTTGCCTTTCTTGCCACATCATGGAGCCGTACGGAAAGAGCCTGCACGTAGACGACCCTGCGTATCTTGCTGCGGCGCACTATCAGAATCATCGCGTTCCCGCAGACGAAGCCTGCTACACCTGTCACACGGACTACGCTATGTTTGGGACGTTCCAAGCGAAGCTGGGCGGCTTGCGGCACCTTTACATCTACTATCTGGGAAAACCGCCGTTGCCGCAGGACATCAAGCTTTACAAGCCGTTCAACAACCGCGAGTGTCTCCATTGCCATCTCGGAGCGCGGTCTTTTGAGCAAGGCGCCACTCACAATGCCGACCCGGCTACCCTGCCGGCAATAAAGGCGAACAAGTTGTCTTGCATTTCGAGTGGATGCCACGATGTGGTTCACAACGTGGGCCGTTGGGGAGACAAGGTGAAGTTCTGGGATGGGGGAAGCTGATGCGCCGGGTTGACTCCATGAGCCGGCGGCTGCGCATTTCAGGGACCTTTGTGATCATCGGGCTGCTTGTTGAGGCACTCTGTCTGGTGTGGTCAAGGCCCATCGCGTTTGTCGTGCTCGTATGCATCGGCGGGGCGCTGATTGGTCTGGGAGTGTTGTTTTTTCTCTATTCGCTTGTAACTGCCCCTACCCACACAACGGATTCTTCCAGAGCGGCTACCGATAAGTAGCGAAATCAAGGCCGGTGCTCCGCATGCTTCGTTTTCGGGACAATTAGTCCACCGTGAACTTGAAGCCCTGCTCCTTCACCAACGTCTGACTCAGTGCCTTCAGTAGCATCCGACCCGTCTCCTTGTAGGTTTGGAAGGGTGATGGCGATTTTGGATGAAGGCGAAAAAACGTCAAGTTTCAAAAAAGCACGCGTCGGGTTCGCTGATTCCCGAAGTCTTGTCCGTATTTCTACGGTAATGTTTTGGGAGGAAGCGAGACAACGCTTCGGACTGCTTTCAACATTGCTGCTCAGAATGGACCATATCTTGAACGGCGAGGGCTCCAACTCCGCTTTGTTTCAGAGACGTTTGCTCGAAATCTTTACTAGATCGCGCTCATAATAAAGCAATTGCACACCAATTCCGGATAGCCCCAGGGGCATATTTTCCAACTCAACGTGTGTGACTCGTCCGGTAAATCGACGGCTGCTCACCTTCGCTCCGGTAACCCGCTTTGGCATTTCCAGAAGAAGCTCTACGGCCTCACCGACGCGCAGGACAAGATTTGTGGTGAAGTAAACGCCTCGGGTCGAGATGTTAATCGCCTTGGCTTGTTGTTCGCCCTCGGAGAGTGCTTCCATGCGATGGAAAGAGAGAGGTGTGTGCAGCTTGAAACGTGGTGTGATACGACGCTCGGACATGACCATGCCTTCTTCCTTCATACGCCTGTGAAGGGTGAGACGGCAGGCTCAATCTGACTAAAGGGATAGTTAGAGTTACCCAACACGGTGCACAGGACCGTCGAAGAAAGCACAGAGAAACTTATACATTGGTTCCTCTTAACTATTTCCAGAGTCTCCTTGAGCCATTTTCATTCCGCCAAGTCATTCTAAACGCTCGACTTCGTCCCGTCTCATGGGAACCAGCGCGGCTCCATTCGAATGCCCACGGAGCGAACGGGCGGGTGTGCGAACGAAACTACAGGTTGTTTGAAGAAGGGTGTGAGGGTTCAGGACAGCGTGCTCTGCAGCACTTCTCGCAACAGTTCCTGTTTTTGCTGGCTGAGTTTTTTCCCGCGTTCCGTGAGGTAAAAGACATCGATGGCTTTCTGGCCTTCCGTGTCGATGAGGGCCACGTCAATGTTGCAGCCGAGGCGGGCCAAGGCGGAGCCGATGTCGTACAACAAGCCTGGGCGGTCTTGCACCATGATTTCGAGCAGGGTGCTGTGCGCCGAGGAGGTGTCGTCGTAGCCGATGCGCGTCTCCACGGCCACTTTCGGCGGTTTTGCTTTGCTGGCGCTTTCGCGGCCTTTCAAGAGCGGCTCAAGCGGCGCTTTTCCGTTCACAATCTCCGCAATGCTTTTCTGGAAGCGGGCGATTTCGCTGGGATTGAGTTCGAGGGTATGGTGCAGATCGACAAATTGAAAGGTGTCCAGGACGACGCCTGCGGCATTGGCAAAGGCATCGGCCTTCACGATATTCATGCCCCAGCCGGCGAGGACGCCGGAGATGGTGGCAAAGAGCGCCGGGCGGTCGGCGGTTAACAATGTCAGCGAGAAAGAATGGTGGCGGGCTTTCAGTTCGGTCTGGACAGGCTCGGTCCCCAATTTTTGGTACAGCTGGAAATGAGCGGCAATCTCCGGGGCGGAGTGAACCGCGCTGTAGCGCCGTGGAAATCCTTCGAGGAACCGCTCGACTTCTGATTTCTTCGCGCCGCCAGCCTGGCTGCTGACTTGTTCGAGCAGAGGCACTTCGTCGGAAGCGTGCAGGCGGTCACGGTCCAGAGTGCGGCTGAAATGATTCGAGGTGGCGACGAAAAGCTGCCATAACATTTCTGCTTTCCACGGGGTCAGGGCTTCAGGATTCACGGCGTGAATGTCGGCGTAGGTCATCAAGCTCAAGCGCTGAAGGCGCTCTTGCGTCGTGACGGTATCGGCGAAGGCGGAAACCGTGCCAGGATCGAAAATGTCGCGGCGCTGGACGGTCGCGGACATGTCCAGGTGATGCTCGATCAGAAAATGAACTTCGTCTATTTCGTAGGCGGACAGCTGGAGACGCGCGGCGGCGCTCTGCAGCGCTTCGAGACTTCCCGTAACGTGATTCTCAACGGACATGCCCTTGCCCACGTCGTGGAGGAGAAGGGCGAGAATCAGCAAGTCGCGGCGGTCGACCGTTTTCCAGAGCTGGCGGAAATGAGCGGCGCGCTCATCGGGCGGCTCGGCGAGCTCCTGAAGATGTTCGATGGTGCGGAGCGAGTGTTCGTCGACGGTGTAGCGGTGATAAAAGTCCCTGACGACGAGGGAATCGATGGCTTTGAATTCAGGCAAAACTTCCATCAGGAGAGAAAGACGCTGCATGGGTCGGAGCGCCATGCTGGGATAATCGGCGGCGAGAATTTCTCGAAGCATGGACCAATTCACTTGCGTGTTTTTCTGCGGAAGCTCGGGATGTTTCAGAATGTAAAAGATGGCGCGTTCCGCTTCGCGGCTCAGGGGGATGCCGGTTCGCGCGGCCTCCGCAAAGAGCGCGAAGGTCACGGCTCGATCGGAAAGGGCTGGCTCGTCGACCACTTCGAGCAAACCGTCACGGACGGCAAATGGTTTTCCTTTGCCGATTTCAGCGCGTGCGCTACGCGCCGCGCTAAAGAATCGTTCCCGAAAAGTCGGCTGCGCCGCGGGCTTTTGCTCGATATAACGCAGGAGAAGGCGGTTGAGAATGCGGGCCTGGCGGAAATAAAGGCGCATCCACTCTTCTGGGCTGCGCTTCGCATCGCGCGCTGCGCCGTGCGCAACTCCAAGAGAGCGCTCTGCCGCCGCGGTTTGCAACTCGTACGTCAGAGTATTGTCGTTACGGCCATTACTGTAGTGCAGGAAGCAACGGATGGCACTGAGAAAATCGACGGCGTAGGCGGCTAATTCTTCCTCGCCCGCGCTGTTCTTCCAGCCGTCTTTTTGACCGTTGGCGATTTGCCGGAGCCACGCAGCCGCTTGGTAATCCCGCAGACCTCCAGGTGCGTCCTTTACGTTCGGTTCGAGATGATAAATCGTGTTGCCGTAGCGGGCGTGACGCTCTTTGGTGAGTTTGGTCAGTTCCGCAAGCATAAACGGCCGCGCTTGTTTTTCCGGACCTGCTAGGATTTTTTTGGTGAGCCGATCGAAAAGTTCTTCATCGCCTGCGAGAAATCTGCGGTCCAGAAGCGCGAGATGAAACTCCGCGTTATCTTCTTCGATGCGTTTGCATTCCTCGAGTGTGCGGCCTGCGGAGCTTACGCGGAAGCCGAGATCCCACAACGTGCGGGAGAAATCCGCAATCAGGGGACGAAATTCGGCCTCGGCTTTTTCGTTGCCAAACAGAAAGAGAATATCCAGATCCGAGTAAGGGAAAAGCAATCGCCGGCCGTAGCCGCCGAGGGCCACTAGGCTGAGTCCCTGGGGCTCAGCGTTGTTGACGCGCAGGACTTCTCCAAAAATTTGCTGGGCAGTGCGATCGGCAAGTTCGCAAAGCGCGCGCAGCGTGTCTTGCGCGCTTCCGCCGGCTTCAAACTGTTGCCGGATGCGTTGCCGTTCGTCCTCGGCCAATGGTCCGAGGACGGACAAGGGAGTTAGAGAACCTTGCATGATTTTTGCGGGCCGGTTGGCCGGATCAAGTCCTGGGCGAGTTGCGGTCGTCACTTCATTCAGAGCGCGTTTTCGCCGCGCTCCTCGTTCCGAATCCGGATGGCTTCCTCAACCCGTGACAGGAATATTTTACCGTCGCCAATCTTTCCTGTCTTGGCCGTCTTTAAAATTGTGTCCACAGCGCGTTGCACCAGCGGATCCGGCAGGACCATTTCCAGCTTGAGCTTGGGAAGCAGGTCCACGGTGTATTCGCGGCCGCGGTAAACTTCGGTGTGGCCTTTTTGGCGGCCGTGGCCGCGGACTTCGGTGACCGTCATTCCCTCGATGCCAATTTCGCGTAAGGCGTCTTTCACGGATTCAAACCGCGAGGGCTGAATGATTGCTTCAATTTTCATCATGAAGGTTTCTGCTCCGCCCAATGCCTGACGCTGCCGTGCTGGTCATTTTCGGGACTCTCTCAGGATTCGAGGTTATAGGCTTCTTCGCCGTGTTGCGTGATGTCCAAGCCTTCGATCTCTTCGCTTTCGCTCACGCGCACGCCGGTAATCATATCCGTTATTTTCAGCAGCACAATGGTTCCAACCAGCGCAAAGCCCCAGGCAATCAATACCCCTACAAGCTGGTTGCCGAGCTGTCCCCAGTGACCGTCCATTCCGCCGACGGGTTTGCCCGCGCCGAAAATCGGATTGATCACTTGTTGCGCGAAGACGCCGGTGAGGAGCGCGCCGATGGTGCCGCCCGCGCCGTGAACGCCGAAAGCATCTAGCGCATCATCATAGCCGAAGATCGATTTTATTCTTGTCACCATGTAGTAGCAGACCAGACCCGCGATAAAGCCAATCGCCAGGGCCGACATGGGTCCCACGAATCCTGCCGCCGGTGTGATTGCCACGAGCCCGGCAACTGCTCCGGAGATTGCGCCGAGAGCGCTCGGACGGCCGTTCTTGATCCACTCCGCGATGCTCCAGCTCACCGCCGCCGCAGCAGTGGCCATGTGCGTGGCCACAAATGCGCTCGTCGCCAGGGCGCTTGCTGCCAGTGCGCTTCCGGCGTTAAAGCCAAACCATCCGACCCACAAAAGACACGCGCCGATAAAACTTAAGACCAGAGAGTGCGGCGGCATGGGCTGCTTCGGATAGCCGGTACGCTTGCCAAGGTAGAGCGCGCACACCAGTGCTGAAACTCCGGAGCTGATGTGCACGACCGTCCCACCGGCAAAATCCAGCGTGGGAAATTTTCCGCCGAGGGAGGCATTCAAGAACCCGCCTTTGCCCCAGACCATGTGGGCGAGGGGCGCGTACACCACCAAAAACCAGAGGGTCAGGAAGAGGACAGTGCCGCTGAACTTCATGCGCTCGGCGGTTGCACCGGTGATCAGCGCCGGCGTGATAATCGCAAACATGAGCTGGTAAATCATGAAGGTCGATTGCGGGATTGTTCCGGCGTAATCGGGATTTGGGTCGGCCCCCACGCCGCGCAGAAAGGCGTGCTCGAAACCGCCGATGACTGGCCCATTTCCGCCGAAGCACAAGCTGTATCCCACCAGCGCCCACAACACGCTAATCAAAGCCATCAGCAGAAAGCTCTGCATCATGATCGCCAGCGTGTTTTTTCGCCGCACGAGCCCGCCGTAAAAGAGCGCCAGTCCGGGGCCCGTCATCATTAAGACCAGCGCAGCGCTCACCAGCATCCATGCGTTGTCCCCGGCCGATTGCGCCGCCGTCACGCGCTGGTCAAGCTGTTTCAGTTGCTCGCCCACGGCCTTTGAAATCTCAGGAATCGTGGCGGGCGGTGCGCTGGAAGTTGGTGCGGAGGAGCTGCTGGCAGCGGGGACGGGAGTTTGCTGTGCAAGGAGGGGCAAAGCGGCGAGCACCGTGGTCATAAGCAAACAACACTTCCATCCCAGGTGCTTCATAGATGTATCCGCTCCGCTGCGTTTGGGTTGCTCCCGGCTTGGCCGGGGCTACGCTGAAAAAGAAACTGACGGTGACCCAGCACTTTTGCGACTCGGATTATACGCGGGTCGACTCGGCGTCACATTTAGAAATTTGCATTCGTCAGATTCATTTTTCAGATTCGCTGCCGGACGGACCTCAAGGCAAGCCCGCTGTTGGCTTCACTCCGTCCTCCAGCGACGCAAACCTCACCCCGGCAATTCTTTGCGAGGCCTTCTTGCCTCACGGCCCTGCCATCGTATAATGCATCGCGTCCGTAAACCCGCTGCTGGTATAGTTTTGTCGAAGCGGAGCAGCGCCGCAGCAGGGAGAATGGCGTTTTCGAGCGAAGTACTATGACCGAGCATCCGCCCATGGAAATTACTGTTCGAGAGTCCGGGACTATCCCGATTCTCGAGGTGCGCGGCCGCTTGACGATTGGCGACCCCAGTGAGCAGCTCCACGACGCTCTCGAGGCTGTTGCCAAGTCTGGCGCCCACAAGGTCATCGTTGATCTCAATGGCGTTCCGCAAATCGATAGCTCTGGCATCTCTGCGCTAGTTCGAATTTCCATCAAGCTGACTCGCGAAGGTGGCGCGTTGCGCCTGATTTGCGGCCCCGGCCGCGTGCGCGATGCCCTCACCGTTACGCGCCTTGTCGAGGCCATCCCGACGTTCAATACCGAATCCGCCGCCCTGGCTAACTTTGCCTAGTCTAAGCAACGTTTATCGTCCGCTGCGCGTCCTTTAGCATGGGTGTACCTCGGATCCATCTAAAAGAAGTCGGAACATGTGGGCCTCTTTGCTAAAAAAGACCTTTTCGGTTGTGTGTCTCGACAGCATCTCCAGTGCTTTGGGACTGCTTAGCTCTCTACTGATTGCCGCGATGATATGTTCCTTGTTCAGCGCCTCGACGGCGGCCCGAGATGATGCGCCGGCCCTGCCGCCTGCTGCTCAAGAACAGATGGATTCGCTCGCCTCGCGCGTTGCTGAACAAATCCGCCAGTCCAAGATCGATCCCGCGTTTCCAAAGATTTTTGTGATCGATTTTTCCAACACCGGCGACAAGCAATTTTCCAAACTGGGCACCTTCCTCGCTGACGACTTGGCGCAGTCCCTAGCAGGATTGGCGTCCGGTTTCCAGGTGCAGGACCGCAAGGCCTTTAATGCTTACCTGAAAGAAAACTGGATGGGGCTCGAGGAGCTTCAAAGCGAAGCCGTCTGCCTGACGCTCGCGCGTTCCATGGGGGAGCTGGAGTCGTGCGCGGAACCATCGAGACCGATGCCAATCAGCAATTACGAATTAGCGTGAGTATCGACGGACTAGGAACGACCTGGTCGGGGGACGCGGAGTTCCCATTGACTGGGGCACTCCAGCAACTTCTGAAACAACCGGCCATTTCTTACCAACGCTCTCCCGACGCCATACCCGCCGAGCCTGGCATCCTTCAACCGGGTGTGGACGGAGCTTCTCTGCCCGTCTGCGTGTTTTGCCCCAGTCCGGACTATACCGATCTCGCACGCACCGCGAAATATCGTGGCATGGTGGAACTCTCGCTGATTGTTACAAACGATGGCGTCGTCAATTCCGTGCTAGTTCTGAAAGGGGCGCCTTTTTCGCTGACGCAAAAAGCAATCGACGCCGTTCAAAAGTGGAAGTTCAAGCCCGCCAAGTTTCATGGACAGTCTGTCGCCGTCCGCGTTCCTGTAGATATCGAGTTTCAACTTTATTAGTGAGACCAAATCTCTGCCTTTCAATCTATAGTAAGTAGTCACTTTATTCGTCATTCCGTAAAAACCTTCGGGATTCAACCGCATTACGTATTGTCGTGTTAAACTCCCCAAAATGTTGATACGTGGTCGCTGCACCCCGCCTCCGTACTCGAACATAGCGCGAAAGGCAAAATTTCAAGGAACGGTGGTCTTGCAGGTCAAGATTACAGAACTGGGCCGAGCACGGATATCAGCGTCACTAGAGGCGTTCCATTTGGGATGAATGAATCGGCGATCAAAACAGTTAGTCAGTGGAAGTTCAGACCAGGCACCGTCGACGAGCAGCCGATAGCTACCCTTGTTCCCATCGAAGTTAATTTCAGGCTGTTCTAGCGGGACTTAGCCACCCTTTTTCAACTCGGCAAGCACCAGTTTGGCCACTTCTTTCAGCGTCTCGAACACGCCGATTCCTTGAATGGCCACCCCTTCGAGGACCGGTTCGCCTTTTTTCTGGAGCTGCTTCGTCAGCTCAGGTACCGGCATCGCGTTGGGCAAATCG
>CAVPLA010000008.1:0-41491 GCA_963705855.1 uncultured Acidobacteriota bacterium
GGACTCGCGCGTTTTCAGGGCTTTGGCGATTTCGGGATGAACACGAAGGGTGAGATTCGGACCTTCGTGATCGGCGGTGGCCATCTTACGGGCTTCGGCTTGGATTTCGTAGCAGAGCGTGGGAATGGATTTGACCATGCCCGAGCCGGTGCAATAGGGGCATGGCTGGCAGAGAACGCGTTCGAGCGCTTGCTTGGTGCGTTTGCGCGTGATGCACACGAGGCCGAACTCGTTGAAGGAAAGAGCCTTCGATGGGGCTTTGTCCTGTTCGAGAGCCATTTGCAGAGCAGACAGAACTTTTTCGCGGTTGCGGCGCTCTTCCATGTCGATGAAGTCGACGACGATGATGCCGCCGAGATCGCGAAGGCGGATTTGGCGGACGATTTCTTTGACGGCTTCGATGTTGGTTTTGACGATGGTGTCTTCGAGGCGCGTGGAGCCTTTGCCGACGAATTTGCCGGTGTTGACGTCGATGGCGACGAGGGCTTCGGTGTGGTTGATGACGATGTAGCCGCCGGATTTGAGCCAGACTTTGGCGCGCAGGGCTTTGTCGAGCTCGTGCTGAATGCCGAATTCTTCGAAGATCGGCGTTTCCTTGGTGTAGAGCTTGACCTTGTTGACAAGCTTCGGTTGGAAGCGGCTGACGAATTCAACGATCTTGCCGTACTCCTCTTCGTTGTCGATCCAGATGCCGGTGAAATCATCGCTGACGTAATCGCGGAGAATGCGTTCGACGAGATTGAGGTCGCGATGGAGAAGCGCGGGAGATTTACGCTGCTCACTGCGCTCCTTGATTTCGTTCCAGGACTTGCCGAGGAATTCGATGTCCGCGCGGATTTCGTCGTCGGTGGCGCCGCCAGCGGCGGTTCGAACGATGAAGCCGCCGGGATAGCTGTTGCCAGCTTCGCTGACGAGGCGACGCAGACGCGAACGGTTTTCGGCGGAAATGATTTTGCGCGAGACGCCGGTGTGATGAACCGTGGGCATATAGACCAGGAAACGGCCCGGTAGAGCAACGTGGCTGGTGATGCGGGCGCCCTTTTTGCCGAGAGGTTCCTTGGCGATTTGGACGACGACGTCCTGGCCGGCTTTCAGCATTTCGCTGATTAGCTGCGGACGGCGCGGCGGACCGGAATGGCTGCGATGACCGCGATCATGCCGAGGACCGCCGGGACCGCTAGGACGGCGTTCGAATCGCGGGCCGGAAGGACGACCGCCACGATCACCACCGCGATCGGGACGGCCGCCACGGCTGTCTGGACGACCACCACGTCCGCGGTCACGCCCTCCGCGCTGAGGACGCTGAAAACGGGCGCGGGGATAGCCGCCGATGCGGGCGGAATCACGCGGGAAATCTTCGCGCGGAGCAGAGGCGCCGCCGATACGCGGGGCGCGAGTCTCACCGGGAAGCAGGATGACATCTTCTTCGATGACGACGGGTTCCGCAGCCATTTGGCCTGCGTGCGCTTCGATTGCTTCAGGCTCGGCGTGTTCGTGTTCGGTATGCTCGTGTTCAGCATGTTCGTGCACAACATGCTCGGGATCACCAAGAGCGGCAGCGTGTTCGGCGCTTTCATGCGCGGCGTTGGCTTCGAATTCGGCGCGATTCGCCGCGCGATGCTCTTCGACTTCCTCGGTTTCATCTTCGGAAAGTTCGGTCTCCGCGGCAGCCTGGTCTTCGGCGGCGTCCAGGTGCGCTTCTTCCTGGCGTTCTTCCTCTTGGGCTTCTTCTTCCGAGAGTTCGGTTTCGCCAGCGGCGTGAATTTCTTCGGGCTCGTCCTCTTCGAATTCGGCGCCACCAGAGAGGGCATCGACTTTGGCGTGGTCGGAAGTTTCTTCGTGCTTGGCCTCGGCTAGTTCGAAAGCAAGGGATGCGGCCTGCTGTTCGTTCAATTCGACTTCGTTGCGCGCGGGTGCGGAGTCTGAACTTGAAGTTACGGGCGACTCGAGCGGAGAAGCTGCATGCCGCGAGGGATTCGCGCCGTGAGCCGATAGAAAAGCGTCTTCGGCAACGCCGATATTTTCGTCAGCAGAGACGGGAGCCGCTTCGGATTCAGAGCCGGCGTCGGCAAGGAGCCAGCGGGGAAGTCCGCCGGAAAAGCGACGGGGAACATTCCCGCCAGCAGGTCCTGTAGCAGGAACGGGAGCGCTCACGTTGCTGGAAGAGCGAGGCGTTGCGTCTTCGAAGTCGGGTTGCGGTTCGTGAATTTCCGGCTCGGCAACTGGAGGCGGAGGCGCAGCTACTGGCTTTCCACGATACTTGGCTAGAGACTCGCCTGGGAGAAGAATGGGTTCTTCCGCGGTCGTGCTGGATGCGGAGGAACTGGAGGCTTCAGGCGGGCGGTGGTCAAAGCCGCGCTGTGCTGGTCCACGAGGCTCAAAGCCGCGCGGTGCGCCGCCGCGATTTTCCGGACCTCGCTGGCTGCGGTTGTCCTGGCCACGGTTATCGTGGCTTCGGTTGTCATAGCCACGCGAATCGTTACCGCGAGACTCTCCGCCTTGCGGCGAAGCATATTTGGAGGGAGGCAAATTGCGTCCGCCTACGCCCGGGCCCGGAGGGCGCCCCCCGCCACTACGTTGACGTCCGCCACGGCGGCCCCAACGTCCGCCACGGCCACGGTCGCCGCCACGGTCTCCGCCGCGGCCGTAATTCTGGCCGCCGCGGTCGCCTCCACCTCCAGCGGAGCGCGGCGCATAGTTCTGAGTGGGATTATAGTGGGGCGAAAAATTCTGCGGAGCGGAAGCGTTCGAATCAGGCTGACGCTCCTCCGGATTGTGGTGCGCATCGTCGTGCACTTCGGCGGTGTGAGCGTCCGCGATTTCACCGGCCGAAGCATGCTCTTCGACAACGCCTGGTTGCTGGTCGTGAGAGAGGGAATCGTGATGAGACGGTTCGTCCTGAAACGATTCGTGCGAGGCTTCTTCGCCGTGAGCTTCGCGCGCGTGATCTTCTTCATGCTCATGCGAGGAAGCGGCGTGGCCTAGCGTTTCACCGGGGAGCAGTTCGACAACGTTAGAAGGCGCGGGCGAGAATGCGGGAGCGGCGGCCGGCTGATCCGTGTGCGCATGCCCGTGATCGTAGTCTTCGAGATTTTCGAAGACGTCGCTGACGTAAAGGAAGGCATCGCCATCGAGGCCGATGTCGACGAAAGCGGACTGCATGCCGGGGAGGACGCGGGTGACTCTGCCTTTGTAGATGCTGCCAACGAGGGCGAACTCTTTTTCGCGCTCGATGTAAATTTCGACTAGCTGACCTTCTTCAAGAATCGCGACCCGCCGTTCGTGGGAGGCCGCGGAGATAACCAATTCTTTTGACATGAAAACTCCTGACTGTTAGTGACGCCGGCCGTGCCGGGAGTCACTTTTCTGTACGGCCGCAAAGGGCCGACAGGACGCATCGCCGCGAGCTTTTGCCCGTCGGGGGTCCAGTAAATCGGGGCCGGCCCGGTTCGCACCGGGACACACGCTGGCCACACTGATATCGAGATGGCTTGACGTTCGAAGCCGGAGGGAAAATTCCTCTTGCTTACGAGGCTGGTCCGTTGCCGGAGAGCTTCCAGGCTAACGGCGGACGATGCTGTCCTCACTCTAAAGATCCTTGTTCCTATGGCCCAAGATTAGAGGGGCCACGATTACCGACCCGGCGGGATTTGCCTGAGCAAACACCTCGCGCGAGACTGGCGGCGGGTTCAGTTAACGAAGCGGCGAAGCCGAACATTCATAACCAGACCAATCGCCAGGAAAACAAACAACGTAGCGGAACCCCCATAACTCATGAGAGGAAGCGGGATACCGGTCACGGGCATAGCACCGATGACCATCGCCACGTTTACTAAGACATGAAAACCAAGCGCTGCTGCAACGCCCATTACAAGAAACATTCCGGCGCGGTCTTTTGCGCGCTGAGCATTCTGCACTAAGCGTAACAGAAGTGCCATGTACAGCCCAAGGGCAAGAAGCACGCCTTTGAAGCCCTGCTCTTCCGCCCAGGCCGACATGATGAAATCGGAATAACGGACGGGGATGTAGCCGAGCTGGTTTTGCGTACCGTTGCCAAACCCTTTGCCCCAGAAACCGCCGGAGCCGACGGCAATCTTCGATTGCAAGACTTGATAGCCGGAGCCTTTGGCGTCTTCTTCTGGATGCAGGAACGACGTAACTCTTTCTTTCTGATAAGGCTTCAAGACGCGCCACGCAACGGGGAGCATCAAGAGCCCGATAAGCGCAATTGCTGCGGCGTGTTTCCATTGCAGTCCCGCAAGAAATGCGCCTACGACCAGCAAGGGCACCAGTACAAGCGCTGTGCCCAGATCGGGTTGCTTGAGAATTAATCCGAGCGGCAACCCAATGATGAGCCCTGCTTTGATCAAATCCTGGAGAGAGAGCTCATCCGTGCGCACCTCCGCGAAGAAGCGCGCCATCACGATGATTATAATCAATTTGACCAATTCTGACACCTGAAGAAATTCGCCAAGGATGGGAATCCAGCGTTTGGCGCCGAACCGGGTATGGCCGAAGGCGAGGACGGCGATGAGGGCGGCGATGCCAATGAGATAGAGAATGGGAGCTTGGTCGAGAATCAGGTGATAGTCGAGGCGAGAGAGCGCGAACATCAGGACAAAGCCTACGACTAGCCAGCGGAGTTGCTTGTTCTGCATTCCGGCGAGGGAGCTGCCGTGGGTGGCGGAATAGATCTCGATAACGCCGAGAGCGCAGATGGCAGCGAGGATGGCGAGCAGCCACCAGTCGTAATCACGAGTTCCGGGTGCGTCGTTCATAGGAAGAAGTTGAAAGTCGAAAGTTTAAAGTTAAAAGTCAAAACTCGAGCTCCAAGAATTATTTTTGCCTCGGCGAAAATCTGTACTTCTGTACTGCCCACTCATTCAGGCACGACTCAAACTCAAACTTAACGCTGCGGGTCCACGCTGGCAGCGTGCGCTGGCACTGCGGCTGATGCGGCCGCGGGCTTCACAACCGGGCGCGTCTGAACCGTTGCCGCAGCTGCTGCCGCGCCATGACTCAAATCATACTGTTTGTCGTCGGCGGTGAGCTGACCTTGTGTCTTCTTTGCCTTCTTATCGTAATAGGCCTTGACGATGTCGCGAACGACCGGACCGGCCGCTTCGCCGCCATGCTGGCCGCTTTCCTGAACGAGAACGGCCACGCAAATTTCCGGATCGCGCTTCGGCGCATAGCCCACGAACCAGGCGTTGTCGGCAAACTGTGAACCTTTGCGCACCAGCGCCATTTTGTCGTAGCCGATGACCTGCGCGGTGCCGGACTTGCCGCTGAGCTCGATGCCAGTGAGTCTGAGCTTACCACCGGTGCCGCCCGGTTCGTTGACGACACCGTACATAGCGTCCGTCACTTTTTCGATAGTGGAGTCGGAGATGTGAAAACGCTCTTCGCCGACGTTGGGCGCGTCCTTGAGCATGTGCGGCTGCTTGAAGACGCCACCGGAAGCGATGCCACCAATCATACGGGCGAGCTGCAGAGGCGTGGTAGTAACGGCGCCCTGTCCGGTGGCGACGGAGATGACTTCGCCGGCGTACCACTTACGATGAAAGGTGCGCTCGACCCACTCCTGCGTAGGCATGAGGCCGGGCTCTTCGGAGGGAAGATCGATGCCGGTCTTGTGGCCGATGCCGAGCTTGATGGCGTAGTAGGAGAGGCGGTCAATACCGAGACGCATGCCGACGTTGTAGAAAAAGACGTCACAGGATTTCAGGATCGCATCGTGCAGGCCCAGTACGCCATGCGATTTCGGTCCGGATTTCGCGTAGTAAACATAGCAATGGTATTGCCGGCCGAAGAACGTGCCGTAGCCGGGGCAAAACGTTGTGAAGCCCTCTTCGGGGACGTGATCTTCGAGCATGGCCGTGGCGGTGACGATTTTGAATACGGAACCGGGAGCGAGCTGGGCTTGAATGGCGCGGTTCAATAGAGGATGCAGAGGATCGTCGTTAAGCGCTTTCCATTCATCCGCGGAAATGCGAACAGCAAAATCATTTGGATCGGGTGTGGGACGGCTGACCATGGCGAGCACTTCACCAGTGCGCGGATCGACGGCAACCACGGCTCCGGGCCGCACGCCGAGAGACTGCTCGGCGACTTGCTGCAAGTCGTAGTCGATGGTGAGCTGAATCTGTTTGCCGGGAATCGGTTCCTGCTGAGTTAGGTGGCCAAGCTCTTTGACTTCCTTGCCGACGCTGTTTACGACGACGCGGCGCATGCCGTCGGTGCCGGTCAGAATGTCGTTGTACTGGCGCTCGAGACCTGTTTTTCCGGCGAGGTCGCCGGGGCGGAGCCTGCCGTTGCTGGCTTCGATTTGTTGCTCGCTGACTTCGCCGACGTACCCGCTGGCGTGGGACATGAAGCCGCCGGGAAGGTAGCGGCGGCGCTGAACCATCAACATTTCAAGAAGTGGGATGTCCGAGCGGTGCGATTCGATGAAAGCGACGTCCGCGTTGGTGGCTTCGGGCTTGATGACGATGGGCTGAAACTTGGGAAGATTCTTGGTGCTTTCTAGCTGATCCTTGAGATCGCTGATCTGAATGCCGAGGCCATCAGCGATGGCTGGGAGATTTTTGTCAATGAGAGCGGGATCGTCGCGGAGAAGAAGGATGCTGAAAGACGGATAGTTGTCGACCAGGACGCGGCCATCGCGATCGAGCATGCGGCCGCGCGGCGCGATGATGGGAATGGAACGAACGCGATTGCGCTCGGCCATTTGACCGTACTTATCGGAGTCGACGACCTGGAGTTTCCAGAAGCCGAGAAGCAACAATCCGACCATGCCCACGATGACGTAGGAAGCGATGGCCAGTCTGGCCTGTGGCAGACGATTGTCGTTGCGAAACCAGTACGACACGAAAACCCCGCGCGCGAGAGTCTTTTTTGCTGCGCTCGTCAAACGGACGGCGCTGTCATCAGGGCGATTCGTCGCCCGTCCCGCAAGAAGCCGGGACATGCTCGCGTCACGAAAAAATTTGCAGCGTGGGTTTCGAAATGTCCGTTGAAAACTTTTTCGAAAAAAAGAATTCGAAAAATTCCCTCAGAGATCCCGAATCACTGCCGGACTTTCGCTGCATCCAGTGCTGCAAATGGCAGCAAAGTCATTTTTAAACGTAGCACTTGGGCAAGAGGGCCGCAAGCCGTCCTGAAGGACAGTTGCTTGGTCAATACCCTGTGGAGGACCGGCGGGTTGGGCCAAGCGTTGGTGGACACCTCGGGCGGAAAATGTCCCAAGGGATAACCCTTATTCGTGGCGTAAGACCACCATAGGATCGACGCGAATGACTTGACGAGACGGCATCCAGGCGGCGAACAGCGCGATGGCCAGAAACGAAAGGGAAACGCCGGCAAAGGAAGTGCTATCGACAGTGTTGAGCCCATGGAGCGCTCCGCGCAGAGGCTCCTTCTCTTATCCATAAGACATTTAGGGGAGGGAAATGTTTCATGGAATTGCTCCGCTGGGCAAGAGTATTTTTTGAGCTGCATGTGGTTGAGGATTGGAACGACGTTGTTGCGGAGGCTTGCTCGTCGGCTGTGGCGCGCGTTATCGTATCTGCATTGTTCACATGCAAAGCGAACCTTCCTCACCTCTGCGTTTGGCCCTGGTCGGAATGTCTGGTGCTGGAAAAACCTTCTGGACAAAGAAGTTAGCTGCCGAAGGATGGACTGCTATTTCTTGCGATGACCGCATCGAGGAGAAGCTGGCTTCGCGGCTGGCGGCTGGCGGGCATTCAGGAATTAACGGTGTGGCAGCGTGGATGGGTTGGCCTGACAATCCGAAATATGCGGAACGCGAGTCGCAGTATCTGGAGGAAGAGACTCACACGTTGGGGGAGGTGCTGACTTCTCTCGAACGCGAACCCCTTAAACCGTTGGTGCTCGATACCACGGGCAGCGTGATCTACACGGGCAATAATTTGTTGCTGCGCTTACGGCGGCGGTTGATTGTGGTGTATCTCGCAGCGTCGGCGGAAGAGCAGCAGCTTTTGATCGAGCGATATTTGAGCGACCCTAAGCCGGTGCTTTGGCGCGGGGCTTTCCAGCCGAAGGGCGGCGAATCGCCGCGCGAGACTGTCGCGCGGTGCTATCCCACGCTGATTTCTGCGCGGCGGCAGAGTTATGAAGCTTTGGCTCATTGCACTTTGCAGGTGGCGAAGCTGCGGGATCCTGCGTATGATGCGGCGGCGTTTCTTTCGAAAATTCGCGCCCAGCTCGAGCGCGGTCGATGAGATACCGAAGCACGGGGCGCAAGGCGGCGCTGACTTCTCTGCGCGGCGCCGTGCTGCGAGGGCTTGCGCCCGATGGCGGGCTCTATTTGCCGGTGGAACTCGCCCGGCGTTCACCTCAAGAACTGGATGAGTTTCGGCGCTTGCCGTTCACGGAAGTTTGCTTCCGCGTGGTGAAGCCTTTCGCCTCGCCGGATGTGCCGGAAGAAGTGCTTTGGCAAATCGTTGCCGAGGCTATCAATTTTCCGGTGAAGCTGGTCTCACTCTCGCCTGGATTGCACATTCTCGAGCTTTTTCACGGGCCGACTTTGGCGTTCAAGGATTTTGGCGCGCGATTTATGGCACGGTTGATGGGCTACTTTGTTCGCGGAGAAACGCGTTCGCTCACCGTGCTCGTAGCGACTTCCGGCGATACTGGAAGCGCTGTTGCGCATGGGTTTCTCGGCGTGCCGGGAATTCGCGTGGTGATTCTTTATCCTTCGAAGCGCATCAGCGAAGCGCAGGAGAAGCAGTTCACGACGCTGGGCGAAAACATTACCGCGCTCGAAGTGGCGGGAAGCTTCGACGATTGCCAGCGGCTGGTCAAGCAGGCGTTTTCGGATGTGGAGTTGAACAAGCGCGCGTTTCTGACTTCGGCGAATTCCATCAACATCGGACGGTTGCTGCCGCAGATGTTTTACCACGTGGCTGCGTACCGGCAATTGCCCGTGGCGTCGGTGCCGCTGATTGTGTCGGTGCCTAGCGGGAATTTTGGCAACTTGACGGCCGGACTCTTTGCCAAGCGCATCGGCTTGCCGGTGGCGATGTATGTGGCCTCGACAAATGCCAACGACGTTGTGCCGGAATATTTGCGCTCAGGAGAATTTCATTCGCGGGCGGCGACGCAGACGTTTTCAAACGCCATGGACGTCGGCAATCCGAATAATTTTCCGCGCTTGCTGGATTTGTGCCGCAGCCGGATTGAATATGTGCGCCGTGAAATTTGGGGCCACGCCGCGACGGATGAAGAGACGCTGCAGGAGATGAAGTCACTCCACGAGCGTTTTGGCTATATCGCCGATCCGCATACAGCCGTTGGTGTGCTTGGCTGGGAGGCCTATAAGCGCGAGCATAGCGAACCCGCGCAAGGCTTGGTGCTCGCCACGGCGCATCCGGCAAAATTCGCTGAGGTCGTGAAACGCGCCATCGGCACGGCCCCGCCGCTGCCGGATCGCCTCGCCGCCTACTTGAAGCGCGAGAAATTGTCTCTGCCGATGTCCAGCGCTTATGACGACTTCAAGCAGTTTCTCTTGTCGGCCTGAAATCGGGACACACTAGCCCCTAGTCGTCGATTGGCTCGTGCCGAAACGCACCATGGCTTAAGAGCGAGTGGCCCGGATTTGGTGAAAACACTAGGATCCTGTAGGCGGAATCAGGAAGGGCGCCTACGGATTCGGAGCGCGCAAGTCCTGGGGAGCAGAGGTTGCTAAAACCGATGGGAGTTTCATAAGCGTCGCTCTCCTCCACTTTTAGAAATTGGTCAGGAAGGTTTGCGAAGGCGGTCGAGGAGCATGAAGAGGAAGACGGCGACGAAGGCGTTGACGAGCGCGGCGATGCCGAGATGCACGGTGAACCATGGCTCGGGTTGAGAAAGAAGGAGACGCCGGGTCAAAGCGATGATTCCCTGGTGAACGGCAAAAAAAGAAATCGTCAGGGCGAAACGCGCCGCGGGATGTTCCGTATCGAGGCGCGCGCCAATCGAGGAAGCGAGATAACCGATCACGGTTTTTGCAATGCCATACAGACCGAGAGGAACGGTCGGGCCGCTGAGGCTGTCTTGCAAAATGCCGATCACCATGCCCAGAAGCAAGCCGGTGGAAGGATTTCGCCGGCTTAGGCCGAAGTAGATGACGAGGAGCAGGGGAAGATCCAGAATCGCGGCTTTCGGGAAATAGATGGGAAGAAAAGCCTGCAGCACAAGGGCGAAAGCGGTGGCCAGGATGATCGCGCCCGCGCGGAACTTGTGTACTTCGATGTGCAGTTCGCTGCCGCGAATGTCGTACGTATCGTTCATGGTTTCTCGGGTGCAGCGGGGTTAGTTGCGGAGGCGGAAGGAGCGGCGGCTGGTGAAGCTGACGAATTCGGCGCGGCGGAATCTTGTTTCATCTCGAGCGGCTTCATCGTCAGCAGAACAAACACTTCCTCCAGCCGTTCGAGATTCGCGGCGGGCTTCACGCGAATTTGCTTGAACGTGTTGCCCGGCTTGATATCCGCAATCGATCCCACGGGCAGATCGCGCGGAAAAATGCGATCCATCCCACTGGTGACGATACGGTCTCCGGGATTCACGCTGTTGTCTTCGTTGGACACGTATTTCAAGACCAGAAATGGCTCACCCGTTCCGCCGACTGGCTTCTGGACGCGCGAATCGACCAGCATGGCGCCCACACCGCTGTCTTTATCCGTCAGAAGCAAAACCTGCGCGGTATCCTTGTAGGATTCGATGACTTTGCCAACGACGCCGTCGGGCGTGATGACGCCCATGTTGCGGCGGATGCCGTCGCGCTCACCGCGATCGAGATATATGGTTTGGCTGACGGAGTCCGCGCTTCCGCCGATCACGCGGGCGCTGATCATGGGGACGTCCACGTTCATCTGGCGGAACTTCAACAGCGCGGCAAGGCGGTCGGCTTCACCGGCTTTGCTCTGGAGCTGCGTGATCTGCAGCTTCAGCGCGCCGTTTTCGCGCTTCAATTCTTCGTTTTCGCGCGAAGTGTTCTGGAGCGCGAAATAGTGATTCCAGGTGTCACGAACGTGGCTGACGCCGTGAGCGCCGGCGCGTTCGAACGGCGACACCGCGCCGACCGTCCAGACGCGGATGAGGCGGCCCTGCGAGTCGCGCTTGATTTGCACGGCGAGCAGCAGAACCTGCAGGAGCACGACGCCGCCGAGCAGGAAAATCGACCTATGACGAGAGGGGATGCCAACCATGGAGTCCAGTAGCACAGACCTTGCCCTGTGCGGTTCAAAATTTCTGCAATCGCGTCAAACCGGAAAATCCGTTAGTCGATGCAAACCTGCCGCAGCAACTTGAAATCGCTCAGCATTTTTCCGGTGCCCAGCACCACGGATGCCAGCGGATCGTCGGCAATGGAAACCGGCAGACCGGTTTCTTCCCGGATGCGCTTGTCGAGATTCTTGAGCAGCGCGCCGCCGCCGGTCAGGACGATACCGCGGTCGCTGATATCGGCGGAAAGTTCGGGCGGCGTGCGCTCCAAAGCTACGCGGACGGCATTCAGAATCGTTGCGACGCATTCGCTCAACGCTTCGCGAATTTCACTGTCGTCGATGGTGACGGTCCGAGGCACGCCTTCGATCAAGTTGCGGCCCTTCACTTCCATCGTAAGCGGCTTTTCCAGCGGGTAGGCCGAGCCGATTTCCATTTTGATCTGTTCCGCAGTGCGTTCGCCGACGAGCAGGTTGTACTTGCGCTTCAAGTACTGCATGACGGCTTCGTCCATCTCATTGCCCGCAACGCGCACGGAACGCGAGTACACGATGCCGCTCATGGAGATGACCGCGATATCCGTGGTGCCGCCGCCGATGTCCACGACCATGTTTCCGGAAGGCTCTTCGATTGGCAGACCGGCGCCGATCGCGGCAGCCATGGCTTGCTCCACGAGATAAACTTCGCTGGCACGCGCGCGATACGCGGAGTCCTGCACGGCGCGCTTTTCCACCGGCGTAATTTCGCTGGGCACTCCGATGACGATCCGCGGATGCACCAGCACGCGGCGATTGTGCGCTTTCTGAATGAAATACGTCAGCATTTTTTCGGTGACTTTGAAGTCGGCGATGACGCCGTCCTTCATGGGCTTGATGGCCACAACGTTACCCGGTGTGCGGCCGAGCATCTCTTTTGCTTCGCGGCCGACGGCCACGACTTCTCCGCTGGATTTATTGATGGCCACGATCGAAGGTTCGTTCACCACGATGCCCTTGCCGGCCGAGAACACCAACGTGTTCGCAGTCCCAAGATCGATGGCGAGGTCGGAAGAAAACAAACTAAAGACCGACCTCAGGTTGTAACCGTTCTTATTCATCCCCCAGCTCCCCGCGAAGAAAACCTCTCCGCCGTCCAGCCGACTACGAGCTGCCTAGCAGCATCACGGTCTACATGCACCGCCGCGCGGCCAACTAGACCATTGTCTCTGGACTTGGCGACGAGCGCAAAGTCGCGCCTGCGTCTTTTTTCCTTCGTGACCGAAAAAGGATCCTCGTTCGAAACTTTTACTTCGGCACAACAATCGTCACCTTCTGCTGGTTCGTGCCGCCACGGCGATTTTCGCCAATGATGACGATAGTGTGCTGGCCAGGTTCGAGCGGCTCGGTAAAGTGGCGGAACGTGCCGTCCGCCGCAATAATCGGCACGGGCTGGCCGTTTACGATGAGCGCTGCGCCGGGTTCTGTCCGGCCGATGATTTCCACGACCCGTCCATGAATCTGCGTGCCGGTAATCTCCAGCACCATGTCCTGCGTTTTTCCCTGCGCGACCAGTGTAAACCGAAACGTTTCGCTGACCTCGCTAGTTTCCTTCTTGGCGTTCGTGGCGGTGACGTTCCAGAAATAGTCCCCGCCGTCGAGCCCGGAGATGTCCACGCCGGTTCCTGTAACTGCGGAAGCCTCTTTCACGGTTCTTGTAAACATCGCCGTGGTGCTGATCTTTAGGTTGTAAGAAACCGCCTGCGACACTGGTTTCCATTCAAAATGGATCGACGCCGCTTTCGGATTTTCCACGATCAGCGGCTCGAAGTTGCGCGGCGAACTCAGGTCCGGCGGTGCAAGCACGTCAGACTTCGTAATCGGGCCGCCCGTTGCGTAACTCGCCTTCTGATACGCTCCGATCTCCACCTTTTCCTGGCCGCGCTGCACTTCCGCGCTTCCGCTAGAGACCACGATTTCGTTTTCCTTGTTCGTCGGGTCGGCCTTGACCGCGGCGCTGCTGTTGGAATGCAGTTGCGCCACGGAATCTTCCATGCTGACAGCGGCCTTCGAATCCGGTGACGAATAATTTGGCGTCTTCAGGTCTACTTGCCCGCTGGTGATGTGCACTGCCGAACTGGAAGGCTGCTCGTGGCCCATCGAATTTTCTTCCACGGTGATAAACGTTCCGGACTTCACGGTGTACGTCGTGCCGTCGGCAAAGGTGATGCGCGCCGCGCCTTCCGAAGAGGTCTGGATTTGATCGCCCTTGTCCAGCGTGGTGTGGAAATCGGCGTCCACCCATTGCACGGAGTTAACTTTCTTTACCTGCACTTTGCCGTCGAGGTTGACGAACTTCGCCTGCGTCTGTGAAATGGTCGTGGCTTCGCTGTCGCCATTGCCGATCGACTTGTTCAGCTTGTCGTACGCTTGGATGTACAAGTCTGGCTTGACGAGATAGAGCGCCGCAAAAATAATCGCGGCAACAAGGATCACGTATACAGCCACGGTCTTGTACGTGACCGTATGCCAATACACTTCCACTCGCTTTATCTTCGGGTGGTTCGGGTCGTATGGTGTCTGTGTACTCACTGGTTTTCACGCCGCTCTGCCGCCAATCTTCGAATCTAACACAGTAATTAGAACGCGGACGCCCGCTGGCGCTTGCGGTAGTTAAACAGCAAATAGCGGTTGCGCATACTTGACGTTGGGACAGGAGGTTTTGGCCGAAAGGACAGTCAGCGCTACTCGCTGGTTTTTTACCGGTTGCGTGCGATTTTTGAACGCACTCTCAGGAAGATTTTGCGCGAAGGAAGGCCAGCGTCAGCGGCCACGCCAACAGAGCTGCCGACGGGCTATAGCTGGCGCGCGCGTCGCAGAAGAATCCATGGTCGGCGTTGGAAATCTCGACGTTGACGAAATGTTTTCCCGCAGCGCGCAATGCGTCGCTGACCGCGCGGATGTGCTCTGGCGTAATGTGCTTGTCGCGTCCACCCCAGAAGAACAAGAGAGGAGCTTGCAAACCGCTGGCCCGGCCGAGCAAGCCGGGATTTGTGGCGTTCGGGGCGATTCCACCGCCGTAGTAAGAAATTGCTGCCGCCAGCGGCAATGTGATGGCCGCAAGAAACGCTGCACGCCCGCCCATGCAAAAACCAATCGCGGAGATCGGCAGGTTCTCTCCGATATAACCACGGAGCCAGTCAAACGCAGCGCGCTGGTCTGCCGCCATCGAGGCATCACTCAGCGCCTTCATGTGTGGCACCGAGCTGGGAAAATCGTCGTAGCGTATTTCGATTCCCGTGCCGGTGCGATGAAAAAGCTCTGGCGCCACGGCGACGAAGCCTTCCCGCGCAAACCGCCCGGCGATGTCGCGAATGTGCGCGTTCACGCCGAAAGCTTCCTGGAAAACGAGCAATCCAGGGTTCGCGCCCTTTTCCTTGGGCCGCGCAACCCACGCTCGCGTGGTTGTGCCGTCGTTGACGCTGAGTTGCACATATTCGCCGCTAATTTCCATGTTCGCTCCTCTGGTTTTTGAGAGCTCCGGCAAGGCCGGAATCAATGCCGAATAAAATAGCTGGGCTTGTCCAGATTCGCCGCCACGGCTACATCGAAAAAACCAACCATCATCTCGTCGTACGTTTGCTCGCCCCAGCGCACGGCGGCTTCTGGGTCCGGGTTGTGCGGATTACCGCGCGAATTATCGTACCAAGCGACGGCCTGCAGTTCCGTGCCTGCTTTGAGCAAACGCGGTTCGGCGAGGCGGTAACTCATCTGCCAGTGAAAATGATAGTGGACGTCCAGCAGCGGTTCCATTTCCTGGTCCGATCGCGCGTCCGGATCTTGTGCTCTGTGGAGGATGTTGTACTCGAATCGTTTTCCGCGCAAATGCATGTGTGGAAAAAAACTGAGCAGCGTCGCGTCATTGGGCAGAGTGCCGCGCGCTTCCACGCGATAATCTGGCGCGCCCGGCGGAATCACAAAGTGATCGTTCGTGAGTTGCAGCGTAAGAACGCGCTGGGCGGGTGCGTGCTTTGCGAAAATCATGCCAACGCTGGTCTGGTCGCTGCTCGCATGTCCATTGGTCGTATAGTGCATTTGAAAAACGAGGTCGGATCCCGCAGGAATAAATTTTGCCATGTTGTCCGGCCAATTATCCGGTGAGCTCCCCGGCGCGTAAACGAGCAGCACGTCGCTGTCCGTCCAGTGCGCGCCCTTCCGATCATCAAGATCCGTCAGCGTGGAAGCGCTGAACGGAACGCCCGCCGGAGCGTGGCGCATCCACGGCGAATCCGGCGGCCGCACATAGACGACGGCATGATGCACGTTGGCCCGAAGCGACGGCAAGACTTCCACCGCTTGCACCCAGCGGTCCTCCTTGAATCCTGTCGCTACAATTTCGTAGGTGTACTCGACGTCGCCGCTGGCAGGTAGCGCCACGCCCTGGGGCATTTTCAAAATTAAATCCGGCTGCGCAATGCTCCAGCTCTCCGCCCAATGAATCGGCGGAGGGGCGTCGTGCGCGTCGCCGGCAGGCGCTCCGGCGGCTGCCCAGACGGCAAGCGCCTTGATTTGTCCCGTTGAGAGCGAAGGATCATTCGAGAAGTGACCAATGTGTGGATCGGCAAACCACGGCGGCATGGATTTGCTCAGCGCCGCCGCCGCGATCGCGGCCGCATACGGCCGTGTTTGCTCGTACGTTTCGAATCGCGTGGGCGCGATGCCCTCGGCGCGATGACAAATCTGGCAACGCTGCTGCAAAATCGGCAGCACGTCGCGGTAAAACGTCGGCGCACCTGCGGCAGCGCGCTGTTGCCCCGCGTTTTGTGCCGACCCCAAAGATGTCCCCTGGTTGAGCGCGCCCAGCAAAAACAGAACGAGCACCGGCACAGGTGGCGCCATCTGCTTTCGTACCTCCTTTAGTTTGATCATCCCTAGCGTGTAATGATACTCGCCTCACCGCGGTTTCCCATCAACGCGTCCGCTCCTGGCAGGTCAAGTTTCGAGTAGGCGTTAATAGGTCACCGAATTCAGCCATATTTCCCGCCGCGCCGCTTCCAGCCCGAAATCGGAAGATGATGTCCGGTTACGCACTTACCAGGAGCGGGAATTCCGCAAGTGAAAATCCTCGATGGCAATATCGGCTACATCGTGGTGAATGGCATGCTGCCAGACTCAGCCGCGAAAGACGCCATCACCGCCGCCTTTGCCTTCCTGCGCTACACTGACGCGCTCATACTCGATCTACGTGGAAATCCGGGCGGTAGTGGGAGCATCGACCTCTATATGAGTTACCTCAGCACAGGTGCGCCCTTTCTCCTCTATTCCGTTCACTGGCGAAGTGGTCATGTTGTGGACACGAGAACCATGGATCTGGGCGCTCTTTCCTACGGCACCAAGAAGCCTGTTTTCCCCTTAACATCTCACCGGACGTTTTCAGCGGCTGAGGCACTTGCCTACGACTTCCAATCCTGTAAGCGCGGCAGGGTTGTTGGCGAAACCACCGGTGGCGGCGCCAACCCGTCGGCTTGGGACGGAACGGCGCCCTTAGGCCATGGATTTTTTGCCAACATCCCCACCGGGTATGTTGTCAACGCCTTCACGGGCGGCAATTGGGAAGGCGTGGGGGTGAAGCCCGACGTTGAAGTTTCTGCAGACGAGGCTTTGGCCAAAGCGTGGTCCTTGGCTCTGGTTCGCGTCAGCGCGAACGCAACCAACATTCAGACTCTCGAACCTTCCTTGAAGCCCTGTCATCAGCAAAGCTCGATGGCGAGCCGACCCTCTCCAGTGCACTGCTTGTAGGTCGGTACGCTTCGAAATCTGGCGACCCGACAATACTCATCACACAAAATAACGGCAAGCTCTGCGGGCACGAGAGTTACGCTGATGGCGAGGCCGCTGATATGAATTTCAGGTCACTCGGCGGAGACCGTTACGCGCCCGTCGGGTTTCCCGATGGTTTTTCCCTAACGTTCGCCGAAAAAGACGGAACGATTGAGCTCGTGCAACTGCGACCGCCGCCCATGGACTCTTCACTTTTGCAGAAGCAATAGCGTATGCGGTAGTCGATCCGCGTTGCTGCATACTCCGGGTCACTGATAAAACGCGGTTACCGGAAAAGTGTGGAATTTCCTTCAGAGAGCGATGGCCATCATTCTTCGACTCCCTCCCAAAGCTTGCGCCAATACTGGCGCCAGCGGTCTTTGACCTGTTCTTCTGTATCACCCCGGTCGTACGCGGGAGAGGTGACCGGCAGTGCGCGCTCGATTCGAATCAAGACCACGGCTCGGATTTCCAAGGTGAGTCCCCTATCGCGGTACATCTGGCAACCGCGCTGGAAAACTTCATCCGAGCGATGCACAACTCCCCACCCCTTGAATCGATACCCTTTACGAACCAGCGGATCGACGACATTCACCTCAACGGAAGGGTTGTGCTCGATGTTCCGAACCGATTGCGGCGACCGGATATCGGCGAACACCAGATGGTCGTCGTCCCAAACGCCGGTTGTTCCTTTAGGCGACAGATTCGGTGTTCCATCCGGGCATACCGTTGCGATGTAGCCCAATCGTTGTTCGCCCACGATGCGCTTCATGTCGTCCGTGAGAATACCCATGTGAATATCTCCCCCCCAGCAATGATGCCTGATTAAGGCGGTAACCGGTGAAATCTCCCTGAGTCGCCAGAAGTCCCGATGTAGGTGCTTTGAGGTGTGAGGAGGCTGAACGAGGGAAGAGAACGAAGGCCCGTTTGGAGACGAGTCTACTCCTCTCCCACGATTCCATTTGAGGAGCGGGGCTTGAATCTCCTATAATGGTGTGTTTGCCTAGGACTCGGGGGATTCAGCAGATGGCTGGCAGCTCGGATAACACGCAAAAACTTTTTTCGCGCATCTTTCTCGGTGTAGTCGTGCTGGCTTTGTCGGGCGGCATGCTGCTCTATCTTGTGCCGAGCGGTCCGGGTGACACCCGGACGTCCACGGATGCGGTGGCCAAAGTTGGCGACCAGACCATCACGGTCGCCGAAATTCGCCAGCAGCTCAACCAGATCAAGCAGACCAATCAAGTGCCCCCGATGCTTGAGCCCTACTATGCCCAGCGAATACTGCAGCAGCTCCTCCTGCAGAAAGAAATGGAGTACGAGGCCGGCCAGCTCGGCATTCGCGTTTCCAACGATGAGATTGCCGACCGCATCAAGCTCATCTTGCCGGCGGCCTTTAACGGAGATTCGCCCATCGCGCCTGATCAGTACGCCTCCCTAGTTCAATCGCGCACCCAAATGACTGTTCCGCAGTTCGAAGAGATGGTCCGGCAAGGCATGCTGCAGGAAAAGTTTCAGAAGCTGGTGACCGATGGGATCAGCGCGGGCCCGGCTGAACTGCAGGAAGAATTCACCTACCGCAACCAAAAAGTAAAACTGGATTACGCGTACATCAAGCCGGAAGATCTGCTGGCAAAGATCGCCGTGGATGACGCCGAGGTGAATGCCGCCTACGAAAAGAACAAGGCAAAGTATCAAGTCCCGGAAAAGCGCGTGGTGCGCTATGCCATCGTAGATGTGAATCAGATTCGTCAGAGCATGCAAGTCTCCGACGATCAGTTAAAGGCGCAATACCAGAAGAACATCCAGGATTACCAGTTGCCGAACCGCGTACACGTCGAGCACATCCTGCTGATGACCGTTGGCAAGCCCGACGCCGAAGTCGAAGAGATCAAGAAGAAAGCTCAGGACATTCTGAATCAAGCCAAAAAAGGCGCCAATTTCGAGGATCTCGCCAAGAAATACTCCGAGGACGGCGGTACCCCTGGGAATCCCGGTTCGAGAGACAAGGGCGGAGACCTGGGTTGGATCATCCAGGGCCAGACGGTGCCCGAGTTTGAGAAGGCGGCGTTTTCGCTCCCGAAGGGCAGTATCTCGGACCTGATCAAGACGCAGTATGGTTTCCACATCATCAAGATCATCGACAAGGAAGCGGCCCATACCAAGCCCTTCGATGAGGTAAAGGATTCCATCCGCACTCCGCTACTTCTTTCGGAGGCCGATAAGCAGGCGAGCGGTATCGCCGACCAACTCTCCCAGGCTATCCGCCAGTCAAATAAGGTTTCGCTCGACGACCTGGCCAAACAGTACCACCTCACTGTAGGGGAGACGCGCCCCGTCGCCGCGACCGATCCCTTGGTCGAATTGGGGAACTCGCCGCAGACCAAGGTCAGCGATTCCATCTTTCGGTTGCGGCAGGGCGAGTTGAGCCTTCCAGTGCAGACGGATCGTGGCTACCTGGTGCTCTCCATCAAGCAGATCCTTCCCGCACACCAGGGATCTCTCGAAGAGGTACGGGACAAAGTGGTGGCCGAACTGAAGCAGGAAAAAGCATCGGCCGAAGCCCGCACCAAGGCGGATGAACTGGCCAAGAGAGTAAAGGCGGGAGAAAAGTTCGACGCCGCAGCCAAAGCCCTCGGCTTGGAGGCCAAAACTAGCGAGGAATTTGCTCGATCAGGCTCCATTCCCAATGTTGCTAGCGGCAAACAGCTCGCCGCCGCGTTTCAGTTAAAGACCGGCAACCTCGGCCCCCCGCTCAACCTTGGTGCTAATTGGCTCGTCTACGAAGTCGTGGACAAACAAGAGGCTAACCCTGCAGATTTTGAGAAACAAAAGAAGGAAATCACCGAGGCCGTGCTGCAAAACAAGCGCTCGATCGCCTTTGAGGCGTTCCGGGCAGCCCTTGAAGACCGCCTGAAAAAAGAGGGCAAGCTACAAGTGATGCCGGAAAAACTGAAGGGTTTCGGTGACCTTGGCTAGTCTAAGTAATTGAAAATAAATATCTTACGCACTATTTGCAGGGTGCTTGTCTTTCTCTTCGCACCTCGGTAGCCTATTGGTGTCTCCCAAGTAGCCGCTTTCAGGCCTGCGTCTGCGCCTATTCGAGTACACGAGCAGGCCGGAAGCCAGCCGAAAATCGGAGCTGAATCTGCCATGGCCCCCCAGCGCCTAGACCTCAGGACCTTATGAATACGAAGAAGACTCCATCTCGCACATCATCCACCGTCCGCAATGACTACCGCTGCAGTATGGAAAAAAATCAGTCCGGCAAGTATTGTGTTCGAATCCAGGTCTTCTACCCGCGCCACGCCTGGAATCTTGGGGTGTTTTTCCTAGCGTCGTCGTTTGACCGCGCCATGAAGAAGCTCGAACAGTCTCTGGACTTCTTGCAGCGTCATGAGGAGAAGCTCTGGTTCTGGGGTGTGGACCGTGCCGAAGATATGGGTTTTTCCGCTGAGTTCCTCCGTGAGGCAGGAATGAAGCTGGATCATCGCACCGAGTTTCCGCGTCGGGCCACCAATCTTTCCCTGGCTCCAGAACGCGAAGTGCCGGCATTCGTGCTCGGGCCGGTCCGCCGTGGGCTGGCCGAATCGGTGGAGACCACGCGCAGCGCCGTGGTCGGCGACTGATTGCGGAAGCTTGCTAGCGTGAGACTGGCTTTAGCGGGCGATTCCTTGAAACGAAGTCTCACTGCCCAGTTGGCCCAGCGAATCTGGCCCTCTTCCATCTGGCCCTCTTCCATATTGACTTCACCCATAGATTAAAAGCCGCAGGGGACTGCCCGCTGTAGCCGGCAGAGGAATGCGGCTCACCTGTTAGTTTGCTTGCGTATCTCTAACGTGGTGTTATGCTGACGTTGTGATTGACACCCGATATCGAATCAGTGCAGGAGCGACGTACTCGCTCAAATATCACTTGGTTTGGTGCCCCAAGTATCGACTGAAAGTTTTGGTTGGACAAGTTGAGAAGCGACTTCGACAACTGTTGTACCAGAAGGCGGAAGACTTGGAGGCCGAGATTCACGCTTTGGAAATCATGCCCGACCACGTTCACATATTCGTAGAGTCTGACCCTCGACTGGCTCCCGCACATATTGCAGCACAGTTTAAGGGATTTACTTCTCACGAACTGAGAGAGGAATTTCCTTGGCTCAAGTCTCGCATGCCCGCTCTCTGGAGTCGAAGCTACTATGTTGGCAGCATCGGTACGGTTTCTGAAGCGACGGTGCGACGATACATCGCTAACCAAAAGATTCGAAATGCGTAAAACGTTCAAATATCGGCTATTCACGACTCGCCTCCAATCGAACGCTCTCGACAACCAATGGGGTGAGGCTTGCCGTTTGTACAACGCCGCCCTTCAAGAGCGTCGAGACGCTTGGAAACAGCGAGTCTCGATTAGCTACTATAGGCAGGCGAATCAGTTGAAGGACATTCGTGCTGCGGACGATTTGGGTCTGGCAAACTTCTCTTGTTGCCAAGATATCCTGCGGCGAGTGGATAAAACCTTTAAGGCTTTCTTTCTTCGAGTCCAGCGGCATCAAAAGGCTGGCTATCCACGATTTAAGTCTGGTCGCCGCTTCGATAGTATTACCTTTCCAAGTTACGGAGACGGTGTCAGGCTTGCGGGTAATATGCTTCGGGTTCAAGGGGTCGGGGACATTGAAGTTAAATTGCACCGTCCTGTTGCTGGCACGATTAAAACTGTCACGGTGAAACGTGAATGCGGCAAGTGGTACGCCTGTTTCTCGGTTGAATGCCAGGCGAAACTGCTTCCTGCTCTGGATAACGCAATCGGTATCGACGTAGGTCTTGCGTCTTTCGCTACGCTGTCCAACGGCACGAAGATTCCCAATCCTCGTTGGTATCAGCAGGCTCAGGCAAGACTTCGGAGAGCACAACGGCGTGCCGCTCGGCGTAAGAAAGGCAGTCATCGGAGACGTAAAGCAGTTGCTTTGCTTCAGAAGGTTCATGCTCGAATCTGGCGATTGCGAAATGAGTACCAGCATCGGCAGTCCTTCAAACTCGTTCGAGACTTCGGCACCATCGTTATCGAAGACTTGAACATCAAAGGGCTGTCTGCTGGAATGTTGTCCAAGTCTGTTCACGATGCTGGCTGGGCTTCCTTCCTTGCAAAAGTCACCTACAAAGCTGAGAACGCTGGTAGGCAATTGATGGCAGTGAATCCTGCTGGCACATCGCAGACGTGCATCTGCGGAGCCTCGGTGCGAAAAGCACTCTCGGATAGAGAGCACGTGTGCATCGAATGCGGTCTGATTGCTCCCCGTGATGTTGTGTCTGCTCAAGTAATTTTCCAAAGGGCTCGGATAAGTCCTTCAGGCGTCAACGAAGCGGAGGTAATCGCATGCGTAGCCTGAGAAGCCGTCCCGCTTTAGCGGACGGAGAAGTCAGTACGAAGAGCGGTCCGGTTTTGTTGTTACAAAAAGGAGAGAACGAAATGACAAAACGACTGAGCAGGATGATTTTGGCGGCGCTGATTTTGATTTTGGGGGTGAGCGGCGCATATTCGCATCCGCAGACAGCGGCCGCGCAACCTAAGCCTGCCGCTGCGCAAGCCGCGCCAAAAGCAAGCGATTTGATCGATATCAACACGGCGACGAAGGATCAGTTAAAAGCGCTGCCGGGGATTGGCGATGCGTATTCGCAGAAGATCATCGACGGCCGGCCGTACAAAACGAAGACCGATCTGTTGAATAAGAAGATCGTCCCGGCAGCGACGTATGAGAAGATCAAGGCACTGATCATCGCCAAACAACCTAAATAGGCAGGGCCAAGCAACGCAAGTGACGGCCCGACCGGCGCATTTTCGGCGTCGCTGGGGCCTTCTAGAAACTCCGAACGTAAATACGATTCGCGTGTTATTTTTCGCGGAGGATGACTTCGCCTTGGCCAACGAGCTGGTCGTTTAGCCAGAGTCGGTACTTGTAGGTGGCGCCCTTGAGACCGATACGGGGCGGGCCGCTCAGCAGCCGCATACCTGCAGGGGCTTGAAAAATGTTGGAAGAAAAGGGGCAGCGGTTGACGTCGAATTCGACGCGAAGATTGCCGGCGTCAGAGATCCAGGAGATTTGGTCTCCGGGGTCGAGAACGACTACCTGGGGTACGAGTCCAACGAGTACGGGACGTTCTGCCATTTTTCCTCTGCTCCCTGCTGAAAAACTGTGTAGGAGTAAATGCGTGAAATTGCGAAATTCTCTCGCAAACGGACGATAGCACATCTGCGAGAAGAGTTCTTCTCGTGGAATGATTGTTGCTGGTGCGCAGCGCGTAAAGCGAGGTTGTGTGCAATTTTGCACATGCTTCGCTTCATACCTGTCCTTTAGTACGTCTTGACCGGCGTATAACGCGGCCCCAGACTGATTGCGGTGAGCCATGCTGCCATTCTTGTTTAGGCGCCGGCAGGTTTTTTCGCGCTCGCAGAAAAAACTGTAAGAGCGTCCGCCTGACGCGAAGGAAGTCCCCGAATGGCCTCACGCGCTTTGTCCATACCTTTGCTTAATGGGTCCCGAATCTCCCTTGTTTTGGCCCTCCCGTTTGCACTGATTCACATCCTGGCTCTTGGCGTATTTTTCGTGCATTTTCGCTGGTCATATCTTGCAGCGTGCATGGCGCTTGGCGCGGTGCGGATGTTTTTCGTTACGGCGGGCTATCACCGTTATTTCGCGCACCGTTCGTATAAGACCAGCCGGGCGTTTCAATTCGTGATGGCATTTCTGGCGATGACTTCCGCGCAAAAGGGAGTGCTGTGGTGGGCAGGGCACCACCGGCACCATCACCGGCACTCGGACCAGGATCTGGATCGGCACTCGCCAACGCTCTTTGGATTTCTTTGGGCGCATGTAGGCTGGTTTATTACCGATAAATACGATGTTACGCCGCTCGAATATATCGGCGACTTTGCGAAATATCCCGAATTGCGCTGGCTGAACAAGTATCACCTGGTGCCGCCGATCGTTCTGGCGGCGATTCTTATTCTTGTCGGCGGATGGCCGCTGTTTGTCTGGGGATTCTGCCTGAGCACGGTGCTGCTGTGGCACGACACGTTTACAATCAATTCGCTGTCGCACCTCTTCGGAACGCGGCGCTACGAGACAAGCGACACGAGCCGCAACAACTGGCTGCTGGCGCTGCTGACGCTGGGTGAAGGGTGGCATAACAACCACCATCACTTTATGGCTTCGGCGCGGCAAGGTTTTTATTGGTGGGAGATCGACATTACGTATTACACGTTGAAAATGCTTTCGTGGTGCGGGCTGGTTTGGGATTTGCGCAAAGTGCCCGCACATTTGCTTGCGGAACATAGACTCGCCGCGTAGTTTCTTCTCGACCCTCGTTGATTGCTCCTCGATCTTCTTAAGCTCATTTGCTCGAAGGGTGGACCCCCACCCCCGGTGTTCTTGGAAAAGGGTGCGGAAATGATTGAGGGCAAAAGAGTTGACGGATTGCGCGATGCAAAAGAGTGCGTAAGAGTATGAAAACAAAGGGAGCGTAAGCCCCATGGAATGATACTGATGTGCACTCTTGCAAAGAGCGTGGGCGAGGCGCCGCTCGCCCACGGCGCTCCCGGGTAAAGCGGAGTGACGAGTTGCAAAACTCGGGGGCGGGAAGGAGGGACTTCCTGCGGCAGAATTATAACGGGAGAAAGAAGCGTCTCGGTTCCGTCGGATGTGCGGAGGACGGGAGTGACGGTCAGGATTTGGCGGTCCTGATTGTTACGAAGCTGCAACTCGGTGCGCCAGCCGACCTCGGTGGTCCAATAGGAAGCGAACTGCTGCTGATCGGTCGCTGGGGGCGGTGGTGGTGGAGGCGGGGGTTTGTGGGTCGGTGGCGAGGATTGAGATTGCGCTTGAGCGAGCTGCGGTGCAAGCGGGATCAGGATCAGCACAGCAAGAAAGACGATGAGTAATCGAGGGAACCTGGGGAACGGGCCATGGCAACCTCGCCGGAGCATTCGGAGCCAAAATCCCCGTAAGTGTCCGGGCATGCGATGTGCGATGCCGGGACATCCTGCCTGGAATCTCCCAACGGGAATTTGCGGTAAGTCCCGATTATTGGGTGCCGTACAAGATGACTCGCGGAGGGTGTTCCCAGTGTTCTTCGAAATACCAAAGCTCCACGCTTTCGAGGGCGCGGCCTTCCACGATGAGGTCGATGACTTGGGTTTGTCCTTCGGGGGAAACGCGATTGCCGATAGCCAATTCATCGAACGTTCCGTTAGCGTAGTGAACAACCAAGCGCTGGATGAAAATGGGGTCGCTCACTCGCAACTGAACCGCGCGGAACGGACCGTGCCGAAGGCCGACCGGGATCCTGTAGTGATCCTGAGTGCCGTCGATATGAGTGTCGCTCAGGAAGTTCCAGACCAGGCCCCGGGCGTAAAGGGAGGTATCGAAGACGAGGGCCAGGAACACCACGAGGGCCCAGACAACCTGTTTCTTCAGCATTTCAGGGCTCCCGTTCCTTTATGTTTTGCCACCCTTAGGATGAAGGGAAATCAATTTGCTCTTTGGGGCCGTATTAGATTGTCCGGTTAAGTCCCAGATTGGATTAGCTGAATTCGCCGAACGAGTGACGTAGTAGTGCCCGTCCGAAGGGGCAGGTGCAAATTAGCAGTGACCCGCGAGAGTGTTCGCCCACTTTCTCCAAGAAGGCAATTTTTTCTTCAGGAGCTCGATTGGAAGTGTTCGACCATATTTGCTGCACTCTCTTACTATTACCGAAGCATGGAAATTCCTCGCGTCCAGCTCAACGCGCTAATCGGACAACTAGAGTGATGATACGAGTCTTGTCCGGTAATTTAACTAATCAGGAAAATGGAATTGAATCATCGCACCGAGAGGGAGTTCTGAAAGTGCCGCCGTGGGAAGGAGGGATTGTGCGGCGAATATTCCGGAGGGAATGTTCCTGCAATTAACAAGAAGGGCCAGCGTCCTTCAAATCTGAAGCTGACCCCTCCTTTGGATATCTGCATTAGAAGACGTATTCTCCAATGCATTTGCTATTGATCCTGCTGTACCACAACTTCTGTGGGTTTTGCCCTCTGCCACAAGATATCTGAATCAGGCGCCTGGTTTGGATAGAAGCGCAGCGATTCAGAGTTTGACGGAAGAAGGATAACGTCAACTCTGCGATTGTAAGCGAGCCAAGTCGCTAAGGAATTGCGCACTCGCGTCTCTGGAGGTTGATTTGGATTCTTCTCCTGCAGATCAATAACCGTGGCCTTGTCGATCGGTTTTTCTTCGCCGTAAGCCGCCGTCTCAATCTTATTCTCCGGGATGCCCTGGGAGATCAGGAATTCCCTGACGCGCTGCACGCGGCGTTCAGAGAGGGACTGGTTGTACTCGTTCGGGCCGCGCTCGTCGGCGTAGCCGGCCAGGCTGAGCTTGGCGTTCGGATCATACTCAAGGTACTTGGTGAAACTGGTGGCGAGCGCAGTCAAAACTTCCCGCTGGCTGAGGACCAAGCCAACCGATGGGTTATCCTTCGTGGGATAGTCGGTCGGATAAAAGACGCTCTTCAACAACACCGCGGGAATTGGTTCGATCGAACCTTTAACGCGCACCGAGACAGTCTTGGTATCCGAACCGCCACAAACGTTGGTTGCGGTCAATGTGTATTTGAATTCCTCATCCACCGGACCGTCCGCGGTTTGGCTTGGGGCGAGACTGATAGACTTTGAGCCGCTGCCGTCAACGGAACCAAGCGGAGTAAGAGAAGCGGCATCGGAGTTGGACGATGACCAAGTTAGCGTAGCGCTGCCCTGTTCGATCACTTTGTCGCCGATGCGGCGATAACGTACCTCTGCGGGTGAGGCATCAAGCGAGGACTGCACGACGGGGTTTACTTCCACCTTCGCGCTCGGTTTGGTCACTCCGCCCGGACCCGTCGCTGTGAGCTCGTACACGGTGGTTTGCCTCGGGGAAATGGTCTTCTCGCCAGTCGTTGGAACCGGGCTAAACCCGCTCATATCTGCATCGATGGTTTCACTCGAAGTCCAGGCTAACTGAGTATTTTGGCTGCAATTGATATTTGGCGGATTGGCGGATACGGATCCACTTACAGGCGCAATAGTGATCGTGGCACTGGCGGTGCCTGCGTGAAAACGTGGAATAGCTGCGCTCAGTTGGCTAGTTCCGCGCGGCCAATCTTTGATCTTTTGTTTTCCGTTTGAAATGTTAACAATTATGCGCTGGTTCGCCGCGACCGTTACCGGACCGGACCAGATGTCCTTGCCATACCTTGTGACCGTGACTTGATGCGTTCCGGGTGGAACGATCAACTCCTGGTGAAGTAGTATGTCGTGATTGAACTCGTCCACGTGGCCTACGAAGTATTCCGGCTTCTTGCCGTTTAAGAGAACTGCCGCATCACCAGCACGGAGCGTCCCTACTTCGAGCTGAATGCGTCCCCGGGGGCCGGCTACTTCGGAACCTGCAGAGGCCAGATCCACTTTCATAGGAGTGGTTTTATCTGAATCGATGGAGACATCCTGCTCGAAGAATTTGTAGCCGTAGTTGGCAACAAACAAATGATGCGATCCCAAGGCTAGCTTAACAGTCCGATTGCCGGGACCTATGGCTTTGCCATCGACGAATGTGTACGCCTGCTTCGGAGAGACTGTTACTTTCAGTTTTCCTAATTTCGATTCCTGTGCAAAGGTAGTAACGCTGAGCAAAACCACCGTGCCCAGGACGCTCAAGAGTTTTCCTGCTTGTGTCCTTATCCTCATACAAATAATCCTCCCGCGCATCACTGCGATATCCTAATCACAATTACTGATCGTCGATCTAGACCATAGGCATTCGCTACTGTCGACGATAACGTCAAGCCATCCCAAGAGTTCCGAGGGACTGGTGGGATTGCTGCACATTCCCACACTGCCCTCCTCGCAGGGTGCTGTCGAGCAGAGGTTATAGCTACTCAGCCTAGCCGAGAACTGTCAAAAATGACAATGCCTCCCAATTGCTCCTGGCCAACCGGCCAGAAAAAGACAAATGACGAGCAAGATTGGCGAGCATTCACACCGTCTAGAGGGACTCAGTGGCAAATTAGCGCTGTGGGCGGACAAGTGGCAAAACCCTATTCGGGCCGGATGCGACCGAAAAGTCGCTCGAACATCGAGACGTGAAATCTGACTTGCCAATAGTTTCACGGCGGGCCAAATGACAGCTGGGAGGGTCGAGGGGGCGGCGAGATACAAGACTTATAGACTACAGAGAGGCGGAGGAGGGCGTGGAGGTCCAAGAGGGCGTGGGCGATGGATGATGGGGAGGGGCGGTGGGAGGCGGAAAAGAAAAAAGCTGGCTTGAGGGAGGGAACTGTGGAGCAAGACGTGTTTGTTAGGTTGCATGCGCGAAAGGGTGAGGAGAGGGCGGTGGAGGAGGCCTTGCGCGAGGTGGCAGGGCCTTCCCGGGAGGAGGCTGGCTGCCTGAGTTTTCATACCTTTCGGTCGGTGTGGGACCGGCGGTTGTTCTACATTCATTCTCGGTGGGTGGATGAGGGGGCGTTTCAACGGCATGCGGATTTGGAGCATACGGTGAGATTCTTGAAGTGCGTGGATGCATTGTTGGATGAGCCGCGCAACGTTACGAGGGCGGAGATGCTGGAGTGAGGTGGGGGAAGAGCGTTAAAGGCTTGAAGGTCATAAGGTAACCAGCGGTCCTGCCTTCTCTTCCAAAGCAAAAAAAGGGGTTAACCTGTGTCAGGGTCGAAGCACTGGCGTCCGGTTGCAGTGCTAGAACACTGGTACTTCGGGACTATTCTCTTTCTTCATTCTGGAACAATACTGTTTAGCTGAGGCTGCCAGGCGAGTGGGGCGGTGTGTCCCTGGCGGCTGGACCACGGCAGAACAAGGGCTAACTTGAGACTTCGCACAAAATTCATGGTGTCGCTTGCCGTGGTGATTGCGGGCCTGACTTGGGCCACCCTGTTTATCGTGCGGCGGACCGCTGAGGAGAGGGTGCAGCGGGAAATCCAAGAAGAATCGCAGAATGCGATGAAGACGTTTCAGGTGCTGCAGCAGGGGCATGTAGTTGCGCTGATGCATAAAGCGGATTTGTTGGCTTCGCTGGTGACCTTGAGAAACGGTGACCCCACGGCGATCGAAGATGTGGGCAAGGACCCCTGGCAATCGGACGAATTCGATTTGATGGTGCTGGCGGACGCGAGCGGGAAGATTGTGGCGCTGCACACGACGATGGATGAATTTCCGATGGCTACGGCGCAGGATGTTCTCGGGCACGCGCTGAAAGAGCGAAATACGACGGGATGGTGGTACAGCGGGACGCGTCTTTATCAGGTGGTTTTGAAACCCTTCTATGCCGGTACGCCCGCGAGGAGCAATCTGTTGGGCACAGTGATTGTGGGCCGCGGAATCGATCCAGAGGCGACGGAACTTCGGCGGGTTTCGTCGAGTCACGTGGTGTTTCGCTATGGCAACGATATTGTGGCTAGCACGCTGTCTTTGTTCAAGCAGCAGGAATTCGCCACAGAGTTGCAGTCTGGGAATTGGAAAGAGCAAGTCACGCTGGACGGCGAGCGATTTTTTGCGAGTTCCGTGGAGCTGACGAGCGGCGCGAAGCCCGTAGGCATTATTGTTCTGAAATCTTACAACGATGCGCTGGCTTACCTGGAGAAACAGAACCAGCTGCTTGGCGGATTGGGGATATTGGCGGTGCTGGCGGGAGGCGCGTTCGTTTTTGTGATTTCGGATAGATTCACGCGGCCGCTGGCGCGTTTGGTGGAAGGCGTTCAGGCGTTGGAGAAGGGAGATTTCTCCTATCCCGTGGAGGCAAAGGGCTCGGATGAAGTTGCGCATGTTACGCGGGCGTTTGATCGGATGCGGAAGACGTTGAAAAGCGATGAGTCGCAGAAGCATCAGTTGGAAGAGCAATTGCGGCAGGCGCAAAAGATGGAAGCGGTAGGGCGGCTGGCGGGCGGAGTGGCGCACGACTTTAACAACCTTCTGACGATCATCAAGGGACACGGAGATTTGATGCTGGATAAGTTGCAGGCCAGCGATCCCTTGCAGCGAAATGCGAACCAGATTGAGAAAGCGGCCAACCGCGCGGCGTCGCTGACGCGGCAATTGCTGGCATTCAGCCGGATGCAGGTGCTGGAGCCGAAAGTATTGGATTTGAATGTGCTGGTCGCGGAGATGTGCAGCTTATTGAAGAGGCTGGTGCGGGAAGATATTTCGTTTACTTTTAAGGCGGGGGAATCGCTGGGGCAGGTGAAAGCAGATCCGAGCCAGATCGAACAGGTGATCATGAATTTGACGGTGAATGCCTGCGACGCGATGCCAACGGGCGGCAAGCTGGTTGTTGAAACACGGAACGTCTGTGTGGATGAAGCGCTGGCCAAGACTCGGCCGCCGTTGCTGCCGGGGGACTACATCCGACTTACTGTCGATGATAGCGGACACGGAATGGACGCGGCGACGAAAGAGCGAATCTTCGAGCCATTTTTCACGACAAAAGAGCTGGGCAAGGGAACTGGTTTAGGGCTGGCAACGGTATACGGCGTGGTGAAGCAGAGCGGCGGGTGCATCTGGGTGGAGTCGGAGCCTGGAAAAGGCACGCGATTTGAAGTGTATTTGCCGGTGGTACAGGAGGCGGAAGAGGCTGCTTCGCCGGAAGCGGCGCGGAAAAACGGCACGCACCATTCCGGGGCGGTATTGATCGTTGAGGATGAAGAGGCGGTCCGGGAGTTGGCAGCTGAATTTATGAAGTCAGCTGGGTACGAGGTGCTGACGGCTAGCGACGGCAAGGAAGCGTTCGCGGTCGCCAAGCGTTCCGGGCCCATTCGAGTGCTGGTGACGGATATCGTGATGCCTAATATGCGGGGGCCGGAACTTGCCAAACTTTTGAAAGCGAGCCGCAAGGACCTGAAGATTATTTACATGTCTGGGTACCTGGAATTCAACAAAGGCGATGGCGAGTTCCTGGAGGGAAGTTACTTTCTGCAGAAACCTTTTTCGCGAGATAGCCTGGTTAGCAAGGTGGACGAGGCTTTGAAGCAAAAACGCGTGCCAGGCGGCACGGTTCAACAATTGGTTTGAGGTTGTTGGCCGATTCTTTAGAGTTTCTCGGGCAACCGGGAAAAACCAGCCCAACGGCGGTAGTAGAGATCAACTCGCGAGCGAGGATCTCAATGTAGCCTGCCCGAGGAAGCGTGGCCGCGTTCTGTCAATTCCTCCGCCAGCACAGTCCACACACTGCCGTGTCCACGGAAGGGCTTGGAGGCGATTGTTGGGAATCGTCCTTTCACAGGTGACGCAGACGCCGTATTCGTTGTGGGCGATGCGCTCCAATGCTCGCTCGATTTCGGAAATATTGCGAATCTCGCGATCCATCGTGATGATCGCAAACTCGCGATTGCCGTTCCGGGACGCCTGCATGGCCTCATCATCGACTTCGTCTTCTATGATCATTTCCTTGCGCAATAGATCTAAATGATTTTTCAATTCCGTTAATCTGGAACGGAGCAAGTCTTCAAAAATCTTCGTTTGTTTTGACGGTTTGCCGTTCTTGGTAGTTGACATCGCTTCTTCTCCCCGGATTTGGCGCCCTCATTGCCAGCGTGCATAAGCATGCTATGCGGACATGAGTGCGTTCATCGCTTGGGGAGTTTCGCTCTACTCTGGTTATTGAGCCATACCCGAATTTACGTATTATGGGGAGCCCAACACCGGAGTCAGGGCTTTGCTGGGTTTTTTGCTTGCCCGCTCGCAGAGAGCAGGAGTTTGTCGGTCAGGCGTTATGGGGTCCCGGGCATTGGCGATCCGCTTTTGAGGGCGACATACTCTTGCCGCCCAAATCAGTAGTACTCGTGATGGAGATTCGTGATTGGGTTCTGTGGCTGAGTCATGCCCCGTTCCAATCGCACGATAATCCTATGCTGGACTTCTACAGTAATCGCGGTATAGCGTAAGCGAGATTTGTAAGGGATTATGGCGGTCTCGCAGTACCTTTAGTACTGAAATAGCAAATGCGCCTCAGAATGGAGAGCTTGAGGACATCTCGATACACTTCTGGTAGCCGCCAGAGTCCTAACAACGGAATGGAGCGCACCCTATGGGCGTAAAAGCCAAAGACGTGGAAAACCCAACTGAGAAAGCAACCGTCACTCTTCCCGGAACCGTTGAAAAGATTATCCCCTCTCTGGATCCCGAAGAACCGGAAAAGGCGCAGATTGCCGTGGAGGGTGCGGAAGAGCTGTACCGGGAGATTCGAATCGAGAATACGCTGCAGGATGAAGCGGGCAATGTGGTGAGTCTAAGAAAGGGCGCTGAGGTCGAAGTCACAATCGCCGCGGAATCGGAAGCAACGACGCCAAAGAAAGAGTCCGAACCACAAGACCTCGTACCCGATACCGAACAAGAGAAAAGAAAGAAAAAAAACTAATCGAGTTAAGCGCGGTATTGTCCCCGGATACATCAATCAGTGTATTGCCCGGCCAAGTTCCATCGGTAGTCTTGAGATTGGTGTCAGGCCGATGGCTAGATGGGCTCTGCAGTGCAAAAACTGTGAACAGCTTTTCACACACTCCAAAATAGGAAACACGCTGGCTGACTATTTTCTTCCCGAGAAGCCTAAGTTGCCGCCCGAAGGTCTAGACATTGAGTGCCCGCATTGCAAAGCCAAGGCTACGTACCGACCAAATGAACTCAGGTACAGGGAAAGCTAAGAGCTTGGCGGGACGGCGGCAGTTGCCGCCGCTGCTGCGGCGAGGAACTGCTGGCGTGTCCAATCATTGCGCTGAGGACTGGGGCCGTTGCGAAGGCACTGGGTAGCGGCGCCCGCCCAATTCTCATTTTGAACATAGCTCATAAGGGTGGGATAGCCATTGAAAAGACCAGTGACGCCGAGGTTGTAGATCATGTCGAGCAAGCCAAGCTTTGCCGGGTCTGGAAAGAGTGAATAATTGGGAAAACGTTGGTTGAGATGGGTGTCAAAAAAAGTGAGATGGCGCGCGAGGAGCGCGTCTACTGCGGGATGCGGCAAAGTCGGGGAGTTGGGGGAGCGGTAAAAAGCAGCGGGATACTTGCCGGGGGGCAGAGAGGAGACCCGGGAATATTCGGCTTGAATCGCCGCGGGGGTGGAAGGTTGGTTGTTGGCATCCACGAATGCGAGAGCAAGAGCGCTAGCAGGAGTTGCCAGAAGTTCGCCGACGGCCACGGTAACAAAACCTTTTGTGTCCAGGTACATCCAAGGGACGACTCCTTCGAAAATTTCCAGATGCGCGAGTGAATCCTGCAGGTAAGGCATGCGTTCCCCTTGAGGTGAGCTGGGGCTCCTTTGGCATTGGTATACACGGTTCGCGGCCGGCCCTCAATGTAGAAAATGGAGAGTGAGTGGGGCGGCGCGTGGAATCAAGACTGGGGTGGTGGAGGCGGGGCTGGGGAGGCGCATCGGTTGAGGGGATGCCGAGGGCGTCGTTGATGGCTTTGACGAGGACGGGAACGTCGAAGGGCTTGTGAATATAGGCGACTGCTCCGGCTTTGCGGGCGGCATCACGATTGCCGATAGGAGTGCGTGAGGAGAGGACGATGACGGGGATAGTGCCTGTGTTAATCAGCATTGAGAGGCGCTGCAAGACGACGAAGCCATCGCCGGCGGGATGCCGAGATCGAGAACGATAAGATCGGGTTGCTCTTTGCGGGCGGTGCTGATGGCGGTCAAGCCGTCGCGGGCCGCGACAACTTCGAATCCGGCAGTTTTGAGGCGGCGGGCAAGAGCGGTGAGTTGAACGACCTCATCCTCAACAATTAAAATTTTCTTTCCTGCCATTGCAACGCGTACCCTCTGCCTTCGTTAAGACGTGTTGTGTGACCCGGAAGCGGAGTAATGTTCCGTTCTGTCCTGAGTATGCGTTTGTCGGGCGGAGATTGCCAGACAGATAGCAGAGGTAGGGAAGGAGACAGAGCAGGAGAGTAACGCTGCCAAAGTGAAACGTTGGGTTTGGGATTAAAGGGGAGCCGCCGAATACCAATACGGGAGAAGGCATTGTACAATCCGGCGCGCGGCGGAGCTCTGGATACGGATTTAGAAGGAAAGGATGAGGGATGAAAACTGGGCGATGGTTGACGGGGATCGGGAGCATTGTTTTGTTTTTGACAGGGCTCGGGCATGGGACGCGAATCACGCAATTGCAGAAGATGATTGTGGACAGCGGAATGAAAGCGCCACTGGACGCGATCTTGAAAGGATGCTGGCTGGTGTTTTCGGGTGAGATGGTGGCGCTGGCGGTGATAGCGATGGTGGCGAGCGCGATGTCGGGCGGAGGGCGGTTTGTTTTGATTTGCGCGGCGACGATGATTTTCAATGCCGGGCTGCTGCTGCACTTCCTGGGGCCATTCTTTGGCGTTTACGTGTCTGCTGTCGTGGCGCTGTTTTATCTCGCGGGTGGATTGATGCAGGTGAAACAGTCGGCGTGAGTTTGGTGCCGCTGACGGCTCACGGACGATGGCTGCGGCCAATTTGTCGGTTGCGATGACCGGGGCGTTACGAGAAAATTGAGATTCGCGCTGCCGAACCGAGCGTCCGCTTAGGAATGTGACTGCGGGCGGTTCTGGCGGCGTTTCGGCAATCCGGTGAAAGAAAAAGAAGGACAAAGACAATGACGCAACACATTGGCGAACTCAATCCACCCCACCGATTGATGCTAACTCCGGGGCCGTCGTCGGTGGACCCGCGGGTGTACCGTGCGCTGGCGAGTCCGCTGGTGGGGCACCTCGATCCGTGGTTCAAGACGTGCATGGACGAGACGCAGATTTTGTTGCGGCAGATATTTCAGACAGAGAACCGTTTGACGATGCCGCTGTCGGCGTCCGGCTCCGGCGGGATTGAAGCGTCCGTGCTCAACGCGCTCGAAGAGGGCGATGAGGCAATTGTGGCTGTGAATGGAGTTTTCTCCGAGCGGATGTTTGAGATTGCATCCCGGGCGACTTCGAAGGTGATTAAGGTGGAGGCGCCATACGGTTTGCCGGTGGATGCGGAGGATGTGCGGCGGGCGGGCAAGGGCAAGAAGATCAAGATGATTGGATTGGCGCACGGAGAGACTTCGTCAGGAGTGCTGACGAAGATTGAGGCGTACCGCAAGGTTGCGGACGAACTCGGAGCACTTTTGGTGGTGGATACGGTGGCGTCGCTGGCGGCGGTGCCGCTGCACGTGGATCGCGAGCAGATCGATATTTGCTTTAGCGGGTCGCAGAAGGCGATTAGCGCGCCGCCGGGGATGTCGCCGATTACGGTGAGTCCGGCGGCGGAGGAAGTTTTCCGGAAGCGTAAGACGAAGGTACAGAGCTGGTACTTTGATTTGACGACGGCGATGAATTATTGGGGGAAGGAGCGGTTGTATCACCACACGCCGCCGATATCCTTGATATATGGGTTGCGAGAGGCGATGCGGATTGTTGTTGAGGAAGGCTTGGAGAATCGCTGGGAGCGGCATCGCGTGAACCAGTTGGCGTTGATCGCGGGCGTTGAGGCGATGGGGATGGGGCTATTGGTGAAGAATCCGGCGGATCGGTTGCCGACGGTTACGGCGGTGATGATTCCGAACGGGATTGACGATGTGAAGGTGCGAAATCAGCTTTTGGATGAATTTAATATTGAGATTGCGGGCGGATTTGGGCCGGTGAAAGGGAAAATCTGGCGCGTAGGATTAATGGGTTATTGCAGCCAGAAGCCGTTCGTGCTGTTGTTTCTTTCGGCGCTGGAGAAAGTGTTGCAGGATCAGGGCTACCGGGCGCCGGCGGGAGCGGGAATGGCGGCGGCGATCCAGAGTTATTCGCATGCGGAGACAGCAGCAGCGGTGAGCCGGTAATAGGTAAAGAAGTAATGAAAAGAAAGAAGTAAAGAGGAAGAGGGGAATTGTGACGACACGGCCGGTACTTGCGAATGCTGGGACGATGAGCCAGTTTGTCGGGGCGTTTGAAGTGACATCGAAATTGAGCGGGAAGGTGTATCAGTGCCGGTTTTCGCATATGTGGAATGGCGTGGCGACGCGGCACAGCGACACGATCGACACGAAGTTTTTTGTGGAAGGCGGGGCGCACGTCGTGGGATTGGCGCACACGGCGTTCGTAAAATTCCGCGAGAAGACGGGGCGTGACTTGACGGACCGGGAAGCGAGTTTTGTGGCGGCGGAGTATTTGCGCGAGCGGCTCGAGGAAGAGGATGAGCGGCCTTTGTATGATGTGCCTGAAGCGGACGTGCTGAGATTGATCGAACAGATCGGAATCAAGTAGTTGTAAACTGCGGCTAGCGATTTATCCCGAAAATATTCTGCAATTGTTGTAGCCTATCTTCTGGCGGGGCGCTTACAGTTTAAATAAGCCCCGCCCCTACAAGATCCGATGAGACGGCTAGTCGCAGGGTTCGACGTGGAAGGCGGCTAGGCGAGGATGATGCAGGCCATCGCGGCGGACGAAATAGATCACGAGGAACATCAACAGCGAGCCGCAAACCATGACGGCGACGGCTACTTGCAGGCCAAGCTGAAGGTCGCTGGCGTCAGAGATTTTCCCCACAAGTTGCGGTCCTAAGGCTCCCAAAAGCTGAGTGACGAACATGTAGACGCCGATAGCCGTGGCATGGGCGCGTTGCGGTGTTAAATCGCATAAAACCGCCGTTACAGGGCCGTGATACCAGGACATAAAAAAGCCGCCGATAAAGAGCGCGACGAGGAAAACCCACTTTTCGTCGGATTGAATGGCGAGAAGCACGAAGGGAGCGGCAAACAAAAAGGCGGCCGCGATGACCAGGATGCGGCCATATGGATATTTTCTCTGAATGCGGTCGGCGAGATAGCCACCCGTGAGGACACCAAGCAACAGAGAGAGCAGGGCGACGACGGCCAGAGAGAGAGCGGCTTCGCGAAGACTGAATTCTTTGTAGTTGACGGCAAAATCGGTACCCCAGGTGAGGAGCGAGACGCTCGCGAAGGTGATCATCGTGCCGGCGACAATCATGGCAAGATAGGCCGGGACGCTGAGCAGACTAGACAACGGAACGACTTCCGAGCGGGGCCTGCGCGGAGGCTCGGGCAATCTGAGGACGAGAAGCCCGGGTATAAAGCAAACCAAGCCAACGACAATAAACGTAAATTTCCATCCGTGTAGTTCGCCCATGATGCCGCCAAAGGCGAGGCCGGCGGCGCCGCCGAGGAGCATGCCAGCGGCGAAAATTGACTGAGACATGGCGCGACGTTGATAGGGGAAGGAATCGGAAATCATGGACTGAGCGGCGGGCGCGTAAGCGGCTTCGCCGACACCGATCAGCGCACGAGCTATGAGCAAGAGCATAAAGGAGGAGGCGAAGCCGCAGGCAATGGTGGCGAGGCTCCAGATAGCGACGCCCGCGGCGATGATTTGGGTGCGGCTTGCACGGTCGGCGAAGAGGCCGCATGGAATACTGGCGACAGCGAGGACCACGAGTAGCCAGGTTTGCAGAGAACCCAGTTGCGCGTCAGACAAGTTCATTTGCTGTCGGAGGAGAGGCAGGAGAGGAACAACGACCTGGCGATCGGCGAAGTTGACAAAATTGATCAAAGCAAGTACAGCAAGAAGACGAATTTGGTAGGAAGATAGCGGAGTGGGATTCGACGCCATAGTTGGTTTGCTCAACTGGCCAAGAGAGACCTGGTTCGAAAGGGTCTGAGAGATTATATACCGCGCATGAAAGCCGTCACGCCTACGAACACTACAACAAGTAGCCAGTTAACCACCGTACTTTCTTACGGAGCGATTCTGCTTTTGGGATATTTCGTGTTCCTGATCGTGGAGCCGTTTCTGGTGCCGCTGGCGTGGTCGGCGGTGCTGGCGATTTTCTTTTATCCGCTGCACGAAAAAGTGTTGCGGAAAATGAAGCCCACCCCGGCGGCGATGACGAGCACGCTGGGGGTCACGCTGCTGCTGATTGTGCCGGCGCTGCTGGTGCTGTCGCTTACGGCGCGGGAGGCGCTGGTGGCAACGGCGCAGATCCAGAGCCAAATGGCGGTACACGGCCAGGGCCCGAACGAAGGGCTCGTGATGCACGTTGAGGAATGGATTCGCATGCGGCTTCCCCAATCGTTGCAGGGCATCGATATGTCGGATCCTGTGGAGCAAGCCGCGGAAAGAACCGCATCGTTTCTGGGGGCGAGATTTACGGGGCTGTTGAAGAATCTGGTCAGCTTCTTTGTGGATTTGTTCATCATGATTTTTGCGCTGTTCTTCATGTTCCGAGATGGCGAAGAGATTGTGCATGGAGCGAAACACCTGCTGCCGTTTGACGACGATATTCAGACGGACATGCTGGAGGAATCGAAGGAACTGATTTTCGCGAGCGTAGCAGTGGGATTGCTGGTGGCGGTGATTCAGGGAGTGCTGGGAGGCATATCGTTTGCGATTACCGGAATTTCTTCGCCGATTTTCTGGGGAGCGTTGATCGGTTTTTTTTCGCTTGTGCCGGTGGTGGGTTCGGCGCTGCTTTGGGTGCCGGCCGCCCTTTGGCTTGGATTCAGCGGTCACTGGGGAAGGGCTTTGCTGGTAGTGGTGATTTGCGGCGGCGTGTCGACGATCGCGGACAATATCGTGCGGCCGATGTTGTTGCGGAACCGGACGCGGCTTAACGAGCTACTTCTTTTCATTGGGGTGCTGGGAGGGTTGGAGGCGTTTGGGTTGCTAGGGCTAGTGGCCGGGCCGACGATCGTGGCGGCGGCGATGGGTGTGTTCCGTGTGTATATGGAGCACCGCGAAGAGCTGGTAACTAAGGGAGTGTGAGAGTAGCAGCGCGGCAGCGGAGTGATAGAGATTTGCGCGCGGGCACCGGCAAATAGGCCATTTCGGGAGCAACGTTTTCAAGTTGGGAAACGCTGATGGGGAAACTGCGGTCGGCGCGGCATGGGTGTGCTAGAGTACCCGGCTCGGATGACTTCCAAGGACCTAAAACCCGCTGCGACTCCTACCGAGCTGGCGCCGACGAAATTGCGGTGGCGGTGCGAGCTGCCGCGCATACCGTTTGAAACAACGGCTCAGGCGGAGTTGCGCGAGGGCTTCATCGGGCAAGAGCGTGCCCTGCGCGCGCTGAAGATGGGCGTCGAATTGTCGGCGCCGGGTTACAACGTTTTCGTATGCGGATTGGCGGGCACCAGCCGTGGCGGGACCATCGCCAAGATGATCGAGGACTTGCACCCGCGAACCAAGCCTTCCCTGGACCGATGCTACGTCAACAATTTCAAGATTACGGACCGGCCGAGACTGCTTTCGTTGCCTCGCGGTCAGGCGAACGCTTTCAAAAAGGATATGCAGGCGGGGATAGATTTTCTGCGGCGGCGGATTCCGCAAGTATTCGAGGGCGAGCCCTTCCAGCGGCAAAAGGGACGAATTGTCGAACGGTTTACGGTGCGTGAAAAAGAGCTGATGGACGATTTTACGCGGCGAATTGCGCGGGAGCAATTTGCGCTGGGACACATGCAAGTGGGAGCCGTGGCTCTGCCGGAGATTTTTCCCGTGCTCGAAGGGCAGATGGTGCCAATCGAGGATATTTCCAAGATGGTGCATGAGGGGAAGCTGGAATCGCCGGTGGCGGAGGATATTGAGAGAAAGTATGAGCAGTTCCGCCAGGAGTTCACCGTTGTTTACCGGAAGACGCTGACGCTGTCGCGGGAACTGGCGAGTGAACTGAGTTATTTGGAGCAGGAAGCGGCGTCGGTATTGGTTGACGGTGTCATTGAAGAGTTGAAGGAAAAATATCCAGGGTCGAACGTCGCGGAGTATCTCGAAGAGGTGCGCCATAACCTGCTGGATAATCTTGATCCTTTCAAAGAGCGGGAAGGCGAAGGTGAATCGGAAGGCGATACGCCCGATGGTCTGCCGAAAATTCCCGGATCGGGCGGGCCGGAGCGCGACCCGTTCCGCGTGTATGGCGTCAATGTGATTTTAGCCCACGGCGACGACGAGGAATCGCCAGTCATTTTCGAGACGACGCCTACGTACGCGAATTTATTTGGGACGATTCAGCGTGCTTATGACACGCGAGGCGGGTGGACGAGCGACTTCATGGACTTGCGCGGCGGTTCGCTGCTGCGGGCGGACGGCGGGTTCTTAATCATGTATTCGCTGGAAGCGCTTTCGGAAGTGGGAGTTTGGCGGGCGTTGAAGAGGACGCTGAATCACAACCGACTGGAGATACAGCCGCTGGAGATGTTCTATCCGTTCGGAGGTAGCGCGCAGAAGCCGGAAGCGGTGGAGATCAACGTCAAGGTGATTTTGATCGGGGACAGGCAGCTTTACGAGATGCTGTACGAGTACGAAGAGGATTTCCAGAAAATTTTCAAGGTGCGTGTGGAATTTGACGAAGAGATGCCGATGAGCGACGGCGTCATTGCGGAATATGCGGGGCGATTGCGGACGCTGTCTGAGAAAGAGGGATTGTACCCATTCGATCGTGGTGCGTTTGCAGCCATGCTCGAATACGGAGTTCGCAAGGCAGGGCGGCGGAACAAAGTGACAGCGCGGTTTGTGGATATTGCGGACCTTGCGCGCGAGGCGCATTACGCGGCAGCGGCTGCGGGTGAGAGAGTGGTGCGTGCGGCGCACGTGAGGGACGCGCTGGCATCGAAGATGGAACGGCATAACCTCATCGAGACGCGCATACGAGAGATGATCGAAGAGGGCACGCTGCTGGTCGATGTGACTGGAGAGCGCGTAGGGCAAGTGAACGGGCTGAGCGTGCTGGAAATTGGCGGGTACTCGTTTGGGAAGCCAGTGCGCATTACGGCGTCCGCGGCTTTGGGCAAAGCGGGGCTGATCAACATCGAGCGGGAAGCGAATCTGAGCGGACGGTTTCACGACAAGGGCGTGCATATTATTGCGGGATATTTGCGGAGTTTGTTTGCGCAGGACAAGCCGTTGTCGCTGGCCGCGAGCATCTGTTTCGAACAATCGTATTCGGGAGTGGATGGCGACAGCGCGAGCTCGACGGAAATCTATGCTTTGGCGTCGGCGCTTTCCGGACTTCCGCTACGGCAAGATATTGCCGTTACCGGATCGATGAATCAGCAGGGAGACATTCAGGCGATTGGCGGAATCAACGAGAAGATCGAGGGATTCTTTGACGTTTGCCGGATTAAAGGGCTAACCGGGACACAGGGAATAATCATGCCTGAGGCGAACGTTGAAGACTTAATGCTGCGGGAAGACGTGATGGAGGCGGTGGCGGCGGGAAAGTTTCATATTTGGCCGGTGCGCAGAATAGAGCAAGGCATCGAGATTTTGACGAAGTCGGCGGCTGGACGGCGCAATGAGGACGGGACGTTTGAGGCGGGAACAGTTTTTTGGTTGATGAATGAGAAGTTGAGCGAGATGGCGAAGACACTGAAACAGTTCGAGTAATATTTCTTCAGGAATTCCAGATCGTAGAGAATTCAACGGAAAAGAAATAGATAGGCAGGAGTGTCTGTCCTACT
>CAVPLA010000009.1:0-90711 GCA_963705855.1 uncultured Acidobacteriota bacterium
CGGGGCCTCCTGGGCGGCGGTTCCGGCAGTTAGGAATTGAGACAGCACCGAGCGAAGACATAGCGGTGACTTGTTCGATGCCCCCGGCACCACCGATACTGTCACGCCCAACAAAATTTTCAAGTTACCGATTTGCTCGATTACATGACTAATCGGCGTGGCGCTGCCGCGTCACCAGGACAATTTCAGTCCGAATTGGATCTGGCGCGAGGACGTGGTTGTCGCATTAATCGCACCGGCGCCAGGAACGGGATTGCCGCTTTGATCGAATACCGTTTCATTGGCGATGGGAGGCGCGAAGTTGGCGCGATTGAAGATGTTGAAGAGTTCCGCGCGGAACTGAAGCCTGGAGGTCTCCGAAATACGGCGGATGGGGAAATTCTTGAAGACCGCTAAATCGAAGTTCATCAAGCCAGGTCCAATCAAAGTGTTGCGGCCAAGATTTCCCATGAGCGTGCTCGGGTTGGGAAACGCCAGGCACTGCAATTTAATGTAGTTGTTCGGAGCGCCAGGGTTGACCAGAGAACTGCAGCCGGGGCCGGACAAGCGGTCCGGATAAGCCCAGGGGTCGGAGCTGTTGAGGCCAAGCGGGTCGCCGCCGAGGACTGCGGTGAACGGCGCGCCACTCTGTGCAGTGAAAACTCCTCCGAGGTCCCAGCCACCGAGGGCAAACGACCGGAACGCGCCTTGTGTCCAGTCTTTGGGAACAGGCAGAGCCCAGAGAAAATGGGAAGTGACGGACTGGGCGATGTTGAAGTCCGACAAACCTCGCCGGCAGGTGATACAGAAATAGTAGGGGCTGGAGATGGAGTTCTGAAAGGGGTCGCCGATAACGCTGGCGGAGCCCGTGTCGATGGCCTTTCCCCAGGTATAGCCGCCTTGAATGGTAAATCCGGAGCTCAACTTCTTTATGACCTGTGCCTGGAGAGCATCATAGAAGGAGTTGCCGCCCCAATAGAGGGCGCGAATCGCTCCGACGTTGGGATTCAGACGCGTGCCACTGCCGGCCGGAGAGGGCCACAGAAGACCTTGCGGGGTCGGCGTGGGAAGCACGCTGTTGGCGTCGTCCTCTCGATTCAACATGTGCACGCCACGGTTGCCCACATAACCGATCATGGCGGTGAGATTGCGGGTTAGCGACCGCTGCAAGGTGAGATTCCAGTTCATCACGTAGTTGCGCGGAGGATTCGGCTGGACATAGCCGGTTTGCAAGGAAGTCGGGTCATTGGCGATGAGAGTCGCGGCGGCGTCCGGGAAAGAGCCGGCAGGCAAGTTGCCGCTCGTGCCGATCTTATAGAACGGCGCGGTTTCGCTGATGGCCAGAGTGAATTCGTAAATCAATGGCAAGACGTCGTAAACGCCGAAAGCGGCGCGCACGGAAGTCTTGCCATCGTGGAAGGGATCCCATGCGAAACCGACGCGCGGCTCGAAATTGCGATAGGTCGGATTCGAAAAGTAGGGTGACCCTAGCGTCGGCGCTGGAGCGGTCAGAGAGCGCAGATTATCGAGCTTGCCGTTCACCTCGGTTGGTACGGTTGTGAATTCGTAACGCACGCCCAGGTTCACGGTGAAATTCCTACGGAGCCTCCAATCATCCTGAACGTATCCGGCCAAAAGGGTTTGCCTAATGTCGCGCGGGCTCAGCGAACCGGGAAGAGTGGCCCCAAGATTAGCGGGCTGGTTGCTCAGGAAGGCAGAGAGCGAGCCGAAGCCATAGAGCCCGGTCGGGGCGAGGTTGGCGGTAGTGTTGTTCTGCATACGTTCCACGGCAGCGCCAAAGCGCAAGGAATGGTTCCCGCGGGTGTAAAAGGCGTCGTCGTAGAACTGGAAAGAATTCCAGTTATACAAAAACGTGGGTAGAGCGCCGAGACCGCCGGTATCCAGAGTAAGGCCCGGAACGCTGATCTGTGGCCCGTATTGTCCGGGAAAGATGCCGAAGGAGGTGTCGGTGGCGAGTGGACTCACGGCCTTTTCGGGGGTGTTGACGGTGGCAACGACCCGGCTGAAACCGAAGCGGAGGGAATCAGCGAACGTTGGTGTGAAGATGTGGTTCTCTTCGATGGAAACAATCTGGCGACGGGAAAGGTTGCTGTCCACCCAGAGGTTGAGCGGATCCGGTGCGAGAACCGAGGCTTTGTCGAAAACGTAAGTGCCAAAAAGGCTGTCGCGATCGCCGATTTTGTGGTCAATGCGGGTGGTGAAAAAATCCTCGGAAGTTGCAGTCGGGATCTGCGTGGTGTAGATGCCCGTGTCCCCAGAACCGGGAACGCACGAAGCAAATGGGCAGATGAGGCCTCCGTTGGGCAGGGGCCAGAAAGCGAGATAGCGTGCGGCCTGCGGATCGACGGTGACAGTTGTCGTGGTCGAGCAGTTGGGCGGAGCGCAGAGATTTCCATTGCGCGTAGCTTGGGAAGGCACGGTGTCTACGGAAGTGTTGGTCAGCGACTGTCGCAAGCCCTCATAGTTGGCAAAGAAAAAGGTCTTGTCCTTGCGAATCGGTCCACCGATTGAGGCGCCAAACTGGTTGCGTTTGAATGGCGGTGGGGTCGCACCGTCGAAGAAATTGCGTGCATCGAAGGCGCTGTTGCGCAGAAACTCGTAGAGCGTGGCGTGAAATTCGTTTCCGCCCGAGCGCGTGATGGCGTTAATTACTCCACCGGATGCGCGGCCGTATTCCGCGGAATAATTGCTGGTCATAACGGAGAACTCGCGGATGGCGTCGACACCAAGATCAATACCGACGACGCTACCGGGGGCTCCGTTGGAATAATCATTGAAGCTGACGCCGTCCAAGCGGTAGTTGTTTTGCTGCGGGCGCGTGCCGGAGATTGACATTTGATTCCCGTAGCCGCGGTTCCCGCGCGGGGCGTTGACACCATTGGGCTGCTGAACTGGCACGGTATCGACGTCAGCCTGAAGAGTTGCGAGTTGCGTCCAATCGCGGCCGTTCAAAGGCAAATCACGGACCGTGCTGGCATCTACGTTGCCGCTTATGGCGGAGGAGGAAAGATCCAAGCTGGGCGGAGCCAAGTTGATGATGATCTTTTCGCTGACTTCTCCGCTTTGCAGCGTGATATTGACGACCTGGGTCGCGCCGACCGCGAGGGTGATGTCATGTTGGATGCTGGTAGCATATCTTGCGGCGGTCGCCGCGATCTCATAGGTTCCGGGGAGGAGATTCGGGGCGTTATATTGGCCGTGTTTGTCGGATTTCGCCGTGCGCACGACTCCAGTTACGAGATTCTTGATGGAAACGCTGGCGTTGGCCAGCGGCGTGTCTGAATCGTTGGTGATTACGCCTGAAAGGGTAGCCCCCGCCACCTGGGCCCTGAGCGGACGTGACGCGAATACTCCAAGTGCCAGCAACAGTAGCGCCACGACCCAGAGATATCTATTCAACCGTGTAACCATTTTTTTCTCCTCAAACTTTCAATCACGGATCTTTGGCCCCACAGCTAAAACTTGAATTCCAATGCCTTTTTGGTTTCCGCCTGTCCGCTCGCGTACTTCCATTGTTTGACGGCGTCCTCAACCGCTGCCGCGAGCACCGGATTCCCACCTAAGATCTGGACATCGTGCACGCTGCCGTCGGTCGCGATGCTGATTTCCACTCTTACGGTGCCGGTCATGTTCATCTTGCGAGCGAGGTCCGGATAAACCGGATCCACCTTTTTAATCAGCTTGCGAGTTTCCTGGCCCCGACTACCCCCTGGACTGAAGAAAAGAACGGAAATAAATACCAAAGTTAACACCGACCGAATTAATGTCAGGGCGCAGAGCTCCGCCCTCCGAGTCCGAGAATTCATCAAAACTCCTTATTTGCATTTCCCCAGAGCGTGTCCGAACACCGCACATTGACGGAAGGCGCAAGAGTATGCAGGTCGGCTTCCATATCTGATCTGCAACTTAAGTACTGTGGAGGAGGGAGACCGCCGGGCAGCGAAGTGGTTGAAAATGTGACTGTTATGGCCAGAAAATCGATTAACAAAATGAAATACGGGATTTTACAATTTCTTGCGGATGTCTCAAACCAAAAAAGAACTCCTTAGAAGTCTCAAAGTGACACATCAGTTGGCCCCCAAAACAGCTGGCTGCCCGGTGAAATCGTTGCGACGGCGGGAGAGATATATGAGAAGGCAATCCGGTTTGAGCGGGGAGGATGGTGGAGACCTAAAGTCCTAATCTGGGACTGCGACCTGTAAAGCTGTTGGAACTGATTGTCTGGCAAAGGAGGAAATTGATCAGACCTTGCATCTCATTGCACGTAGCCTACGAGGTTGGAGCGGCGAGGCAACAGACCGTTCGAAGCCCTCGGACAATGTACCCACATTCGCAAGAATGGCACCGAAAATATCGAGACCAAAGGATGCCTTCGAAGGCGTCAAGCGCGTCGACAAGGAAATTCACAAGAAGGTCGAGGGCTATTTGGCGCAAGCCCGCAAATCGCCGAGGGTGAGCGTTACGCCGAGGGTGCCAGTGTGCTTGAGCAGGGCCTTACTCTTCGTCCCGCCGACCCGCTGTTGCTCTTCAACGCTGCTCTTCTGTACTCGCGTGCGGGTGATAACACGCGCGCGCTGGCGTACCTGGATCGTGCTTCAGCTTCCTTCTTCAAGCGCCAAGACAAAGCCATGCTTCAACAGTGGCACACGATCGCAACGACTGGTGAGTCGTTTCCGCTGCTCAAGAGCAACGACCTCAAGCATCTGGCCGATTTCAACTTACTCTTCGACAAACTGGCCGAGGGCATTACACCCGCTGAGATGCGCGTCGCGGAACTTGAAGCTCTCGATTCCACCTCTGATCCTCCAGAGTCGGATCCTCCTGGCCATCCCTCGGCAAAAACTCCGGCTACAGAGTCACTTGGCAGTTCCATCTGCGGTCAGATGCCCTTGCTTGAACGCACGCTGCCGTCGAGTCCCGCGGCGCTCTTCGATCGAGCCAATTGCGCGGAATTAGAAGGCCATTTGGCTGAAGCTTCCGGCTTGCTAACGCGCTATTTCGAGGCGTCGCCCAATGCGGCAGATGCAGCGGACGCGCGTGCCCGTATTGTGATATTCGAGGCTTTGTCGAAGCTGCCAGAGCCTCAGAAGTCCCAACTCACCCGGCATTTCGCCGTCTATCTTCGTTCGCTATACGAAAGGAAGTACGATCGAGCGCTGCGGGAACTGGAACAAAGCGAGAAAATCGCCCCGGATTTTCCGGACACGCAGTGGCGTCTAGCGCTGTTCCACGAAGCGATGGGCGACACGAAGACTGCGGCAGAACACTTCACCCGCTATACGGCGCTCGATCCGAGCCCGGAAGCGCACCAACGAGCGGCAGCTCATTGGGAGGCTCTCGACGTCTGGCGCAAGGACTACGACAGCGAGATTTCTGAGGCTGAAGACATCATCACGGCGATGCTGCAGCGCGGCCTCGGCCTGACCTTTGCCGAAACGACAGCCCACGCGCGCAGCCCACGCGCGCGCGCAAAAAACGAAGGCCAGAGGAACAGTTTCTACCATAAGAGCGCCATCCGCTCCGGTGGCTTCCACGTGCCGTATGATTACGCTCGCCAAGAGTTCCGGATGGCCGCCGAGCATCTGCAAGCCGCTCTCGCCATTTTTCCTCTGGGCGCCGAAGCCAATCAGCTGATGGCTATCGTTTCGCTGCAAGCGAATGACGGGCGCAGTGCGATCGCCAATTTCGACGCCGTGGCTGGACAAAATCTTCCTGTCTCTTTCTACGCTGAGCTGCGGGGCGAACAGGGCGACCGTGCCGTCAAGTGCGAAGTCCGCCCCGGGGAACTTCGCCTGATTTATCTCGCGAAATTCGACAAAAAAGGGAATGCTCAACCAGCCGGTGCTCCCGCGGGCGACGACGCACTGGGCAATCTCACACCCGATCCAACCCATACCGATCCCGCCGATATGGGCAAAACGGAGACGCGCGTCATCAAAATCTCTGAGGTGCAAGAGTTGGAGACGAAGAGCAGCCAGGTGATCATTAAGCTGGCCAACGCGCAGCTCGCGTTTTCTCCGATTTACATGACCGAGGAGCCTCCTTATGAGGGTCCACCTTCGCGCCGCTTTGCCAATACTTATACACGGCTGTTTATCCGTTATGGCGGGCTCGAAGATGCGAAGCTCGGCACCGAAGGATTCACAGGGTGGGAGAAAACAAAGATAACCTGCGAATTGGCACAGAGCGGTTTTAACATCGCGACTTCGGGGGGCGCGATGGGAGCAGTCGAAATTGCGATGGAGGCATACAAAATATCCCGCCTATTGCAAAGGACCGCGGTGGCTTTGCATGTTCAACCGACCGCGTTGCGTCAGAGACTCCTGGAAGAACACAGCGTCTTCGAGGCCCTTCGTTCAAAGCAATCCCACTGGGCCCCATTCCAGCCGACTTCCGAACTGCATTAGATTGATCGCATCCTTACCGATCTCATAAATGGTGCAGATGTTGGGATGATTCAGAGCGGACGCAGCACGGGCTTCACGCCGAAGCCGTTCGAGCGCTTGCGGGTCACTAGAACCTATTCGGCTCTGTTGACATCCTCAGGAAAAGGCGGAGATGTTTCAACCGATACAGATTGAAACTCAATCCGAGCAGCAGGGCTTGGCGCATTTGCGTGTGCAGGGATCGACCTGGTGCGCGAGCCGAGAGTTTTCGTTTGACCGAGGAGAACAGGCTCTCGATCAGGGCGCGGCGGGTTACACACCACGACTTCCGGGACGTGTGGTTTCAGGAGGTCGTACAAGCCAGGCTGCCCTGGTTCCTTCTTCAAACGTGACGTGCAAGTCTTCGCGCAGCCCGTGGAGGAACTGCAGAATGATGCTCGCTTTGGTCTCGATGACGCATTCCATCACGATCTTCCGGCAGCATTTATGACCGCCATCGAAATACTTTCCTTGTGAACGTCCATGCCGATATATTGGGTGCTGGTCGTAAAGGGTGTTCCTTTCTGTAGGGGTTGGGCTAGCACTCAAACCTACTCTAAAAGGAGCGCCCTTTTATTTTATAATGTGGAATCCGCCCGGAACCGCCTGACATCTAGGGCGTCAAGACGAACAAGATGTTCGTCTTGACACAAGTCGCAAATCATGACGCCTTGCGTTACGGCAATCTCGTCACGTATCTGCGTTCAATGGCCGCGTGCCGTCCGGGGGCTGGTTTTGATGGCGCAGCGGCGAGTCTTCTTTCAAGATCGGGAACGCATCCAGGCCATAGTTGTAGATCGTCCCGGAGGATTGTCGGAAGACGCCGCAAGGTCCTGGAAGCACATTTCGAGCATCAAGATTCGCATTTGCCAGCATGGTGTCAGGAAGTTACTTTTCGGTGCTGGGCGCGATGGCTGAGCTGGGCCGGGTACTAGCTCTGGCAGACGAACAGGTGGCAACGCTCGGCCTGGAACTCCCCCCGCCCGCCTACGTAATATTTTTAGCGCCCGGAGGTCCACATGCTTTGGTTATACGAATCTTTCTTTCCCGTGGTCTGGATCGCCTTCCTTCTCTACTGGCAAATCAAAGCCACCGATACCAAAACCACTCAGCGTCTCGAGCCCGCAGCCTCGCGCATCCTCCGCGTCCTCATCTTCCTGATCGCGATCTTCCTCCTCTCGACAACTCGCATCCCGCTGCGCTGGCTTTACCTTCCGCTCTGGCCGTCTGGTTTTTGGCCCTTCTGGCTGGGAGCCGCCCTCACCGTCGCCGGCATTCTTTTCGCCGTCTGGGCGCGCGAGCACCTCGGCAGCAACTGGAGCCGCTCCGTCACCATTAAGCAGGGCCACGAGCTGATCACTACCGGTCCGTATGCCGTGGTCCGTCACCCAATCTACACCGGCATTCTGACCGGGTTTCTTGGCATGGCAATTGCAATCTCCCAGGTGCGCGGGTTCATCGTTTTCGTCCTCATCTTCCTCGTGTTCTGGGTCAAGCTCCGCATGGAGGAGGAGTGGATGCGCTCCCAGTTTGGGGAGACGTATGCTACCTATGCCCGACAGACCGCCGCCATGGTGCCCTACCTCCTCTGAGCGCCTGCACCCCGAAACGCATTGCTCCCTGGGGCGAAGATGTTTCAAAAGGTCCGGATCGCCGATCATCCAGAACGTTACGCGGCTTTCCCGTATGATTTGGCGAGGGTCTCCGGAACAGGCCGGAATGTATTACTGAGAATCCAAAAGTATCGAAGGGATCCAGGATTGGACAGTCTTGAAAGAAGACGGGAAAGTCCTGTGCCTCAATTTTCTTGAGCGCTGCCGCGTTATTAAAACGCTGAAAGCTCGATGATCTTTGCTTTCCTTCCTCACTGATTGGTTATCAGCAGTCCTACATTTATTCACTTCGATGTCAGGCAAAGAACAGTCTAGATGCCTCTGGAAATCGATGCGTCAACCTTGGCTAAAACGGACCAGCACTCGTGATTTAAGATCGAAAAGACAAACTGGCAGGGAGAAAATTTGGCCGACTATCGGATTTTAAGGCGCGCCCACCGATGATACTGCCTCTCATCGCGGTCTCAAGATTGCTGACAACATCGAGTTCGTGTTCATGGTTCTTGAGCTGTTGGCCGAAGTGCTGTCTTTTTTCTAGTTCCTTACCAGGACCGGCTGGCTCCTGATTAAGCGCCGTAGCCGGAGAAGTGGAAACGACCCCGAGATCATTGAACAAATATACGGAAGCCTGTCCATCCAGGCGCCTTCCAAAGGTTCCAAAGCCGTTGTGTTCATAGAGAAGGTTCCATGACGAGTAGTGCTCCCCGCAGTTTTTGTAAGCCTCCTTTTATGAATAACTTACAACGGTATTAACCGATCCGGGGAGTACTGTTGCCGCTGGGGATTCCCACCTTTTTCATCGACCGTATAATTGACATATAGGCAGCTGCCCGAAATTATTTTGCCCCAAACAGCTCGAACCCTTCTTGGGATTCCGGTATTGGAAGCGGTCGGGGGCGAGCAGGTTTGAATTTCCCATGCGTTTCTACAAATTGAAAACTGGCGCTCAACAAGGTTGATCTAAGGTTGATCTAAGGGAGGAAAGTGCAATGCCTAAGCGAACACTCATTCGAGTACTTCTTCTTGCTCTCTGCATGCCGTTCGGAATCGCGTGCCTGGCGTCTTCTGCTTCCGCGCAAATCTCAGTGGGCATCTCGGTCCATGTGGGACCTCCGGCATTGCCCGTTTACGTTCAACCCCCCTGCCCAACTGAGGGCTTTCTCTGGACGCCGGGTTATTGGGCTTATGGCGAGACCGACTACTACTGGGTGCCCGGCGTATGGGTGGCCCCGCCGAGCGCGGGCTTGCTGTGGACTCCCGGATACTGGGGATTCGCCCGTGGAGTTTATGGATTTCATGCCGGCTACTGGGGACCTCACGTCGGATTCTACGGAGGCGTGAATTACGGCTTCGGTTATGGCGGAGCAGGATTCGTGGGCGGCGAGTGGCGCGGCGGACACTTCGCGTATAACACCGCCGTGCTCAATGTGAACACCACGGTGATCCACAACACCTTCGTCGACAAGACGGTCATCGTCAACGCCGGCGTGGGCGCCCGCGTGAGCTTCAACGGCGGCCCCGGTGGAACGGTCGTGACAGCAACGGCTGAGGAGCGCGCGGCCGCCGCTGAGCCGCACGTCCAACCGACAGCCGAACAGATGTCCCATGAACACACGGCCAGCACCGACAAGTCTAATTTCGCGTCAGTGAATCACGGGCGGCCCGCGAATCCTGCGATGAGCAGAGTGGGAGAACGCGCGCACAATCAGCAGGAGCGCATTGCCAATGGCGTCGCCAGCGGCAAAATGACGCCTGGCGAAACGGCCAAGGTCGAAAAGCAGGAGGAGCACATCAATAAGCAAGTTCACGATGATCGCGAGGCCAACGGCGGCAAGCTGACTGCCAAGGAAAAGAAACAGGTGAATAAGGAGCAGAACAAGACGAGTAAAGAAATTCACCAGGACAAGAACAAGGATAAGGAAGACCACCCTCATTAATTCGTAACAGAATCTGCCGAGCGTGCGATAAACGAAAGCCGGGAGGCAATTTCGCCTCCCGGCTTTTATTTCCTCGATTTTTCCCTCAGTGATCCTAGACTCTCCGAAAATCAAATTGCGCGTCGTTGAGTGAGGAAATGCACGCACCGTGATCGCATCGCTTAGGTCCTGATTGACGCCGTATCGGAAACTAGGACTGGATGCCCGATTGCGCTAAGCAGTAGGAGGGGGAGAAGTAGGCATGCGGGAACGATGCAAGGAAGTTTGTTACCGGTCTGCTTCCCGAAGCTGTCACCTTACGCGCCGTTGGTCCGACGATGTGCGAACCGACTGACTAGCCGAACAGGCAGCGCGACCAGGAGCCTCAACGAACAGATAATCATAACTGAAGCGGCGGTGACATAACCTCCGCTCGCCCATGCTTCCCTCTCGAAGCGAGCGTACATCTCGCCAAACGTCTCGTTTGCTCTGGACTTTATGTCCGAAGAGTTCGGTTCACTCATTTGGATTGCGCCAGTTCTTATGCCGGAAAGCATGCATCCAACCATCTTACTGCGGTTTGCCCAAGCTGTCGGTGCCTGCTAAACGCGTTAACGCACAAGTACAATCGCAGCTATAAACGAAAGGTGAGAGGCAGTTTCGGTCTAAAGTCCACAATTTGATTTCGTCGGTTGGCGTCGAATTCAATTTCGAGTAGATACTCCTGCCCTTCTCGACAGGACAGAACCTTATTATCCAACACTTTTTGAGACGCAGTTGAGCTAAGCGCCACAGGGCTTATGAGCTCCAGGCTAGTGATTTCGCGGATTCCGACTGGATGTTCGATGAAATGTTGCTCACGGTCAGCTCGCCGCAGAAAGTGCAGAAAGAACCACATCGGTTCCTTAATCCCACTTTCTGCCACCTGGATCAGGAGAGGGTCTGGCAAGTAGATAGGTCGATATTCCCACGCCGGAAACGGCGGGGTTATGCATTCAGGGTCGGCAGGTCGCAGCCCAATTCCGAAAGGACACGCATCTCGTTCTCGGCCAGACCACCTCTGGAAGAGTAGCGTTCGTTGGGTGCATTCGTTTTGGGCTTCCCTAAGGTCGCTGACCCACAGCAACTCAATCATGGCGTTGGCAAAGGCGAAGCGTCGATTTGCCGTACCTTGTCCAGGATGCTGATTGGGAGGACCCTCATTCAGTCCGAAGCGAACAAGATCCTCACCCTCAGGAGCACCAGGGGCCGTGCAGATGAACAGATGGTCCAGCTCAATTTGCATGCGAGTAAGTCTAAAGCATCATTCTGGTTGGGGCCTCAACAATGTGAGGCCAGGCTAGGTTAAGTCACATTCTTCTTTCGTGCGAAAGCCTATCCATCAACCTATACAAAAAATGCAGTCACCGCCCCGGACAGATCGAGCAGGATGTGTGCCATGATGCCCGGGACCAACGATTTCCGCCAGATAGCCAGGGCGCCGAATGCAAGTCCAAAGCAAAATTTGTGGACGAAGCCGACCATTGTCTGATGATATCCGGGTACGAGACTGAAGACGATTGCCTGAACAATGATAGCTGCGTTTGTGCTTGAGGTTAATCTCTCGAATTGTTTCAAGAGATAGCCGCGAAAGACCACCTCTTCGCAAAATCCAGCGGTCACTGCCAATGGTATGAAGGCCACAAGTTGCAAGGCCGTCTTTGGCAAAGCAAAGTAGTCTTCACCACTGAAATCGCCAAACAGAACTACAAAGAAAACCGTCAATGCGATCAGACAAGCCAAAACAATAGGGCGGTCGCGACGTTCTTTGGCCAATTCGCCCGAGGTGGCAAGGGTGCGCCAATTAAATCGCCAAACCGGACCTGATTGAGAAACAAACCAACGTATGTGAGGCCAAAGACAATCCAATGTGAGAGAAAGTTTGTAGCGTAGGTTATCGCCCAATTAGAACGCCTAACAAGTGAAACTAAACTCGCTCCGAATGGAAACCAGGATAACGGGAGAAGAGTGTAGACAAGAAGTGCGATTGTGTGCCAAGGGAGCGCAACCAACGCCTTTTTGTCTCGCGAATTAGTCGACACGGTCGCTTTTTCGAGATCCAATCGAAGTCTAACAGCACCGATGATGGATAGTCCTGGCTAGTCTTCCGCGGTGAAGGGACATTCTGGCGCCTGGTAACGCCGTTACCGGAGATGTGGAATCGGCCGACGTCACAATGTCCAGTAACTTGCCAGAAGTTGAGCCACATGACGCGAGAATTGCCGATTTCGTGTGCCACAGTGTTCCCCTTCTGCGCAGGAATCGACAAGACAGAAATGTATCGAATGAACTTTGGCCAAGATAAACAGACAATTCCTACGGGGAATTGAAGACGGGTCTTGTCAGCTCTTCCGGGGAGGCAGACTCCGGGTGCTCGGCCTTCCAGCGCATGGCAGCGGTGATCCGAGTGCGCCCGCTGGGGTGATCAAAGAAGATGAACTCCTCAACCGGCCCTGGATCAAGTTTGCGATATTCTCCCAGCATCAAATCTACGTTGGCCTCGCCATCGGGTTGACCAGCAGCATTGAGGCCGTACATGTCCGCCTCGAACTCCATGGTGCGCGTGATCGTGTTGGTCACGGGCGTCATAAGAAAGAAATAAACGGACAACCCGATAACCGCCAGCGGCAGCACGGCCACGTCGGTCATCCCTCGGATGCCCCAATTCTCTCCCCAGCGCGCAAGGCCAGAGTTGATGCACCTGTTCAGGAAAGCGAACCCTATCACCACCACGACCCCAAACATGACCAATCCCTTGTACCCGTGGTTGAGAACGTAGTGCCCCATCTCGTGTCCCATGGTGGTCTGAATCTCGGGCAGGGTGCATCGTTTCAGGAGATTGTCGTTCAGCGAAATTCGCTGTGTCCCGGCGAAGCCGCTGACGTTGGCACTAACCCGGTTCGACTGCCGGGAGGCGTCGAACTCGTAGACGTCGGTTGCAGGAATCCCGTTTGCGCGCGCCATGCTGAGGATTGGATCCTTGATCCGGGAATCCTGTAATTTCGCGTACTGGTTGAATAAAGGGGAGATGTACACCGGAGCGATCAAGCCGACGAACGCCAGAAAAAGGATGGTCATCACGGCTCCCCACACCCACCAGCTTTTTTCCAGGCGCCGCACCAGCCCGAAGAGCGGTACCATCAGCATCCCGCCCAGCACCACGCTAATGGCCAGCATAACAGCCTGGTCCCGCATCCACGGCCCGAATGTCTGATTCAAGAGGCCGTACTCGTGCTCGCGGAAGTAGCCTTCGTATACGGCGAGCGGGAAGGTGAGCACAGACACGACGATAATGAACTGAACCCAGTAGAGCGCCGTCTGGAGAGGGCGGAAGCGCGCAATGCGCTCGGCCAGATCACGCATGCGCATCGACCATCGGAACCTGAGCAGCAGCCACATTACGACGACAGTCGAAAGAAAATCCCACAAGAGCAGCCAATAGCCGCCCTCGAAATAGGCGTTGGATCGAGCCCGTTCTGCGGGCGGCATCTTCGCCAGATATGCGTCGACGGCTGCCCTGATATCCAATGATTCCGCTGCTGCGTGCCGATCGGCAACAGGCGGGGTGGGCGCCGGGATCGCGCCGGAGCTCTGCGCCGTCACAATGGGAGTGAGGACAAGGCACAGTAGAACGAACGGAAGAACACATCGCGTTACGCGAACCATTTGTCCTCCTCTTGCAGCGGTGGCACGTCGTTTTCGTGAGGAGTATACCCCTGATCAAGCATCGCCATGAATCGCGACCTGCGATTGCGCTGTGATCAGTTCCTTTCATTCCGCGGTCAGAGCGCCTTTAGAACTCAAGCCGGATGGAACTTACTTCCAGACAACATTTCGGAGTCTCAGCCACTCCACCACACAGGTCAGTGGCGCATCGTAAACCATTTCTTAGACGGCAGTGAGGTGCTCCTCACCAACGCCGCCGTCACTGCACCCGCAACTCCCGAAGACAAGAACCCTCGTCTCGCCTTTGGTGATTTAGCGATGTATGCCCACAATCGTTCCGGCAGAGTCGCACTCGCACGAAATGAAGTTGCGGAATGGTATTACGAGCGCTTTCAGTGATGCACACCGTCCCATCTGATTAAAGTAACCGGACAGGTAAAGATAGTAGACAACGGAACCCATGGCACGAGAAAGACTTGCACAGTCCTGGCAGACTCCTGCCATCGCCGAGAAAGCGGAATCTGAAGGTCGCGGGCGACCAACTATCGGCCTGGGCAGTATGTACCTTCACATCTTGGAGTTAGCTCGGACTTAGAACCTTGAGCTTGTGCTCAGTGTTTGGCATGAAACGCGCACATCCACTCAATGCGGGCTACCCGGTCGGGCACTCCCCAGTCTCCCATTGCGGGATGAAATCATTGAATGACCCGGTAGTCCGCGCCAAATCTTCCAAATCGAGCCGACCCGACCGAAAGCGACTTGGTGTCCGGTTACGCGAACTACTCAGGAGTTAGCCGCGAGACCGAGAGCCGTTTATGGGTGATCGCCATTTGTCGACACCGTCCCTCGCACGGCCTCGAACAGAGCCACTCTGTTGCAGCATGGGACAGGAGAACGCCGGAAATGTGTCGTGTCAGTTAACGGTCAGCTAGTACTTCACTAGTACTAAGTGTCCCATAATGGACAGACATGGACTAACTCTCTCGATAGTCTTCTTACGAGCTAACTCCGTCCAGGCCTGGGGGACAGTCGGGCGAGGAAAGGCACCGCCACCCGGGGGGATTTACCGAGGCTGGCTATGTCTCCCAAATCTGAACCCAACCTTGAGCAATTGGAACGAGCTTCTGCCCGCGACGCACCTTTGGCAAGACAGAATCTCGTGCGAATCCTCTTCGTTCATCGTTCCGTGGCAGATGTGGAGCGCTGCTTGTTTGAGCTCAAGAGGGTGCGATTCACGGTCAGCTCAGATATAGTTGTGACACCCGAACAGTTCGCCGGACGACTCCGTTCGCAGCTGTTTGACCTCATTGTGGCCGAGTACCCCAGCACAAACTGGCGAGAAACGGAGGTACTCGACCTTCTGGGCCAGATGAAGAAGGACATCCCCCTCATCTTTTTGGTCCACGGCATGGAACGCGAAACCGCCGCGGAGTTCATCTTGAAAGGTGCTGCCGATTGTATTGAAGTGGATGACATTGGCCATCTGCCTGTAGCCGTTCACCGGGCTCTCACGGAGAAAGCGTTGCGCGATCAACGCGATCGCGCCGAAAAGGAACTGCGGCATTCGCAAGCACGTTACCGCGCATTAGCAGGAAATCTAAGCTACGGAATTTGCCGCTGCAATGTCGACGGCCAGTTTTTGGAAGTGAACGAAGCGATGTTGAGAATGCTCGGCTATAACTCAAGTGAGGAACTCTTGGCTCTAGGCCTTATGTACGACATTATTCAAGACTCGGGCAGACGGGCACAATTGCTGGGGCAATCGGGCGCGGATGGTCTCGTCGATCCCATCGAAATAGAATGGAAGCGGAAAGACCATGCGACCGTGAAGGTCCGGCTGAGCGGGCGAGAAGTCCTCAGCGAACAAGGGGAGTTGGAAGCCTATGAGGTCATCGCCGAAGACGTCACCAGGCAGCGAGAATTGGAGGATCACCTTCGTCGACAGGCAGCCAGCGATTCGCTGACTGGTCTGGCAAACTATCGCCGCCTTGTGGATGTGCTTGATTCGGAAATCAGGCGCAGCAAGCGCACGAACCGGGAGTTCGCCATGCTGTTCTTTGATCTGGACGGATTGAAACGAATCAACGACCGCTACGGACATTTGATTGGGAGCCAAGCGCTTTGCCGGCTGGCCGATGCTTTGTGCTCGTGTTGCCGGGACATTGATACTCTTGCGCGCTTCGGCGGGGACGAGTTTGCTGTTGTCTTACCGGAGACTGACGCAGAGGCGGCCAACCTTGTGGCACGACGTATCTTTGAGAGTATTGCCAATGACGGCAAAAGACCAAGGCTTTCCGTGAGCTTCGGAGTTGCCGTCTATCCCACAAATGGTGGTTCCCTCGAGAGCCTCTTGTTCCAAGCAGATTCCGCACTTTACTCGATGAAACGGCAAAGAATTGCGGCTGCAGAGTCCAGACAAGCCGCCGCTGGGCAGTAAACTTGTATCGTCAAGCCTAAGCAAAAGCAACCAAGGAACGTCCGACTGTTAAACATTTCACACGCCATAGGTGTGGATCATATTCACCAAAGTCCTGGTGCTCTGGATTGATCCCTCCGATTCCTTTGAGAGCTCCTGAATTACCACATCCTCCGCGTTTCGGGGTTTTGTGGCATTCCGCTATGCCATTGGTTGGCTTTGACTTGTGCCACTGCTAGGTTCGCGATTTTTCGCGCAGTCATTGGTTTATCCTTGGGAAGTAGGATTTGGCATTTCAAGTATTTCGCTACCCCTTTAAGGTATATTAGCGTCGACAGACTAGCGCCGCTGGAGGTGCGCTCTCCCGGTATCAGGCTCGAAATGTTTCGGCTGTTGATGGTTACAGGTTTCGGTGTGTGCAGCGGCCGCATAGGGAGGGTGTGAGCAGATTCCGGTCACACGCCCAGAGATATGCCGATTCCTGTGAGCTGGTTGCAATTTCGCTGGCACCGAATCGGGCCGTTCGAAAGCATGGTGACATTCGTCAAATGCTTTCGGATTTGACCAGAATGATGCCTCTTCGGTCCATATATGTATGTTTGAAGGTCGGGACCAAGACGCAATGAATTTCGACGGGCTCGCGATGGCAGGTGAATGAGCTTGGAGAAGTTAGGCAAATACCTGATTCAGAGAGAGCTTGGGCGCGGAGCTGGAGGTGTGGTTTATCGGGCTCGCGATCCAATCATCAATCGTCTCGTCGCACTGAAGACGATCACTACGGGTCTGGCCGAATACCCCGATTTGCTCCAACGCTTTTACCAAGAGGCCCAGTCGGCCGGCGGCTTGCAGCATCCCAACATCGTCACGATTTACGATTTGGGCGATGCAGACGGCATTCCCTATATCGCGATGGAACTTCTGGAGGGGGAAAGTTTAGATCAGCTGATCAGCCGCAGGGCGGCCCTGCCTGTTCCATTGAAACTAACCTACGTTTTGCAAGCGTGCCGCGCCTTGGACTATGCGCACAAACGCGGAATTATCCATCGCGATATCAAGCCCGATAACGTGATGCTTACCAGAGATGGCACGGTGAAGGTTGTGGACTTCGGCATCGCCCGTGTCCTTGAAACTTCAAAAACGCAGACCGGCATGCTCCTCGGTACTTTCGCCTACATGTCCCCCGAGCAGTATCACGGCGAGCACGCAGATGCGCGCTCCGATATCTGGTCATTCGGAGTTCTTTTGTATGAGTTGCTAGCGTACCAGAGACCATTCAGGGGGTCGACTCCAGCGAGCTTGATGCATAGTATTTGCCAGCAGGAACCGACCCCCTTGCTCGAAGTGGCCCCCGAATGTCCTGAGGCTCTCGAAAAAGTAGTCCAAAAAATCTTACGGAAATCCCCTGACGAGCGATATCAGTCGATGGAAGAAGTCCTCCTTGACCTGGATCCGATCTGCAGGAGTTTGCAGGCGGAGTCGGTTGCTGCGTTGGTCGTCCAAGCACGCAACTTGTCGGAACAGGGTGACTATTCCCAATCCCGTGATTTGCTGCGCCAAGCACTTCAAATCGATTCAACGAACACACAAGCCAGGAATCTTCTGGAAAAGGCTAATACCGAACTCAGACGCATTCTTATTCGGCCGAAGTTGCAGCAGCAGATTGAAAAGGGACGGGAGTTACTCGCCGAAGGGAAAACGCAAGAAGCAAGGATGGAGGCAGAGGTTGTCTTGCAGTTGGACCCCACCTTTGAACCCGGCCAAGAGCTGCTGAAGCGCGTCCAGCAAGAAATGGACCGCGCTCGCCAAATCGCCGAGTGGATTGACGCTGCCGAGCAACGCTTGGCGCAAGGCCTCCTGGAAGAAGCCGAGGAACTACTGGCTAAAGTCCTGGAAGCGGAATCCACCAATCAGCAGGCAAAAGCGCTTCAGCTACAGGTGACTAACGAAAAGGCGGAGCGCCAGAGGCGAGTGCAATTCTTCGAGAAGATGCAGCAGGCGCGCGGCTTGTGGACGCAACAGAATTATGCGGAATGCATCCAGCTTCTGGTCGAATTGCGGAAGGAATTTCCCGATGATGATGAGATTCCCCGGCTACTGGAGACCGCCCAGGAAGACCAGGCGAACCAGAAAAGATCGCAGGGTCTGGCTGATGCCCGCAGCATGCTGGCAAATCGCCGGTATGACGAGTGCACGGCGCTTCTTGCCGATCTTCGAAAACAATTCCCTGGCGACGATGAAATCCTCAAGCTGCAGAAGACGGTGTTTGAGGATCAGAGAAAACAACGAAGAGCGCAATCTGTTGCGGAAGTCCGAAGTCTTCTAGCGGCGAGACGCTACGACGATTGCACGTCCCTGCTGAATTCCTTCCTGAAGGAGTTCCCGGGCGACGACGAAGCGCTGCAACTTCAAAGGAATGTCCTCGAGGATCAGAGAAAAGAACGAAGATCGCAGTCTATTGCGGAAGCTCGAAGCCTCTTTGCCGCGAGGCGGCACGACGCTTGCACCACTTTGCTGAACTCCATCCTCAAGGAGTTTCCGGGCGATGACGAAATCCTACAGCTGCAAAAGAGCGTACTCGACGATCAGCGAAAACAGCGGATGTTGGATTCCCTGAGCGAGGCGCGAAACATCCTGGCAGCGAAGCGCTATGACGATTGCATCTCTCGGCTGACATCTCTACAGAAAGAATTTCCAGAGGAAGCCGATGTCTCGAGGTTACTCGAAACCGCCAAGGCGGAAAAAGCTGAACAGCAGCGGCAGCAGAGCGTCGCGAAAGCCAGAAAATTGTTGGCTGGGCGCAGGCACGATGAGTGCAACGCGTTGCTTTTGGAATTGCAGAAGCAGTTTCCCAAGGACGACGAAATCCCGAAGCTCCTGGATGTGGTTCGAAAGGACCAATCCGAGCAGCGCAAGCAGCAAGGTCTGACCGAAGCGCGGAGTTTGCTGCACTCGCGGAATTATGCGGAATGCCTCGCGCTTCTCGAAAAGCTGCAGGTCGAACATCCCAATGACAACGAGGTCGCCAAGCTCCTCGAGACAGCGCTTGGGGAGCAGGCCGAGCAGCGCAAACTGAAAAGTTTGTCGGAAGCCCGAAGTTTGTTGACCTCTCGTAATTACGAAGAGTGCTTAGCGTTGCTTTCCAAGCTGCAGAGCCAGTATCCGAAAGACAATGACATCGTAAAACTAGTCGAAATAGCGCTTGAGGATCGCGCGGAGCAACAGAAGCAGCGCCAACTTGCAGACGCCCGGAATCATCTGGCTGCGCGGCGATTTGAGGACGCCATGGGCGTGCTTGATGGACTTCGCGAGGCTCACCCAAAGGATTCCGGGGTCATCAAGCTGCGAACTTTAGCCCTCCAGGAAAAGGAAAAACAGGACAGCTTCGAACGTCTGCAGGGCGAATTGAAGGCCTTGAAAAAATTGGTCAACGAAAAGAAATATACCGAGGTTCTTGCACAATCAGAAAGGATCCAGAAGGAATTCCCCGGCAATGCGGATTTGAGCCGACTCATCGAGTTTTCGAAGATTCAACGGGCAGAGATCGAGCGGGAAATTCAACAACAGGCGATTTATCAAGAAGTTAAAAAACTCTTCGATTCATCCCATTTTGAAGAGGCGTACCAGGCTGCCCTGACCGGTCTCAAGACATTTCCTGAGAACAAAGAGCTGCAGCTTTTGCGCGAGCAGGCCGATAACCAGCAGCGGAAGCTGGAAACCCGGCAACACATCGAACAGAGAATTCGGGAAATCAAGGTCAAGATCAACCGGGGAAAGATTAGCGATGCGATAGACCTGGCCAAGCAGACGCTCATGACTCTGGGGCCAGACACCGATGTGAATCAATTGCTAAATTCCGCCCGGGTTGAGCTCGAGGCTCGCGAGAGAAAGAAAGACCAGGAAGAAAAGCTGGAAGCGGTTCGTGCTCTGATCAGCGCAGGGAAACTGGTCGAGGCGACAAAAACTTTGGACCTCGCTGTTGAGGCGAAGATTCTTGAAGTCTTCGACCCCCGCGTTCAGCGTGTCTGTGAAGAGTTGGACGCAGCCACATCTGCTGCAACGGCCGCCGCCGCAACCGTGATATCCGCGCCACCGGTGAGTCGATCCAAGGAGTATGCTTGGCTGCAAGGGCCGCCGGAACCGGAAGTCGCTTCTCCGGAAGAAACGCGTCCTCCAACGGAACTACCGGGGGCAAAAGCGTCTGCGGACCAGACAGTTTTATTGCCTACGCAGCCGGTCGTTCCACCAGCAGTTCCACCGCCTGCACCTCCGCCACCAGCGGGCAACGCTCCCGGAGTCTCGGCGCCACCTCAGCGTCCAGAAAAACCCGTTACTAAACCCACTGCAGAACCGATTGTTGAACGGGCAGCTCCAGCTGTGCCTTCTCCTGCTCCTTCTCCAACGGCTGCTTTGCCCCCTCCTTCCCCGCCGCGGATGGAGATCAAGCAGCCGGTTCCTCAAGTTTCAATCCCTGAGGCCATATCTGTTGCAGGGGCAGCTCCACCTTCGAACAGGAAGAAGGCCGCACGAATTGGTGCTTTGGTTTTGTGCGCAGTGGGACTGATTTGGGGACTAATACGCATAGCTGCGTTGCTTCGCACGCATGAGGCAGCGTCCACTCCGACCGTTGCTAAACCGGCCGCGAAGCCAGAGCCGAATCCGCTTGAGGTTCAGCAGCGCGACGCATTGAATGCCGCGGATAAGCTGGTCGCCTCGAATGACCTCGAAGGCGCGCTGAAAATCCTTGCACCGGCAGCGGATTTGAATGGTCCGTTCACTGCCGAGATCAAGAAAAAGCAAGCTGGCATCGAAGAGTCGATGCAAAATCAGAACCTACGTGACCTCCGGCGCAGGGAAGAGCAATTGTGGCAGCAGGCAAACGACGATGTCACAGGCGGACGCTTTGCGGAAGCGCAGAAGAAACTACATCAGATACTTGCGCTAGGCGACGGAGGGCTCCGCAAGAATGACGCGCAACAGTACCTCACTCACACAATTCCTGCACGCCAGGAAGAAGAAAAACTATTTTCGCAGGCGCGCCAGGCAGCTCAAAAGAGCGATATAAACAGTCTCCAAAGCGCCTCTGATATTCTTAGCCGTCTCGCTTCACGTGATGGTCCTCGGAAGCCCGAAGCGGAGAAAATGCTGCAAGACGTCCGAGCAAAACTATCAAGCAGTTATGTAAGCAGTGCTCGTCAGGATTTGCAGCGCGGAGATTTCCATTCAGCCCGTCAGAAGGCTAGTCAGATCCAGCAGAGTGGCGGCGATGCTGGGGCGCTTCCCACGGAGATCGATCAAGCCGAACAGAGCCGCCTCACCCAATTGGAGAGCCAGTTTAACCAGCTTAAGCAGAGCGACGATGATGCCGCGGCCCAGCAACTCGGCAACCTGCAACGAGGGTTCCAGGCGCTGGCCGATAGTGGGGGGCCACGATCGGAAGAGGCCAAAGGCTTTGTCAATAGTCTGCCAGCGGCGATACGCGAAGTGCATGAACGCGCAGCGAGCAAGCGCGCGGAGACTGCCTATGGGCAAATTGTCGCCAGATATCAGCAGGCCTCGAGCACGAACGATAAGATCGGACTGGAAGCAGCTCGTACTAGCTTCCAGTCCATCGCAAAAGCCGGCGGCGCTCACGCAAGCGAAGCCCAGCGGTTTGTGGACGAAATTGGCACAAAGCTTGCGGCCCTGAACCAGCCTCCTCCCGCGGTCCCGCCTCCACCAGTTTCAGGGGCTCTTGACAATGATGCCGTGCTCGCCTTGGTTAAGCGTTACGCGCAGGCTTTTGAGCAAAGGAATGCGGACGCCCTGCAGCAGATTTGGCCGACGATGGGCAAGCTGTACGCTGGGTACAAGACCTCGTTTGAGAGTGCTAGTTCCATTCGCATGCAGGTGCAAACGGAAAGCGTGAAAATCAGCGCCGACGGCACTACGGCTACTGTGACGGCTCAAGTCACGCAGGAATATACTCCCCAGGGGCAGAAGCCACGAAGTGTCAAGGGCCGCACGATCTTTCAATTCGCAAAGTCGAATGGCTCCTGGGTCATCACGAACGTCCAATAAACCGGAACGCCCAAACCAACCTTCTTAACAGCTTGACCAATATACACTACGTGGATAAACTCGGCCCAACTCGCGATGGGGTGATATGAATCGCCTATACCAATCACTATATTCTGGCCAGTTAGTCTAACCCGATCTGACAAGACCATGGTTGGAGCAATGTCTGAGAAATCGACTGCACAGAAGTAAGCGGGGCTTGTCAGACCTGCTAAAAACGGGCCGTTTGAACCGCATGGTCTGGGTGGGGCCTCCTCTGGTGGCAAATTTGCTGTGTCGGGAACAGAGGGAGCTTTTGTTGCACAAGCCAGCGAGGAAACACTGCTGGACATATGTAGGCGTGGTTTGGAAATGTACGGGCTCTATTCAACAAGGGGGAGATCTCAAATGAAGAGCTGGATGATAGTCAGTCTTGCGGCCCTATCTTTTCTCGTCGCCGGGAGCGCCTCGGCCCAGACGTGCCCGTTAAACGGCTCGTTGAGTTCCAAGCTGGTCTGCCAAATTCCGCAGGTGTATGGCCCGTTTGGATTTGGCACAACGACAGACCCGACGCAGTCCGTGTTATTCACTGGGGACCATCACAATGCTCATTTCTCGAGCGATTTCCTATCTACATTCGCGCCCATCAATGAGGCCGTCGGCATCCAAGCGTCACAGTTGCCAATAGCTTCGCCTTCTTCCGGTATTACTTTCGTATATGATCCAGCCCTGAAGACGTTCGCGCCTTCCACCGATGAGAGTCTCGGACCAATCGTGGGCAATCGCGCGACCACGATCGGGAGGCGCAAGCTCTTCCTTGGCTTCAGCTACCAATACTTTAATTTTGGCTCGATCGACGGACAAAGCTTGAGCAGCATTCCGACCGTCCTCCAGCATCAACCGTTTCCTGTTCCTAATCCCCAGCACATCCCGTCGTGCGATAACCAAACGGGGCTAACAACCGCGAATGGTTATGCCGGGGACCCGTGTTTCGTGCGCGACTTTATACAAACCACGAACAATATCGACCTCACGATTCATCAATACACGATCTATGTGACCTACGGGATCACAAACCGCCTCGATTTTTCAGCCGCGATCCCGATTTTGAATGTTCAGATGGCCGTCAGTTCGCAGGCCACGATTGTTCCGAATTCTGTCACGCCTGCAGCGGTTGGCGCCCCCGGCAACGTGTGGCATTCCTTCAATCCCATCAATCCAGTGCTCGCTTCCCAATGTGCCTCGCAGGTTCCGTGCCTCAGTGCTACGTTTTCTGATTCGAGCAGTGCAGCCGGAATCGGCGACGTCGTTCTCCGCGGAAAATACACGGTATACAGCGGAGAGCGGTTCGCCGTGGCTGCCGGGGTGGATGTGCGTCTGCCCACTGGTGATGCACTGAACTTCCTAGGTTCTGGCGCCACAGGCGTACAACCCTTCGGGGTCATATCTTACAAGGCGCGCATCTCTCCGCACGCGGAGGTGGGTTATGAATGGAACGGCGATTCTACGCTTGCCGGAACTAACATAGTGCCCGCTCCTGCTGGGACCACGCCGACAAACACGGGCAAGCTTCCCAACCGTTTCGTCTACGTTGTGGGCGCCGATGCTCGCGTTCTGAAACGGCTGACGGCCGCGTTTGATATTTACGGTCAGCGGTTGTTCAACAGCCCGGAGATCGTCTCTCAACCCTACATGGGTCTTGGACACTGCGCCGGCCCCACTGATCCGACTGGCGCCACCTGCGGAACGTATACCGCTGGGACGACTCATCCGGACATCGCCCAGAGAACTGCGGATTACAATATCACTGAGGCGTCGCTAGGCCTAAAATACCGTCTGGTGGGCCGGCTGGTGATCACTGGAAACGTACTCCTTAAATTGGACGAAGGCGGCCTTCGAAGCAACGCCGTGCCTCTCGTAGGCGTTTCTTATAATTTCTAGCGCTTTAGTAGCCTGAAAGAAGTGCGACGACACGCGACCGGCCTTTCCTACACCCTGTAGCCATTAGACATTCCCCCAGGCTTGCATGAGTGGTGAGGGAGGAATCTGTCCGGCGTAAACACCCGTTCTCGCTGGGTCGGCTCTCCTATCGCGAAGTCCAAAATGAATCAATGCGCACTGACGAAGGTAGGAATTGGAGCTCTGTTCTGGCGAATCTCATCACGAGCCTGGTGCTAGCGGTAAGGCGTAGGTCTAAAGACGCTATACTCACCTCTGATCGGGTTTTTCACTGGTTGACACTGGGACGTTCAGCTTCTCCAATTTTGCCAATTGCTCCCGCCTCTGATCGGCGTCTTTCGCATGCGGAACCAGTGCCAAGTAAGCTTGTATCTCCGCGATTGCCCGAGCGTAGTTGTTTTTTCGGGCAAAGATTTCCGCTAGTAAGAGATGAAGCTCTGGAAAATGAGTGCGCAGGTCCACGTGTTCCGCCTGGAGCGCGCTCTTTTCAGCGGCTTCGATCTTGTTGAGCTTGTAATTTGCAAAGGCGTTATAGAAATAGGCCTCGGCGTAATTCAACGGATCGAGATCCAGAATGTATCCAGTGACGTCCGTCTGATCCACCGGATTCAGATCCAAGATGTGACCAGTAAGTTTAAGAACCTCTGTCCAGTTCGCCGCCTCGTAGGCCATTGACGAGAGAAACAGATAAGGCGGCAGGAACCTGGTATCGAGAGTTGTGGCGTGGGTGTACGCCTTGCGAGCCGCGTCCTTCTGGTTTTCTTTCTGTAAAACCGTGCCCAATTGAAACCAGGCGTTCGTGAAACTGGGGTAGATCTCCACTGCAGTTTCAAAATATTTATGCGCATCGGCAAGCTTACCGTTTCTCTCGGCCTGCAGCCCTCTCTCGTAAGCTTTTCTGGCATCTTTCGGTGCCTTGTAGGGCGTGGCGCTCACCGTCGTGCCTTCAGGCTTTGCCCCTCTCTGCACCACGATAACGCCTACGTCAATTCTGGCGCCGAAGTTATCGACGTCCAGAAGGCTGATGTCACGGGAGTGAAAACCCGAGGCCGAGACCCGTAGCTCACAATTGGTCAACTCGCGTCGCGAAATTCCCATGACCGAATCCTTGTTAGTTGCGCCATACGGCGAAGTCGGGTCTGCGCTACCTTCAGGAAAAGAATCGGCTCTCGATCCTAATTGCATGCTGAAATCGCCTTCAGGAGATGCATACACCTCTTGACGCACTCTGTTGTTGCAAACGCGCTCAATCAGCGCATCGATTGGAACACGTGAGCCGTCATTGGTGGCAACGCGTCCACCGAGAAACATCACAAAATCCTCACTCGGTTGACTTGGCTGCGAACTCGGGAGGGAGGGAGTCGCAGGACTGCTTGGGGGCGTGGAAGGTGGAGGCGCTGGAGGCGGGGGTTTCTGCGCTACTGCGACTGGTACCAGAAGTGCCATCGCGACAGCCAGCAAGACGAAAATGCGCGTGCCGTGGCCCATGGAGTGCCTATGGAGCAAGCATCACAGATCCAAAATCGTAGTGCGTATGTCAGTTCAAGTCAAGCCTCTCGACTCGAAAAACGGCGCAGCCTGCATGTTGCAGTGCATCGATGAGCCTTGGTAGGACGACTCTGAACGATTTTCGGCAATTCAGAATGGGCCCCTACGCGGGATCACCAAGCCTCCCAGTGCCTAATAAACGCAGTAACCGTCCCTCTGCATTCGAGTTTCCGGTGATTTGACTTATCAGACTTAGTCTGCTCTTTATACGCGATCAGGCTGCCTGCGCCCCCGAGCGAGAGTCTTTGGCTCTGCCCGCGGTATGGACGGATTTTGCGTCTGTCTTCGGCCTGCCCAACTGTGTACGGCAGCAAATTCGGCCAAAGGTTCGGCGGTCGCGCCCCGTATAGTAATCTCCGACTAGACAGCCGCCGTTCGTGATCCTCAACATCCCCGTGCCATAGTGCATGTGCATCGTTCCCATAGCGTCTGCCAGCGGCTGGCTTTGATATTGGTAAACCAACGCAGCGCCTTCAGGGTCGTCCACTTGAATCACCGCCGTGCAACTGCGTGACATGGATGTGGGCGTGGTGAGATACACGACGATTTGCGTCCAACTCTGGAAGATATGAATGATCAGATTGTGTCGCGTCGCGTGGCCATCAAAAGAGGTAACCAGATAACCGCGCCAGCGTCCCGTGAGGTTCGGGACGCGAACCAGTCCCAATTTACGCACAAAATCGTTCCGCCATAGATACCTGTCGAAAAGGCCGTAGAGGGCGCCGTAGTAAGCCATACTGGAAGGAGCGTCCACCCACCACGGGACCGAGAGGTGGACGGCAGCAAGAAATTTCGACGAAGCCCACGCCAGAGCAATCGCCGACAACGCCAGCAGAAGAGGAACGATCCTCCTTTCGCTGGAGTCTGTGCTGTAGCCGTGCATACTTCACCTGCTCGGCTGCAAAGCCGAACAGGTCCTTTTGTGCCCTGCTTGAATGCGCCTTCCACCCCAATTGCTGCCGGGAAGCGCCGGGTTGAGAAAATGGCTCTAGTGGTAGAGTGACTTCCTGCAGAATGGCCCGATAGTATTCCTAGTTTGAAGCAACTGCTGGACGGTAGCGCCTCTGTAACTCTTAGAATATTGACCCTCAAAGAAGGTTGTATGGGTCATTCACAACTGATTCGTGGGGCATCGATGGCATCGCTTTTGGACGGATCGCCAAAAGTGAAGCTACCGTAGGTAAACAAACTTACCGGAGAAGTGTGGAAAAGCTCCCAAGAGCAGCGAGGCAGACGTCCGATTACGCGTGCCAACTCGCGATGAATTTGGGTTGGTGATTGCATCGTCGCGCGGTTAGTGGCCGCTGCAGCATTGGCTCTTGCTATAGTTAGCCAATGGTTTCGAATCCCAAGCTATGACAAAGCCAGTGGAAGCTTGCTTCAGCCAATCTGACTAGTTCCTTCAAAGGCAACGTAGCCGAGTGCGACTGTTCAGCGCGAGGGAACAACCGGAGGCAGCGCAAAGGCATAGAGAATGTCTTGCACAGGGATGATGAGGTACTGGCGACCATCGAGTTCGAAGGTCATCGGCGAAGCATCCAGCTTGCCACCGATATTCAAGTGCCACAGAGTTTTGCCGGTAGCGGGATCGAGAGCGAGCAAATTGCCTGAGTTATCGGCGCTGATGAGCAAATGCCCCGCGGTGGTAAGAATTCCCGCGATGCTCTCTCCGTCACCGAGCTCATGATTCCACACAACTTTGCCGGTTCGGTAGTCGAGCGCGCGCAACGTGGAATTGGCCCACAGGTTGCGATCGCGGCCTCCCCATCCTTCCGGCTTGCCCTCGACTGTGTTGTAAAAAATGCTGAAGAGGCGGCGAGAGTTGACATAAAAAAGGCCAGTCTGCGGATTAAAACTCGGCGCCATCCAATTGGTCGAGCCGTCGGAACCTGGTTCGACGAGAGCGCCATCAGGGCTCGGAGTGGCGCCGGGTTTGGCGATCGGGCGACCTCGAGAGTCGATGCCCGAGGCCCAAGTCTGATCAATGAACTCCGAAGTGACCAGATGCTCTCCCGTCGCGCGATCGAGCACAAAGAAAAATCCGTTGCGGCTGGCCTGCGCGAGAAGCTTGCGCGGCTTGCCCTTGAATTCGGCGTCGAACAGGACCGGCGTCTCGACGGCATCCCAATCATGCACATCGTGTGGCGACGGCTGAAAATACCAATTGAGCTTGCCGGTATCCGGATTGAGCGCAACGATCGAGCAAGTGTAGAGATTGTCGCCAGGTCGTCCCTCGCCCGCTAGCACAGGATTCGGATTGCCCGTGCCCCAATAGAGGAGATTGAGATCGGGATCGTACGTCCCCGTCATCCACGTCATGCCGCCGCCGTGGAGGATAGCATCACTGTCTTTGGGCCACGTTTCGGAGCCCGGCTGGCCGGGGGCCGGCTCCGTGGTCCAGCGCCACTGGATTTTTCCTGTCTCCGGATCGAGCGATTCGAGAAAGCCGGGAACGTCTGTAACATCTCCCGAGACGCCGACGATGACGTGGTCGCGTATGACTAGCGGTGCCATCGTTGAGAAATACTCGAGCTTCGGATCGGCAAGCTCGACGATCCAGCGCACCGAGCCATCCTTGGCGTCGAGACAAACCAGGTGTGCGTCGGGAGTAGTGAAGTAGAGCCAATTTTTGTACATCGCAAGGCCGCGATGGCCGATGTGGTCACCTTCCGACTTTCGCTCGTAATGCCAAATCCTGCGGCCAAATCGAGCATCCACTGCCCAAACGTTGTCTGGCACGGAAAAATAGAGAATGCCATTTACTTCGAGAGGAGTCGCTTTGATTGCTGCGCTGAGCGTCCGAAAAGCCCAGGCGAGTGTGAGCGAGTTGATGTTTCCCGCATTGATCTGGTCGAGCGTGCTGAAACGCTTGCCTGAATAGTCGCCATTGTATGTTGGCCAGGTATCGGTTGGAGGTTTGAGCAAAGCAGCGGGGTCGAGCTCTTGAGCAGAAGCGAACGACGGATGCAGCCACAGTGCAAAGACCAACAATAGGAGCACAGCACTGCCTCGTATTATGACGAAAAAAATGTCCATAAGTCTGCCAAGGCGGTTCTCGCAATCGCGCGCGCCCTTCATCCCTCCACGGAAGTTGAGAAACATTCCGGCTCCTGTCATTTGACTTGTGCTTCTGTATTCCCTACTTCAAAGTTTCCAGATACGCGAAGAGGTTGTGAACGTCCGCTTGCAACAGCTTGCCGAGCAATTCGCGATGGCCCGCAAGGCCATCCTGCACTTCTACTTTCACCTGTTCTCGCGAGAAGGACCGATACCAGCCCGAGGCGTCGCGCAGCGAAACCATGAAGTCGTCGGTATGCTCGAGCGGCCCTTTGATCTGTTCGCCGGAAGGCAGCGTCACGACCACATTCGTGTGTTGGCCGCCGGGATAGAGCATATGCGCCTCGAGATCGATAGGAGAATACTTGCCAGCGATGCCGCTCAAATCAGCTGTAGGGGAATGACAGTTGTTGCAGCCGCCCGCCCCATTGAAAAACGCCTTTCCGGCATCCGCATTGCCCGTGAGCAACTTCTCTACCGGATAGACTCTTGGCACTCCGTTCGAACTTAGTGCTGTGGCGGCGCGCGCGTGAAGAAACGCTGCGATGTCGCTCACCTGGGCATCCGTAAGCGGCATCGCCGGCATGCCCTTGTCCGGCCGGCCGTGTCGAATCACATCACCAATGAGGTCTCCCTTCACGTCGTGCGCCACAAGCGGCGAGCGCACGAGGTCCGGCCCACGGGCGCCTGTCGCATCAGGACCATGACAAAATCCGCAGGCTTGTGCGAACTGTTTATGTCCGCGCTCGATAGCTGGGTCTGGACCCTCGGATTGTTGTGGCAGAGCCGGGGAGTTCGCTACCGCAATGAGAAAAACGATCGCTACCAGTAGAGTTGCAGCCATGGCCACTTGTTTCGCTGAAGCAAAACCGCGGATCCGCATCCTCAACAGTCACCTCGCGATGCGTGGATTCTAGCACCGAGTGCTGTTAAGTGCATCCGGGAGCTCAGCGGCCTCAGCGGCCGTCGCCCGTATTGCTCAGAGCGCCCGGTTTTTCCAGCGAGTCCGTAGCAGCAACGCCCGTGATGAGTCGCGCGCCGCGGCTAAAGGTCAAATACTCAAAGCCCCACTGCACAAACACAAGAACGCGGCTCTGAAATTCCACGATGTAAATCAGATGGACAAAAAGCCATGTGAACCAGGCAAAGAAACCTGCTAGATGAAACCCAAATATGTTGGCAACGGCTGCGGCGCGCCCAATGACGGCCATGTCTCCTTTATTGAAATAGTGAAACGGCTTTGTGTCTTTCTTCCCGTTTACTCGGGCGCGGATGGTTTTTGCGGCGTAAGCTCCGCCCTGAATGGCCACCTGCGCAACACCCGGAAGTGGTTTCCCGTCTTCGGCTAGAGAAAGCGCCAGGTCGCCGACGATGAATATGTCTGGATACCCAGGGACAGTGAGGTCGGGATTGACTTTGATGCGGCCGGTTCGGTCGGTCTCCGCGTGAGTGCGTTCGCCGACCTTTCGGCCGAAGGCATTGGCTGTGACGCCGCCGGCCCATAGCACGGTTTTTGCCAGCAGCCGTTTTGACTCGTCGCCGGATTTATAGGTAACCCCGTTGGCGTCAATATCGGTCACCATAACGCCTTTTTCTACTTCGACGCCGAGACGCGAAACCAGCATTTCCGCCTTCGCGGAGAGATCCTCAGGAAACGCAGCGAGCACCCGCGGACCGCCCTCCATAAGAATAATGCGCGCCTCTCGCGGATTAATTCGTCGAAAATCATTCTTAAGCGTTTCGTTGGCGATCTCCGCGAGCGCGCCGGAGAGCTCCATGCCGGTAGCACCCGCGCCGACGATCACAAAGGTGAGCCAGGCCCGCGCCTCCTCCTCAGTCGGCGAGCGTTCGGCGCATTCAAACGCGTACAGAATTTTGTGCCGGATCGCGGTGGCTTCTTCGATGGACTTCAGGCTCGGCGCCCACTCGCGCCATTCATCTTTGCCATAGTAAGAGGTCTGCGAGCCAGTCGCGACAATCAATGAATCATAGGGAAAGTCAGCTCCGTCGCGCAAAATGACGCGCTTGGTGTCGGGATCAATGTCAGCGGCTTCGCCAAGAAGAACCTGCGTATTTTTTTGTCGGCTGAGCACACCACGCAACGGAGCGGCAATCTCGCCCGGCGACAACGAGCCTGTGGCAACCTGATACATCAGCGGCTGAAAAAGATGAAAATTGCGGCGGTCGATCAAGGCGACTTCCACAGGCGCACGCTTAAGCTTTTGCGCCGCGTTCAAGCCCCCGAATCCGCCGCCCAGGATTACGACGCGGTGTTTCTCTCCCATGCCGACCGCTCCCCAGAACGCAACCCCGTTCTCCCTAGCATCATCTCATCTAGCGTGAATTTCTCAATTACGATGCTCGGGGAGCGCCTGCAGATACGGCGTTTTTCTGGCCATGTTTGACATGAAGACGAAACCGATTTCCAAGTCGCCGAACCGTGAGCAAATGGAGCGCAACACTCTGCGCCTCCTCTGTTCCGTACTCGTAAGACCGGGCACGCGGGTGGAAATCTGCCGGCTTTTGCACTCTAATGACTTTCTGGATCCGCTGCGGAGAACTGTTTTTGAAGAGGTTCAGACGGCAGGCCTGATCAGCTCGAAGCAACTACGGGCGTCGCTCCGTGTTCTCATGATCAGCCGCGGGTTTGTCGATTTTGATTTGGACAAGCTGCTCGCGCCAAAACTTGCCAGTGAGGCTGAAATCGAGCAATTGTTCGAGAGCACGCTGCACCTGCTGAAGCTAGGCGGAGCCGACGATCCAACTCTTTTTGCGTCCGCGGCCGATGTCGAAAACTAGTTTTCGCGTGTTGACGGTTATCGAGGCGCTCGGGCTCACAGGTTACATCGCCTGGTACATCTGGCGACTTCAAGCCACGCGGCCTAACTCTTGGATTGTCTTCCCGATCTGGCTGCTCACAAGCATCCTTTTACATCGCGACACGGCGAAAACTCTGGGCTGGAGGGCGGACAACCTCTGGCCGGCTACGCGCCAGGGACTGCTCATTTTCGCAGTTCTTATCATCAGCACCGTTCTCGCAGGTTTGTGGCTTGGCGCTTATCATCGTTCGCCGCTTCGCGTCGCTGAGTCCTGGCGTTTCTTTACTTACTTCGCATTCTGTCTGTTGCAACAAGTCGCGCTGAATTCGTTTCTCACGAACCGGCTTCTCTATGCCTTGGAGAATCCTCGGATGGCCGCGCTAGTGGCCAGCGTCATTTTTGCTGCGCTGCACTGGCCAAATCCGGTGCTCGTGCCGCTGACTTTTATCGGTGGAACAGCAATGAGCTGGCTCTTCTCTCGAGAACGAAACATTATCCCGCTCACCGTAGGACAAGCCATTCTGGGCACACTTGTGTGGTGGGCATTCCCAGTTGCCTGGCATCACGGAATGCGCGTCGGGCCTGGTTTCTATTCGTTTCATCCCTAGAACTGCGGAGTCGCAGCGCATCTTCACAACTACAAATTCAAATGATCACAATTCCCTGCTGTTCTCCGTGAAACTGTCGCTCTTGAGGGAGAATTGCCTGACTTCTCCCACACGCCTGGGATAGCGAGAGAACATTTCGGACAAGCACCTTCCAAGAGGCGATTCTCAAGGACATTGTGCCACGACCGCCGAACCAGCAACTCGCCGCACTTCGGGCAAGACGTATTGGCCCCATCGCTGAAGATATTTCCCTCGTAGACGTAGTGAAGACCCGCTTCGCGAGCAATGGCACGTGCCCGATGAAGTGTCTCCGGCGGCGTGCGCGGCTTGTCTTGTAGTTTGAAATCCGGATGAAACGCCGTGAAGTGCAAGGGCACGTCCGGCCCAAGATGCGTCAAAACCCATTCGGAAACTTTGCGCGTTTCCGCGGGATCATCATTCAACGTGGGGATCATCAGGTTCGTGATTTCAAACCACACATTCGTTTCTTTCTTCAGCCATTCGAGAGTCTCGAGAACCGGTTGCAAATGCGTCAGAGTAATCTTCCCGTAGAACCCTTCCGTGAAAGCTTTGAGATCAATATTGGCCGCGTCGATGTGATCGTAAATGTCGTGGAAAGCCTCATACGTGATGTAGCCATTCGAAACCATCACCGTTTTCAGCCCGTATTCCTTCGCAGCATTGCAAATATCAATCACGTACTCGCCCCAAATGGTCGGCTCGTTATAAGTAAACGCCAGCGATTCGCACCCATATTTAAGCGCCAACAAAGGAACATCTTCCGCAGCAATATGCTGGGAACGCACTTGATCCTGGCGCGACTTGGAAATGTCCCAATTCTGGCAAAAGAAGCAACCCATGTTGCAACCGGCCGTGCCCATGCTAAAGACACGCGTTCCGGGAAGAAAGTGATTCAGCGGTTTCTTCTCGATAGGGTCGACTTGCAGCGCCGCAGGCGCTCCATAGCCCAGGCTGTAGAGTTTTCCGCCCTGATTGACTCGGATGAAACAAAAACCCGATTGTCCCGAATGGATGTGGCAATGCCGAGGGCAGAGGTAACAGTGCACGCGCCCGTCGGCCTCCGGCTCCCACCAGCGCCCTTCGTGCAGTTCGTCGATATTCTGGAGGATCTTCAGTTCGCTCACAGGCGGATCCTCCTTCCATTTGAATCATACGCTTCCCTGCGCATCCCAACGACGAATTGTGCTTTTCAGGATTGTAGGCCAACAACAGGATGGCGAGTTTCAGGCGTGATGCCGAATGCGGCGCTGGACGCGCCGCCGTTCCGCGGCCCAGTCCACAAAATTCATCATATTTGATCTGTATTTCCAGGAAAGCCGCAAGAATTTTCGCGCGTCCAGATTCTTTGCTTCTGGGCCGAGAAAAGTCTCAAACCGCCAGCGCAAATAGGGGCTCTTCCAAGGTTTGAAGCGATACCCTCGAGCAACGTTCCAGTAGTACCGCAGCGTCTTAAACATCGGTGTTACATGGGCATGACAGCCCGCTCCCATCTTCGCTCGTCTTAACCGCCACCCAGCGGCGCGGAAAGATGCTCGTGCACCAGCACCCAGCCCGACCCGCGCCTCTCCCAAATTCCTGTATACCGTATTTCTGTTTCGGAATTCTTACCGTCTTTTGTTTTTTCTGCTAAATGCATGGAAACCGTCGTCCAAGCCACCGTGCCATGGCGTCTCACCTGCAAATCCTTCCCTGCACTTAGCGATATGCTCTCCGCGTTGTCCAAAAACTCCTTTTTCACGCCTGCGTCGTATTCCTTCCAATTGTGATAGGCAAACGGAGCAACGTCATAAAATACCAGTCCGTCCTCCTTGGCATAGAATCGTGCGGCGTTGTCCGCATTACCGCTGCTCCAAGCCGCGCAATAGGCGTCGATTAGTTTGCGAAACGTTGCATCGTCCGTGGCTTTCTGCTGGGCGCGTGCTCCGACGAACGTAAGCAATCCCCCTGCAAGAGCGAGCGCGACATACACGAGCCAGCGCCATCGTTCGCCATATCTGGCGATTGCATTTTCTGTCTGCAAGACCATCTCTGTCCGCCGCAATACTTCTTCGGCGCTAGGTTTGAGGAAAGCCACTGATTATTGGCCATACCCTATGGTGAATCGCGACAATTTGCAAGAGGCGTCTTGTACCCTCCCCAAAATGGCCCCCCCACGGTCTTCGCCGATAGCAGCCGCCACTGGCCGGTAAATCCCGCCTCTTCGCCGAATAGCAAATGCGCGTCTTCCGGATGCTGCGTAATCTCGCTCGTGGCAGACAAACTGCCCTATGTGGAGGCGAGCATGGCACCGCAGCAAGACGCTGGATACAAAAAGCGAGGGTATATGGGCAAAGTTTTAGTGACACTGGGCTCCGTAACACTGCTGGGCGACCTCGCTTTCCTGGTGCAACCTCTCGAACGTCTCGCCCAAAAACTTGGTGAAGGCTTCTTCGGCTTCCTGCCCGCACTCGGTCTATCCTTCCTTAACGCGGCGCGGGCCATCGGGCTCCATCAGATCGACTACTTCTCGCTCATTTCGCGTATCTTGGTATTATTCTCTGCGATGGTGGCCGTGATCGTCGGGATTGCCTTGTTGTCATCGCGCTCTGCGCGCGCTGCGGGAACAAATCCTTCGCACACCTCCGTGTTCGGTGAAGGGGAGACTGATAATGGATGATCGCGATAAATCTCCGCAGCCGGACGACGCCCGCAAGCATCAGTTGCTCGCCGGGATCATTATCCCCGGCAAGGGGCAGTCGGAATCCTCGCGTGCGGGTGTGGTCTGGGGGGCTCTGATCGTCGCGGCTGGCGTCGCTCTGCTTCTCGATCACATGGGCTTCATCGTTATCGGCTCGCTCTTCCGTTTTTGGCCCATGATCTTGGTTTTCTTCGGCCTCGGACACCTTTTTACTCGGTCCAATCGCGCCTGGGGCGTGATTCTGGTTGTCGTCGGGACCGTCTTCCAACTGAACAATCTGGGCTTTACGCATGTCCGCTTCGTCGACATGTGGCCCGTCGCGATCATTCTGGTTGGCCTTGTTCTCATCTGGGGCGCCCTGAAACCGCCCGTCGTCGTGAAAGGGAGAAGCGATAGTCCCGACGTGTTCAACGCCACAGCTGTCTTTGGCGGGATCGAACGCCGCGTTACGAGCCATGCCTTCAAGGGTGGAAGAGCTACTTGTGTATTTGGCGGTGCCGAGCTCGATCTGCGGGATGCCATTATCGACGGCGACGAGGCCACTATCGAAATCAACTGCATCTTCGGCGGCGCGGAGATTCGCGTGCCTGATACGTGGAATGTCCATTCGATGAGTATGCCGGTGCTTGGCGGCTTTTCCGACAAGACACACATTTCGGCAGCCCCGGACCAATCCGGTGCCAAGAGAAAAACTCTGCATATCACCGGCACAATCATTTTTGGAGGCGTGGAGATCGCCAACTAAGCGGGTCTTTATGCACCCCCTTCTCACACCGATCAACCGCTATGGCATCTACCTGCTTGCGTGGACACCGCTAGCGGGAATCCTTATTTACCTGATGGCCGTGCCAGGGAAGCTCGGTTGGTTGGATGCAACCGTCCTGATCGTCCCGCTCTGTCTCGTCTATCAGTTCGTGTGCCTCTCCGCATGGTACACCTGCAGAGCAACACCTCTGCGAAAGAGCTCGATCCTACAGCTCAGGTTTACTCACCTGGCCGCCGCGGTAATCATCAGTTTCGTGTGGGTGCAGTTCGCGAGGATTCTGGCTTACGCCCTTTCGGGTTTGCCTTCGTTTCAGGGGCTGAATGAACGGTTCGCTCCGCAAGTCCCGGTTCTATTCGGTGTTGGCTTTCTGCTTTATCTCCTGTCAGTGGCATCTCACTACGTCATCCTAGCCATCGAGGATTCTCGAATTGCTGAGGCACGCGCCATGGAGACCAGCATTCTGGCCCGCGACGCGGAATTGAAAGCGTTGAAAGCGCAAGTGAATCCGCACTTTCTTTTCAACAGCCTGAATTCCATCAGCGCGCTGACGAGTGTCGACCCTGCAAAAGCTCGCGAAATGTGCATTCTATTGGCCGAATTTCTTCGCATGACGCTGGGACTTGGCGAAAAAACCAGCGTGCCGCTTTCGGAAGAGTTGTCGCTGCTCCATCGCTACCTTGCGATCGAGAAAGTGCGCTTCGGCGCGCGCCTGCGCATGGAGGAAGATATGCAGCAAGTCTCTAACTCTGTCCAGCTGCCACCACTTCTCCTCCAGCCACTCGTCGAAAATGCAATCACGCATGGCATCGCCAATCTCCCGGACGGAGGCATAGTGCGACTATCCGGCCAGAACCACATTGGCCGCGTCTTGCTTGCCATTGAGAATACGTTCGACCCAGAGTCGACGCCGATGCGGAAGGGCGGCCTCGGCCTGAAAAATGTTCGTGAGCGGCTCGAGGCCCGATATGGCAAGGGAGCGAACATGCGCGTCAGTGCCGAAAATGGAAAATTTCGCGTGGACTTGTCGTTTCCTGCGGATGCAGCGAACACCGAAGAAGCCAAGAGTTAAGCATGAAGGACAACAAAAAGATCACCACTCTCATCGTGGACGATGAAGACCTCGCGCGCCTCGTCCTGCGCGAGCTGGTTCAAACCCATCCGGAAATAACAATCGCCGCGGAATGTGCAAATGGCTTCGAGGCCGTGAAAGCCGTCGTCGAGCACAAGCCGGACCTGATTTTTCTGGATGTGCAGATGCCCAAACTCTCCGGGTTCGACGTACTGGAACTGATTGGCACGGACACCGCTGTCATTTTCGTCACAGCCTATGACCAATACGCCATGCGCGCGTTCGAAGTCCACGCCGTCGACTATCTCTTGAAGCCCATTGGCCGCGAGCGCTTCGAAGCTGCTCTCGAACGCGCAAAATCACGCATAGGCGAAAAACTGTCCGCCGCGGGAGAGCTGGCCGCAGCAGCACGCCCGCCCAAACAGTTTCTCGAACGAATTGTTGTGCGCGACGGAACGCGCGTTACGCTAATCCCGGTAAGAAAACTCGACTACGCCGAAGCGCAAGACGACTACGTCGCCTTAGCCAGTGAAGGCAAAAAGCATTTAAAGCAGCAAACCATTGCCGGTCTGGAAGCCTGCCTAGATCCCGAGCAGTTCGTGCGAGTCCATCGCTCGTATGTAGTGAATTTCGAAAAGGTAGTGCGAATCGAGCCGTATGGAAAAGACAGCCGGCTCGCGATCCTGGCGGACGGTACCCGACTCCCAGTCAGCAAAGCCGGCTACGCCCGCCTCAAAACCCTCCTCGATCAACGCACCTAACGCAGCGCCCCACGTCCCTGCTTGCTGGAAACTAAACGTCTAATCACCCGCCGAAGCTAACGCCGCCCCGCCCAGCGCCACCGGTGGCTTGGCTCCCTTTATGAGGAGCCAAAGCATGAATACTATCTCCCCGATAATGGCAGGCTGAGAGTAGGTATCGACCTTGTCCGCGTATTCCGGTAACAGTACGCCAGCAAGGCTCAGGATCACCCAGGCGAAGCCGGCGAGGGCGAGCCATACGCCCAGGAACCGCGGCAGGAATCGTGACCGGTAGACAAGCAGGCCGAGGGGAAAAAGCCAAAGGCCCCAAAATATTTCCGCGACAACAAATCCGAGACCATGCAGATTGAGGAACAGCATAGCCAGCGCGTCACGTTGAGCCTTATCGAATATCGATAGGAAGTCCGCCCCACGCACGAGGACGAGGGCAGCGAATGAGTTCAACTCATTCAGAAACGCTATCGGGATCGAGATCAAAATCAATTTCACCATGAGCGAGGCGTGGCGCCGGCTGACTCCCTTGAGCAGATCGTACAAAGCCAGGGCCACGAAGATAAAAGCCGCCTGGCCGATGAGTTCGCCCGCGATGCCGAGGCGAAAGAGCGTCTCGGAGGCAGCGATGTTGCTGGCGGTGACCGCTGCGTTTCCGTGGACGATCAGCCTGCCCGGGACGTACCCCATGGCAAAGAAGCCCACTATTGACACGAGTACATACAGCAAGCCTGCGAATCTGCCTGGGTTGCGGGCCGAGCTCATGTTCCCTCCGTCTGATGTAAGGGTTTAGTGCAGGACTAAGCCGCTCTTCGCGCCGCATTCATCCATCGGCCTCAACTACTCACCCATTCAACCGCCGCACCCATATCCGCGAAGTCGCCGGCTTCCCCAAATGCATTGTGTGACCATCCGAACGCAGAGTCATAGTCTCGTCGTACTCGCGCTTCAATACTTCGACCTTCGTCGAGGGACGCAATCGCAGTCCTTCCAGAAACTCAAGAAACCGGCCGTCCTTTTCGTATACGCAGAGAATCTCCGCATGTTCGTTCGGACGCAAATCTGCCAGGAGCACCGCGCCCTTGCTTCGCAGCTTTGCCACACCGCCCCGCATCGGAACACCGTGCGGGCACGTCTTCTTGTTGCCAAATCGCTTGAGCAGAAGCGCCTCGACTTCCGGCGAGATTCCATGCTCGAGCCGTTCCGCTTCGTCATGCGCCTTCGCCCAAGAGAGCCCAATCACTTCCGTCAGAAGCATCTCCGCAAGCTGATGCCGCAAAGCGAGCCGCTCGGCTACCATGCGCCCCTTGTGCGTAAGATCGATTCGTCCGGTTCGCTCCACGCGCACGTGTCCGTCGCGCGTCATGCGCTTCAAAGCAGCAGTCACCGCCGGGGGCGTCACCTTTAGCTCCTCCGCAAGTCGCGCACTGATAGGCGTCTGATCCTCCTCAAGCATCTCCCAAATCGCCTTGAGGTAGTCTTCCTGCGAAACGCTGGTTTTCTCTCGCCGCAAGCTCGTTTCTCCTCGACGCCTTCTACCGCCTCCGTTGCCCGCTACCGCCCTTCTGTTTGATGTTTCCAGGCTTCACCCCGCTGCCATCGCCATTCCTCAACCGCCGCGCAAGCTCCGAGACGCGCCTTTTGATATCCTCAAAGATTCTCTGATAAAGCTCCGCGTGGGCGCCATAGGGATCTTCCACGTACCAATCCTCCACCTTGGAGGGCTCCTCGAAGGCGGCTTCTCTGGGGTGGCCGCTCATATTGATCACGATGTCTGCCGCGTCGAGCGCGGATGGCTCAACCGCCTTCGAATCAAGCCCTTCCGAGCGATAAGCATTATTTTCAAGGGTTTGCTTGGTCATAGGCTCAACGCGGCCAAGCGGCGTCAGGCCAGCGCTTGAAGCCTCGATCACGTCGGCGGCATCGCGCAATGCAATCGCCTCTGCCATCGGGCTGCGGCACGCATTCCCAAGGCAGACGAACAACACTTTTGTTCGAGCTATCTTTTTCATAGATCCAGATCCAGCTCCGCGCTCCGTACACCAGTCCCACCTGCGAAGTGCGCGTCCCTGGCTACGGTAACCTCTTAACAAGGAATCGTGCCCTGATTTTCCTTTTCGTTTCAGTGACTTGCGATTTTCCTGTTTTTCACTGTGACAAAAAGTGTCTATACTGGTACACTATTTCTTAGGTAATGAAACGTCTTGTGTCCTGCAACGCCAGCATCTTTGTTGGCACTTTTGTTTTCAGGACTAGGCAATCGCCTGAGCCTCCTGGATGCAACACTCGTGAAACTAACTCCGCTTTGCACCATGTTGTTGCAAACAAGCTCTTTAGAATCAACATTCCAAAAGTGTATCAAAATAAACGACTTTAACTGTCTTTGGAATGAACACTTATGAAAAACCCGGGGAGGGGGGTCATTATTGTTACCAGAGCGGTGGGACAGCCAACCTCTGCTGCATCGCATGCGCATTCTGCATGCGATGAATCCTGGCTGTCTCCTGCTCTTCCCCCGTTACCGGCCACGGATCAGAGATAACACGGTCCACCAATCACATATCAAAAGGCGCTATCGAGCAACTGAAGCCGACGACCTCCGCCCCGCCTCAACCAGCTCGAGGAAATGCCGATGCACGCTGCTATCCTGGGTTAGCTCAGGATGAAACGTCGCAGCCATAACGTTGGCGCGTCGCACCAACACCGGTTTGCCGCCATATTCAGCCAGGACTTCCACGCCGAGGCCGACTCTATCAATTACAGGAGCGCGAATGAAGACCATCTCCATGGGCGCGTCCGTCAACTTGCTCGTACCAGAGAAAACGTCGCTCGCCAACTGGCGGCCGTAAGCGTTGCGCAAAACGGTCATGTCCAGCAAACCTAAAGAAGCTTGCGCGGGATGCTTCACTTCTCTAGCCAGCAGGATCGCGCCTGCACACGTTCCAAAAATCGCTCCGCCGCTCGCCCCAAATTGCTTGACGGCATCAAACAGACCTTCTTCCTGCAAAAACTGAAGTTGCGTCGTGCTCTCGCCGCCGGGAAGGATCAGCCCGTCGCAACCATCGAGGTCGTGAACGGTGCGCACCTCCACAGTCTCCGCTTCCAGCCCGGCAAGCATCGCCGCGTGAGCCGCAAAGTCGCCTTGCACTGCCAATATTCCAACCTTCACCTGATGTACTCCGTCGTTTCGTAGGGGCACGGCATGCCGTGCTTGCATTTGCAGGGGAGCAGCATGTTCACCCTGAGTCTCGAATGGCTGCGCCACGACAAAGGAAACTGAAAAAATGACGGCGCGGCTTTTCACCAGCCGCGCGTTGAGAGCATGTCCTTTTCTTCGAGTTGGCGCACGTCGATGCCGCGCATCGCTTCGCCAAGCTCCTCGCAAGCCTCGAGGACCGCTTTAGGATCGTCAAAGTGCGTTGTCGCTTTCACAACGGCCTTGGCGCGCGCTTCCGGATCGCTGGACTTGAAAATGCCCGAGCCAACGAAGACGGCTTCCGCGCCGAGACGGCGGACAAGCGCTGCATCCGCGGGCGTAGCAATTCCACCCGCCGAAAAATTCGGCACGGGAAGTTTCCCTGTTTTGGCAATCTGGCGGATCAGATCGAGCGGAGCGCCGAGTTCTTTTGCTTCGCGCATCAATTCATCGTCGCGCAGGGTCGTCAGTTTTTTCATCTGGCTCACGATCGTGCGCATGTGGCGGACGGCTTCGACTACGTTGCCGGAACCGGCTTCACCCTTCGTGCGAATCATCGCCGCGCCTTCCGCAATACGGCGCAGCGCCTCGCCAAGATTGCGGGCGCCGCAAACGAACGGCACGCGGTAATCGTGCTTCCAGACATGATTTTCTTCGTCGGCCGGCGTCAGTACTTCGCTCTCATCTATGAAGTCAACTTCAAGCGCCTGAAGCACTTCGGCTTCGGCGAAATGTCCGATGCGCACCTTGGCCATCACGGGAATGGTCACGGTTTGCATAATCTCACGGATAATTTTGATCGAGGCCATGCGCGCCACGCCGCCTTCCTTACGGATGTCCGACGGCACGCGCTCGAGCGCCATGACGGCGCAAGCGCCGGCATTCTCTGCAATCTTCGCTTGCTCCGCGTTGGTCACGTCCATAATGACGCCGCCCTTGAGCATCTCCGCCAAACCAACCTTTACACGCCATTCATTCGTATTGCCGTCTGCACCGCCGCTGCCGTTCACTTTCTTCGCATCCATATCAGTCCTCCTCTTTCGCCAAATTTCTCGGCGTATTTTTCACCGCCAAATTCTCTGTGCCGTGTACCTCTAAGCGCTCTGCACTTCGGTTGCTACTTTCTCTTTCTGTCCGATCACCACAAATCTTCCGGTGCCTCGCGCCAGCACTTCGCCGGCGCCGTTCCGAATTTCTCCAACGAGAAACAGATTGCGCCCCTTTACTTCCGTCTCATAGCCCTCGACAACGATTTCTTCATCCACCTTAACTGGCTTCAAATATTGAACCATCAGCTCCGCCGTTACGGCGCGAACTTCGCGAAAGCGGCAAACTTTCCCCATCACTTCGTCCAGGAGCACGGCAATAATTCCGCCATGCCCCATGCCACCGCCGCCCTGATATGCCTCCCCTAAAATAAATTTTCCCACAATGCGTCGGTTGAGGTTGTCCTGCACAAACGTCAGCTTCATGCCCAGATCGTTTGCTCCGCCGCAGCCAAAGCATTTGTTCGTCGGATTCGGCGCTAATGTAATTGTGTCCGTCAAATTCCACCAGCCTCTCCGCTTCTTTCTTCACCTCATTACTTCCCTGCTTCATTACTTCTACTGCTCACACCAGAGCAACGCGGCTCCGCTCGGCGCGCCGCACGCCGCGCTGTCGCTTGCGCATCTCGACACGCAGGAGATCGGCCAGCGTCGCCACACCGCGAGCGATTTGCTTCTCATCGAGACCAGCGTAGCCGAGACGCAGCGTGTTCGGCAGCGGATTCTGCACGTAAAAGTAGCGGCCCGGTGCGAAGAGAACGCCGCGCTCTTTCGCGTGAATCAGAAGTTCGCTGGCGTCAAAGCCTAGAGGCAGCTCCAGCCACAGACACATACCGCCGTCGGGACGTGTCCAGCGCGTGCCCTCGGGCATGTGCTTGCGAAGAGCTTCGTCCAAAGCCACCAGGCGCGAAGCATAGACTTTACGCATTTTGGCAATATGTTTCGTAAACAGTCCGCGCCGCAGAAATTCCGCGAGCGTCGCCTGTGCCAGTTGGTCCGTGTGCAAATCGGTGGTTTGCTTCACGATGCGCAGGCGCTCGATGGCCGTCGCCGGCGCAACGATCCATCCCACGCGTAGCCCCGGGAAAGCGACCTTCGCAAAACTGTCGATATGAATGACAATGTTCGCGCGGTCGAGTTGCTTCAAGGAAGGCACGCGCTCGTCGCGCGCGTGAAGCCGCGCATAAATGTGATCTTCAACAATGGGCACCTGGTGGCGTCCGGCGAGTTCCAGCACTTTCCGCCTGGAAGCCAAAGGCATCGAAGTGCCGGTGGGGTTCTGAAAATCTGGTGTGAGCACAATCAGCTTTACGCGATTTGCGGCAAGTGTGGCTTCCAGCGCTTCGAGGTCAAGGCCGAGCGTGTTTCCCGGTTCAGGGCGAGTCTGGACCGGTACGCCAAGGCAGCGGGCCCGAGCGCCATGAAAGATGGCCATCGCACCGGGATAGGTGGGATTCTCGAGAATCACGGAATCGCCCGGGCGGACGAAAGCTTTGCTGATAATGTCGAGCGACTGCTGGCAGCCGTCCGTGATGAGAAGATTTTCGTCTTTTGCTGGAATGCCGTCGGCGCGGAGATGATCGAGCAGCGCTTCCTTTAGAGGTCCATAGCCATCCGAGGGACCGAGCTTCAAAACATCCGTGGCTTCTCGGCGGAGCACGGCGTTCACGCAAATCTGCAATTCATCGACGGGGAAGAATTCTTCGGCAGGACGCGCCATCACGAAAGACAATGCATTTTCGGGCGCGGCGGCTGTCAGTCGGCTGAGCGCTTCTTCGCCACGTTCATCAGCGAAGAGCAATTCCCAGCGAATACCAGCGCCCCCATTTCCATTAAAGACGGGCGGAGGTGGCGGAGTCAGTTTCAACCCGTTTCCGTTACCCTTAATGTACGTGCCGCGGCCGACATATCCCTGAATGAGGCCTTCGGATTCAAGCTCGGCATAGGCGTTCGCGACCGTGGTGCGATGCACTCCCAACATGGTGGCGAGTTCGCGGCTGGCGGGAATGCGGTCGCCGGGGCGCAAATCGCCTGCATGCACGAGCGCGCGCAATTGGTCGCGAAGCTGGATGTACAGCGGGACGTGGCTCTCAGGCTGGAGATGCAGTGGCAACATTGTCTCTCACCTTGAGCCAATTCTACACGATATTGGACTGCTGCAAGAGCCAATTTGTCTACCGCCATTTTGGCGGGTTTTTGGCGCGTATTGAGCCCGCAGGGGCTGGCAACTGGCCGGGGCTGTGGGTTCAATTGGAGGGTGGCTTGTAGCCGAGGCGGCCATTTTTTTCGCCGGAAGCCAGGTCGCGGATGCAGAGTTTCGTCAGGTCTTTTTCGTCGCATTGGAAAATTTCCATCGCCGGCAGGTCCTCGTCCAGCACCTCGTACTCCCCTGCTTGCATGTCTTCGGTGTCTTCATCCGAAGCGCTGACGACAGGACTGCCGGGATGCGCTCGAATGCGAAATTGTCCGGAGGAAGGCTCGTAGTTCGCATAGCTGAAGCAATGCCCGATGCAGGCGCGGTCCACGATGTGCCCGATGAACGAGACGCGCGAGTCTGGAGGCGCCCAGACCGTGGCGATCACACGGGTCCCGAATGGCAATCGGCTTACCAGGTCTTCCGCGTCGGATTCCATGCGATTCAAGACGAGAGTGTCCTGGTATAAGAAACCGAAGAATACAATCGCGCATGCGCCGAAACCCGCCAGGTGCCACTTCCTCGGCTTCAGGCCGCTCAGAAGACAAAGGCCAAAAACGGCAGTAATCGCGGTTAGACGCGAGGCAAGCAATCCAATCCAACCCCCGGAGATCGACGGGCGCAAGTTTTCAGGCAACAGTGCGACGGCAACTATGGCAATGAAATACAACTCGGCGGGAAGCCGCAAGAACTGCCAAGAGGAAGTGTCGCGCCGACGGGAAACTAAATCGACTACGAAGCAAAGCACTCCGAAGCCTAGCGAGGCCCACCCCAGCACGGCGTAGCGTTGGCCATAGAGCGTTAGCTGGTCAACTCCGTTCATCAGATAAAAAGGATCGTGCGCCCAATCAACTGGAAACTGAGTCTGATGCGCCAGATACCAATGAATTCCGAGTAGCAACGCCACAGCGGCGGCTGGCGCGGCTAGCTTCCACCAATTCGGAAGCTTCGTCCAAAGAAGAATATAAAGCATCATCCCAGCTAGCCAGAGGAACCCTATTGGATGCGCGAAAAGAATAAACGGCGCGATGACCAACCCGAGAAGCCGCTCCAATCCCCTTCCCCGCCACAAAAGAGCCAGGCTGAAGGACGCCAGCCCGATTGACAAATAGTAGTTAAGGAACCCCATGTTGAAGGAGTAGCCGTAAGCCAGCATGGCAATGGATGGAGTGACAAACCAAGGCGGCCGGCCGCTGACAACTGCAACGAAAGCAAAAACTCCCCAAAAGAAAATCAGCACGCAAATGGAAACGACAATTTTTTCTGCGGCCGCAAAACCCACGACATTTGCTGCGTGCAGCAACGTCCAATCAGACAGCACATTGTTCCACTGCCGGACGAGGTAAAGTCCGGGCGCCTGGCCCTTCTCAATTAGTTGGGCCAACCACGCATTGTAGACGTGGCTTGCGAGATCGCCAGCCTCAATGCGCCGGTGCCACAGGCACGGCACGATTATCGCGACGGATATCGCGAGAATGATCCATTTTTTTTGGTGAACGAATTGCCATCCTGGCGCGACTTGCATCACCTCGCTGGTCATCTTTTATGTGGCCTGCGGTCTCGCAATGCAGACACCTCCTCGAGGAAATAGAGCCGGGCCATTCTACTATCTTCGGCACTGGGGCCGGATATGGATTAGGCTTGGGGCGCATCCGTAAAATGATGGGCGACCGCCGCAGGCAAGGCGGGCAAGGCCCTCGCAGCGTAAACAAGCCCCGCACCTAAGGTCTTATTGGGAGCGTAGCAAGGAGTTTTGACAAGGTAGTGGGTCCGGTAACACTTCGCTGACCCACTGCATTACGGCGAGCTGACGCTATCACTGCGCGGGATGAATGATCCACTCTGTGATGTACTGGCGGACTTTTTCGCGATGGGCGTCGCGATAAGCGGGGTAATCCAGAGAGACGCCTAAAGGGTGTACGAAAACCATGCATCGGTGCCGTCTTTTTTGGCGCTGGCCTGCATCGTGGAAGGATCGATGGTGATGGTAGTCTGATTTTTGCTTTTGTATTCGATCTGGTTTGGCGAGACGATGCGCGGATTAACGAGGATCATCTTTTGTGCTTTTGCCCACTGGCTCAGCCCCATCCAGGACCGCTGGTCGTAGGCATTCGCAACAATAGCGCCGATGAAGTGTTCCTTCGCATCGCTTGCGCGGCCCTGGGCGACCAAATCATCGCCTCAATAGCGATAGGCGGTTTCGCGGTTGGGATCGATCTCGACGGCGCGTGCGAACCACTTGTCCGCTTGCTCATGATCCTTTTTCTTGAAGGAAACGTCGCCTGTAAACAGCGCCGCGTCGTATTGATGAGGATCGAGGGCGAGAGCGCGCGCATACGCGGCCACAGCAGCATCCAAATCTCCTTTTACAAACGCGGCTTCGCCTTCCCGCATCGCTGCCTGGACTTCAGCAGTTCCGGAGAAGGCCATTTCACCGCCATCCTCGGGAACCGACAACACTATCTTGAGGAGATTGCTATCGTCCCCCGCCGCCTTTGCTTCGTCGGCAAGTTTTCTCGCCCGCGCCCGCTCTTGCTTACGCTCGGATACGTTTGCGCGCGTGGCGGAGTGGGCGAGCGTCGCAAAACTGAGGCGCGAGGACTGATCACGTATTCCCTCCGTTGGACACCTTTTAATGGGGAAGAGTTGCCGAGACTAGAGGCCAGACACAGTTGGAAAAACAAGTTTGTCGTTAACGCGGACGAGATCTGGAGAAATTCGTTGACCGAATTGTCCTGGGACGGGCTATCTGGAAAGTTGGTTTTCGCCCAGTTTTTTCAGGCGGTCGCGGAGGCGGCGCTGCAGCGGCGTTGGAGTGTTGGGATTGAAGGCGACGAGATACCAGAGCGGCTGACTACGATCCTTGCTGAGCCAAGTCAGAGTGCCTGCATCGGCGTTTGGATGGCGGGCGACATTTTCGCGAATCGCGCCGTAAGGATGTTTGGCCAACTTATTCAAGGTCTTTGCGTTGGCGCGCGGGTGCTCGCTGATCAGCCGCAGCAAATAGTAATCTTCCTCGGGGGCTTGCTTGACGAGTTTCTCAAGCATTTCTGGCTTGGCATCGGCGCTCAGCACGAGACCGATCTTTTCGTCCCAGGCCGTGTTGATTTGGTTGAGTTCGCGGGTGCGCGCGTGAATCAGGTCTTCCAGGATGCGGCGCTCCTGCTGCAGCCGGGCGATCGGCAAATCGGTGCCTTCGAGCGAATCGAGGACGCGCAGCAGATGCTGGCGCTCACCGAAGACGATTTGCGAGGTGCGCGTCACCGCGCCCTTCTCTTTTTCCTTGTGCTGCACCAAGTCGGATCGTCGCATTGTCAGATTGCTCCAGCCGAATCGTTTCCCAAGCTCGTACGCCGGGACCGCACTAGCCGCCGCCAAACCCATGGATTGCACTACGGGGAGTGGTAAATCGTCTCTCGGTGGCTCAAGCGAATTATGTTCCGCACACCGCATGGGGTAAAGTTTGGTGCGTGTTGTATGTGCCCGATGTGCAACCGTCTGCCGCATCGGCGAAAGCCTGCGAGCTAACAAGGACTGCAATCCATGAATGCATTTGATGAGCACAAGGATGAGCTGGAGCATTTTGAGCAGATGTACGGGCGGGAGCGCGGGCGACTCGCTGTGTCGCTGGACCGCATGACGAATGCGCTGGTGCTTGTTGGACAGCACGGCGTTTACTGTGCCAGCCAGCGCAATCCTGCTGTTCCGGCGATGGATTTGCGCATCATTACCGAGGAACTTGAGCACGCGAAGCAGCTGGTGCAGTCTGTGATGGAAGAATTGAAGCGCGCCAGAGAGGGCCGAAATTAAGAGGCGAGTAGGCACACTCGTTTGTAGAAAGCCGCTTCGGGCCCGCGATACAGGCGCGACTAAGCCAAGATCTGATCCCGCAGACCGCCATAAGCTATCGCTTGGACGAATTTTTTTGCATACATTCCGTAGGGGAATCCAAGTTCAATGCGGCTTGCCTCATCGAGCGTCTTTAATTGGTCGGCGGAGAGCGTCACGTCAAAACTCGCGAGATTGTCCTGCAATTGAGAAAGCTTTCGCGCGCCAAGGATGGGGATAACCGGCACGGGGCGATAGCGAAGCCATGCAAGCGCGACTTGCGCCATGCTGCGACCGAGCTCATCGGACACGGACTTAACAGCCGCGACCACGCGCTCGGTGAGTTGTGGTTCTGGCATGAAATCTTTCGCCATCTCGCTATTCATACGGCCCTGCTCGGAGGAACCGTGTCCGTGGTACTTGCCGGTCAGCACGCCACCAGCTAATGGCGACCACGCCGTCAAGCCAAGGTTCAAGGCCTTCGCCATGGGGACCAACTCGCGCTCGACGGTTCGCTCGAGCAGACTGTATTCGATCTGCAACCCGACGAAGGGCGACCAGCCGCGCAGTTGGGCTAGCGTATTCGCTTGGGCAATCCACCAGGCCGGGGCATCCGAAATGCCGACAAACAGGACCTTGCCTTGGCGAACCAAATCATCCAAGCCCCGCATGACCTCTTCGACGGGCGTGATCTGGTCCCAGATGTGGACCCAATAGAGATCGATGTAGTCGGTTTTCAGTCGCTTGAGGCTCGCTTCTATGGCCTGCACCATGTTCTTGCGATGGTTGCCGGCCGCGTTCGGGTCTGTGCCTGGCATGGCATTGCCGTATTTCGTGGCCAGCACGACGCTCTGACGATGGTCCTTCATGAATTCGCCGAGAAACGATTCGCTCGTCCCGTTCGTGTAAATGTTCGCGGTGTCTATGAAATTGCCTCCGGCTTGGCGGAAAGCGTCGTACACCTTGCGGGCTTCGTCCTTGGCGGCGCCCCAACCCCAGTCTTCGCCGAAGGTCATGGCGCCAAGCGCAGCTTCCGAAACTCGAAGGCCGCTGTTGCCCAAAAGCCGGTATCGCATAGGAAACTCCTTTCTCGCTCCGCTTAGAGGTTTTGTTTTGGATGCAGCGCGCGCCGCTCGGGCTACAACATGTAGAGCGCGGCGATGGGGTAAGGACTCAGGAGGTGATCAAAAATGGATTGGTGTTGCGTTCTTGGCCGATGCTGGTCAAACGGCCATGCCCGGGATAGACGATCGTTTCGTCAGGCAACTGCATCAGCTTGCCGCGAAGCGAGTCCGTGATCTGGTCCATTGAACCGCCCCACAGATCCGTGCGGCCAATGCTGCCCGCGAAAAGAGTATCGCCGGCAAAAAGGCGCGGAGTAGGTATCGCAACTGCTCCGGCGTCCTTCGGCACGTAGAGGCATACGCTGCCCGGCGTGTGGCCGGGAGTGTGGATAACGTTGGCATCGAACGAGCCCCAGCTCAGCCTGTCACCTTCCTTCAAAAGCTGGTCCACCTCGGTGATCTCTGGTGTAGCGACACCGAGAAACGCGGCTTGCACCTCCATTCCTTGGTAGAGGGGCAGATCGTCGCGATGCATTAAGATGGGAGCGCCCGTGTATTGCCGCAGCTTACTCAGGCCGCCGACGTGATCGATGTGAGCATGAGTGCTGACGATGGCTTTGACCGTCAGCCTGTGCCGGCCGAGGAGCTCCAGGATGCGCGTGACTTCGTCACCCGGATCAATCACGAGCGCCTCGCGGCTGACTGGGTCTCCGATGATCGAGCAATTGCATTGCAGCATCCCGACCGGAATGGTGATGTGGATGAGTCCTTGCGAGACAGCGTCGAAGGTAGGCACGGCGTCGCTCATGAGTTTAGATTATATCATCCACTGCGTCTGATTCAGGAATGCGGCAGACACGGGCGGCTGTTTACTTTGTTAAACTGTGGAGGAAGGAGACGAATAGAGATGGAAGAAACTGGCGCCGCGATCGAAACGCCGCTAGACGCATTGCACAAGAGTGCCTGCGCGACCATGGAAACGTGGTTCGGCTGCGTGTTGCCGGACTATTGGACGGATCCGCGAGCCGAGCAGGACTTTGCGCGCAAGACGGTTGCGCTGGTTGACAAGAATTACCGCGCCTATCTTTCGTTCACAGGGCCAGACCGCGTGCGTTATTTGAACGCCATTCTGACCAACGACATAAAGAGTTTGTCTGCTGGGCAGGGCAATGTGTCGTTGCTGCTGAATCCGCAGGGCCACATCCTCGCGGAAATCGAGACTTACGCGCAGCCCGAAAGTCTATTTTGTGTTTCTTACGCGATGATTCGGGAGCGGCTCATCGAAGTGCTAGACAAATACATCATCATGGATGATGTAACGCTGACGGATGAATCGCAGCGTTTCGGAACTTTGGCGATAGAAGGGCCACGAGCAGTGGCCGTCGCCCAAGCAATTGCGGGAATCGATCTTTCTGCGCTCGTGGAACTTGGCCGCGTGGAAACCACAGTTGCGTCGATTCCCTGCTGGATCACGAAGCGTTTTCCGGGCGAAGTTGCGGGATGCGAATTCCTGGTCGAACGGGAGAAGCTGGCGAATCTGTGGCAAGTTCTTTCGGAAAGCGTGAAGGAACGTGGTGGTGGGCCGATGGGTTATGCGGCTCTTAGCGCGCAGCGGCTTGCGCAAGGCGTGCCGTGGTTTGGTTACGATTTCGGAGAGAAACAAATTCCTCACGAAGCGGGCTTGGAAACCAGCCACATCAGCTACACGAAGGGTTGCTACACAGGGCAGGAGATTGTCGAACGCGTGCGCTCGCGCGGGCAGGTGAACCGGCGGAGGGTCGATCTTATTTTTGATGGCGCGGGCGTTCCGGCGCCGGGCGAGACGCTGACCGTGGATGGAAAAGAAGTGGGTTCTGTTACGCGTGCGGCCAGACCGTCCTTTTTGTCCTACGCGATTGGGATGGGATATGTCCGCAAAGACCACAACGCGCTCGGGAGCCGTCTGAATTGGTCGGGGGGAACGGCGGTCGTTTCCAAATTCCCCGAAGCTCTCGCAGAAACCCAGTCTGCAAAGTAATTGCCTTTCGCCGGTCCGCAGTTTCTCGTAGACAAGATTCTGTTCGGGTCAGTCGAACTGGCGTCGCGGGGCAGCTTGCGCAATGCCGACGCGGCCAGCGGTAATTTCGGCTTTGAAGTAGTTTTCGCCTTTGATCGGGCAGCCGGCGAGGCGACGGAGCATGGCGATCTGGCCGATGTGGGTCAGGGCATCCGCGATGGGCCCCTGAAACAGGCCTTCGGCCGGAGAGTGAAGAGGTTCCGACGCGGCAAGATAATCGTCGAACTTCTTTAGCGAGGCGAAGAATCGAGCGACCTCGGCATCCCACGCAAGTGGCTGGGAATCGCGCCAGGCCGCTTCCCCCCTCGCCATGGAATGGGCCCAATCGAAAAGATCGCCCATGTGCGCGAGGATATTTGCGGGCGTACGGGGGCTGTCGCCGAGCGTGAATGCGGCGAACGATTCGGGGGCGCCGCGCAGAGCTTTCCCGCCGCGATAGGCGACGGTGGCCACGGTGTGGCGAAGAAGCTGGCGTGCTGGATCAGAAGGCGTCGACATGGTGGCCGAATCTCCCTATCTTGCGGATCAAAACTAGCGCCCAGTATAAACGCGTACGTAGTCGACGAGCATGCTTTGCGGAAATTTGGTGGACGCGTCGGGGCTGCCGGGCCAGTCGCCGCCGACGGCAACATTGAGAATGATAAAAAACGGATGGTTGAAAACCCATTTGCCGCCAGCGGGCCAGTCGGAAGAGCGGAAGGTGGCGTAGAGATTGGAGTCGACGTAGAAACGGATTGTGTCGGGTTCCCATTCGACGGCGTAGAGATGAAAATCGGCGGCAAAGTTCTGGCCGGGGGGAAGAGTGAAAATGCCGGTCAGGTCGCTCGTGGGCGCGGTGGTGCTGGGGCCATGAAGGGAGCCGTGGATGGTGCCGGGTTCCTTGCCGATGTTTTCCATGATGTCGATCTCGCCGCACTTCGGCCAGCCTGCAGAGGGGATGTCTTGGCCTAGCATCCAGAAAGCGGGCCACATTCCCTGCCCTTCCGGGATTTTGATGCGGGCCTCGAAGCGGCCGTAAGACTGTACGAACAGGCCTTGAGTCTTGAGGCGGGCGGAGGTGTACTCGCGAGTTATGCCGTCGGCGCCGGTGTAAGTGTCTTTTTGCGCGGTGATTACGAGATTTCCCTTTTCGATGCGCGCGTTTTCCTTGCGATTGGTGTAGGACTCGAGTTCGTGGTTGCCCCAGCCTTTGCCACCGAGGTCGTAGGTCCATTTTTTGGAGTCTGGGGAAAAGCCTTCAGGACCAGAGAATTCGTCGTTCCAAACCAGGGTCCAGCCGGGGGGAGGCTTCGGTCTGGGCGGGTCGCGATGACCAAAACAGCCGGAGAGTAGGGGAATCGTACAGAGGACTACGGCTAGATAGACTCGCAGGGGCTTCAGAGCTAGAGTTGGCATGCAGGCACGGACAAAGCCCACAGACTGACGTCTGTGCTACTTAATCGAGATTCAGGGCGCGCTTGAAAGAACCTTTTTCATTGTCGATTTTCTTTTGTAGTTGGAGGATGGCATAGAGGACTGCTTCGGGGCGCGGCGGGCACCCAGGGACGTAGACATCGATGGGAATGACTTGGTTGCAACCTTGCACGATGGCGTAGTTGTTGAATACGCCGCCGGATGTGGCGCAGGCGCCCATGGAGATGACCCACTTGGGCTCGGGCATTTGATCGTAGAGTTGGCGAATGACCGGTGCCATTTTTTGTGAAAGGCGGCCGGCGACGATCATTAAGTCGGCTTGGCGCGGCGAGGGGCGGAAAACTTCAGCGCCGAAACGCGCGACGTCAAAGCGGGCAGCAGCCATGGACATCATTTCGATGGCGCAGCAAGCTAGGCCGAAGCCAAGGGGCCAGATGGAGCTTTTGCGGGCCCAATTCACGGCTTTGTCGAGCGTGGTGAAAATTATGCCTTCGTCTTCGAGCAGGCTGCCGAAGTCGTCGGGCTTGGTGAGTGTGACGTGCTTGCCGAGCGATGTGCTCATAATCTCCCATTCTACCATCTTTTTCGCAAAGCCAAGCGATGGCCACAAATGAAGCTAATCCGGCCGTTTCGGGGCGACTATGTCAGTTCGTAGTCGGCGGGCGAAACTGCACGGGTGCGCCTGGTATATGCAACGACCGAGCCGGGCCAGAGCGTGGTGTTTTCGCCCGTTCGCTGATCTTGATACCAGCTATGGCAGCCACCGGATTGCCAGACGGTGCCCTCGAGGCGGCGATAGATGTCCGCGACAAATTGTTTTTGCGTTTCCGGACGGACCTCGAGGACGTGTTTCTTGCGGCGCTTCATGAGCGCCAGACAGCTCATCACGTAGCGGACCTGCGCCTCAATCATCAGCACGACGGAATTGTGCCCCAGTCCCGTGTTGGGACCGAGGAGTAAGAAGAGGTTGGGGAAGCCGCTTACAGTTACGCCAAGATAGGCACTCATGCGCTCGCGCCAGGCGTCATGGATTTCCACGCTGCGGCGGCCGATGAGCCGAATGCCGATGAGCGGCTCCGTGGCGCGAAAGCCTGTTCCAAAGATCAAGACGTCGACAGGGCGCTCAACGCCGTCGGCCGTCACGATGCTGTGCTCGCGCACTTCCGCGATGCCTTCCGTGACAAGCTCCGCGTTGGACCTTGTCAACGCTGGATAGAAATCATCCGATACGAGGACGCGCTTGCAGCCCAATTGGTACTTGGGTTTCAAGGCCTCGCGCAGTTTTGGATCGCTGACTTGCTTCTCCAGATGATGGGTGGCGATTTCCGTCGCCTTCCCGCGAACAAAACGATTGCCCAGAAAGCCGAGCACGCGAAACTCCTGACGCCAGAAAATGAGTTGGCGAAACCCCCGCATGATCAGCGGGAAGCGGCGGAATCTATGTTTCCATTTTTCCGCGATGGCAAAATCCATGCGCGGCACGATCCACGGCGGAGTGCGCTGGAAAAGATAGAGCTTGCCAACGAGAGGTGCGATCTGCGGAACAAACTGGATCGCGCTTGCTCCAGTGCCGACGACGGCGACGTTTTTGCCGTTCAGGTCGACGTCATGATTCCAAGTTGAAGAATGAAATGCAGGCCCTGCAAATCGCTCTATTCCCTTCAGCTTGGGATATTGCGGAACGTGCAAACCTCCGATGCCGGAGACGAGTACTCGCGCCCGGATACGCATTCCCTCACCGGCAGTGGCGTGCCACACGCCCTCGGCTTCACCCCAAATCGCTTCGTGAAAGCGCGTATTTAGACGGATGTGCGGGGCGATTTCGTAACGCTCCACACAGCGTTTCAGGTAGTCGTGAATTTCCCGTTGCCCGGGATACATGCGGGACCAATCCGGTGACGGCTCGAAAGAAAAGGAATATAGATGGGAAGGAATGTCGCACGCACAGCCAGGATAGCGATTGTCGTACCATGTTCCTCCGATGTCATCGCTCTTCTCGATAAGGAGAAACGAGTTCATCCCAGCTTCGCGCAGCTTGATGGCCATGCAAAGGCCGGAGAAACCGCCGCCGACGATGAGTACGTCGACGCTGACTTCTTCAGCTGGGCTGCTCTGATTGATATTTTCCGTCATCAACTGTCGCGCTACCTTGCTGGATGTTTCTGAGGCTACAAGCTCGCGCAGAAACACCGCGCTTTCGCGCAGCGATTGCCCAGCTTCGGGAATTCGATGTGGCGCGAGCTGCCAGGCGTGCGGAACGACCGGCCAAACTTTCAGTTCGACGCGAACGCCCGCTGCACGCCCGCGTTCCGCGAGACGCGTGGAATCGTCGCGCAGTGCTTCATCCGCGCCGACGTGAATCAGAAGCGGAGGAAGGCCGGTGAGATCGGCGTAGAGTGGAGAAGCGATCGGATTGCGCGGATCCATCTCACCCAAATAATACCGCGCGCTTGACCCAATGTCCGGGCCATGAAACATGGCGCAGCGATCTGCGTTTGTGCGAATGGATTCGCCGGTGGCGGCGAGATCGGTCCAGGGCGAAAAAAGGGCGGCTCCGGCCGGAAGAGGAGTCCCTTCATCGCGCAACGTAAGAAGGAGAGAAAGCGCGAGGCCGCCGCCAGCGGAATCTCCACTGACAACAATGCGCTCGGGCGAATATCCTTCGCTGAGGAGACCGCGGTAAACAGCAACGGCGTCGTCGACCGCAGCCGGAAATTGATTTTCTGGCGCGAGACGATAGTTTGGCGCGAGAACACGGAATCCCTGTCGGGCGAATGCTACCGTGATCGGGCGGTGCGACTGTGCCGAGCATCCGAAATAGCCGCCACCGTGTAAATACAAGAGAACGGCGGCTGTTGCGCCAGTTCCCTCCACCCATTCTCCGAGAACACCGCCGACTTGCGCGGGAGAAATGCGCACGTCAGCGGGCACTCTATAAGGATCAGGGTTGAGAATCTTGCGCGCTACGCGGTAGTCTCGCACACCACGGAGTTTTCGTTTGACGCGCCATTTGATGATCCAGACCGAGAGATGAGCTTGCCAGCTTGCCATGTGCGATGTTTTCCGTTTTTCGCTTGCGAGACGCCGCGAGAATAGCAGAGTTGGCAAGCGAATGTGCTACACGGCGAGGACCACTTTGCCGAACTGCGATCCGGCTTCGAGGTAAGCGTGCGCAGCGGCAGCTTCCGAAAGCGAAAAAATGCAATCGACAATTGGCTTGAAACGGCCTGCGGCGACGAGCTTCATTACCGTCAGCAGTTCTAACTTCGCGCCCATATAGGAGCCGAGCAGAGAAAGCTGTCGGCTGAACAGAAATCGCAAATCGATCTTGGCGTCATAGCCGGTCGTGGCGCCGCAAGTCACCAGGCGCCCGGCGAGAGCGAGGCTGGCCACGCTCTCGTCCCACGTCGCAGTGCCCACGTGCTCGAAGACCACGTCCACTCCGCGCTTGTTCGTGATCCGGCGGACTTCGTCGCGGATTTTCTGAGTTTTGTGATTGATGACATGGTCGGCGCCCAATTCGCGCGCTTTCGCCAGCTTCTCATCGGTTCCTGCCGTGGCAATGACGCGCGCGCCGAAGAATTTGGCGACTTGTATCGCAGCGCTGCCGACGCCGCTTCCCGCTCCGAGAATCAGCACGTCTTCCCCAGGTTGAAGTTCAGCGCGCGAGACGAGCATGTGCCAGGCCGTTTGAAAAACAAGCGGGATGCTCGCGGTTTCTTCAAACGAAAGGTTCTCGGGATATGGTATGCAGTTCACTTCCGGGCAGCGCACGAATTCGGCGCAGCCGCCATCAATCATGTAGCCCAGGTTCGTGAATTGGCGGCAGCGATTATCGTGGCCTGAAATGCACGCGGCGCATTTGCCGCATGTCACACCGGGGGCGAGCACCACCTTTTGGCCAACTTTGATCGTCGTGACCTCAGCTCCAATTTGCGCGACTTCGCCGGCCACGTCGCTCCCCGGAATGTGCGGCAGCGGAATCGGTACATTTGGCAAGCCGCCCCGCACCCACAGATCGAGACGATTCAGCGCGCAGGCCTTGACGCGCACGAGCACTTCGTTGGCACGAACTACCGGCTCCGGCGCATCCTCATATTTCAATACCTCCGGCCCGCCGTGCGTATGGAATCGAATCGCCTTCATTGCGCCCCCTGTATCGGTCCGAGAATCGCAAGGTAACACCCTGGTGGCAGAGTGTCCAGAAGGCCTCCTCAGCGGCTGCACGTGGATTGACACGAACTTTAACGCGCCGTAGGCTGAGGGCTGAGGTAGAGCGTGGACCTCTTCGAAGAAATCGTGAAGATGCGGCGCGCGGGACAGCGCGGGGCGCTGGCGACGATCGTGCACACGAACGGGTCGATTCCCAGCTACGAAAGTTCGCGCATGCTGGTGCGCGACGATGGCTCTATAGCAGGAACCATCGGTGGAGGCTGCGTGGAAGCCGAAGTGTGGGCCGCCGCCAAGGAAGTGATGCACAAGGAAGCGCCGCGCAAAATGGTTTTCAATCTAAACAATGAGGCGAGCTACGACAACGGCCTCATTTGCGGCGGCACGTTGGAAGTCTTCCTGGAACCAATCCTGCCGCAGCCTATCCTTTATCTCTTTGGAGGCGGACACGTTTCGATGGCGGTGGCTAAGGCGGCCAGCGCCGCAGGGTTTGGCATCGGGGTCATAGACGATCGCGAAGCATTCGCGAACGCTGATCGCTTCCCCATGGCGTACGTGATATACACGAGTTACCAGGATGCCTTCGAAAAGATTCGTCCAAGCGCCGCGAGCTATCTGATCATCGTCACACGCGGCCACAAAGAAGACATGCGCGTGCTCGGCTGGGCCGTCCGAACGACCGCGCGTTACGTCGGCATGATCGGGAGCAAGCGCAAAGTCCTTTCTGTTTACAAAGCGCTGGAGAACGACGGCTATCGCCCCGAGGAATTTCAGCGCGTCTACGCGCCCATGGGGCTGGAAATTGGGGCCCTCGCGCCGGAAGAAATTGCCATCAGCATCGTGGCGGAATTGATTGCCGTTCGCCGTAATGCCGAATCCGCTGCGCACAAAAAATTGAATTACGAACCACGGCCTGCACTAACGGAACGCTGAAACTGAAAGAGGTGGCATGCTCGCTGCCATCATCCTCTCGGGCGGCGCATCACGCCGGATGGGCTCGCCAAAGGCGCTGCTCTTTTATCAGGGCCGCCCTTTCCTCGAACATTTGCTGGATGTGGTTCGCCATCCGAAAATCGGCGTGCGCCGTGTCGTGCTGGGAGCCGATGCGGAGCCTATCGCGAAAGAAGTGAATCTGGCTCCCGACGAAATCGTCATCAATGCGGAATGGGAAAAGGGGCAGTTGAGTTCGATTCAGGCGGCACTGCGTAGTCTCCCTCCGCAAACCGACGGAATCATTCTTCTTCTGATTGATCATCCGCTCATCAGCTCGGCGCTTGTCGGCGAGTTGGTGGAATCCTTCTACAGCTCCGGCAAGTCCATTGTTTTGCCGGTTTATGAAGGCCGCCGGGGGCATCCCGTTATCTTTTCCTCGCCGCTGTATCAAGAACTGATGAATGCGCCTCTCGAAACGGGGGCGCGCTCGGTAGTTTGGGAGCATGCCGGCGAGGTTCAGATCGTCCAAACGAATGAAGAAGGCTGCGTGCTTAACTTGAACGATCCTGACACGATGCTGAGAGCCTTAGGTGTCTGAGCGCCGCCCTATCCGTTAACGACCTGATGGACCCTGAAGACGCTAAGGAATCGCGTGGCCATCGATAAGCAAATGAGCCGCCGCAACTGGTCGCTCTTGCTTGGTCCTCTCTTTCTTTTCTCAGCGGTCTACTTTTATGACCAGACAGGCCTGGGCCGGCACTTCCACAACAACTTGTATCCCCGCACTAGCTGGCAGTTCGAGCATCGCACAAGAATCGGCAATCTTCCGCTTTCCCTCTCGGATTTCTATTTTGTGGTGGCGATTTTTTGCGGCGTGTGTGGAGTGATCTATTTCGTATTGAGCAATGTCGCTCGCCGTCCGCTTGAGATCCTTCTTGGATACGCGCATTTCTTCGTCTCGATTGTTACGATCGCTCTGGTCGTTTCGTACATCGGGATTTCCGCACCCGCCGATCCGCTGGAGCCGATTCCCAGCGTGTATTGGTCCGCATTCCTGTCGGCGCAATTTCTGTTTCTTCTCTACATTGCCCGGGCCATGCTCAGCGCCCCACCCGAAGAATAGCCTAAGGCTATTTGCGCGGTGATTTGGCGTACTTTCGAGCTTTTCTCGTTCCTCTCAGGAGAGCTTGGCGAGCGCCAGGTCGAGAGCTTCTGCGGCGAGGTGCGCTCCGTGAAAGGTGGCTGGCGGTAGCCCGCCCAATGCTTCCGAGATCGTTTCCGCCGTTATCGAGCGCGCTGCAGCGACCGTGAAGGAGGTTAGGCGCTCTGTCAATACTGATGCGCAGGCGATCGCAGTGGTGCAGCCGCGGCAGAGGAAACGCGCTTCGACGATCGTGCCGCCCTCTACGCGAACTGCCAGCTCCAGAATATCGCCGCAGACCGGATTCGTGGCCTGTACTTGTGCGCTCGCATTCGCCAGTTTGCCGGCGTTGCGCGGATTTCGGAAGTGGTCCAGAACCAGTTCGCTGTACACCGGGCTATGGTAGCTCAAGTAGCCCCGCTCTTTTCAATTTGACCCAACAGCTCAAGACCAGATTGCAGAATCGGACAATGGCCGCCACACTTTCGTTGCGGATCACCGCAAACAGCCTGAACATAGCAAGAGCACTTCGATCCGACCATGCCACGCCTAATCATTGAACGGCCCGGCGCCCAGCCGCGTCTTTATGAGCTGAAGGACGGCTCCACGATTCACATCGGGCGTGCCGCGTCCAACGACATCACGCTTCCGCACTCGAGCATTTCGCGCAGTCACGCCTTGCTCGAAGGCAAGCGCGACGCTTGGGTTGTTAGGGACCAACACAGCGCCAACGGCGTCCTGGTGAACGGCGTACGCATCGAGCACGCCGAACTGAAAAGCGGCGACGTCATTGGCCTTGGCGACATCAAGCTGCGCTTCGAGAATATGACGAGCGGCACCGTTGTGGCGAAAGCTTCGCCGGAACTGGCCTCCCATCTGACCCAAATCCTGGATCAGGAAAGTGTCGCCAAGCTTCTGGAGCACTCGAAGAGCAAGCCGCCTTCGGAGTGGAGCGACTCGCGTGTTGATACGGACGGTCGCATCGAATATCTGAAGCGCGAGAATCGTCTCCTCACTCTTCTCTATCAAGTCAGCCGCGCCTTGGGCGACAAAACCAGCGTCGAAGACGTGACGGAATGCGTCCTCGACCTTGTCCTGCAGATTGATGGCGCCGAGCGCGGTTACGCGATGTTGCTCACTGAGGAGTCGCTTCGCGCCACGCTGCAGGCAGCGGCAAGCTACACATTTCTGCCAGCCATTCTCCGCTATCGCCAAGTTCCCAAAGCGGCCACGCCGCATATGGCGCTCTCCCGCGCCATCATTCAGCAGGTTATGGAGAGCAAGGGACCGCTCCTGGTGATGGATGCAAAGCAAGATGCGCGATTCTCGGGCAGCGAAAGCATGGCTATGTCCGGTATGCAATCGGCGATGTGCGCGCCGCTGGCTAGCCGCGATCGACTGTTCGGATTACTGTACGTCGACAACCTTTCCAAGCGCGGGACTTTTCTGCAGGAAGATCTGGAAGTTTTCGCGGTCATTGCGGCACAAGCGGGGCTGGTTATCGACCAGGTTATGGCGAAAAGTGAAGTGAAGCGCCAGGGTGTCCAGCTCAGTGCACTGGAACGCTTTCTCTCGCCGGCTATTTCGAGAAAAATTACCGCGGAAGCTGCTGACATCCGCCTCGGTGGAGAAAGTCAGCGGATTACGCTGCTCTTCGCCGACGTTCGCGGTTTCACCACCATGGCCGAAACGATGAAACCGCGCGAAGCCGTGGAAGTCTTGAATGAATTTTTCGCGCGCATGACCAACGTGATTTTCGAGCACGATGGCACGCTCGACAAATATCTCGGGGATGGATTGATGGCTCTTTTTGGGGCACCCTTTGCTCTCCAGAATGACGCCGAGGCCGCCGTCCGCGCGGCCGTCAACATGCAAAAGAGTCTCGCCGAGCTAAACAAAATCTCGGGCAAGCCGCCGCTCAATATTGGAATCGGCATTCATACCGGAGAAGCAGTCGTGGGGTTTCTCGGCACGGAACGGCGCATGGATTACACGGCGATCGGCGACACCGTGAATGTGGCCGCCCGCCTTACGTCGCAAGCAGGGCCCGGCCAGATCGTGATTTCCAACGCGACGCACGCACAATTAGGCCGCGAGATTCCCTGCTGCCCGCTCTCCGCTATGAAACTGAAAGGCCGCGCCGAGCCGATCGATGTCCATGAGGTTCTCTGGCGCGACCCGTTGCCCCAGAACAGCACAGCGCAGGACTTTAAACCACTGCGACCGGATTAGATCGATGCACGCTTGATCTGCGTATCTCAGTTCAATGCGTGAAAGCTGCACTCCGCGTATTCGCTACCTTCGCCGGCAGATATTTCTTCTCCACCGATGCGACCACGACGTAGTTTGGGTCTACCATCTCCGTCAGATGAATCTTCCCGACTTTCGAAAGCAGTTCATACGCATCGAGATCGGAAAGACCGTAGTCGGCGTGAATCCATGCCACCATTTCGGTAAACGCAATGCGCACCGCGTCATCCACTGGCCGGTAGATTCCCGTCGTCATGATTTCTTTGTCGTTCTCGAACCTGGGCCAGCCTGTGCTCTTCTTTTTCACCACGTCAAATTGCAGGCGGACACGCATCGGCACTTCAATGGCGCTGCCGGCAACTTCGCCGTCGCCCATTGCCGCGTGACCGTCGCCGAAATAAAACAGCGCGCCCGCTACACTTACGGGCAGATACAGCGTGTTGCCCACGCTGACCTCCGGCGCGTCCATGTTTCCGCCAAATTCCGCCGGAACAATCGAGCTGCGCGCTTCGCTATTTGCCGGCGCCACGCCGATGCACCCAAGAAATGGATGCATCGGAATTTTGACCTTGAAATTCGAATCGAGTGCCTGAAACGTCGCCGTGTTATCCGCGTGGTCGATGGGATAAAACCAAATCTTTTCCGGCAGCGGCTCCTTTTCGAGGATCGGCGTGTAGTGTGTGGAATTGATCGCTCCAAATCCTGGAGAAAAAGCCCCCACCCCCTGATTGCCGTCGACTTGCAAATCCAGAATCCGTACCACGAGTGTGTCGCCGGGCTCCGCTCCTTCGATGAAGAACGGGCCCGTGAGTGGATTATCGCCCTTTGCCATCGCTGTCGTGTCGCCAGGCTTCTGAATGCCGTTTCCGAAGCAATCCAGTGAATTCGCATCCAGGATATTTCCGGGCCGCAGACGCGCCACCGGCGGAGCCACGCCGAAGACATATTTCACGTTGTCGATGGCGCCCTTGTAATGCACAACGTCCGCCGCGGGAGTGGCCGGCACGTTCTGGGCGGCAGCACGCATTGCAAAGCACGACACCAAGAGACAAGCCATAAATACACGCACAGATGACCTCCAGGAAGTACGTGCGCAGAGTGCAACACAATCCACCCATGGAGTCAATCGGCCTCCCTCAGCGGCACACATCGGGCTCGCACTTTGCTATTCTTTTCAGTGAGATGAAAAAGGTGATTCGCTCGAGCCAGCTTCGCATCGTTTCACTCGCACCGAGCGCAACATCGATTCTCTGCTCGGTCGGTGCAAAAGAGTTGCTTGTAGGCGTTACGAAATGGTGCGCCGACGTCGCCCCCGTAAACGGCCTGCCAAAATTCGGCGATTGCTGGCACATGGACTCCGTTGATGAAATCCTCAAATTGAAACCATCCTTGGTCATCGGCTCGGTCCCCTACAAACAAGAGACTCTCGCAAAGCTTTTGGAGCACCCGCTCAGTTTCCTGGCCACGAATCCACGGACGCTGGCGGATATTGAGAATGACATCCGTATGTTGGGCCGGATCGCTGGCCGCGCAGCGCAAGCCGAACTCCTCATCAGGAAAATGCGCCAGGGGTTTGGCGCGATCGCGAAGAAGAGCCGCACTCTGAAAGACAAGCCCAGCGTCTACTGCGAGGCGTGGCCGAACGCGCGAATCAGTTCCCCACCGTGGGTCGCCGAAATCGTGAAGATTTGCGGCGGAGAGATGGTCTTGCCTCCCGGCCAGAAGGTAACCGATGAACAAGTCGCAAACGCGCGACCCGCTGTGATCGTGCTCGCCTGGGCAGCGACGGGGGACCAAGCCAAACCTCAAAAATCCTACCAGGTCACTGCTTGGAAAGACGTCCCTGCCATCCGCAACAAGCACGTCTACGTTGTCCGCGACGAATTGTTAAACACGCCCGGTCCGCCGCTTGTCGCTGGCACAAAACAACTCTTCCGCATCTTGCAAAACGCCGCGACACGGGAGAACAAAGAATGAGAGTCATCGTGGCCGCAGTCATTGAGCGCAGCGACCGCCGCATACTCATCGGCCAGCGACGGCGCGACGACACCTCTCCCTTGAAGTGGGAGTTTCCCGGCGGAAAAATAGAACCAGGGGAAACACCGGAGGCGGCGTTAGCGCGCGAGCTTCAAGAAGAATTGCTCGCCACATTGAAGAAATGCGTGGAACTGTGCCGGGTGCGGCATAAATACACCTCGTCACCCGAGGAATTGGAAATTCGCTTTTATGCTGCAAGTATCCAGGAAGAGGAAATCATTCCAAAGGCATTCGAACAAATCGCCTGGGTTCTCCCGAAAGAGCTCGGCAACTACGACTTTCTCGCCGCCAACTCCCAGCTTATCGCGCAACTCGCCACAGGGCGCCTGAAACCCAGAGAAATTCTGGAGCACAGAACGAACCCGCCCCCAAAATAGAAAAGACGAACCGCAGCTCGTCTTTTCCATCACCAAAAAACAAATTGCTTAGAATGCAGTTGGATCCGTCACGAAATTACGGGGTTCAATTTGTCCGGGTTAATTCCCAAATCCTTAATCGCTTTGTCCACCACGGACCGCTCAATTTTGCCATCAGAGTGTAGTTCGTGAAGCGTCGCCAGCGTGATGAAACGCGAATCGACTTCGAAGAACTCGCGCAACGACGCACGTCCTTCGCTGCGGCCGAAACCGTCCGTACCCAGCGAAGCCAACCGCCGCGGCATCCACTTGCTAATCATGTTGGGCAGCGTTTTCAGGTAATCGGAAGCGGCCACCAAAACTCCGGGGGCGTCCGCAAGGCACTTGGTCAGGTACGGAACGCGAGCCTTGTCGCTGGGGTGCAAACGGTTCCAGCGTTCGGTCTCATTCCCGTCGACGTAAAGTTCCTTGTAGCTCGTCACGCTCCAAACATCCGCCGCAACTCCGTATTTCGTGTCCAGAATTTCTTGAGCGCGGAGCACTTCGTTTAGGATTGCGCCGCTCCCGAACAGTTGCGCGCGAAGCTCGGATTTTGGATTGGCCGCCTGGCGGAAGCGGTACATGCCTTTCAAAATTCCGTCTTTCACGTCACCGGGCATCGCCGGCATCGCATACGGCTCGTTCATCACCGTGATGTAATAAAAAATGCTTTCGCCGTCCTTGTACATCCGGCGGATGCCGTCCTGCAGAATTACCGCCATCTCGTACGCAAACGCAGGATCGTACGCTCGCAGATTCGGCACGGATAGCGCCAGCACGTGGCTATTGCCGTCCTGGTGCTGCAATCCCTCACCCGCCAACGTCGTCCTGCCGGAAGTTCCGCCCAGCAGGAAACCGCGCGTGCGCATGTCTGCCGCGGCCCAAATAAAATCGGCGATGCGCTGGAATCCAAACATCGAATAGTAAATGAAGAACGGAATCGTGTTGATGCCGTGCGTCGCATACGCGGATCCAGCCGCGATAAAAGAGCCCATCGAACCGGCTTCGGTGATCCCTTCCTCGAGAATCTGTCCGTCCTTCGCCTCCTTGTAATAGAGCAGCGTGTTGACATCGACCGGCTCGTACTTCTGTCCGACGCTCGAATAAATTCCCACCGTTCGAAACAGCGATTCCATGCCGAACGTCCGCGCTTCATCCGGCACGATAGGCACAACCAGCTTCCCGATTTCCGGATCTTTCAGCATTTTGCGCAGCATCCCGACGAACGCCATCGTCGTCGAAACTTCCCTGCCCTCGCTGCCGTCGAAAAATTCTCTGAACAGTTCGTCGTGGTCGGCCACCAGCGGTTTCGAGCGCACGCTGCGTTTCGGCGTGTAGCCTCCCAGCGCTTCCCTGCGCGCACGCAAGTATTGAATCTCGATGCTGTCCTCCGCCGGGCGGTAGAACGGCACCTCGACACAATCGTCGTCGTTCAGCGGAATCCCAAACCGCGAGCGGAACTCGCGCAACTCTTCTTCATTCAATTTTTTCTGCTGGTGCGTGACATTCTTGCCTTCGCCCGCTTCTCCAAGTCCGTATCCTTTAATAGTACGCGCAAGAATCACCGTCGGGCCGCCCTTGTGCTCGACAGCGGCCTTGTATGCCGCGTACACCTTGCGCGGGTCGTGCCCACCAAGCCGCAAACGACGCAACGCCTCATCCGGCAGAGGCTCAACCAATTGCAGCAGCCGCGGATCGCTTCCAAAAAAGTGTTCGCGAACGTATGCGCCAGAAGAAACCACCAACTTCTGGTATTCGCCATCCACCAATTCCCCCATGCGCTTCACGAGCAGTCCTTCCGTGTCGCGCTCCAGAATCGGATCCCACTCGCTGCCCCACAGAACCTTAATAACGTTCCATCGCGCGCCGCGGAATGCCGATTCCAGCTCTTGAATGATCTGACCATTGCCGCGGACCGGCCCATCCAGCCGCTGCAAATTGCAGTTCACCACAAAAATCAGGTTGTCCAGTTTCTCGCGCGAGGCTAGCGTTATCGCTCCTAGCGATTCCGGCTCGTCCGTTTCGCCATCCCCTAGGAACGCCCAAACTTTCGCGTCCGTCACCGGCTTCAAACCGCGATCTTCGAGATAGCGGTTAAAGCGCGCTTGATAAATCGCCATCAACGGGCTCAAGCCCATCGATACCGTCGGAAACTCCCAGAAGCCCGGCATCAGCCACGGGTGCGGATAAGACGACAGTCCCCCGCCAAGTTTCAATTCGCGTCGAAAATTTTCCAATTGCTGGGGGGAAATCCGTCCTTCAAGAAACGCCCGCGCGTACATGCCGGGCGCGGCGTGCCCCTGGAAATAAACCGTGTCGCCTTCGAATTCCTCGGAGCGCGCGCGAAAAAAATGGTTGAACCCGACTTCATATAGAGTGGCCGCGGAGGCATAAGTCGAAATGTGACCGCCGATGTTGTGTTCTACGCGATTGGCGCGCACCACCATGGCCAGCGCGTTCCAACGAATCAAGCTCTTGATCCGCCGCTCTAATTCTTGATCGCCCGGGAAAAGTGGCTCGAGCCGGGCGGGAATCGTGTTCGCGTAAGGCGTGTTCGCAGAAAACGGTAGATCGATGCCCGCAACGGTAGCGTGCGCGCGAAGCCTCTCGAGAATTTCCGCCGCCACTTCCGGCCCGCTGGATTCGAGCACGGAGTCCAGCGACTCCAGCCATTCTTGAATCTGCGTGTCTTCCAGTCCGTGCGGTACGCTGACTACCTCGCTCGGGCTATCCACGTGTGTTTCGATCTCATTTTCCATAACTTCGGCTGGCCCCTCTTTTGTCAGATTCCGGCGCACTCGTCCGCGCGCCTCCCAAACTTATTCGCACTATAAGGAGAATAGAATACACCGCCCTGCGATTCTCTGCACAGTACACTCTTAGCGAAATTCTTCCTTCGCAGGACCAAGGGTCCTGCCGCCGTCTAAGACGAGCGTATGGCCAGTCATAAACTCTGCGTGCACAAGATAGGAAACAGCATCAGCGATCTCGCTCGGCGTCCCTGTTCGTCCGAGGGGAGCCAATTTCACAAAATCGGCTTCCCAGTCCGGCGGATCACCGTGCATCGTGATCGTTCCAGGCGCGATCGCATTTACGCGCACTTCCGGCGCCAGTGCCTTCGCCAGCACCTTCGTTAACATCATGACGCCGGCCTTCGAAATGGAATGCGGAATGAAGCCCGGCCATCCCAGCAATCCACCAGCATCGGCAAAATTTACAATCGTGCCATTCGTCCGGCGCAGCAGCGGCGCCGCGGCCTGCGCGCAGAAGAATCCCGCCTTCAAATTCGTATCCAGAGACGCGTCCCAAATTTCTTCCGTCGTTGAGACAATGCTCGCGGGCAAAAAGTTAGCTGCGCTATTCACCAAAATATCCAGCCGTCCGAAAGTCTTCCCAACCTCAACGAACAGCCCACGAATCTCGCTCACCTTTTGCAAATCGGCGGCTAATACCACCCCCCGCCGCCCCAACTTCTCGATTTCCGCAACCGTTTCCTGCGCCTCCGCGTGCGACGCATCATGGTGGATAATCAGGCTCGCGCCTTCTTCCGCCAGCCGCAACGCTACCGCTTTACCCAGCCTCTTCGCCGAACCTGTAACAAGCGCCACTTTCCCTTTAAGCGGTGTCGCCTGTCTTCCTTTGCTTTCGGTCATCGCATTCCGCCGCCCAAACGTTACCACACCCGGCAATCACTGCGCCCCAGGGAGCGTTCTCCGGCAGTGCTATCATCACTCTTCGGATTCCAGGGAACATGCATAATGGAGACCGCAAATGAAACTTGATCTGCTCGCCATCGCCGCCCACCCCGACGACGTAGAACTCACTTGCGGCGGCACGCTCTTAAAAATGGCCCACGGTGGCTACAAAACCGGCATCCTGGACCTCACCGCCGGCGAAATGGGCACGCGCGGTACTCCTGAAACCCGCGCGAAGGAAGCTGCCAAATCCGCGAAGATTCTTCGAGTGACCTGGCGCGGCACGCTCGGCGTCCCCGATTCCGACGTCCAGCCCAGCCGTCAGCACAAGCTCCGCCTAGCCGCCGTCATCCGCGAGCTCCGCCCCAAAACCGTCATCCTTCCTTATTGGGAAGCCCGCCACCCCGACCACTATCACGCCTCAACCCTCGGCTACGAAGCCTGCTTTCTCGCTGGCCTCAAGCAATTGCCCATCGACGGCGAACCTCACCGTCCTTTCAAAATCCTCTACTCCACCGCCTACGCTCCCGTCCGCCCGACCTTCGTCGTCGACATTACCGCCCACTTCGAGCAGCGCCGCCGAGCCATCCTGGCTTTCGCCTCCCAATTCCATCCCAAAAAGGGCGAATCCTCGCGCCAGTTCAATAAGACCAATGTCTTCCTGGCCATCGACCGCCTAGAAGATGAAATGAACCAACTCGCGCGCCACTACGGCGAAATGATCGGCGTAAAGTACGGCGAACCCTTCCTTGTGAAAGAACTGATGCAGGTCCACGACGTCGTCAAGATGGACGTCCGTTCCATCTGAATCTTTAGTCTTTTTTACAGAAGGGTTTGCGGGGGTTACGCTGATGGCTGTACTCACTACCGACTACCCCTACTCACCACTCACAATTCACTTCTCAATCAAAAATTCTCTTCATCCTGCGCGGGCGAATACCCGGGAATTCCTGGTCCTTTGGGCGTGCTCTCCGCCCGCAAACGCGTCAGCGCCTCATCCTCCGCCCCGGACTTCCGCAGCACTACGATCGTGCTTAGGGCTTCGCTGTAAACGCGCGTCACCAGGTAAACGTCCCCGGTGTCATTCTTCCTCCAAAGCTGGCCGATCTGAATCTTTTTTACGCTCATTATCCCTGACCTTGACTGTAGAGGCCCGCACCAAACGTGTCAACCCTTCTAATCTTGCATTTTGCGCACCATTCACCGCACTTTTCAGCTCGGAACAGATTCTTCGCCCCACCCTGCGATCAGCCCACCCCCACGGAACCACCGCCTCACGCCTCATCCCACAAAATCCTGACTACCCCATTGGGAATAGGAAACCTTCCTTGAGGGTCTTACATCGTAGTGACTAAGGGCGCTAACGCCATTGCATCGTTGTATTGTAAAATGGGTGTATACTGACCGCAGTAGGAGGTAAATGCCATGACACAGTTTCCAAGAGTGACTTTGGGCCTTACGGTGGCAGGCCTCCTCGCCGCAAGCGCCGCTCTGGCGACTCCTCGGCCTCAGCAGTCAAGCCAAAGTCCTGCACCAACGCAAACGCAGCCTGCTCCAACGCAGCCCGCTCCGACCGCGCCCACTAGCCAAGATCCGAGCAAAACGCAAACGCCTCCGCAGCCCGCCCCTCCGCAACCTGTGGCCCCGGCCCCCGGGCAGACGCAAGCTCCGCAGGATCAACCGGTTCAGCAGCAGGATACCGTGCATCCCAAGAATTCCAAGGACGACGTCGACGCCATCGGCAACCGCAACGTAGGCAAAGGTCCTAATTTCTATTCGCTCGAACGCGAAATTGCCCTCGGCAAGCAGCTCGCGCAGGAAGTCGAGCGCTCTTCCAAGCTTATCGATGATCCCGTCGTCACCGAATACGTGAACCGCGTGGGCCAGAATCTCGTCCGCAACTCCGACGCAAAAGTTCCCTTCACCATCAAGGTCATCGATTCGGATGAAGTCAACGCCTTCGCGCTTCCCGGTGGCTTTTTCTATGTCAATAGCGGCCTGATCCTTCGCGCTGAGGAAGAATCCGAACTCGCCGGCGTCATGGCTCACGAAATCTCTCACGTCTGCGCGCGCCACGGCACGAAGAACGCAACCAAGGGCGAGGCCATGCAGTTGGCCATGATTCCGCTGATGCTTCTTGGCCCAGGCGGCTGGGCAGGTTACGGCATTTACGAAGCCGCGAGCCTCGCCATCCCCGTCACGTACTTGAAATTCAGCCGTGACTCCGAGCGGGAAGCCGATTACCTCGGCGTTGAATACATGTACAAGGCCGGCTACGATCCCAATTCCTACGTCACTTTCTTCGAGCGCATCCAAGCCGATGAAAAGCGCCGTCCCGGCACTATCCCAAAGGTTTTCTCGACGCATCCTCCCACTCCGGATCGCATCGAAGCCACTCAGAAAGAAATCGCGCGCATTCTTCCGAACCGACCGGAATACATCGTCACCACCTCAGAGTTTGATTCCGTAAAGTCGCGCCTCCGCAACATCATGTTCGCGCGCAAGGTTACGAACAACGCGCCTGGCAAACCGACTCTGCGCACAAAAACTGCACAGTCCACCAAGCAGCCCACTTCCACGACGACCGATCCCAACGCCACCACGACGGATGGCACCGACGACGATCGCCCAACGCTCAAGCGTCGCCCCGATCAGCCGCCGAATAATTAGCTCTGATCTTCACAACTGATTTTGCCAAAGAGAACGGGAGGCTTCGAGGCGCCCGTTTTCTTTTATAAGCTGTATCTCCGAGATCTCGCCCGCCCTTTCTCTGCGACACTTTCCCGCCGCGAGCGCGCCTCGCACCGGCAGTCCGTGCTCTGGGCCGCAACTGCAACCGTCCGCACTGGCCCCAACTCGTTAGCAAACCACGCCTGACGGGCGACGCCAAGCGTAGTCCGAGAATAAAAAAGTAATGTCCAATACCGCACAGCATTGCAGTTTGGATATTTCTATACTTGCGACAACACGCTGCAATGGTTTCGGCTGCGTGAATATTAAAAGTTGCACATGCGCCTGCAAAACAACTCTTCAGATTGCAGATCGTAGAGGCCGAGTTTAGTTGGCCTGATTGGTCTCCCGCACGCAAAGGATCATCAGGCGGAGGGAAACACAATGCGTTTTATCTTGTCTATTCGTTCGTTGTTGTTCGTACTGATATTGCTAGCCATCTCGGCGGCATCGTCCGCCCAGATTGGCTTTGGAGTATCCATCAACATCGCACCGCCAGAACTGCCCGTTTACGAGCAGCCCATTTGCCCTGGGGACGGCTACATCTGGACCCCAGGCTACTGGTCTTACGGTGACGACGATTACTTCTGGGTTCCCGGTACGTGGGTCATGGCTCCCGAAGTTGGCTATCTCTGGACTCCCGGCTACTGGGGTTGGGGCGACAATGGGTACCTATTCCACGACGGCTATTGGGGAACACAAGTCGGTTTCTACGGCGGAATCAATTACGGCTACGGTTACGGTGGCCACGGTTACGAAGGCGGCCGCTGGGACAATGGACACTTCTACTACAACCAATCCGTTAGCCGCGTAAATGTCTCCATCAATCGAAACGTTTACAACACAAGAGTCAACGAGACCACGGTAAATCGCGTCAGCTTCAACGGCGGAAATGGCGGCGTGCAGATGCGTGCCACTTCCCAGGAAGAAGCTGCCGGACGCGAGCACCACATCGCGCCCGTCGCGGTGCAGACCGAGCAAATCCAAACCGCTCGCGGCAACCCTGAGCTACGCTCTTCCTCAAATCACGGCAAGCCGCCCATCGCTGCTACGGAGAAGCCCGGCGCCTTCAAAGAAAGCGGAGCTGTAGCCGCCAAAGAAGGTGGCACCGTTCATACCGCCAACGAGAACAATAACGCGCGGCCAGCGAACGAGACTGCTCGTCCGGAAACCGTATCTAACCGCCCGCCCGCGGCGGTCGAGAACACTCGCCCAGCCCCAGCCGTCCATGCTAAGGATATTCAGCCACAGCAACATCTTGCCGCTCCAAACTCGGGCAACGCCAAGAACGACATGAGACTCCAGCAGCAACAGCAAAAGCTCGATACTCAGCAGGCGAAAGAGCGCCAGAATCTCCAGGCCAAGCAGCAGCAAGATCATCAGCGTCTCCCGGCAAAGCCGGCCAACGAACCGAAACAACAACCTCTGGAACAGAAGCATCAACAGCAGACGCAACAACTAGAGCAAAAGCACACGCAGCAGCAGCAACAGTTGCAGCAACGCCAGCAACCCACTTCGCACGCAGCCGCGCCCAAGCCACCCGAAAAAGGAAAGCCAGGCGCATAGCGGCGCGAGCGCCAGGAAACCAGGCGGCCGTATCTGTCAGCCTGATTTATTAACCGGATGCCCCAGGCTTCGAATCTATCGAAACCTGTGGCATTCCCTTGACTGCGCTATCTTTCTTCCCCTCTTCTCTGCGAGCCTCAGCGTCTCTGCGTTATCTTTTCTCTTTCGTTCTTGCATTCCACGCGGCGCTCTCACTTCATCACTTCCCTCTCAAGAATAATTGCATCCTTCATGGTCCAGATGCTGTCCCCCGACCCCAGCTCGCCATTCCAAATCATCGAAGAGGACCCCATGCTAATCCGTCTCGCCAGCGTGATGGTTGAAAACCAGGACAGTGCTCTACCAACGACATCCATTCCGAGTACAACCGCCTCAATGCTCTCGGGGTCACTTTCCGCGGCAAACCAAAAAATAGCCTCTATCATCGCCATTCTCTTCGAAGACACTTGCGGCAACCTCATCAACCTGGCCCAACCCGGGGTCCACCTCCGCGCCATTCTGCAATTCGCGGCGCATGAGCCTATCCCGAGCGCTCCGGCAGTCTTGCTTGCAATATTATCACATTAGTTAAATACTCTCGCAATGATCATCGGCGACCGGCTTCGCGAACTGCGTCGGCAAAAGAAGTTGTCCCAAGCCCAAATCGAAAATCGCCCGGGACTGCAGCGCGCCTATCTCTCTCGCGTCGAGAACGGACACACTGTCCCCACCATCGACACGCTGGAAAAATGAGCCACCGCTCTCGAAGTCCCCATCTACCTGCTCTTCTACGACGGCGCCGAGCCTCCCAAATCGAGCGAACTCCACGTGTAGAAGTCTCCCGATGAAACCGCCTGGGGCACCTCCGGCCAGGACGCGGAATATCTCAAGCAACTTCGTCGCGACCTCCGCAAACTCGACGAGCCAACCGCAGACTCATTCTACAGATGACGTCGAGACTGGCTCGCCGCGCGCAAAAATCCGCCGCTGCGGAGAACTAAGTCAGCGAAGGCCAGCGTTCTTTAGTAGCGCGCAAAAACGAAGGCGCACCATCGGCAAGAAGCCTCGTCGAGTTCCATCTGGGACAGACTAAAGTCTGCCCTCTTTCCACACAACACTTTTCCAGGAATCTAAATGGAAGGGCTATCAATCAACGGCGAGCAAACAAATAAGATTACGAGCGTCGGCGGTCGCGATCGTCAGGAGCGGCGGCAATACCCAGGCGGCGAAGCTCATCAGCGTAATACTTGCGGTAGAGGACGTTCCACTCTTCGCTGTCTTCAAGAATCTCTTTCTTCTGTGAGGTGATCTTCTTGCGGACTTCGAGGTCGGCCTTTTCTTCTTCATGGAGCGTCGTGGTCAGGATCTGCACCACCTGCTGGCGGATAGTGTCGCGGTCTTCGACGAATTCCACGTCGTCACTGGAAACCAGCACGTCCGTGATCTGATGGGAGATTCGTACGATCTTTTCGCGGCTCAGTCGCATTCCGGTCGCTTGCCCTCGGGTCTTACTATGTACAGCGTTTACAGGTCAGTGGAACTCAATCATGCGCAGCCAAGATTGGCAGTGCTACCGCAGAACCAGCTTGCGGTCGCGCGCCAGCTGCGCTTTCACTTTCTTGTACATCTCCTGATACGAGACGTTTGTCCGCCGCATTTCATCCTGATGCTCGGTGAGAATTTGGCGCACTTCTTCATTCAGGCGATCCTCGACGGTGATCTCTTCCATCATGCGTTGCCGCAGCCGCTGCGCGACTGCGTCCGCGACCTTTGTCTCGATCAACTTCCCTTCCACCAGCCGCTTTACCACTTCCGTTGCCATGTATCCGACGTAGTCTCGTGCGATCAGCATCCCAGAGTGAGTCCTTTGCGCGTGAGCAAGAGAAAGAGTTTACTGGCTGTACCACCAAAGTGCAAGGAAGAGCCCGATTTCGTACCGCAAGCACTCCTGCCTGTGCGGATTGCAGAGCGCTGCCGATACGCAGGACAGCCAAGATTGGCTGTCCCCTACGCTACAAGTTTGAAAACGATCAGAACAAGGGGAGTGGCTGGAACTAGCTCAGTCAGGAAGTTCGCGTTCGAGTGTCACAGGAAAAAATTGGAGGCGCGAGGCGGAATCGAACCGCCGATAAAGGTTTTGCAGACCTTTGCCTTACCACTTGGCGATCGCGCCCCTGCTGCAGGGAGGCCATAGGAGGAGCCAAACAACTCACTCAACAAAGGAGCGTTGAAGCACGGACTCCCGTGAATGCGACAATTATAGCACCAAGCCGGCGGCCGATTTCGACGCAAATCTTTGCTGCGCCGCGGAAAAATAATTCATCGCAGCGAACGCGGCCAAAAAGCACGTCGGGGAGTCCGTTGACGCTGCGGGATGCTTCCTGTACGATTACTGAGTAAGGGCGCTTAGCTCAGCGGTTAGAGCGTTCGGTTTACACCCGAAAGGTCGTCCGTTCAAATCGGACAGTGCCCACCATTTGTAGCGCCCAGTATTGCAGCACCTGTGACGATTCACCCTTCAGCGGGACGTAGTACAGTTGGTTAGACCTGCCATCCTATCCGCTGAGCATCTCCCTTGTTATCAATTATTTCTGGGAAAATGCGAATTTCCGCATTCTATCCAAGTCGTCCAGCGCGGCGTACCCGTGTATATTGAGGAGGGAAGCGGACGTTAGAGGGAAGCGGACGTTATAAGTCCTTCTCCCCGTGCAATCAGACTAGTGCTTTCAATTTTGCTTACGAGCCTTTTGCTCCCGTTCCTTCTCACCCCTCCACTCAGCGCAGACGAAAAGAACCAGGACGACAATCACCACGCTAAAATTGTTGGCGGATATTTCGAGGAATGGAGCATCTACTTCGCCGGCTACAACATCTCCAAGCGAATGGGGTTGCCGACAAACTCACTCACCTTACCCTACGCTGCACATCCAAGTCTCCCGTGGCCCCACTGGACAGTCGAAAGTCCCACGATGCGAAGGGTCTGACGAGTGAACTGAGACCCTGCGCGTATCGTTCTGCGATCATCCGTGGCGCACCGACGGTTGATGTCGTCCCGTGCGATGTACAGCGGATCTCCAAGGGCGCAGTTCGGCCACGAACCTGTGGGCATCATAACTCTGTTCATCGTCCAGCCTAATGAGTGCAGTCTTGAACAGACGCATCAGACAGGGCCTGATAAGTTTGCGTTGCGTGAGGTTGAACATCTTGCGTAGAAGAAGTCGCATCGTCGCGCCGAAGTGCGCTTCGAAAGTTACTCTCAGGACCTTGTCATGTCTCGCCGCAAGCGTGGCGATTCTGCTTGGTGCATCTGCGTTGATCGCAACGAAACGTCCGGCATCGTCAATTCCAACAGCCGGGACCTCGGAGCTCGAAATGCAAGTACTTCTCGACCGGGCCGGCTTCTCGCCGGGTGAGATCGACGGAAGCGTCGGCAAGAACAGCAGCAAGGCAATGGCGGCGTTCGAGGCTGCGCGTGGGCTTGCTCCAGGCTTGCGGAATCGCGAGGCGCTGCTTAAGGCGCTCGCCGCCGGTGTTGTTGTTGAGCCGCTTGTATCCTATACGATCACTACAGAAGACGCGGCAGGCCCCTTCAGCGAGAAGATTCCGGAAGACATGCTCGCGAAGTCCAGACTTCCGGGTCTTTACTACACATCTGTGCTGCAGGAGTTAAGCGCGAAATCCCACTCGGCACCGGCACTGCTCAAGCGCCTCAACCCCAGCGCCCGTTTCATTGCGGGCGAGCAGATCAGAGTGCCCAATGTGGCGCGTACCGAACGAGAGGCTTTGAACGCCGAGCGGCTCCGCGCAGGTGTGGTCAAGGTGATTGTCTCGAAAAGGGCATCGGTCTTGAAAGTGTATGACGGTAAAGGGCGAATTATTTTCTTCGCCCCCGTGACCAGCGGCAGCGTGCACGCTCCGCTCCCATTCGGAAATTGGAAGGTCACTGAGGTGCGGCGAAATCCAAACTACGACTACAACCCCGATTTGTTTTGGGATCCCAATCCCATCAGTGCCAAGGCGACCATCGCGGCGGGCCCGAACAATCCAGTGGGCGTGGTATGGATTGGAATCAGCGATCCTCACTACGGTATCCACGGCACGCCTGAGCCGGGAGAGATCGGCTATTCCCAGTCTGACGGGTGCGTCCGGCTCACAAACTGGGATGCCAGCAAACTCGCTGGCCTGGTCACAAAGGGTACGCGAGTCGTGTTCGAGGAATGAGCGAGCGAAGTTGAGGGCGCAGGGGCACACAAGAGCGCACAGATCAGCCAGTTGCTCGAAGTCCCCGCGGTGCGTACTAGCTCTCTATGGGGTTCCACGCCGCACACAGGTCATTCCCTGGACGAATAGTCTTGGAGGAACACGCTTGAAGCTCTTAGTTTGCATTCCCGTACTTTTCCTGGCGGTTCTTGCTGTTGGTCGGACCTCCTCGATTCTCGAAATGACTCCGCCCATCAGCGGGCTGACCATCGCGAATCTGCGAGATTCGTTTGAAGAAACTCATAACGGACATCGGCATGAGGCGATGGACATTATCGAGCCGAGAGGAACACCCGTGCATGCGGTGGTACCCGGAACGATTCGCAAATTGTTTTTGAGCAAACCGGGGGGCATCACCATATATGAGTTCGATGAAAAGGGAGAGTATTGCTACTACTACGCACACTTGGACCGGTACGCAGAAGGGTTGCACGAGGGAATGTCGGTCCAGCCTGGGGACGTTATCGGTTTTGTGGGATCGACTGGAAACGCGGTTGAAAGCACGCCACACTTGCATTTTGCAATCTTCGAGTTGGGACCCGAAAAGCAATGGTCGAGGGGAAAGGCCGTAAACCCCTATCCTGGCCTTGTTGGCGCAGTAAAACGGTCGAAATAGTGACAGATCTCATCCCCTTGGTAGCCAGAACGGAGCACGCCTCCAGATGCCTGATTAAAGCCGTTATCGCACAAGTGAAATCGGCTCGATCCTCAATGTCCGGTCAAGCGACTACACGTCCAAGTGGACTAGCCTCCGATCCTCTTACAACCCAATTGTCGGACTCGAACATCCGAAATGAAAGGTGCAAACTATTGCTGACAAAGAGCAATAGGCTGATGACTGACCAGTCGCATGGGGCCCCGTTTAGCCTACGGCGGAAATGCGAACGCACACTACACCGTGCTGCGTTGATCCTCAGTTATGGTTCGCTTTTTGTAGGCACAGTTTTACTAGCCAGCCCAGTGGCGCGAGCGCAAGAGTCCGGCGCGTGGCACGATCCTTCTAAGCACCAAGTGCAATTCGTGACCGTGGAAGATGGCATCCGGCTGGAAGTCCTCGATTGGGGCGGATCGGGCAGGCCCATTGTATTGTTGGCTGGCCTGGGCTTCACCGCGCATGTTTTCGACGGCTTCGCCGAGAAGCTGACGGACACATACCATGTTTACGGAATCACCCGACGTGGCTACGGCGCTTCCAGTCGGCCCGGATGGGGTTACACGGAAGAGCGCCTCGCAGGGGATGACCTTCGAGTTTTTGACGCGCTCAAGCTGGTTGCGCCCGTTGTGGCTGGCCACTCGGTCGCCGGGAACGAACTGTCGCAACTTGGAATTCATCATTACGACCGGATCGGCGGACTCGTTTAGCTAGACGTTATAGAAATAAACAACATGACCATGGGCGATAGTCGAGTGGTCTGCCGTGGAAATAATAGTGCCGTTGAAATGAGAAATCACGGAGTCAGCTTCCTCCCGCGCATAACGAAGCTGGCGATTGGCACTATAGTTGGGTGCAATGACGTAGCTGTCGTGCAGCGGAATGACTTGTGGTCGAGAGGGCTTCGACTGGCCCGTCCAGCGGCCGATCGCGAATTCAACGCCGAGGGGTGAGCGGTTCTCGCGCCTTCCATCAGCAAGGACGCGAGCTGGAACCATCAGTTCCCACGGAATGTGCGGTCCCGATGAGATGACTGCGATCGAATGCAGTGGGGCGCCGGCATCGATCAGCTCCCAGAGGACGGTTTTTCTCAGGTCTGGTGTTCGTCGTACGCCCGTTGGACTTGTTTGCTCTGGTGCGCCCGGACGGCGGTTAGGCGTCGTGGCGTTCCGGCTTGACGATGTGCGATACTTCCGTGGCGAGTTCCTTTATCCTATTCTGCAGCTCGACGAAGATGCGCTCGCGTTCACTCGTTCGGAGTTCTTTGAGTGTCGTGTTAGGCGTCCCGAATCCTTGAAATTCGCTCAGTTTTATGTGTTGCGACACACCCGTTCGGTCGTGAAAAACGATCACGTCCGAGGTGACTGTCGACGGACTGAGAAAGACGGGTAGCACTGCAAGCTGACCCTCGATCTGCCGGGCCAGAATTCGCGGGAGTTCTTCCTGATAGATGAAGTCCCAGACCATGAATTCTGTGGAATCAACAAAACAGCGATAGTCGCGGCACCGAGCGCAGCTTCAATTTCATGCTGCCAACGATCTCCTCCACGCAGGTCTTTGTCCGTCCAAACGTCCACAAGACCCTCGCGATTCAACGGCGCCAAGTATGACAATAGCTTCTGCAGGTCGTCGAGGTGACTGTAGCTAAGGAGAACCCTGGGTCTCGTCATCGACAAATCCTATCTTCGAACGCATAGTGTTGCCATAGAAAATCTGGCACACCCAGGGGAAAGCTTGGTCGGTAGCCCACCGCGACCAGCTCCGCCGCCACGTCGTGTTTTCCATCCCAGTCGAACTGAACACGCTTGGATTACCCGCGGTCGAGAAACGGCGTTCGCGGAGATGAGAACGCAAGCCACCTTTGACGAACACTCACTTCACACCCCGGGACATCTGGCCCGCTTCGCGAAACTGCAGCCGAGTATCGAGCACGAAATAATGGGTTACGCTAACATTTTTCTGGTGTAAGAAATTGCTCAGGTCATACTTGTTGACCAGACTCCCTCTGGGTTTGACGAGGTCCGACAATGAAGCTGCTAACAAAGTTCAACGTCATCTTGCTGGTGTTGTTCGGAGCCGGAGGAGCGATTATTTCGCAAGTCATCCATAGCTTCCTCATCGACAACGCCGAACGCGAAGTGCTCCAACAGGCGGAGTTGATGATGACCAGTGCGATGTCGGTTCGGGACTACACCTCTTCCGATTTAAGGCCCTTGCTCGAGCTCAACCCAGAGCACAAGAAGAGGTTCCTGGCGGAGACCGTACCGGCTTTCGGAGCGATGAGTACTTTCAATAAACTGAAGCAAAGCTATCCAGACTACGCTTACCGGGAAGCGACGCTGAACCCCACCAATCCCGAGCATCGTGCCACCGACTGGGAACGCGACATCATTAGTTATCTGCGTGACCACCCGGACCAGAAACAATTTAAAGGACAGCGGGAGACACCGGTGGGACCTTTGATGTACCTGGCTACGCCGATCGCTGTGGGTCCGCCGTGCCTGGAGTGCCACAGCAATCCCGCTGCTGCTCCGCCCGCCATGATCACTACCTATGGGTCAAACAATGGCTTTGGATGGCAACCAGGTTCCGTCGTAGGTGCGCAGATTGTTTCTGTTCCGATGTCGGTGCCGTTGGCAAAAGCGAAGCAGGCGTTTCGCCTCCTGCTTACGTACCTCATTGTTACTCTTATCGCGACAATCATCGTCATCGATGCCGCCGTGTACTTCATCGTGATTCGGCCGCTCAAGCTGGTGTCGGACGCGGCGGACCGCGTCAGTAAGGGAGAAACAAACCAGCCACCATTGCCGGTGAAAGGTAGCGATGAGATCGCTGCCGTAACGGCTTCATTCAATCGCATGCAGCTCAGTCTGGCGAAGGCGTTCAAGATGTTGGGATAGACTCCGCATTTTTGGAATCTGCCGCAGGCTCTATTGAGTGATAAGAGTAAAGCGCACCGCTATTCGAGTGTTGAACGCCACCGGCTGGTCGTTTTGCAGGTAGGGCTTGTAGCGCAATTGTTTAGCGGTATCGATCGCTGACTGGATTAGCAGCGGATGTCCACTCACCACTTTAAGACTCTCGACAGTGCCCTCTTTGGAGATATTGGCGTCGAGAACTACCGTTCCCTGGACCTTGGTCTGCCGCGCCAAGGCTGGATAAGCAGGTGAAACCTTACTAATTAGGAGGCCGCTGGCCACTTCTTCTGAGACATGGACCGGTGGGGAAGATGCCCCTTCGCTTTTGCCGGTGCCACGTGTCGCCGGCGACTGTATGGATTTATCACTTTCGGGGGGCGTTTCCGCGGGTGGAGTAGAAGTATCCGTTTTTGCGGAAGCAGATTCCGCAATGTGCGCCTCTTGGGCCACTATCTGGGCCATCTTAGGTGAATCTTGTGATTTTGATGATGCGAAATGTGTAAGGCGAACGGCCAGCAGGATCAAGATGATGCCCCCCGCGGTCGCGAGTAGCCAATATTTCGATCGATTCGACGATTGTGCTTGGGTTGCGGGGAGAGCAGTCTTAGGCCATACATCATCGCGTTCTGAAGGCAGAGGCAATTCCGGAGTTCTTGACGAATGATCGCGGACGGCTGTGGTTTCCGCCGCCTTGAGGATCGGACTCGACGGCGCCTCAGTTTTTCCTCGAAGGAATTTCCCTCGCTCTTCCGGGGAGTCGATCTCCTCTGCGACTTTCAGATATAGATCGTCGATGGAGTTGCAACTCGAGGCTGCGCGCTTCACTACGATGCTGGCAATCGGTCCGATAGAAACGGCAAGTTCCCGGCTCATTCGTTGTAGCGTGGTGGCATCGAATCGCGCTGAACCTGGATACTCCAGTTTCGATGAGACTGTGGCTTCTTGTTGAAGAGTGCCTGGATGCGTTGAAGCGATTGCTTCGTTGCGTCCGGCGTTTGTTCCGGCTCGACTCGAATTTACCAACAGGCGACGCAGCGCCTCCACGAGCAACTGAATGTCGGATCTCCATCGGGCATGCGTCAACTCAATGCAATTGCGAAAAGCCAGCTCCTTGAGTTCCTCAGGTAGCTGCTCCGCGGTTGGCATCTTGGCGCCACGCACCAAAACCGGAATAACAGGGATGTCGCGCTTCAGGGCGGAAGCTGTTTCGATAAGAACGAAATCCGCGGGATCGTTCAGGCGGCGTGCCCCGCGTTCGTCTTTCGCTTCGACCCATTCCAAGCCGATTACCACCAGCAGCACGCCGCATTTCGTGACGCCTTCTTCAATCGCTTTACGGAAGTCGCGTCCCGCCTCGATAGCGGCTACGTCCATGAATACCGTGTCTTCGCCGAAGTGCTTGACCAGGTCGTCGAACAAGCGACCAGCCTCGCCTTGCGAATCACTGCGCCGATAGCTGACAAAGATGCCGGCCAACTTGCGATTCCCTATGGGACCTCAGGATCTCTTAACTTGTGCGAAGGGCAGCTTCGGTTTGGCGAGTTCAATTTGGCGAGTCTAGGCGGCATCATCGTCGTTCCACCCATTAGGCTCCCGGCTTTCTTTGTGGTTCCTGTTGTTGAACAGTAGCCCACTTCGCGTGCTCCTGCGAGACCAGCGACTCCACCCGCTCCGCCAGCATAGCACGAGGATTGTCCACGCCCGCGTACGGTCCTGCGTTCGCCAAGGAAATGTATTTCTCGTGTTTAAGGGACTCGCACGTCGAACGATACCTGATCCAATTCTCGTGATACTGGTTTAGTTGCAGCATTCCTTCAAACAGCGTAACCAGTATGCCGAGAACGCCAGTGACGATGACTGCGCGCGGAATCCCGGACGCTGCCAGGAACGGAATCATCGCTGCGGCGCCGATCTCCGAAATTTTCAGCCGCTTGTACCATCGCATGTTGGATCTGCTGCGTACGTCGTACCAGCCAATCTGGTCCTCAAGGCGCTCGATGATCGGATCCGGAACTGAGTTCGGAATCGTCGCGTTCATGTATGCTTATTCTAAGACTTATCAATATGAAAAAAAAGCATCATTACCCCGAAAAATGCGCCAGTAAACAACCTCTCACTTACGCATAAAACACCTGGTGGCCGACAGTCGCGCGCAATGGATGATTCGCGGGATCATTCACGATGTGGCGAAAGAACCATCCACTCGTGCTTTCCTTGAGGTTTGCATAGTACAGCGCGCCATTCGTCGGATCGCTATCGGTTCCAGCGGCAACCGCATTGACGATGTTCTTGGCCGCCACATAAGACGCGTACTCACGGTCGGTCACGCTCGGAGCAGCGAGGTTGTACTCGGGATCCGTGCTGATGCTCATCGACGAGAATTGGTTCTTCCCGTAGATCACTTCGTGTAGAGTGCTTGCAAAACCCGGGGCGCCGATCCTGTTAAAAATCACATGAGCAACGGCATTCATCGCTGCATGTCCGTCGCCTCGAGCCTCTTTCCAAACGCATAAAATCGCGTTGTTCAGATCATCTTGGTCGTAGTCATACCCTTCCATTGCAATCCTCCTCGCTGTAGGTCCCGGGAAGGGACTCTGCCCGTGGTCTGCTTTGATCAACCAGCTAATTGCGCGACGTTCTTCCGGATGCCAATCTGCGTATTCCCGGAGCTTTTACCACGCTGATGCATTGGCCTTAATTACCACGGCCGGGTCGGGATTTCTATACCAACGATGTTTGTATCCGGCCAGGACAAGAGTCTGAAAGCTCGCAGGCTGGTTGGCCATTTCGCGCGGCAAGCATTGTGTTGGGCGTGTCCGTCGTGAGCCGCTGGTCCCTTATCGTCGGCAATCCGAAGACTATCGAGAAACGGGGTTCGAGGAAATCAGTGGTGATGTCCGCGAACCGGACTTATGGCCCCAGTAACCTCCGATTAGCCCGCCCCGTCAATCGGGAACAATCGCCAGAAATGTCGATAAGTGCCGCACATCTATCTATAAGGTTGCCGTACGAGGGCGTTGCCCCTGACTTGCGTGAATGACTATTCGTATCTCAGAGCGACCATCGGATCGACTTTCATCGCGCGGCGGGCGGGAATGTAGCAGGCAGCGAAAGCGACGAGAATCAGCAGCGCGGCGACGGCCACCATCGTGAGCAGGTCGTTCGCGCGGACGTCATACAGCATCGCAGACATGAAACGCGTGACGCCTACAGCGGCGGCGATGCCGATGGCTGCGCCGATGAGCGCGAGCAAAATCCCCTGCCCGATGACGAGGCGAGAGAGATCGCGATGGTGCGCCCCGAGGGCCACGCGAATGCCGAGTTCGCGAGTGCGGCGCCCGACTTCGTAGGACAGCAGACCGTAAAGGCCAATGCAGGCAAGCCCCAACGCGAGGACGGCGAAGAAACTGGAGAGCCGGGACATGAGGCGCTCGTGAAAGAGAATTTGGTCGATCTGTTCAGTCTGCGTACGCACGTCGGTGAGCGGCAAATTGTTGCCGGCCAGCGAAACAATTTCGCGGACGTTTTTCACCAGCGCAGTGGGATTCGCCGCGATGCGCAATTCGAAATGCGCGCTGTTGCTAACAAGCGGCAAAAATATGATGGACGCGGTTTTCCTACGCAATTGGGCGTACTTAGTATCGCCCACGACACCGACGATAGTGTAGCCGGGGCCGGGACTTCGGACCTCGTCGCGCTCGACGTCGCCCATGTGCAAACCGATGGGATTCTTATTCGCGAGATATTTCCGCGCGAAGGACTCGTTGATGATGAGAGGCACGGGCGCGGAATGATAATAGGCCTCATCGAGTGCCGTAGGCGAAGCGGATGTGGGCCTCGAGGCCGAGCCAGTATTTGTTTTTGCCGCGGCTGCGTCGCGGGCTTTCTCTGCGGCGTTGGTCGCAGCGGCAATAGCAAAGTCGGCGGAAGTGAAGCTGCGGCCTGCGAGAATCGGAATGTGCATGGTGGCGAAGAAATCCAACCCAACAGGAAGCTCGCCCGTATTCGCGTTCTGCTTCGGCGGCGCGCTGTCGACATGAACGTCGCCGGCGGACCATCCGCCGCTCAGAAGCGCCTCTTCGGAGTAGCTCACGGAAATGACGCCGGGCAGCGCGCCGAAACGCTGCTGCAGATTGGCGTAAAGCTGCTGCGTTTGCTGGTCGGTGTAACCGGCGAGATGCGGATCAATGCCGAAGAGCAAGACATTCTGAGCGTCGAAGCCGGGATTGATGCTGTGAAGATTGCGCAAGGTACGGACGAGGAGTCCCGCACCGACGAGGACGACCATAGAGAGCGCGACTTGCGCGACGACGAGCGCATCGCCGAGACGAAACCGGCGGCCGGTGTGCGCCGCGACACCGGGGAGCGAAGAGAGGCTTTCTTTTAAAGATGGCGTCAAATCGACGCGCGAGCCGCGCAGCGAGGGCGCGAGGCCGAAAAGAATTCCGGTAAGAAGTGTGATGGCGAGCGTGAAGAGGAGCATACGCCAGTCCGGCGCGACAGCGAAAGGAAACGGCTGGCCGGAGCCGTTAGAAAGCAAACTGGCGATCGCGTCGACGCCCCAGACAGCGACGAGCACGCCGAGCGCTCCTCCGGCGCAGGCCAGCAAAATGCTTTCCGTGAAAAGCTGGCGGACGATGCGCGCTCGGCCGGCTCCGAGCGCAAGACGAACGGCCATCTCTTTTTGGCGCGAGGCAGAGCGAGCCAGCGTGAGTCCGGCAACATTGGCGCAGGCGATCAGCAAAATGAAAGCGACGATGACCACGGTGACGTAAAGGGCTGGAGCAATCTGGCTGGTCTCTCCGTCAAGGCCCGATCGCACAGGACGAAGAAAGACAATGGGGGCATCTTCGGATTTGAAGAGCGGCGCCGCGCCGTGAAGCGTTTCGCTGCCGAAAATTGTAGTGGCGGCGGCCTGCGCTTGGCCGGATGGAGACGCCGGGCTTGAGACGCCCGAGTATAACGACCCACCAGTCGGTGGGGTCGGAAAGACGATCTTCGTTACCCCACCACTCGCCGCGGACGCTATCAGCGACAGAGAACGGCATGAAAAAATCCAGCGGCTTGCCGGGCGTGAGATTGGTGAAGTGCGGGTCGGCGACGCCGACAATCGTGACGGTGGTGCTATCCAGGCGGACGGTCCGGCCGAGGACGGACGGAGCGGCTCCGAAAGCGCGGACCCAATAAGCGTAATTCAAAACGATGGCGGGCGGAGCGGACGGTGAATCATCGGAGGGAGTAAGCGGGCGGCCGATAAAAGTGCTGACGCCCAGAGTGGAGAAGAAATCGCCGGAAACGTACAGGCCGCGGACGATGCTGGCGGCGCCGTTGCCGCTAAGGTCGACGTCAAGCGGACCGGCGAACGCGGCCATGCCGGAGAAAGCGCCAGCTTGCGCGCGAACGGTTTTGTAAAACGGTATGGAGAAGGAGCAATCGCCGATGCCAGTTTGATCCGCGCAGTCGCCATAGCTGCTATGGCCTTGGAGTTTCGGGTTTGCACGGGCGCTCCAGTTGAAGACAACGAGTTGTTGCGGATCTTTCACTGGTATGGAGCGCAAGAGCACGGCGTCGATGAAGCTGAAGATGGCGGTGTTGGCGCCGACGCCGAGGGCGAGGGTGAGGACGGCGACGGCGGTGAAGCCGGGCGATTTGCGCAGCGTGCGGAGGGCGAAGCGAATGTCTTGCAGCAGGTCTGCAAACCAGCGCCCACCCCACATGTCTCGCGTCACCTCCTCAGCAAGCGCGATACTTCCGAATTCGTGACGCGCAGCAGTTTGCGCATCCTTGGGCGTCAGGCCCGATTCCATGTTCTCGCGCGCGGCGAGTTCCAAGTGACCTTGAAGTTCTTCGTTGAGTTCTTCATTGCGCCGCTTACGCCACCGGAAAAGGAGTCTCATGATTCACTCTCCTGCTTTGCCGGATTCAAAATGCCATCAATGGCTTCCGTCAGTTGGGCCCAGCGAGAGCGTTCCACGACTAACTGTTTGCGCCCAGATTTCGTCAGGCGATAGATCCTCAGCCGCGGGCCAAGTTCCGAAGCTTTCCATTCGGCGGCGATCCAACCTTTGCGTTCCAAGCGGTGGAGGGCTGGATAGAGGGATCCGGTATCCACCTTGAGAATCTGACCCGAGTCTGTGCGAATGACCTTGCTGAGCGCATATCCATGGCGCGGCCCCCAGTGGAGGACCTGGAGGATGAGCATGTCCAAGGTACCTTGGAGGATTTCGGTGCGACTTTGATACTTTTCCTTGGCTGAGGTCATAGGCTTGGTATGTAGAAGCTCTCCTTACCTGTACGTAGGCTATCTACATACCACAAGAGGCTGGCAAGCTACAAGGAAATATCTGGAGAAGGCGCCTAGCCCACCACGACGGAAAAGCTACGCGCATCAGTGGGTAGCAGATCACGTCGGGACGAAACTAGACGACGAGCCCAGGCGCGAGTTGGGAGAAATTGAGACTTCTCAGGACATTGGGAGCAGTAGAGGCATCTTCGAGGACGTCGATACGTAGAAATTCGCTCGACTCTGGCGGCGCATGGAATTATACGCTCTTAATGGGCGGATAGTCGGCCACTCGGAAGTAATCGCCTAGGTCCGCCGTTACCGGAAACTGCCCACCACCCAACCGCGTATAGGTTCGCTTGGACAGCCAAGAGCGCGTGCTCTCCGCGCGTTGCCTAAATCGCCGCAACCTGGATACGCCGCCTCGCGCCCTCTCCGCGTCTTGCTAGACTATTCGAGAGGAATCGCGTCCCCGCGCATGAGCCCCCACCAAACGGATCGCCGCCATCTCGAGCGGCAAATCGTCTACGCGCGCCCCATCGTCGTTTTGCTTTCCATCTTGGCGTTGCTCCAGCAGCCCGATCCTCAGGCCGCCAAGCGCTCCATCACGTTCCTCGTCGCCTATCTGATTGTCTCTCTTTCGGTTATTCCGCTCGAACGCTTCCTCCGCAAGCGTTCTTGGCACTTGCCGATTGCTTGCGACCTCCTCGCTCTCGGCGTTTTCATGTACATCAGCCCTTTGTCCGTCCCGGTCTGGTTTCCCTATTTGTTCATCTGCTGGGTCGCGGGCATGCGCTGGGGACTCCGCGCGGCAATCCCGCTCGCGGGCGCGCTCGCCCTGATTCTCGTTCTGCTTACCGCCAGAAAAGGCGAAATCGGCTGGATGCGCGTCATTGCTTGGGTCGGTCTTGTCGGCGGCACCTTTGCCGGCGGTGCCGCCCTCGCCTTCCTCGCCGACCGCAGCCGCCACTTCGCCTCTCAAAACGACTTCTTCTCGCGCATCACCGCCACCCTTCAAGTCGACCAGGGCCTCGCCGAATCCCTTCGCCTCCTCCTCGACGAGCTAGCCCGCGCGTTCCACGTCGAGGTCGCCCTCCTCGCCTACCGCGACACCGACCTCGAGCGCATCTACCTCTGGCGCCTCAAAGCCGGCGAGAGCGAGCGCCTCGTCCCCGAAAGCTACCCCCTCGCCCGCGCCGACGGCTTCCTTCTCGATGACATGGATGCCACCGTCTGCTGGAACAGCCTCCAAGGCGCCGGTAGCGGCTTCGGATGGGACCGCCGCGATGGCCGCAGCCTCAGCACCCTCCCCCGCCTGCCGGGCCCCACACAGCAGGAGCTCAGCATGCGCTCCATGCTCTCTGTAGCCTTCGATCAGTTCGGCCAGCCCGCAGGCCGCCTCTTCCTTATCAACGGCCGTAAGCCCTTCGAGCGCCCCGACCTGGCCTGGCTCGAACGGATCTCCCGCCACGTTAGCCCCCCGCTCGAGAACATCTTCCTCCTCCGCCATCTCCGCGCCCGCGCCATCGAAGGCGAGCGCAGCCGCATCTCCCGCGACCTCCACGATGGCATTCTCCAAACCCTTCTCAGCATCGAAATCCAGCTCGACGTCCTTCGCCGTCGCGTCGCCGCCTCCCCCGATCAGGCCGAAGCCAGCCTCGGCAACCTCCAGCACACCGTCAAGAACGAATCCGCCGAGCTCCGCCGCATGGTCACCGACCTGCGCCCCCTCCGCGTCCAGAGCGCCGATCTCGTCGATTTAATGCACGGTTTTGCCGAGCGCTACCGCAACGAATCTACTCTGGCCCTCGACGTCATGATCGAATCCGCCGACCTCCACGCTCCCGACCGCGTTTGCCGCGAGATTTTCCAGATTTACCGTGAAGCACTCAACAACATAAAAAAGCATGCGAAGGCTTCCCATGTCGTGGTAAAACTGTCGCAGGATGACAGTCGCATCGTCCTCGTCGTTGATGACAACGGCGAGGGCTTTAGTTTCGCCGGCAGGTTTACTGGGGATGAACTCGACCGCCTGCGGCTGGGTCCGATTTCCATCAAGGAGCGTACGCGTACTGTGGGGGGCATTTTGACCGTTGAGTCGAACCCTGGCCATGGAGCGCGACTGACTATCGAAGTCCCGCTCGGTTGACATGGCCAAAACTAAACAGCAAATTCGCGTCCTTCTCGCGGACGACCACGCAATCTTTCGCGATGGCCTCCGCAAACTCCTCGATTCCGACGAAGATATCACCATCGTCGGCGAAGCCCAGAATGGCGCCGAGTGCATTAAACTTCTCGCCAAACTCAAGCCCGAAATTCTCCTGCTTGATCTCCGCATGCCCGATAAAGACGGCCTCGCCGTCCTCGAAGAAGTTAATTTCGATACGCTCCCCACTCGCGTCATCGTTCTTACCGCCGCCGAGGACGATCGCGACGTTGTTCGCGCCATGCGCCTTGGCGCCCGCGGGGTCGTTCTAAAACAATCCGCCACCGACCTTCTCGTAAAAAGTATCCATCGCGTTCACGCCGGCGAGATCTGGCTCGACAACCGCATGACCGCCGAAGTCATGAAAGCGTTCTCGAAATCCTCCGAGTCCGGACCGCGCCGCGAAAAACCGCTCCTCAGCGACCGCGAAAAAGAAATCGTCCAGCTCGTCGCCCAAGGCTTCCGCAACAAGGAAATCGGTGAAAAACTTTTCATCAGCGAGCAAACCGTAAAAAATCACCTGCACAATATCTTCGATAAGCTAGGCGTCTCCGACCGCCTCGAACTCGCTCTCTACGCCATACACCATCGCCTTATCGATCAGACTTAGCCACAGCTCATTTCTTCTTCCTACATCGTTTGCCACACTCTCATCGGGTGTTCACTCGATGCCCAATTACCGTAAAGCTCGAAGCGCTTATACAGGATCGATGGGATGGGCAAGATTGCCTCTATCCCCCATTGTGCAAATGTGAGAAGAGCAGAGAGTCGTGACTCTTCGAGGAATCGAAGAGCCCGGGCTGGGACGGCTGCCTGCTCTCTCCATCACTATCCTTCCAGGGAGGCACTCCAATGGCGTTCCGTTGTCCCTGGTGTCAAGGCGAGCGAACCCGCCAGTCCAAAACGCGAGGTTTTTTCGAGGGGTTTCTGGCTAAGCTAACCGTCCGGCCATGTCGCTGCGATGATTGCGATTGCCGCTTCTTCCGCTGGTCTCCCAAACGCAAATCCAATTCCGGCATTTCGGGGATTGCCGGTCCCTTTTCGACAATGTGCAGTCCTTCTGGAGCGCACGCAGCCTAACTGCCGAAAAAACAGATTCCCCTCATTAAAACCTGCTCTCGCGGTTGCCGTCGCAGGCTCGCCGCACATCCCGGGTTCTCCTTCGCTCCCTCTTGCGCTGTCATCCCTCATTTCATATCATCGCCTCGTTTTTCCGGGCCTCTCCTCGGGCGCGGAATCGCCCCACTATAGACCCGGTATTCGATGAGCCTTCCATTGGCTCGGCGGGCCCCTTGTAGGTCATTTCAAGTTCAAATTAAGAGCAGGGAGAGGAACACATGAAGGTAAACGGAATTTCCTTACTGGCTGCCATTGCGCTGCTTGCCGTGGTGTCATCGTTCAAGCTATTCGCCACCGCAAACCCTTCTGCCGGCGATCCTGACTCCACTCTCGCTCAGAGCAACTCTTCCAACACTCCCCAAGCTCCCCCTCAGGCCGCCGATCGAGACGCTACTCTTACCAAGACCATCGAAGCCGCCTTCGGTCCCACCAAGAAAGTCGACGTTACCGACCCCTTCTACAACAACATCGTCGCGTACACCATTACGCTCCCTAAGGACTGGGTCTTTGAAGGTACGGTGCTCCACGGTCCAGGTTGCATGGGCTTGGAGTATCAGGGCTCGGCTTACCGCGCCTACAGCCCCGACGCTGCGTTCGGCGTGCAAGTTATCCCGCGGCAATCTGTCTACTACTGGGAGGAGCCCCTCGCCCGTGCCGATGGGCCGAACTGCAAGTTCTTTGCTCCGATTTCCTCTGCCGATTACGCTTCCATGTTCGCTGACCGCATGCGGCCCAACGCGAAAATCGATTTCAACGAGCCCGGCAAAGGCGCGGAACAGGTCTACGCCAACATCGAGAAGCAAAACGAGGACATGGCGGAAAAGGCGCAGCGCTTGCGCATGCCCCCGGAGCATGACAGCGGTGACTTCACTCGCACACGTATCCACTACGACTGGGAGGGCTTCTCCGAAGAAGAGTGGCTCAGCGTCACGATGATTTATAAAGAGATGCCCAAATCCGTTTTTGTTTATCCTGGCGGGCCCCACCCCGGACACCAGGAATGGAGGTTCTACCTGGAGACCGATGCCTCGCTCGGTTGCCGGCGCGCTCCCAAGGGCGAGTTGGACCAGTACGACCCCGCTCTGGTTGCCATCGCCAACTCGCTCACGTTTAACCAGCAGTTTTTGGAAGCCACCAACGCTCACCAATGGGACCAGGTTCGTCGCAATGTTGCCGCCATGTGGCAGGTCACGCATTCCATCATTCAGGCCAGTCAAAACCAAATGATGATTAACCAGCAGAACTCGCAAGCCTTCATGAATACGATGAACCAGCAGCATCAACAGTTCATGGCCAACATGCAGCGCCAGGGAGATATTCGCCACCAGAATTTTATGGCGCAAATGGATGCGCGAACCGCCCACACCCGCGACTTTCAAGACTACCTTCTCGACCAGCAGTATTACGTCAATCCTCAGACCGGCCAGACGGCCACCGTCAGCGGCCGCTCTACCCACACTTGGATCAACGGCCCTGATGAACAGCAACGCCACGTCCGTGGTCAGTCGCGAACAGCGGCTTCACCGGAATGTAGGCACGACTGGCAATTGGACGGAACTGATTCCATCCACGACTAGTCCGACTCTTCGAGTAGCGATGACCAAACACCGCGCATCTCGCGGAGGGGCGGGGTTTGCCCCGCCTTCCAGATTCTTGGCCTCGACACCTACCCGGTTCCGTATATAACGAGATGGTTGTAGACGTGGGTTACGCTCCACCCCTCCGATCGCCTCGACGCCACCTTCGCCGCCCTCGCCGATCCTGACGCGCCGCGCCATCCTCGCCCGCCTCGCCTCCGGCGAAGCTTCGGGTTGGAACTAGCCGAGCCCTTCGTTATGAGCCAGCCCGCCATCTCCAAGGACCTTAAAGTCCTCGATGCGCCGGCCTCATCTCCCGCGGGCGCGCCGCCGAGCGCCGCCCCCGCCGCCTCGAAGCCAAGCCCTTCGCCGAGCCACCAATGGCTCGTAGAAATACCGCCGCCTCTGGGCCGCGACTTCGAGCGGATCGACGCCCTTCTCGACCAAATGAAACTCGATCAGCTGAAAACCAAAGAAAAAGAAACACCCACGGACAAAAACTAGAGGAGATCACCGATGATGAAACTCCAGTCCTTCCTGGTCACCACGCCCTCGGACCGCGAAATCGTCTTGACTCGCGTCTTCAATGCTCCCCGCAAGCTCGTCTTCGACGCCTGGA
>CAVPLA010000010.1:0-12741 GCA_963705855.1 uncultured Acidobacteriota bacterium
GCCATTTAATGCTGTAGTTGGTGTTTCGATGCAGAAAAGGGACATTTCGCAGAAACAATTGAGCGCATGCAACCAAGTCAGGTAAACTGTTATCTAGGTGTAAGGGTTTCTCTGGGCGAGCCGCAGGCGCGGCCCCAGATGTCGTCGTTCAGGGCAGAATACGAAGAAATCTGCAGCTTTGCAGCTGAATTTGGAAGACTGAGGGTGAAGAATGCCGGATGTAATGAAAACGCTGTTATTGAACCCGCCAAGTTTTGAGAATTTCGATGGCGGGGCGAGCTCGCGGTGGCCCGCGACGCGTGAGATTGAGTCCTATTGGTACCCGGTGTGGCTGACGTATCCCGCTGGAATGATTCCGGGAAGCCGCTTGCTGGACGCGTCGCCGCATAAGGTGAATTGGAAGCAGACGGTTGAGATTTGCAAAGACTACGAGTTTTTGATTTTGTTCACCTCGACGGTCGGCTTCAGCAGCGACGTCAAGCTCATCCGCAAGATCAAGGAATCGAATCCCAGCCTGAAGATCGCGTTTGTCGGCCCTCACGGGCACATCAAGCCGGATGAAACATTGCTGGCAAGCGAAGACATCGATTTCGTGACACACGGCGAGTTTGACCACTCCGTGGTGGAATACGCGCACGGGAAGCCCGTTGAGCAGATCATGGGCGTCAGTTATCGCAAGGAAGGCAAAGTCATCCACAACGCGCCTCGTCCGCAACTGCACACCGAGGAGCTGGACGCGCTGCCGTTTGCGACCGATATTTACAAGCGCGATTTGCAAATTGAGCGCTACAACGTGCCGTTCCTTCTGCACCCTTACGTTTCGTTCTATACGACGCGCGGGTGCCCGGCGTTGTGCACGTTCTGCATGTGGCCGCAGACGATTTCCGGCCATGCCTGGCGGACGCGGTCGACGGATAACGTGGCGCGGGAAGTAAAACAGGCCCTAGAGTATTTCCCAGCAGATAAAAGAGATTTTCTTCGACGACGACACCTTCAATATTCGAAAAGACCGGGCGATCGAGCTGAGCCAAAAATTCAAGCCGCTGAAATTCCGGTGGTCGTGCACGGCGCGGTGCCACAGCAAGTACGAAGAGTTGAAGGCGATGGCGGATGGGGGAGCCCGTCTGTTCATCGTGGGATTCGAGTCCGGCGATCCGCAGATTCTAAAAAACATCAAGAAGGGCGCGACCGTAGAGATGGCGCGCGAGTTCATGAAGAACTGCAAAAAGGTGGGAATCAAGGTCCATGGCGATTTTATTATCGGATTGCCGGGCGAGACCAAGGAGACCATCAACAAGACGATTGATTTCGCGAAGGAACTAGATTGCGAGACGATTCAGGTTTCGCTGGCGCATGCCATGCCAGGCACGGAGCTGCATGATTCGATGGCGAAGGAAGGCTTCCTGAAGGTGGAAGCGCTGGCGGATTCGGGCGGGCATCAGTTGCCACACATCGAATATCCACATCTCTCGAAAACCGAGATGATGGGCGGCGTGAACCGTTTTTATGACGAGTACTACTTCCGGCCGCGCGTGGTGTGGCGCATCGTGCGCGAAGCGCTGTGGGATTCGAACGAACGTAAGCGGCTGTATCACGAAGCGACGAGCTTCCTGAAGCTGCGCTCCGAACGATGGAAGTGGGTACGGCAGGGCGGCGACGCGCCGAAGCCGATGATTTCCGTGCCGGAGACGCCGTCAGCTTCTGGAAACGACTAAAGCATAAACAAGATGGCAACTGAGGGCAGGCTACGGGTCAAGACCCTGGTCATGGTGTGCGTTATGGTGGTGTGCGCCAACGCCGGTGACTTGATGCTAAAACGCGCCATGCTGCAGATTGGCGCTGTGCAGCTGTCCGAGCCAGGGCTTGCGCACGCATTCCGGATGACCGTGAGCAGCGGCACTCTGTGGGTCGGCATATTTTTTCTTTGCGGATTCATGCTCAGCTACATGACGGTTTTGAGTTGGGCGGATTATAGCTACGTCATGCCTGCGGGAGCGTTTGGGTACGCGCTACTCACTTTTTTTGCGGTTGTGTTTCTGCACGAAGCGGTTTCGCCGCGGCGGTGGGTAGGGGTGGTTCTCATTTGCGTGGGAGTGCTGCTCGTTGGGCAAACGAAACCGCGCACGACGCCAGTGACGCGTGAGGCGCTGGCATGATGCACGTCGCTCTGTTTCTTTCCTTCCTCATATTTGGGAGCACCGGCGGGGAGATCGCCATCACTCGAGGCATGAAGGCCACGGGAGAGCCGGAGAGGCTGCGGCCGAAGGAGATGCTGCAATTTCTCGGCAGGGCTTTGTGCAACGGCTGGTTTTGGGCGGGTGTGCCTCTGATGGCGCTGTCGTTTTACGCGCTGCTGGTGCTTCTCTCCTGGGAGCCGATCAGCTTTGTGATTCCCGCTTCAGCTCTGAGCTACGTGGTCGGAACATTTGGCGCGAAATATATTTTGGGCGAAGAGGTGAGCACTGCGCGCTGGGCCGGGGTCGTGCTGGTCTGCGCGGGAGTGGCGCTGGTTGCACTGGGATAGGCAAGGTATCCTGCCAGGGCGAGGTTCTGCAAGTTGCGCCGCCGGGGACGTAGTGGATGGAGCGCCGGCTGATTCTGCCGGCGGGCGAAAGGTGCTCGAATTTGTGCGGGATAGCCGGGTTTACACATAAAAATTGGGCGCCCGAACCTGAGCGCATAGAACACGCTACCGCTACGCTGGCCCATCGCGGACCCGATCAGCGCGGAGTGTTCCGCTCGAGCGTCCTTTCGATGGGCGCGACGCGCCTGAAAATTATCGACTTGCAGGGCGGAGACCAGCCCATCGTTACCGATGACGGCGACACCGCAATTGTCTTCAACGGAGAGATTTACAATCACCTGGATTTACGCGGGGAGCTCGAAAAGCTGGGGCACCGGTTTCATTCACATTCCGACACAGAGACAGTTCTGCACGCATTTGTCGAGTGGGACACGGAATGCTTTTCGCGTTTGCGCGGCATGTTCGCGATTGCGCTTTGGACCAAATCGTCTCGACGGCTGGTGCTAGCTCGCGACCGCATGGGCATCAAGCCGCTTTACATTGCGCGGCGCGGGGAAGATCTTTTCTTCGGTTCAGAGCTTAAGACTATTTTTGTGCATCCCGAGTTCGAGCGGCGCTTGAGCCATGCGGGATTCGATTGCTACCTCTCGCTCAACTATGTTCCTTGTCCCTGGACGCTGGTTGACGGCATCGAGAAGCTGCCGCCAGGGCAGTGGCTCGAATGGCTCGATGGAAAAGTGCGCGTCGAGACTTACTGGAGTTTGCCTGCGGGTCCCATTCGCGAGCGGTCGCTCGATTCGGCCTGCGAGGAACTGGATTCGCTCTTGCAGCAATCCGTCCGCGAGCATTTGCTTTCGGACGTTCCCCTAGGCCTGTGGTTGAGCGGGGGCATTGATTCTTCGACGGTGCTGCACTATGCCGCAACTGCTTCATCGCGGCCCATAAAGACGCTCTCCGTTTCTTTTCCCGGAAGGAGCTTTGACGAAACGGCGTACATACGGAGTGCCGCTAAGAAGTACGGAACGGACCACCAGGAATTCGACCTGAATCCCGGCGCCGACCTGCGGGGAGCGATTGAGGAGTTTGCCTTTTACTCGGACGAGCCCAGTTCGGACGCTGGAGCTTTGCCGGTCTGGTACCTCTCCAAGATGAGCAGGGCGGAAGTGACTGTTGCTCTGAGCGGGGAAGGGGCGGACGAACTGTTCGGCGGCTACCTGACTTATCGGGCGAACCAGCTAGCGCGGCCGATGCGGTGGCTGCCAAAGTGGTCGCTGCGCGCGGGGATCGCGCTTGCCGGGCTGTGGCCGGTCTCGGACGACAAGATCAGTCGCGAATATATGGTGAAGCGTTTTTTGGCGGGCAGTCTCATGTCGCCGGAGCGAGCGCACGTTTATTGGAACGGAACTTTTTCCGATGCCGAGGCGCGTTTGCTTTCGGCGCTTCCACTGCCAAATTCTCTCGACAATATTCTTGGCGAGCTACGCAATTCTCCTACGCACAAGGATGGAGTGTCCCCATATCTCTGGTTTGACCAAAAATATTTTCTGCCCGACGACATTTTGAACAAAGTGGATCGCATGAGCATGGCGCATTCGCTTGAGGTGCGGCCGCCGTTTCTGGATCATCGAATCGTGGAATTTGCCGCAACGCTGCCGCCTTCGCTCAAGATGCAAGGTTCGCGCCAGAAGATCGTTCTCAAGCAATTGATGAAGGACAAGCTTCCCGAGATGATTTTGAGGCGCAAGAAGGTCGGCTTCGACATTCCGGCGCACGAATGGCTTCGCGGGCCGCTGCGCGAGTTTTTGCTGGATACAACGAGGGAAGGGCTCGCGGAGAACAAATCGCTTTTCCGGCCAGGCACGGTCCAGGAGCTGGTGCGGCTGCACCTGGAGCGCCGCATAAATGTCGGTTACCAGTTATGGGGTCTCCTGCTTCTGTTCCTATGGATGAAAAAATGGCGAATTCAGGCGGCGCCTTCTCCGGCGCCAGCTTCCTGGATACAGGAAAAAACAGGTATATCTATTTAGCGGTCCTGCTGTTTGCAGGAGCTATCTATCTCGGCTGCATCGTCTCGCCACCATCCTTGATGGACGATTCGGATGCGGTGCTGGCGCAAGCCGCCAGAACGATGATGGAGACTGGCGATTGGGTGACGCCGCGGCTGGACGGGGTTGCCTACCTCGAAAAGCCGCCGCTGTATTACTGGCCGATGATTCTTTCCTACAAGTTCTTTGGAGTGCACGATTGGACGGCACGTATTCCCTTTGCTGTGTGTGCCATGGGGCTCGCCTGGCTGACGGCGGCGATGGGAGTGTGGGCTTTAGGCAAACGGGCGGGATTTTATGCGGGATTGTGCATGGCCACGTGCATTGGGTTATTTCTCTTCACGCGCATCTTGATTCCGGATGTGATGCTTACGTTTACCGTCGCTCTTGCCTTCTGGGCGTTGCTGCGGGCTCTCGACGAGGAAGAACGGCACTCGCGCCTTTGGGCCGGTGTTTTCGCCGCGAGCCTGGGCATGGGACTCTTAATCAAAAGTCTCGTCGGAGTGCTTTTCCCTCTCGCAGCCGGGGTCATCTATCTTGCTTCCTGACGCGCCAGTTATTTTCCGCGCGCACATGGAGGCGCCTCCATCCATTCAGCGGCGCTCTGATTGCGCTACTTATCGCTGCGCCCTGGCACATTCTCGCCGCGATCCGGAATCCGCCTTACTTCTATTTTGGCCTGCACAGCGGCCCAGGGCAGTACCACGGATTTCTTTGGTTTTTCTTTATCAACGAGCAGCTCCTACGCTTCTTGAACCTCCGCTATCCGCGCGACTACGACACGGTACCGCGGCTCTATTTTTGGCTCTTCCATCTCTTGTGGCTGTTTCCCTGGAGTGTGTATTTCCCAGTGATCGCCAAGCTCTCTTTTAGACCAATCGACCGCGCGGGCAGAGTGCGGCTCATGGCGCTTTGCTGGATTGGTTTTCTCCTGATCTTTTTCACGTTTTCGACGACTCAGGAGTATTACTCCATGCCTTGTTACCCGGCGCTGGCTTTGCTGCTCGGCTCTGCGATGGCTGCGGGAGGGAGCTGGATACGGCGCGGCACGTATGTTCTCTGCGGAGTTGCGGCAGCTGCGGCCATCGTCACGCTGAGTTTGTTTTTTCTCGTGCGGCATGTGCCCGCCCCGGGAGACATCTCTTCGGCGCTCAGCCAACATCCGTCGGCCTACAAGCTCTCTCTTGGACACATGGAGGACCTCACGATCGAGTCCTTTGCGTACCTGCGTGTACCGCTTCTGATTGCGGCCGGTGCTTTTCTGGTTGGTGCTGTTGGCGCGTTCCGATCCGCTGGATTGCGCGCTTTTCTCTCGGCGGCGCTGATGATGGTGCTTTTCTTTCACGCGGCTCGTTTGGCTATGGTCGTTTTTGATCCTTACCTTTCTTCGCGCCCGCTTGCGGAAGCCTTGCTCCGTGCGCCGGAAGGAAAGCTGATCTCCGGCCAGGCTTACTACACTTTTTCTTCCATCTTTTTTTATACAAACCGGACAGCGCTGATTTTGAATGGGCGCTTCAACAACCTGGAATACGGCTCCTACGCGCCCGGCGCGCCAAGCGTTTTTATTGAGGACGCTCAATTTAAGGAGCTGTGGCTGCAGCCTGAACGCTACTACCTGGTCGCGCTGGATTCGGGCGTGCCCGCGCTGGAAAATCTTGTTGGGCGGGACAAGCTCAATCTAGTGGCCAGCAGTGGGGGGAAGAGCATCCTGACCAATCATCCGTTGGCCGGATCGGTTTCGTCCCCGCAAACGGGCCTCATGCTGCAGCAAGGAATAGTCTCAACCATTCCACGTGCTGAGATGGCGTTTTGGCCAACACCACTTTTCGCGGCTTGCTTTGGGAATGCCTTGCTTGTAGAAAAGAACAGTTTGCTGCCTCTAACTAGAGTGGTAATTCGTGATGGTTTTTTCGAGCGACGAGGGGACAGATTTTAGCCCTAATCACGGTATACTGTATTTGTTAACAATAGAGGGAGACTACGGCTGGGCGCTATAAGCTCGCCTTCTCATCCTGTTCAGGCTGGCGCAAGAAAAACGCGCCGCACCACGAGTCAATGGGCCTAGGGTGATTTCACTAAGGAGGAACGATGAAGATTGCTGTGCTTGGGGGGGATGGCTATTGTGGATGGGCAACCGCATTGTATCTGTCGAAGCAAGGGCATTCCGTCGCCATCGTTGACAATTTTGTCCGCCGCCTGTGGGACCACGAACTCAATGCGCAAACCCTGACTCCCATTCGCCCGCTCTCCGATCGCTTGCGCGTTTGGCAGGCGGTTAGCGGCAAGACCATCGAATCTTTCTACGGCGACGTTTGCGATTACGAGTTTCTCGCTTCCACGTTGCGGGCTTTCGAGCCGGACGCGGTTGTGCACTTCGCCGAGCAGCGCTCGGCTCCTTACTCGATGATCGACCGGAGCCACGCGGTCTTCACGCAAGTCAACAATGTGGTGGGTACGCTGAATCTGCTCTTTGCGCTCCGGGAGCATCGCCCGGATTGCCACCTGGTCAAGCTTGGGACCATGGGCGAGTACGGAACGCCGAATATCGACATTGAAGAGGGTTACATCACCATCGAGCATAACGGCCGGAAGGATATCCTGCCGTTTCCGAAGCAGCCCGGCTCTTTTTATCACCTCTCGAAAGTGCACGACAGCCACAACATCATGTTCAGCTGCAAAATCTGGGGGCTGCGCGCCACGGACCTGAACCAGGGCGTGGTTTATGGAACGACGACCGACGAGACGTCCATGGACGAGGCGCTCATCAATCGTTTCGACTACGACGATGTTTTTGGCACGGTGCTGAACCGCTTCTGTATTCAAGCGGCTATCGGACAGCCGCTGACCGTCTATGGCAAGGGCGGGCAGACGCGCGGCTTTTTGGATATTCGCGACACGGTGCGCTGCATTGAAATTGCGTGTGAGAATCCAGCGGCTCGGGGAGAATGCCGCGTTTATAACCAATTCACGGAACAGTTTTCGGTAGGTGAGCTGGCGAAAATGACTGTGGCGGCGGGCAAGAAGCTCGGCCTAAACGTCGAAGTCGACCACCTGCAGGATCCGCGAGTCGAAGCAGAAGAGCATTATTACAACGCGAAGCACTCCAAGCTAATCGACCTGGGCCTGAAGCCGCACTTGCTTTCCGATTCTTTGCTGGACTCGCTGATGAACATAGCGGTCAAGTACCGCGACCGGGCAGATGCCTCGCTGATGCTGCCGCAAGTGAACTGGCGCGAGCCGCGCAATGACCGGCGCCTGCAGATGAGCAAGACGGCGAGGAACTCTTTGGGAGCATCGCGAGTCGAAACTGCGAGCGAGCCGGTGGAAAAAGCCAAAAAGCATTCTCACCACTAGGCTTTTCGCCGCCAACATTCTCATTCTTGGGTGACGCGGGCCCTCAGCGGAGAGCCTCGGCGTCGTTTGCCACGCGCAACGCGAGTTCCAGTCCAAGAGGGAACTCGGCCTGTTCGAGGGAGTCTTCCACTTTCGCTATAAAGCGCTGAATTATGGGCTCCTTGTTTGCCAGAAGATCGAGGAATGCCACGCGGGTGTTCCGTTTCTCCAGCCAAACACAGCGTTCATCCGGCTGATGGTAACCGCAACGAATTTCTCGCAACGCGGACTGCGGGGCCGCGTAAGCCCGTATGGCGAGCAGATGAGAGCCGAGATTGTCCATCGCGGGCATCCCCGTATGATCGGGCCTGCTTAGGAAAAAATGGCCGCCGAAGCGAAGTCCAGTTCCCGGGTGGAAATCTCTATGCCACCGATCCACTTCTTCGAGAAGGCAATACTCGAAATGGACGGCGAGGAGACGGTGCAGCGATTTGGCTCTGGCCACGAGCGATGAGGTCACGCGTTGCGAGCCTTGCCACGGTTTTTCCACTACCACGTGCAGGCCGGCGTCCAATGCGGCTGCGATCATCAACGAAACATGAGGTCCAGGCAGTACACAGAGCCACGCGATCTGTGCCTCGCTTGCGGCCATTGCTTCGGAGAGACGCGACCTATAGGTGGTATCAGTCTCGCCGGAAGCCCGCCGTGTCATTGGGATGCAGGAGACGTTGCGGCCTTCCGCAGCGAGGATGCTCTGCATCCGCGTTGCCCAACGTCCCCGGCCGAGGATCACGTAGGGAGGTGCGCCACCCATCACACTTTCTCGCATCCATATTTATCCACAGAAGGGAATGTGAAACAGGAGCAGGCTTTCTCCGAAGCACTCATTTTTGCGGAGCAGGAGGAGCCACGGGGACGAGCATCCCTCCGCGGATGCGATAGTCTATGTCCCGCCAGCGTATGCTCCTGCGCCCGAAGCTCAGCAGCCAGATCAGCAAAGCCCACGCGTCCCACACGGGCACAAGCGCCATCTTTTTCCATACGCCGGCTTGCTTCAGTCCCCAGACGCCGATCAGCCAAGTCATTGCCGCGCGCACGCAAACGTAGCCACCGAGATATAAGAAAGCTACTAGCGCGGAGGGATGAACCGACACAGCAGCGATCGACCACGCTAACCCTTGGGTAAAAATCAGGCCGATGTGTCCCCAAGGCCGCATGTGCCGCATCACTGTCATCCAGCGCAGGCGCTTGAAGAAAAATTCGCCGAAGGATTTAAAGTCAGCCACCGTCTCGACCGTGTACGGCAGCAGCGCCACTTCAAAACCCTGCCCAGCAACCAATCGTCCGACAAGCAAGTCGTCGGCGGGGCGGTTCTCAATCGCGGTGTAGCCGCCGAATCCCGCGAGATGATTTCGCGTGGTAACAATCGTCTGTCCGAAGGCGAACTTTACTCCGTCTAGTTGCCAAGCGACCATTATCCCCGGGTAAAAATCGCAAAACATGCCGATGGATTGGAGTTTCTGTAGAAACGTGTGCTCCTGCGTCGAAACGTATAGGCAAGTAACAGCACCAATTTTAGGGTTGCGGAGAGGCGCGACCACCGAACGCAGGTAGTCTGGCCGGACGCGAACGTCGCTATCGTTGATGACCAGCACTTCGTTTTGAGCTTCACTCACCAGGCGGGCCAGCTTGACGACTTTGTCGTTGGCTGCGGTATGGCCGGAGACGTGGACCACTCGAATCCGCCGGTGCGGAAAATCGCGCTTCAGCTTTTCAATGACTTCCAAAACGGCTTCGTCGCCATCGCCGATGCCAAAAAGCAGCTCGTAGTCCGGATAATCCTGATTGCAGTAGCTCGCAAAGTTTTCATATGCCTCAGAATCCAGCCCGCGAATCGGTTTGAGATTGCTCACGGGAGGAGCGTAACCCGGAGGCTGGATAGAGTTCTTAGCGTGACGGAAAAACTGCCACGAACTGTAAAGCGCGAGGAAATAATAGATGAATGGGATGGCCGCGACGCCCAGAAAAATGTAGGTGAAGTTACTCGCCGTCATTGCGGCACCCGGGGGCGGGATAGTACAGCAGTATTTTTCGGCGATATTGGGACGACACATTGACCGGCGTTGACGATTTCGGTTCGAGGTCTGGAAGGCGGAATGTCAAACAACCGGTTCAGGGCGGCGATCATTCTTTTTTCTGTAGCCGGTCCTTTCAGAATATTCGTGGAGTTTACTGCGAGCCACAAAATAATAGCAAATTGCGTTGGTTTTCACTCCCCCAAAGCCGCCCATGCAGCTGATTCGTCAGCCTCGTTCGAAATACCATGCGGGGACTTGGCCGCGCCTCATCAGGATTTTATCGACAAAGAGCCGTCGTTGGGACGCCTTTGTAAATCGTGCAATAATGAATGGGGGAGTCTTCGAATGCATCCGAGTTCACCGCGATGAAAACCTTTGCTTCTTTCTCACGATTGCTTGGCGGGCGAATTCGGGCTTTTGCGGCTCTCGACTCCCAGTTTCGTTTCCCCATTCTGGCGCCTGGCACGCCCGCTGCGTGATGTCTTCGCGAGGCCTGCACTTCAAGACGTATTGCATGCTTCTGATCATGGTCGTCTTCGCGCCTCTCGGAAACGTGTTGCTTGGCAAGGGCATGAAAAATGTTGGCTCGGCGGTCACCTGGGCGCCCTCGAGACTGCCTCACATCTTTTCACTCGTTTTGACGTCGGGTTATATCTGGCTCGGCATCGCCTCACTGCTCATGTTTTTCGTTGCCTACATGCTCATTCTTTCCTGGGCTGATTTCAGTTATGTGCAGCCTGCCTCCTCGATTGCACTTTTGGTCGTAGCTCTTCTGGGTTACTTCTATTTGGGTGAGAGGATTTCGCCGCTGCACTGGGCAGGCATTATCGTCATTTGTCTCGGTGTTTTCGTCGTTGGGAATACTCCCCCGCGTACCACCGAGGTGCGCTAAACATGCGCGAAGCCCTGCTTTTATTTTTCGTTGTCGTCAGCGGAACGGGCGGAGAGATTTGCGTCACGCGCGCCATGAAACGCGTGGGAGAAGTGACGGATTTTCGTCCCCTCGCGGTTGTCCGCGTCATTCTGCGCGCGTTGAAGGTTCCCTGGATGTGGATCGGCGTCGCGATGATGGCGCTCGCTTTCTTTTCGCTGTTGGCCGTGCTCTCCATCGAAAACGTCAGCTTTGTCGTGCCCGTGACCGCGCTGAACTATGCGGCGGGGGCGCTCGGCGGGAAATTCTTTCTCGGGGAACGCGTGACTCCACGCCGCTGGGCGGGAGTGCTGATCGTTTGCATTGGGGTCACGCTGGTGTGGCTCGGCAAACGTTAGTTGTGCAAATGCATGCCCGCGTTGCGCGATTCTCGACGTGCTCCATCTGACTCACCAGGCCAGCGATAAATACCGAAGTGTTCCCCTTTGTGGCAAGCTAGGAGAGCGGCGCTCAATCGATCTATCCAGGAAATCTCAGCAATCAGGAAGAGAATCTCGGCGTGATAATATTTCATTCAGGATGGCGTGATGCAGTGCTGCTTCTGGCGGCCGCGCCCCTTGGGTATTACGTTGCGGCCACTTTTGCCGCTTGGCGCTTCTTCCGCCGCGAGCGCAAGCGCAAGCTGCGAAACTACGCGCCTCCCGTGAGCCTTCTGAAACCGGTTCGCGGCGTGGACTTCGCCAGTTACGAAAATTATTCGAGCTTCTGTCACCAGGATTATCCTGACTACGAAATTCTTTTTGCAGTGAATGACGACGCGGACCCAGCTGTTCCGCTCATCCATCGACTCATGGCCGAGTTTCCGGAGCGCCAGATCCGTCTGCTCATCGGCGCGGAGAACTTGGGCGCCAATCGCAAGGTGAACAAGCTCGCGCGGCTCACTGGGGAAGCACGCCACGAAATCCTTGTTCTCACCGACGGCGACGTTCGCGTCGGGCCGAACTACTTGCGCGAAGTCATCGCTCCATTTGTGGATGAAAGCACCGGCGCGGTCACCTCCTTCTACCGCGGCATCGCCGAGAAGAATCTTGGCGCGCAACTCGAAGCCATCGGCGCATCGAGCGATTTTTTCGCCGGCGTACTGATGGCCGAGTGGACCGAGGGCATAAGCTTTGCGTTGGGCGCCTCGATAGTCACTACCAAGCGCTGGCTCTCCAAAATCGGGGGCTTTGAGTCCATTGCCGGAATGCTGGCAGACGATTACGAGCTCGGCCTGCGCATTGCCCAAGCCGGTGGACGCGTTCTTCTTTCCCGCGAGCCCGTTTGGACCATGTATCCTGCGCAAACGGCCAAGAGTTTCTGGGATCATCAGCTTCGCTGGGCACGTACCGTGCGTCTCTGCCGCCCGCTTTCTTATTTTGGCTTGGTCTTCACCCTTGGCTTGCCATGGGCTTTGTTCGCGGCGCTCGTCGCTCCCACAAAGGGGATCGCCGCTGCCTACCTGATCGCCTACCTTGTGTTGCGTCACGTCATGGCTTGGACCGTCGGAGTCTGGGGAGTTGGCGACGATGTGCTGCGCCACAAACTCTGGCTCGTTCCGCTGCGCGACGCTCTCTATTCGGCCGTCTGGTTAGCGAGCTTTGCATCCAACCGCATCACCTGGGGCGGTCAGGAATTTACCATAGGCAAAGGCCAAATGGTGCTCGTGGCGGCTTCCGAGGCAGCGGAATCGACGCCAGCAACTTCCGCCCGCGGTTGACGCACCAGCGAATCCCGATTAAATTAGATGTGAAGAATCGTGGCTGCCCCGGTCATCGGGATCAAGTTGCGGTTCCTTTTTTTCCTCCCATCGGCTGGGAGATCGTCCAATTGGTAGGACTCCAGACTCTG
>CAVPLA010000011.1:0-96329 GCA_963705855.1 uncultured Acidobacteriota bacterium
GGTGCACGCCCTGAAGATTTACCGCCACTGATGCAGGGATTAATCGAAACGAATGATCGCATGCGCGAGACAGGACTTGATCCCGTTCTGCAGGCAGCCGCGACCGCTTTTGGCTTCGTCTATGTCCACCCTTTCCAGGACGGCAACGGGCGGCTGCACCGCTGCCTGATTGGTAGTACTCCTCGCAGACGAAATTCACGCCCGCGGGCATGGTTTTCCCTGTCTCTTCCGTCATGCTCGACCGTATTGACGATTACCGAGACACGTTGCGCGCACATTCGGGTCCATTAATGAACTCCATCGAATGGCGCCCTCCCCGTCACGCAATGTCGAAGTTCTCAACGACACGACCGACCTATACCGCTATTTCGACTGCACCGACGAGGCAGCGTTCCTCTACGCCTGCGTCGAACGCGCCGTCGACCACGATCTGCCCCGCGAAATCGACTATTTGCGCCGCCACGATGAGGCGTTGCGGCGCATCATGGACATAGTCGAAATGCCAGACCGCATGGCGGAAAACCTCATCATCTATATTCGCAAGAACAATGGGACGCTCGGCCGGAAACGGTGCGAAAACGAATTTGCAAAACTCACTGATAGCGAAGTGGCTTCCGTGCAGGAGATCGTCCGCGAAGCTTTCGATGGGTACGCGGAAGCCTAGGCCCGAGGACGATTTGAGTCGGAGGCCACGACAGCGCCGAAAGCTTGTTTGATGTCTGCGGATGGGTTTGGCCGAACAATACCTTCCCGTCCAGCTTGTAAGAATGGAGTCAGGCGTTCCAGCCCCACGATCCGTCGCCTGCTTGGCCATCAATCAGTAAGCTTGAATTTCGTCTTATCCCGGTTGGCTGTCACTTGAGAAGGGTCCCCCCAAGGAGGGTGGTTAGAGCGACGGCCTCTAGCCAGGCGCGCACCGGTGTCGGTAGTGGTGTCGGTTGGGTTTGCAGAACGCTGCCCGTCACTGCGGAGTGCTGCGCGTTCGCCAGTGAGAAATAGACCGTAGAATCAAGCGATTTCACCTTGCTGCATTTTGGTGCAGGGTCGTCCGGAGTACTCAGAATGGCTTAAAAGGCCGGCGCCATTTAAGGCTGCCAACTCCTCTCAACCACAGCGTCACCTGGAGCACAATTTTGAGAACAGTAGGCCCCGCGGAAATCCTAATGTCGCTTTTTCTGCCGGACGCCCCGGCCGAAAACAGTGGGCTCGACATCTCGGTCGGCTTTGCTAATCCTGATTGACGCAAGCCTGAGATGCCGACGCATTCCCCAGACGTTGGTTCACCATCCTTGCACGAAGCCGCGTCCAGATGACCCCCGGTCTTGTTTGTGTCGCACAGTCGAAAAGACTCGATGGCTTCTCGCCTCTCCGCGAGCTCTCGATCTGGGCCGGCCTTTTCCGCAGTACCAGTCTGGACAGAAGCCAATCGAGCACCGGCGCTCGCGGCAAAGAGTAAGCTGAGCGCGCGAACCTTTCCTTGCCAGTAAATTACTTTGGGGCCGACACATATGTTTTTACCGCTCCCGAATGGAATCGTGTTTGAATCCTTCGGGCATCCACCAGCCGCGGGGAAATTTTGGAGAACAAACTTCACATTATTCCATGATGCGTCGGGAGCCAGCGCGTTCTGCGTCAACTGATGTTCTCGCATGAGCGCATCGGCGACCTTTTTCAATTGTGTTTGCAGGATTCCGTCGTCGGCAGACGCGGCCACATCCAGAGTGGCGCGGGCGGACTGACCAACCGCGAAAAACGGCGCCAGTTCTCCTGTCTTGGGCGGGTAGGAAATCTGTGAACCGGAGCGGGCATTGCTTTTCGCAATCAGATGCTCGGCCGTGCAGTCGGCCAGATCGTATCGCCCAGACACAGAGAGTTGATTCGTGTCCAGATTGACGTTCAGAAAAGTGTCGCGGTCCATCTCCAGCGTCTGACCGCTCTTGACTTCTTCATCCTGCCGACCCCGAAGTTTCGCGGCTGACTCTATGAGGGTCAACAACAGCCTTTGTGCCTTGTCAAATGAACCTGCGAAGGTTGGCAGAAAACCCGAGGTCTGCGCCACGTCCCTGAAATCCATTCCGAGTTTAATTTGCTGCTCGATCCACTTATCTTGCTCGGTGATCTCCGCGGGCGTTTGCGTCGCGTACACACCCGGCTTCGGTTGGGCCGTGGCAGATTGATTGGAAGCGATTCGATCCCATGCATACGGACCCGCCTCCTTCTGCTTCAACAGACGCGTGGTATACCGCCTCGCAAAAATAACTGCATGGGTGAGATCGACGACCTTCTCCACCGGGCTATATCCGTAGAACTGGCGCAGGGCTCGGACGAAAAAACCGAAAACCTGCTCGCCGTCCGGCCACTCAGGTTCCTGGAGGAACGCGTAAAATCGATCACTTAGCTTGTCGGCTCGGCAGTCCGCGCTCAAGGAAATGAGATCGAAACCTGCCTCGACGTTCTTATGAGTGCCAGGATCGCGTTCATAACTCATCCGTGGTCCGAAGAGAAGTTCCTCGTGCGCCAGACGGACGGCGACTACATTAGTTCCGTAGTAGTGCCCCATGCGATCCACCGCATAGTGTGACAAGACGCCGAGGGCGAAGGCGTAGTCGAGCGCGCGGCTGGAACTGTTTTGGTTACGTGCAGAGCGGAGAAGAAAGTCAACCCATTCCCCCGTGCGGATGTAGTGGGTCTGGTTCGTCAAATCCTTGAGGCTGGAGTTCAGCGGATAGTACCCCAAGTCGTCGGCGATCGCTCCAGCAAAAACCGCGTCCACCGCTTTCGACTCATCGAGAGGGCCAACAGCTTTGATCTGCGCATAAATGGCGCTCCAGTTTCGGTCCACCACGCACAGGTGGTTGAACGGGCCATAGCCCCGAGCGCTTGAGGCCGAAGCGATCACCACGACAAACAATCCAAGGAGGCGAATGGCCCGGAACATTTGTGTCCTCCCCAATACAAGGCGGCTTTCGAATTGGAGTTTACTTTATTTTGTCAGTAGCCACGAATGTACTTTATATTATTCGGCATCCTTGTCTTTCTCCGTCTCCAGTCAAACATACGAGCGCCAAACCACGTGATCACGCAGACTCCAAAAGAAAGCTTCAGTGGACTAGGGCGGCTAACCCGCTGGAGTTTACCCGCGCCATAACGTCTTTATTTCGGGCCGCCTTTAGGTACACCATCGTTGAGGCCAAATCCTTATGGCCCATCCAATTCTGTAGCGTCTTGATATCGCACACGTGATCCTGCAGGTTGCGTGTTGCAAACGTGTGCCGAAATTTGTGAAGGAAGAAATTCGAGCAGTACGGCCCTTCCGAGCACTTGTTTCGGTGTTTCGAAACGCATTGTCCGCAATTCAGTTTCGCGTGGAAGGCGATGCGCTTTAGTTTGAATTCGTGCCGCTTATCTGGCCGGCCTGACTCGTTCGGAAAGACTAGGCCATCCGCGTTCGGCTTCTGTGACGCTTTGTATTTCTTGAGCGCCGCGATCAGTGATGCGGGCACAGGAACTTCCCGCTCTTCTTTGTTTTTGGGTTTGAACCCGTAGAGAGGCTTTCTGGTAACGCGCATCACCTGTGTGCGAAAGTCGATGTCGCGCCACGTTAGGTGACGCATTTCTTTGTCGCGTAGGCCAGTCAGAAGGTAGCAGAGATAGAGAACGCGCTCATCTCGGTCGCACGCCTTGAGAAGGGCCTGAATTTCCTCTTCCTCGTACATCGGGCGAATCGGTTCAACATATTCCGGCCAGTCGCGGTTGTGGAGAAGCTTGGCGATACCGTTCGCCTTGAGGAGTTGCGAAACAATCACCGCCCGATTGTAGGCGGTGCGTGGACCACAACCGAGTTCATATAGCTTGCGGATGAACGAGAGAACGTCTTCGCGTTTCACATCCTGAACAAGTCGCTTCGCGCAGGTACTCGCGAAAAGCTCCAAGCAGTATTTGTAGGCAACATAGGTCTTGGGCTCGCGCTGGGGCGGCTCCATGTCCTTGAGGTACGAGGCAACCGCTTCGGCAACCGTGGGCCCTTTGCCGCTCTCGGCTTCCTGAGCGGTTTCAATGCCTGCCCGGTTCGCTTCCAGTTCGAGCGCTTTGCGACGCGCGCGATCTACGACTTCGGCGCGATTTTTAATCTGTTCGCGCTTTCTTCCGTCCTGCCACCACTCGATGTAGTAGTATCCCTCGGGATGGAGTTCGACTTTGCCGCGCACGCGAACCTTGTCGCGGAGTTTACCGTTAGGCTCGACGACGGCGGGGTAGAGGTTCCAGTTCTTGCCGATTTTGACTTTTTTGAGGATGTTGACGCGATTTTCGCTGCCGTAGCGGTTTCCACGTTTTGACATGTCTGTAAGCCCTTATTCCGGCCGTCGTTGGCAGGAAAGCAGTGCAAAGCAGACACCATGATAGACACCATACCTTGTAAGTACAAGAAAATAAAAGAAGTGGCGGAGAGGGTGGGATTCGAACCCACGGTAGGGATTAACCTACACACGCTTTCCAAGCGTGCGCCTTAAACCGCTCGGCCACCTCTCCCACGATGGACGCAACCTTACCAATTTAGCAGAAACTCTCGCCTTGCGCACATTTCAGTGGCTTCGCACATTCTTTTTCCTCTGCTAAACTGTTGTCCGCGGTTCCGGGATCGTCTAATCGGTAGGACATCAGCCTTTGAAGCTGAGTATCGTGGTTCGAGTCCACGTCCCGGAACCAATCTCTTCCCTTCCTCGGCGCGACTCTGCGCCAACTGTCGCCAACAGGAGAACAACCGCAGGGAACGTATCTATTGCACGTTGTTTGTTGGCGCAGTCGGTATGCGCAATCAGTTGGCAGCAGCAGTACTCTTGGTGATCGCCCGGATGAAGTCGGCCTCGTCCTGGCTGTAGGGCTGGCCGTTTGCGCGGAAAACTTCGTGAAACCAAATAGTTGGTTCACGATCCGTATAGGGATGCTTCCAGGAGTCCCACGGTAGATACGTCTGCGTTTTGCCAGCGACGAGTCCCCAATTAATGGCAGCGACGTGATACTTCTTTGCGATGGGCAGCGTGCCTTGAAAAGTGCTGCCATTTCCTCGGGCCATGTATTCCGTGCAGAGAATTGGCCGGTGATACTGCTGCAGCGACAGCACGCGCTTTTCAAACACATCAGCCGCATCATAATTATGGAAGGAAATGACATCGGAATGTTCGAGCTGAGTTTTTTCCATCGCTCCAAGTTTTTCAGGAGACGACCAGTCCCCTTTCCAGACCCCGCTTGTGAGCGGCTGAGACGCGCCTGCGGCACGAGCCCATTCGAACACTTTCGGCAAGAGTGCCAGCACTAGTTCGACTTTATTGGGAGGCTCCCCGCCCGCGTAACTGCCGTCGTTGGTGTTGTCTGGTTCGTTCCAGACGTCCCAGCCAAGAATTCTCTTGTCGTTGGCGAAGGCTCCGACCACGCCTTTGACGTACCCTTCTAGCCGAAGATATTGAACAGGGTCTTTGAGCGCAGAGGCTCCGGGGCTTTGCACCCAGCCGGAATTGTGCACGCCAGGCGTCGGTGCGTGTTGTTTGCCGAGCTTGGGATTTGGATCCCAACAGGAATCAAAAAGCACAAACAGCGGCCGGATTTTATGTTTCTGCGCGATGCTCAGAAAAATGTCGATGCGCTTCTTGAACCCCGCAGAATCCTGCTTCCAGAGCAGGTCATGGAGGAAAACGCGCATGGTGTTCAATCCCAGCGATTCGGCCCAGCCTAGTTCTATGTCGATGCGCTTCGGATCAAAAGTATCTGCCTGCCACATTTCGAGTTCATTGATTGCAGTGGACGGAATGTAGTTGCTTCCAACGAGCCAGGGTTGCTGGGCGTACCACTCATTCGCGGTTTTTTCTGTCCAACGGGCCGTCTCCGCTTGCGAACAAAACGCAAACCCAAGGCTGAGCACGATGCCGACGAAAAGGCCTTTCATCCTGGTTGTGTCTCTCCGTTTCGCATTGCAACTCACAAGGCCCCCGCCTTTTGCAACTCGTCCATCATACCTGCCCAGCTCTGACGCGTGGATTCCTCGGGTGTGCCTGCGCCCCGCCAGTGTGTTTCCAGACTGACCGCAAAATGGTAGCCATCGCGCTTCAGCGCGGCAAACTGGCCCGTCCAATCGATGATGCCGCGGCCCATCGCGACCCAATCGTAATCTTTGCCGTCCGGCTTCTTCGCGACATCTTTGCAATGGCAGTGGCCGATGCGTTCTTTCGGCAGCAGAGCGTATCCGTCCGGATATGCATTTTCTCCGCGAGAGGCAGCGTTTCCCGGATCCCAGTTCAGCATGAGCGAAGGAGATTTCACCTCCGCAAGAACTTTGACTGCTTCCGCCGCCGTGCCGGTATTGCACGCGGCTTCATTTTCGAGCAACAACGTCGTGCCCTTCTTCCCTGCCATACCCGCGGCGGCAAGGAGTTTTTCATTCATGGCCGCACGATACGGTGCTTGATTCTCGAGCCTCCAAAAATCGAAGCACCGCACTCGATCAGTTTGGAAAGCTTTTGCCAGTTCGATGCTGCGCTCCAGAACTTCGTCCTGCTGCTCGTAAGTAAAATCGGCGCTGAACTGCGCGCCCTTTGGACCGTACTGGGATTTCGGCGCGCCGGGCCAGTCCACCTTGAAGAGCGGGCTGGCGATGTCCGTCACGCGCAATTTATATTTTTCGAGAATGCGGCGCGCTTCGCCAACTTCCTTGGCATCAAGATTGAGAATGTTTTTGTTCCACATGGCGCGCAGCTCAATCCACTCCAGGCCAAACTCGCGCGAGATGATTTCGCAGGAGCGGCCGAAGTCTTGGCTAACTTCATCGTTGATGACGGCTATACGAAACGGCGAACTCATACCTTCAACCCCAGCTTTTCTTCAACGTATTTCTTGTTGATGATCGCCGATTCCTTTGGCGTTCGCGACTTGTCCGGCACAGCGTCCAGTTCGACGATGCCCCATCCACGGAAATTGATTTTGCGAAGCGCATCAGTCACGGCCGGAAGATTTAGCGATCCCCGTCCAAGCTCCACGAAGCGATAAGATTGCTTGGCATCCGCCCCACCGGGCAGCCGCTCGACATCCTTCAGGTGCAGAAAAAGCAGCCGGTCGCTGTATTTCTCAACGGCCTTCGCCGGGTCGCCGCCGCCCTGAAAATAATGCGCCACATCCAGCTCCAGCTTCGCATAACGCAGATCGACAGCCTCCATGATTTGCTCCACGCCCTCGGGAGTTTCTCCCATGCTTCCCATGTGGTTGTGATAGCCAAGCTGCACGCCCAGATCGGCGGTTCGTTTTCCAAGCTCTGTCAGCAACATAGCGAGGCGTTTGTAGTCGGCCGCGACAAGAGCGCGATCCTTGGGCTTCTCATCAATGATTTGAAGATAGAGCCCGCCCGCGTCGCGAAGAAATTTCGCATTTGCGACGTGCTTCGCGATTTCCGAAGATTCAATAGCTGGATCGATGCTGAGATTTCCGCTCGACATGGCGATCATCTTGATATGGTTTTTGTCGAGCAATTCCCGCAGCGCCGCTCCGCTGCCGAACTCCTGAACGCTGTTGGAACGGATTTGAATCCCCGGGAATCCTACCGAAGCAATATCTTCGATAGCCTGACGGTCGTTGCCTCCCCAAGTGATGGCTGCATATCCGATGTGCAGTTCGAACGGCGCCGGAGGAATCGGCGCATCAAAATAAGACAAATCCGCAGGCGGATATAGCCTCTCCCGGGCAGCGAGCCAACCAGCGGGAACGGCCACTGCCGCTGTCAAGACGCCCATGTCGGCAATAAACTCGCGCCGTGATTTGCAAATGTTCATTGTTGCTCCCTTCTGCATTTTGTATGCAGACAAGATACAGCAATCAGCGGATTGTGAACATTTTTCTCGATGAGCAAAGTAGCGGTTGAACACGCGCTCCGCGACGAACGTTTGCCAGCACTCCGATCAGCCCGTATGATTTCATCGAAGCAGGTTTGATCGTTCGTCAAGGAGCAGTTTGAGGTCTTGATGCCCCAGGAAACGGCACCAGCTCATCCTCATATCAACCCCTGGATCATCGCCATCTCCGTGATGCTCAGCACCTTCATGGAGGTGCTAGACACCACAGTCGTAAACGTCTCGCTCCCCCACATTGCCGGCAGTCTTTCCGTGACGGTCGACGAGGCCACCTGGACGCTGACTTCCTATCTCGTTGCCAATGCCATCATTTTGCCGCTAACCGGCTGGCTCTCCAACTTTTTCGGCCGCAAGCGCATGCTGATGCTCTCCGTCACCGGCTTTACGATCGCCTCTTTCTTGTGCGGCCTTGCCCCCAGCCTTCCCTTCCTGGTCGTTTGCCGTATCATCCAGGGCGCATGCGGCGGAGGTTTGCAGCCCATCTCGCAAGCCATCCTTTTGGAATCCTTCCCGCCTGAAGACCGTGGCAAAGCCATGGGCTTCTGGGGACTCGGTATCGTCGTCGCTCCGATGCTCGGCCCCGTACTCGGCGGCTGGCTCACCGATAGCCACTCGTGGCGCTGGGTCTTCTACATCAACGTCCCCATTGGCATCGCCTCCATTGTGCTGACGTCGCTCTTCATCTTCGACCCGTCCTACATTCGCCGCGCTTCGCAAAAAATCGACTACTGGGGCATCGGACTCCTCGCCGTGGGAATTGCCACGCTGCAAATCGTCCTCGATAAAGGACAGGAAAAAGATTGGTTCGGCACGGATTGGATTACCGCTGTCGCCATTGTTGCCGGTGTTTCGCTCCTCGCGTTTCTCATCTACGAGCTCCACATCAAAGATCCCGTCGTCAATCTGCGCGTCTTCAGAGACCGCACCTACTCCACCGGCGTATTCCTTATGTCCCTGCTCGGCGTCGGCCTCTACGGCACCACGGTGTTGATCCCGCTCATTCTCCAAACGCTCCTCGGCTACCCCGCCCTGCGCGCCGGTTTTGCCATGGCGCCCCGCGGTCTTGGCTCCTTTATCGCCATGCCGCTTGCGGGCATCATCATGTCCAAATTCGATCCCCGAAAAATGCTGTCCGTAGGACTAGTTGTGTGCGGCTTCACGCTTTTCCAATTTTCACGCCTAAGCCTCAGCGCCGGCTACTGGGACTTCTTCTGGCCGCAACTCATTATGGGCTTGTCGCTCGGTCTTATCTTCGTTCCCCTCACCACTATCAGCATGGCGCCCATTCGTAAAGAAAACATGGGAAACGCCACAAGTCTTTTCAATCTGGTGCGCAACTTGGGAGGCAGCATCGGCATTGCCGCCGTCAGCACCATGCAGATTCGTTTTCAACAGAGAAACGTCAATCAGCTGGGCGCGCATGTCACTCCGTACAACGCAAGCGCACGGAATATGATGAATTCACTTCACGGGATGTTCATGGCCAGCGGGTCGGACAGCGCGACCGCCACCCATCAGGCACGCGCCGCGATGTTTGGATTGGTCGAGCGGCAAGCCAGCATGCTGGCCTACAACAGCATCTTCCTTATTCTGGCGGGATTGTTTGTTTTGATGCTGCCGTTTATTTTTCTAATGCGCCGCCCACAAGCAAAGGGTGGCCCTATGTCTATGCATTGAGGCCTTCGCGCATCGCAACTCGCACACCACACAGAAAATTCCCCGCGTGGCCATCGCGAAGTGCTTACCGATTTAGTTTATTGTGAAGCTCAGCGTTCGTGAAAACCGGACTGAGTCAATTCTCCGGCTACTGCTCATCATCATAAGGAATGGGCCCGGTCAGTGGTACGAGAATTTCTTCTGTCGAAACTCCCGATTCTTTCTCCGCCGTCTTATCCAGCTTCCGCTGGACGCGCTTTTCTTCCTTCATTTTACGCTTTTCCATTCTCTTCATTTCTTTTTGGCGCTTCTGGAATGTCGTTGTCATTGCGTCTCCTCGCAGGCGCTGCCCGGCGCGGCGCAAGCCGTCGCCGCCAAGCTATATACATCGCGTTGCCTTACCAACGCGGTTCGCGGGGCTGCCGCGCAGACTCGCGGTAGTCCTCATTCGAGAATCGCTCGCGTCCGCCGCCTCCGCCCTTGCCGCGGCCACCACCACTCCCGCCGCCCGGTCCGCTAAAATTCCGCGGCCCGCGTGGCGGCCCGCCTTCACCCTTCGGCCGCGCCTCATTCACTTTCAAATTGCGCCCGCCTAATTCCTTGCCATCGAGGCCGGCCATTGCTTTGGCCGCTTCCTCGTCGTTCGGCATTTCCACAAACGCAAACCCTCGCGCACGCCCGGTTTCCCGGTCCATGGCCATGTGCACGCGCGTCACTTGTCCAAACGGCGTGAACAAATCGCGCAGTTCGCCCTCCGTGGTCTGAAAACTCATGTTGCCGACAAACAAACTCTTCATCTTGATTCTCCCTGAACTCTTCGAAGCACCATGAGTGCAGGATCGCGGCAAGCTCGCGCTTCCCGGACGCTACGATACACTGGCCTGAAATTGGCTGAATTCACTGGAGGGAGGGCCAAAAGCGCGCCCTTCAAGGAGTTCAGGCAACCCTACTTCGGGAGTCTACAACAAGGACAATATCACATTTAGCGGCGAAAACCTTCAAGCTCCTTTTGCCGCTGCCGGCGACTATCCCTTGTAGGGGCCCGCCCGCTCCTTCCCACTTGACCGAGCGACCAGCGAACTGCGGGTCTAGCTTTTCAAAATCTCCCCCACAGCTCTCCACGCCTGATCAATAGCCACGTCCGTATACGCGCTCGCCCCCGCATCCGAATTCGCAATCGCAATCTTGCCGAACGGCTTTCGTCCGAGCACCCACGGCTTTTCTTCTTCCTTCGAGTCGGGATCGAAAAGCGAATTCGGTGTGTACGCATATCCGTGCGCCCAGCGATTGACCGTAATACCCTCGATGTCACGCGCTGGATCGAACCCGGCCGCGCCAAGCATTCTCCCGAGCTGGTCTCGAATGTTGCGTTCGAATTTTGAGAACGGCGTGTCCATCAATTCCATGCGCCCCGCACGGAATTGATCGCGCATCGGCAGTCCGGGCTTGCAAGGCGTGCGAAGCATGAACAGCACCATCGGCTCTTCGGGCTTGCTCGGAAACGCATATTCCCCAATGCTCACCGGAAAATCGAGCGCCGTGTATGTGTGATATCCGCCCGGCGCCACAATCTGATGCACGCCCAGTTTCGCAAACGATGTCCAATTCCGCAGCGCCGCATGTGTATACACCAACGGCGTCTTCACGAGATAAGACAGCGCCTCCTTTTGTTTCTGCGGGAGCTCTGGGCAAATATACGGAATCATTCCGTTGTAGCAAGCCAGCACGCAATTCTTCGCCTGCACCGATTGCAGCGTCTTCCCTCGCATGTACGCAATCTCTACTATTTTCGCCGCGCCCTTTGCTTCACTTTGTTTCACATGCACCACTGTGCTGTTGAGCCGTATGCGCACCGGCACGCCGTCCACATCCAGCTGGCTGTAATCCACTCGCGCCGTCACTACGTCATCCATCGAGTGTCCCGGAATCGCTCCCGGAATCAGCGCGCGCACCAGTAGCCGCGCTATCGACGCATTGCCATCTGGAAAATGAAAAATGTAAGGCTCTTCTTTTACGTGTTCGCTGATGCCCAATCCATCGAAGCCCGGATAGGTAAACGACCCGTAGTCGTCTCCCGATTCGAAACACCCCAGCGCCGGAACCGCGTCAATCCCCACTCCGTACAAATCATGCGGGAACGTCTGAAAAAACGGCAGCGCCTCGGGATGCACCTTGCAGAACTTCGTCAAATAATCCGCATAGCTGATCTTCGCGAGCTTCGCCCGCTTCTCTTCCTTCGAAAGCCCCGCAAGGTAGTCCACTTTCTCCGCGTAAACTCGCGCAATGTCCTGCTTAGCTATATCCGAAAGCGGCGCCTTCGCCAGAAATTCCGGCCACGGCGTGGCATGCATTCCCGTGATCAGCCGGTCTTCGCCAAAGGTCTCTTTGTCAAAAAAAGCCGCCGTTCCCATCTTGGCGTAGAGCTTCTGGTCGTACGCTTTGTAAAACCGCTCCGTCTCAATCCCAATCTCTTTGATCAATCCCTTGGCAACATCGCTGTAATTTCCCGGGCTCTCAATCGATTGCGTTCCCCCATAGCTCAGCACCATCCGGTTTCCCGCGCGAAATTCATTGCGCTTGGCATGCCCGCCAAAATCGTCGTGATTATCAAGAATCAGAATCCGCGCCTCGTGTCCCGCGCTCTTCCTATAAAAATACGCCGCCGCAAGCCCGCTGATCCCCCCACCCACAATCACCAAATCGTAAGTCTCACCCGTCTTCCCAGCCGCCCCATCCGAATCCCAGCTTTCGCCATCCCGCAGCCGGTGCGCAAACGTAAACGTCCCATCATGATTCCCACGCATGCCGGTGAGCGCCGGCGGATAGTAGTTCCCCGCCTTCTCCGGCGCGAAGTCATCCAGCGCCGCCGCTGCCAGCAAGGTACCCGCTCCGATCACGCCGCTTGCCAGCACTCCGCCCGCGCCCACAGCCACGCCATTCAAAAAATCGCGCCGCGTAATCGCGCGCCCCATCCCCAATTCGCAATCCTTCTTTTCTTCACTCATGTGTGGGATTGTAGCGCACTACTGCGCCGCCACAAGGCACACCTCTCCGTGCCCTCTGCGAACTCTGCTCTGTGTAAAATTCTTTCTCTTATTCGAACGAAGGGAACAGCAAACATTTATAATTCGCGCAAAGCCGTAGCCACAGGCCGCTGAGCCGCACGCACCGCCGGCGGCAACCCTCCAAGCACGCCCATCACCAGCGCAAATATCAACCCGCTCAAAAGCAATATCGGCGTGATTTGAAACGCAAACTCCATATGCGAAAACGTCTGCCAATTCATCGCCCCGGTAGTTAGCCCGTTCAAAGGCAGCACCGCCACAGCCCCCAGTGCCCCGCCCACAAAAGAAATCAGCAGCGCCTCAATCAAAAATGAAAACACCACCGCCGCGGCGCCGAATCCCAGCGCGCGCATGGTTGCGATTTCCCGCCCGCGTTCCGCCACGGCGGAATACATCGTATTCAGCGCGCCAAAAATCGCTCCAATCGCCATCACCGCCGCAACCAGCCCCCCAAGAATCGTAATGAGCTGCGTCATGCGCGTCGATTGCTTCGAGTAATAATCAATCTCGCGCGTCACATCCACATTCAAACGCGGATCGGCCGTGACGAAATCCTTGAACTGTTCAAAAGAATTCGCCGAAGCAAGGTGTACCGTCACCGACTGATAGCTATCCTCCGGCCGCTTGAACGCGCCATTCAAAAGGTGCGCATCGCACCACACCTCCGAATCAAACGCGCTCCCGCCCGCATCGAACACACCCACCACTTTCCATTGCGTGTCCCCCATGCTGAGCGTATCTCCGAGCCCCAGGTTCTTGTAGCTCTTCGTGGCGTTCTTGCCGACGATCACCTCAGAAAGTCCAGGCTGAAACATGCGCCCCTCGGCGATCTTGACGTTGTTTCGAATCGCAAGAACATTTGGCGACACGCCACGAACCTGCACATTCGCGTCCGTACCCGTAGCAACCATCGGAATCGGCGCCACCAATACCGCCTCGGTTGTGATCAGTGGACCGCCAACGACGCGAGCAACGCCCGGCGCGTCCTGCAGAATCTTCGAACTCTCCAGCGGCACTGCTCCCGTCATCTCCGAAGTAGACCCCGCGCGCAGAACGAGTGCGTTGTCATAAGATCCGGAAGAAACTAGCGTTGCCCGAAATCCTCGCGCCAGCGAAAGCATCGCTATAAAAACTCCCACGGTCCCGGCAATTCCCAGCACCGCGACAATCGCCGAAGTCCATCGCGCCTTCACACTTCGAAAGTTGTAAACGACCGGAATCGCCATCTCACACCCTCCGCAGCGCGTTCACGACGCGCATGCGCATCGCTCCAATACCCGGCAAAAGCCCGCTCACAGCTCCAACGATGAGCGCCACTCCCAGACCCAGCGAAAGTATAGCCGGCGACAAAACAAGCGCCGGCAGCAATCCGTTGAGTTTGGCCCCGAGGAGCGGGACTGCGAGAAGGGCAAGCCCAAGTCCCACAAGTCCTCCAATGAGCGCTATGACCAGTGACTCCGCGAGCACAAAAAAAAGAACCGCGCGGTCGCCATAACCTATGGCCTTGAGCACTCCGAGTTCGCTGATCCGCTCGCGCACGGAAATGGCCATAGTGTTGCCCGTGACCAGCAACAGCGTAAAAAACACGACGACCCCGATACTTTCGATCAAAAACTCGATGTTGCCGAACTGCTTGATAAATCCGATAGCGAACGCCGACTCGGTCTCTGTCTTCGTTTCCGCGGAGGAATTAGCAAACATGGTGTCGATAGCCTTCCCGACCCGCGCCGCGTCATCGGGATTGTCCAGTTTGAGGACGTACCACCCCGCCGTGCTCTTCGCAAAGGCCGGCACGTTTTCATCAAAATATTTCCACTGAATCCAGAACTGATTTTCATCACCCCCGGGACGGCTATTGTGATAAATCCCATCGAGATTAAACTCCCAGGTCTTCGTCGGCCCGTAGAGCGAGTTCTTGATGGGGATGCGATCGCCGATTTTCCAGCCAAAGCGCTCTGCGGTTTTAACTCCAACAACGGCCCCTTGCCGGTCCTTCAAAAAATTCGCCCACTGGTCATCCGGCACAACGAATTCGCTCATCACCTTACGCATGTTGTCCGGATCAATCACGAACTGCACAAAAAAATTCTTCTCGTCCTGATACACCCCTCCGAACCAGTGGTTTTGCGTCACGGCCTTCACGCCGGGGATCGCCGCGATCCTGTCCTGGTAGGAAATCGGCAGGGTTTGAATCAGTCCAATCCTGTTGGTGGTAATAAGACGGTCCGCGCCAGCCACTTCCGCCCCGCGGCTGAATGCGCTCCGCACCACCGCCAAAAACGCAAACAAAAACAACGCAACGGCAAACGATCCGATCGTCAAGATCAACCGGACTTTCTTGCGAAAAAGATTTGCGAAAATCAACCCGCGAAATCTCACGCCACACCTCCCGCAACAACTTCCTGCCGTTGTCCCCCTTCAACAAGGAGTCCCTTCTCCAGATGCAGCGTTAAGTCCGCCTGCTTGGCCACCACCGGATCGTGCGTCACCATCAGCACGGTCTTCCCGTACTCCTTCACTAGCCGTTTGATCAATTCCATAATTTCATCCGCGCTCTTGCGGTCCAGGTCACCGGTAGGCTCGTCGCAGAGCAAAAATGTCGGGTCAGCCACAATCGCACGCGCAATCGCCACGCGCTGCTCTTGTCCGCCAGAGAGTTGCCTTGGATAGTGATTCATCCGGTCAGAGAGTCCCACCACACTCAGCGCCGTCTCCACATGCTTGCGCCGCTCGGACTTCGAAAGCTTCGTCAGCAGCAGCGGCAGCTCCACATTCTGAAACGCCGTCAGCACCGGAATCAGGTTATACATCTGAAAGATGAATCCCACGTGCCGCGCTCGCCACTGCGTCAGCTTGCTCCCAGACATGTGCGTGATCTCGTCGCCAGCAACAGTAATGCTCCCTTGCGTCGGCACATCCAAGCCGCCAAGCAGATTCAGCAGCGTGGTTTTCCCGGAGCCGCTCGGCCCCATGAACCCCACGAAATCGCCCTTATCCACATCCAGATTCAGCCTCTGCAGCACCTGAATCAGTTCGCCGCCGCGGCTGTAAGCCTTCGATAGTCCGCGCACCTGAATCAGACTGTTCCCGTTTCCCTGGCCATCCACTCGAATCATCTTCGCAGCTCCTATTTTGGAGTGCGGCAGCCCCGCTGCCGCCCTTCTCAATGACTGGCACGAATCTATATTGGGCGAGACTCACTATTTCTTAATTTGCACCGCCAGCCCGTCTTGCATATTGGCAGGCCCTTTCACCACCACCGCATCGCCAGCCACAATCCCCGACAAAACTTCCGTCTGCGCTCCCTGGGCATTTCCGACGGCCACCGCCCGCCGTTCCAGCTTGTCGTTCTTCACCAGAAACACAATCTTCTTCCCGTTGTCGTCGTGCAACGCCTCATTCGGCAGCAAAGCCGCCACCACTGGCGCCGAAGCATCCATTTTCTTTACGGGCTGGTCGCTCAAAAACGTCACCTTAATCCCCATATCCGGCAAAATCCGCGGATCGAGTTTGTCGAAAGATATGCGCACCTTCACGGTCGCCTTCTGCCGGTCCGCCGTAGGAATCACCGTCCGTACATGGCTCGGAATCTCCCAATCCGGATACGCATCCAGAATAGCCGTCACCTTCTGTCTATCTTTCACACGCGCGATGTAGGACTCATTCACGTCCACTTCAATCTCGTTCGAATTCATATCCACAATCGTGGCGATGCCCGTGCGCGTAAATCCTCCGCCCGCGGAGATCGGAGACACCATCTCGCCCACCTGCGCGTCCTTCGAAACCACAATCCCGTCGTACGGCGCGTTGATCGTGCAATTGTCCACCGCCTGTTGCGCCTCACGAATCCGCGCCTCGGAAGCCTGCACTTGCTGCTTCGCTAGAGCGATTTTGGCTTTAAGGCTGTCCACGTTCGTGCTAGCCGTATCCAACTGCTCTTGTGTCTGCACTCCCGCCTGTTGCAATTGCTCAGCGCGTCGCAATTCGATTTGTGAAAATTTAAGCTGCACTTGAAAATCCGCAATGGCTGCCTGCGAAGAGTCCCGGTCCGCTTTCGCCGAATCCAGCGCCCGCTTGGTGTCCGAATCATCCAGCGTCGCCAGCAATTGTCCTGCGTGCACGTGCGTCCCTTCATCGAAGAACACGCCCGTAACCCGCCCCGTAATTTTCGCCGCAATCGTAGCCCGTCGCCGCGGCGTGACGTAACCGCTCGCGTTCAAAATCGCCGAGCGCCCTCCGATTTCCGGTTTCTGTGCCGTCACCACTTCCACAACGGGCGCCTGATTTCGAAGCGCATACGCCAATCCCGCGATAATAACGATCAGTCCGAGCACCGCCGACGCATAACTCAGCAGCTTCCCGGTCTTGCCGCCCGAACGGTGGCTGTCTTGAATCCGCAGCGAAGAAAGGTCCGCTTTTGGATGAATTTCTGTTGTGGCCATCAATGCCCTGCTCTCCGTGCCAGACGCCCTTCACCTGCATCTACGCAATGTGTTTTCGAAAAATTACGGGCCAAACCTGGTTTTCTGCTCTTCATTCTACTCCGCTTTGTTGCTGCGCGTCCGCTTCCAGCGAACGCCTCTCATGTTTTCCGTACGTTTATGCTCTTGTGGCCGAACGTGTCTCCCGGTACTTTGCGGCGCGCCCGGCCTCGGGTATACTCTTTCTGTCGCTAATTATCTTAATCTGTGAGATAATTAGCTGTCAAGATAAAATGCGCCAGATCAACTGCACCGAGGAAATGCCCAAGCCCGCTTCGTCGCGTAAACGCAACGCCTTGATCCTCCGCGTTGGCATGGAACTTGGCCGCGAACTCAGCACCGTCTCCATCTTCTTCCATCAGTCCATCGCCAATAAACTGGGCATCAATGTTACTGATACCAGATGCTTCGAATTAATGTCCCGTTATGCTCAGGGCCCCATCACCGCCGGCGACCTCGCCCGCGCCACGGCTCTGACCACCGGCGCCGTCACCGGCATCCTTGACCGCCTCGAAAAAGCCGGCCTCGTGGAACGCTTCCGCGACGCCAGCGACCGCCGCAAAGTCTTCGTCCGCCCTTGCCTGGAGGCTCTCCAGCGCGTCGGCCGTCTTTACCAAGGACTCGCTGCCGCCTCCCTCAAGCACGCCTCCAGTTATTCGACCAAAGAACTTGAGCTGATCCAGCGTTTCTTCGAGGGCAGCCTCAAAATCCTTCGCGACCAAACAGCCAAGTCGAGTTAGCCCCAGCAATCCTCTAAACGAAATCAACGCTTATGAAAAACCCTGGGGGAGGGCTCCTTATTGTTAACTTCAAAACTCCCCAAAGCTACCTTGTTCACAACTGAGATGGAGAATCCCATAATCGAACAGTTGCTCGGCAGAGTGTCTCCCTGAGCTCAGCCTTAAACGTCATTTCTGCAATGACTTAAAGGCATCTACTTTCAGGCAGCTGGGATGCGTATCATTCTCCGCATCCCTGAATGGAGTCCGCCATAATGCTCAACTTTTGGAAAGACATCCAGTACGCCTTCCGCACGCTATTAAAGAACCCCGGCTTCGCCATCATCGGCATTGTCACACTCGCCCTCGGCATGGCCGTCAACACCACGCTCTTTAGTGTCGTCAACGGTTTCCTGCTCCGCCCCCTTCCCGTCCCTGATCCCGAACAAATCACTGTTCTCGCCCTGCAGCAATCCTCGCTTCCCGGAAATCGTCATTTCTCCTACCCCGACTTCGAAGACCTGCGCGACCACGCCGACTCTTTCAGCGATATTCTCGCTTTCCGCGTGTCACTCGCAGAACTCGCCGTGGACCAAAGAGCCGACCACTGCGTCATGAGCCGCGTCTCCAGTAACTACTTTTCTTCCCTTGGAGTTAAGCCAGCCTATGGACGTCTCATCCTTCCAACCGAAGGCCGCGCTCCCGGCAGCGACCCCGTCATGGTTCTGGGATATTCCTACTGGCGCAAGAGATTCACTGGCGATCCGGACGTGGTCGGCAAAAAAGTCGAGATCAATCAACACCCATTCACAATCATCGGCGTGGCGCCCAAAGAATTTAAGGGAACCTACTCAGCCCTCGACATGGACGCTTTTATTCCTTTCAGCGCGGAAATGGCCGAAGATCCGGACAATCCTGTTGAAAAGAGTTGGACAAGCAGGGTCTCTCGCAGCCTCACGCTGATGGGAAGGTTGAAGCCCGGCGTAACGATCAAGCAAGCCCAGGCATCGCTCAACGTTTTGGCCCAGCGCATTTCCGATGAGCATCCGGACACGGAGAAAGGCATCACCGTACACCTTTACCCGGAGAAACTCGCCAGGCCGGAACCCGACCCAGAAAACCCTATTCCTGTTGCCGCCATGGCTTTCATGGGTTTAGCCGGGCTTGTCATGCTCGTCGCGTGTTTCAATATCGCTAATGTTCTCTTGGTGCGAGCTACCGTGCGCCAGCGTGAAATGGCGATTCGCGCGGCTCTTGGCGCTGGCCATGGCCGTCTCGTACTGCAATACCTCACTGAAAGTCTTCTGCTCGCCTTTCTTGGTGGTGGCGGAGGTCTGTTTCTAGGGTCTTGGGCGGCGGGAATCCTCGGCTCGCTCCGTCTTGGCTCCGAACTCCCCATCGAGTTTGATTTTCATCCCGACACAACTGTCTATCTGTTTGCACTTGCAGCCGTGCTGCTGACCGGTTTAATCGTCGGCATTATGCCGGCCTTGCGCGCCGGTCGTACCAATGTGATCACAGTTCTCCATGAAGGAGGCCGCGGCTCCTCGTCTGGTCCGCGCCGTCAACTGGCAAGAAATACTTTGGTGGTGGCACAAGTGGCGGGTTCTCTGGTGCTACTCATAGTCGCCGGTCTGTTCGTCCGCAGCTTAAATAAGGCTCAAAAGATTAATCTCGGCTTCAATCCCGATCATGTTCTTAATCTCTCCGTGGATGTCGCGCAGATCGGATACAAGGAACCCCGCGGCCGGATCGTGTACCGGGACTTGGACAGCCGGATTCGCGCTCTGCCCGGCGTTGAATCCGTGGCTCAGGCGTTTACCACTCCTATGAGCCTAATCAGCACGGGCGACCGGCTAACCGTTGAAAATCAACCTCTCGAACCGGGCCAACAACCGCCCGACATTAACTACAACATGGTGACTACGGGATATTTCGACACTCTCCAGATTCCCTTGTTGCGCGGCCGGAAGTTCGTGGACGCCGACAGCGAAAAGGCCCCTCTGGTTGCCGTCATTAATCAAAATATGGCAAAGAAGCTCTGGCCCAGCGAGGACGCCCTCGGCCGGCGCTTCAGCATCAAGGGCCCGAGAGGCCCCTTCATTGAAGTCGTCGGCATCGTCCAAGACGGCAAATACCAGGACGTTACCGAAGATCCGCAACCCTACTTCTATGTGCCTTTCGAGCAAAGCTACATGTCCATCCGCACTATCCACGTCCGCACTTCCGTGCCTCCGCAAACGCTGGCCTTGCAACTTGAGTCGCAAATTCACGAACTCGCCCCGGACGTTCCGATCACGCAAGTGCAAACGATGACGCAATCCCTGCAAGGCGCAAACGGCTTTTTCTTCTTCCGTTTCGGCGCGCAAATAACGGCGGTCATGGGTTTCCTTGGCCTGATTCTCGCCGTCGTTGGAATTTATAGCGTGGTCTCTTATGCCGCCGCTCAGCGCACGCAGGAGATCGGCATTCGCATAGCCATGGGCGCATCTCCTCGCGATATTTTGAAAATGGTCTTGCGCCAGGGGCTAGGCGTGGTCAGCATCGGCCTGGCCCTCGGCCTGGTTATTGCGCTGGCTGGCACGCGCTTGATGAGCGGCCTCATTGTGGGCATCAAACCCAGCGACCCGGTCACGTTTACGGTCGTGGTCGTTTTGCTTACAGGGATTGCTCTCTTCGCTTGCTGGATTCCCGCGCGCCGTGCCACGCGCATCGATCCTCTCGTCGCTCTGCGCCACGAGTAACTGCTTTCGCGGCCAGCGGCGTCCTCATCAGTTGGCGGATCGTGACTGCCTCACGCTAGGAGTGCCATTTCTGCGTTTGGAATTAGAGGAAATCTAGCCCAGCGTGCGGTGTATCGCCGCAGCAATTTCTTCGCTTGCCGCGGTGGCACACGCGAAGCCGAGCGCGCGATAGCTTTCAAAGTGGTCTTCGTCGAACCACTGGTTCGCTGTCGTGTCATGCGGAAAAGATTTGTCCTTCTTGGCGTAAGCCAAAACGTCGTCCGGGTCGCCCTCGACCAGCGCCGGCTTCAAATAAATAATCGTTCCGTCTTCTTCGGGAGCATCCGGGTTGTATCGGATCTTTCCAACCGCAAAGTGTGCTTCGGACCTGCATGCCGCGGGATCATCGGAGCACGGTTTAGGCTTAATCTCTCCGAGCCCCTCCAAAACGATCTCCGCGCCGAAATCGGTTCGGCATCGTTCGATCGCGTTGTGCAGATCTCCGAAGGCGTACTCTGAATCGCAGGAAGCATCGCTAGCAATGATTAGTTTGCACCTCCGCCTCACCAGTTCATAAACGGCCAGATTTTCAAAATGCCCGCCGTCGGATAGATAGACGTACTTGCTGTCGTCGTTCGTCGATCCCAAAAGTTCCTGCAGCAGGCAAGCGAATCCAATCCGCGGACTCCCGTTCTTCCAGCCTTCGCCGCGCGGATTTCCAATCCACCAGCCAAGCCGGACATCGAACAGCGTCATCAGGAACCCCAACCCGGGATCGGAATACGAACCCATATTCGGGCTTGCTGCTGCGCCCGAAATCGCCACGGCCGTTCCCATGGTCACACCGTGTTTGAATCCCGGCAGCTTGCAGGCGAGCTTCTCGGTGGGCGCATAAGCGGCGTCCCAATCTCGCGTGTCTTGAAGTGGCCGCGTAAATCCTCCATGAATCGGCGTCAGAGCAAACGCACGCGCTTTGCGCGTCTGCAGAGCGAGTTCCTTGCCACGCACCACGTTCAAGCTGGTATTCAAAATCGGCAGCGGACGCCCGTCTTTCGGATCAATTGAACCAATAGGAATCTTTAGTTCGCCAAGAGGGAAATTGTCCGCTTCCGAAAATCCGGTGAACGGCTGCGCATTCCGTCTTGGCACCGTTGCTCCCAGATAACAACGCACCAATCGGTTGCGGTAGAGGTAGTGGATGGAGAATTCGTTGATGTCCACCCGCCACGAGACGAACAAAGACGCAGCAAAAAATACCAGGCCTAGCAGAGGAACTCGGATATCGAAATCCAGATCGCTGGGCATCGCGAGCGTGGGCCAAACCAGACTTTTGGCCCAGTTTGCCGCGAATGAAGCGAAGATCGAGAGCCCCAGCAGCAGCCCCAGGATAAAAATGTAGGGCGTCAGTTTTGCAGCCACGGCCAGGATCTTTTTCGTCAGCGGGGCGTCCGGATTCCATTTGCCTGTTTTCTCGCTTTTGCCAAAAAACACGCCGTAGGCCGTAGACAGGATCCACATCAGCACGGCGCTAAACGTCGTGTGATGGCCGCCGCGTTGCTCCCAAGCAAACAGCCTCCCTAACTCCCGCGGAAAGTAAATCGAAATCAAGAAAAGGCCGAGCCACAAAAACGCAAAAAGAAGCAGCCATCCGCCCAACCGCCCCCACCACTCGCGGTGGGCATCGCTCATGCCGCGTCCCATCAAGCCGATATGAATAATGCCCGCAATCAACATGATGACGATGGAGACGGGCGCCCCAAAGGTCAGGTTATGCCAGTTGCTGTAGGTAAGTTGCTGCGACGTGTCAGGGGGAATTAGGAGGCGGCCAAAAGGAACAAAGAGATACCCAATTAGGATACCGGTCACCGCCGCGGTAACCATGACCAGCCCGCTGACCGGCCCGCTGCTGCTCCTGCGACTCTTTTTGAAATGAACTATTCGCCTTACAAGGCAGGCTCCCGTCCACATGCTGAAATAGAGGCCCAGTCCCATCAGCGGGGCACGATATCTCGGGTGGGCGAGGATTCCCCAGTCCGTCAGGAACAGGCCGCAACCATAGGTGAAGAGCGCGGAAGACACCAGCAATGGAGCGATGATGAATGCATGGACCGCCCAGGAATTTGCGTACCACGGATCTCTTTTTCCTTCGTGAGGGTCCACCGTTTCGAGATTCAGCCCCATGAAAATCACAGCAACAAGCCCCAAGGAAAGTCCCAGCGCAAGCGCGAAATATTCCGATCTCATATAGGGTTGCAGCGCGTAGTCAGGCCCTGTTTGTGCCCATTGCTCGAGGTCTTCGAGAACGTGCATTAGAAATACAATGGACCTGGGCACGAGCAGCAACGCGAGAAGTGCCAGCACCAGGATGATTTGATTCAGAAGCGTATTTCGTAGATAGCTCGAGGCAAAAGCCAAGAAATCCGCTCGCAGTAATCCCTTCCGCGGGGTGAGATAGTTGCTGTAATCGCGCAAGAAATGAACTTCGGGCGGGTCGCTGGCCTCTTGGGGCATCCTCGGCGGCGTGGACAATCGCTTCTCGATCTCCTGGATGCCGATGCCTTGGTGGTGCATCCATCCCATCAGCCAGCCGCCGATATAGCCGCCGCCCGAGACCGTGGAAACGTAATCTATCGATCGCAACAACCTCTTTCGCGCCAGCGCTTGCAGCACACCCAGGTTGAATGTCGCGCTGCGAATCCCGCCGCCTGAAAACGCCATACCAATCAGGCTCTTTTGGGCTACGGGTCGTTGCGGGTTTTCACCAAGCCGCAGGTTGCGGGATGTTTCCAGCTGGTGGAATTCCTGATCGAGCACTTCTTGGATGGAAGGTAGTGTCATCTCTCCGCGCACCCCGGAAGCTCTGAGCCACGCACAACTCCTTTCATGTGGAGTTGGAGCCCAAAGAGTAGTGAATTGCTCCCTCGTTGCGTTTCATCCCACTCCGACGTTCGTTCAGGTCATTTCGATGGATACTGAACCCGATTGGCGGAGAGTTCCCCCGTCTCCCGTTGCACCGGAGGAACCATAGCCCCAATTTCTGCGCCGGACTGGCACACTTCCGGTTAACCTTTCCTTAAGCACTACTTCCCTCAATGAGTGCATAACGTGTCCTTCGAACACCTGCGCCGCAGCAGTCGCATTCCGAAAGAGGTTGCTATCCTTCTGACCGGAAGCGATATGGATGGCAAAGGCTTCTCGGAAATGACCAAGACCGTCCTGCTCAGCCGCCACGGCGCCGGGATCATTTCCACTTATAAGCTCTCCGCCGAGCAAGAGATCATCATTCGTTATCTCGATACCAACAAAGAAGCTCTCGTTCGCGTTGTCGGCCGTATCGGTTCCGAGGGCGAGATTTACACCTACGGCGTGGCTTTTGTGGATCCTTCCAACATCGACTTTTGGGGCATCGACTTTGCCCCCGTCTCTGAAAGGGAAAAGGAAGCCCGCCGCATGCTCCTTGAATGCGGCAATTGCAAAGAACGCGAGGCCGTGGAGCAGAGCGACGTCGAATCCGATGTTTTCCTCATCAATGAGGGCATCGTCCGCTATTGCAAACAGTGCGGAGATTCGACGCTTTGGAAGCGTGCTTCGGAAGCCCCCGAAGAGCAGCCCATTCTTGTAGCGGCTGGGCCATTCGCCAAGGCTTCCTCGTCGACGGAAGCGACGCGCATTGGGAACGCGCAAGCTCCCTGGAGCCCCCAGGCTTCGCCAAGCACGGAGACTCCCTCAATTCTGCAACCTTCCCCTAGCGCGCAGAGCACCTCGGCGTATGCGTCGCCAGGAGATCGGAAACATGCTGCGCCCCTGGACAACCGTCGCAAACACCCTCGCACCAAGGTTAGTTATAAAGCCTCCATCCGCCGTTCGGGTTTTACCGACGACCTTGTGACTTGCGAAGACATGTCCAAGGGCGGCCTGTGTTTCAAGAGCCGTAAGAAGTATTTTCAGGGGACTGACATTGAGGTCGCTGTTCCCTACTCACCTGGCGGCAATGCCATCTACGTGCCCGCCCAAATCGCCTGGGTGGTAGAGATCACCAAAGACAAGCTATATAAGTGCGGGGCCTCCTACCGCCGGATCTCGAGGGGCTCGTAGAGCCTCCCATACCCTTAGAAAACGGGATTGTCGAAAAGAGCGACAAAAACACTTGACACGTTATACTGTGTATCATACAGTGTGTATAGCACACTATATGTCACCCGGTAACAACCAACACGACCTCTTCGAAAACCTCCGTCTCGAGCTGCGCCGCGGCTCTCTCATCCTCGCCGTCATGGCGTCTCTCCAGGCGGAGCAATACGGCTACACCCTCCGCAAGGCTCTGACTGACCACGGCATGCCCATCGATGAAGGCACTTTGTACCCATTGCTGCGCCGCCTAGAAACCCAGGGTCTCCTGGTGAGCGAATGGCGCGAAGAAGACAAGCGCAACAAGCGGTTTTACCGGCTTTCCGAAGATGGCAAAACTATCTTCAAGCAGCTGCTCGCCGAGTGGAAGAGCATGAATTCCTCTTTGAATGGGATTCTTTAGGAGCGCGTGATGGACATTCTCGAAAGCTATCTGCGGGCCGTGAAGCGCTGCCTGCCGCGAGCGCAAAGCGCCGACATCATCAAAGAACTCTCGGACGATCTTCGTTCACAGATAGAAGAGCAACAATCCGCACTGGGCCGCCCCTTCAACGACGAAGAAATGATGGCTTTCTTCAAGCAGCACGGCGACCCGATGACCGTAGCGCGCCGTTACCGCCAAGACCGTCGCAGCCTGTCTCTAGGATGGGAGCTGATCGGTCCTGAGCTTTTTCCGATGTATTTGATGATGTTGTCTTTCAATCTGACGCTCACGATAGCGGCGGTAATCGTCGTATCGCTGCTGATTCACGTAGCAATCACGGTGGACGCTTTCCTCGTTCCAGTTTTGGCGCAGATTATTTGTCTTACGGTGGTTTTCACGATTCTGAATCTCATTCGGCGCAAGTTTCCGCAACCCTGGTATTACCCGCCTGCGGAACTAGCTCCCATGTTGCCCATTAGTCGCTGGTATTCGCTAGTTGGTTTAATCATGTGGGCTGCGGTGGCCGTTTGGTGGCTGGCGGTGCCGCACTTTCCGCAGTTGATTCTGGGCTCAGGCGCTGCCTACTTGAAGCTCGCTTCGACGTGGCACAGGTTTTACGTGCCAATACTTCTTCTTGTGCTGGCCTCCATCTCTCAGAGAGTTGTGAGCCTCTTCCACCCGACGTGGACTTGGGTGGTGCCCGTGATGAGGATGCTCATCAATGGCGCGGCTGTGCCGATCTTGTACTGGCTAATGTTCAAGAGCCCAATCTTGGTGGTGCTTACGGACGGAATCCAAAGCACCCCGCACTACGAGCAACTCGTTGACAACTTCAATGGCCTGATCCGCTGGGGAATTCTCGGGCCGTGGCTGTGGATGTATGCGGGCATCAGCGCGATTGTTTACGCGTGGTACAGCGTTCCTCACCTGCGGCGACTGATTCGCCGCACGCGCGGGGAGTCGTCATCGGCTGCTTTTTAGCGGGATTGCACGTTCGAAAGGATCGAGTTTTATGAAAGCGCTTTTCTTGCTTCTGGAGTTGCTGACGGACGGCGATGCCATTCAAAACGTCTTGCAATCCTACTTCACAGCGGGCGTGGCCAGTGTTGTTGTTCTTTTTTTGTGGGGCGGTTACCAGGTGGTCCGACGGTCTTGCACACGCCGCGACAGCACGTCGCCATCGCGCGCTTGAGAAAGCTTTGGAAAGTTGGGAGGAAAAATCATGAGCAACGAATTCTGGGCTGAGCTTTCGAGCGCGAAAAAACGATTCGGAAAGACCGTGGCTCTCGACGGTCTCGATTTGCAAGTGCGGCCGGGCGAACTCTTATCCCTACTCGGGCCGAATGGCGCCGGCAAGTCCACTGCTATTTCGTTGCTGCTCGGTCTTCTTAAGCCCGACGTGGGCACTGCGCGCCTCTTTGGCCTGTCTCCATTCCGTGTCGAGCCGCGGCGCAAGGTCGGGGTTATGATGCAGGAAGTCACGCTCGCACCTGAGCTTCGCGTTCGTGAACATATCGCTCTTGTGGCCAGCTACTATCCCCAACCGTTTACACCCGCCGGGGCTATGGAGCTGACGAACACCTCGTCTCTCGGGCCTCGCCCGTATGGAAAGCTCTCCGCTGGCCAAAAGCGGCAGGTGCAGTTCACGATGGCGGTTTGCGGTCGACCAAAACTTCTCTTTCTTGATGAGCCTAGCGTCGGACTAGACGTTCGCGCGCGCGAAACGATGTGGGCCACGCTGCGTCAACTGGTTCGCAACGGATCTTCCATCGTGCTCACCACTCACTATCTCGAAGAAGCCGAATCGCTCTCCAACCGTGTAGCCGTACTGAACAAAGGCCGTCTCATTGCCTCGGGCACTGTCAACGAAATCCTCGCCCTCGTGGTTCGCAAGCACATCACTTGTTCGACCGCGCTCGCCGCCGATCAAATCGCGGCGTGGCCGGAGGTCGAGAGCGTCACGCGCGATCAGCAGCGCCTGCAAATCAGCACGAGCAATTCGGAAGCGGTCGTGCGGCGACTGCTTGCTGCTGATTCGAATCTGCAAGAACTGGAAGTTCGCCGCGCAGGGCTCGCCGAAGCTTTCACAGAACTCACACAGGAGGCCGCATGATGGATGCCACGCCGATCGAAAACTCCAAGCCGTTCGACAGCTTTGACGGCTCGTCTCTCGCCAGGGTGATGTCTACTGGCCGGCTGTTGGGCGCCTATCTCGCAGAAGCCCGATTCGAATCCTTGCGCATGTTTCGTGTGCTTGGCTTCTCGATACCCTTCCTGGTCCTTCCTGCCGCATTGTATCTGCTGTTCGGAGTGGTGCTCTTCGGGGACGCCGTTCGAAATGACCCCGCCGCGGGAAAATTCCTTTTCACGGCGTTCGCCGTCTTCGGCGTGATGGGACCGGGAATGTTCGGCTTCGGCGCCACCATCGCTACGGAACGCGAACAAGGTCTACTCACGCTCAAACGCGCACTGCCGGCGCCAGCCGGGTCTTACCTGCTGGCAAAATTGCTCATGACGATGCTCTTCGCGTTCATTGTGATGGCGACGATGATTCCGGCAGCTCTGCTTCTAGGCCATTTGCCGCTGACCTTCGCGGAGTGTGCAAACGTCACGGCAATCAATATCCTCGGCTCTCTGCCCTTCTGCGCTATCGGATTGTTTATCGGAACGCGCGCCTCCGGCAAGGCAGCCATCGCGTTTGTGAATCTCATCTACGTGCCGATGATGCACGTCTCCGGCCTGTTCTACCCGCTGCCGAAATTTCTTCGCGCCATCTCGCCGCTGTGGCCAACCTATCATTTGCAGCAATTGGTCTTGGCCGCGCTTGGTATGCCTGCTTACGGCAAATCCGCAATCCATATCACGGCCCTAGTTGGCGTGACGCTGCTCCTGACTGCCCTATCGATCCGCAGGCTCGCCCGTGTCGGTTGAACTCGAACTGGCCGGTGGCAATTGGGCATAGTGGCGGAGCCGGACGCAGACGGGTCATCCACTCGCGCGCTGTGGCTGACGGTATTACTGTGCGCGGTGCACTTGCGCAGGAACTAACCCTCCGTTCCGATTAAGACAAGCGCTTCGTTGTTCCGACATGAAACATAGTAAGGTCAGAAGAGAGTCGCACGACAAGGCTCGCCCTCCGAGGAGCGCCTGAATGGTGCAGATCAAGGGATCCGCAATCAAGGAAACCATCGAGCAGATCAAATCGCGCGCCGGCGACGCTGCTTTTCAAAAAATCCTCGGCCTTCTCGACGACGAAACTCGAAAAGTCTTGGAGGGCGAAATCTTCTCCTCCACCTGGTACTCCCTCGATCTCTTTACGCGCTTCCTCGAAATAGAAATCAAGGTCCTCGCGGATGGAAACGAAGAGATGGTCACGCGCGGTTCGGAAGCGGTGATCGAAAGGCAGCTTCGTGGAATCTACAAGGCCTTTGTAAAACTAGGTTCGCCAGAATTCGTCATCAAGCGCATCGCCGCCGTTCACGCCACGTATTTTCAGGGTGTCCCCATCGAGGTTCAGTTGCACGGCCACGGCAGAGCCATCGTCAAGTATACCGGTTTTGAAAAACAGCACCGCATCATGGGATTCGCGATCGTCGGATTCTTCAAAAAAGCCCTAGAGATTTCCGGCGCCAAGGACGTGGCCATCCACTTCTCCGTACCGATCGAAGATGGCAAAGGCTATTCCGAACTCTCCATCGCCTGGAGCTAAGCGGTGGCTGGTCTCGCGTACAATAGAGCAATGGCAATGTCCAAACTCTGCCGGAACATGGGCCGCACCTGCGCGCTGCTCATTTCCCTTGCGTCTGTCTTCCGAATCCCCGCTCGCGCCCAGGAGCAGCCGCAAGGCATCATTCGCGTGGGTGTGAACCTGGTATTGCTTGACGCGACGGTGAAGAGCAAGTCCGGCCAAATCATGGCTGACCTGAAAAAAGAGGACTTTGAAGTTCGCGAAGATGGTGTAGTCCAAAAACTGGATGTCTTCAGCCGTGACGAATTGCCTCTCGAGGTCGCTCTAGTCTTGGATCTCAGCGATTCGATTGGCCCATTTCTCGGCCCGCTGCGTGACGCCGCAACCACCGCTCTCGCCGCGCTCAAACCCGACGACGAGGTCGCGCTCTTTACCTTTTCCACCCAAGCCCAATTGCGCGTTCCTTTCACGAAGGACAAAAGTAAGATCGCCGAGGAGATCAATACTTTTCACGCCGGTGGCGCCACCAATATCAATGACGGAATCTTCATCGCCTCTGAGAATCTGCTTAAATTGCCGCCCAAGGGCCGCCGCGTGATCATTCTGATCAGCGACGACGTTGGCACGGACGCCGGCGGACAGGGCACACACGACATCGTCACAGAAGCCATCGCCGCGGATGCGGCCCTCTACAACCTCAAAATCCCCGGCTACAATCCGCCGCAAACGCTCTTGGCCGCCAGCATGATTCCCGGCCTGGTCAATATTCGCAAAGTGATGGACCAAACTGGCGGTGAACTCTTCGACGTCCAAGACATCCCACATCTGGATCCCGTTTTTCGCGCGCTTATCCAGCGCATCAAGACGCGCTATACGCTGGGCTATTACACGAACGCCAGCGCAGCTCTTGGCAAACCACATAAGCTCGATGTTCGGCTGACTTCCTCGTTCGGAAAAAAAGGCCGCGACTACGTGGTTCTCTCCAAAACGGGCTTCTACGTTCACTGAAGAGTGCCTAATTAGATCACGCCATAGAATTTGGAGTTCCGGGGCAGCACGATAAGTAAGAATGGCGCGGCTTACGGCACATCATGCCAGGCGATGAATTCGTCGGGACCCCATTCAGCGCCCATATTGTCGTCAGTGATTGTGGAGTAGCGTTTCAGGCGAGGCCGCAGAGTCGCGGAAGTTTCCAGCCCAACGTAGGTGGCGGGGGCCTTGAGGGAATCCGCCAGCGAGAGGAATTTTGCGAACGCTTTTTGAGCGCCTGCGTCATCCTGAGGGAATAAGGGCCGGCCATCGATTCGGAATTCCCGCAGGTCGCTCTCCCACCGTGCTCTGTCCACCACAATGGGCGAATCACTGACCATCAGTAAGTTGACAACTCGCAGCCCGTAGGGGAACTCACGAAGAGCAGTGGCCATCGATTCGAACGAGCCAGTCGAGTTGAAATAATAAATGCCGCCTGGATTCAAGTGCTGGCGAATCATCTGGAGGAATTCCGCCGAGAGTAAGTTAGTGCTGTGATCGCGCCAGTGATAGGTGGTGTTCGCGACGATGAAATCGTAGCGCGCTTCGGGATGAGCAATGAGCCAGCGGCGGCCATCGTCGATGTGCAGGTGCAACTTGGGGTTCTCCAGGAGCGACCGCACAATCGGATACTTGGAGATCAGTTGCAGGTATCCTGGATTGATTTCGACGACCTCCACTGATTCCACATTCGGATTATTTACGAAAATCTGCCCCCACGAGCCCGAAGCGAGTCCGATCATAAGCATGCGTTTGGGGGCCGGATGAACGGCGCTCACAAAAAATGCACGAACGGTACCGTTGGCATCGTTCTGTGGATCAATGCGGAAGTAACCGTCGTAGACGGAACCGCCAAAGAGGGCGCCCAGGGAAGTAGTGCAGATGACGCCGTTGCGGTTTTCCACGATGTGAGCGAATTCGCCCATTTCTTGATACCTTCCGCCAAACGCGAGTTTTTCATACAAAAGAGCATACTGGCGCGGGGCAACGACGACCAAGGCCAAAGCGGCGAGGCCCAGAGACGCAGCCCAGAGAGGCGGCCAGCCGAAGCGCAATTCTTGCTGGCTCACTATGAGCAGGCCGGTCGCAATGGCGGAGACTCCCAGCAGCAATGCAATCTGGCGCAAGCTGAAATACTGCATAAGTACGAAGCCGATCCCGAGGCTGCCCACGACGGCTCCAGCGATGTTAGACACATAGATCAAGCTCACGCCCCGCCCAGCTTGCTCGCCGGGGTTTACGGACAATTGACACAGCAGGGGCATGACCGCGCCTATGAGCGCCGCAGTCAGGAAGAAGAGAGGGACGCTCGAAAGATAAGGGATTTTCCGGCCCATCAGAGAAGCGACCAGCGGAGGCAGGTAACAGGAAATCGCCCCGGCAACTATCATCATCACGCCAATTACATGAAGTACGCGTTTTGGACTCGCATCGTGAGTAAAATGCTCGGCGAGATACGCTCCAGCGGCGACGCCCGCAAGAAAGGTTGCCAGCAATAGAGAAAACGCGGGCGCTCTGTCCATCGATGCAATCGAGAAAACGCGGAACCAGGCAATTTCAAAACCAAGCGAGATGCAGCCGGAGAGTGCGGCAAGGAGCATGGCCATGGGCAGAGAAATGGCCGGCGCGAACTGGGCGATCGCCTGGCCGCCAGTGGTGTGCTGCAGCGTTGTCGCCCGGCGGCTTCGGCCGTAAACAAACGCCGTTAGCCCAACGATCACGTTGAGAAGCGCCGCGATTCTGACAGAGCCTGAGAGGCCGAAGTCTCGTAGAAGAAACTGCGCACAGAAGTAACACGCCACCGCCGAACCGAGCGTATTCACAAAATAGAGTCTCGAGACCGAGAGGCCGACTCGGCCGGAACGCCCGACGAGATGTTCCACCAGGAGTGGAAGTGTTGCGCCCATGAACATGGTGGGCAGCAGCAGCAGAAGCAGGCTGAACAGGATCACGTGAAGCAGACCGGAGCCAGCGGTGAAGGAAGCAGCCCAATGAAAAATCCGCAGGGAGAGAATACCGAAAACGGCTACGCCCATTTCGCAAGCGCCAAATAGCAGAATCCCGTGGCGCGGAAACCGCGCCGACAAACGGCCGCCGAGAAGGCTGCCAAGCCCCAGGCCCAACATGAACGCACTCACGACCACAGCAACGGATTCGACATTGACGCCGTAGATGGCGAAGAGCACCCTTTGCCAAACCACCTGATAAATCAGCGCAGGCATGCCGGAAGCGAAAAAGAGAGCACTCAACAAGAGCGATTCCCAGCGATGGACGGATTTGTCAAACACGAAGACCGCTGTCAGGAAGAGCAGCAGGTCTATCAGCAAGAGACCAAGAACAGGATGAATGATCATTGTCGTTGAGGGCCTCTCCGAAATGGCTCCAGGATGGCTGGGCCTGCACGTTGTTTAGATTATGCGGGGGGGCTGAACGAATCGCGAGTAGGGATGAAAACTTACGTTGCGTAAGGCCTAATATCCAGCGCGTGGCAGGGTGCCAAGACGATTATCACGGCTTTCAATCATTAACGCTCGACCGCCGACTGCGAGATGACGCGCATATTCTTCGGGAGTGGTAGCCGGTAGGCCGCTCTGCGAGCTGAAAAAACTTCAAGCGGGAAGGCCAAAGCGAGTCCGCATTTCGCGCCAGCCAGCTTTGGTGACGGCCAAAGCGCGGCTGTCGAGTTCCTGGATCACCCATTTTCGTTTCATCGCGACTTCTAGCAAGGCCGCGCCGACGGCCGTGGCCGCCGCTCGCTCCAGTCCACACACGCATATGCGAAACGACGCCGCAGCGTCCGCATTGCCTCGAGATCCATACCAAGAGCTTCGAATGCCTTGGTTCCGCGTCGTGTCAATTCGTAAGCGTTATCGGTGCTTGACCCACCTGACAGCCAGCCCAGCGCTTTGCAGCGGTCGTGTAGCGCGACGCCTAGCGTGCCCGCGATGTGATCGTAGCAAGTCCGTGCTGCGCGCAAGCCGTTCGGCGTGCTCGGCTCGAAAGTGTCGTGCGTTCCGCCGGCCAGCAGGCTCAAGGCTTCCAGCGCCGCGGCCACACTGGCCCCTGCGAGACTGTAATAGCGATGTTTTCCTTGGGCGAGCACCGCGACCAATCGCTGCGTATTCAGCCGCTGCAGGTGCACGCTGGCCGTCGACGGCGTTACCTCGGCGACCATTGCAAGCTCTGTGCTCGTTCGCACGCGGCCGTCGAGCAGGCAGTAGAGCATGCGCGCTCGGGCCGGCTCACCGATGGCAGAGGCAATTCGGGAGACCGAGCGGTCCGCGCGTTCCTCGACATCCACAGTTTGATGCTAAGCGAAGTGTTCCTGTTTTACAAGCTCCATACTGCCCAATATGCGGCCACCCAAGCCTCCCACCGACCACATGAGCCGCCGCGAAGCTATCGGCGGCATAGTCGCCATGGCGGCCGCGCTCACTGTTGGCTGCGAAGCATTTGCCAGCCCGCCCATGAAAGGACTACCTGTGGAGATCTTATGCGTGATCCGCTACCAGATCGATCCCTTCCAGCGAGACGTCTTCAAAAAGTATGCCGAGAATTGGGGCCGCATCATTCCCCGATGCGGCGGGCATCTCGTCCGCTATTTTCTGCCACATGAAGGAACGAATGACATCGCGTGGGGCCTGATTGCTTTCGACAGCTTGGCTTCCTACGAGGCATACCGCGCACGCCTGAAAGCGGATCCGGAAGGCCGCGAAAACTTCGCCACAGCGCAAACAAAACGTTTCATCCTGCGCGAAGAACGAAACTTCGTCGAACTGGTCGACGGCACCTTCAACATCCCCGCCGCTCTCCAGGCGATTCCCTAAGACCAATCGCCTGAAATATTACGTTGTGCTCCTGCGTCTTCTTAACAGTAGACAGGAGACGCCGCATGATCGCATCCGAGTTTGAATACCGTTATCGTTTCTGGATGATTCTACTCGTCTATGTTCTGGCCTATTCGTTCTACAACGTTGACAACCTCAATGTCCTGTACGCCCTGGTTCCTTGGAATCAGGGAGTTGCCCAGAGGGACACGCCCGTGCGCATTCTGTACGCCGCTGCTGCGCTCGTGGCGGCAGGCGGCGCGATTCTCCTGGCATGGTCCACCGCTTACCGGCCATTGCCCGCTAACCGGGACCGCACAGCCTTCTCTATCGCTGGCCCATTTCGTTATGTCCGCAACCCTCATTACCTTTCCTATTTTTTTCTACTGCTTGCCTTGGGTACTTTTCAGAGCGTTCTCGGATTTCCGGTTATGCTTCTGGGTGAAACCATCTTGCTTCTTCGGCTAGTTGGGCGCGAAGAGCTCCGCCTTGAGCAGGAGTTCGGCGAGCATTTTCGCCTTTACGAGCGGCGCGTTCCGTGCCTGCTACCTTCGCTTCGCCCGCGGTTCGAGGACGACGGCCAGCTGCCGCGCTGGCGTCAGGCTCTCTGGGACCAAGCCTTTCAATGGGGCTTCGTCACCACGCTGCTTGCCTTCGCGTTCACCTTAAGCGATCCGATTGGGTACGCGTTCGGTGGCGCCACCATTGCGTTTTTGCTGCTGCAAAGGCTTGTTTGGCGGTTCTGGATTCGCTCGCACCGCTCCCCCTCGCCCTCCTCATGACGCAGAGAAGAGCGCGCGATGAAAAACATTTTCCTGTTGACATCCCACAGGGCCTCGGTGATACTCCTGTGGACACGCCACAGGAGGCCGCATGGCCAGTCAAAAATCAGAAATCCTCCAGGGCACCCTCGATTTGATGGTCTTGAAGACCCTCGAAACCATGGGGCCGTTGCATGGTTACGGGATCGCTCGACGCATCGAACAGATCAGCGAAGATGCCCTGCAAATCAATCAGGGCACAATCTACGCGTCTCTCGTGCGGCTGACGCAGAGAGGCTGGATTTCGGGCGCCTGGGGCACGTCGGACAACAACAGAAAAGCCAAGTTCTATTCCATCACTAGAGCCGGACGTAAGCAGCTCAATACAGAAGCGCAGAATTGGGAGCGCATGTCCAACGTGATTGGCCGCGTGCTGGGCACGGCGGAGCGAGGCTAATCCGATGTATACCTGGATAAAAGCGCTCAGTTCCCGAACTCTCGCGTGGCTTTCGCCCCGTGACGTTGATCAAGAATTCGAGCATGAACTTGATACCCATCTCGACATGCTCACGAACGAAAACATCCGGAGAGGCATGGGACCAGAAGAAGCCAGGCACGCCGCTCGCGTTCGCTTGGGAGGACTCGCGCAACTTAGAGAAACCAACCGTGAACTCCACGGCTTACCCATGCTCGAAACATTTTTGCAGGACACGCGCTACGCATTACGCATGCTACGCAAGAATCTCGGCTTTACCACCGTTGCGGTCCTCACGCTTGCTCTCGGTATCGGCGCTAATACGGCTATTTTCAGCGTCGTTTATGCGGTGCTGCTGAAGCCGCTGCCTTTTACGAATCCCGATCAGTTGTTCACCGCGTTTCAGGCAAACACGGAACTGGGTATAGCGGAGACGGGCTGCTCGTATCCGAATTTCGAAGAATGGCGGTCGCAGAATCATGTTTTTAGCGAGCTTGCGGGAATTGTAGCGCACCAGCTCACCCTGACCGGCCGCGGCGAGCCTTCCGTTGTAAACACGTCCGTAGTAACTCCGGAGCTCTTTGCACTTCTGGATGTTAAGCCACTGGCGGGACGCATCTTTTTCCCCCAGGACGGCAAACAGGGTGCTGCGCCCGTGGTTCTCGTGAGTGAGGATCTGTGGCGGGGCCGGTTCGGTGCAGATCTCAAGATCATAGGAACTTCAATTGACCTGGACAAACGTCCGTTCACCGTGATTGGAATCATACCCGCCGCTTTTCGCACTCCTTTTTTCAACACCAAGCAGGAAGTCTGGATCCCGCTCGTTCAGGACCCTGTCTTTAGCACCTTCATGCCTAAGCGAGGAGTGCACCTTCTCCCAGCCCTAGGGCGGCTGAAGGCAGGCGTTTCTGTGGTGCAGGCTCAGGCGGAAATGGACGCCATCAGCGGGAGGCTGGCCGGGGAATTTCCGGCGGAGAACAGTGGTTGGACAGTCCGCCTTGTGCCGCTGCAGAAAGAAATTGTGGGAGAAGTAAGAACCGAGCTGCTGGTGCTCCTGGGCGCCGTAGGCCTGGTGCTGTTGATCGCTTGCGCCAATATCGCCAATTTACTTCTTTCCCGCGCGACCTCCCGCTCGAAAGAGATAGCTGTTCGGACAGCGCTGGGCGCCGGGCGAGTCCGAATCATCCGCCAGTTGCTCAGTGAGACCGCGGTACTCGGTCTGCTTGGAGGAACTGGAGGAATAGCTCTCTCCTACTGGGGCGTTCAAGCCTTGAGCTCGCTGCTGCCGTCGAGTTTGCCGCAGATGAACCCCATTCGCGTCGACTATTTTGTCTTGGGTTTTGCGCTTCTCCTTTCCGCTATCGCAGGCGTGGCTTTTGGTTTGGTTCCCGCCATGTTCGCGGCCAATGCGGATATACAGAACACCCTTCGCGAAGGCCCTCGCTCCGGCGAAAGCCGCAACCGCCGCCGCGCGCGCAGTTTCCTGGCTGTCGCGGAAATTTCGCTCGCCATGGTTTTGCTGGTGACAGCGGGTTTGCTGTTGCGCAGCTTTGCCAGGCTCAGCTCGGTCAGTCCGGGGTTTGACGCCCAGCACCTCGTAAAGGCGGATATCTCGCTTCCACAATTTCAGTATTCCACGCCGCAGCAGTGGGCCGCATTTTCCGAAGAATTGCTTGCGCGAATCCAATCAGACCCTGGATTGCAGGATTCGGCAGTGGTTGTTCCCAGGCCGATCGTAGACCAAAACGTCAAGCTGCCGTTCGATATCGTCGGTAACCCGGCTTCGTCTGAGGGAGCATCTAGGATTGCGAGCTATGTTTCGGTTAGTCCCGATTATTTTCGCGTCGTGGGGATTCCGCTGCTGGCCGGACGAGTCTTCAATCTGCACGATGTCTCATCCGCTCCCCGCGTTTCGATTATCAGCCAAGCAATGGCGCGGCTTTATTTCCCAAATCAAAACCCCCTGGGAAAGCAAATTACCTTTGGTTATCCACGGGGGAGTGGGGGAGCCATGCGGGAAATCATCGGAATCGTCGGTGATGTGCGCGACGTTGCGTTAGGTCAGGATCCTGGGGCGATGATGTACGTTCCATTTGCCCAGGCCCCTTTTTGGGGCGCGAATCTGGTGGTAAAGAGCACTTTGAGCACCTTGAGTGTAGCAGCCGCCATTCGCCAAGAAGTACACAAAATAGATAAAGATCTTCCCGTGACCGATGTCGCAATGATGCCGGGTGTTATCCAGGCTTCTGTCGCGGCACCCAGATTTCGCATGTTCTTGCTCGGCCTCTTCGCAGTTATGGCGCTGGTGCTTGCGGCTACGGGGATTTTTGGCGTGATTTCCTACTCAGTGTCGCGCCGCACGAACGAGATCGGCATCCGCGTAGCTCTCGGCGCTTCGCGCAACACAATTCTGCGCATGGTCTTGCGCGAAACTTTGCTTCTGACGTTCGCCGGCCTCACCGTGGGACTTCCCTCCGCACTCGCGGCCTCGCACCTGCTTGGCCACATGCTCTTCAACGTCTCGGCCAATGATCCTGCTACGCTTACCGCCGTTGCGTTCGTTCTGGCGGCGGTGGCTGCTCTTGCCGGATACATCCCCGCGCGCCGCGCCATGCGCGTCGACCCTATGGTCGCGCTGCGCTATGAATAGATTGTGCGGGCACGGGCAAGGTTCGCAGTTCGCGGGGGGAGGATCACTTCTCTTGCTGTCTGTTAGGAACCTCTTTCCCGCTTGTGCTGAGGCGAACCCAATGTAGCGCAAAGGCGCGCGGGGAAGATTCCTAGGAAGTACGTCGGCCGCTCACTGGTACTGCGCGACCACTTCTCCGTTCTCAATCTTCAGATTCGAGATGTCCGACGGCAGCTTCAGCTTTTCACGGTTTTCTGGCGACTCCATCATCTTGCGAACAGCCGCTTCCAGCGTGGCTTGGGGGATGGGCAAAGAGCCGATCTGGCCGCTAACCGGCTCAAACTTCAGAAAACCGTTGTCCGCGCCCAGCTTGCCCACGAGTTGCAGCGTTACGTCCTTGCCGTGGACATCGAAAACTACATAGGCTCGCACATGGTCGTCGACCAACTGGACCTTTACGTCCTTGACGTTTGAGCGCATTTGCTCGACATCGTCCATAGTGGGCTGGTCGCCGTTTGGCGCCCCCAGACCCGGCTCGTTGGGAGAGGCATTCGGCGTTCCGTTCGGGACGTTGGCGTTGGCTGCTGGAAGAACCAGATGCGACACCAAATACGAGTTCAGCTCAGTTTCGCTCATGCGAAGTGTGGCGGGCTGGCCTTGTGCAACAGCTTGCTGGACATCCTGGAACTTCTGCTCCGCCCTGGCGGCGGCTTCCGGGGTGGTCGACACCGCTGGCGGCGCAGGCTTATGTAGCAATAGAATCAATACGATAAGTGCGCAGGCATAGACCGTCCAGCGAACGATTCGGAAGATCAGGACGAGCGTACTTGTTTTTGAGGAGTGGGCATCAGACACCGGGTTGCCCCCGGGAGGGTTGGCGATACTTGGCATGACTTACTCCTTACTCTTCTGCCCCAAATGTTGGATGTTCGTTCTCGCGTCTAAGTTTCGTGCTTTCAGCGGCCCAGCAATTGGTAGCGAGCGTTGCTGGCCGAGCAGGAAGGTAGTTCCCCCTCTACCCACTAACCCTATAGTCCGGCTACGGTTGCGCCAAGAGAACCAAAGTACTCGCGGCGCAAACTCGCCACCTGACCGCTTGTCCCTGTCCGGGAACGGCTTCACCCTCTTCCCGAAAGGGACCAAAAGAAAAAGCTAGAAACAGAGGGAGCGCGAGGGCGTCTAGCTACTATATCGTCTGTCGGTATAGTATGCCGATCATCGATAGAGAGCACGATGGGCAGTTTCGTCGAGGAGCTCATGGGCTCGGAGTTTCTTGCGGAGGCATAAGATGCGAAAGACTTTTGTTCTCATACTCGCGGGCTTGTTCGCAGGAGCAGTTGCGATAGGCGCAAATCACACACCGCCCACTCTTGCGGCAATTCCGGGACCGCCAACCGTCGCGCAGTTCAATTCGGAGGGCAAGCTCGTTCGGCCGGAGGGCTATCGTCGCTGGGTGTATGTCTCCTCCGGTTTCGGCATGAGCTATAACCCGGATGCGGGAGGCAATGGCGCGCCTGCCTTTACCAACGTATTCGTCGCTCCCGAGGCTTATGACTTTTTCCAAGCCAAGGGAACGTGGCCAGACAAAACCATGTTCGTGCTGGAAATTTACGGCTCAGCCTCCCACGGCTCGATCAATCAGAAAGGAAGCTACCAGGAATCGCTGGTGGGCTTGGATGTCGAGGTAAAAGATGAGTCCCGGTTTGCGGATAAGTGGGCCTATTTCGGTTTCAACAACTCCGCGAAGACGGCGAGCGCGCTGACTCCGGGCAAAAATGCTTGCTGGAACTGCCACGACCAGAACGCTGGCGTCGAACATTCCTTCGTCCAGTTCTATCCCGAATTGCTAAAAATCGCGCGGGAAAAAGGAACCATTAAATCTACGGTCCACCTGGAAGAAAAGAGTAAGTGAACAGATTGAAGAAATAGAAGATCGCCGCTTGCTCGAATCTGCGCGCTCATACAAACTCGGGATCGTTTCCAGCATCATTTCTGCCGGAAACGATTCCGAGGAGGCGATCATGCCGCGCGCTTTTTCCTATCTCCTTCTGTTGGTGATTCCCTGCTTGGCCGCCGCGCAAGAAGCGCAGCCGCCGAATGCCGCGCCAGTGCCGGGCGCACAGGAACGGCCGAAAGGGCGGCCGCGCATTGGCGTGGCGTTGGAAGGCGGCGGGGCGCTCGGACTGGCGCACATCGGCGTGCTCGAGTGGTTCGAGGAGCACCACATTCCGGTGGACGAAGTTGCGGGGACGAGCATGGGCGGTTTGGTAGGAGGTTTCTACGCAACGGGAATGAGTCCGGCCGAAATGAAGAAATTGATCGAGGGAGTCGATTGGAACGAAATGCTCGGCGACGCGACGCCTTACGAAGACCTTTCTTTTCGACGCAAGGAAGATCAGCGGGCATTTCCGAACGCTTTCATTCTTGGGCTGCGGAATGGCTTGTCGCTTCCGCCCGGGTTGAATTCGGGGCACCAGATCGGATTGTTGATCGACCGAATTGCGCTGCCTTATTACAAATTGGGATCGTTCGAAACGCTGCCGACGCCGTTCCGGTGTGTGGCTACGGATCTGGTGAGCGGGAAACAAGTGGTATTTGAGCAAGGCTCGCTCGCGCTAGCGTTGCGCTCGACAATGTCGATTCCGGGGGCGTTCGCGCCGGTGGTCGACAAGGACCGCGTGCTGGTGGATGGCGGGCTGGTGAACAACCTGCCGACCGACGTCGTGAAGCAGATGGGCGCGGACATTGTGATTGCCGTGCATTTAGATACGAAGCCGGTGGAAGCGGCGGACATCAGGTCTCTCTTCACCGTGCTGCAACAATCTGTCCGAGTGGTGGTTGCGGAAAGCGAAGTGCGTGGCCTTGCGCGCGCAGACGCCGTGGTCAGCGTACCTCTTGCTGGATACAGCTCGACGGATTACAAAAAGAACGAATCGATCATGCAAAAGGGTTACGAGACTGCCGATGGAAAGTCGCCATTGCTGGAAAAATTCGCGCTCGGCGATGCGGAATGGCAGGAGTACGTCCGCGATCGCGCGGCACGGAAAAAAACGCTAGCGCCCGTGCCGCAATTTATCAAAGTGGATGGAGCGGACACCGCGCAGCAGAAGGAAAACATCGAACACTACCTGCAACCGCTGGCGGGCAAGCCGCTGGACACGGACAAGCTCGACCGCGCGCTGACGCGACTCACGGGCGTGGGCCGGTATGACGCGGTGGGCTACCGGATTATGGAACGCGACGGGCAACAAGGGCTGCTCGTTCAGGTGGGCGAAAAAAATTATGCGCCACCCACGATTCAGCCAGCATTTGAAGTGGATGGATCGGAGAGCGAAGAAGTGAGCTTCACCATGGGCGCGCGGCTGACGTATTTGGATGTTGCGGGATTCCGCTCCGAGTGGCGCACGGATTTTCTGTTTGGGAATACGTACGGGGTGGGAAGCGAGCTCTACCGGCCTTTCACGCCGGTGAGCAAGTGGTTCTTTGCGCCGCACGGCGCGGCAAGCACTCGGGTATTTCAAATCTACGAGAAGGGCAATCCGCTGTCGGATTACAAATGGGGCCAGGCCGACATTGGTATCGACGTGGGCTACGGATTCAACCGCTTCAGTGAATTGCGTGTCGGCTACGAGGTGGGTTATCTCGACACAAATCTGCGGCTGGGCACGCCGGTATTCAATTCGGTGAGCGGGCGGACGGGCGCATCGAAACTGCATTACATCTTCGATCACACGGACAGCCCCGTGATTCCGCGGAGCGGCGTGCGCTCTGAAACAACCTTTCGGTGGTTTGATACGAGTCCCGGCGCAACCAGCGCTTTTCCTTCTCTCCAGGCAAATATTGAATATTTTCAGCCTGTCTCGGCACTGGGATCAGTGTTCGTGGACGGCCAGGGAGGGACGACGTTTGGATTTAATAGCACGGGAATTCCACAATTCTTCCTTGGCGGGCCGTTGACTCTCAGCGCTTACGGGTTGAACGAGCTGCAAGGCAATCAATACTACTTATTCCGGGCAGGCTATTTGCACGACTTGTGGATATTGCCGCCGCTGGTGGGGAAAAGAGTATTTGTAATTGGATCTTACGAATTCGCAAAAATGTACGGCGCTACAAACGAAAGCAAATTCCCGAATGATGTTGCCGCAGGCATCCTCGCGGAAACGGTGATTGGTCCGCTGTTTGTAGGAGGAAGCGTAGGCGACACCGGCCATCACAAATGGTTCTTCCAACTCGGGCGGGTGTTCTGAGCGGTGTCCTGGTTGTTTGGGGCACCAAGCTGCACTACACGCTCCTCACATCGTACTCCTCAGCGCTACTCGCCCCATCGCTTGTCAGGACGCCGCTATTTTTTCACGGAGTAGGGGCCATCTGCGGACGGGTGATAGTCCGAATAAGTGAGGATCCTGTCGAGTTCGAGGCTCTTTAGGAAAAGAATTCTGGCGCTGGCTCGCACTTCGAGGCGTTTCGGTACCCAGACTGCGTCACCTAGAGAGATCTGCTCGAGGAGGATGTGGGAGCCGCGCTGCACGCGGGCCACGAACAAACCCATCGAAAACGATTGCGTTACTTCACCGTCGACTTTCACCCAGCCGAAGTCCTGCTTGTCGACCCAAAGCTTGCCCTGCACCCTTGCGAGCAGCTTGCCGTACTTGCCACTTGCGTGATAGCCAGGATGCGGCGTGGCCTCAAGCACATAGGTTGGCCTGCCATCTACGATTACTTCGCCGACGAGACGGAAGTCGAAGGCATCGAGGAGGACGTGGAGAAAAGATCTGTTTTCCTGGTCCTTGCGGAGCCGCTCAGCCCGCTCCGCCGTCGTTTCGTGCTTCAGTTTCTCGATATCCACGACGCGTTTCTTCTGATCGTCGGCTGAGGGCAGCTGACCGTTGTGCTCGATCAGCTCCTCAAACCGGATGCCGTTGACGAGAGTCATTTTGGTGACGTCGACATTTTGCGATTGCACTTGCCCGGCAGAGTCCAACCGCCGATCCTCATCACGCTCCATGTAGATGTACGCGTTACGCGCCTGCCAACTGAGTTCAGCCGCCACAAGGGATTGAGTCACGATCTGACGCGCGTCCAGGGCGATGGGCTGATTCTGAGGTTTATCCGAACCCTTATTTTGAGCGAAGAGCGCGGACGAAGCCGCGAGCACGATCAAGAGCGCTCCGACTCGGAATTTGGTCAGGATTTCCATCTTTGACTCGAGGACAGCTGGAGCTGAAGACCCCGGAGAATCAGGATCCAGAAACAGATTAGCTCGTTGGGAGTTGTGCGTCTGTGCGAATAGGGACAGGTCCGCTCCGTCGGGACCTACAGAAGATCGAGGAACTCCGAACCTTGTAGGGCTATTTCATTTCGTTAGTGCCAATACCTGGAGTTAGTGGAAGACTTTCTCGGAGAACGCCGCGCGCGAGTAGCACTTCTCTAGCCGGCAACCTGGCTATCCACGCTGAACGCAACCGTCGATCTTGCTCATCTGAATCTGGCGTTACGGGCGAGAATCGACAACATATATTCGCAACTGTGCGAAATGGGGCTGTATGGGTCCTCTCCACGCGCTAGGATGAGGGTATGCGGAACAAGCGACCCAAAAAAGAACTTCTGGACGCGACACGCGCCAGCGTTAAAAGAGAAATGGCGAGACCGCGGATGGCCAAATCCGCAAGAATAATGAAACGGAATCTGGATACAGGCCGAATTCCAGAACGGACAAGTACCATCCTGCCAGGAAAGGTCGCCAAAATCATCCCGTCTCGAGGCCTGAAACAGCCGGAAAAGGCGCAGATTGCTGTTGACGGAGCCGCCCGCCGATATCGAAATCTCCGCATCGAAAATACGCTGACGGACCAAAATGGCGATGAAGTGAAACTCAAAAAAGGTGCTCACGTCGAAATCACCGTCGCAGCCGCAAGCAAGACGCCAACCGCGAAAATCATAGCCAACCCGGCGTGAGAGAAACCGCTCCGCGCTTCAGCTGCTGGAATTCATGGCGTTTTGATTGACGCGCCCCTAAGCGGTCAGAGTTTTGATCCTCCATGCGCGATTTGTGATACCTAACCGCGTATACTTGCGACACGCTGACCTCGCCCGAAGAGGTGCGAAAATGCCAGACGAAGAGTGGATCAAAACGATTGCAGACGGCAGAAAAGTGAAATTCATCTACCAGGAACTGCCGGAAGACGGGGCATTTATCACCGCGCAGATTGCAGGTAGTGAGGTCGTGTATTCGATCGTATTGACCAAAGCGGGAAATCCGCTGAGTCGTGAAGTTGTTGAAAGTCGTTTCAAGGGCGAGCTTTCGAAGAAGTAGCAACGCTCGACTGGCGACACGATTGGGCGAAGCAAATGACTCAAGCCTGGGCGGTGGCAATTGAGTAAGAACAAGACTTGACTAGAATTAAATGATTGGGCTATATGTAAGCTGGTGCTGTTTTTATGCGGGCATCCACAGCTTCCCGGAAGAACAAAACCAAAACAAAACCAAGGGCGAAGCATGCTTTCGACGCCCAGGCTTTTCTCGATTCCGCCGGTGTGGCGAGAAAAGTTAAGGAATTTAAGCGCGCAGAGGTCGTCTATGCTCAAGGTGCCGTCGCCGAGAGCGTAATGTATTTGCAGAGCGGTGGCGTGAAGCTCACCGTCGTCAATGAAGTCGGCAAAGAAGCGGTCGTGGCGATTCTAGGACCGGGCGACTTTTTTGGTGAAGGCTGCCTGGCAGGCCAGTCCGTTCGCATTGGAACGGCTACCGCGATTACGCCCACCACTGTGCTCGTCATCGAGAAGACTGAAATGTTCAAGGTGCTGCACGAGGAGCATGATCTCTCCGACCGGTTCATCAGGTTCATGCTGGCGCGGAACATTCGAATCGAGGAGGACCTTGTCGATCAGCTCTTTAACTCCAGCGAGAAGCGGCTGGCCCGCACACTCCTATTGCTCGCGCGTTACGGCAGAGAGGACCAGCCCCACGGATTGCTCCCCAAAGTATCGCAGGAAATGCTGGCGGAAATGGTCGGTACAACGCGCTCGCGTGTCAATTTTTTCATGAACAAGTTCAGAAAATTGGGCTTCATCAAGTACAACGGCAGCCTGCAAATCAACACCTCTCTCCTTAGCGTCGTCCTGCACGAGTAGGCCAACCTTCGGGCGGTGGGTTGGGTTCCGAATACGCGACTTATTCATTCAAATGTACCCAGAGTTGACCGTTTAGCGTCGGACAGTTGCTTACCTGCCGAGTCGGCAAGATACTGACTACGTCCAAACAGCCAGACGCGGCCGCGTGATAGCGACCGCGTTGTTCTCGTCGCAAGTCGGTATAAGCAAGGCCGGCGTTGCTCGACTCTTTGCAGAACACAACATCCTGGTGAGCATCGTTGAATTTCGGCAGGCAACGCCATGGTCGGTATAAATATGGAGGAAGATATCTTGAAGAATGCGCTATGCAGGCTGACGGTTCTGTCCACCCTATTGGTTGTCGTCCTTAGCGGACGACTTGTGCGGGCGCAAGACGGGAACAAACTAAAGATAGGTTTTTCTATGGAAGACATGAAGGGCGAGCGCTGGCAGACGGACCTGAATTCCTTTGAGGCGCGAGCTAAGCAGCTAGGGGCCGAGGTGATCTCTCGCGACGCCGGCGGAGACGATGATCGTCAGTTCCAACAAATACAGGAGATGATCAAGGCCGGCATCAAAGTGCTGGTTTTAATGCCCCGCGATACCACAAAAGCCAGCCGGATGGTGGACGCCGCGAGGTCCGCCAATATTAAGGTTATCAGTTACGATCGACTGGTCCAGAACAGCGATGTCGATCTATACGTGAGTTTTGACCGCCTTGAGACCGGCTGGATGCAAGCGGAATTCCTCGCAAAACATGCGCCCAAAGGGAATTATGTGCTAATCGCGGGTTCTCCGCGTGATGAAGGTGCGAAAACTCTGCACGACGCACAGATGAAAGTTCTACAGCCATATATCGATCGCGGCGATATCAAGGTAATCGCTGATGCGTATACCAAAGACTGGCTGCCTTCCGAGGCGTACCTTTTTATGCTGAAGGGCATTGATTCCTCTCAGGGCAACATCGCTGCTGTTGTCGCTTCCAATGACGGATTGGCGGGAGGCGCGATTCAGGCTCTCCGCGAACATAATCTCGCCGGCAAAGTGTTGGTTTCCGGACAAGACGCGGACTTGGCGGCGATCATCTGCGTTGCCCAGGGCGTGCAAAGCATGACCGTCTACAAACCTATAACAAATGAAGCAGCAGTCGCCGCCGAGGAAGCGGTTCTCCTAGCGAAGGGCGAAAAGACACGCGCGAACAGGACAATAAACAACGGCAAGGCAGATGTACCCGCCATCCTGTTGAAACCCATTGTCGTGACAAAGGACAATATCAAGACAACGGTCGTCCAAGACGGATTCCAGACACTAAAGAGCATTAACCAGGCATTGTCTGCAGACCAGCAGATCAAGTAGGGCAGTTCCCTTTGATCAATGCAGTAACGGCAAACCGAACCTTATATCCACGCTCGCGAATTCTTGTGGCGCACGCGGGTATTCTCTTACAATTAGTACGCGTGGGCTGCCGGTACGAGTGCGCGCCATGCCATCACGCCCTGGGAAGGTTATGCTGAAATATATGACTGCTTTTATTGCATCCGGTGCCATGGCGCTGGGCGCCATCTACACACCTGCCGCGGCCGGCGATGGGAAGTTCGGGCCGTCGAACCCGTTTTATGCGCCAAGTACGCTGCCGTTCCACGCGCCTCCTTTCGACAAGATCAAGGATGAAGATTATCAGCCTGCCATCGAGGCGGGCATGGCCGAGGAACTCGCCGAGATACAAGCGATTGCAGACAATCCGGCGCCGCCGACGTACGAGAATACGCTCGTGGCCATGGAGAAGACCGGGCAGCTTTTGCAACGAGCGCTGGCCGCCTTCGGCGCGGTCACCGCTGCGAATACCAATCCCGTGCTGCAAAAGGTGCAAGCCGAGGAGGCACCGAAGCTAGCGGCGCACCAGGATGCCATCAGCCTGAACGCAACGCTTTTTGCGCGCGTGGCTGCCGTCTATAAGCAGCGCGAATCGCTCAAGCTCGATGCGGAGTCACTGCGGCAGCTCCAGGTCACCTACGACGGGTTCGTCCGCGCTGGAGCAAACCTTTCAGACGCGGACAAAACCGAGTTGAAGAAGCTGAACGAGGAAATCGCGACGCGTGCGAACGACTTTTCGACAAAGCTCCTGGAAGCAACGAAAAACGGAGCGTTTGCGACAAGGGACAAGAATGCGCTTGCCGGCATGAGCGACTCGCAACTCGCCGCAGCCGCACAGGCCGCCCAAGCGCGCAAGCAAGAAGGCTATGTGCTTCCGCTTCAGAACACGACGCAGCAGCCAGTGCTTGGCTCGCTCAGTGTCCCCGCGACACGCGAAGCCATCTTCGAAAAATCCTGGAACCGCGCCGAGCGCGGCGATGCCAGCGATACGCGCGACCTCATCTCGCATCTGGCCCAACTGCGTGCGCGGCGCGCACAACTGCTTGGCTATCCCAACCACGCAGCGTGGAAGCTGGGCGACCAGATGGCCAAAAATCCGGAAGCCGCCCTGAAGTTCATGGATGCTCTGGTGCCGGGTGCAACGGCTCGAGCAGCGCGTGAGGGCAAGGATATTCAGGATGTCATCGACGCGCAGAAGGGCGGCTTCAAACTCCAGCCCTGGGACTGGGACTTCTACGCCGAACAGGTCCGCAAGGCGAAGTACGATTTGAATGACGCAGACGTCAAGCCGTATTTCGAGCTGAACAATGTGCTCGAAAACGGCGTCTTCTACGCCGCTCATCAGCTCTACGGAATAACTTTCAAGGAGCGCAAGGACATCCCGGTCTATCAAGCGGACGTTCGCGTCTTTGAAGTCTCGGATGCGGACGGCAAACCGCTGGCGCTTTTCTATTGTGACTATTTCAAGCGCGACAACAAGAACGGCGGCGCCTGGATGGATGTCTTCGCGAACCAGTCCAAGCTCCTGAGGACGTTGCCGGTGGTCTACAACGTCGCCAATCTGCCGAAGCCTGCGCCGGGCGAGCCTGCGCTCATCAGCTTTACTGACGTGACCACCATGTTCCACGAGTTTGGCCATGCACTGCACGGCATGTTCGCGAACACCGAGTATCCCAGCCTGTCCGGCGCTGCAACGGCGCGAGACTTCGTCGAGTTCCCTTCCCAATTCAACGAGCATTGGGCGCTCTACCCCGTCGTGTTCAACCATTTCGCGAAGCACTACAAAACGAATGAGCCCATGCCCGCCGAGCTGGTCGCCAAGATCCGAAAAGCGGCGACCTTCAATCAGGGATATATGCTGACGGAATTGGTCGCTGCCGCCGAGCTCGACATGCAGTGGCACATGCTTCCCGCCAGTGCACCTCTCCAGCAGCCGGACGTGTTCGAGAAACAGGCGCTGGAGAAGATGCATTTGCTGATTACCGCTGTGCCGCCGCGCTACCGCTCCAGCTATTTCAGCCACATCTGGGCCCTGGATTATTCCGCAGGCTACTACGCCTATCTATGGGCGGAGATGCTCGATGACGATGCGTTCCAATGGTTTGAGGATAATGGCGGCCTGACCCGCGCCAACGGTGACCGCTTCCGGCAGATGGTGCTCTCGCGCGGCAATACGGAGGACCTGGCAACAATGTATGCAGCCTGGCGCGGCAAAGACCCGAGCGTCGAGCCCATGTTGAAGTACCGCGGCCTGCTGGAGTCCGAACACTAAGTTGCGGTAGTGATCGATTTCCGGTTACCGCGTCATCGGGAGTTGGGACCCGGATACATATTCTGAACGTCATCTTATCGCCCGTTCGCAATGGACGACAACGTGCCACGTGCGGCGTATCGTACACTTTGTGGCCCGCATATCAACTGCGCCTGCATTACTTACATTTGCGCTGGCGGGGATTGCCGCTTCGGCCCAAAACACGCCGCAGTCTCCTGCGATTAGCATTTCCACGCGGCCGGTGCAGGTAGGTGTCATCGCCCGTGACAAGAAAGGCGCGGTCGCGGATTTGACGAAGGACGATTTCGTTGTCCTTGATCGAGGGAAACCCCAGAAAATCAGTGTTTTCTCGATCGAATCCAGTCAGTCTGTGCCGCAGCCTGCACTGCCGTTGCCGCAAAACACGTTCTCCGATCTTCCCAAATACGGCGCCGCCACTCCGAGAAGCGTCACCATAGTCCTGCTCGACAACCTAAATACGTTGTATGGTTCCGCGCCGACGATTTACGAGGACACGCCTCTCTGGATGGAGGATCACGCTCTGGCCAATGCCAAGGCGCATCTGCTGGAATACCTCAAAAACCTCGGTGCGCAGGACCGCGTGGCCCTGTATGGTTTGAGCGACACCCTACACGTGCTGTGCGACTTCACTAGCGACCGAAGTCAACTGTTGGCCATCGTCCAGAACTACGATGCGCGGTCGCGGACTAGCCGGGAAGTCGTCGAGGCGGGTCGGACTCATTTGCCCGACCAACCGAGCGACGGTGTCCCGCCGCCTATTGATGCGGACCGGATGAACCTGGCAGCACTGACGAACACATCGAGGGCCATGACGACCCTTGCCGCCCTCAAGGCCATTGCGGGTCACGTGACTAACATTCCAGGCCGCAAGAATCTGGTATGGCTCTCCGCCAATCTTCCTTTCTCGGCCGAAGCCATGGCCGCCATTCTCAGCCCTGCGCAGATCGCCGCGTATTCTGTGGACGGGCGCGGGTTGCTGCCGCGCTCTTCCCTAACACAGGAAAACGACACTCCACTGGGTGAGATGGGATTGCCGAAACAGATGCAGGAGACGAGCAGTTCTGCGGACTCCGGCGAACCTCCTGGCATCAACACCATGCAGCGGCTCGCCGACCTAACTGGCGGACGGGCCTTCGTCAACATCAATGATCTCACCGGGGCCATCCGCGAGGCCGTAGCCGATGGTACCGTTCTCTATTCTTTGGGTTTCTACATTGATGCGCGCTCCACCGATGGAAAGTTCCATGAACTGAAGGTGCCGGTGAGGCGCGAGGGCCTGACCATTCGTTATCCGAAGTGGTATCTTGCATCCAAAGACGCCCCTCCCACCGAGGACCAGAATTGGCAGACGGTGTCAACGGCCGTGCAAAGCCCGATTGAATCCTCCGTAATCCCGTTGCAGGCAAAGGTGGATCGAGTAAACCAACCGCTGCCGAACTCTTTGAGGCTTTTGAGCTCGATTGACATCCACTAGCAAAAATGCGCATGTTCCGATCCTCACCCTATCAGAACGGTTTGCAGCGCTCGGTGGTCGTTCGTAGGTCGAACAGCCGCAAACGGACCTACTAACTAAACTGCTTCACGATTTCGCGAACGGGACCGGCGGGTGTAAACTGGCGCTGTTTTGGGGGGCGAGAAAGAAGTTCCACATGAAGCGAGTCGCTATTTTCATACTTCTGGTCGTGTTGGGCGTTGCCCGGTCGATACCGGCCAGAGCGCAAAGTCCCGGCGTCGCGGAGTATGCGAGCAACTCCCGAGAATTCGACAAGAAGTCAGCCAAGCAGCAGAACAAGAGGCTAAAGAAGGCGTCCAGGAAACAACAAAAAGCGATGAAGAAATACTCGAAGGCACAACGGAAGGCAGCCAAGAAGTCGAATCGCCGCGCTAAGTAGCTGTTCGCGTCCCCACTGGCTTTGGGTTTTAGATTGGCGCAGTGTGTTAGGACAATGCCTCAGACGCCTTGCTGAAGTAGAGCCGCTACTAGTACTGGGCGATCCCCAATCTGCTCAATGTGAACAATCTGAAGTGCAACATTCATTCAAGCGCAACAAATCTCCCATATAACGCTCGCTGACACGCCAGCGGAGATCCCCACGGGCTGGCTCTCACGTCGAGAGTGCATAGGAGAGTTATGGCCGCAAGCGCATCTACAACTGTACCGTCATCTGCAACCCCAGGTTCGCACGCACTGGCAGAAAAGCTGAATAGGAAGCCCGGCAGGGTCGGAATGTTGGCGTTCGGTGTGGTGTTGATCTTCGGTGTGATCTTTATTGGCTACAGCCTTTCGCGCGACCTGGCAGGGTTGGAACTCGGTTCGGCGCTGCCCTACATTCTTTTGGGCACGGCGCTGCTGGTAGCACTGGGATTTGAGTTCGTAAACGGATTCCACGACACGGCAAACGCTGTGGCGACCGTGATTTATACCCATTCGATGGAGCCGCACATTGCAGTGGTATGGAGCGGATTCTGGAATTTCGCGGGCGTGGTGACGTCATCAGGTGTGGTGGCGTTCACGATCATTTCCCTGTTGCCGGTAGAATTGATTTTGCAGGTGGGAAGCGGCGCTGGCTTTGCGATGGTTTTTGCGCTGCTTGTGGCTGCGATTCTCTGGAATTTGGGCACGTGGGCGCTGGGACTGCCGGCTTCGAGTTCGCATACGCTGATTGGGTCGGTTATAGGCGTGGGCATTGCGAACCAGCTGATGCAAGGGCGAACGGGAACAAGCGGCGTGGACTGGGCACAGGCGATGGGGATTGGAAAGTCGCTGCTGCTCTCGCCCGTATTTGGGTTCGTACTCGCATCACTGCTGTTTCTGTTCATGAAGGCGATCATCAAGGATAAGCGGCTTTACGAAGCGCCTAAGGGAGCCGAGCCCCCTCCGTTTTGGATTCGCGCCATGCTCGTGTTTACTTGCACGGGTGTGAGCTTTTTCCACGGGTCGAATGACGGACAAAAAGGCATGGGCTTGATCATGCTGATCCTGATCGGCACGGTGCCCACGACGTATGCGTTGAACCATGCGGTGACGGCGCAGCAGTCGCAGGACTTCATTGCTGTATCAGCGCAAACCGCGGACACGTTGAATAAATACGTGCAAAACAGCGCGGCCATCGGAGATCCGCGCGAGGACGTCACGGAGTATATTCGGACCAAAGAGTTCAAGCCGAACACGATGCTGGCGTTGCGCGAGCTCGTGAACGGCGTCGGAACGGAAATGGCGATCTTCAAGGAGCTGTCGAAGGTGCCGCACACGCAGGTGCGCAACTTCCGGAATGACATGTACCTGGTGAGCGAGGCCATACGGCTGATGCTAAAATCCGGGAAACCGGAACTTGCCACGGCGGATGCCGCAGTGCTGAAGAATTACAAAACTCATATCGACAAGGCCACGCGGTTTATTCCGCTGTGGGTCAAGGTAGCGGTGGCGCTGGCGTTGGGCCTGGGCACGATGGTTGGGTGGAAGCGCATCGTGGTCACGGTGGGCGAGAAGATCGGCAAGAACCATCTGACTTACGCGCAGGGAGCGGCAGCCGAAATTACGGCGATGGCAACGATTGGCGCGGCGGATGGATTAGGCATGCCGGTCAGCACAACGCATGTGTTGTCGTCCGGCGTGGCAGGAACGATGATGGCGAATCATTCGGGGCTGCAATGGGCCACGGTAAGGAACCTGTTGTTGGCCTGGGTGCTGACATTGCCAGCGGCGATGACACTTTCGGGATTCTTGTTCTTTGCGTTCCGCAAATTGTTTTAGTTGAAACAAGGAAGCCTCCCAAGGGCGGCAACAACCATCACCAAAAACTGAGACAACCGGAATTGGCTGCCCACAGCAGCCAGATTTTTCCTACGCAGAGCCAAGTGAGAGGATTTGAGGCATATAATCTCCATTGTTGGGGATAGGCCCGGAATTGTGGTGGCTTGATTTTTAACCCCTAGGTCACTGCAGAGGAACTATGAACGCAAGTATTGCAAGCGCTGAGCGAGATCTGTGGCCCGAACTTCCTCTTGAAACTTGGCAAGACACCTATGCCACACTCCACATGTGGACGCAGATCGTAGGCAAAGTGCGGCTGGCGCTGAGCCCGAATATCAACCACTGGTGGGGAGTGCCGTTGTACGTGAATGCTTCCGGGTTGACCACGTCGGCCATCCCCTACAGCGGTGGAAACTTCGACGTTCAGTTCGATTTCATCCATCATAAGCTCGTCATTCGAACCAGCAACGAAGCGATCCTCGCGCTGACTTTGGCGCCGCGCTCCGTCGCCGATTTCTATCGCGAGTTCATGCGTGCGTTGGCGACGCTTGGAATCGCGGTTAAGATCTGGAGGATGCCGGTCGAGATTCCCGACCCGATCCCGTTCGATCAGGACACGCAACACGCCTCGTACGATCCGGAATACGCTAACCGCTTCTGGCGCGTTCTGGTGAGTTGCGAAGTGGTGTTCAAGGAATTTCGCGCGGAGTTCATCGGGAAGGCTAGTCCGGTGCATTTCTTCTGGGGCAGCTTCGATCTGGCGGCGACGCGCTTCTCGGGGCGGCGCGCTCCGGAGCGCGTGGGTGCGGACTCCATCACGCGGGAAGCGTATTCGCACGAAGTGATCAGCGCGGGGTTTTGGCCGGGAGGCGGTGACGTCAAAGGAGCCGCGTTTTATGCGTATGCCGCGCCTGAACCAGCTAAATATGCGCAGCACCCTGTTCGCCCCGCGGAGGCGTTCTATCATCCGCAGCTGAAGGAATTTATTTTGATGTACGACGACGTGCGGCGAGCGGCCTCGCCGAGAGAAACCCTGCTGGCGTTTTTGCAAAGCACCTACGAGGCGGGAGCAGACCTTGCGAAGTGGAATCGCAAGGAACTGGAGGCAGGCACCAGCTAGGAACGCGCCAGCCCTGGAACTGCAAGGCCTTGCTTGCTGCGCGCTTGCGTGGGGTCAAGAAACGAAATTAGATTCGATAAAAAGATTGTTGAGGGCTTCGGAAAGATTGGGATGCGCGAAAACGGCGTCGTGAAGAACAGTGTAAGTCAGCTTACCCATCATCGCCAACTGAATCATGGACATCACTTCGCCGCCTTCGAGGCCAAGGACGGCGGCGCCCAAGATCTGCCCAGTGGAGGCATCGGCGACCGCTTTCATGAAGCCACGCGATTCGTCGACTTCCAGCGCCCGCGCTACATGGTTCATAGGCATTTTGGTGACGCGAATATTGCGGTTTTGCGCGCGGGCTTCCGCCTCGGTCAGACCAACGCGGCCAAGCTGAGGATCGATGAAAACGGTGTAGGGAACAAGGCGGCCATCGGTGCTGGCGCTTCCCTTTTCGATGAGATTAGTTCGAATGATGCGGAAGTCGTCGTAAGAAATGTGTGTGAACGCTGGGCCGCCCTTGATGTCGCCAAGAGCGTAAATTCCAGCCACATTTGTTTCGAGCTTTGCATTGACTTGAATAAAGCCACTCTTGTCGACGGCAATTCCTGCAGCGGCGAGGTTTAGAGTGTCTGAGTTGGGCACGCGGCCGTTAGCGACGAGCAAGTGAGTACCGCTAAGCGTGCGGCTTTCGCGTCCGGTGTCTTCGCCAGAGCTGACGGCAAGTTTGATTTGCGGGCCCTCTTTAGCGACGCGCTTAGCTCTGGCGTTGAGCAAAACGTCGATGCCGTCCTGCTGCATGATAGCAAGGACTTCCGCGGCGACATCGGCGTCTTCTCCGCGCAGCAATTGCGCACCTCGTTGAACGATGGTGACGCGGCTGCCAAAGCGGCGAAAGAGCTGGCCAAATTCGAGGCCGACGTAGCCGCCCCCGACAACGAGAAGATGTTCTGGAACGGCGTCGAGCTCCATGATGGAAGTGCTGTCGAGATACGGAACGCCTTGCAATCCTTCGAGAGAAGGCACGGAAGGGCGGCAGCCAGCGTTGAGGAAGAATTTCTCGGCAGTAAGAGTGCGTCGTGAACCGTCCTTGAGCTGAACTTGAATGGAGCGCGGTCCCGTGAAGCTCGCTTCGCCAAAAAGAAGATCGAGATTGGGAGTTTTTTCGATGCGCGACTGGTTGCCGTTGCGAAAGGTGTTGACGATGTCGCGCTTGCGCTGCCGAACGCGGCTCAAGTCAATGGTGATGCTGCCAGTGTGAACGCCGTAATCCGCGCCGCGGCGCGCGAGGTAGGCGACGCGCCCGCTCGCGACCATCGTCTTGGTGGGAGTGCAACCCTCATTGACGCACGTGCCTCCGACGTGGACGCGTTCCACGAGAGCAGTGCGGAGATCGGCGTTTGCCAGTGACTGACAAAGCGGCGTGCCAGCCTGGCCGGAACCGATAACGATGGCTTGATAGTGGTCGGATGCGCTCATCGATATTCCTCCGCTTGCAGATGCTCTACGTTTGCCCGCCAACAATTGGATGCACAACTCTTAGACACACAAAGGGTAGCGATAATTCCAGCTAATCCGAAACGAAAATGTACCGTCGCGGCGAGCCCCACAGGCGGGGATTGCAGCTCAGGAAGCGATCTCCGGCACGGCGGGCTCGGGCGCCGCTGCTTGAGCCTCCGGGAAAAGCCGGCGCGCGCGTAGCGAGCCAACGAGCAGCGCGAGATTGGTGATCAGAATGACCGCAAACGCCAACGATGGAAGAAACTCGAAGTCGACGCCGCGAGCTTCCACAACTTCTATGCCAAGCACCGCGGTGATCAGGCCACGAGGCAGAAACCAGACCATGAGTTCGCGCTCGTGAGACGTGAAAGCTCGCCAAGCGAAGCGCCCGGTCTGCACGGAGAGCCAGCGCGCGATCAAGAGCGCTCCAAAACAGCCGAGCGCCAGAACAGCGTGCTTGCGTAAGCCTTCGAATTCGACGAGCGCGCCGAGCAAGACAAAGAAAAATGTACGAATCAAAAAAGCCAGTTCGCCGTGAAACGTGAGCATCTGCCCGTGATGCTGCGCGTGCAAGCGGCCATGCTCTTGCTTGACGGGCGTCTTGGAAAACCAGTCGCCACTCTCGGACCCATCGCCAAGCTGGAAGCGCCGTTGTGCCGCCGGATAGTTGGAAAGCGTCAAACCGAAGACCAGCACGGCGACAAGTTCATTGCCATGTACGGCGTGAACGCCCGAGTAGATCAGCAAAACAACGCCAAACGTGTGCACATGCCAGAAGCGCTGTTCGGAAAGCAGTGGCAGGAGATAGGACCACAGAGCGCCGATAAGAACGCCCGATGCCACGGCAAGAATAACGCTGGCAAAAAGACTCCAGGTGACGACTTTTGCAGAAGCGCTGCCAACGGCGGCGATATCGAGAAGAGTCGTGACGGCCAGGACGGCGAGAGCGTCGCCGAACGTGGCTTCGACCAGCAGAGTGACTTTGACTTCGCGCCGTAGATTCACTTGCTGCAGAACAGGAAGAATGATCGAGCTACTGATGCAACCGAGCGCCGCTCCCACAAGGAGCGAGGGAATCCATGCGAAATGAAGCGCGTGGCGGCAGACCGGCGCGACTCCCACCGCGCTGAGCATGTAGCTGAATATGGCGAGAAACAGGCCGCCGAAGTGGCTGACAATTTCGCGGAGCTTAAGCTCGAGGCCGCCTTCGAAAAGGATGAGAATCAGCGCGAGCGAGCCGAAGCCCTGCGTGGCGCCTCGAAAAATTTCGGGATTGATCCAGTGGAGCACGGGGCCGATAAGCACGCCCGTGGCCATGAGGATGATGACGTCCGGCACGCCCGTGAAGCGCACGAGGCGGTTAGCAACGAACGCCAGAACGAGCAAGCCGCCGAGCAGCGCGAAGAAGAGATTCAAGGCCATAGAGACATCCGGCGTGCCCGGAGTGGGGAAATAGTCGCGGAAATGCGGAGTTGAAGCAAATGAAAAGTTGGACCAGAAGATGCAGTGACGCGATTAGACGTCCACGATTTTGCGAGCAGCCTCAGAAATTCAATATCAGTACCGGGAAACGATGAATAGACCTGCGCCGATCGCGATGGCGTCCTCAAGGAAGGCAATGACGAAGTCTGGAACTTTGAGCGCCTTCACAAGGCCGGTGCGCCACTGATAGCCGGCGAAAGCTCCTGCAATGCCACCGGCAGCGCCGAGCACGGCGCCGTACGCGGGAATCTGTCCAGCGGACACGCCGACGCAAGCCCCGGAAAGAGCGCCGCAGACAAAGCGGGCGATAAGTCCCGGGGGCGCGGTGCGGCTAGGCGTCGAGGGTAGCTTGTCTGTGATGAGCTCGACAATCGCGAGCACAGTGAAAATGGCAACAGCGGCGGTTGAGCCCATGAACGCGAGGCGGGTGCCGGCAAGATTGAGCCAGCCGCGGTGCGCTGCCCAAGCCGTAACCGCGGGCGCGGTCAACGATCGCATCCCAGATACGATGCCAATAGCGAAGGCGAGGACGAAAACGAAAGTGGCGCTCATGCAGAGAGATGTATCCCCGATGCCGGTGAGTGTCAAGAAGCAAGAGCGAAATGCGGAGGCCGGAGCTACTTTTTTCCGAGAGTAGAAAGCAGCCGTTTTTATTTATTGAGCGAAAAGAAAAAAGACAGGAAGTTCTTGACTTTCGCTTTTTGTTCGCCTATAGTGCGGGGCGGTAGAGGAAACGGGAAACGGGTGGCGTTCAGCTCCATTGCCTTTTTGGCTCTCACGAACTGGGCGCCACCCGTTGAAAATTCCGAGCCCTAAGCGGGGTGAGGGGTCAGCTCGAAAGAGCGATCCCTCGACTCCCGAAGAGATTCTACTCGGTTCGTTTCCTTGTGTTCACCGCTGTGCGGTCACGGTTAATAGGAGCCGTTATGGACGTTTGTATCGAAAATGTATTCCCTGCAGTAGCAATGCCCTTCAATCCTTTTCACGAAGACGCACGCGAGGAGAAAGGCCGCGGAGCCGAGGCCCCACGCTCCAGGGCGATTCCAAATATAGTGCACGTGGATGTGGACGCGTTTTTTGCGTCGGTCGAGCAGGTGCTCAATCCGAAGCTGCGCGGCAAGTCGGTGCTGGTGGGGCGCGGCGTAGTGGCGTCGGCGAGCTACGAAGCAAAAATATGCGGCGTGAAGACGGCGATGACGTTGCGCGACGCGCTGCGCATTTGCCCCAAGGCCGTGGTGGTGCCAGGGCAGTACGAGCACTACGCCGATTTCGCGGAGCGCGTGCGGCGCATTCTCGAGACGTACACGCCCGCGGTCGAGACGGCGGCGCTGGACGATTTTTATCTGGATTTTGCGGGGACGAAGCGGCTGTACCCGGATTATGAAGCGGCGCTGCGGCGCGTGCAGTCGGACGTGCTCGAACAAACGGGACTGAGCGTAAGCGTAGGCGCGGCGCGGACGAAAGTGGTGGCGTCGATTGCGTCGCGGCTGGAGCGGCCACGCGGCTTTCGCATGATTGCGCCGGGAACAGAAGAGAACTTTTTGACGCCGCTGCCGGTCGAGAAGCTGCACGGGATTGGGCATGTTCACGCGGGTATGCTGGCGGAGCGCGGGATTGCCATGATCGGAGAGCTGCGGCTGGTACCGCGCGCCGCTCTGGAAGCTGCGTTTGGCGAAGTGATTGGAGGACAAATCTGGGAGCGCGCGCGCGGACTCGACGGGCGCGAAGTAATGCTGCCCTCGACGCCAAAGTCGGTCTCGCGCGAGACAACGATTGAGGGCGGCACGATCGACACGGAGTTTCTCGGCGGCCTCATCGAATATCTAAGCGAGCGAATCGGCTCGACGCTGCGCGAATACGGCCGCCAAGCGCGAACGATCGGCCTGCGCATCCGCTACGTGGACCATTTCTCAGCGCACCAAACAGTGCGGTTGACGCGCCCATCCAATGACGAGCGCGAGCTACTCGCGGAAGCCAAAGATCTTTTTGCAAAACTATTTACACGCCGCGTAGCCGTGCGCCTGATCGGTGTAAACGTAACCAATCTCGAAACCGACCGCCGCCAACACGAACTCTTCGACACCGACGCCAACCGCCGCTGGTACCTGAACCGCGGTCTCGATTCCGTCCGCGGCCGCTACGGCTGGAACGCCGTCTTCTACGGCAACGGCCTCGAACTCCGCGAACATTACGCGGCAAAGCCGGGCGGCCTGGTCCTCTCCACGCCGTGTTTATCGCGATGAAGAAAAATCTTCAGGCCTGAGGCCTGAGCTACAGAGTTTTGGCATCGTGTTTGTAGAGGCGCAGCATGTTGCGCCTCTACAAAGAGCCAATGACCAAAGGTTGCTGAGTTCCCCTCCCTGTTCCCTACCAGAGTTGTTTTGCACACAAGAGGCGCGTCCTCGCACGACGTGGCTCGTGACTCGTATTTCGCGATTCGTGGAAAAACCACGTTCGCGACACGGGTTCACGAACCACCAGTCGCGAGTCACCAATCACGTGTTCGTTCATTTGCATTGTCACAGCCACTATTCGTTTTTGCGGGGCGTGGCGCCGCCGGAAGAGATGATTGCGGTGGCGGTCGAGCAGAAGATGCCCGCCGTGGCGCTGACGGATACGAATGGGTTGTATGCGGCGGTTCCGTTTTATCAGGCGGCGGTCGCAGCAAAAATCAAGCCGATTGTCGGAGTGGCGCTAGATGTGCAGTGGCCGCAAAACCAAAGAGAAATTCCTCGTTCCGCTGCGAATAACGAAAGCGAAAACTCGGTTGCGATGGTGCTGCTGGCGGCGGACATGGAGGGCTATAGCAACTTGTGCCAGCTGGTCACGCTGCAACATTTGGGAACGACGGAACTGGCGAAGAGAAAAACTCCCGGTGAGAACGATGGTCGGCCCATGGAGGACGAAGACCGTCCAGTAACGCTCGAGGAACTGGCGAAGCATTCCAAAGGAGTGATCGTTCTCTGTCCCTTGCCAACGCACGCTGTAAACACTCGTAGGGACACGGGACGCCGTGCCCGTTCTTCATGCATTATGAATGAGCAGCGCCACACATTTTCCGGCGCAAGTCACCAGCTGCCAATTACGAGTCACCAATCACTAGCCATCAGCCATTTCTCGCAGCTGAAAGACATTTTCGACGATCGCCTGTGTATCGAAGTACAGCACTTATCTCCAGGAGACGGTCGAACACTTCGGGAAGCAGAACGCATTGGGCGCGAATTGAATGTGCCTCTCGTCGCGACAAACAACGTGCATTTTCTGCGGCCCGAGGAATATCTGCATCATCGCGCTGTAAACGCCATTCGCACCGGTCAATTGCTGACGACCGTGGCCCCTCCGGAAATCACCACCGCCGAGGCCTGGTTCAAACCTGCGGACACAATGCAGCGTTTATTCCCCGATCATCCGGAGCTGCTGCAAGCAACGCTGCAAATTGCTGAGCGTTGCGATCTGAAATTACAATTGGGAAAGCCCATCCTGCCGGAATTTGCGGTCCCGAAAAACAATACTCCCGGCTCTTACTTAGCAAAACTCAGCCTGCAAGGATTGGCCAAGCGTTATGGCTGGCTGAAACCGGAAGCGAAATCACGATTAGCTCATGAACTGCGAGTTATCAGTCAATGGAAGCTCGCGCCGTATTTTTTGCTCGTGCGCGACATCGTGAAAGAGGCCAAGCGGCGCGGGATTCCGGCGGTGGCGCGGGGCTCGGCGGCGAGCTCGATGGTGACGTATTGCCTGGGAATTTCCTGTGTGTGCCCGCTGCGCTGGGGATTGTACTTTGAAAGGTTTTTGAACGCGCAGCGCGGCGATTGTCCGGATATCGACATCGATATTTGCGGCGCGCGGCGCGATGAACTGCTCAGCTACGTGTACGAACGCTGGGGCGAAGAGCACGTGGCAATGATCGGAAGTTTTGTGACCATGCACGCGCGGCTGGCCATCCGTGAAATCGCAAAGGTGTTTGGCGTGCCGCCGGGCGAAGTGAATCATTTTACGAAGCGGCTGCCGCACCGGCCGGTGCGCGAGATTTTGCAGGCAATTCGCGATTTGCCGGAATGCCGCAACCTTCCTGTCGACGAAGAACCCTGGAAAACAATTCTGCAGGTGGCCTTGCGTCTCGACGACGCGCCGCGGCATATGGGGATTCATCCTTGTGGAACCGTGATTTCCGCGCGGCCGCTGACCTGGCTGACGGCTCTGGAGCGCGCTACGAAAGGAATTGTAGTAACGCAGTACGACATGAACGCCATCGAAGCGCTCGGGTTGATCAAGATGGATTTACTGGGGCAGCGCGGGTTCACGACGATGTCGCTGGCATTTGACAACATTGACAAAAGCAAGGATGCAACGAATGCGGGAGAAAAGTGGTGCGTTGCACCAGACGGAGTAACCCCAAGGCCGAAAGCGCGCAAAATTGATTTTGACGCGATACCGGAAAACGATCCGGCGACGTGCGACGTGATTGCCGCAGGAAGAACGATGGGTGTGTTTCAGATCGAGTCGCCGGCGATGCGTGGGCTGCTGCGAATGATGAAAGCGCGGACATTGGAGGAAGTGGCGCAAGCTTTGGCGCTGATCCGGCCGGGAGCGGCGGAGTACGGCTCGAAAGAGCTGTTCATAAAACGGTTGCGCGGCGAGGAAACAATCGAATACCCACATCCAGCGCTCGAGGGCATTCTTGGCGATACGCGAGGCGTATGCATTTTTCAGGAGCAGGTGATGCAGATCGCGCAGATGGCAGGTGAGATGTCGCTGGCCGAAGCTGACATCATGCGGCGATCGTCCGCGAAATTCTCCGGTCGGCGTGACCTCGAACGACTACGCGCAAAGTTCGAGTTGGCCTCGGGGATGGTGGGACTGACCGCGCAAAAACGCGAAGAGACTTGGATGATGGTGGAGAAATTCGCGGGATTCGGTTTCTGCAAGGCGCACGCGGCGACGTACGCGGATATTTCGTACCGCATGGCGTATTTGAAGACGCATCATCCGGCGGAATTTCTGGCGGCGATGTGCAGTGCTGGGGCGGGGTTTTATCACGTGTCGGGGTATGTGGAAGAAGCGAAGCGTTGGGGGATTGAAGTGCGGCTGCCGTCGGTGAATCATTCGCGCATGGAGTACACGGCGGAGGCGCTTACAGATGGGAAGCGCGCGCTGCGCGTCGGGTTGATGCAGGTGAAGGGTTTGCGCGTGGAGACAATTACGGCGATAGTGCGGGCGCGGGAAGAGGGCGGGGCATTTTATTCGCTCAAAAATTTTCTGCAGCGCGTACCTGTGGAGAAGGATGAGATCGAGGCACTGATCAAGTGTGGGGCATTTGATGAAGTGTGTCATGAGGTGGGGGATCAAATGAATGGTGAAGCGCTCGGAATTTCGCGGCCGGACATGCTGTGGCGATGGAATTTGCTTCAGACAAAAGCAGAAAGAGCACAGCCCCTTCGAGGCTCTGGAAAAGCAAGAATAGCTGTGCCACTCGGAGGGCCGGAAACATTATTTGCTGATGCAGGCGGCGATGACGCGATCGGAGCGGCGCTGGCTGGGATGCCGGCGGCGGAGTACACGCAGGAGCAGAGGCTGCGATACGAGCGAGAGATTCTCGAGGTGTGCGTTAGCGGGCATCCCTTGGATTTTCTGCCGCGGAATGGCGAGGCGTGGAGCGACGAGTTGGATGGATTGCGCGGGAAGCGGGTGACGTTGTGCGGGTGGGTGGTGACTTACCGGCATGTGGGGACGAAGAATTACCGGAATATGATGTTCGTGACATTGGAAGATCAGCGCGGATTGTATGAGGTGGTGCTTTTTCCGGATGCTTATGACCGTTATGGTGGGTTAGTGTTTGAAACGAGGGCGATGCGTGTGACGGGGCGCGTGGAAGTGGGCGGGCAGATCCATGGGGAAAAGATGGAGGCGTTGAGAAAGTGACTGGTGACTCGCGACAGGTGACAGGTGGGGGGAAAAGCCGCAGGGCTGCGCCCTGCGCTACATTTCTCAAAGAACCGGCATGCGGCGGATTGCGAAACATTTGGCGATCCATGATTGTGGCGAGAATTTCAAATGCGACGGCGCGGAGCTGTAGAGAATGCTATTTCGGATAAGAAAACCGAATACGACGGCGACCACCTCCGCGGAGCCGGAGGCGGGGCGGCCGGCGGGGACGGGTGAGGAATGGCTAGGCCGAAACAGGAGCACGAAGCAGCGGCTTTGGGAACGGCTGAATCCGCGGCATCGGAAAGAGCTACGCGTGATCGCGGAGGCTTTGGCGATGCAGCAGACGCATGCGAACTTGCCGGAGCCGCTGCGGGCGCGGTTGAGCCAGTCCATTGAGGAAGTGGAGCGCTTGGCACGGCGGATCGGGGCGCTGCTGGCAGAGGTAACACGGCGGACACCACCGCGCTCGTGAAGGTTGCGAGGCCGAGGCGGGCGACCCCATACTGAAAATATGGCTGTCCCCAAAATGCGCGGCTCCCTCTCCACAATGGCATCGGCTGCGGCGTTGCCGGTGGCTTTGGTTATGGTCCTGTGCGGCGTAGCGAGTTCCGCGCGGGCAGATGAAATTCGGTTGAAAGACGGCAAGAAGCTTTACGGCGTGATCGTGTCGTACGAAGACAACATGTTCAAAGTCAAAACGGACTTTGGGTATGTGCTGGTAGAGAAGGACAAGATCGCATCGATTGTTCCGTCCACGCCGGCCGGCGAGACGCCGAAAAACGACAAAACGCCTGCGGCGAAGAAAGATCCTGCCACGGATGCGGCGCCGAAGACAGAACCGGCCGTGGCGTCGTCAGCAGACGGAACAACAGCGGCAACAAATGCGAGCGTCAAATCCGCGGACCCGGCAACGGGAAAGCGCGAGAAGACAGCTCCAAAAATTACGAATGCAGCAGTGAAACCGGAAGTTCCGACGAGTACGAAGACAAATGCGGTGGCACCGGCAATCGGAGCGCCCACGGCAGCGCCGGCTCCGTCGCTGGCGGCGTCCGCAGCGCAGCCCGCGGCACCAAAAGAACCGGAACCTCCGGCGATTCGCGAAGACATTCAGGGCAATCTTTATACGAACTACACGCACGGCTTCAAAATGTATAAAGCGCCGAGCTGGGCGTTGATGGAAGATGCGCGGAAGGCGCTGCCGAATGCGGTCGTCGCATTGGGTACGCTCAACCAATCGACTCTTCTAGTGATCGGGGACGAAGAAAGCAAGGCTGCGTTGGATCCGGCAGCGGCTACCGTCGAAAAACGGCTAAGCGAAATTTACGAAAACTACAAAAGAATTTCACAGCGGAAAACGGTGGTGGGCGGGTTGCCAGCCATCGAATATCACTACCGCGGCATGGCGGACGGGCATGATTGGTCCGGAACGCTGGTGGTGATTTCTCGAGGGACCGATGTGTTCACGGTGCTCGGGATGACTTACGCCGACAACGACCTCATTCAGATACAGGAAAATGTGATTTCGAGATCGATTGCGAGTTTGGACTTCAACGTACACTGAGAAAAGTGAGTAGTGGGTAGTGAGTAGTAAATAGCAAGTAGTGCGAGCCCGTTGACGCGGGCTTACGGCGGTATATCGCCGGCCCTCGAGTCTGGTTAAAAATAATACCCCCCTCCCCCTGGTTTTTCATAGGTGTTCATTCTAAAGAAAGTTAAAGTCGTTTGTTTTGACACACTTTTGTAAGTGTTGATTCTAAATAGCTTGCAATGCACCGGAGTTTTGCCTGATTTCGCGGTTGATACCCTTCTTAGCCGAACGGAATTCACTTTTGAGGGCTCAGGCACTCCACAAAAAAGAAAAGCGGCAGATGGTCTGCCGCTGAGTGGGATTTCCCTATCCGGAATGTTGGTCCTGGAAGAGAGTCTGTTCAAGAGACAAATTGCCCGGAAAGATTAAAGACAGGAAGGGGCTGAGTACGAGACGGAGAAGATGGCAATTTGAATTGGGCGGTCGGACGAGAGCGGGCACCACCCATCGAGCTCAGCGTGAACGCGCCGTGTCCCTACGAATTTAGTCGGAAGCGGCGGCTGCGGTGTCTGGAAATTTTTTGTGTTCGCGGATTACGGCGATCAGGGCTTGGGCAGCGCGCGGGAGGCTGCGATCACGACGGTACACCAAACCGAGTTCGCGCCAGAGATCGACGCCCTCAACATTCAGGAGCTTTACTTCGCCGGCTTTCACCTGGTCGCGCGCAAAACTTTCACTGATGAAGGAGACGCCAGCGTCGGCGGCAACGAAACGCTTGATCATGCCGATGCTGGGGAGCTCCATCGCAACGCGGAGGCGGGCGCGGTAGGGGCGGAAGAGCTTGTCCAGGACCTGGCGGGTGAAACCGGTGCGCGGGAAAATCAGGGGTTGCGCGGCCACTTCTTCGAGCGTGATCTTGGAACGATGCGCCAGCGGGTTGCGCGTGCTGACCATGAAACGCAAGCGGTCGCGGGAAATGTGGTGAACTTTTAGCGTGGGCGATTTTATGGGCAGCGTAACGATTCCGACGTCGACGGAGCCGTCTTCCACGCGCTGCAAAATCTTGTGGCTGAAATTGCGGTAGATGCTGATGTGGACTTGCGGGTAGCGGCGCTGAAAATCGGCGAACATGTCGGGAAGCAGATAGAGACAGGTAGCTTCGTTGGCGCCGAAAACGAGCGGGCCTTGCACAACGTCTCCGCGATCAGCCACGACTTGGATGGATTCATCGCGGAGGCGGAGAAGTCGCTCGGCGTATTCGAAAAGGACCTCGCCGGCAGGAGTCAGCTCGACGGATTTAGCGGAACGGTCCAGGAGACGGGCGCGATAGGCTTGTTCGAGTTGGCGAATCTGGGCGCTGACGGCGGATTGCGAACGAAAAACCTTTTGTCCTGCGCGCGAGAAGCTCTTTAGTTTGGCTACGTAGACGAAAGTGGCAAGTTGGTCAAAGTCCATAGGCAAGAGGCTCGGCAATAATTATAGCGGAAAGTCTCCGCCAAGTAACCGTAGAAACTCGCTCCTTTCAAGCTGGCAGAGGAGCTCGCGTAAACGCGACGCTGTGCGGCGGACTAAAAATCACTTCCCGAGGCTTCAATCGTGCGAGCAACGGCTCCCAAGTGGCTTCAAGAGTGCCTTGGAAATGAATGGGCTGTACCCGCAGGAACGGAAGGACGCCGCGGCGCGAAAGCAAACGCGAGGCTCGCGGGCTGGCGGTGAAACGCATGTGCTCTTCAAGCACGCTGCGCAGCCAGGCTTCTTCCTGGGCATCGATTTCCGAGAGCGCGACGAAATCGCGGTGTATCACTTCGTCGGCTTCGCCGCGGAGAACGTAGGAAAGCCCTCCGGTCATGCCGGAGCCGAAATTGAGGCCGAGAGGGCCGAGGACGAGGACGACGCCGCCGGTCATGTATTCGCAGCCGTGCTGGCCGACGCCTTCGACTACCGCGAGGGCGCCGCTATTGCGGACTGCAAAACGCTCGCCAGCACGACCTGCGACGAAAAGCCGGCCCGAGGTGGCTCCATAAAGAACGGTATTGCCCGCTAGGACGTCCCCGCGGCGAGAAGCAGCGGAGCTGGCGGAAATCGCGATGGTTCCACCGGAGAGACCTTTGCCGACGTAGTCGTTGGCTTCGCCGGAAAGCGCCAAGCTGATTCCATCGGCGAGAAATGCGCCGAAGCTTTGGCCTGCCGAACCGTGGAATTCCTTGGTGATTTCTTCGACAAGCGGACGGTGCTGGCTGCCCGGACGACGGCGGCGCATCAGTTCCCCGCTCATGCCGGCACCAACGCTGCGGTCGGAATTCTGTATGGGCTGAGATTCCGTCTGAAGCTCGAACGCGGCGCTGAGGTGCAGTGCGTCCTCGCGCGCGGCTGCATGCAGGGCGGGGGACTGATGGGGAGCAACGCGGCCCGATTCAGACATAGGAACGATCAACAGTGGATCCATTCCGGAACGGGCGCTGAGCCGGTCGTACCAGCCAGTGAGATCGCTGAGAGAATGGGCACCGAGTTGGGCGAGGCGGTTGCGCACTTCTTCGGCGAGCGAGCGGAAATACGCTGCAACCATTTCCGGTTTACCGTTAAAGCGCGTGCGGAGTTTTTCGTCTTGGGTGGCGATGCCAACGGGGCAGGTGTTGAGATGGCATTGGCGGGCCATCACGCAGCCGATCGCTAGGAGCGAGGCGGTGCCGAAACCGAACTCGTCGGCGCCAAATAGCGCGGCGACGATGATATCGCGCGAAAACTTCAGGCCGCCGTCGACACGAAGAGAGACGCGCGAACGGAGACCTGCGCGGACGAGAGTGTCGTGCGTTTCGCGAAGACCGATTTCCCAGGGTAGGCCGGTGTTTTTGATGGAAGTGAGCGGCGATGAGCCCGTGCCGCCGTTGTGGCCGCTGATAGTGATGACGTCCGCGCCGGCTTTGGCGACGCCTGCCGCGATAATTCCAACACCTGCACCGCTCACCAGCTTGACGCCGATGCGCGCGCTGGGATTGACGGCGCGGAGGTCGTGGATGAGCTGGGCGAGGTCTTCGATGCTGTAAATATCGTGGTGCGGAGGCGGCGAAATGAGCGGCGTTCCAGGAGTCGCATGGCGGATGCGCGCGATGTATTCGGTGACTTTGCGCGCGGGGAGCTGGCCGCCTTCGCCAGGCTTGGAGCCTTGCGCCATTTTGATTTCGAGCTCTTCGGCGTGGACCAGGTAATCCGCGGTGACGCCGAAACGGCCGGAAGCTACTTGCTTGATTTTATTTGCGGCTGCGGGCTCGAAGCGATAGGTGTTGGGATCTTCACCGCCTTCACCAGTGTTGCTGCGTCCACCGATCAAATTCATGGCCAGGGCAAGAGTGCGATGGGCTTCCGGGCTTAGCGAGCCGAGAGACATCGCCTGCGTGCTGAAGCGGCGCAAAATCGTATTTGTGGATTCGACTTCTTCGACGGGCACGGGTGTGCCGGGAACGGTTTCTAGCAAATCGCGGAGAAAGACGGTGCCCTGATGCTCGGACAGTTCTTCGAAAGCGGCGAATTTGCCAGCTTCGGGTGCGCGGACGTGGGCGTGCATGCGGCGAACGACTTCGGGCGAAGTGGCGTGAAGTTCGGCGCCTTTGCGGAAGCGGTATAGGCCAGCGTCGGCGAGTTCCGGAGACGCGGGCGAAAAAGCCGTTGTGTGCATGCGAACGTAATCCGCGAAAAGATCGTCGAGAGTTTTTGAGCCGGGATAATCGGCGGCGTCTTCGAAAAAATCGGCGCAGAGATCTTCAGATAGGCCGACGATTTCGAAGAGATGGCTGTTGCGATAGCTCGCAAGAGTAGAAACGCCCATGCGGGCAAGAACTTTTCGGAGACCGGCAGTGATGGCGATGCGCATGCGGTCTGCGCCGCCGGGCTCGAGCGATTCAGCAAACTCGTCGGCAAGATACGGAACCACGGCGCTGGCGCCAGCAGCGACGAGTAGCGCGACGTGATGCGTGTCGAAGACTTGCGCGGACTCGACGATCAGCGGTACATCCCACAGACTCTCGCGAACCATCGCTTTCCAGACGGCGGCGGTAGCCAGCAGCGCGGGAAGAGCGGCGTTCTCCGCGTTGAGGCCGCGATCGGAAAGGAGGAGGAGTCCCGGGCGTCCGCTGCTACTCAGAGGGGTAGAAGATAGCTGAGCAACACTGCAGCGCGCGCCCGGGACTCCCAGGGCGGAAGAGAAAGTCATGTCCATGCGATGTACGGGGCCGAAAAATTCGGAGAGTTCGTCGAGCTGTCCGGCTTTGAGCAGAGGACCTGGCAGCGTGACGCCGTCTTTGAGATGCACGTCGAGAGACATGACGTGAGTTTCGCGTAGCGGATCGATCGGGGGATTCGTGACTTGCGCGAAACGCTGCTTGCAGTAATCCCAGAGCGTTCGAGGGAGAGTGGAGAGAAAAGCGGGTGGCGCGTCGTCGCCCATGCTCCAGTCGGCTTCTTTGCCGTGGATTAGGGCGGAAAACAGAGTTTTGAATTGATCTTCGGTCCAGCCAGCACCAGCGGCGATCCGCTTGGGTTCGCTTGTGGTTGCGCTGTGCGTCGCGGCGGAAAACGCGAGGTGCCGCGGCGGCGGCATGGCGTTGCGCGCTTGATGCATGGCCAGGCGCTTCAGGATTTCGCGCCAGCGGAGGAAAAGGCCGGTAGCAGGATTGGCGAGAATCATTTCACCAGGGCCGAGGCGCTGGCGTTCGGCGATGCGGGATTCTTCGAGATCGATCAGGCCAGTTTCGGAGCCGGCAATCAGGAGGCCGTCGTGCGTTAGCGTATAACGCAGCGGGCGGAGGCCGTTGCGGTCGAGCTTGGCGCCGACGAATTGGCCGTCGGAAAAGATCAGAGCCGCGGGGCCGTCCCAAGGCTCACTTTGCTGCGAAAGCGAGGTCAGGGCTGCACGGATGTCGCGGGAGAGGAGCGGGTCGTTTTCAAACGCCGGTGGAACCATGGTGAGCATAGCTTCATCGGGGCCGAAGCCTTCGAGGAGCTTTAGCTCGAAGGCGTTGTCGAAGCTGGCGGAGTCGCTGACTTTTCCTTCCAGGGGAATGAACCAGGAGCCGACGGTCAAGCGAGCGCGGAGTTCGCGCTGTTTGGCGCGGAGCCAGCGGCGATTCGAGACGATGGTGTTGATTTCGCCGTTGTGGGCGATGTAACGGAAAGGCTGCGCAAGATCCCAGGAGGGTTGCGTGTTTGTGGAGTAGCGCTGGTGGAAGATGGCGAAGGTTGTGGCGAACGAGGCGTCGCGGAGATCTTCGTAAAATTGCGGGAATTGCCAGGGCGTGAGTAGGCCTTTGTAGACGACTGTTTGGGAGGAGAGAGAGCAGAGATAACAGCGCTCTGGCAGAAGCGATTCGGCACGTTTGCGTAGGAGTGCGAGCTTCCACTCGAAGCGCGAGACGCCTCGGCTCGCGTGAAAAGGCGCGACGAAGAATTGCCAGATCTCGGGCATCGTTTCGAGGGCTTTGCTGCCGAGTGAATTTGTGTTGGTGGGGACACGGCGCCAGCCGAGAACCCGAAGGCGCTCGGTGTCGGTGGCGGTTTCAACCGCAGCACGGGCGTCTGCGGCTGCGCTAGTGGGGAAAAATGCGAAACCTAGCCCGAATACTTCAGGCAATTCGATGCCCTGCTCCTGCGCACGGGCACGGAAAAACTCGTGTGGCAGGGAGGTCAGCAGGCCGGCGCCGTCGCCGCTGGCGCCATCGGCGTCGACACCACCGCGGTGGGTCAGACGTTCTAAGGCTGTAAGTGCAATGTTAACAATCTCATGGCTAGCGGAACCGCCGAGGCGCGCGACAAAACCCGTGCCACAGGCATCGTGGTCAGGGTGGCCCCAATTGGGGTGCCGATCGTGCGGGGATGGCACGCACCGTTGATACATATAAGTTTATTAAGCTGGTGGCGTCTGAATGTACAACGCAGAATTTGCATTTATCAAATCGGTTTTGTGGGGAAGGAGATTCTAAGCTGTGGATTATTAAAACTTTGTAACTTCCGAAAAGCGAAAATCGTGGACCTTCATCGCAGGGACCACCATTTCGAAGGCTTCTTCACCCGTGGCGCGGACGGCGGGACCGAGTTGCTCGACGTTGCGGAGCATCTCCAGGATGGACTGGTTAAAGCGGAAATTGCGGACGGCGGTAGTAACTTTGCCCTTTTCGACCAGGAAAAGGCCGTCGCGGGTCATGCCGGTCATAACTTTTTCGTAGGGATCGACTTCACGGATATACCAGAGGCGGGTGACAAGCAGGCCGCGGCCTGTGGAGGCGACCATTTTTTCTACGGAGGAATCACCGCCAGCGAAGACCAGGTTCATCGGGGCTTCACCATATTCGTTGGGAAGCGCGAAACCCTGGCCGGTGGGCTTTTTGCCGGCGGATTTGGCAGTGCTGCGAGCATAGACGAGATTTTTCGGAACGCCGCGATCGACTAGAAGAACCTGCTGGCGCGGGATACCTTCGCCGTCGAAGGGTGCGCCGAGTTGCAGCGGATGGTAGGCGTCATCGGTTATGGAGATGTTTTTGCCGAAGAGCGGCTTGCCCATGCGGTCGTTGAGGCATGAGCGCTTGTCTTGAAGGGCGGTGGCGGCGAAATCGTAAAAGAGAAATCCGACGAGATCGAGGACCGCAGCAGGTTCTAGAATTACCGTGTAACGGCCCGGCGGGAGTTCGCGTGCGTCAACCGCCATGTGCGCTTTTTCGCTGGCGCGCTGGGCGAGTTTTTGCGGATCGAAAGCGCGGACGCTGGCGGCGTTGGCTTTGGCCCAGCTTGCGGCGGGATTTTCTTGCATGGTGATAGAGAACTCAGCGTGCGTTTCGCGGTAGGCGGCGAAAAGTCCGCGCGAATTGCCCATAGCAGATTGCTGCAGGCCGCTGGCGAAAATGCCCGCGGCAACTTGGCCGTTTTGGATGGCTAGATCGCAGGCGCGGCGGACGGCGCGGGCCCGCTCTCCCGGCGTGAGAGCAGCGGTTTCTTTTGCGAACCGATTTACCTTGCGATAGCGCTGTTTGCCGGGCATAGAAAGCAGATGAGGATCTTTCGGTTGGCTGTGCGCTAGGGACAAGGAGGCTTCGATTGCTGCGCGGAGGGAGTCTTCGTCGACGCGATTTGTTGTGGCGCGCGCGGTGCGGTGATCCACGACGGTACGGATGGAAACATTAAGGCTGCGCTCGGCGACGTTTTGGTGGATGGCGTTGTTGGCGAAGCGAGTGAGAGAGTCAGCGGTTTCGTCGACGTGGACTTCGATTTCCTCGGCGCCGGTGGATTTGGCGAGGCGAAGAACTGTGTCGATGATGCGGCGCAATTCGCGTTCGGGGAACAATTGCACGGAAGACACAGCGCTGTTACCTGACGGTGATTTCTTGGAACCGAGCGCGGTGGTCATTGGTTTGAAAACGCCGAGCCGATTTTGACGTTGCGGAAACGCGATGGCGCTGCGCCGTGGCCCGTGCCCATGGTTTGCATCGGCTGGCCCTTTCCGCAATTCGGCGTGCCCCAAAGCGTCCAATGATCGCGCGAACAAATCGCGTCGCAGGAATTCCAGAATTCGGTGGTGATGCCACTGTAGCTGGGATTCTTGAGCATGCGCGTTTTTTTGCCGTCCTTGATCTCCCAGCCAAGCTCCGTTGAAAACTGAAACTGGTAGCGGCGGTCGTCAATGGACCACGAGCGGTTTGTTTCCATGAGAATGCCGTCGTCCGTATCGGAGATCAGATCGTCATAATTCCACGTGCCGGGGTTGAGGCTGATGTTTGTCATTCGAATGATGGGTAGACGATTCCAGCTTTCCGTGCGCATGGTGCCGGACGAGCGCTTCAAGCCGATGAGATGCGCCGTTTCGCGGTTCGACAGATAGCCGCGAAACTGGCCATCTTTGATGATGTCCGTGCACTGGGCTGGGACTCCCTCGTCGTCATAGGCAAAAGTTCCAAGCCCAGGGCCATGATCGGGGCGGGCGTCGGCGACGACGTTGACGATGTCCGAGCCGTAGCGCAACTTGTTGAGCTGATCGAGAGTCAGAAAACTTGTGCCGGCGAAATTCGCTTCCTGGCCGAGGACTCGATCGAGCTCGATGGGATGACCAACGGATTCGTGAATCTGCAAGCCGAGCTGGCTTCCGCCGAGAATCAGCGTGCCGGTTTTCTCGGGACATTGTGCCGCGGAATGGAGCGCGGCGGCTTCTTCGCCGACGCGCGCTGCGTGCTTCAGCAGTTCAAGAGACTCGACAAGCTCGTAGCCTTCGAGAGCATGTTGGCCGCCGAAGCTGTTTGGATAAGAGCGCTTCTGAATCTCATCGCCCCGGAAAGAAGTAGCGGCGATGCCGCAGCCGGTGATCAGCTTGCGTTGGTGAATGCGTGAGCCGATGCTGGAAGCAAACCAGGAATCAATTTTGCGGAATTGCATTCCGGTTTCGGTGAGAGTGACGCCCTTCACGCGGTGCATTTCGGCGTCGGCGGCGAGCAGCAGAGCGAGTTGGTTCTCTAGCGGGAGTTCGAACGGATCTTTGCGAAACGGGCTTTGCCAGCTATCGACGTAGGCGGCTTCCTCAACCATCACCACGTCACCGCGCTTCGCGAGTGCGGAGGCTTTGGCAATCGAGACGGCTTGTGCGGCGCAGGCAGAAACGCCTTCGCGCGTGAGCCGGTCAGTGGACGCGAATCCCCAGGCGCCATTCGCTAGCGCGCGGACGCCTACGCCGATGGATTCGGATTGGGCCAAAGTGCCGACTTGGCGGTTTTTCGTAGTTAGGTCGCGCTGGCGCAGATGCATCATGCGGACGTCGGCATACGTTGCGCCGCGGAGGCGGGCCGTGTCGAGCGCCTTGGTGCAGAGATCCCACATGAAAATCCGTTTGCTCCTGAAAAGGGAAATTTGCGTTAATTGACGGGGGATTGCGTGATGTCCGTCAGGGCGAGCTTTTGTCCGTCCCAATGATAGACGAAATTGCTCGTGCAATCGGCATCGCCACACTTTGGCGCGTCCGGTGCCCAGAATAAGTACCGCACGATTAAACGGCCCTTGTCAATTTCTATGCGCCAGGGACCTCGAAGATTCTGTGGCAGGTCTTTGCCCTTGAACTTTGCCCCGTCCTTGAGCTTTTCAAGCGGGAGTTCGATGATGTCGCCGGACTTCAGTTGCTTAAAGACAGCGAAGAGGTCCGGCCCTGCCTGCCCTGCTTGGCACGAAAAGGCCGTGACAGCAGCTTCTTCGTATCCGTCGCCATCCAAATCGCCGAAGACGGTGTCTTCGATTTCCACGGGCTCGTCCCTCAAGGAGCCCTTGCACACGGCTTCCATCGCGGCCCGGCCACCGAGATCCTTGCCAGCACGGCGGTCATGGGCTCATCGAAATCCGCATTCCGAATAGCATGTCGAGCAAATTCTTCATCGACACTCAAGCCTTCGCTAGCTTTGAGCAACGGCGGCGGCTTGAGTGAATTTGGCGCGGTCGATTCGTACATTGCAGGAGCGGGGCTGGGGCTACTCTGCTTTGCAGTGGCGGGAGATTCAGCTTTCTTGCAGCCCGACGTAATTGTGGCGCACAAAATAAGTGGGAGACCCAAAGGGAAAGCAGCTAAGCGGATGTAGGCCCGGTTCGCGCCGCTCAATTTCCGTTCTTCTCCTGGGGGGATGTCCACGATGCGGTCGAGAACGAGTTGATGGCCATCCCAGCGAAATACAAATTTTCTTTGGCCGCCTTCGGAGCAGGCTTCGCATTCGTCCCCTTTGTAGACCGGATAGATCTCCACAAAGCGGCCATCTTCGATCTCCCAGCGAACGTGGCCGCGAAGGCCTTCGAATGGGTTGCGGCCTTTGAAAGTATCGAGAATCTGAGCAATTGGAAGTCCGACGAGTTTGCCATTTAGTTGCAGCTTCACGATTCCCGAATAGTCGACGCCCGCTGAGCCCGACATACAGGTAAAACCTTGATAGAGGGCTTCGTCTTGGCCATCGCCGTCTACATCTCCGTATTGAATATCGACGCTGCGAATCGGGTCCTGTCCTTCCGCGCACTCATCTTTCAGGTTTTCGAGGTTGGGATCGAGCTCGCTGTAATGTTGGGTTACGAAGTCTTCGACGTCGACGTCGTGAATGGTCTTGGTGGATTTGACGGGCTGAACAGCGGGGTTAGTTGGAGAGGACTGTGTTGCGCTTGCCGGGGCAGGTTGCGTTGGAGTGGCGGGGGTGGTGGCGATGGAGGCTGTAGTGTGTTTGGCGGCGATGGGGGGATCAGAGGTCTTGCGGCAGGCCGCGCCGGAGAGACACGTGAGGAAGAAAAGAACGAGATTTTTGTCCAGGCGGCTATTCATGGCTTTCTAGCTGGAAGAGAGGTGAATGTTTGCCTGCTGCTATTTTAGCGTTTCGAGATGCGGTAGTGTGTTGGAAGCGGGGATGAATTGACCAATTAGGCAGCGTGGGGTGGCTCGAAAAGAAAATGGGGCGCGGTTGATTGCGCCCCGAAGTGAAAGACAAGAGGACAGACAGGAGTGTCCGTCCTACTTATGTGCCTTCTTGCCAGGAAGCTAGATAGTGTTCTTGCTCGGCAGTAAGCTTGTCGAGTTTGTGTCCCATGCTGTCGAGCTTGAGGCGCGCGATTTCCTTGTCGAGATTTTGGGGCACGACGTAGACCTGCGGCTTCAATTGCTTGTAATTTTGCAGCAGGTATTCGGCGGATAAAGCTTGATTGGCAAAGCTCATATCCATAACGGCAGCCGGGTGTCCTTCCGCTGTGGCCAAATTCACCAAACGGCCTTCGCCGAGGAGATAGACCTTGCGACCATCTTTCAGCAGGTATTCATCCACGAGCGGGCGCACTTCGCGCTTGCCGGTCGACAGCTTTTCGAGCGCAGGAATGTCGATCTCGACGTTGAAGTGGCCTGAGTTGCAAACGACCGCGCCGCTCTTCATCGCTTCAAAGTGCTCGGCGCGAATGACGCTCTTGTTGCCGGTAACAGTGATGAACACGTCGCCGTGCTTGGCGGCTTCGGCCATCGGCATCACGCGGAACCCGTCCATCACCGCCTCGATGCCCTTCGTCGGATCTATTTCAGTGATGATGACGTCGGCGCCGTGCCCTTTGGCCCGCATTGCCACGCCGCGGCCGCACCAGCCGTAACCGGCGACAACCACTTTGAGGCCAGCGAGCAGCAGGTTGGTGGCGCGAATCACGCCGTCCAGGGTGGACTGACCTGTGCCGTAACGATTGTCGAAGAAATGCTTGGTCTCCGCGTCATTGACAGCGATGATCGGATACTTGAGCGTCCCGTCCTTGGCCATCGCGCGCAGTCGGATAACCCCGGTCGTGGTTTCTTCGGTGCCGGCGATGACGTTGGCCACCAGGTCTGTGCGCTTGGTTAGGAGCATGGTAACCAAGTCGGCGCCATCGTCCATCGTGAACTGCGGCTTATGCTCGAGCGCCGCGCGCAAGTGCGAGTAGTATGTCTCGTTGTCCTCGCCCTTGATGGCGTACGTCGGAATGTTGTAATCGCGGTTCAGGGAAGCAGCGACTTCGTCCTGTGTGGAGAGCGGATTCGATGCGCAGAGAACCGCATCGGCCCCGCCATCGCGCAAAGCAATCATCAGGTTTGCCGTTTCGCTCGTCACATGCAGACAAGCGGAAACGCGCAGTCCTTTGAGCGGCTGCTCCTTCACGAAGCGCTTACGGATAATTTCGAGCACGGGCATCTGCTGATGCGCCCACTCGATCTTGCGCTTGCCGGCGTCGGCCAACCCGATATCCTTCACATCACCCTTTTTTAGTTCAGCTGTAGCCACACTCATTCTCCTTAGTGCGAATCTTGCGCGGCGAAGGGACTTCGCGCGGAAAAAACAAGTTGCCAGCGAAGTAGCCGGCGTTTGCAGCGACTCCTAACGGTGTGCGCCTACTTCCACAGTGGCCGCCGCACCGAGGCCGGCAGCCTTGCGCAGCGCATCCGCGCGATCGGTGCGCTCCCAGGTAAAGCCGGGGCCGCTACGTCCGAAATGGCCGTAAGCAGCGGTGTCCTTGTAGACCGGACGGCGAAGATCGAGCGCTTCGATAATGCCTTTTGGCGTCAGTGAGAAGTATTCGCGTATGAGCGCGGTGATTTTCTCTTCGGAGACAGCCGCCGTGCCGAAAGTCTCGGCCATCACGGAGACGGGCTCGGCTACTCCAATGGCATACGCAAGCTGAACTTCCGCTTTGCGCGCCAGACCTGCCGCAACGATGTTTTTCGCGATGTAGCGCGCCATGTAGCAGGCGGAGCGGTCCACCTTCGAGGGATCCTTGCCGGAGAAAGCGCCGCCGCCGTGGCGGCTATAGCCACCATAGGTGTCGACGATAATCTTGCGGCCGGTCAAACCCGCGTCACCCATTGGCCCGCCGATGACGAAGCGCCCAGTGGGATTGATGTGATATTTGGTTTTGCTGTCGAGCATCGCTTGAGGAATGATAGGGCGAATCACATGCTCGGTGACGGCATCGCGCAGGTCGGCGTTGGACACCTTTTCGCTATGCTGCGTGGAAATGACTACGCAATCGACGCGAACCGGTCGGCCGTCGCGATATTCGATTGTCACTTGGGACTTACCGTCGGGACGAAGAAAATCAACTTTCCCGGACTTGCGAACTTCAGAGAGGCGCTGCGTGAGGCGGTGGGCGAGCTGGATGGGCATGGGCATCAGTTCAGCGGTTTCGTCGCACGCGAAACCGAACATCAGGCCCTGGTCCCCTGCGCCACCGGTATCGACGCCCATGGCGATGTCCGGCGATTGGCGCTTAACGGTGCACATGACGGCGCAAGTCTCGGCATCGAATCCGTATTTTGCGCGGTCATAGCCGACGCCCCGAATGGTGTTGCGGACCAGCGTGTCGTAGTCAACGATCGCGCTCGTCGTAATTTCACCGGCAACTACGGCAAGGCCCGTGGTGACGAGCGTTTCGCACGCCACGCGCCCTTTCGCGTCCTGCTTCATCACTTCATCGAGAACTGCATCGGAAATCTGGTCGGCAATCTTGTCCGGATGGCCTTCGGTGACAGACTCCGACGTAAACAAGAAGTTTCGTAAGGCTTCGCTCAAGAGACATTCTCCTTCGTGAACCGCGGCGGTCCGGCCGCCAAGACATGCTATTCACAGTGTGTTGGATTAACCTAACAAAAGTAACATCGCAAGGTCCAAGAATCAACGCATTGAGCTTAAATGAGTTATACGTGCAGCGAACGGTCGAAAATAAGGGGTGAACGGCGCCCGGGTGCACTGGACGGCGAGGGGGCGAAGGGGTCTAGGCAGCGTCTTCGTCGTCGTCCAGCTGAACATCCAGCTTCCCCTTGATCTTCTTGGCCATCAGGTAGGAGCGGATGAACGGGTCAATGTCGCCGTCCATGACGCGGTCTACGTCTCCGGCGCTGAACTTGGTGCGGTGGTCTTTGATCATGCGGTAGGGCTGCATGACGTAGGAACGAATCTGGCTGCCAAAAGAGATGTCCAGCTTAGTCTCGTCGAGCTTGTCGGTGTGGGCCTGGCGCTTTTGAATTTCGAGGTCGTAGAGGCGGGAACGCAGCATCTTCATGGCGAGTTCGCGGTTCTTGTGCTGGCTGCGTTCCGCTTGGCAGCCCACCACAATGTTGGTCGGGATGTGCGTGATACGGACGGCGGTCTCGACTTTGTTTACGTTCTGGCCGCCCTTGCCGCCGGATCGGAAAGTGTCCACGCGCAGGTCTTCGGGACGAATGTTGATCTCGATTTTGTCGTCAATCTCCGGAATCACAAAGACAGAAGCGAACGAGGTGTGGCGTCGCGCGGCTTGATCGAAAGGCGAGATACGCACGAGGCGGTGCACACCTGTCTCTCCTGTAAGAAGACCGTATGCGTTTTCCCCTGCAAATTGGATCGTCGCGGACTTGATACCCGCTTCTTCGCCGGGAGTTTCGTCCATCACACTTGCGCTGATGCCTTTACGTTCCGCCCAGCGGAGATACATGCGCAGGAGCATGGAAGCCCAATCCTGCGACTCCGTGCCGCCGGCTCCGGGCTTAATGGTCATGATGGCGTTGAGGTGATCGGTTTCGCCGGAGAGAAGCGTCCTGGTTTCGAGTTCGCCGACATAACTCTCCGCGGCCGTTAGCTCGCGGTCGAGGTCTTTCAGAAGATCGTTGCGCTGCTCGGCGTTGGTTTCTTCCTTCGCGAGGCTTACGTAAGTCTCGATGTCTCCGGAGATGGATGTGAGCTTATCGTCGGCGGCAATTTGTTCTTCAGCGCGCTTGCGGTCACGCAGAACGGCTTGCGCCTCTTCCTGGTTGTTCCAGAAATCGGGTTGAGCGACGCGGGCTTCGAGGGATTTCAGACGTTCGCGGTATTGCGGCGCGTCAAAGATAACTCCGGACGAGCGCGATGCGTGGCTTGAGGCTTTCGTAGCGGAATTGGAGGTCTTCGAGAATCATGTCGTGTCCAGAGAGCGTCCCGCTGCTTGGTGGAGACGCTAGACTGCCTTTCTGAAAGTTAATCCTAACAGGATAGCGGAAACCAGCACGCAGAGCCAAGCGAACCAATCACCGAAACGCGTGTAGAGAGTTTTGTCGGTGCGGAAATCGTACGGCAAATCAGCCGCAGCGCGGACATCCGGCGGCATCGGACGGAGAATCCGGCCATACGGATCGATCGAAACGGTGATGCCGCTGTTGGTTGTGCGCACGATCCAACGGCGATTTTCGACGGCCCGGACACGCGCCATGCGGAGGTGCTGCTCGGCGGCGGCAGAGTGCCCGAACCAGCCATCATTCGAAATATTGACAAAGAGCTGGGCCCCGTTGGCGGCGAATCGTCGAATCTCGGCGGGATAGATCGCTTCGTAGCAGATGAACACGCCAAACGTGTTCCCGTTCGGAAACTGGCCGACGGAGTATTTGGTGCCCTTGCGAAAGCCGCCGACTTCACTGGAGACGTTGCTCACCACGCGATGGATGAGTGGAAACGGTTCGTACTCGCCGAACGGAACAAGATGGACTTTGTCGTAGGAGAAATCTCGGTGTCCCTGCGCGTCAAACATCAGTGCGCTGTTGTAGGGCGCCATGATCTCGTGAGTTTTTCCTCCCGTGGAAACAGTCTCCGGTTTCCACTCCACCACGCCAACGATGAAGGGATGCTGGAAGCGAACGGCCACGCTGGAAGCCAAATAAGCGAATTGCGAATCCTGAAACGAAAAAGGAGCGGGGGCTTCCGGCCATACCAGGAGATCAGGATGGTGTGGCGAAGGCGCGAGACTTAGGCGCTGTATCTCGGCCAGATCGGAAGCATGCTGCGTGAACCAATCGTTCGAGTACTCCTGCGCTTCGGGAAAGTTGACTTGCACAGCGCGCGCGGTGTGATTTGCGGCTGGCGTTGGCACCAGCCGGGGCCCTGCGATCATCACCACGAGGACCAGCGCCGCAGCACTGAGCAGAATCGTGAGCCGCCGCTTTGACGAATACTTCGTATCCGCGTCGCTCCATGCAAGAAGCGCATTGAACGCAGCAACGAGAAACGACAAGCCATAGATTCCTGTAATCGCCGTGAGCTGCACAAGCGCAATATTTGCAGAGGCTGGATAGCCAAGCAGGTTCCACGGAAAACTGATTTCCGGCAGCCAAGTGCGAAACATCTCGAGCGAAACCCAAAGGAAGGGCGCGCCGAAACAAGCAAGCGTGATACTCCGCAGCGAAAGCCGGTTGATCACCCAAGTGACCGCGCCGTTCGCCGCCGCCCAAACCGACGCAATCAGCAGTAAAACGCTCCATCCGCCTGCGCGAGAGAGCCCGCCATGCACGGAGAGCGTTTCCGCGATCCATGGGACAGACGTCAGCACAAAACAGATGCCGTGCAGGAATCCGCAGGCGTACGCCACGCGCGGACTCGCGCCGAAAAGCGCTATCAACAAAATGCCCAAGCATACCCAGGAATAAATGCCGAGGTAAAAGCCAGTGTAGGAAAACGAGAGGGCCGCGCCGGAAACCGCGGCGATAAAAAGCCTGAGCCAGGCAGGAGTTTCACTTCCGGGATGCGGACGAAAATAGCCGAGCCACGGACGCCCAGGCATCAGTGCTTGACGATGGCCTTGAAGCCGGCCACCTCGAGACCTTTCCTAGCGTTGTCGACCGCTTTCTGGTCGGCATACGGACCAACCAGCACGTGGTAATACTTATCGCCCTGCGGCGACTGCACGAAGGTTGGGAAATTTTTCTTGCGCAGGGTATTCGCCAGCGCCATCGCGTCCGATTCTTTGGTGAGCGCGGCAACTTGTAAGCTGGTGCCTCCGCCGGCGCTGAGAGGCGCGACACCAATGGTCTTCGAAATCGCGCTGGACTGTTGCTTCATTGGATTGCCGCTTTTTCCCACGGCGGACGTTGCGGAAGGGTTTATCGAAGGAGATGCCACCGGTTTCAGATGATCGTCGGTCTTGTTCGAATCGCCGGCGTGGTAAAACTCCCAGTCGGAATTTGCAGGGGTCGGTGTCTCGGCTTGGAATTCGGGGGCTGGCTTTTTGTTCGAAGGCTTCGGCGCAACTTCGGGTTTCGGCAAAACGGTCGAGTCCCGGAAGTCATGCAGGTTCGTTGACGCTCGCACCTGGCCGTCACGTCCCATGACGTAACCCAACGTAAAGAACAAGCCCGAAAACAACAGCATCAGCATGAACAAGCCGATGACGTGCCGTCCTTCGAGCACTCGCTCTCCGGCGCTCCCTCGTTTTCCCCCAGAAGCCATTCTTACTTTTTCGATCCCCCTAACGCTTGTACCCAGCTATTAATGATATCGATGGGCAGGGGGAAAACAATCGTTGTGTTCTTCTCGACACCTATCTCGGTCAAAGTCTGCAGGTAGCGCAGCTGGATTGCGGAAGACTGTGTCTCCAAAACTTTCGCGGCATCGGCGAGTTTTTGCGATGCTTCGAATTCGCCCTGGGCGTGAATGACCTTGGCGCGGCGCTCGCGCTCTGCTTCGGCTTGCTTCGCGATAGCGCGCTGCATCTGTTCGGGAATGTCGACTTGCTTCACTTCCACCTTGGACACCTTGATGCCCCAAGGCTCTGTGTCCTGATCGAGGATCACCTGCAGTTTGGCATTCACCCTATCGCGCTGCGAGAGAATTTCATCGAGCTCGAATTGGCCGACGATGCTGCGAAGCGTGGTTTGTGCAAGCTGCGAAGTGGCGTATTGATAATTCTGTACTTGAGACATTGCGAGATTGGCGTCCACCACGCGAAAGTAACAAACGGCGTTCACTTTCACAGAAACGTTATCGCGCGTGATAATATCTTGCGGCGGAACGTCAAGCGTTTCGAGCCGCAGGTTGATGCGGTAGAGTGTTTCGATGGGCCAAAAAACCAGATTTATGCCCGCGCCTTTGGCCTCAGGCAGCAATCGTCCCAGCCGCAGGACCACGCCGCGTTCCCACTCCTTAATGATGTAGAGCGAATTCCAAAACCAAATCAGAAAGATCCCGACGATCAACGCAGCCCCAAGAAGACCGAACTCTGGCATGTTTATCCTCCTAAACGTGAACGCATTCTACTTGTTTTCCGTGACTGCCGCTTCCTCCGGCTCAACGTGAAGCTTCAAGCCTTCCACTCTGCGGACTCGCACGGGCTTCCCTTCCGACACCGCACGCGGGGAGACGGCTTGCCACAGCTCGCCATGGACGCGAATCATTCCTTCCGCGCCGGCGCCCAAACCGGAGATGGCAATTCCCTCTTCACCAATCAGCTCTTCCCTTCCCGTCGTCGATTTCCACGAACGTGAACGCAGCACGAGCCGCATCAGAAATACTGTAATCAGCGCAAAGGGCAGCGTCGCCGCTAGTGCGACACCCAGACTCACGCCACCCGAAGTCAGCGGCGAACGGATCAGAAACATCGCGCCAAGTATCATCGAAACGATGCCGCCGATGGCGAGGACGCCGTGGCTTGTGAACTTCGCCTCCAAAATAAATAACGCGAGCGCCAAGAGTATCAGCAGAACTCCCGCGAAATTCACGGGCAAAATGTGCATCGCATAGAGCGCCAGTACCGCGCAGATACCTCCGATCACGCCGGGCGCGATCATCCCCGGGTGCGTAAACTCGGTATACAAACCGAGCACGCCAACCATCAGAAGTACAAAGAAAACATCGGGCTCCACGATGCGCGCGAGAAAGCTCTGACGAGCGGAAAGTTTGAAGGGAACAGTCGAGGCATTCTTCAGCGCTAGAACTGTTTTCGTATCGTCGAAACGTGTGATCGTGCGGCCGTCCAGTTGATGCAAAAGATCTTCGGGAGAAGACGCGATCAAGTCGATCAGCTTCCCGTCCAGCGCCTCCTTTTCCGTAAACGCTTTTGCGTCTGTCACCGCCGTTTCCGCGAGCACTGGATTCCGGCCGCGCTTCTCCGAGTAGCTCCGTAAAAATGCCGTAGTATCGTTGAACAATTTCCTGCGCATGGTCTCGTCAATTTGCAACTGAAATCCGCCGATCGCAACCACAGGAGACGCCGCGCCTGTGTGAGTCGCCGGAGCCATGGCCGCGATGTCCGCGGAAAGGAGTATGAAGAATCCCGCCGAAGCGCCCCGTGCACCCGTGGGCGATACGTAAACCGCCACCGGCACTGGCGACTCCAAAATATGCTGGATGATGTCCTTCATCGACTCGCCCAGTCCTCCGGGCGTATCCATGGTGATTAGAACAAGCGCTGCATGCCTGTTCGCCGCGTCGGCAATTCCCTCATCGATGTAGGTGGCCAGCACCGGTTCGACTTCGCGGTCGAGATTGAGCTGTAGCACAACCGGATTGGTCGAATGCTCGTCGGCCGTGGCCAATGGAAGCACAAGAAACGCCGTCGCGACGCATACGCCACTAAGAATCGTCAACGCCGAAGCACGAAAAGCTCTAGAATCACAGAATCTCTGAACCAGCCGATAAGCGCTCATTGTGCGCCTCCCGAAGGCTTCACTTTTTGTAGATGTTCGAGTAATTCTTTGGCATCGGAATAGTTGGGCGCAAGTTTCAGAGCCTTCTCCACTTCGGTGCGCGCAAGATCCAGCTTCTTCTGCTCCAGATAAACGCGCGCAAGCGTCGTGCGCACAGCGGCGGAATCACGAATCTCCAGTGAAGCCTGCAGCTCCTTGGCAGAGTCATCTAGCTTGCCCCGGCGCCGGTACACTTCGGCGAGTCCGTTGCGCGCGGACGCGCTCCCCGGATCGGCAGCCAGCGCCGCGCGAAATTCATTCTCCGCAGCATCCACGCGCCCCGCCGAGAGTTCCTGCCGCCCGCGCCGTATGTGCACCGCGGGAGTGTCAGCGACTGCTGCAGCGGCAGCGTTTGCGGAGTCTCCTGCGGAAACAATCTCCAAACGCAGCGCGGTCGTATCCATCTCTGTGCGCACCCGCTCCAGATGCAGCAGCGTATCTTTCTTCGCATCCAACCGCACCACGGGAAGCGCGTCGGGGCCAAACGTCTCCGCCGCGGTGTCACGCTCTTGATCGGCTTCAGCTTTCTTGCCCGCCTTCTCGAGCGACAAAATCATCAGCGCCCGGTTTTCCGGTTTGTCCGGCTCGCGGCCGGAAGCTTCGCGAAAATAGTTCGCAGCGCCGGAAAAATCATTCGCACCAAGCGCCAACAATCCCAGGTTGAAGGGGTAGTCGTCCTCGTCAGGGTCAAGCTCCGCCGCCCGGCGCAGATCAGCCACGGCCGCTGCGGTGTTGTTCTGCCGCGCGCGCGCCAACGCGAGATTGTTCAGAATCTCCGGCAGGTCGGCACCGGAAACGAGATTGTTCCGCAAGGCTCCTTGTAGCGACACAAAAACTTCTTCCGCTTTCTCCGGCTGGTTCATCAGCAACCGGCAAACCCCCGTCGCGAACACCGCTTCGACGTAGCGGTCGTGCGTTTTCGGAACTTTCGCAAACCAAATCAGCGCCGAGTCGCAATCTCTCCGCGCGTAATAGGCGTCGCCAATCGCGAAATCCGGATCGGGCCACTCGGGTTCGAGCCGCGCGGCTTCCCGAAGTTCGCGCAGCCGCGGATCATCCTCGCTAGCCAGCAATCCGCGGACGTAGTGTTCGAACGCATCGAGCCGCAGAGGCCGCTGCGCTTTCGAGAATTCTTCGAGAGTCCGCGGGTAGGCGTGATCGTTGGCCGAAAGCAAACGCCAAAGCAACCGCACATGCATGTCCATGAGCGAATCGAGCGGGCCCGTTTCCCGGATCGCAGGAAGCAGCCGCGTTGGGCTCACACGTAGAATTTGAGCCTCGACCATGAGCGTCTGCCCGTCAGACGTAAACCTGCCAAAAATAACAAAATCCGCGTCCATGCTCTGGGCAATGCGGAGCATCGAGGCGCGGCTGAGTTTTGCTGTGGGCGGAAGCCCCGAGCGGTCCAGCTCGCCCGTGCGCCCAGTGTGCGAATACACTTGCTGACCCGCTGCGGAGAGCCGCTGAATCGTCAGCTCCTCAAGCCCTTCGCCAAGCCAGTCCAGCCGCGGCGACGCGCCCGCATTTTCAAACGGGAATACAAGATAGATCCCCTGTTGGGATGCCTCAGACACCGATCCGCGCGCACTTGCGGCGGTCCCCGCAGCTGAGGAAGGTTGTTGCGCAATAGCAAAAGGAGAGGCCGAACAACAAAAGGCAAGTGCGCAAAATAGGACAAGTGAATGCGCGGTGAAAACAGACTGCTTCATGCTCATTTGATTGTAGCAGAGGAGCACGATAGCATCGCGCTAGAAGCGTTACGTTGGCGACAATTGGAATGCAGCGCAGATTCACAAACCGCGTGCTAAAGAGCATCCTGCTGCTTGCTGGTTCCGCCAGTCCGAACTACTTCTGAGGGCTGACCCTGACCTCCATAAATCTCCGGGGAGGCTGAGAACCTATCGTTATCTCATGGAGTTCTGTCCAGTCTCCCACTTCGCTGATTCGCATCAGGGAACTGGTTTTGATTTCTCCCAAGGTGAAGCCCCACGTCATTCCAATACCGTTCTCGGCCAGCCTCACCTCGGTCTCAAGATAACGGCCGTCGTTGTAAGCCCTCATGTGGTAGGTTCCAGACTCATCATCGAAAGAGATCATGCCCAAGGCTTGAAACGCGGCTTTTCCATCCGCCGTGTTGCGCCCTGTTCCCTCGATCACCAGGACCAATCCGTTCAGCTTGAATTCTGCCTCTTCGGTCTGAACCAGTTCCAGTGACTCGCCAACTCCACGAAAAATCCGCACCTCTCCGGTCCATTTTCCGACCAGGAAGCTGAGCTTCCTCATCGCGGCGCGCTGCGCCTCCGTGTCAGGCACTCGTGGCAGTTGAGTCATGAATCCAGAGAAGAAAACACAATTCGAGAATTATCAGCGCTTAGCACAATGACCGTGCTAATTGGCGGTTGGTCGTGCGGGTTTAGCTGCAGGCCACGCCTTCCGAGGCGGGACGTTGTTCCGGCTATAGCTGTGTGGCGTCCAGCGGCTTCGGCACGAGCAACTCCTGCACCGCAGGATCCTTAAGAGCCGCGCCAAATGCCGGATCTTTCTTTATATCCGTGAACTGTTTGTAGCCTTCGTCCTTGGCCTTGCGCAGGTAATGGATGCAACGCTCCAGGTCGCCGGCCTGCGCAAAAGACTTCGCCAGCATGTAATAGAACCGCCCGCGATCCTCAACGGAGCGGTCTTGCAAGATTGATCCGCTGCGCGATCCGTTATGCTCGAAGAGCTGCGGATCGAGCGTCAACGCGCGCCGGAACGCAAAAATGGCTTCTTCGTATTTTTTGTCCCCAAAATACGCGTAACCCAGGTTGCTGTAGAGCACAGCCATGTCGCTCCGGATCGCAATCGCCTTTTGGTACGCCTTTACGGCCTTTTCGTACTTCTTGCGTTGATACCAAATCGTGCCCACATTGTTTTCCGCGTCTGCGTATCGCGGGTCGACTTTGACGGCTCGCTCGTAATATTTCAGCGCCAACCCCAGGGCGGCCTGCTGGTGCAGGGCGATGCCTAGCTTGTTCAAATAGACAGGATTGCGAGGATCTTCATCCGAGAGTTTTTTGAAAAGCCCAGCGGCCTCGCGATACTGCTTGCGGACCATATACAGGTCGCCCATCTGCTCATCGGTAAGTTCCGGGCGCACCACGACTACAGGGTCCTGCGGCGAAGGCACTTGCGCCACTCCAGGCGCCATAACCATCGACCGCGTACCTTCAAGTGTTTGACCTGTTGCGGGAATCGCAAGACTTAAGAGGAGAATACTGGCTGGAAACGCCACTCGTAGCTGAGTCATGGCGAGTCTCCCTTCTCCGGCGGAGGCGTAACTGGTTGAGGCTTAGCCTTGTCGGGGTCCTTCTTCTTACCCCCAAAGATACCAAAGATTTTCTGTAAAGGGTTCTTTTTCTTTTCGCCAGGAGGGGCGTTCGGGTCACTGGTCCCTTGGCCAGTCGCATCCGGCGGCCGGTTCGGATCGTATGGCGTTATCGGCTTGCCTTGCGCATCGGTTTGCGGCGGTTTGGGTTCGCCGCCTCCAAAAACTCGAGATAGCCAGGAACCCGAGGAAGCAGCCGCGGCGCTTCCTCCGTGCAATTCGCAAAACGCCGTCGGAGCTGACCCGGCAACATAAACTTCCTCGCGCGTCGTCGGACAGTTTGGCGTGGCCAACTCGAGCGATTCGGGGTCGATCAACACCGACTGCACGCCATCAGGCATGCTGAAGTCTTTAACGTCGCGATAAGCCGGGAGCGCCGACGCCCGAATCATGAAGTCAGCCCAAACCGGTGCGTCCGCCGCGCCACCCGTCAAACCCAGGTCGCGATTGTCGTCAAACCCGATCCAGATCACCGTGAGCAGGTTTGAGGTGTATCCGGCGAACCAGCCATCCCGCGATGTTCCCGTTTTTCCGGCTGCAGGCAGCGTGAAACCCCTCGCGCGAACTCCTGCGCCGGTGCCTTTGTTCAAGACATCTTTGAGCAGGCTGGTGACCAGAAAGGCTACGCGCGGATCGAGTACCTGGTGCGTCTGTGGCGTAAATTTTTCCAGCACGCTGCCATCGGCGCTCACCACGCTGTGCAGGAATTGAGGTTCCGCCCGAACGCCACCGTTGGCGAACGCCGTATATCCCCCGGCCACGTCCACCGCCGTCATTTCGTACGCGCCCAGAGCGACCGCCGGCGTTGGTTGAATGTTATTGCCAAGCCCCATCTGCCGCGCGATCTGGACAACACGCCCGTAGCCGATCAGCTCCGCCACCTTTACAGTCGCGACGTTCAGCGAATTCGTCAACGCCTCCCGGGCCGTCACGTGACCCATGAATTTCTCGCCGTAATTGTTCGGCGTGTACTCTTTGTTGTCGAATTCAAACGTCGTGGGCTCGTCATCGATCGTCGTTGCCGGCGTGATTACCGGCTGCACGCCGTCCACCGCGTTGTCGAAAGCGGCGGCGTACACGAACGGCTTGAACACCGATCCAGGCTGACGGTGCGCCAGCGCATGATTTAGCTGGCTCTGCCCGTAGTCGCGCCCCCCGATCACGGCTTTGATCTCCCCCGTTCGTGGATCAATCGCTACGAGCGCAATCTGCACCTGTGGAATCGCCTCGGTGCTTCCCTTCTTCGCCGCTTCCTTGCGCCACTTCTCATATTTCTTCGCCAGCAGCAAATCGACGTTCTTCACTCCTGCGTCCACTGCGGCGGCCGCGGCGCGCTGCAGCGCCGGATCGAGCGTCGTGTACACCCGGAAGTTCTGGCTCAGCAACTCGTTTTCGGAATACTTGTCGAGAAGATGGTCCTTGACCATATCCACGAAGTACGGCGCTTCGCTCGCTGAGCCCGCGCTGCGCACAATCTTCAGCGGTGCGTGCTTCGCTTCATCCAACTGCTCCTGCGTGATGTACTTGTTCTCCAGCATCTGCGTCAGCACGCGGTCTCGCGCCTGTGCCCCGCGCTCCGGATGGCGATCCGCGGAAGAATAATAATTAGGCGCGCGAATGATTCCCGCCAGGTAGGCGCACTCCGCGATCGAAAGCTGCCGAAGATCCTTGCCAAAATAAGCTACGCTCGCCTCGGAGAACCCGCGAATCCCAAAACTCCCGCGGTTCCCGAGATAAACCTCGTTCGCATACAACTCGAAAATCTGCTGCTTGTTGAATCGCTGTTCGAGCTCGATGGAAACCATCGCCTCGGCCACTTTGCGCCGCATCGTCCGCTCATTCGAAAAGAAAAATGTGCGCGCCACCTGCATGGTGATGGTGCTCGCCCCCTGGTAGTGCGAAGAGCTGTGGCGAATATCCGCCCACGCCGCGCCCACGATTCGAATGAAGTCGAATCCGCCGTGATCGAAAAACCGCTTGTCTTCCGCGGAAAGAATCGCGTGCACCAGCTCCGGCGGCAAATCCTCATACCGCACCGGCCGCCGCTTCTCCCTGGTGCTATCAAAAAGATTGGTAATCAGCTCCGGCTCGATCTGCGCCGTGTCCAGGCTGCCGCCGCCGGAGAGCGGGCGAATCGAGCGGATCGATTTCCCGTTGAACTGCACCGCCAGAGCGTTCGAACCGCCAAAATAGGACAGCTTCGAGGGCCGGATGTCCACCGTGTTCCCCTGCACGGTGTACTGCCCCAGCGAGTTGTCGTCCGCCTCGGGACGATATCCGATGCGTGTCAAATACGTCGTGAGATCTTCCGCGCTCCAGGCCTGCCCGGTGGAAATATATTCCGGAGCGGAAAAAATCTGCGTCGTGTTTTGCAACACCTTGCCGGACAAACGCGCGTCGATCATCCGCGAATACTTGATGTAGTAATAAGTGAAAATCCCGCCCGATGTGAGGAAGATGGCGAAGACGATCCCCAAGATCGTCAAGCCTAACTTAGAAGTGAAAAACCCTTTTCCGATTCGAATGCGCAAACGATGGCTCCCGGGGCTGAACTTCTATTGTCTCGCAACACCCAGCACTAAGAAAGACGGAGTTCGCAGGAGAAATGTTGCTTGGTTAAATGCACGCACAGCTGTCGCCCTCACGGGTATCGCCAGCGGTTTTGCCCGAACTGGTCCGGGCAGAGTCGCGGCCGCAAGCCCGATTCCGGCCATCCGAAGCGGCCGAGCAAAACCACTACATAATTGACTTGTTCTCACTGGAAGGGGAAAAGTGCAGTTCCGTACTGTAGAAAAGCAGATCGACCGGAACCGTATACTCCAGCGATATCCTGACGATGGACTGTGTCACGGTGACCTTGATGTCTTCGCGTTTCGCGGGAAGATCCAAATCCTGAGCCACCTTGAAAACGTTATCCCGGATCTGCTCGTCCGAATAGCGGTTCACGATGCCGAAGCGCGCCAGTTCCTGCATTTTATCCTGCAACTGATATTCAGAAACGTACGGCGGCACCAGCTTAAAGGCTAGATAGATCGCCAACGCGGCTAGGGCCACCAAAACGACGGTCTTCAGGGTGACCGCGCCCCGCTCCGCTCGGCGGCCGCGCTTCATCGAAATCCGATCAGCGGTACCAGCAAATTGCACGAAAATCTTCTCCGGGTGCCGTGAACGCCGACCTTAAAGCGCGGCATTGCGCGGCAGAATTCAGCTGCGGTCTTTCAATTAACGCTAGCACCCTGTCCGCAGGGTGTCTAGACGTTGGAGGGTCAGGTGTTCCCGGAAAGCTACGGGGGCGTGTGGTAGGACAGGCTTTAGCCTGTGGCCTTAATGCTTCAATACGCCCGCGCAAAAATAGCCCGATCGGCAGCCGCTTTGTCGCAATAAACGCAAGCACCAGGCCCGCCAGCACGCGCATTGTCGCCCAAGGTCTGATCGATGGGAATGCACCGCATCGTCGCCCGCGTTTCTTCCTTAATCTTGGCTTCACACTCCGCGCTTCCGCACCAGTACGAATACGCGAAGCCCATCTCGACGGCCTTCTTCAAGTCATCGTACGTCTTCGCGTCATGCGTGTTGGCTTTGCGGAAAGCCAAAGCCTTGTCGTGCAACGCCTGCTGAATTTCGACGAGCAGCCCTGCGATCGTCTGCGGCATTCCAGCCAGCGGCGAGCTAATCTTCCCCTCTCGACCCGGACGATCCCGCCGCGCCAACACCGCCGCCGCCTTCGCTACATCCTTCGGCCCCAGCTCGACACGCAGCGGCACGCCGCGCATCTCCCAATCGTTGAATTTCCAACCAGGACTCGGCCCTTCGCGCTCGTCCAAAGTAACGCGCACGTTCGCCGCCACCATTTCTGCTTTCAACTTACGCGCCGCGTCCATCACTAAACTCTTTTCTTCGTCAGTCTTGTAAATTGGCACGATCACCACCTGATACGGGGCGAGCTTCGGCGGCAAAACCAGCCCCTGATCATCGCCGTGCACCATGATGATCGCGCCAACCACGCGCGTCGAAAGCCCCCACGACGTCGTCCAGCAATGCTGCAACTGCCCGCCCTGGTCCAGATACTTCACCTCGAAAGCCTGCGCAAAATTCTGTCCCAGAAAATGCGAAGTCCCAGACTGCAGCGCTTTGCCATCGCCCATCATGCCTTCGATCGAATAGGTAACGTCCGCTCCTGCGAATTTCTCCGCGTCTGATTTTTTTCCGGGAATCACGGGAATCGCCGCATCATTCACGGCAAAATCCGTGTAGATATCCAGCATCTGCCGCGTTTCGAATTCCGCTTCTTCACGCGTAGCGTGCGCCGTGTGGCCTTCCTGCCAGTAAAATTCGAGGGTGCGCAGAAAAAGCTTCGTGCGCAATTCCCAGCGCACCACACTGTTCCACTGGTTCATCAAAACCGGCAAGTCGCGGTACGACTGAATCCACTTCGACCACATATGCCCAATAATCGTTTCCGATGTCGGCCGGATCACCAAGGGCTCCGCCAGCTTCTCGCCGCCGCCAATCGTCACAACCGCCAGCTCCGGCGAGAAGCCTTCCACGTGGTGCTTCTCTTTATCAATGAAGCTGCGTGGAATGAGCAATGGAAACGCCACATTCTGGTGCCCGGTAGCCTTGAAGCGCCGGTCCAGCGCCTGCTGCATGTTCTCCCACAGTGCCCACCCATACGGCCGCACTACCATGCAACCTCGAACAGGAGCATAGTCAGCAAGCTGCGCCTTCAAAACCAACTGGTTGTACCACTCGGAAAAATCTTGTGCGCGTGTAGGGAGCTTTTCTTCAGCCATGCGGCGGTATGTTCCGTTCTCCTCAGAACAATAAATTCGTCTGAGTAAACTCAAAAGCGTAACGGACACGTTGCAGCGTGTCAACGAAGAGGGGATACGGTGAGGAGCAGACATTGATTTCAAACGTCTAGTGAATTGCAGAACGACGACGATTGCTTCGTTATCACCGAAGATTACTTGCACGATGCCAGGCCACGCGATGAAACTTTGGGCGGACTTGAAACATGATAAAACGTTTAGGATGGCCCAGCTGACCGAGATGCAGCCCGAAATCGAAGCGGAAAGCGTTGCAAAGAAGCCGAGAGACGTGGCGGACAACCCCGCTCCCGGCTGGCGCACCTACGTAAACGCGTTTCTCGCCGCGGAGATTTCTGCGCTGACCAGATACTACGACCGCGTAATCCAGTGGCTGCCGCGCGAAGACGACAAGGGCGGACTGCTCGCCGCGATCGATGCACCGCGCAAAGAAACCGTTGGCAAGGACGAGCCGTTCCCTGACCTGACCCACGAGCGCGACAAGCGCACCGCAATTCTGATCAACGGAACCTTCAACCACGACTTCGACATTCAAGCTCTCCTAATGCAATTGAAGGCGAAGCTCGCGCGCACCTCGCGCCTGATGGTGGTTCTCTACAATCCGTACCTGCGCTGGGCGTATTACCTGACGAACCGCATGGGAATCCGCAAGGGCGACCTGCCGAGCACGTTTGTGACCCGCGTCGATCTCGAAAACATCGCGAAGGTGGCAGGCTTCGAGATCGTGCGTCAGCGGCAGGCCGTGTATTGCCCGTGGAAAATGCTGGGACTCGGCACGGTCATCAACCGGGTGATGCCGCTGGTGCCGCTTGCGCGTTGGCTGAGCTTAACGTCAGTAGTAGTGATGCGGCCGCTGGTCCCGTCGTCGCAGCCGGGCGTGTCTTGCGTCATTCCCGCGCGCAACGAACGCGGAAACATCGAGAATGCGTTGAAGCGCTTTCCGGATCTGGGCCGCGAGGCCGAAATTATTTTTGTCGAGGGCCACTCGACGGATGGAACCTGGGAAGAAATTCTGCGCGTCTCGACCGTGTACCGCGACCAGTTTCGGATTTTAGCGGTCCAACAACCGGGCAAAGGCAAAGCAGACGCGGTGCGTCTAGGCTTTTCGCACGCCAGGGAAGACTTGCTAATAATTTTGGACGCCGATCTAACCATGCCTCCCGAAATGCTCACGCGCTTCAGCTATGCCTACGACCAGGGCCATGGCGATTTTATCAATGGTTCACGGCTGGTTTATCCGATGGAAGGCGCGGCCATGCGCTTCTTGAACCGCATGGGAAATATTTTTTTCGCGAAAATGTTGAGCGCGGTCCTGGATGTGCGGCTGGGCGATTCGTTATGCGGCACGAAGCTGGTGACGCGGCACGACTATGAGCGCATGGTGGCGTGGCGAAAAGATTTCGGTGAATTTGATCCGTTCGGAGATTTCGAGCTTCTCTTCCCTGCGGCGGAGCTGGGCCTGGAGATCGTGGATGTGCCTGTGCGCTATCTCGCTCGCACTTATGGCGAGACTAATATTCAGCGATTCCGGCACGGACTTCAGCTGCTGAAGATGACGTGGATAGGCCTCGTGCGCATCAAGATGGGATTCCGGAAAAAGCGGCCGAGCAACACAGAGACCGAAGCACAACAGGCTTAGCCGAGGATTTTCTTGGAGCAGAGCAAGTCGACGTAACCTGAGTCTTCGACGGCGAGATCGATCGCGCGATTATCTTGAACTGGCGTGGTTGCGGCGCGAGTCAGAATGTGGAGCTGATAACCAGCGGACCGGAAAAAATCGAGCAACTTGGACGGCTCGAATCCAAGTTCGCGCATGCCGTCGGGGGCGTATTCGAAAGCGATACACATCGTTGGAAACTTCTCGATAGTTTTGCGCATGCCTTCGCATACGGCAGGTTCGTACCCCTGCACATCGATTTTGATGAAAGAAATGTTCTGCAGATTGCGGGCCGCGACAAAGCTGTCCACGCTGGTGACGGCAACCCTCGTGATTTTCTCGCTAGATGGGCGTGAGGTTTTGAACTGCTCCGTGACCACGCGATGATCAGCCGAATGCGCTTCGTTGTGCCAAAACTCGAGTGAGCCATCGGCACTGCCAACTGCCATGTTGAATATTTCTACTGAATCACCAAGCTCTTTGCGGCGGATAATTTCTCCAAGCGTCGCAAAACTGGCTAAGTCGGGTTCGAAAGCGTAGACCTTGCCTGGCTCCTTCGCCTTCGCATTCGCCCTTAGGGCCGCCGCAAAGACCCACGCTGTGTAGCCAATGTTTGCCCCGATATCCAGAATATCGCCCCTGACAAAGAGTTCGGGGCTGCGGCGGGCGAGCGCCCAGAACGGATCTTCGTACCAGCGCTTGTAAAGAAAATACGAAAAAAGAAAAAATCTTTTGAACAACGCTATCTCGAAAAGACCCGCGGAGCGAGCCAGGTTGTATACGCGCGTGAAAATATTTGAGGAAGATTTATTGCTCATTCGCTGAGCCGTTTCCAGCCGAGATCATTTCGTACTATTGCCATTGCCAGTGCCCTGGGTCGAGATGCTTTTCTCCAACACCAGCAAAACTCGCAAAGCCGCAATGCGGCGCCAAAGAGGCGCCGTGGCGCGCTCGAATTTCGAAAGCGCCGGGTACAAGGATTCTGGCAAAAGATTCATGGGCTTGAAGCCCCCACTGAGCAGATAGGCGAAGAGGCAGAAAGGTTCGAGCGCAAGGAGCTTGAGTTCCGGCAAAGAACCGAGCGTACTCGAACGATGCCTGGGGCCGAAAAGCAGGTACGGAATGGCTTGATTGCCGTCGAAGGCCATCTTTTCGGGGATGGCGCCGGCTTGGTTCGAAAGCCAGGGAGTCTCCGACAAATCACAGCGCTCCTGATGGAGAAAACGAAAAATGAAATAAGAGAAAGGCGTGATCCACGGTTCTACGAGAATCAGGCGACCGCCGGGGACCAGAACGCGTGAGACCTCGCCTAGAAAAGTCATGGGCGTGGCAAGATGATGCAGCATATCCAATCCGAAAACGTTTGTGACGTTGTTCGATCGAAATGGAAGTTGCTGCGCGTCGGCGATGGCGTCGAGCCACGGGCACCAGATGAGGTCGGTCGACACAATCTCCGGCGCGAACTGCTTCAAAAAACCAGGACCGGCGCCGACTTCAACGGAAAGTCCGTCTTGTTTTCGAGCAGCGAGCAGGCGCGCGAAGAATTCGTCGTTGTAGACGCGCCGCAGAATGGGTTTCTGCTCCCAAATGCGGCGGTGCCGGAGAAGCTGCTCCTGAGCTTGCGTATCGATAGCCACTGTGCGTTTTTCGATTGTACTGAGTTCGGCGGCAGCTGGGCTGAGAAGCTTGCCAGACTGTTCGATTATCGTTATCAAAAGAAGACTGGCGCGAGGGCCGGTAACTGATCCTGTTGCTGCCTTTTCGCGGTGCAACTGAATCCCACACAGTTTTGATAGGCTGGTCTGACTGTGAGTTCACTTTCAAAAACAAGCGTAGACCAAAGCGCTGGCCCGGATTTTCCGAATTCAGCGCAGCCGATAGACTGGCGGCTCATCGCTTTTCTCGCAGCCTTGCTTGCACTGGGAACGGCAGCGGTGTACGCGCCGGCGATGCGCAATGGATTTGTCAATCTGGACGATCCGGATTACGTCACGCGCAATCCGCATGTCTTGGCAGGGTTGACGTGGGCAGACATTCGGTGGGCGCTCGGCTCCAGCTACCCTTCCTCGAATTGGCATCCTCTGACGTGGATTTCACACATGGTGGATGTCCAGTTGTACAGAAGAAATCCCGCTGGGCATCACTTCACTAGCGTGCTGCTCCATATCCTGGGCGTGGTGCTGCTGTTTCTTCTGATTGAACGTGCAACAGGGCGCCCACTGCGAAGCGCAGCGGTCGCGGCCCTGTTTGCAGTGCAGCCCTTGAATGTCGAAGCGGTTGCGTGGATCTCCGAACGCAAATCCGTGCTCTCCGTTTTGTTGTTTCTGCTGGGGATCGGAGCGTACGGCTGGTACGCGAAACGGCCAAGCGTGGGCCGATATCTGTGGGTAGTTCTGTTTTTTGCTCTGGGAATTACTGCGAAGGTCATGGTGATTCCCTTCCCTTTTGCGTTGCTGTTGCTGGATTACTGGCCGCTGAGGCGGCTTCCTGGAATGGGCACAGATGGAAACCCACGCAAGTTTTTTGCGGCGCTGCGCGCGCTGGTGATCGAAAAGATTCCGCTATTCGTGATGGCAGCCGCAGGCGGGGCCGTAACCGTTTACGTGCATTCGCGCGAACATGCGCTGACGGCAACGATGCCGTTCAGCTGGCGCTTCAAGAACGCGATTTTTTCCTACGTGGCGTACCTGGGAAAGGCCATATGGCCGGTTGGACTGGCGCCATACTATCCGCATCCGGAAAATACTCTATCGTGGACGATCGTCGCCCTCTCGGGCCTGGCACTGGCCGCAATCACCTTGATAGTTTGGCGATTCCGGGAGCGTAAATATTTGCTGATGGGCTGGCTGTGGTATCTGGGGACGATGTTGCCGATGATTGGGTTTATACAGACGGGCCGGCAAGGAATGGCAGACCGCTTCATGCACATTCCTATGATGGGTTTGCTCTTTGCCTTGGTCTGGCTGATCGGAGATTTGGCGGCGGAGAAGCATTGGCAGAAAGAAATTGCGGTAGCGATCTTTCTGTTAGCCCTGGCACCATTTGCTGCGCTGACGATCAAACAGATCGGCTACTGGCACGACAGCTACACGCTTTTCGCGCACACGCTCGACGTCACCAAAAACAACGGCTTCGCGGAAAATGATTTCGGGGTGGCGCTGATGGAGCGCGGAGAGCCACAGCTTGCCGTACAACACTTCGTGGCCGCCGTGCGGCTGAGCCCCGATCTGGCATCGCCGCACTACAACGTTGCCGTCTTGCTGCAAAAACAAAATCGCCTGGAGGATGCGGAACACGAATACCGCGCGGCGCTGGCGCTATCAAGCGACCAGGTGGAAATCGTGCAGTCGCATAACAATCTGGGGATTCTCTACCTGGTTCAAGGCAAATATGCCGCCGCAACAGCGGAGTTGAGCGCGGCCATCGCGATCGATCCAAACGAACAGAACAGTTACATCGGGCGCGGAACGGCGGAGATGCAGATGATGAACACGGATGCGGCGATCGCGGATTTTACGAACGCAGCACAGATTGCTCCATCGCCTCTCGCGTTGTTCCGGCTTGGGCAAGCATTGGAAAGCAAAGGCGACACGCAACAAGCAGCGAAAGCCTATGCTGCAGCGCTGCAACTCGCACCAGCGATGTCCGAGGCCCGCACGCGGCTGGATGCTCTTCAGCCGAGAACCCCGTAATTAAACAGTGCGGTCGTCCAGCGCTAAACGTAGTCGAACAAAGTCATAAACCCAAAATCCATGTGTAATTGCTGGTGGCAGTGAAAAAGCGTCATTCCTGGATTGTCCGCCACGAAATCCACTTCGGCTTCCTGATAACCACCGAGCATCAACACATCTTTGAAAATACCTGCCGTGGGTTTTCCCGCGATGCTGGCAATTTCAAAACTGTGGCGATGTAGATGGATGGGATGGATGTCGTCGCTAGCGTTGTGCATCCGG
>CAVPLA010000012.1:0-9735 GCA_963705855.1 uncultured Acidobacteriota bacterium
GCCCATAAAAGCGCAGCTGTAAGTCCGTCTCACGTACTCGCGATCTTGACAACGATTTTTCATCCGAGCACGACTGGAGGTCTAGTATCTGATGCGAGCAAGAGCAAGTCAGGTGCAGATTAACGCACGAATCGCAAATTAACCCGCGACTTGCCAGCGGTCAGCCGCTGCCGAAAGGCGTTGCTTTGCATTTCACGCGGATATACTCCTCCGCTGGTTCGCTACATCCAAAGGGGCCTCGCCCTCTCTCATTGGCTCTGAGTTGCCGGGGAGCCGTGGTTCGTCAGATTCGCGCTGTCGATGCCACGCAACATGCCCAGCACCTCATCGGACTTCCGTCCCTGCTTCGGCCCGAATGTCGAGCCGTCGGCAAACACGACCAGGTCCAGTGTGATCTTGTAACTGGCGCGACTTCCGTCGGCCAAGTACGAAAACTTACGTGGCCCGGCCACCCAGCTCGCTCCCGGCAAAAGATAGTGGGACGGGTTTCCCTGCGTCTCGAGTTCCTTGGTTGTGACACTACGGAGTTTCGCCCCGCTGTTGGGATCGAAAAAGCTTGTCGCAAACACAAAGCCGCGAATCGGGGCGGTGCCGACATTCGTTGCCTCGACCGCCACCATCGCCGTTCCGCTTCCTTCGTGCCAAACGCCAGACTCGATCCTCAGCGGACCAATCGTCTGGAATTGAATGTCTTCCACGGGAACTGGCCCTTCACGCGGCAAGATGGGAGACACGTACCTCAGCAAGTCCGTCGTTTTCACGCTGAAGTCCATGCCGTCCATTGTGCCGAAGAGTTGATGCGATTCCGGCAGCGATCCAGGCCCCCAAATCGAACCGTCCGCGAACCTCAAGGCATCCACGATTGGGATAACCCTAACGGCGGCTCCCGCATTGGCGTTGGCGACCGAGCAGATGGTGCGCGTCCACTCCGCGCCATTGACAATCGGCTCGCGCGAATCGCGAACCTCTTGAATGGTTTGCTTCGTGAGAGCCTTGACGGCGTCGGAATAAGCGGGAGCCAGCGAAACGAGGTAGGCTCGAAGGGGTTTTGTGCCTACATAGTGGAACTGCACGATTAGGCCATTGCCGGAATTACAGTCCGCGACTGGAGCTGTTGAGAACTGGGCCGTCACGCTTAACGGCCGGACTTCTATTTTTATCTTTTCATCTTGCGCGACGGCATTCAGAGCAGGCATGAAGGGGCCTAGAGCCAGGGCGAATAGAAGCAACGTAGGCTTGTGGCGCATGGTTCGCTCCTCTTGTGTAGATCGCTAAAGGGATAGACGTGGCTGCGAGAGAGTGTGTTAACGGACTGAAGGGCGGGCAAATGAGCCGATGAACTGTTCGACGGAAGGGTGTCAGGGGCCATAAACTCCCCGCCAGCAACTATCTGAGATACGATGGCAGCATCTCATCGTCGTTTGGATTTATCAAATAAAGAATCGGCTCCTGCTCTTGTATGGGTCTTCAGCGAGAAAAAGGCCAACGCAGCGGAGGAACGCCAATGAAAGCTGCCGTCTACACCAGGTATGGACCTCCGGAGGTTGTCCAGATCACGGACGTCGAGAAGCCCATTCCCAAGGACAACGAAGTCTTGATAAAAGTTCGCGCGGCGAGCCTCAATCCACTTGACTGGCACTTCATGAGAGGCACGCCCTACGCCGTTCGCATCATCGCTGGGATGCGCAAACCAAAATTCCCGGGACTAGGCGTGGATGTTGCCGGCCAGGTCGAAGCCCTTGGCACCAAAGTATCGCAGTTCAAACTCGGCGACGAGGTTTTCGGCTCGTGCAAAGGGGCCTTTGCCGAGTACGTCTGTGCTTCCGAATCAGAATTGGTCATGAAGCCAGCTAACGTGACATTTGAGCAGACAGCTTCCGTACCCGTGGCCGCTTATACCGCATTGCAGGGTCTTCGCGACAAAGGACACATCCAAGCAGGTGAGAAGGTCCTGGTTAACGGTGCCGCGGGAGGTGTGGGTACATTCGCTGTGCAAATCGCCAAGTCGTTTGGCGCGGAGGTGACCGGCGTATGCAGCACCAGGAATCTCGACATGGTCCGGTCCATCGGTGCAGATCGTGTTATCGACTACACACAAGAGGATTTTACAAAAAGTGCACAACGCTACGACCTGTTCTTCGACGCCGTTGGGAACCATTCCTTGTCAGCTTCCCGGCGCGTTTTAAGTCCCAAGGGAATTTACGTCGGTGCTGGGGGAACGACCGATAACTGGACGATCCGTCCCCTGCTGCGCGCGATTTCCTCTCTTGTGTTGTCGCTGTTCGGGAACCAGAAGCTGCTCATGGTTCTTGCGAAACCTAACAAACAGGATCTGACCTGGATGCGCGAGCATATGGAATCTAGAAAGATAACGCCGGTTATCGACAGGCGCTACAATTTGAATGAAGTCCCTGAGGCTATCCGCTATCTGGAAACAGGGCACGCCCGCGGAAAAGTAATCATAACCTTCGAAAATAACTAGAAATTTGGAAATGCTTTGGGCGCGGCTTTGAACAGCCACTACTGGCAAAAGGCTTTGCTTTGCGTGCAACGTCGATATAGGCTCCTCCGCTGGTTCAACGCATCCCAAGGGGCCTCTGCCATGAACTTGTTCCGCAATGCTGCAATCATCGCACTTTCTGCTGGCTCGTTCGCCGCACCTGATTGCTTCGCACAGCAAGACTCCGGCGATCTGGAAGGCAAGGTCGATAAGGTTTTTGCGGCGTATGACAAACCCGATTCGCCGGGATGCGCGCTCGGCGTCGTCCGCGACGGCGAGTTCGTCTATAAAAAAGGCTACGGCGAAGGCAACCTGGAACTAAGTGTCCCACTCACTCCTCAGTCCGTCTTCTACATGGGCAGCGTCTCAAAACAATTTACCGCCGCCAGCGTCGTGCTCGCCTCCGAGCAAGGCTATCTTTCGCTTGACGACGACGTCCGTAAATACGTTCCCGAGGTTCCTTCTTACGGCAAGACCATCACACTCCGCCAAATGCTGCACCACACCAGCGGCTTCCGCGACATCCTCGGCTTGATCCTCCTCGCCGGACGCAATTTTGAGGACATCCACCCCACGCCCGAATTGCTCGATCTGCTCTCGCGTCAAAAAGCCCTCAACTACATGCCCGGCGACGAATATCTCTACAGCAACACAAATTTTTTTCTCTTCAGCGTAATTATCAAGCGCGCCACTGGCAAGCCTCTCTCGCAATTCGCCGAGGAGAATATTTTCAAGCCGCTCGGAATGACCCACACGCGCTTCTATGATGACCACTCCGTCGTCGTTCCCGGCCGCGTCCCCGCGTACGAGCCGCGCCCCAGCGGCGGATTCCGCGTCGACTGGTCCACCAATTTCGACAAAATCGGCGATGGCGGCCTAATGAGCAGCGTCGACGATCTCCTCCTCTGGGATCGCAATTTTTACGCCAACAAACTCGGCAAAGGCACTCTTCTGAAGGAAATGCAAACGCCCGGCGTCCTGAACAACGGAAAACAAATCGAATACGCGCTCGGTCTGACGATTAGCACTTATCGCGGCCTGCCCATCGTCGAACACGGCGGAGCTCTCTTCGGCTATCGCACCGAACTCCTGCGCTTCCCTCAACAAAAATTTTCCGTCATCACGTTGTGCAATGTCGGCACAAGCAATCCCGGCCGCCTGTCGTATCAGGTCGCGGATCTCTACCTCGCTGGCCAACTCTCGCCCGAACCTGCGGCCTCCGCTGCTGCAAGCGTTGACGCCCAGCCTTTCGCTGGCTGGTATCGCAACCTGGAGTCTCACTCCGTCCTCGAAATTTCCGCCTCAAAGGAAGGCGTCGGAGCGTTCGGCACACTTTTCAAACCTCGCGACGCGACCCACTTCGTCGCCACAGCGGGTCCTGAAATTGCCTTCGACCGCCAGCCAAACTCCGGTTTACGCCTTACACTGAATTTTAAGGACACTTCGCCGCAAATTTTTGAAAGGTATGAACCGCTCAAGGCTTCTGAGGAAAGTCTAGCGCGTTACGCCGGCGAATACACAAGCACCGAACTCCAAGCCACCTATCGCTTTGCCGTCAAGGACGGCAAACTCACTCTGGCCACGAACTGGCAAGAGCCTGCTGTCCTTGAACCAACCATACTCGACGAATTCCAGGGCCCGTTCGGCACCGCCATCGTGTTCCGCCGTGATGCCGCGGGCCACGTCACTGGCTGCGATCTCTTTGCCGGCCGCGTCCGAAACATCGCTTTCGCAAAAACCATGACTCCGTCAACGAAATGATCGTGCCCGCGTGCTCTTGCGGCAAAAGCAGAATGGCGTGAGTCCCACCTGCGGGGTGGAGGGCCGCCCGTTTACGAGCTGAGAATTGGAAACATTCTCTGGCCTTGATCGCCGCCGGAGGAACTCACGCCCTGCCGCCAATTACTCGAATCGCTGGCCAGCGGCTGTTGCGCAGCCGCTCACGAGGAGAGTGCCAGTAGGATCGAAGAACTGGACGGAGGCTGCGGTAGTCGTGAACTGGTCCGGATCATCTCCGATTTCCATGGTCTGGCTGATCTTCTGTGTCTTCGCGTGCACGCCGTTCACGGTCACAAAGGCCATCGTATCCGCGCTGTAGGTATGTCGTCCCGTGTGACTCCACACGCCATGGCCCGGACCGCGCAAGGCAGGGAAAAACATCGGATTGTCTGTCGTCTCCGTCATCGTTCCACCGGCGTTGAACGTCAATAAAGATTTAAACGGAGGTGCAATCCCCGGCCCGCCAGGGCACGCTTGCTGGGTCACGGTAACCACCCATGTCCCCACCAGCGTCCGCCCATCCCGATCCTAATCTTGCGCTTTCGCCGTAGCTCCCCGGCCAACCCAAAAAAGAAGCATCATTCCCACTGCCAGAATTGCAATTGCTTTCAAATGCTGTGATCTCATGTTTTTTCTCCTCGTTTAGCGCCGCTCTCTCTTTCCACTCCGGAGGGTGCCGCGCATATACTCGTTCCCACGCGCAAGGAAAGTCTGATGCATGCCGTCTGGCCGGACACGGTGGTCGAAGAAAACAACCTGAACCAAAACATCTCCACGCTCTGCCGAGTGCTCGGAGAGAGCCCCGGGGAGAATCGCTTCATCGCAACCATTCCCGGCAAGGGCTATCGCTTTATCGCGCCGGTTGAACTTGCTCCAGCCGCGTTGCTCGCGATTCCCACGCGCGTCACGCTAGCCGTCCTGCCCTTCGAGAATCTCAGCGCCGATCCCCAGCGCGAATACCTCGCCGACGGTCTCACAGAAGAAACGATCGCCACGCTCGGCCAAATCGATCCCGACCATCTCAGCGTCATCGGCCGCACTTCCGTCATGGCTTACAAACGAACCACAGAATCCCTCGCGGAAATCGGCCACGAGCTCGATGCTGCCTATCTCATCGAGAGTTGCATTCGCGCCGAGGGCGGCCATCTGCGCATCACCTCCAAGTTGATTCGCGTCAGCGACCAGGTGCAGATCTGGTTGGCTTCCTACGACAGCGAACCCAGCAGCATGCTGGCCTTCCAGCGCGAACTCAGCGCCGCCATTGCCGAGCAGGTGCACCTTCACCTTTCTCCGGATCGCCTCAGCGCCCTTGCCCGCCGTCACTCCCGCAACGCCGAAGCATACGACCTCTATCTCCGAGGCCGCCACTTCTGGAACCAGCTCACTCCCCCGCCACTCGCCGCGCCATCGAATACTTCGCCCGTGCCGCCGAACTCGACCCTTGCTGCCGCGCCGATGCCCGCTTTGCGGCACTCCTCAACCGCGCAGGCTTACCGATCCCCGTGTTACCCGTCGTTCGCACAACGCACTCCCCCGGAATGGTATAGTGGCCGCGATTCGACCGGTATCACAGGAGGCTCACCGCGAATGCCTGCCCTGAACAAATCAAGAAACAAATCGAAGAGAATGTGGCGAACCCGCCAAATGTTTGAAGGCGCTGTTCTTCGCTGTTTCCTGATTGTCTTCTTTGCCGCGCTTGCTGCGAACTTTACCGTCCCGAAACTCTATGCCCAAGACCAAAATCCACTCGCCAACGATCCGAAGGCTTCCAAACTAGGCGAATTTCAATTCCGCTCCAACTGTGCCTTCTGTCACGGACTCGGTGCGCGCGGCGGCGGCCGCGGCCCGGATTTGACGCGTGCGCAAAAACGTCACGGAAATTCCGACGCCGAACTTTTTCGCACGATCAATGAGGGCGTTCCCGGGACGGCGATGCCGCCGAATGGCGCGACGCAACAAGGTGTCGGAATGACCGACACAGAAATTTGGCAAGTCATTGCATACATTCGGAGTGTCCAGGTCAAGGCTCCCTCTCAACCACTCGGAGATGCAGCCCACGGCAAACAGCTTTTCTTCGGTTCAGCCGCTTGTTCCACTTGTCACATGATCGAGGGGCAGGGAGGCCGGCTCGGCCCCGACCTCACCGCTACTGGCTCTGCCCGCGCCACCGATTATCTGGTCGAGTCCGTGCGCTATCCCAGCCGACGCCTGGCCCAGGGCATTTCCGAAGCGATGAAGGAATTTTCCCAAGAATACGAAACCGTGAAAGTTGAAACCGCGGACGGGCAGAAATTTACCGGTGTGGTCTTGAACGAAGATCATTTTACTTTGCAGATGCTCGATCTCCGCGAACAGCTTCATCTCTTTGAAAAAGACAAACTTCGTTCCTACGAAAAATCGCGCGAATCTCTCATGCCTGCCTACGATCGAAAAATGTTAAGCGACAAAGACCTCCAGGACATCCTCGCATTCCTGCTTAGCGTAGGCGCCCAATGAGGACCACGCGAATGAACAAAGTTCGGTATGCGTCGCTCGTTTTTCTAGCTCTGTCGATGCTTTCCGCTTCAACCGCAGACTCACAAGTCACACCTCAGCGGCTCCTCGATTCCGCGAAGGAACCACAAAATTGGCTCATGTATTCGGGCGATTACTCAGGCCATCGCTTCACCATGCTGGATCAAATTAATGCTACGAACGCGGGCTTGCTTGTTCCCAAGTGGGCCTACCAAACGATGGCGGGCGGCAAGTTTGAGACCACGCCTCTCGTTGTCGACGGAGTTCTCTATGCAACCGGCCAAGATGATCGTGCCTTCGCTCTCGACGCCAAGACGGGCCGCCCCATCTGGCAATACCAGCGCGCTCTCCCTGCCGACATTCGACCCTGCTGCGGTCGCGTCAATCGCGGCCTCGCCATTCTCGGCGACAAAGTCTTCCTCGGCACGCTCGACACGCACGTCATCGCGCTAGATTCCAAAACCGGCAATGTCATTTGGGATGTGACCGCGTTTGACTATCGCAAGGGCTACAGCATCACGCTCGCGCCACTCGCGATCAAAAATCTCGTTATCGTTGGCGCATCGGGCGGCGAATATGGCATTCGCGGTTTCATTGACGCTTACGACGCCAGCACCGGCGAACGAAAATGGCGGTTCTATACCGTTCCCGGCCCTGGCGAGCCAGGCCACGAGACCTGGGAAGGCGAATCGTGGAAAATTGGCGGCGCGCCCGCCTGGATCACCGGCTCTTACGATCCTGCCACCAACACCACTTTCTGGACCACCGGCAATCCTTCGCCCAGCAATCGCGGCGAAGGCCGCGCCGGCGACAATCTTTACAGCAACTCACTGCTAGCTCTTGATCCCGACTCCGGAAAGCTGAAATGGTATTTCCAATTCACCAAGCATGACGAACACGATTGGGACGCTACGCAAGTTCCCGTCATGATCGATCAAGGCGAAAAACATCTCATCGCGCAAGCCAATCGCAACGGCTACTTTTATGTGATCGACCGCTCCACAGGAAAACTCCTGTTCTCGAATCCTTACGCGAAAACCAGCTGGAGCAATTCAAAAGACGCCGAAGGCCGCCCGATCTCGCTGAAAGAAGCAGCTCCGACGCCGGAAGGCAGCCGCGTCTGCCCAGGTGCCGCCGGCGCGACGAACTGGATGTCTCCCACTTACGATCCGCAAACAAGACTTTTCTACGTCACCGCGCGCGAGCAGTGCGACATCTTCAGCACCGCGCCGCAACCCTATGAGGAGGGCCATGCCTACTACGGCAGCGCGTACTTTCCAAACGACGACACTTCGCCGTTCTGGGGTGCGCTCCGCGCCATCGATCCAGACACAGGCAAAATCAAATGGGAATGGAAACATTCATCGCCCACATGGTCCGGAGTTCTCTCGACAGCAGGTGGCCTGGTCTTTACCGGCGACGCCGAAGGCAACTTCATCGCCCTGGACGCTGCTAGCGGAAAAGCTCTGTGGCATTTCCAGTGCGGCGCGTCCGTTTATTCTTCGCCAATGTCGTTCGCCATTGACGGCAAACAGTACGTCGCCGTAGCCGCCGGCTCCGCGCTTTTCACCTTTGCTCTGCCGTAGCTTGGCGTGAGTCGCGCCTATCGCGCGCTTTGGGACCGGTCTCGGCAGAGAAGCACGCAGCGAGATTTTGGGGTCAGATAGGAGTCAACCCATGAAGACTCTTGCGGAATCGCGCCGCCAATTTCTAATGAGCGCGGGCCTCGCAACCGGAGCGCTCCTGCTTTCTTCGGCCGACAATCTTGTTCAAGCAGAATCGGCTGCGCCTGGCAACCCATCGAAAGCAACGCAAGCCGATTCCGGTGCCGCGGAGTACGCGCTGCACATCAAGAACTCTCCAATCGAGATAGCGCCCAAGCGAATCATCTCTGCGACCACTTACAACGGGCAGTTTCCGGGGCCACTGCTACGATTCAAAGAAGGCCAGCGAGTGACCGTCGACATCTACAACGACACTGATACTCCAGAGCAATTGCACTGGCACGGGCAACAAGTTCCGGTCGACGTCGATGGCGCCGCCGAAGAGGGTACGCCGTACATCCCTGCGCACGGCAAACGCCGCATTGTGTTCACACCAAAGCCCGCGGGTCTTCGCTTTTATCACACGCACAACCGCGCCGGCGCCGATCTAGCCGCCGGACAATACAGCGGCCAAGTCGGTCCGGTCTACATCGAGCCGCGCCAGAACCCCGGCAAATACGATCGCGAAGTTTTTCTCACGCTCAAGGAATTCGAGCCCACCCTCAGTCGCGGCGGCGACATGGCGCAGGATTTTCTCTCTCCTTCTGCTCCCAACAAATCGCTCCAGGAAACCGGCGAGTCCGCCACGAAAGCATCGCTGGCCAAGGGTATGCCCCACGGCTACGAAGTGGGATACCGCTCGTTCACGATCAACGGACGCATGTTCGGCCACGGCGAGCCTATTCGCGTAAAGCAAGGCGAGCGCGTCTTGTTTCATGTCCTGAATGGAAGTGCGACGGAAATTCGCAGCCTCGCTTTGCCTAGCCACTCGTTTCAGGTGGTGGCACTCGATGGAAATCCTGCTCCAAATCCCGTCAAGGTTCCTTTGCTTTGGGTTGGCACAGCCGAACGTATCTCCGCCATTGTCGAAATGAATCATCCCGGCGTCTGGATTTTGGGCGACCTGGATAACGATGATCGCCCGCATGGAATGGGCATCGTCGTCGAGTACGCCGGCAGCACTGGGAAAGCGCAATGGATCGCCCCGCCGGAGTTTCGTTGGAATTACATGCGCTTCGCGAAACCTGGGGCGACGGCTTCAGCGCCAGATGAAACATTTGAGATGACCTTTGCGAAAGAAAACGCCGCGGAAGAGGGATTTAATCGCTGGACGATCAACGGCGCAAGCTATCCAATGACCGGCGAGATGATCCCCGCGTCGTTTCATCTCAACGAAGG
>CAVPLA010000013.1:0-14812 GCA_963705855.1 uncultured Acidobacteriota bacterium
GATCCCGCACCCGCGTCACTCTGACTCGCAAAGGCGAAAGCCTCGAAGCCCTCGCCATGGTCCGCATCGTCAAACCACGTATCGGCATGGGCCTTGAATTCCTCGACATCGAATCCTCCTCCAACTCCATCCTCGCCCGCTGGCTAGAACAACTCCGCCGCGAACGCTGAATCCAGCGCCCTCTGAGATCCCCGGCACGCCAGGTCATTACCCAATCGTGTGTATACAAGCAAGATGGCGTTTAACAAATTATCGGCATCGACGAATGCCGCTGCCCAACAGCAAGACCCGCGCATCGTCTCTCTGCCCAATTTCACGCGCGCGTTCAGTTTTGGAGGGCAAGTCTACCCATACACGATGGTCGGCCAAGACCCCAATAGAAAGCAGACCACTACGGTGCCGACACAGTACGTCCCACTTTCGTTTTTTTTTGACGAATTCGTGGACCAGAACAACAACAACATCGTGATTGACAGCACCACGATCAACGATGAAATCAAGCATTCGCCGCTGTTTGAAAATTCGCAGTATGCCACGGGCTTTACGCAGTATGAAGACGCGCAAATGCGCGCCGAATTTTATCCCCTGTTCAACAAGGATGGCGATAACGACGGTGACGATAGCTTCCATGTGCTGTTCGGTCACCCGCAGACTTTGATCCCGGTTACCATCGAAGTGCCGGTGGGATCGTCTATCGTCTTTCAGGCTCCGGACGGAAGCCTTGGCGCGCTCATTGACATCAACTTCATCGTCTCGCAGTTGAATACGCTGGTTCAGACGGAACCCATTACCGTGAACGCGATACCGATCTTCCTGACGCGCAATGCGGTCTACGGCGACTTCTTTCAGGGGCAGCCTCAGGACTGTTGCATTGGCGGATTCCATACCGCGTTTTGAGTCCAACCAGGTCGGAAACAAAATCTTCGTGCAAACATTCGCGTTTGCGATATCGCTTGACGCGGACATAGCCGATTTCATCTTCGATGATCCGACGATTTTTGCCGACATCTTTCCGTTGTCCCATGAACTGGGCGAGTTGCTGAACGATCCGTTCATCAACAATGCCACACCGAATTACCAGCTACCTGGGGCTCCTGCCGGATTCTGCCAGAATAATCTGGAAGTCGGAGACGTAGTCGAGAATCTTCCCAACCCAACCCAGCCGATCAGTTTGCACGGATTCACGTACCACCCGCAAACACTGGGACTGCTGCAGTGGTTCGAGGGCAAGGTTCCGTCCGATGCGATCAACGGCGACTACAGTTTTCCTGACCCGACAGCGCTGACATCGCCGTTTACGCCGTGCCCTGTTCCACCACCAGCGAAGTGAAGATGGCTTTCAGTTCTTAATGGAAAAGGCGCCGGAGACGGCGCCTTTTCCGTTTCCGAACACGGATTCGTAATACGGGAAGTAACTCTAATAAGTCGACACTCATATAGGTTTTGATTCCAGGTCTTCGTTACGCGCAGCGGGAAGCGCGAGCAAAGTATCCGATTTGGCTACGCATCTGGTAACCTCGGCTGACGAACATGCCCCTCGTTTCCATTACTCGTCTTCGCGTGCGCTCCTGGCGCTTTCTTCCCATGTTCTTTTTCTATGCCCTCCGATCCACACGGCAGGCCTCGCGATCGAACGGCAATCTCGCCACCAGATTGCTGCGCGATCGCCATCGCACCTTCTGGACCGCAACCCTCTGGACTACCGAAACGGATATGAAGCAATTCATTCTGGCCGGAGCTCACGGACGTGCTATGCGCAAATTACTCCACTGGTGCGATGAAGCCGCGCTCGTTCATTGGATCCAGGAAGCTGTTGTCCTCCCATCGTGGCCCGAAGCCCATGCTCGGTTGCAAACAGACGGAAGACCCTCCAAAGTGAATCACCCGTCTCCCACCCACGCCGCGCACGAATTTCCCGACCCGTATGTTGGGCCCGGAGGAGAAATAAATCTCAAATAGCCCTTATCTGTCCTCGCCTGGTCCTCTTTTCATGCCGTCACCTGGTCCAGCAACTGTCCAACCGCTCGATACGCCTCCAGGATCGCATAGCGATGATCCATCGCCCCTGCTAGGTCCGTATTCGCGAAGACGATTCGCCCAAACGGCGCGCTGCGCAACACGTCACGCGGCGCAGCCCTGCCGTCTTTCCCAAAGAAAAATCCCGGCTGCGGGTTGAGATACGCGTGGCCCCACCGATTCAAAACTATTCCAGCGACGTCGCGCTCCGCGTGAAACCCCGCGCCGCCGAACATTTCCGTGAACTGCTCCCGGATTCGGCGCTCATACTCGCGGAACGAGGTAGTCAGCATCTCGCCGCGCCCACGATGCCCCTGATCTTCTGTCGAGAAGCCGGGATACGAATAAAGAACTTTGAGCGTCAACACAATCGGCGCATCAGGATTTATGGTAGGCGCAACGCCGCCGCACACCGCCACTTTGCGCACGTCAAAATAATTTCCAACGCCATCAAACCACCGGCACCCCGTAATTCCCATTTTCTGAAGGAATCGCCAGTTGCGCACGGCAACATTCGCCATCATGCAAGGCGACCGGTAAAACTGCGCGTACGCATTGCGCTGCGTTTCGCCCAAATCTTTTATGATGTGTTTCGCTGTCCAGCTCCCTCCAGCCATCACTGCCGAGCGTGCCTTTACTCGAAAGACTTTTCCGTCCTTTGCATACGCGATCGACAGGGAACTGGCCTTTGCCGGATCGCCGTCATGTCGCACCGAAACCGCCGTCGAAGAAAGCCGCAGCCGCACTTTCGAGCCGGAAGCATCCAAAGCCGCAAAGTTCACCGCGCCGCGGCTCACTCCTTCAACGGTTGCGGGCCCATCGATCGAAGCTGGAAGCAGCGTTTTGGCCATCAGCCGGGCGATTGTCGTATTCCCGCCGGGAAACATTTGCACCATTTCACCAGACCCGTCGTCCCACGGATGCAGCAAATCCGCCGCATACTCGCAGAAAGCGGAAAGCGCATCCGGCCCCAGGCCCGAGCCACCGCCCTCGACGGGCGAAAGAAACGTCCTGATCGTCTCGAGGCTCAATCCGTAGCGCTCCATCATGTGCTGTTCGAGCGAAATGGCATCCAGCTTCCGCGAGATTTCATCGCCTTCATACAGCGGGGGATCAAACTTGGATTCGTCGGCCGCAGCGCCGGAAAACCATCGTAGCAATTCGCGGCGCGCAGCCGCTGAAACCGGCGCGCCTTCCATCCTTTTTCCGACGGGATCGATCAGCCACATGCCCGGCTTTTGTCCGAACTTCGCTCCGAACCAGAAGCCATACTGCCCGCGGCTCAATCCTGCCGAGTCATAAGGTGTGCGACTCAGCGCCATTTCCGGTCCGGAGCCGGACCATTTTTGATAGTTCAGCTTGGGAGCGTTCAGCTCAATGGAATCGTAAAACCGCGCGATGAAACTGTACGGGTAGGGAACCAGATAAATCGCCGATCCCTGATGCGCTACAAGTTTCTTTCCATCCACCTCAAACTCATTTTGCTTCGCCTCACCTCCGAAAATCGGATGATTCTCCAGAATGAGGCACGTTTTGTCTGGCCCAGCCTGCCGTTGCCCAGTTTGCCTAACGAAGAAGAGCGCCGCAGCCAGGCCGCTGATCCCGCCTCCCACGACAACGCAGTCGTACGTTTCTCCCGTTTCGATGGTTGGAGACAGCGGGTCATACGCGCCGTCGCGCATTTTGTGGCCAGCTTCCATCACCGCATACGTGTTGCCGTTCGAGCGGCTGTACTCGCCGACGCCTCCATAGCCCGTCCAATCATCTTTCTCGCCAACCGCCGCGGAGCTACTTCCCATAGCAAGAAGCTGGGCCGGATTCCAGCCGTTAAGCAGGCTCGCGCCTGACGCCAGAAGCGTCGAACCGAGAAAATCCCGCCGCGTTATGGAGGCGTCCATTCCAATCGCCCGATCACCTGGCTCAGGTTTATTTTTGTCCGTCATGAAACGTCTGCACAAGGTTCAAGGCCGCGTGTCCAGCGGATGTTTGCTCTTCTCGTAGAATTCGTTCTGAATGCGCAAGCTCTGCTCATCCGCCTTCGCCGCGCGAATCGCTTCGACAATGGCCTCGATCCAATTCTTCATGTTCCATTCGCCGAGCTCTTTGGTCGCGACGGAGCCGTCGCCGGAATAGTGATTCGGGAACCGCGCGTACCACCAGATTCCCGTGTACACGTCTTCCGGCAAATTCACGCGCTTCTGGTCCGCGCCAGATTCGCTCGCCGCGCGATCCAGATGCACAAGGTCGGGGTGCGAGACCATCGTGTTCGAGGTTTCGTTTTCCCCGGCATGATAGTCAATCCCGGACGATTTTCTCGCTGGTCCCCCCGGCGTGCTTCGTTCCCCAACGATCACATAAACGACGTAGTCGTGCGGCTTGTCCATTTGCGATTGCGCAAAAAGAGGGAGCAAGTATTCGTTCCCACCATGTCCATTCACGATAAGGATTTTCTTGCATCCATTGCGAGCCATCTCGTCGGTGGTTTCCTGCAGCAATTTCAACTGCAGATCGAGGCTGTACGCCACAGTTCCGGGCTCGTGTTTCGCTTCAAAGATTTGCCCGAAATAATATTCAGGAAAAACGACAGCATATTCCTGCGCCACCGCTTGCAGCGAGGCGTAGCGCACGTTCAGCAAATCCGTTCCGAGTGGCAAGTGCGGGCCGTGCTTTTCCAAAATGCCAAAGGGCAGCAAACACGTTTCCTTCGATTGCTGAACGCCGAGCTGAAAATCGGCCGCCGTCAATTCTTCCCACTTCGGCGAGAGCTTCGCCTGCGCTCGAGCGCCCGTAACTCCCAAAAAGAATGTCGCTCCGATCGAAGCGAGCGTTCCAAGCAAAACGGCGGTCAATGCCACAATTCCGCGACGAATCATTTCCCGTACCTCCTCGTCGCCGCGAATTCTACCGCCAGGAGGCGGAAAGAGCATCATTAAACCGATTTTATGAAAGGATTTGGGAAGCTGAGCGAAGGATGTCGCCGTGGAGTTGTTACTTGGTATAGCCGGGACCGTAGAGGACTCTGCCAGGATGTAAACCGGTGTGCTTGCCATGGTCGATCACGACCTGGCCATTGACCAGAACAAAATCAATTCCGTCCGGCGTCACATCGGAATGCTCGCAAGGAAAGCACTCCACGGGTGTTCGCGACGTCGCCGATCCGCGTACGAAGCAAGAAGGCCATGCCACAGAAATGAAGCATCGAATGTTTCCGAATGCGCCGACATCCGCGAGAACGCAACCCAGGACAAGCTGTGCGCGCTCGCTTATTCTTCTGCCATAGAGCCATCGGGACCAGAGCTTGCCCAGCATACAGAAGACTCCAGCTCCTTGTTCACGTTAGTGCAACACATGTTGCACTAACGTAGAATCCGATTATCGCGCGTGAGTCTAGGGGTGCGGCGGTGCATTGTCAACTTTCTCTTTTCGCAATTCGCGAGTATCCTCTATGGCGAAACATTTGTTGCGTTAGGGATAGTATAAGCAGTCAAACGAAAGATTGGCACGAGAGCACGAAATGAGGCATCTTGACAGGATGCAACATGCGTTGTAACTGCGTCGCCGCGATGTGGCCGGGGGCTAGCCGTCGAGCCGACGATTAACATGTGGTACGCGAGGACTTTGGATCTGCACGCAAGGGAGTTTGGATGAGTAAGGCAACAACATCGGCGGTGAAGCAGGAAATCCGGATTCGGGCGATGGAAGAGGCTCAAGAGATGGGCGTCTGCGTCGAACTGCAGCAGCGCATCTGGGGTTATGCGCCAATCGACACCGTGCCGGACCAGATTTTCATAGTGGCGAAGAAAACCGGCGGGCAGGTGATGACCGCTTACGACGGAGATACGCCGGTAGGATTTGCTTTGGCGTTCGCGGCAATGCGTGAAGGATTGACCTACTTGCACTCGCATATGGTCGGAGTCGTCGAGGAGTATCAGAACCGCGGGGTTGGCCGGTTGCTGAAGCTGGCGCAACGCGAGGCTGCCCTGGAGCGTGGAATTAATTTGATTGAATGGACGTTCGATCCGCTGCAGCTGAAGAACGCGCACTTTAATATCGAGCGTCTCGGGGCGATTGTGCGGCACTACGTTCCGAATCTGTATGGGCGGACATCCAGCCCGCTGCATGCCGGGCTGCCAACGGACCGTCTTGTTGCGGAATGGTGGGTGCGCTCGCAGCGCGTAGAGGATGTCCTTGCTGGCCGGCCACGCGCGATGGGTTCGGATGGTGAACGAATTGCGATTCCCGCCGATATTCGCCGAATCTGCCGAGATGAACCGCGGACTGCCGAGAAAATACAAACAAACGTACGCGAGCAATTCGTTGCGAACATCGCCGTTGGCCGCGCAGCCACAGGATTCGAGTTCAACAAAGAACAGGGGACATACCTTCTGGAGCGTTATGAAGATTGAATCCATTACATTGCGTGAAGTGCAAATGCGGCTGAAGGCGCCGTTTGAGACGAGCTTCGGCGTTTCGCATCACCGCAGAATTATTCTTGTCGAAGTCGTTGCCGACGGCGTTAGCGGCTGGGGAGAGGTCACCGCCAGTGAAACGCCGGGATACAACTCCGAGACCACGGATACCGCGTGGCACGTAATCTCCGATTTTGTCGCCCCATCGTTAATCGGAAAGACGATTAGCGCCGCTTCGGACTGTCCGGCACTGCTTGCCAGTATTCGTGGACACGAGATGGCCAAGAGCGGCGTGGAAAATGCGCTTTGGGATACGGAGGCGCAGATCAAGGGAATTTCGCTCTCCAAGCTGCTAGGCGGGACGCTCGAGGAGATCGCCAGCGGAGTGTCTCTTGGCATTCGTGAGAGTCCGCAGGCGCTGGTGCGGCGCGTGGAAGAGGAATTGCGCAGCGGATACCAACGGATCAAGCTTAAGATCAAGCCAGGGAAGGATCTCGATTACGTTGCAGCGGTGCGCAAGGAATTTCCAGAGATTCTGCTTTCCGTGGATGCCAATTCGGCTTACCGCCTCGAGGACGCGGGACATCTGCAAGAACTGGACAAATTTAAACTTCTGATGATGGAGCAGCCGCTGAACTGGGACGACATATACGCGCATTCGAAACTGCAGGCACAAATCCAGACCGCGATTTGCCTGGACGAATGCATTAATAATGCGAGGCATGCTCTCACGGCAATCGAGTTGAAGGCCTGCCGGATTATCAATATCAAGCTTGGGCGCGTCGGTGGCCATAGTGAGGCGAAGCGCGTGGAGCAAATCTGCAGGGCGCATTCCATTCCGGTGTGGTGCGGTGGAATGCTCGAGACAGGTATCGGAAGGGCGCACAACATCGCGATGTCGACACTCGCTGGTTTCACGCTTCCAGGAGATGTTTCGGCGAGCAAGCGGTATTGGGGCGAAGACATCATTGAGCCGGAAGTTGAGGTGACGTCCAATGGCACCATTCACGTGCCGAAGACGCCCGGCATCGGCTACGCCGTGAGGCGCGATCGAATCGAGCAGCTCACCGTACGGACAAACAATTGGGAGAGCCAGCGGACCGCGGCCTAAACTCTTAAGCTCCTCGCGCCTCGACCGCTGGGCGTGCCGAAGTGAGCCGAAGTGAATCCTCAATGCAAATCAAGCGGATTGCCTGCTATCCTCAACATCACGTCTCGGTCTAATAGGGTTGGAATGGCTAAGCCGAGCAAGCGCGAACAGGCAATGGAACATCGTGCGACCGCTTTCGCAGCTAAGACGTGATGTCGCTTTTTTCAGAATAAATTGGAAGGGAAAGACTATGAAACGCGTCGTTGTGCTGGCGGTGTGGGGTCTGTTTGCGAGTTCCGCTGTGCAGTCGCAGCGGCTGCCAGAGAATGTCGTGCCCGACTCTTACGACTTGAAATTTGAGCCTGACCTTGCGAGCGCGACCTTCGCGGGCGACGAGACGATTCACGTCCATCTGCAAAAAGCCGCGACTTCCATGGTGCTCAATTCCGCGGAGATTGAGTTTAAGGAGGTATGGTTTGGGTCGGCCGATTTCAAGCAGGCCGCGGCAGTCTCCAAGGACGAGAAAAACGAGACCGCCACGCTGACTGTCCCAAGCATGGTTCCAGCTGGACCTGCTGAGATTCACATTCGTTTTTCGGGAATATTGAACGACAAACTTCGCGGATTTTACTTGAGCCAGACCGCGCGACGGCGCTATGCGGTGACGCAGTTTGAGGCAACCGATGCGCGACGCGCGTTTCCCTCGTTCGATGAGCCGGCATACAAAGCGGTGTTTCGCCTCACGCTCGTCATAGACAAAGGCGACACAGCAATCTCAAATGGCAGGATTGTTTCGGACACCCCGGGACCGGGGAGCGGCAAGCACACGCTGCAATTCTCCGATTCGCCGAAAATGTCTTCGTATCTTGTGGCGATGATGGTGGGCGACTTCGCGTGCATTCAAGGCGGGGCGGACGGGATTCCCATTCGCGTCTGTGCGGTGCCAGAAAAAAAGGACTTGCTGTCTTACGCGCTACTCTCCGCGGAAAATATTCTCAAGTTTTATGACACGTACTACCAGATAAAATATCCCTACCAAAAGCTGGATATTGTAGCGTTCCCGGATTTTTCCGCTGGAGCGATGGAGAATGTCGCCGCGATTACTTACCGCGAAACTCTGCTTACCATCGATGACAAGAACGCTTCCGTGGATGCGCACCAGGCCGTCGTGGCAGTGCTGGCGCACGAGATGGCGCACATGTGGTTCGGGGATCTGGTGACGATGAAGTGGTGGGACGACATCTGGCTGAACGAGGGATTTGCAACGTGGATGTCTCACAAGCCGGTAAAGGCCTGGAAACCGGAATGGCACGACGAGCGCGGAGAGATTCAGGAAACCGGCGGCTCCCTTGGCACGGATTCCATCGCCTCGGTGCGGGCGATCCGCGCAAAGGCGGAAACTCCCGCGGAGATTGCCACACTCTTCGACGGCATCGCCTACGGCAAGGCTGCGTCCGTTCTGCGCATGGTGGAAGCGTATGTGGGTCCGGAAGTTTTTCAGAAGGGTGCGAACGCCTATCTGGAAAAGCATGCCTACGGAAACGCGACGGCGGAGGACTTTTGGAACCAGATGGCGGCAACCTCGGAGAAGCCGATTGACGGCATCATGGCGAGCTTTACGCAGCAGTCGGGAGCACCGCTGGTTACTGTGCTGAAAACGGGATGCATCGAGAAAGTTGTCGCCAGCGGAAGGAGGAAGAAGAAAATCCCGTTCACCGAGGTGACGCTGTCGCAGGAGCGTTACTTTGCCGACGCCGCAAAGCTTACCGCGGGATCGCAGGAGATTTGGCAAATCCCGATAAGTCTTCGTCCGGCGGGCGCCAAAGACGGGACGTATGTTTTGCTGGCGGAGCGGCAGCAAACTTTTGAACTGCCCGGATGTTCGCCGTGGGTATATGCCAACGCGGGCGGGCGCGGCTACTATCGCAGCAGTTACTATGCGGCCACGCTGGCAAAAATGAGCGCGGAACTGGAGACCAGTTTTTCGCCGGAAGAGCGCATTCACTTTCTCGGAGATGAATGGGGGATGGTGCGCGTGGGCCGCTTGAACATTGGGGATTATCTGGACACGCTGGAGAAGATGAAGGGTGAACGCAGGCGAGCCCTGGTCGAAGAAATGATGAGCAGATTTGGGGACATTCACGACACGATCGTAGCCGCCTCCGAGCGGCCCGCTTTCGAAAAATGGGTGCGCATGTTTCTAGGTCCGATTGCGGCGGACCTCGGCCCTGCGCCGGCCCCGGGTGAATCCGACGAGAAGCGAGCCTTGCGTGCAAGCGTCTTTGGAACGCTCGCGATGTATGGCCGCGATCTTCAATCGATCGAAAGGTCACGCGCCCTCGTGGAACAGTATATGAAAGACCCTAATTCCGTTTATGCCGGCCTCGCCTCAAGTGCTCTCTACGCATCCGCGCTGGAAGGTAACGCCGGTCTGTACGAGCGATACCTGGAGCACATGAAGACGGCCAAGACCCCGGAAGGGTATTACAACTATTTTGGAGCTCTCTCACAATTTCCAAGCGCGGAGCTGGCCAAACGTACTTTCGAGCTGGCGCTAAGTCCAGAGGTGAAGAACCAGGACCTGTTTTATATTGCCGGTTTGCTGAGCAACGTCGATATTCAGGCTCCGGCGTGGGAATTTTTCAAGAGCGACTTCCCGGCGATCAAGGAGAAAGCGGGCGAATCGCTTTCCGGCGGATTTGCCTCGTTTGCCGGTTTTTTTTGTGACGAAAAGCTAAGGGACGATGCACAGGACTTTTTTGCGTCGCAAAATCTCCCGGGCACCGAACGCGTGCTTCAAAACGCCAAGGATAGTGTCAACGCTTGTATCGAGCTGCGGTCTCTTCAGCAAGCGAACTTGTCGGTCTATTTGAAGAAGTTGCCGGCAAAAGATACGACTGCCGCAATCCACTAACACAGCACCAGGGGCGGCCTGCGGAGGCGTTTGTAGCAAGCGCCCTTAAGGAGCCCGGTTCGAGCCGCGTCTTGCTTCAGCAAATTGCTTGACAATCTTGCCTTTGCTACTTAGTCTCCCTCTGACAAGAATGCAACAAATGTTTCATGCGTTTCCGCTCTGGCTACGCCGGTCTCGAGAATATCTGTCGTTAATGAGCGCCATCGAAAAAGCAGGAGGCTTTTACAGTGAAAACATCCATTCGTGCGAGACTCTTTTGGCTGGCGTCCGCGGCGGTTTTAAGTTGTGCCGCGATTTTTGCGCAGGCTCCGAAGGCTACGGACACCAAGGCGCCCGCTGCGCCTCTTAAAGTCTCGGTCGCGGAGGATTCGTCAACGAAGGCGCATGAACTGACCGCCGAGGACCTCGGCCCATTCCTCGACGGTCTGATGCCGCAACAGATTGAACACGCGGACATCGCGGGCGCCGTCATTGCCGTGGTAAAGGACGGCAAGCTGCTTTTTGCGAAGGGCTACGGATATGCCGACGTAGAAAAGAAAATCCCCGTCTCGCCGGAGACCACGCTGTTTCGCCCCGGATCGATTTCAAAGCTGTTCACCTGGACTTCGGTGATGCAACAGGTCGAACTAGGCAAGTTGGATTTGGATCGTGACGTCAACGAATATCTCGACTTTAAGATCCCGCCAGCATTTGGAAAGCCCATCACGCTGCGGAATATCATGACGCACACGACGGGTTTTGAAGAGACTGCCAAGGACTTGTTTGTTGGCTCGGCGGAAGACCTGCGCCCCACGGGCGAATACCTGCGGGTGCACATGCCTGCCAGAATATTTCCGCCGGGAACGACGCCGGCGTACTCGAATTACGCAACGACTATGGCGGCCTATATCGTCGAGCGAGTCTCGGGCCAAAACTTTAACGACTACGTCGAAGAACACATTTTCAAGCCACTGAACATGACGCATGCGACGTTTCGTCAGCCTTTGCCGGAAGCGCTGAAGCCGTCGATGTCCAACGGATACATCCTCGGTTCGGGCGAGCCAAAGCCGTTTGAATTCGTCCAGGTTGCTCCCGCCGGTTCGCTTTCCGCTTCGGCAGTGGACATGACGCACTTCATGATCGCGCACCTCCAGAATGGGCGTTATGGCGACCAGCAGATTCTGAAGCCGGAGACCGCCATTCAGATGCACGCGCGACAAGCAGGCTGGCCGCCGTCGATGAATGCGATGTGCCTCGGGTTCTACGAGCAGTGGCTGGTCGGCCATCGCAGCATCGGGCATGGCGGAGATACGGTTTCTTTCCACAGTAACTTGCACTTGATTCTGGACGCCAACGTTGGACTCTTCGTGTCCTACAACAGTCCCGGACGCGTGGAGATCGATCCGCGCGGCTATCTGTTTGAGAGTTTCATGAGCCGCTATTTTCCAGCAGCCCCGACGAACGAGCCGACTCTGGCCACCGCCGCCCAGGATGCGAGCAGCGTCGCGGGAACCTACGAAGTCAGCAGAAGGTTTGACACCAACGTGTTGGCGGTTACCACGGTGCTTGGCGAGACGAAAGTCACCGTAAATCCAAAGGACAACACCATCTCGATGGGTGGCATGAAAGGGCTAAACCAACAGCCGTTGCGCTTTCGAGAAATAGCTCCAATGGTTTTTCGCAACGTGAATGGACCGGCCAAAATCGCTTTCGTGGATGACGCCGCGGGCCGCCGCGTTGCGTATATCGACTATCCGTTCATGGTCTTTCAGCAGGTGAACAGCACGTTCGATAAGCAGAGCGTGAATTACTTCATCATTGGATTCAGCTTGATTGTTATCGCGCTGACTCTCCTGATGTGGCCCATTGGCGCGATGATCCGAAAGCATTATGGGAAGTCGCTGACGCTGGATCCCGGCGCAAGACGGCTTCGAATGCTTGTGCGCCTGGTTTGCATTGGCGTTGCTGTGTTCGTCGTGGGACTGCTTCTTTTTGTCAGCAAGACCAGCAATCCGTCCGGGCTGTCCGAGAAGGGCGATTTTAGCCTGCATCTCCTGCAAGTTATCGGCCTGTTGGCCGGTCTGGGCTCGCTGATTGCCATATACAACAGTCTGAAGTCGTGGGGCGATAGCCACCAATGGTTCTGGTACAAAATCTGGAATACATTTGTGGCCTTCGCGTGCGTGGGATTCTTCTGGTTCATCTATCATTGGCATTTGCTGAATTTCCATCTGAGTTACTAAGCGATAGTGAGGCCCTTCTCGGGTTCCGGAGTACATTGAGCGGCGCGTGAAGCGTCTTCGGAAACTCTCGGCGTCACTGTGCGGGCGGGAGAAGCGTGAGGAGCAAGGCCTTCGCGCCATTCCAAAGAATCTGCACGCCGATGCAGACGAGCAGAAACGAGGAGAGACGCATGATAACGCTCATCGAGGTTGCGCCAATGGCGCGCGCCAGTCGATCCGAGAATCCATAACAGATGTAGATGCTCGCTGCGATGATAGCGGACCCGATCACGATTTCGAGAATTCCGAGAATGTTCCCCCCGCCATGGCGTGGCAGGTTGGCCCCTAGAGTAATGGCCACGGAGATCGAGCCTGGGCCCACAGTCAAGGGCAATGTCAGCGGGTAAAAGGCGCTTTTGAACTCATCCTGTGGCGACACATCATTGCGGCCAGCACCATTGCGGTGGACGGGCTCGTCGTCCTTGCGATTCAGGATTGCCCAGCCCGTGGAAATCACGATAAGCCCGCCGCCGATCTGAACTACCGGCAGGGAAATGCCGAAGAAGGTAAGAATGTGCGTTCCGATAAGGCATGAACAAACCAAAAGAATAAAACTGTTCAGAGCGACGCGCCAGGAGAGCGCTCGCCGGGCAGACGCGGAATAGTCCTGAGTCAGAGTTAGAAAAATGGGGCTGCCGCCCAGTGGGTTGACGATGGGAAATAGTGCGCTCAGGATCAAGAGCGTGTTTTTGGCGGTCTCGAGCAAACCATTTCTCCCGTCATGGAGTATAGCGGAGACAGGTGGTGCCGTCACAACGCGGCGCCTAGGGAGCTTGCGCGAGCACAATTTTCGCAGTTGTGATGGCCTGACCGACGTGACGTTGCGTGTGGTCGGCGATGTGAACTAAAAGACCACCCAACGTGGTCGGCAGTTTATTCCGGCCGACGGAGCACGAAGCTTCAAGGTCGGCAGGGGAAAAGCTGCGGATGCGAGCTACGCTTGTAGTGAGCGCAAAGGAAAGTTCGGCAAACAGTTCGCCGCGAGTGGCACCTGGACTCAGCTCGGATTTGAGCGCAGCCAACTGCTCTTCGCTCAAGAAACTTCCCTCGGCATAAGTCAGAAGGCGGTCCAGGCTCCGCGCAATATGGCGGAAATGAAACGAAACCGGGGCGATTTGCGCAGGCCGTTGGTTCAACTGTTTGTCGGTGAGTTGGCCGCACCAACGCTGCAAATCTTCGCCGGCGAGTTCCAAGGCGTGCAGAACGGCGCGATGAACGCTCGGGAGTTCCGCAAGGGTGCCGCGCAACCAGGGCTCCGGAAGTTTGTCCTCAGGCATTCGAGATAGCCTCCTCTCGGGAATGGCCACGAGCTTATACACATTCAAATTCGACGTAAAAGCAGTCAGCCTGCATTCTGTCATGAGCGATATTTGATGCAAGAGGGGCAGCGGGATATCTATTTCCAAAACTCGTCAGATGAGCCTTGCCGCCGGACGAGGACGTGAGCTAGAGTCGCGGTTCCAGTTTGGGGAAAACCATGCCGACGAAGGTAAAAACAATTCGAAGCGCACACAGCAGGCCGGGCGAAAAAGTCAAGGTGTTGATAACGCGAGACCGCATTCACCTGCGGATTCTGGAGATAGCGAAGCAAATTCGTCAGGATTTTCCAGACGAGCCGCTGCTTTTGGTCGGCGTATTGAAGGGCGCGGTGTTCTTTCTGTCTGATCTAGCTCGCGGAATCCCGGGCGAAGTGTCGCTCGATTTCATCGCGGTGTCCAGCTACGGAAAAGACACGAAAACTTCCGGGCAGGTGAGACTCACAAAAGATCTGGACGCGAGCATTGAGGGCCGCACTGTCATCGTAGTGGAAGATATTTTGGACACCGGGATGACCCTGCAATATCTTTTGCGGATACTTGAACAGCGCAAGCCGAAGAGGCTGCGCGTCGCGGTACTTCTGGATAAGCCGGAGCGGCGTATCGCTGCGGTGCAGGCAGATTACGTGGGATTCAGTATCCCAAATGAATTCGTGGTCGGCTTTGGACTGGACTATGCGGAACGTTACCGCAATCTGCAGGGAGTGGGTGTGCTCTCCCTGAAAGCCCAGGAAAAAGCTGGAAAATCAGAGACTTGAGCGGACTGCGATACCCGGGCGCCGCGTTCGTGCGGTTTTCTCCCTGCC
>CAVPLA010000014.1:0-5990 GCA_963705855.1 uncultured Acidobacteriota bacterium
TACGCCAGCTACGCCGATCCAACCTTCGCCAGGATTGAGGAAATGCACAGCTCCGAAGAAAAGCGAGAGAAGAATCGCTGCGGGCCAAAAGCCAATGCCGTCGGCTAGAGTGTACAACGCATAGCCGCGGAAGAAAAATTCTTCGAATAGACCGACCACCAAGAAAAAAGTTCCCCAAAACAACGCCCACTTGGCGATTGCTCCTCCGTGTTCGGCCAAACTGCCGAAGGAATATCCGCCGAATGCAGCAATGAAGCCAATCAACACGGAAATCTCGCCGAATCCAAAGAGCGATCCGAGCCAAAACTGCTTGCCGAATACGCCTCGTGCGGGCAATCCGTAGACAGCCATAGGACGCGTTTCCAGCTTGGACATGATCCAAGCTGCGAGTAATGCCGCAAGAAAGCGTGCCGATTCGGCAAGGAACTGATACCTCGGAGAAAAAACACCCCAAGCTGGCCGCAAGACAGAACCGAGAAGATAAGTAGAAACCGTCCAAAATACAAAAAATATGGCTGCGTAAATCAGGAGACGCCAGCCCGCGCGCAGTCCCGTCTTGTTCAGGAACACAATTTCGGGAAATCCGCTTGCGGATGGATTTGCAGTCTTTTTCGCCGCTGGCGGGGTGCCGAACGAATCGTCGTCCATCTATTTGCCCCAACGAAACTCGCACCAGCCGCTTCACTTTCAGACGCCCAGGCGCGCAGCTCGTAAGCAGGCCCGCGCGGGGAATCTGCTGAATCCAGGAGGCGGAACTCAATCTTGTCGTGCTGATCGGGAAACAAACTAACACAGTGCTGCGCGCCAGCTCGCGCATTTCTTTCGCTTCATCTCAATTGTTGCTTGCGCCCTTCTTTCTTTAGCGCGAAGCAACGTCGTGCTGAGCCAGGCGAACGGTCCCCGCTGCCAGAATGCGCCGGCTTTTTCTTTCTTGCACGAAAACGACGGCCCGCAGATTCCCCACGTTCCATTTCGAATCCAGTTTCACGACAGGTTGTGCGGCGAAACCTTCCTGGCCGTTCTTCCCGACAACGCCGATCACTTTCAACTCCCGCAACACTGGCGAATGCTGCAATTCTTTTCCAACGTTCTCTCCCCCTTTCACAGAAGAGTGCAGCCCGCTCTCCGTGACGGCGAGAATCACCTCCGCCGTGTCCTTGGGGGCGGCGCCGAAGAGCTTCTCCACGCTTATCTTCAACGCGACTGAATTGTTCTGAATAGGCGAAACTTCGCTAATCTCCACTTTAGCTTTTCGGGTTGCCGCCGCTTTTTCGATTTCCTGGCGGGCCTTGATCCCGCCGCTGCCGACAAATCCTGCCGTCCCGTCCACGACCATTTGCGGTGTATAGGGATTGCCGTTATGGAGTGGGCCGGCATAGTCATATTGCCGAGTAGTCCAACTAGAGGAAGAAAAGGGGTCTTTCCAGCCCTGCTCATCCCAGTAAGTCACATGTTCCTCGATAGCGATAATCTCGGCGGAGCCGAACGGCTGCCGGGTATCGAGCGCTGCTAGGAGGGCGTCCGCGGGCGGGCAACTCGAACAACCTTCCGAGGTAAAAAGCTCTACAACGACCGGCTCGCGAGCGTCCGCCGTTTGGGAACTCTCTGTTTGGGCCACAATCCCGGCTTTTGATTCCCAAGCCAAGAACGTTGCCATGAGCACCGAAATAACGGTGATCATTAATCTCATAAGAACCACCTCCAACTCCCGCTTAATTCTGATGCTGGGAAAAGAAGCAACGAATCTTTGTTCGGGCCAAAAACAGTCCGACACTTCCTAACTAGCTTGTTATAATTAACCGGTTATGTAAAACTCCACAGCGGTCCCTTTGCACTAACCGGTTTTGGAGGCAAATACCATGCCTGACACTCTCGTTTCTCGGGACCTCATTGGTGGCCGACTTTCCATCGATTTCGTCAACGAACTAGGGTCCTCCTCCGGCTTCTCCTGGGAAAAACTTCTCCGCTTCCTTCTGGTTACCCGAATCATCTCCTCGGAACGCAGCGCTCAACTGCTCGCACTCCCGCAAAATGACCCGCAAAGCGCTGGCACGCTCCTCGGCAAGTCTCAGAGGCTGCATGCCGCCCTCGAGGAGATCTTCCGCGCGATCCTTCAGAAAGAGGGCCTGTCGCGCGATTGGGTCGAGGCCATCAACGAAGTATTGCGCATCACCGAGGGGCACGACGAACTCCTCGAGCAGAACGGCAAATGGGGCCTAGAATTTGTCGCCCGTGAAGGAGGTTTAGAATGGCTCCTCGCCGCTATCGCGCGTTCCGCCGCTGAACTCATCGCAGAAGGCCCAAGCGCCCGTCTTCGCGTCTGCTTCAACCCGGCGTGCGGCCTCTTTTTCTATGATAACTCACGCACGCGCCGGCGGCGCTGGTGCTCGATGTCCCGTTGCGGCAATCGCCATAAGGTCGCAGCCTTTTCCCGCAGACATTCCACAAGCCACGGATAGCTCGGACATCCATGCGGCCACTTAGCTCATGGAGTTATTTCACGTATTTTGGCGGTTCGCCCTTCGACCACGGATCGTAGGTGTGTGCAAAAACCAGCCGTTCCGCCAGAGGCGGATGCGAGTACAACCAGAAGGTGATGAACTCGGGCGGATTCGGATCCGCTAGATCAACCTCCCCCAACACTTGGAACGTCTGCGCCGCGATCTCGGATGAATCCGGCACGATCCCGTGGGTAACCTCCAAGCCGTAGACGTCCGCGGCATGTTCCTGCATGCGAGAGAAACCGTTCACCACCGGCGACACCAGAAACATTCCAATCTCCAAGAGTAGCAGCAGCACGGCGAAAGAAGCCCAATCCTCAGGGCCGTAGATTCGCCACTCCCCGCCCCAGCGCCCCAGCGTCCAGTGCAAAGCCCGAAACAGCGCATAAAACCCAATTAGCATCAGTGCGGCAGCAAACAAAAATCCCTTCCAAACATGCCCGAGAACATAGTGTCCCAGCTCATGACCAACGATAACGAGAGTCTCATCGGTCGTAGCCTTCTGAATCGTGGTGTCCCAGACCACCACGCGCTTCGAAGCTCCCAATCCGGTCACATAGGCATTGACCTCGTTGGTCTTTTCGCTGGCCCTCATCAGAAACATGCGGTCCGGCGGAATCGGAACACCCGCATGTCTCGTCAAATTTTCGATGGCCGCAACCAAGTCCGGGTTGGTAGCCTGCAATGGCTCGAATTTGTTGAAGAGCGGATCAATGAACCACGGGCTAATGAACACAACGAAAAGCACGACGGGCAGCGCCGCAAACCAGAAATACAGCCACCAGCGCCGCGGGCTCCTGTGCATGACGGCAGACAGGATCAGCGCAAGAATCAACGCGAATCCCACCATCAGCAACTGTTCCTTGGCCCAATCCAGGGCCCAGGAGCCCCAGCTTTCCACCGACATCTCGTACCGCAGCGAAAGAACGTGCCCGTAAACCCGCAACGGCAGCTCAACGACATCCACGGTCAAAACAAGCATCGGCACGAACACCAGCGCCTGAACCCACCTCTTGTCGCTGACGCTCTCCGCCCCATCCCGATACTTCGCGGCCATCCCCAGCCGCAAGAAGACGATGATCGCCAGGACGTTGAGCCCAACCGAAACAAAGTACATCGTGTAAGAAGCGCGGGAATAGGCGACCGCCTTTTCATACCGATCGCGCGCGAGAACGTATTCACCGCTTTTCGGTTGCTGCGGAGCCGCAGTTGGGGAGGATTGTGTTCCAGAAGGAACCGAAGGCGCCGCCACAGCTTGGGCTGTCGGCGGCTGAGCACTCGCCAAAACAACAGCCCGCGCCGCTCCGCAAGTTCCGGCGGATAGACACAAGATCAGACAAAACCGCACACCGAAACGGTGAAATGAAGCACACCGCTCCATCCAGACCTCCTCGCAAACCGCTCAGCCGAACCACTTGTGCGTTACCGACCAAGGCCGTACGCCGCGGGAGTATGCCGCACGAAGGGCCAGCGCGCAAGACTCGAGGTGAGGAATCAATGGTTGTTAACCGCCGCACAAATTGTCGCCTCAACGATCGAGGCGCTCGAAGGCTTGCGGGGGGGTTAGCGTAAAGTGGGCGACGACATCATTCCTCAGAAAGATTTCCTGACAGCCGCGGCGGCGCATGTTCAACGTGGAAAAGTAATCGAGAGTCCGCGCGAGCCTCCTACTCCGGCAAATAACCAATCGTTTTCTCTGTCCCAGAATCGATGCGAGTTCTCCGGCAGCGGCGCGGCTAGCTGCTCTCTCGAAAGAGTCGGCTCTATGGCAACTGGCGCGCCAGCCTTTGGCGCGGGTGACTCTTGGCCGAGTGTCGCGCGTCCGCAAGTAGCCAGAGCTACTACAATCGATAGTATTAGCGCGGTTCTAAGAGGTCCGCTCATCGCTTTCTACGCATCGTCATTGCTTCCTCTGATTCCTGAATCTAGTATAATCCGAAAGTTCTTAGCCGATCCGCTTCGCCGGTCAAGGAGTCCCTCCATGTCTCGTCGTCTTTCTCTCTTTCTACTTATCCTTGTTGGTTTTTCCGCGGCAGGATTTGCTGACAGCGCGGGACTCACCGCGTCAGACAACTCTTCCTCGGCAGTCGCGACGCGCTCGTTCGAATTCACCTACCAAGTGCATTTCCCGGCCGTTGAAAATCCCGCCGGTGCCGTGCGCCTCTGGATTCCCTTGCCGCAAGCCGATGGCTACCAGGACGTGAGCAGCCTGCGTATCGAGAGCCCGGTAGCTTACTCCGAAGGACGTGACTCCGAGTACAAAAACACGTTTGGCGAGTTTAAACCCACGGCCCAGCAAGCCGCAGCCGGTTTTGACGTCACGCTCAGCTTCATCGCCACGCGCCACGAACACAAAGTAGCTCTCGTGGGCGCCACCGCGAACAACCGAGCCGTCTCTTCCTCCGATCCCATGTTCCGCCGCTACCTCGAGCCCGACAAACTTGTTCCGCTCGACGGCATGATCGCCGAACTCGCCAAGGAGCACACCGCCGGCGACACCACGCAAATCGAAAAAGCACGCCACATCTACGAATACGTCGTCGCCACCATGCGCTACGACAAAACCGGCGAAGGCTGGGGCCGCGGCGATGCCATTTGGGCTTGCACCGCCAAGCGCGGTAACTGCACGGACTTTCATTCTCTTTTTATCGGCATGATGCGTTCCAGAGGAATTCCCGCTCGCTTCGAAATTGGCTTCCCAATCCCCGAAGGCAAGACCGAAGGTGACATCGCCGGCTACCACTGCTGGGCTGAGTTTTATCTCAATGGCGTTGGATGGGTGCCTGTCGATGCCTCGGAAGCGTGGAAAAATCCTGCCAAGCATGATTATTTCTTTGGCGCGCACGATGTAAATCGCGTTTTCTTTACATACGGGCGCGACATCCATCTCTCCTCCGAGCAAAAAGGCGATCCGCTCAACTATTTCATCTATCCCTACGCGGAGATCAATGGGCAGCCTGTGAAAAACCTGCAGACCCACTTTTCCTTCCGCGACGTTGCCACAACACAGCAGGCGGCTGTCCGCTAAGCTCGCGCCCATACTCGGTTTGAGACTCCAACCCGTGCATTGGCTAAGAGCAGCTCAGCTCACGGCCCATTACGCTCTGCAATTCCCCTCACCAGCGCCAGTTGCCACATTCGCGTCATTCGAGCCCTCAGGAATTGTCGTCCGCTAAGGGCGGAGGTATTCTTGAGGGTGACCCTGCCCGTAGCCCAAGAGGTATAAAACCATGTCACGTTGCATCTCTTTGCGTTTGGTCCTTGCTGTCCTGATTGCCGCTGCCGTTATTCCGCTATCAGCGCGCGCGCAATCGCAGGACTCCCAGACTCAATCGGTAGCCGATGCCGCACGCCGCGCCCGCGAGCAGAAGAAAGCTGCGGATAAGCAGCCATCTCCGGTCATTACCAATGACACTTTGAAGCCAGCCGCTCCCGCGCCGTCCTCGGATGCAGCTCCAGTGCCTGCGCCTTCCGCTCAGCCGGCTGCGG
>CAVPLA010000015.1:0-7528 GCA_963705855.1 uncultured Acidobacteriota bacterium
GCCCCACGAAGTCACCGCCGTGCCTGTTGCCGGCGAAGAGTTTTCGATGGCGGAAGAACCGGTCACCGCAGCACCGTCCGCGTCGCGCGAAGTCGCGGAATTCGCACTGCCTGTGCAAGAACCCGCGGTTCTTGAACAAGAGTCAAATTCCTTTGCGGACATTTCCGCAGAGCTTCCTCCTGCCGCAGCCGAGAACATCCGAGAAAAGCCGCCCGTTCACGAAAAGCCAGTTGTTCCAGAAAAACCGGCCCCCCCCGCCGCAATCGAACCGGAACCCGAATTCGAGCTCGACCAGGATTTCGAGCTGGTCCTCGAGCCGGAATCGCTCGTCCCCGCTTACGACCAGAAGCCTCCTGCGACTCCCATTGCTGTCCCCCCGCCCGAGCCGGAGCATGCTCCTGCGGCAACGGATTCTGCTGCCGCCCCGCCCACAGCCGGTTTCGCTTCCGACCAGTTTCTTGCGGACCTGGCAAAAGAGATCGATGACCTTGGTCTTGACGCGCTGACGCCTTCCCACTCGGAACCGGCACCTTTAGTCGCTCCGCCTAAGCCCGAAGAAAAGCCTGCCGCGCTAAGTGAACATAGCCCGCTCAAGGAAGTTTTTGACGATTTCCGCGCCGAGCTCGGCGAAATGGGTGCCGAAGACGAAGACCTTGAGACGCACTACAATCTCGGCATTGCGTTCCGCGAAATGGGCTTGGTCGATGAAGCCATCAGCGAATTTCAAAAAGTGGCTAAAGCTACCGAGAACGGCAAGCCCTTCCGCTATGTCATGCAGTGCTGCACGCTGCTTGGCCTGGCCTTCACGGAAAAAGGGCAGCCGGGCATTGCCGCCATCTGGTATGAGCGCGCCCTGCGCGTCCCGGGCATCGAACCGGAAAGCATCCTCGCATTGCGGTATGATTTAGGCGTTGCCCAGGAATCCGCGGGTGAGCCGGAAGCAGCGCTGAAGAGTTTTTCCCAGGTCTATGCGATGAACATCGATTATCGCGATGTCGCTGATCGCATCGCCGCTCTCCAGAAGCCCAGCCGTTGATACCCGGCATTCACTGATGCAGGCGATTCCCTCTTAACCATGAACCGTGTCTTCCGCGCGCTGCTGGTCGTTGTTTGCTTCGAAATGGGAGCCTTGCTTCTCTATCTTCCGTGGTCCGCCTTCTGGGAACAAAATTTCTTTCTCAACCACTTTCCTTCGCTCATTCGCATTGTCCTTCATCCCTCGTTTCGCGGCGCCGTTAGCGGGATCGGTGTCCTAGACATACTGCTGGCTCTCAGCTTCATCGGTTCTCGTTCCGGTCCTTCCAGTGTCCCTCCCCAATAATTCGGCGCCAGATTTCAAGCTCTCCCGGGACAGCAAGCCCATCCTCTGCTATGTGACCGACCGCCTCAGTTTGCCAGCCGCGCCTCAAAAAGATTTGATTGATCTGCTTCAGAAGAAAATCGAACTAATAGCCGCTGCAGGCATCGATTGGATACAGCTTCGCGAGAAAGATTTATCGGGGAAACAATCAGCCTCGCTGGCCCGCGAGGCATCCAGCCGCGTTTCGAAACAGGGAAGTCACTCTAAATTTGCAAAGCGAGTTATTGTGAACGACCGCCTCGATGTGGCCCTCGCCGAACAAGCCGGCGGCGTCCATCTTGGCGAAAGCTCCCTGCCTGTGGAACAAGCGAAACGTCTGCTGCTGTCGTCCCCTGCCGCGCAAACGTTCCCGCACGGTTTTATCGTCGGCGTTTCCTGCCATTCGCTCGAAGCCGCCAAATCCGCCGCTTCTTCCGGTGCGGACTACATTTTCTTCGGCCCCGTCTTCGCCACACCCTCAAAAGCCGCCTATGGAGCGCCCCAAGGCCTCGAGCGTCTCGCCGATGTCTGCAGCTCTGTAGACAATCCCGTCCTAGCCATCGGCGGAATTACTCTGGCAAACATTTCCGCGTGCCTTTCCGCCGGAGCATCCGGCATCGCTGCCATCCGCCTGTTTCAGGATTCCGCGGATCCCGGCGACCTCATATGCGCCATTCGCAACCAAAATTTCTAATTCATAGCCGGCTTGCGCCGCACCTCAGCGAGCCATCAACCGGCGCAACAACCGAATTTGCCCCGCATGATAAACATCGTGAAAAGCCACGCCATAAATTTGCTTCAGGAACTTTCCGCCCCGTGGCGTATCTAGGACCCGCTCGATAGCCGCCCGCAATGCGCGGTGCTCGCGATCGAGCAATTCCTTGTCTGCGCGCCAGGCCGCCTCGCTGGCCCTGCCTTTCTCAGGCCGCGGGAAAAAATTGCTCCCCGGCAGCGCAAACGATCCTTTTTTTCCGCCTTCGATCCGTCTGCGCACCGCGTATTTCCAATACGCGGCGTGCACTGTCTCTTCCCATATATTGTGTCGCCCCGCTCCCGGACGCCGCGCGGCCTGCTTTGCGCTCACTCCCCGGATCGCTTGTCTGAGGTTGGGTCCGTGCCAGGTTTTCTTTTTGTACGCTTCGTCGAACAACCTCAACATTAGTTCCGGCGTCTTCACGTTGTTCTCCCCCAGGCGAGACCTTTTCGCCAGCTGTCCATCACTCTCAGCTACGGATTCGCCTTGGCCGCTTCGTTCAAGATCATCGCCAGCCGGACGCCGCTCTCGGCAATGCGCTTTTCGGTCACGGGAGCCGCCTTTTCCTGGTAGGCCTCGCCGGCTACGATGTTTTGGCGCAGCAGCCGTTCGCCGATGTTGTTGTCGTCCGAGCAACTGTGCACTGCCACATTCGGTTCGATGGCGATCTTAGGAGTCAGCTGGCCATAGACCACGGTTTCCGCAAAGTCATGGCCTTCCCACACCCATTCATCAACATGAATCCCCGCCTTCTGCCAGCCTTCGATGTCCGCCGCGAATTGCGCGTCGAGCGTTTCGGCATACTCTACCGGATCAGCGCCCTCCGTGTCGCGTTCGAGAATTGCCGTATCCCAAATGCTATGCAGGTTTGGCGAAAACGAATGATTGTGCTCATGTGGGCTGCGCCGGAAGTATTTTACCGGCACGCAGTTTCCACCTTCATCCGCGTTCGTGGTGGTGTGTAGCGGCTGGTGCAAATCTCCAACGAAATGGATGATATAGCGCAGAGCCTCCGCGCGTTTTGCCGCATCGGCTTTAGGATCCTTCAGAATAACCAGTTGTTCGCTGATGGCCCTCGTCACGCATCCTTCTTGTCCGCAAAATGACTCGAGCGGTCCGCGCTGCGATCCTCGCGGTATGTCGATGTAGTGCCACGGCCCGTTTTTCCGCTCTCCGCGCACATCGTCGGCCCACGTGGCTGCATCCGCCATCGCATCACGGCTCGCTCCTCCGCAATAGCGATTCAATTTCGGATCGATCGGGTTCTCGCTCAGCAGCTTCAGCACCCATTGCCGTGCCTCGGGCGTCAAATGCTTCTCCGCGATCAATGCCACCGTCTGGTGCCCCTTGCATCCCCACGCGTGCGCCGCGGTCGGCCAGAAAAGCAACATGAGCACGTATAGCGAACACAGATAAATTCCAAACCGCTTCATGGATAGCTCTCCTTCAGCATTTGCGAATGTTCGAGAGACAGCCTGCACCGCAAAAGTTTCTCCTCCTCAGAAGAGAGTAGCTGAAAGAAGGTTACTCGAACAAAAAAGAGTGGCGCCACTCAGGAAGGACCTTCCCCACTAGTCACCAATCACCAGTCACTACTTTACGCGCTCAGCCATCGTCCAATCGGTCGCCAGGACTCCGTGTGGTCGCAAATCACGCGCAACGCGGCGGTGATAGGAATCGCCAGTATCAATCCCATGCCGCCCCACACCCAGCCCCAGAAAAGCAGCGAAATTGTAATCGCCACGGCGTTCAGACGCACGCGCCGCCCCACCAGCTGCGGCGCCACTAGATTCAGCGCCAGCACGTGAATGGTCATCAATCCCCCGGCAATCAGCGCAAACTGCCCAAACGTTTTCCACTTAGCCAGCGCGATGATAAACGCAGGCAGCCAGGCCAGCACCGCCCCGATGTACGGCACCATATTCAGCAAGCCGGACGCAATTCCCGTGAGGACCGGAAAGTCCAGCCCCAGAAACCAGAAGAACGCGCTGCTCGCCGTAATCACCATCAAAGTCAACAGCGTCATTCCCGCCAGATAGTCCCGCAGCACTTCCCGCAAATCCTCCAGCGTCTCCTTCACTTGCGTGCGCTTCGACACTGGAAACAGTTGCAGCGTTCCGTGCCAAACCTCCCGTTTTCCCGCGAGCATAAAGAACACTAGGAACGGTACAAACGTAATTTCCAGAAAAAGCGCATACAGAGAGCCAATCCCGCGGAATAACATCGCGCGCAGCGCAGCTGCCTCCGGGTGCTCGCCCCCCTGTTGTTGTGCACCAACTCCTGGCTCTGTCGGCGTAACCTGCTTTTCCAGTCCGCTAATTCTTCCTTCCACGGCTCCCGCTGCTTGTCTCAACAGCGCGCTGTATTTCGGCCAGTTCGCCGCAAAATCTTCCGTTCGTGTTCCCAGTGCGTAGCCGACCGCCACCAGGACCGCGATCAGCAGAAGCACCATCACCATCGCGCCCACCGTGCGCGGCAAGTGCATTCTCTCCAGCAGTTCCACCGCGGGATCGAGAAAATACGCCAGCAAGATTGACAACAGCACGGTAATTACCACGCCCGCTGCGTAATAAAAGAACAGCAGGATGATTGCTGCCGCAAGAATCCGCAAACTGAACGTAGAACCGGCGATTCGGACTGTGGATGTTGGCGTCTCTATCTCAGGCACTAGGCACTCCGTGCCCTTCACGTTAGCATACTCATGCAAACTCGTGGCGCCGTCGGTCACCAGCGTTTCCTATCTTGAATCGCTTTCCAGGAGCGCTCCAACCAGGGCGCCGCGCAAGCCTCTTGCCTCGTGTTTACCCAAGCGAATCCGCGCAACCACCGCTACAAGCCTCTTCCAGAGCGTATGCTAGACTTTCGTATGGTCGGTCCTTCAGGTTTTGGCCGCTAACCTCTCATGCCCAAAGAACTTTTCGGAACCGATGGAATTCGCGGCGTGCCCGGCTCGCCACCTCTCGACGACGCCACTCTTTTCGCCACCGGCCGTTCCCTCGCCGCCTATTTGCTCCGCGAACATTCCGCCGCCCACGTTCTCATCGGCATGGACACCCGCGAATCCGGCCCCCACATTGCCGCTCTTCTCACCGCCGGACTCACGCAAGCTGGCGCGTCCGTTGCCTTTGCCGGCGTCATTACCACGCCCGGCGTCGCCTGCCTCGTCCGCCAAAATGATTTTCAAGCCGGCGTCGTCATTTCCGCCTCGCACAATCCTTATCACGACAACGGTGTAAAGCTTTTCTCCCACGCAGGCATGAAGTTTGCGGACTCCGTTGAAGAAACGCTCGAGGCGGATATCTTCAAACATCGCTCCAATCCTCCGTCGAAAAATCCGCCTCTCCTCGTGGCCGACGCCTCTCTCGACGCCGAATATCTCGACTTTCTTCGCAGCCGCGTCATCCCCGGCGCCAAACTCTCCGGTTTCCGCATCGTCCTCGACTGCGCCAACGGCGCCGCCTACAAGCTCGGCCCCGAACTCTTTCATTCTTTAGGCGCGAAAGTCGTCTCGATGGGCATTTCTCCCGATGGCCGCAACATCAACGCTGGCTGCGGCTCGCTCCATCTCGATGGGCTGCAAAAACGCATGATTTCCGAGCGCGCTCAGCTCGGTGTCGCCTTTGACGGCGACGCCGACCGCGCCCTCTTCGTCTGCGAAACAGGAAAAATTGTCAACGGCGATGGCGTTCTCCTCGCCGTCGCACGTCACCTCAAATCCCAAAACAAGCTCAAAGGCGATCGCGTCGTCGCCACGTCCATGTCCAATCTCGGCCTCGAGCGCGTTCTGGCCCGCGAGGGCATCTCCCTCGCTCGCGCTTCCGTAGGCGATCGCTACGTCCTCGAAGAAATGCTTCGCAGCGGCAACGTCATCGGCGGCGAACAATCCGGCCACGTCATTTTTCTGGAAGATAGCCCCGCCGGCGACGGCCTTCTGACCGCCCTAAAAATCGCCTCGCTCGTTTCCATGCACGGCAAAATCGAATCGCTCGTCAAAGGCCTCAAGGATTACCCGCAAATCATCGTCAACGTTAAAGTGAAGTCCAAGCCCCCGCTCGAAACTCTCCCCGAAGTCTCCCGCGCCCTGGCCGAAGCCCAATCCGCTCTCGGCGAAAATGGTCGCGTCGTCCTCCGCTATTCCGGCACCGAGCAGCTTGCCCGCGTTATGGTCGAAGCCGAGCACGACGCCGACGTCCAGCGCTTCTCCCAGTCTCTGGCCAAGGCCCTACGCTCCTCCATCGGCGCCTGATGTTTTTTCCAACGTTTGCGAAAAAAACGCGGCGGCTCACTCTAGCTTTGGCCCGAGCAAACCGCCGTTTTCTTCGCACTTACTTTGTCCGTGTCTGAATATGCGCTAGCGTCCGTGGTCTGACGCGCCGCCTCTCATGTCAGCGCCTCGGCCTCCGCCTATGTCCTCGCAGCCTTCACCTCAACGATGTTGCTCTCCGGATACCGGTCGTGATGCCGCACCCACGCCATTCCGTGCGGCAACCCCGCTTCATCGCGCCCTTTCGGTACTCGGTCGAGAACCACATACAAGCCCATCAAGTCTTCCAGCCCGCGCCCATACATCGAATAGGTATGAAACACTTCGCCGTTCGCGTTTTTGTAGAACACGCTCATCCCCGGCCGTTCGTCACTCGGAAACTTGGTTGTGGCGTAGTTGTAGACGGTCTCCTTTGCCGCATCTTCTTTCGTCACCGACACGCCAAAATCAAAATTAAACTTGCTCCCGAAAGAAGAGACCCACGGAAACTTCCATCCCATCCGCTTCTTGAACTCTTCGATCTTCGAAAGCGGTGCCCTCGAAACAATCATGAACCTCACGTCTCTCTGTGCCAGATGGATCCCCATGCCATCCATGTGATCGCCCAACAGCGAGCAGCTCGGGCATCCCTGTTCCCAGTCCGGACCCAGCATGAAGTGATAGATCACCAGCTGGCTCTTGCCGCCAAACAAATCCGCCAAACTTTTCTTCCCGCTCGGCGTGTCAAACTCGTACTTCCTATCGACCTTCACCCACGGCAATCTGCGCCGTTCTTCCGCAAGCGCGTCTCTCTGCCTCGTCAAATTCTTTTCTTTGACCAGCAGCTCCTTCCGCGCCGCGATCCATTCTGCTTGCGAAACTACCTTCGGATTTTCCACTGCGCTGTGACTCATGACTTCTCCTCCTTAAAAAGTTTTTCTCGACCACTCGGAATGTGCGGAAGCCCGCAATTCATTGCCTCACAAGCTCCCGCACGCTAGTCAACTCAACTTCGCCGTCAGTTGCTCGCCGCGCGAGCCTTGTTCTCCTGCACCGCTTCGCTCATTTGCGTGTACACCTTGCGCAATGCATCGACCGATCCCGGATTGCGCTTTTCTCTCCACGCGTCCAGCCGCTTGCAATGCTCTTCCAAATTCCCCAGGAACTGTGGATTCGCAAACATTGTCCTCCA
>CAVPLA010000016.1:0-24577 GCA_963705855.1 uncultured Acidobacteriota bacterium
GTGGTGCGTGATTGCGCTAAGCGCATTTGGCTTTGTGCGCTGCGCGGCGGGGCAGGATCCCAAGCTGGCGGCGGCGATTCCGGGGATTCAGGAATCGATACGGAAGAGCGGGGCGGACGTGGGCGTGTCGTTCCGCACATTGGATGGCAAAGCGGAATGGTTTTTCCGGGGGGATGAGCCGTTTCATGCCGCCAGCACGATGAAGATTCCGGTGTTGATCGAGCTATTCCACCAAGTCCGCGAAGGCAAGCTAAAGCTCGACGAGCCCCTCCTTGTAAGAAATGAATTTCACAGTTTGGCGGATGGTTCGATCTACACGCTCGATCCGGCCGATGATTCGGAGACTGATTTGTATAAAGCGGCCGGGCAGACCCGCACGCTGCGGCAGCTTTGCGAGCTGATGATCACTGTTAGCAGCAACCTTGCGACGAATCTGTTGATCGAGAAACTTGGTGTCGAGAACATTCGCGCCACTGTTCATTCATTGAATGCCGATGGTATGAATGTTTTGCGTGGCGTCGAAGACGGCAAAGCGTTGGCAAAGGGCCTGAATAACACCACCACTGCGCGCGGGCTCCAGCAACTTATGGATGCGATTGCTCGTGGACAGGCGGTCGATCAGGAATCTTCCAGGCAGATGATCGAAATCCTCGAGCGACAAAAATTCAACGAAGGCATCCCCGCGGGACTTCCTTCGGGCACTCGCGTGGCGCACAAAACGGGTGAGATCACCAAGATTCATCACGATGCGGCGATTGTTTTTGCGCCGAAGCCTTTCGTGTTGGTGATTCTCGTTCGCGGCCTTGCGAATACCAAGGAGAGCGCGGCGCTCATGGCGGACATCACGCGCCAGCTTTACCAAGCCACGCAATAGAGGCTTGGCAAGAGAGCCGCCCATTTGCACAACCCTGTGCCGGACCGCCTCATCCAACGGAATAGGCTAAGATGAAGGGCCAAGTGCGAAGAGTGGACCGGCGAGGCCCGAAATGTGCTGGGGGAGCGCCGGTAAAGAGAGGCAACACGATGAACGGTCGAGGACGAGCGATTGCCGCAGTGGTTCTGGGATTATTTTTTGCGGGCGCCGCGGCGGCCGATACGCTGGAGCTCAAGGACGGGCGAGTGCTCCAGGGTCGCTACCTGGGCGGCACGCAAGCGGTGCTGCGATTTGAGATTAACGGCGAAGTGCAGACATTTAATATGACGGACGCTGTCGCGATCACGTTCACTGGCAACTCGGGCAAGACGAGCGCTCCAGCGGTTGCGCCGCCTGCCGATGCGCCTCCTCCGGTGACTCCGCCTCCGCAGGCAGCTGCGCCTCCGGATACTTCGGCTGCTTCAGCTGCTCTTCCAGATGCTTCCCAGCCGCCCGTTACTTCGCAGGACGTTCCGCCGCCTCCACGTTCGGCTGCGAAGCCATCTTCTGTGGCTCTACACACTGCCGTCGCTCTATCTGCACAGGGTTCTCCGGCGCAAGACCCCGCGGCTCAGTATGGCGAGGTCACTATCCCGGCCGGACAAGTGCTTCTGGTCCGCATGATTGATGGAGTGGATTCCTCGAAAAACCAGGTTGGAGATATTTTCCACGCCAGCCTCGAAACCGACCTTTACGTTAACAGCACTCTCCTGGCGCGCAAGGGCGCTGACGTCTATGGCCGTCTTGCAAACGTGCAAGAAGCGGGCAAGCTGTCCGGAAACGCGGAGCTGCAGCTCGAACTCATGAGCATGGTGATTGACGGTCGCGACTATCCGTTGGTCAGCAGCGACTACAGCTTGAAAGGGCAGGGCCGAGGCGCCGACACCGCCAAGAAAGTGGGCGGGGGCGCCATTGTCGGAGCCATCATTGGAGCGATTGCTGGCGGGGGAAAAGGCGCAGCGATTGGCGCCGGAGCAGGATCCGCCGCAGGCGCGGGAGTGCAGGTATTCACCAAGGGAGAAAAGGTGAAAGTGCCCAGCGAAACCTTGCTAGAATTCAAGCTGCAACAGCCGGCCATGGTTACGCCGACGCAGCGTTAGCCGCACGAATCGCCAAAAATCCCGGTAAGGTAGCGGGCGGAGTTTTCCACAAGCGGAGACAAAGCGTTAACGGATTGGAAGCATCGCCCTCCAATTCCCCCTTGCTTCTCCTACTGTTAGTGACTAAGCTACCCCCTCGACCCTGGAGAGTCATCGTGCCAAAAGAAAAACCACGCGTAAACATCGGAGAGGTCATCAAGTCATATCGCAGCCAGCGGGGCCTGTCGCAAGGAGACATCGAGCGCCGCACCGGGCTATTGCGCTGCTATCTCTCGCGCGTTGAGAACGGCCACACTGTGCCGTCGCTTGAAACGCTAGCCAAGATTGCGGAAGCCATGGATATCTCGCTCGCGGATTTTTTCCCGGGCACGGAGACGCCGCGCGACCGCGAAACGCAAAAGATGCTGGGCGAGCTTTCACAAGACGAAATCCGCTTCCTCGCGGAGATCAAGAGATTCAGCACCACGCTTTCCGATGGAGATAAGCGGCTCGTGCTGGCGATGATTCGCAAGATGGCGACGTTGATTCCGCCGCCGGCGACGAAAAAGCTGGTTATCCGGCGCACGACCACTGCATAGTTCGGCAGTCGAACGTGCTCAGAGACTTGCGTGACGAGAATCCGTCGCGCGAGTGGCTGAGAAAAGCGGCAGCAGAGCTGCCGCACTCCCAAGACATACCTTACATTTTTGGATTTAGTTGTTTTGTCCGCGGATCAAGCGGATCGCGTCGGGAATCGCGGGTCCCGCGCGTCCGACGGCTGATGCGCGCCCCGCATCGGCATCTTCGGGATCGATCGAGCCTTCGCCTGGTGCGAGGAACAGATTGCTCTCGACTTCGTGCTGCTTCGTATATAGATCGTAGTAGCGGCCGCAGGCGGCGTAGAGCGAGGCATGGTTGCCGCGCTCGATGATGCGGCCGGCCTCGACCACCAGAATTTGCTCGGCGCGGCGAATCGTCGAAAGGCGATGCGCGATCACAAACGTCGTGCGCCCGCGCATTAAGTAGCGAAGACCTTCTTGAATGAGCGCTTCGGATTCGGAATCGAGGCTGGAAGTCGCTTCGTCGAGTATCAGGATACGCGGATCGGCGAGGATTGCGCGCGCGATGGAGACTCGCTGCTTTTGTCCGCCAGAAAGTTTAACGCCGCGCTCGCCGACCAGCGTGTCGTACTTTTTCTCAAACGCTTCGGCAAATTCGTCGACGCGCGCGATGCGGCACGCGGCTAGAATTTCCTCTTCGCTGGCTTCCGGGCGCGCGAAGGCCACGTTTTCGCGAATCGTTCCGTCAAAAAGGAAAGTCTCCTGCAGGACGACCCCGAGCTGCGTGCGGTAAGAGTTCAGTTTCACCGTGGCGAGATCGATTCCGTCAACGAGGACGCGGCCGCCTGACGGGATGTAAAACGCTGAGATCAAGCCGATAATCGTTGATTTGCCAGCGCCCGATGGGCCGACCAGAGCGGTCACCGTTCCCGGCTGTGATTCAAAGCTCACTTCGTGCAGAACTTCCTTGCCCGAGTCATAGGCAAAGCTCACGTCTTCCATGACGACTTGGCCGGTAATGCGTTCCATGGTCACGGTACGGCGCGGATCTTCGTCTTCTTTCTTTTCATTTAGAATTTCACGCGTGCGCTCGAGGCCAGTGATAGCTTCCGTGATTTGCGTACCGATCGCGACAATCTGAAAGACCGGGGCAATCAGGAAACCCAGGAAAAGATTGAACGCAAACCAATCGCCCAGCGTCATGCTGCCATTCAGAATTTTGTGGCCGCCTAGCTCCAGCATGAGAGCGCTGACGACTCCGAGGAGTGTTGCGCCGGAGAGACTCATCAACGAGGTAGCTGTCAGCGTTTTCAAAACATTGTCGAGCAGCCGCTGCACGCCCGCGGCGAAAATCCCCTCTTCGCGCTCTTCCGCGTGATAGCCCTTCACCACACGCACGCCGCCGAGCGATTCGGTGAGCCGGCCAGTCACTTCGGCCGTGATTTTTGGCCGCGCGCGGAAAATCGGGCGAATCGTCGAGAAGGCTTTGCTGATGCCAAACCCGAATACGAGCAAAATCGAGAACGCCACGCCGGTCAGCAACAGGCTGGCGTGTATCAAATACACCAACGCGAAGACGGCCGTCATCAGCCCGCCGACGAATTCGACGAGGCCCGTGCCTACGAGATTGCGCACGCCTTCGACGTCGCTCATGATGCGCGAGACGAGGACGCCTGTTTTATTCGAATCGTAAAAGGAGATCGGCAATCGGCCGATGTGCGCTTGCACCTGGCGGCGCAACTCAGTGATCATCTTTTGCGCGGACTTGGAGAGAAGTTGCGTAAGCGTGAAAGAAGTCAGGCCCTGGATAATTGTTGCAGCAAGAACTCCCAAGACGATCGGCGTCAGGAAATAAACCTGGTGCTTGATCGCCACGTTATCGACGAAATACTTTGTCGAAGCAGGGAGGACAAGCCCGCAAACGCGGTTGATGGCCATTAGGCCGAACCCGAGAGCGAGCAAGCCGCGGCGCGGATGGATCAGGGCCCAAACGTCGGGCAGCGCTTTCCAGGCGTTCTTTTTCTTGGGAGACTTCGCGGCAGTAGCCGAATTGGTTTCAGATGCCATAGTTGGAGGCCGGATCGAGCGTCTTTCTTGGATGCGCATGGAAGAAGGTAGAGTACATTTCAATCGGGGTTCGAACAAGGATGGCTTATGCCTGACAGCCACAAGCAATCTTCGCAACGAACGTTGATCGTAACCGGCGCTGGCCGAGGAATTGGCGCAGCCATAGCTAAGCTGGCAGGGGCGAATGGTTTTTGCGTGGCGGTCAACTACGTCCGAGACGCGCAGTCCGCAGCCGAGCTGCTACGACACATTATTTCATCGGGCGGCCGTGCCGCTGCCATCCAGGCCGATGTATCGTGCGAAGAGGAAATCCTGAAGCTATTTGAAGCCGCCGAACTCGAATTGGGGCCCATCACTGGTCTAGTGAACAACGCTGGCGTCACGGGAGGATTCGCGCGCTTCGAAGCTGTTACGAGCGCCACACTCACGCAGGTTTTTGCAGTGAATGTGATTGGGGCGATGCTTTGCGCTCGCGAAGCGGTGCGGCGCATGTCGACACGCAAAGGCGGACGCGGCGGGGCCATCGTGAATGTTTCTTCGCGCGCAGCGCAGATTGGTGGAGCAGAGGAATGGGTACACTATGCGGCGTCAAAGGGCGCGCTCGATACGTTTACGCTAGGCCTCGCTCGGGAAGTTGCGGTTGAAGGAATTCGCGTCAATGCCGTAGCCCCGGGACATGTCCTCACGGGACTGCACGCCACTAGCGGTGATCCGGGCCGCATGACGCGGCTTGCTCCCACGATTCCCATGGGACGCGCAGGAACACCGGAAGAAATCGCAGAAGCGGTTTTGTGGCTGCTCTCGCCAGCGGCGTCGTACACCACGGGCGCCATTCTAGCGGTGAGTGGTGGACGATAGGCGAGACGATCTGGGAATCGGTAGAGGTGAGTTGAGTCCAGTTCTAATCTGCGGCCGCGCCGCCGCGCGGGACTTGCGCCGTTGCCGGACGCTCCAGATTCAAGACGCTGGAGATGAACTCGCTTACCGTGATACCCAAGTGGCCCCAGACGCGACGCTTAAGGCTGGTGTAATCCTGTGTTCCGCTGAAGAGATCGCTCATCAGTTGGCGGAAAACCGCGCTGCGGTTCATGAATTGGACCATCCGCGTGGTGACCGCGGAGCCGAGGAACGACCCGCGGTAGAACCGGCGCACGATCCGCGCAGCGAATTCCAGCTCGGAAGAAAATGCGGCCTTGACCCACGCCGTGTATTTTTCCGGGCATCCTTCCGCGAGCGAACGGCCCAGCAATTCGCCGGAGCGCATCGCGTAGAAAAGCCCTTCACCTGTGAGAGGATCAACCCAAGCAGCGGCATCGCCGACCAGCGCCCAATTCCTCCCCAAAACCGTACGATCCGAAAGCGTGCTCTCTCTCGGCGATGGCAGAACGTGACTGTAAAACTTTGCGCCCTCGGTAGGGATTCCGTGCTTCTCGACGAAAGCGTTCAGATGGGTTTTGAGCTCCGCACTAGTATGAGCGGCCATGCTTCCACAAATCCCGACGGAAAGATGATCGCAGCGCGGGAAGGACCAGATGTAGCCCTCGAAGTGCGGAAGGAATTTCACGGTGATGGAGTCAGCTGTCTGTGGAACAAAATATCCTTGCGTCATTTCCAATTCGTCGCGCTGCAGCGGCCGCGTTTCGGGCGCAATTTGGTTGCGTGCTCCCGCCGCCAGCACGAGAAAATCAGCGCTGTGCCATTGGCCATCGACGGAGTAACGGGGCTTGGTTGTGCTGGTGTCCACACCAAGAACATGCGCTTGCTGTACATCGCAGCCGGCCCCCTTGGCGCGGTCCAGCAACATTCCGTTCAGCACCCTTCGCGAATAAATCACGATGGGGTGGGTCATTTCAAGATTGGCGCGCTGATCGTTGCTGCTGATCAGTTCGACGGAGCGCACCAGTTTTTTGGGATAAGGGTTGTCGAGCAGGAAAGGGAAGCACTGGACGGCTTTGTGGGTTAAGCCTCCGCCGCAGGGTTTTTCCCAAGCGAGGCGCTCATCAAAAATTTTGACTTTGTGTCCCGCGCGCGCGAGCTGCTCACCACACATCGCGCCGGAAGGTCCGCCGCCGACGATCGCTATCTCTGCCATGGTCCTATCTCGCTGATGGCCTTGAACTCCGTCCCTGGACGAGGAAACCTACAGGCGGCGGCTGGGTTTGGCTATCAATTTTTCTAGGTAACGGGCCCCATCAAGTGGTGGGGAAGACCACCAGGCAAAACCCGGCGAGAAGTATAGCACCGAAAAGGGCCGTTGCTGCGGGCGAGGTCGTAACTTCCCGGACAACTTTCATTCCCCAAGCCTGCAAGAGGCAAAATAACGCGAAGGACGGTGCCAGCAGGACCAATAGCCCTTCGCCGCTGTGTAGGACGAAGATGGCAACGACGATGGCGCCCCATGCTATGAAGCGCAGTAGGAGCGCAGTGAATAATCGACGCGCTCCTTTGCCAGGCACCGCCGGACCAAGCAGCAACTCTTCCGCGGCGTGATAGGGAAGCACGGCAATGAGGAGCGGTACAAAGCGCGCCCAGCGCGCTGCGGTTAGCCAGGCCTCGCTAAACGTCAAATCGATCCAGGCGGTGACAAGGAAGTGAAGGAGAAATGCCGCGAATAGCGCGACGAGAAGCGTAAAGTGCAGTGACCTGGCAGGCTGGTCGCCGCTCGCGACTGTTCCGAATAGATTTCGCAGCAGATTCCAGTGCAAAACGAGAAGGATGACGCCGAGAACGAGAAGAAAGCCCGCGAAGTAATCGCCTTCGAAGAGATGCAGCCTGCGGAGCGGATTCGAATAGGAGAGAAGTCCGACTGTTCCGAGTGCAACGATTCCATACTCGAGGATAGCCCGGCTTTTTGCGACAGCGTCGACGGTTTCGACGGTTGGGGCTGCCGGCTTCTTGCTTTGCAAGGTTTCACGGAGAAAGGGTCCCGCCAGCAAAAGGATACCGGCAAATCCCGAGAAGAATCCAAGAAGCCCACGGTGTGAGGGCAGAGTTGGTCGCGATTCCAAAAGCAGAACGCGAGCGGCCCAATTCTGCGTACTCGACATGGCTGTTCCGTCGAACAGAATGCTGACGTGGGTCGAGCGCGGGATCACGACATATTCGCTCGTTCCATCGCCCGGAGTCGGCAACAGACTTTTCACCGCGGCGCGGACTTTTTCCGGCTCCCAAGCTGCGCTCATTAGTAGAGAGTGAGACGGGAGAGCGCCGAAATCATGAAAGGGCATCATCTCCGGCGATACTCCGGGAATCGGCCGCATGGGGGCCGGAGAAATCGCAATCACTCCGGCGACCGGCACACGCGAAGCAACGCGCAACGCGATGGCTCCGCCCAAAGAATGCCCCGCAAGAATTGTGCGTTCTGGATCGAGCAGCCCGCGTGCGATCAGTTCGCGAACTAGGTTTTCGCTGCATTGATCGGATCGTTCGTAAGAAAAGGGACCGTCTGTCCGTCCGTGCCCCGGCAAATCCGGCACAAAAACGCGCAAGCCTTGGGAAGCGAATCCCGCCGTGATGTACGACATGATCCGCTTATTTGCAGATAGCCCATGAAGGAGAACAACGTAGCCTTTCGGCGTGTTGCCTTCCGGCGGGCCGGCAGGCTCAACGATGTCCGTTACCAAGCGGCATCCACCGGCGTCAATGCGAAAGGTATGCGATTGGTAGGGCACCGCGAGCCCTAGCAACAGGCCCAGGACACAAAGTCCGACGCCAGCCGCTGCGCGGAGCGTTTTATTCAGTTTCACGCGCGGCGCCCGGCGCGAAAGCGTTGCGCCGCCCGCGCGTGATAAACTAGCGCCTCACCTAACGCCAGGGCTATTTTTGCGTGGGCCTTCATGGAGTTCCTTTGAACCCGGAGATTCTGACGCTTGACGAAGCGATTCTGCGGTTTGGCCGCGAGAAACGCAACGGCCGCCGCGTCGTCTTCACCAACGGCTGTTTCGATTTGCTGCATCCTGGGCACATCGGTAGCCTCGAGCAAGCTCGCGCTCTTGGCGACGCACTCATCGTCGGCCTCAATAGCGATGCCAGCGTCCGCCAGTTGAAAGGCGCCGGACGTCCCGTCTTGCCGGAACGCGAACGCGCCGAAATTCTTGCCGCGCTCGAATTCATTGATGCCGTGGTAATTTTTGATGAGCTCACTCCGCGCGAAGTCATCGCGCGTCTGCTTCCGGACGTGTTGGTGAAGGGCGGCGACTGGCCCGGCGATCAGATTGTCGGACGCGAAGAAGTGGAAGCTGCGGGGGGCCGCGTCGTTTCCATCCCAGTCGTGCCGGGTTATTCTACTACGGCAATTCTCCAAAAGATTCGCGAAGGCGCTACCACCTCTCGCGTGGAAGTCTGACGCGCCCGCATGATTCTTCCCGCCGTTCGCGAACGATTGGATGCTGTGCTTCGCCACCCGTCGGTGGAAGGCGCGCTCGGCGCTCTGCGCGATGGCGCGCAACATATCTCGCTTTCTGGGCTGCATGATGTTGCCAAGGCTCTTGTCGCCGCGTATCTGACTCATGAGCTGCGGCGTCCGGCCTTTTTCATCACCGATTCCAATCGCCGCGCCGAAGCCCTCGCGGAAACGCTTCGTTTTTTCGCAAGCATTTTTCCCGGCGTAAGCGGTGGAGTAGCGACGCTCCCGGCTTTCGATACGCTCCCGTGGGAATCGCAGAGTCCGCACCCGGACATTCTCGAGCGCCGCGCGGCGACTCTCTTCCGCTTAACGGACGGCCAGGTCTCCCTGGTTATAGCGCCCGTGCAAGCAGCCCTCTGGCGTTTTCAGGATGCCACGCTCTACTTGTCGCTGGCGCGCACGCTCACGAAAGACGCGGAGGTTCCTCTCGAAGAATTCATCGCGCATCTTGCGGGCGTTGGCTACACGCGCACGGAAATGGTCGAACTGCCGGGGCAATTCGCGATGCGCGGCGGCATCATAGACGTCTTTTCCGCGGAGGCTCCCCGGCCGGTGAGGATCGAGTTGTTGGGAGACACCGTCGAATCGGTACGCGAATTTGACCCGCGCACGCAGCGCTCGATCGCACCCGTGCAGCGCACTACTCTATTGCCCCTCACAGAATGGAACGTAGCCACGCTTGTCGGTGCAACACAGTCGGCTGCACCGTCCTGGGAAGCAACCTCTTTCTTCGGACCCTCCGAGCAAAGTGGCCAGAGTTCGCTCTTCGAATTGTCTGAAAGCTCGCTCAAGCCGATCGTCTTTTTGGATGAACCGCAAAACTTGCGCGACGCCGCAGAAAAGCATCTCGCGCACGCCACGGAAATCTACGAGCGCCACGGCAGCGCCACTGCGCCGTCCGCTTCATATTTCTTTATGGATGAGGCTAAGTTTGCCGCGGCTCTCGAGAAGACCTCTCAAGCTCATCTTGAGCAACTCGCTGTCAACATCGGCTCCGCTCCGCAATTCGAACTCTCCTCAAGGCCTAGCTCTCGCTTTCACGGCGATGTTGTTGACTGCATGGGTGCGGTGAAGTCACAGCTCGCGCCGGGCGGAAAAGTCTTCCTCACCGCCGCCAGCACCGGCGAACTCGAACGCCTCGCCGACATTTCCCGCGAATACGATGTCCCCTACGTCCTCGGCGAGTCCGAAAACGCCGCCGCTGGTTTCACAGCCGAAGGCGCTCTCGAAACGGCTGGCCTGCTCCTAATGCGCGCGCCGTTTGCTGAAGGGGTCACTTTCCCCGAAGCCAAGCTCACAATTTATGGCCACGCCGATCTTTTCGACGTCGCCCCAACGGTCGAGCGCCCCAGCCATAAAATTCGCACTTCCGGATTTTTCACTGATTTCGCCGAACTAAAACCCGGCGACTTCATCGTTCATGTCGACCACGGCATCGGCCAATTCGAAGGTCTTCGCCAAATCGAGTCGGACGGCCACCGCGGGGAGTTCATGTTGCTGCGCTATGCGGACGACGCGCGCCTGTACGTCCCGCTCGAGCGCATGGACTTAGTCCAAAGCTATCGGGTGGTAGAGGGTTCGCACCCAACACTCGACAAGCTGGGCGGCACAGGCTGGAACACGCGCAAAACGCGCGTGCGCAAATCCCTGGAAGACATGGCGGAGCAACTCCTCACGCTCTATGCCGCGCGCAAAACAGCGCAAGGTTTTGCTTTTTCCGCCGATGGCAATTTCCAGCGCGAATTCGAAGACGCCTTCGAGTTCGAAGAAACCGCCGACCAAAACACGGCTATCGCCGACATCAAGCGCGATATGGAGCGCCCCACGCCGATGGACCGCCTTCTCTGCGGCGATGTCGGCTACGGAAAAACCGAAGTCGCCATGCGCGCGGCATTCAAAGCCGTCTCCGACAGCAAGCAAGTTGCCGTCCTTGCGCCCACCACAGTTCTGGCCTTCCAGCATTTCGAGACCTTCAAACAGCGTTTCGCGGCCTTTCCCGTGCGCATCGAAATGCTCAGCCGCTTTCGCAGCGCTGCCGAGCAAAAGAAAATTCTCGCCGACCTTGAAGCTGGCAAAGTCGACATCGTCATCGGCACACATCGGCTCATCTCCAAAGACGTAAAGTTTCAGGATCTCGGGCTGCTAGTCGTGGACGAAGAACAGCGCTTTGGCGTCGCGCACAAAGAGCGCCTGAAAGAGATGCGTCAAAACGTGGACGCGCTGGCGCTCTCGGCCACACCCATCCCGCGTACGCTGCACATGTCGCTCGTCGGCCTCCGCGATATGTCCGTGATCGAAACTCCGCCACGCGACCGCCTGGCAATTCAGACCGTCGTCGCGTCCTTCCAGGAAGATTTAGTCCGCCGTGCCATCGAAAACGAGCTCGCCCGCGACGGCCAGGTCTATTTCATCCACAATCGCGTCGAATCCATTTATTCGCTCGCAACGCTGGTGCAAAAGTTGGTGCCAAAAGCCCGCGTGGTGGTCGGCCACGGACAAATGGGCGAAAAAGAGCTCGAAAGCGTAATGCTGAAGTTTATTCGCGATGAAGCCGACGTCATGGTCGCTACGACTATCGTCGAAAACGGTCTCGACATCCCCAAGGCGAACACCATCCTTATCAATCGTGCCGACCGTCTCGGCCTCGCCGAACTCTATCAATTGCGCGGGCGAGTGGGCCGCTCCCATCAACGTGCCTACGCCTACCTGCTCGTTCCTCCAGATACCTCCCTCTCCGACATTGCACGCAAACGCCTCTCCGCTATGAAAGAGTTCAGCGAGCTCGGCGCAGGCTTCCGCATCGCCGCCTTGGACCTCGAACTCCGTGGTGCCGGCAACATGCTGGGCCGCCAGCAGCACGGCCACATCGAAGCCATCGGATTCGATATGTATTGCCAAATGCTCGAACGCGCCGTGTCCAAGCTAAAGGGCGAAGAATCCGCCCCCGAACTGCGCACCACCCTGAGCCTCGGCCTGGACGTGCGCATCCCAGAAAACTACATTCCCAGCGAAAATCTCCGCCTGCGCACGTACAAACGCATCTCCTCGATCGCCAGCCAAGACGAAAAGCAAGATGTCCACCGCGAACTAACCGACCGTTTCGGCGCTCCGCCTGCCACGGTAGAAAACCTTTTGGAGTACGCCGTCCTCAAATCCACGTGTGAGCGCCTGCGCATCTCGACGGTCGAACGCCAGGGAAATCGCATCGCCATCCGTTTTCACGCGGAAACGCCGCTTGACCCCGCCACGCTGGTCAAGGTCGTCCGATCGCGAAAGGGCATTAAACTCGACCCGAGCGGCGTGCTCTGGTTGGAAACGACCCGGGGAGAGTCGGTCCCGGGCGCTCTCAGAAACGTATTGCTAGGCCTTCAAGGCCAGAGCTAAACTCTACAGGTGAGGAACTCCATGCGAAATCTTGCAGTTATCGCGGCGCTATTCGCCGCCTTGCCGCTTGCGGCACAGCAGCCCGCTCCGCCCACGCCGGCTCCCCAAACGCAGAATCCGCCAGCCAAGCCGACCCTCGAGAAACCGGATGAGGCTCCCGCTGACGTTCCCGCTCCGGCCACTGCCGCGCCCAAGAAGCCGGCCCCGGCCAAAAAGCCTGCCGTCTCCGAATCCGAAGGCAAGGTCATCGAAGAAATCGTCGCCCGCGTTAACAACGAAGTCATTACTCGCTCCGAATTCGAACACTCCAAAGTCACTGCCGAAGAAGACGCCAAGTCCGACTGCCAGAACCGCTGCACGCCCGAGCAGTTGAAAGCACTGACCGAAGACCGGCAGAAAAACGCTCTCCGCGATCTCATCGACCAGTCCTTGCTCGTCCAGCGCGCCAAGGATATGGGCATCAGCGTCGAGCCCGAGGTCATCAAGCAGCTCGACCAAATCCGCATCGAAAACAAACTTCCCAGCATGGAAGCCCTGGAAGAAGCGGTCTCCAGCCAAAAAATGAACTGGGAAGATTTCAAGAACAACATTCGCACCGGTCTGCTTACGAAAAAGGTCATCCAGAGTGAAGTCGGCTCCCATATCAACGTCACCAAGGAAGAAATCCAAAAATACTACGACGAGCACAAAGCGGAGTTCGTTCGCCCCGAACAAGTCGCTCTCCGCTCCATCGAAATCAATACGACAGGGAAAGATGAGGCGGAAGTCGCGGAGCTCAAGAAGAAAGCGGAGACGGCCTTAAAGCGCATCCAGGATGGAGAAGACTTCGGGGAAATCGCAAAACGCTATTCCGACGGTTCCACCGCGAAACAAGGCGGCTATTTGGGCGTTTACAAGCGCGGCGAACTCTCCAAAGAACTCGAAGACACCGTCTTCACCATGAAGAAAAACGGCCTCACCGGCGTGATGGAAACGAAGCAAGGCTTTCTGATCATGCAGGTCCTCGAACATTACGACGAAGGCGAACAAGCGCTTGCCAAGGTTCAGAATGAAATCGAGAGCAAGCTCTATGACCAGCGTTTGGAGCCAGCCCTCCGCGAATATCTCAAGACCCTTCGGGAGGAAAGCTACGTCGTCATCAAACCCGGCTATCAGGACGTCGCCGGCGGCAGCAACTCCGAAATTCAAGAAGTCAGCGCCACACCTGAAGTGACTAAAACGAAGAAGGGCCACAAGAAATATCTGCTGTTCGGCAAGAAACCCGGCGACTCGGGCAACTGATGAAGACGTCTTTCGTTAGCGATCTCGGCACCGAACAAGCCATCACCTCTTTTTTTCTCGTTAACGAAAAAGAAGTTCGCAACTCTCGCGCGGGCAAGTCCTATCTCCGTCTCGATCTCGGAGACCGCAGCGGCACAATCGAAGCCGTGATGTGGGACCAATTTGAGGCCGCTGCAAAAGAAATCAGCCGCGGCGACGTGGTCAAGGTTAATGCTCGTGTCGAGAGTTACCGCAACAAGCTCCAGCTCACCTTGCAGCAGCTCCGCCTCGCCAAGCCAGAAGAGGTCGACCTGGCAGATTTTCTGCCGCACACCAAGGAAGATGTTGGCAAGCTGTGGGCGCAACTCCTTGAGTACGCGAACTCTATCGAGAATCCCTGGCTCAAAAAATTAGTGAACGGAATCATCACCGACCCAGCGACCGCCGCACGCTACAAACGCGCGCCCGCCGCAAAAGTCATGCATCACGCCTATCTCGGCGGTCTGCTGGAACACGTCATCGGGCTATGCGGCTTGGCGAAGCAAGTTGCGGCGCATTATCCGGAATTAAACGCCGACCTTCTCCTGACCGTCGCCATCCTGCACGACGTCGGCAAACTCGACGAACTCTGCTACGACCGCGCCATCGGTTACACCACCGAAGGTCAGCTCCTCGGCCACATCGTCATGGAACTCGAAACCGTCTCGAGATCCATGGACGCCATCGAAGGATTCCCTCCAAATCTGAAAGCCGTAGTCCAGCATCTCCTCATCAGCCATCACGGCCAGTACGAATTCGGCTCACCGAAATTGCCGATGATCCGCGAAGCCATGGTCTTCCACTACCTCGACGACATGGATTCCAAAATGGCCGCCGTCCGCGCCGCCTTAGTCACAGAATCCGGTGACGACGAATGGTCTGCGTACAGCGCCGCCCTCGGCCGCAAATTCCTCAAGCTCGACGCCTTCCTCAAAGGCCCAAATGGCAATTCCTGAACTGTAGGGGAGGGGCTTGCCCCTCCTTTGCTCGCCAAGCCGTTCTTTCTTGATGAGCTAGTCAAAAGTCCCGCCGCCAACCCCGCAAGCAGCCGATTTCGTGCTATAGAAGGGATAGACAAAATCCATGCCGTCTCATCCTGATCTCGCGTTGTGGATGCTCGGTGCGCTCGCGACAGCATTCGTTTGCGTGTTAATTATCCTTCGGGGAAGGCTTCGCAGATACCGAATGCTCGCATGCTACTTTGGGGGTAGCGTTCTGGTCGATGCGGTGAAAGGAACATTCCTACTGCACTACGGCACTCACTGGATCCAATACTCAAACATTTTTTACTTCACGGATTGCTTGCTTACCATGCTCCTCTATTTTGCGGTTGTCGAGCATTTCGGACGTGTCTGCGATTCAAGCGCGGAACGGAAATATGTACGCGTTGGCTCATTCGTTTTGGCCGTAGGCGTGGGAATATTCTGCTGCGTCGTCGTTGCCCAGTCGTCTTCCAGGGTCGTCAGCCTTCTGGTGGCCGAGTATTCTCAATATCTATTTTACGCATCGGCGGCTCTTGGATTGGGAATGTTTGTGACAAGTCTGCGGAACAGAAGGGTCTTATTGCACGATCGTGCGCTCGCCTTCGTTTTTGCAAGTTACCTGGCCCTGGTGTTCTGGCACTATCTATTGAGAAATCTCTACCACGGCTTTCACTCCATCGTTTATACAGGCGCGCTGTTGTGGATCATGCTTCTCCTAGGAGTTGCGTATATATTCTCGGATCCGGCCACCGGGAAAGGAGCGGCTACTATGACCTTCCCATAGTGAGAGTCATCCAAGGGCTTCTCAAACCGGGCATGACCTTTGTCGACGTCGGCGCCCACGTTGGACAGTACAGTCTCTTAGGTTCCGGCTAGGGAAGAGGTTATAGCCTCTTTTGGATTGGCGAAACGGGCCTGACTCCCTACCTACCTCTAAAGAACGGAGAATTGTTCAATGTTCTTGCAGTGCCCCGTGCGCCGATTTAGCATCCGGCGTATGCTTGGCCCTCGCGGCAACCCTCAAGCGCGCAATTTGTTTGAGATCGTTGCCTATTTGCGGCACGCCGAAGACGTACCTTTCGAGGTCCGCTCCACGCGCGCCGAATCACGCAGTTTGCACGACAAACCTAGCCAGGGAAGAAAACGGGCAGCTGCTACGTTCCACTGAATGTTTTGGCGCGGAGATAGATTCAAAAGAAGTCTTGAGGCAATGGAAAGGAAGTCAAAACCCGTACCCTTTGGGTTTTGCTTTTGCAAAGGGTGCGGGCTTTGACTTTTCCTGTTTCGATGCCGGGTCATAGCGACCGCAAGAAATCGATGACTTCCTGCTGCTGCTGAGTCGTCAGCCTATTGAAATTTTCGATGACCTTGTTGGCCTCGCTGCCGGTGTTTCGGTGATCTCGGATGGCCTCCACGAGGTTGGTCGTTCGTCCATCATGGAGGAAGAAGACGCGTTGTCCGACGCCCCAGAGAGGAGCGCTTCGGAACTCGTCGGGGCCGGCGCCACCTTGCGTGATACCGTCGGCGAGGCCTTTGCCCATGTGGTGGACAATGAGGTCAGAGTAAAGATTCGCTGTCTGATTCGAGAGCGCAGCGCTTGGGCTGGTCGAGGAACCGCTCGCGATCTTTGCCCCGGTGGTCAACGAGGGTGTATGGCAATGGATACAACCTATCTTTGCAAAGGTGGCGCGTCCTTTTTCGCTGGACGGCGTGGCGGGCGCGGGAGTCGGTGGGGCCAGCATGCGCATGAAGTCGGCAAAGGCTTCAATGTCGGAGAGGACCGCCGTGTTCGAATTGCCGGTGGTCGAGGGAGTAGGCGTGAAGTTGACCGTGTCTTCGGGAGTGGCGTTAAAGAGGCAACCCGGCGTTTCGTCGCGCTCTTGCGGGAAAAGCTGGTTCGATATTCCCATCTCGACGTTGTAGGCCTCGCCCGCGAACATGAGAAGGGATTTGTTCTGCGCCTTCCACCCGAAACGCGTGATGGTCCCATCGTTTCCACTCAGGTTCACATTGCCGCTCAGGTGCGCGTTCGCGTGGCCGGAAATACCCAATGCCGACTTCTCCGATGCGTTAGCTTTCATGTTGGCAAGGATGGCCGAGTCGGGAATCCCTTCGATGAGTCCCGCGCCAAACACGGGAGTGGGGATTCGGAAAATAATGTTCGCATTCCCACCTTGGCCTGTAAGCGGATTTCCCGCGGGCAGGAAGTCGAATTGGGCGATGTTGCAACCGGGAGCGTCAGTTCGCCCGGTGATCACGAAGAGGTCGTGCACTTCGCCATCGGCGTTGCCGCTGCTCTTCTTAAACCGCGCTTCGCGGATAGGACCATTCTGCACGATGAACCATGGCACCGTGTTCTTGGCGCTGTTCAAGGCAGCAACTGCGATTAGAGGATTTTGCGCCGGGCTCGTTCCACCTATGCCCGGCTGCGCGTGGCAAGACAAACATTGATTGGAGTTGAATCGCGGACCGAGGCCATTGTTGGCGAGGCCGGTCACGACCTCTATATCAGCGAACCGCGCCTGCCCATCCTGGAAGAAAGCGGTTTCGTCCGCTGTAAGACCCTCGAGCGGAGTACCGGCACCCGCGGGTCCGCCGCGCACACCCGGGTCCACTGGAGCTGATTTGGTTTCGCCAGATTTGGTTTGGCCAAAAGTGTAAACGCCTATGGCCAATGCCACAGCCACAACCGCGCCGAAACTCGCGCGAGCGACTCTCCGGAGTGTTATCACTGTTATCCTCCTGGAGCTGGGAATGCGGGCATTGTACACCCGGCTACCTCGCGGGCGGCGCAGAAACCGGAGGGGTGCGTCAAACATTAAGTCCTGTGGTGGCCACTCTTGCAGAAACACTCGGGGTGGCGTACGCGTCTACTTCTCGCCTTGCCGGCGTGTCACGGCTCGGCCTAGACTGGAATGGTCCATGAGCGAGCACATGCTACCGGCATGTTTCCAAATTCGGGACCTAACGATTCGTCCGGCGGCGGTGCTTGCGCCTATGGCTGGCGTGACGGACACGCTTTTTCGGCGCGTGATTCGCGGACTCGGTAGCTGCGGCTTGCTGATGACGGAGTTCACCAGCTCCGAAGGCATCACGCGCAGCGCCGCCAAAACGCTCCGCTATCTCTATTTCCAGGAAGACGAGCATCCCATCACCGCGCAACTCTTCGGCGCGAATCCCGCGGTAATGGCCGAAGCAGCGCGCATGGTCGAAGACCTCGGCTACGACGCTGTGGACATCAATCTTGGCTGTCCCGCCAAAAAGGTGGTCAAGTGCGGCGGCTCGGGCTTGCTGCGCGATCTTCCACTCCTCGGAGAGATTTTCAAAGCCGTCCGCGCCTCCGTCAGAATTCCGCTGACCATCAAGCTACGCGCCGGCTGGGACGAGAATTCCATCGTCGCCGTGGAAGTCGCCAAGATGGCAGAGAGTATCGGCGTGGAAGGCGTCGCCGTGCACCCGCGCACGCGCCTGCAGGGCTACACCGGCGCCGCCGACTGGACTATCATTGCCGCGGTGAAGCGAGCGGTGAAGATCCCCGTTATTGGTAACGGCGACATCAATACTCCCGAGGACGCCGAGCGCATGGTACGCGAAACTGGCTGCGACGCCGTCATGATCGGCCGCGCCGCCGCCACCAATCCCTGGATTTTCCGGCAGATGCAGCAGTACGCCGCGAGTGGCCGATACGACACACCCACCGAGGCCGAGCGCCACCAGTTACTTTCTGGCTACTATAGGGGAATTAATGCTGCCAACCTTCCCGATGGTATTGGCAAAATGAAGCAGTTCGCTTGCTGGTTTACTCATGGCGTGGGGAACGGCAGCGAGCTTCGTCGAATCGTACATGCGGCGCGAACGCCCAGCGAGGTTGTCGAGAAGGTGGAAGCCTTCTTCGAGAGCCGAGCCGCCGCGCAAAATAATGACCGCTTTGTGGCTGCCCAGAATGATGGCCGCACAGCAAACGCCAGAAAAGAGGACCCAGCTTGAAGCAGACCGTCTCGAAGCAACGCTCGGAGCGTAGAATCGCCGTCCGCCTTCCGCTCAGAGTTCGGGGACGCGACAGCCGCGGTGTAGTCTTCGAAGAAGAAACTTCCAGCGAAAATTTATGCCGCAGCGGCGCTGCGTTCGTCACGCATTTCGACGTCGCCATCGGGTCCGATCTCGAAATCCGAATCCCGTTTTCCAACTACGCTTCGCGCCGCACAGAAGCCGACTTCGCCACATCGGGGCGCGTTGTCCACGTCATCGACGCTCCCACGCGAGGCGAGCGCCTCGTCGGCGTTCAATTCACCGGCCCCCGCTTCCAGCGGGTCTTCCGCCCAGAAAACGCCGCCTAATTGTTTTTGAACCGTGTACCGAGGGAGGCCGTCATGACGCTCCACACGCAAAATTTGCAGCATCATTCGTATCGCCGGAACCCTTGTATTTTGCAATCTGCGGATACGCGCACAGCGGCCTTGTCACTTTCACTCCTCCAACGGATCCACTATTCGCTTCCTTCGTGGCGATCACCGACGAAGGCGCGGCGCCTTTTTCCACCCACTGTTCGAGCGCCAGATACATGTTGTGCTGCGAATCGTTCGGCGTGCTGAATCCCGCCTGGCCAAAAACGTCCGGCCCAGGTCCGCCGCCGCAATGCTGCATCCCCGGAACCATAAATAGCCGCAAGAAAGAATCGACATCCTGCCTGCCCATTTTGCTCTCGACGGCCTCGTAATAGTTGATTGTGTTCAGCGGAGAAATTCCGGAATCGTTCCATCCGTGATAAATGATTAATTTTCCGCCGCGCGATTCGAACGGTTTCAGGTTTGTTTCCGTGGCGTTCAACACGGCGGCAAACTTTTTGTCCGCAGCTGCTACGGACTCGTCCAAGTTCGCCTTCTTATAATCCCAATCTGGCTTGTCGTAGACCATGTCGGAGAAGAACCCGTTTCCGAACGCGAAGAGCAGGCCCTTTCCCGGTGCAGGACCCGTTATCCATAGCGCCCAGCCTCCGCCGCCTTGCTCGCCACCAGGCTCATAGCCTGGAAAAATCTGCTGGCCCTTTGCATCGCGGGGACCCTGATACAGTCTTTTCAACGCCGTAACTTGTGGCTGCGTGAGGCAGGCGTCGGAATCGGCCGCCTTGCAAAGCAGGGACGCCGGATCGAAGTGGCACTGTCGCGGATCATTTAACACGCCGTCGGTCACGCCATCCTTCGCATCGCACATCTCGTTGACGGCCTTCGCAATGGTCGGAATCTTGCTCGTCGGAATGTAGCTGGCGGGATCCAGTGTCGTGGACTGCGCATTCCACAGAGCGGCGCCGAGCAGGTGCGTCCAGTAATTCGCTGGTGCGCCTGCCAGGATTCCGTCGTAGTCCTCAGGGTACCGCTGCGCTTCCATCAATGCCTGACGGCCACCGTTCGAACAGTTCGCAAAATAGGAATGTCGCACGTTGTCGCCATAAAACGCTTTCACGGTCGCTTTGCCCACCACCGTCATCTCATGAATGGCCCGGTACGCGAAGTCGACGATTTTCTCCGGATGCCCGAGCGCCCAAGTCGCGCTGGTACCCTCTGCGGCGTGGCCAGTGTCCGTGGCCGCCGACGCGTATCCCTGCAAAACTGCCAGTCCCAACATGCGATAGTCAATTTCTCCGGCAAATCCGCCGTTGCCCTGGCCGCGAAACTTTCCGTTCCATCCGCTTGACGGCAACCACACTTCGATCTTGATATCGGAATCCGCGGTCGGCTTTGCCTCAACGGTGACCCTACAGAAAGCCGGAAGACGTTTGTAAAAGTCTAGATCGCCCGCGAGCCACGGAGCCAGGCTCGGCGGCGGGGCAAAGGCTCCTGCCGCAACGGTCTGGGCCGAGGTAACTTTTGTGTTCGGCAACGCGAACTGCGCGAGTTGTTCGCAAGTCTGACCCGCAGCTTGTGCGCTTGGCACAAACGCGCCGGTCACCGTCAGCAACGCCGCAATCGCAAATTTGTTCACTGGAAGCTCCTCTTCGACTTACGGGATCGTTGGCTATAGTCTTTCAGGTCAACATGCATCGCCAGTGCTGCCAAAAGCGCGCAGGCAAGAGTGCCTGTGCTACCCAAGCGAGGACATCCTAGCCGAAACGCGTCCTGACGCCAATCTGCCGATTGAGGGCGGCTTTAGATTAGTTTTCTATTACGGAATGCGCTGCAAGCAGGCTAGAAGCGAAGCTAGGGTCAGCTTTTGCCGTCAAAGAAGGTGTTGGAGAACAGTTTGCTCGCCAATTCCATGCTGACGATGGAACTTATTGGCGCTTCCATCGTTTATTAATTGAGAGTTATCGAGCGACCCCGGGAGGCCCAAGCATGTTCTCATTCTGGCAGGATCTTCGTTATGCCGGACGAAATCTTAGGAAAAGCCCGGGCTTTGCTATAGTTGCGATGATCACGCTCGCGCTAGGCATCGGCGCCTCCACTGCCATCTTCAGCGTCATCGAAAACGTTCTGATGGAGCCGTTCCCTTACCCTGACGCGCAGCACTTTGTTTCCATCCAAATCCATGACACGGAACAAAATCGGGCGGGCGGACGAGGCGGCTACAGCGGCCCTGAGTTCTTGGACTACGTGGCGCAGAATCACGTGTTTGACCGAGTCATCGCCAATGACGGCGGCGACGTGCTCTACACTTACGGCGAGGGTACGGACAGGTACAGCGGCGGCTATGTGACGCCTGGCACTTTCGAATTTCTTGGTATGCCCGCCCTCGTTGGGCGCGTGATGCAGCCCGCAGACTATGAGGCCGGCGCACCACCCGTTTTCGTCTTGCGCTACAAAGTATGGGTCAACCGCTTCAACGCCGATCCTTCCATCCTGAATAAAACTTTTGTCTTGAACGGCACGGCCCGCACGCTCGTTGGCGTCATGCCTCCGCGTTTTGGCTGGGGCGATTCTGACCTGTGGATTCCAGAAAAACCCAGCCATGCCGATACCACTCCGGAGCTCGGCTACAACCGCTACTGGTTTTTTATGGGGCATCTCAAGCCGGGAGTTTCTGAACGCGCGGCCCAAGCCGACCTTGCTGTCATCGCACAGCATCTCTCTACCGTTTATCCGAAGGACTATCCAAAACATTTCACCGTTGAAGTTCAATCGCTCACGGATCTGGTTGTTGGACGCTTTCGCACGATGCTCTTTATCGTTCTCGGGGCCGTGGGACTGCTTTTGCTGATCGGCTGCGGCAATGTGGCCAACCTGCTTTTGGCGCGCGCGACCACTCGTGAAAAAGAGTTTGCCATCCGCTCTGCGCTGGGCGCGGGCCGTTGGAGGCTGGTGCGTCAACTGCTTGTCGAGAGTCTCATTCTCGCCATTGGTGGCGCCGCGCTTGGCGCGTTGTTCGCTTGGGGTGGTCTTAAGTCCCTGATCGCGCTCATCCCGCAAGATATCGTTCCCGCCGAAGCAGCGATTCGCTTGAACGTTACCGTTCTGCTGTTCACGCTTGGCGTCTCGGTGGCCACCGCACTGGTTTTTGGCTTGGTACCTGCGTTGCAAACCGCGCGGCGCGATTTGAATGACCCGCTACGCGACAGCGGCAAAGGAGTTAGCGGAGGATTTCGGCATGGCCGACTGCGCGACGCCGTGGTCGTTCTCGAGGTTGCCCTTTCACTCACTCTTTTGGTTGGCGCGGGCCTTCTGATGCGCAGCTTTGTAGCGCTACGCGAAGTTCATCTTGGTTTACAGCCGGACCATATTTTGGTTGCACGACTTCCGCTTCCGAAAGAGCGTTACAAGACCGCCGATCAGATCGCGGGATTTTTCCGCCCGCTTCTGCTGCGGCTGAAAGCCATGCCGGGAATTATTGAGGCCACGGAAACGAGCACGTTGCCACCTTATGGAGGAATCGATTCGGACATCGAAATCCCCGGCAAGACGCACTCGGAAAAATGGACCGCGCTCTATCAACTCTGCAGCGAAGGCTATTTTCCTGTGCTTAAGATTCAATTCTTAACGGGGCGGCCGTTCACGGAAGCTGAAGTCGACGGCGCGAAAAAATACGCGGTCATCAACCAGACTTTCGCTCACAAATATTTAGGCGCGGAGAATCCTATCGGCCAGCGCATCCATCTAGTGCATCTTGAAACGGCTCCCGATCCTGTGCACGATCCCTGGTTTGAGATTGTAGGCGTCGTCGCCGACGCAAAAAACCGCGGTTTGCAGGATCCTCCCGAACCCGAGGTGTGGGTACCGTACACGGTCACAGGCTCCTTCAGCCGCGGCGTTCTCATTCGCACGGCCGGCGAGCCTCTTCCGATGCTGAACGCTGTCCGCCAGGAAATCTGGGCCACCGATCGCAGCGTCGCGCTAACGTTTACCGGCACGCTTGAGGGATACATCAGCCAGTTCTCCTACGCCGGACCGCGCTTCGGATTTTTCTTGCTGGGAATTTTCGCCAGTATCGGTTTGATCCTCGTGACCATCGGCGTTTACAGCGTGCTCGCTTACACCGCCGCGCGCAGGACGCACGAAATCGGTATTCGCATGGCGCTCGGCGCGGAGCGCGGCGACGTCCTGAAGCTGGTCATTAACATGGGGCTGCGATTAGTCATTTTGGGAGTCGCGATTGGTCTCGCTGCCAGTTTCGGAGTGGGGCGCCTCATTGCCACCCAACTTTGGGGCGTCTCGCCCTACGATCCGGCCACGCTGATCGGCGTTCCACTTCTGCTTCTCATAACGGGGCTGATTGCGTGCTGGGTTCCAGCCCGCCGCGCGGCTCGCGTGGACCCGTTGGTTGCTCTTCGCTACGAGTGAGAGTCGGTGGCGGGCGCGCCCGCAGTGAGCGCGCCCGCGTCCGTTCATCGATGTGAATCGCCCCTGTCGTCCCGGTCGCCCTTATCGGAGTCATGCTCGTGTGTCTTGCGAACGACGCCGTGGATAGGCAGGCTTCCGAAATGCCCAGTCGCAGGAGTCGTAGCCGCAAACGTCAGGGTCACGTTCGAATACTGGACCTCCGTTCCTCTGGTGATGCAGACCTGCAGCGTGGATAGTCCCCCCCTTAGTCTGAAATGGGGCGGCAGTTCCGTTGCCGGTAATGTCGGCCGGGCCGGTGACCAAGAAACGGACCGTGGTGGCAGGGCAGACGCTGGGGTTGTAGCTGACCAGGGCATCCGTCATTGTGAGGTGGTGAGTATGCGGACTGCGCGTCCCGGGATTGTCAACGTTAAGGTTAGGAGGGGTACCAGGGTTCGCCGCAATCCACGAATCTGGATGTTCCATGGTCATAACGGCAGAGAAATCGGCCTTGCCGGAATCTCCTTTTAACTTCAACGACCACGTGCCATGCATTTCCCATGGGCCGCCGACGCCAGTTGCAGCGGTATAGTCATTGATGATGCCGCTAAAGTGCGTGGGCGACGGAGCTTGAGCCTGAGCGGCAGTACTTACTGCGAACACCAGGACAGCGATAAGCGCAATGTCCACGTGAAAGCTTTACAGTTCATGGAAGACCTCCAATATTGAGATTTATGTCTTTGTCGTCAAGAGCTTCCCGGGACGCCAGGGCACGCGTGGGAGGTTGCGGGCCAAGAATGACAGTCGGAAATCTCACACTCAAGACTTGAGGAGACCATCGAACACCTGGGGGGGTGCCGTCAAACCGCAATGAGCAGAATTGCAGCTATTCCGTTCTATGCCGTTGAATGCTGTGTCTTGCCGTGGCCTGGCATGGACGTTACAATCCGGGCAGTTCCTGACAACTGCGGACTATTCAGGAGAATGCATGGGCGAACCATCCTTTGGCACGTCGCCATCTGTGAGTCCACCCGAAGACCGGCTGGATTCGTGGAAGGAAATCGCTGGATACCTCAACCGCGACGTGACGACGGTCCAGCGGTGGGAGAAGCGGGAGGGGATGCCCGTTCACCGACACCA
>CAVPLA010000017.1:0-13935 GCA_963705855.1 uncultured Acidobacteriota bacterium
GCTGTCTTTCTCGCGGCGGTCGCACTTTTGGCAGCTTGCCCAGGCCTCGTCGGCTTCGGTTTTTTAACCTCGGGGTTTTTCTTCCTCTTTATTTTTTTTGATGGCATGACGCGCAAGAATATCACACGGTGGGACAGACATTCTTATCTGTCTTCCACATTCATCGGGAGCTTTCAACAAAAATGGAGGGCACGGCGTGCCGTGTCCCTACGAAGTTGTAAGCGAACTCAGCATCTTGCGGAAAGCTTTACCGCGATGGCTGATGCGATTTTTCTCTTCTTGTAAAAGTTCCGCGAACGTTCTCTTCAGGGCAGGGAAGTAAAAGACGGGATCATATCCAAAGCCGCCGCTCCCTCGCGGTGATTCCAAAATCTCACCGTCCACGCGAGCGGCCACAATCCCGATCGCCCGCCCTCGTTCCGCTAAAGCAATCGCGCACACAAAATACGCAGCTCGCTCGTTGCCCTCTTTCCCGCGTAGCTCGCCAAGCAATTTCGCAATCCGCTCCGCGCTCGTCGCGTTTGGCCCCGCATATCGCGCCGATTGCACTCCAGGCACTCCACCTAGCGACGGCACCACTATCCCGGAGTCGTCTGCAAACACCCGCCCGACACCAAGCCGCGAGTAGTGCAGCGCCTTTCCTGCAGCGTTCTCAGCAAATGTCGGAGCATCTTCTTCAAACGATGGCAGGGAATCAAACCTTGGCAACAACTCAATCTCCACGCGCGCGTTCAGCGCATCCGTCACACCCGGCGTACTGGTCTGCGCTAGCGCGCGAAACTCCTCAAGTTTTCCTGGATTTGATGAAGCTAGAAACAACTTAGCGCGCGCGCGCATTGAAGTTAACCGGCAGCACTGCGCGCTGTTCCTCCGTCAGCCGGCGAATCCCAGCCGCCGCCAACGCAAGCAGGTCTTGCATTTCGCTCCCGCTAAAAGGCCGGCCCTCCGCCGTAGCCTGAATCTCGACGAAGTGTCCGCTGCCGGTCATCACCACGTTCATGTCCACTTCCGCGCGCGAATCTTCTTCATACGCTAAATCCAGCAGCGCGCGGTCGTCTACAATTCCCACGCTCGTCGCCGCCACGCTATCAATCAGCGGTGAACTCTTCAAAATCCCCGCGGCTACAAGCCGCTCGAACGCCAGCGCCAGTGCCACGAACGCTCCCGTAATCGAAGCCGTCCGCGTCCCGCCGTCCGCCTGAATCACGTCGCAATCGATCCACACCGTGCGCTCGCCCAGTGCCTCCTGGTCCGTCACTGCCCGCAGCGACCGTCCAATCAACCGCTGAATCTCGAGCGTCCGTCCGGACTGTTTTCCGCGCGTCGCTTCTCGTTGCGTGCGTTCTTCTGTTGCTCGCGGCAGCATCCCGTATTCGCTCGTCACCCAGCCTTTGCCCGTGCCTTTCATAAATCCCGGCACGCCGTCGTCCACTGTCGCGGTGCAGATCACTCGCGTGCTGCCAATCTCGATCAAAACGCTTCCTTCCGCCGTCGAAATAAAATCCGTCGTCATTTTCAATGGGCGCATCTGATCCGGGCCGCGGCCATCAACTCGCACTCTTCCTCCTGCTGCCGTCGCTTTCGCCATCTATAGCTCTTAAGCTCTTACAATTTACGCCCAGGCTGCGCCAGTTTGCCGGGGCTCTTATCGTATGTCAATGTTCAAGGGCCCTTGGGCGAACCAGGCTTCGCCGTCGGAGTTGTCGCTGGAGCGGGTCTGTCCATCGCGGGAGCCACAGGCTTGTCTACAATTGGCGGCATTGCTGGCGCCATAACTGGGGCGGCCGCAACGGGTGCCACAAGCATCCCCTTCGTGTTAACCAAAAAAGTTCCGGTAAGATCCAAATGCCCCGCCAGCGTTTCCACTTCCTGCCCATGAATCAAAATTTTCAGCCGCTGCACGCGCGGCACATTCGCTTCGAGCGTGCGCGTAAGCGAATCTACAGCCAACTGCTCGCTTTGAATCCCCGAGGGCGTCGCCGTCGCCAGCGCCTCAGAAAAATCCGCAATGGCCGTCCCATTCGGCAACAAATAAAACGCCAAGAGCACCGCGTCGGGCGGCAGTGTGCGCAGCTCCGCATCCACAGGCCCTGCCAACAGTGTGTTCAATACTTGTTTCGAACGCAGCACCGGATCATCCGAAAGCGGCAACTCCACCGTCGAGTCCACCAGCGCTCCATCGCCATTCCCGGAAGCCCAAAATAATTTCGTTTTTACCCGTGGCTCGCCCGGATTTATCGGAACCGCTTGCGTCAATTCTCTCCGCGCCTGTTCTGCCGTTTGCTGTTGCAGCTTCGCCGCCGCTCGCAATCGCCGCCGCAGAATCGGAAGGTAAAACACTCCCACAATCACAGCCACGCACAGCACGCCCACAACCCATCTGATCCAGCGGGTCGTCACGGTGTGCCTCCCGTCGCCGTCGGCACTACGTATGACGGTCGGAACGACGCGACTCCTGTCGCGATGGCGTCCGCCACACCCGGTCCCATGCGGTCCAAGTCTGCGCGGTTTTCCACCACTACGCTTGATATTTCCACGGCGATCGCCGGCGCCGCCGTCGTTCGCAACTGCCTCACCGCCGCCGTTTGCGCCGTGTTGGGCGATCCCTTAAACCGCTGCGCGAGTAAACCCTGCACCATATCTCCCAATTTTCTGCTCAACCCTTGAAACGGCGTCTGCGCCCGGTCCCACGGAATCAATCCGCCCACATTCGTTGTCACTGGCAAATCCGAATTGACGTACACCCGTGCCGTTCCTGGCAGTCCCGTCGATGCAATATGCAGCGTTACGAAAACCGCGCCACTCTGCGCATTAGCGATCGCTGAACGATCGTCGAAGGAAGGATCTTCGTTTCCCTGGCGCGTCTGGACCACTTGGAATCCTTGCGCTTCCAGTGCCCGGCGCACCTGTGCCGTAAAATCCAGCACGATTTCGCTCTCGCGAATGCCGCCAGTCCCTCGTGCGCCCGGGTCCGTCCCGCCATGCGCTGGATCGAGCACCACGACGTTCAGCCCCGCGCGTGGCACTGCTGCTGGAAGAGTTTGCGGGAGTCCTTGCGGTGTTGCCGGCGCCGATGTTGTCGGCAATGCTTGAGGCACGGGCGACTGGGCCGCAGGAACAGCGGGCGGCGTTTGTGAAGGCGCTTGCGATGAATAACTGAGTGCCGCGGCTCCCAAAACAGGCAAGGAAAAAAACGCGCCGATTCGACAAACATTTCGACTCCAGGCGCGCCCATTCATCCGAGCAATATTTCTCACGTCGAGCAGCATACCAAATCTCTTCGTCATTTCGCGCTGCTCGGATGCGTCCCTCGACGAAAAAGGGACGGCCCCTGGGGCCGTCCCTTTTTCGCATCTTTATTGCGACCTTGATTTGACCGATTGCCAGTTATGGCTTACGAATCGGACCTCTCCAAAGTCCCGCGCCATTACCCTTGCGGTTGGGTTTGTGGCGGCTGTTGCTGCTGTTGTTCTCGACGGGATGCGCGCAACGCACGAACATTCGCTTTCATCTGTTGCCGCTGTTCGGGCGTCAGGAGCTTCACCATCTGCATGCGAGCGCCGTGCCGCAGCTGATGAGTCTTCGCATCCTTCTGTTCTGCCGTCAGCGATTCGTCCTTATTCACGGCATCCAATTGGGCTTTCGTGGTTTCGTGAATTTTTTTCATCGTCGCTTTTTGATCATCCGTCAGGTTCAGCCCTTTCATCGCGCCATGGATTCTTCCTTCTTGCTGCGCTGGCGCGGCAGGCGCCGCTTGGCTCTGATCTTCCGCCGGAGGCTGTGAACCGCTTTGTGCGCGGCTGATTCCCGGCGCAAGAGTCAACGCCAGAAGTCCGGCGGCTACAGCAATTTGCTTCGTAATGCTATTCCTAATCATGGAGGGTCCTCATTGTGGGCTGGTGTTCTTTCTTCATACCCTCATATAACCCGCGCCCCGCCCAAATGTCGCGCTTATATTCCGTAGACCTCAGGGCGCAACTGTTGTCTTCCGAACGAGCTCGTATTTTTGCCCGTCGAACTTGTAAAGCCATGTTGTTTGTCCGTGGGTTGTTGACATCGACGTTTCAATCTGGCGATGGCCGTTCGATTGGGTCTGCAAGACACGTAGAAGCTGAACCGAATCCTTCAAGACTAAAGTGTAGTCACCGTGGTTTTCTAGGAAAACCCAGAAGGGCATGGAGTGTGCGCCCAGAGCTCCTTTTGGTACGTCAAACGGGCGATTAAGGCCTTCCGCTTCCATCGCGAAATCGGCTTGCTCCATTGTCGCTTGTGACGCGGCGGCCTGACGTTCCAAAAGCGCAGGAATCGAGAACACAGGAATCATGATTGCCAGGAGTCCGGCCATTGTATTGATAGCCATCGTTCAGCCCGTTACCGCAAGTTGCTCACAATCAGGAATGAAAACATTTCCTGAATTTCAGAAACCGACCTCTAGGCTCGCCATCTAGGGATGAGCTTTCTCGTCTGTGATTTTCAATACTTGCAAATGCGCTCTCTCCAACAAAGGATTCACGCTAACCAGATCTTTCGTCCGAATCGTGTCCCAGCGTGCCAAAGTAGCCTTCCCCACCGCCTCCCATTTCTCGCTAGCCGCCGCCGCGTCCGCCGAAGGCGCCACATCCGCGCTCTCCACAATCCCCAAAAGTGACCCCATCGCTGCTGACACTTGTCTCAGCGTCGTCGGCTGATCCCCAGGCACGGAAAATCCGAAGAATCCGAACCCGCCGCCCCCTCCCGCTCCCGCTGCTGCGCCGACTTTTTTCTCCAAGTCCGTCAGCGCCGCCGTAAGCTCCGCGTTTCCCGCCGCTTCTTTTTCACGTGCCGCAATCTGCTTCAGCAAATCGTCCGCACGCGTGACAGCTGCGGAAAACTCTCCAACGCTGGCCGCCAGTCTGGAAGCCAATTGAAACTGCCGCTCCAAATCCGCAGCGCTCGTCTTGACGCGCGGATCCATCTTGATCTCCAGCGGCACAGTAATCGCCCTTCCTGCCGCGGTCAGCTTCACGGTATATCGCCCAGGAACTGCCAGCGGTCCGCCTCCGCCCCGCCGAGACCGCCGCCGCGCTCCCGCAAACGCATACCGAAAATCCCAAACAAACCGGTGCGTCCCCGCCTCAGCCGATAGCGGCTCCCCGTCATGCACCCAGTACATCGGAATATCCAGTTCGTCCGGATTTGTCTTCGGCATCTCGTCGGTGCTAGCAAATCGCCGCACCAGTTTCCCCGCGGCATCAAATATTTCTAGTTGCACCGCTTCCGTCTGCTTCTCCTTTAAGTAATAGTCCAACACCGCCCCGGTCGGCGGATTCTCCGCTTCCGGCTCATCGAGCGGTATCGGTGTTCCCTGATCCGCGCCCGGCCGTACTCGATACGCCGGCTGCGGCTCGAAGAGCCACGCGTCCGCGCTCGCTACCTTCGCACCCCACTGCCGAAGAGGCGTCACGTCATCCAACACCCAGAACGACCGCCCGAACGTGGCGATCACCAGATCATCATCATGCACTACCAAATCGCGCACCGAAGTCGTCGGCAAGTTAAGCTGCAACTGCGCCCAGTTGTCTCCATCAGCAAACGAAACGTACACGCCTTTTTCCGTGCAGGCATACAGCAGCCCGGCGACTTTCGGATCCTCACGAATACAATTCAAAAAGCTCCCTTCCGGAATCCCGCTCGAAACTCGCTGCCACGTCTTCCCGAAATCTTTCGTGCGGTAAAGATAAGCCCGCAAATCCTCGAGCCGGTGACGATCCACTGCCGCGTACGCTTTGCCTGCCTCAAAGTGCGAAGCCGCGATGTGCGTCACCTTGCTCCACGGCGTCAGCTCTTTCGGCGTGACGTCACTCCATGTTTTTCCTTCGTCGCGCGTCAGATGCACCAGCCCGTCATCCGTCCCCACCCAAATCTCGCCAGCCCGCACTGGCGAAGGCGCAATCGTATAAATCACCCCGCGCCGCTTTGACGCCGGAGCATCCGCCGCCGTCGCCGCATCAAGATTCGCCGGAACGCCCGGATCTTCCTGCGTCAAATCAGGGCTGATCTTCTGCCACGAATTTCCTCCATCCGCCGTTCGAAACAAAACCTGCGCGCTGAAATACAGCACATGCGGCTCAATCTCCGAAAAAACCAGCGGCAAAGTCCAGGTCCGCCGATAGTCGCCGGGATACATCAGCGTGGGCGGTATCTGCTGTACTTGTTCATTGTGAAAATCCTGCCGCACCACCGATCCGCCATAAACAATTTCGGAATTCACAGGATCGGGCGCGACGTAGTCGCTCTCGCCTCCGGCCTCCATCGGTCGCCAATCTTGGAAATTCAGCGCGCGCCAATTGCTCCGGCTCGGTGTCGCTGCCGCACCGCTGTCCTGCTGCGCCCCATACACCCAGTAAGGAAATCGGTTGTCGGTTGCGACGTGATAAAACTGTCCAGTCGGTTGGTTGTACCAAGAACTCCACGTCTCCCCGCCGTTCCGCGTCACAATCACGCCTTGATCGCATCCCAACACCATGCGTTGCGGGTTGTCCGGATCGATCCAGAGCTGGTGATAGTCGTCTCCCCCCGGCGCGCCCTTGATTGCCGTAAACGTTTTTCCACCGTCGCGAGAACGATACGTCGATGTATTCGGCACATACACTGTGTCCGCATCCTTCGAATCGACGCTCACTTCGCAGAAATACCATCCGCGTCCCCAAATCCGCGCATCTTTCGAAACGCGCGCCCAATTCTCCCCGCCATCGTCCGAGCGATACAGCCCGCCTTCCTTAGCATCCGCGATCAGATAAATCCGCTTTGGATTGCTTGGCGCAAACGCAATTCCCATCCGCCCCAGCTCTTCCGAGGGCAAACCGTGCCCCGTCAACAGCTCCCAATGGTCTCCGCCATCCTTCGAACGATAAAGCCCTGTCCCCGGACCCTTCGACGGTGGATAAATGCTCCACGGCGGCCTACGCGTTTGCAGCACAGCCGCATAAAGAATCTGCGAATTCCCCGGCTTCATCGCCAAGTCAATCGCGCCTGTATTTTCGTCCTTGAAAAGCACCTGCTGCCAAGACTTCCCACCATTATTCGAACGAAAAACGCCGCGCTCCTTGTTCGGTCCGTATGCGTGTCCGAGCGCCGCCACAAAAAGCTTTTCAGGGTTTTCAGGGTCCACGACAATCCGCGCAATCTGTCGCGAATCATCCAGCCCGATGTGCTCCCACGTCTTGCCCGCGTCTGTAGACTTATACATCCCGTTTCCGTGCGAAATGCTCGAGCGCATGTCCGCTTCGCCCGATCCCACATAAATCACATTCGCATTCGAAGGCGCGACGGCAATGGCCCCAATCGATCCGACCGGCTGTCCGTCAAAAATGGGATTCCAAGTCCGCCCCGCATCATTCGTTTTCCAAACGCCTCCATTCACCGATCCAAAGTAGTAGACTTCCGGCTGCCCACGCACTCCCGTCACTGCCAGCGACCGCCCCGCGCGAAACGGCCCAATCGACCTCCATCTCATCTCTCCAAAGAGTTTTTGGTCGAATTTCTGTGCTGTCTGTGGCAGAGCTGCAGCCGTCGCGTGAACAAACAGAGCCACGCCGGTAACTAGCAGGAGTAGTAGGAAAAGCCGCAAAGTTTTCACGGTCTAGTCTCCAAATGCAAAGAGGATGTTGGAATGAACTGTGGAGTATACCAGCAGCGCGCGCGCCGCGCGGCAGCTTAGTCGCCTGTAACCGCGTTCGGCGTGGCCGCCGGAGCTATCACCGATCGCCGCAAAGGTTTGGTGGCCGCGTACAGAATGACTCCGCCCACCATAATGATCAAGCCAAACAGCAGCCCATTAATTCCCAGAATGCTTTCACTTTCGCTCTCGACCATCGCCAGGCTCATCAGCAAAAGCGGAAATACTCCGCAGGAAATTGCCCCAACCAATCCACCGGGCACCTTGAACTCCCGCTTCAACTCCGGCTCGCGAATCCGCAGAACCACCAGCGTCACGAACTCCAGCATCAAGCTGGCGCCATAAAGCATGATGTCCAGAGTAACGAGCTTCTTGAATCCCAATCCCAAACAAAGCGCCCAGCACGCGGCGCAAACCAGAATCGCCACCCACGGCGCGTGCGTCTTCGCGCTTGTTTTGGCAAACACCTTCGGCAGCATCCCGTCGCGTGCCATCGCCAGCGGAAGCCTCGAGTAGCTCATCACCAGCGCGTTGAACATTCCGAACGCGCTCATCATTCCACCAATCACAATCAAAAAGCGCAGCCACTCGAATCCCAGAATCTTTCCACCCATTAATCCCGCGATCGTCGCCCAAGATCCGTCGGCGCCAAACGTCGCGGCCGGAATCCCCGTAAAGTAAACCGCCAGAAACGGCAGAATATAGGTCATCGAAACGAGAACCACCGCCGCAATCATCGCTCTCGGATAGGTCCGCTGCGGTCTCTCCACTTCTTGCGCAATCGTCGATGCGTTGTCCCAACCCATGTAATTCCACATTGCCACCAACACGCCACCCAGCAAGCCCAGGCCAGTCGCCTCAGCCGCGCCGTGTCCCCCGGCGCTCGCAAAAGCTCCAACTTCAAACGGTGCCATTACCACGATGATTGCAAACGGGGCCGAAAGAAAGAAGAACAGCCAAAGCGAAGTGATTCCCACGACGCGAATCCCGAGCATATTAAGAATCGCGCAAGTCACCACCACAAACAGCCCCGCCAGTACCGCATGGATCCCCGACCCGAACCACGGCGACATCTGCTTCAAATAAAACACAAACAGAGTCGGGTAAATCGCCATGTCGAAGATGCTCGCCGTCAAAGACAGCCATGCCTCTTGAAATCCCCAGAAATTTCCCAGCCCGCGCCGCACCCAAGCGTAGTAACCACCCTCAGCCGGCAGTGCGCTCGACAGCTCTCCGATCATGAACGCCGTCGGCAGGCACCACAGCACCGGTAAGAACAAAAGAATCAAAATCCCATGCCCGTAACCCGCGCCATGAACGATCTCTTCCGTCCCATACGTCCCGCCCGACACCATGAAAAACGTCGCCGCCACAAGCGGCCAGAGCGTCAGCTTTGCGACCTTTTTTTTCGCTGTTGGAATTGCGGTGGAGGGAATCTGGGCAGGAAGGGATAAAGAACTCAATTTTTACTCTTGTCCTCCTTAGCGATTCTCACTCGCGCGCTGGGTGAAGTGAGTTCGCATTCGAAGAATACAAGGTTCATCCCTGCGTGCAACAAAAAAATGCATCCCGCCGAATATTTTTTCATCCACGAAAACTGTCCTTCCGCGCAGGTCCAGTGGCACAGGCTTCAGCCTGAGCTCCGGGGACCGCAAAAGCTTTTCAGCGGCACTGTCTCAAAACGTAGCTCCCACCGCCGCAACAACTCTCCGCTGCCATGCTTGCCATCCCCCGTCCCTCTCCGCGCCTTTGCTAAACTCCTAGCTTTGCCCGACAATCATTTGTTTGTTCTCGCATTCATTCTCGACTCAGGAGTCTCTCGCATGAAGCACGGTTCTCTCGCCATCCTCCTCGCCCTACTCGCTCTACCGGTCTCCGCCATCGCGCAATCCGCCCCGCCCTCGCCGCGCTCGATCACCATCGACGACTATTTCCAGATTCAGACCGTCCACGACCCCCAGCTCAGCCCCGACGCTCAATGGGTCGCCTACGCCGTCGATAAATCCACACTCAAGACCGACAAAAACGAAACGCGCATCTGGATGATCCCCGCTTCCGGCGGCGATTCGCTCCCCATGACCGCCGAAGGCGTCTCGTCCTCCCACTCTCGCTGGAGCCCCAACGGCAAATTCCTCGCCTTCCTCTCCGAGCGCAACGAGGGCAGGATCCAGGTCTGGCTACTGAACCGCCAGGGCGGCGAAGCCCAGCAACTTACTGACACAGCTCAAGATGTTGAAGATTTCTCCTGGTCTCCTGATGGGCACCGCATGGTTTTGGTCTTGCGCGATCCCACTCCCGAAGAACTCGACGCCGCCAAAGAGAAATCCGCAGCCCCTGCACATTCCTCACCCCCGTCCGACTCCGAGGACAAAAAGTCCAAATCCAAAAAACCCTGGATCATCGACCGCCTGCAATTCAAAGTCGACGAAGTCGGCTACCTCGACCGCCGCCGCACCCATCTCTATGTCTTCGACATCGCCAAGAAATCCCTAATCCAAGTGACTTCCGGCGACTTCGACGACTCCGAACCTGCCTGGTCCCCCGACGGCAAACTCCTCGCCTTCACCAGCAACCGCTCCGCGCCCGACCCCGACCTCACTCTCAACTCCGACATCTGGGTCGTTACTGCCAACACCACAGACAAAGGCGCCCACCTCACCCAAGTCACCACGAACCCTGGCATAGACATGTCGCCGACTTGGTCTGCTGACGGCCAATCCATCGCCTACGTCACCATGCTCGACCCAAAGCTCTTCGATTACGCCACTCACCATCTCGCCATCTCTCCTGCCACGGGAGGCCCCGCCAAAGTCCTCACCCTGTCCCTCGACCGCATGGTCAGCAATCCCCATTTCTCTTCCGACGGCAAATTCATCTATTTCGTCGCCGATCATGACGGCGCACTGGTCCTCAAGACGATTCACCTCGAATCCGGCGGAATTGCCGACGCGGCCGCGGTCCCGTACATGACGTCTGCTCAGTATTCCGGCTCCCGCACCGTCAACGGCTATTCCATCAGCCCCGGCCCCGTTCCCTCCGTCGTCGCTCAAATCGCCACCATCGACCGCCCAGATGAGCTTTTCATGATCGAGGGCTACCAGTACAAACAACTAACACACGTCAACGACGCTCTCTTCTCCCAGCTCAAGCTTTCCCACGGCGAATACGTCCATTTCAAGAGCAAGGATGGCACCCCCATCTCCGGCTACCTCTACAAGCCACTCGATTACGCTTCTGGCAAACGCTATCCAACACTTCTCCTCCCACACGGCGGTCCCGTCTGGGCCTACTACGCCGAGTTCTCCCATCTAGCCCAGCTTTACGCCGCCAACGGCTACGCCGTCCTTTTCCCCAATCCACGCGGTTCCACCGGCTACGGCCAGGACTACTGCAAGGCCATCTTCGCCGACTGGGGCAACAAGGACTTCCAGGACGACATGGCCATGGTCGACTACGCCATCGAGCAGGGAATTGCCGACCCCGACAAACTTGGCGTTGGTGGCTGGTCGTACGGCGGCATCTCCACCGACTTCATCATCACGCAAACCACCCGCTTCAAAGCCGCCATCTCCGGTGCGGGCGCCGCCGAATTCTCCAGCCTCTATGGCCACGACGAATACCAAAAAGACTACGAGACTGAGCTAGGCCTCCCCTGGGAGAACCAAGCCGCTTGGGCAAAGGTCTCGCCCTTCCGCAACGTCGCCAAAGTCACTACCCCCACCCTCTTCATGGGCGGCAACATCGACTGGAACGTCCCCATCCTCGGCGGCGAGCAAATGTATCAAGCTCTGAAACGCCTGGGCCGCACCACCGAACTAGTCGTCTATCCCGACGAGTACCACGAGTTCGCCCTCCCCTCCCACATCAAGGACCGCTTAGAGCGCGACCTGGCTTGGTATGCCCACTTCGTCAAAGGCGATGCCGTTCCTGCCCGTCCCCCCGAGCCCTCACCCAAATCCACCGACTAGCCTCCTAATCCTGATGAAAGCGGGTGCGGGTGTCATGCACGGCATTGGCGGGTGCCCCAGTCGCCGGGTTAGCATCTGGTGGCTTGACTTCTCTTCCCGCCTCACATCGTTGCAGTTCAATCCCGCCAACAGCCGTTCAAAGCTCATTTTCGACTATTTCCTGTGAATGTCTTTACTCTCGCTACTCCCGTGCTACTGTTTCCCATGTTCTCTTCATCAAACCCGCTGATCCCCTTCCGCAACGGCCTCGCACATTCTTTTTCCTTTGCCTCTTCTGCCTCAATTCGGACAGTCGCCCAAATCCTTCTCATTTTCCACACCTAGTAAACATCGAACACACAGCAACGCCCGCAGCTCCACTCGATTCACGCGCTTACTTCATTTTTCTCGTCGCACTCGGGCTGGGGGTCGCCAATATCAGGCCAAACATTTTTTCCGATCCCCGTTTCGCTTCCAACTCAGCCCGCCTCCTACCCTTCCTATAGCTCCTTTCGTTGCCACTTTTGCAGACTCTCTGCCACTTGCTGAAACCAACATGACTTTAAGTCCTTTCGCTGCCACTCTTACAAGACATTTCGGTCCTAACTCTTTTGTTTGCCACTTACAAAAAACACCCACGGGTGGGGGGCATCCGTTTCAAACATGAAACGGCGGGGAAAGTCATATACAATCTGCGCGCCGTGAATCCGGACTTGAGCTGGCACGGCTGGAATTGGCTTCGCTGGAACTAAAAGGGAGGATATTGTGAAACCTTCGAGGCGAGAACTTCTGATAGCCGGCAGCGGGGCCCTGGTGGCGATTGCGTTTGGGCTAGGGAAACCATCGCGACTGTTCGCGAATCCATTGGGCATGCCTATCGGGTTGCAGCTATACACTGTGGGCGCGGAGCTGGATAAGGACTACGACGGAACGCTGCGGCAGATCGCGGCGATCGGTTACAAAGAAGTCGAAACGGGCGTTTCGCCGAAGCGAAAGGCGGCCGACGTCAAGAAGTCCTTGCAGGACGCCGGGCTGCAATGCAAGTCACTGCACATGGGTTTTGGCGGAATGGATGAAGCGCTGACGTACGCGAAAGAAATTGGCGCGAAGTATGTAATCTCCTCCGTAACACTTCCCAAAGTTCCCGAACCGGGAAAGTTCGACGCAAAAGCATTCATGGCACAACTCTCCGCGTTGACGTTGGACGACTTCAAAAAAATCGCGGCGCGTTGCAATGAAATGGGGGAACAGGCGAAGAAAGCCGGCTTGCAGTTCGGATATCACAATCACAATTTTGAATTCAAACCACTCGACGGCGGCGAAATCGGCTACGACGTGATATTGCGCGAAACGGATCCATCGTTCGTGACATTTGAGCTCGACTGCGGGTGGATGGCTGCGGCGGGGCACGATCCGGTCGTTTACCTGACGAAATATCCAAAACGCTACCGCTTGTTGCATATCAAGGACTTCCATCCTACCGCCAGCCCATCCACGGGACTCGATGAAAGTATGCGGCCGAAGCCGGCGGAGCTGGGGCGTGGGCACATTGCTTACAAACCGATTTTTGCCGCTGCAAAAAAAACGGAAGTCGAGCTGTATTACGTTGAGCAGGAGCCGCCCTTCACCACGACGTCTGCCATGGAAGCGATCAAGATCGACTATGATTATTTGCAGGCGATGGCGTAGCCTGCTGTAGACAGGGCGAGTACGCGAGGAGTTTTCATGAAACGACGTGAAATGTTACGAGCGAGTGTTCTTGCCGGTGCGGCGGCGGCGTTGCGCCCCGCGCTTGCTGATGCTCAAAGTGCGGCGCAGAGTGCCGCGCAACCATCCGAGTTGACACCCGCGCAAAGCGGTGTTGACGCCTCGAAGGAATTTGAGGGACCTGGATGGAAGCCGCTCTTTTTGGATGAGCACCAGAATGAAACGCTCATTATCCTTAGCGACTTGATTATTCCGGCAACGGACACTCCTGGTGCGAAAGAAGCGCTGGTGAATCGCTATATAGATCTTGTACTGGCTGCCGAGACGCGCGAAACACAACAAGCGTTTTTGAACTCGCTCGGATATCTGGACAGTGAGAGCATGAAGCGATTCAAAGCGGCGTTCCTCTATCTGTCGCGAGATGACCAGGATCTCTTGTTACATGCCCTGGCGTATCCGCGCAATGCCAGCAACTGGACGGGTGAGGCGGATGCAACTCCGGATAAGGGGCACGCTCATTTTGAAGCTCTGAAGGGGCGAATCATGACGGCTTACTACAGTTCACAGATTGGAGAAAAAGAACTGGGATGGGACGGTGCGTTTGCACACGGCCCCTATCAAGGC
>CAVPLA010000018.1:0-7841 GCA_963705855.1 uncultured Acidobacteriota bacterium
ACCTTTCGCGGATTGCCATTGTACCAGAGCAGCATCGGTGCCTCAGACACGGACTGTGACACACACGTCCCCAAAAAGCCCGGGTTTAAAGGCAGCCTGATTCCAAAATCACCATAAACTATTGATACGACAAGATTTAGTTAGATGTAGCGTCCTTCTTCTCAATTTCCGCGAACGCCTTGGGCCATAACCCAAAAGCCTTCAACATGGCGTCTTCATGCTGAGCGATCAGCATCCTGGCCGTTTTTTCGGCGGACCACGGCGTTGCAAACCGTTCCGGTCGGTCAGCAATCCAGTAAGCCGCAAGCGCCATGAGCGTGGCATCCTGTGCCAGCACGTCCGGTTTTACGGCCTCGAGCGCGTCCGCCGCTGAGTGGTGTGTGTTCTGATATTCCGGCGAATCTTGATCCATGTTGATACCCGGCAACCCGGCCATCGAAAATGGGAGTGTGTCTGTGCCATCCTCCACCTTGTCATCCACTTTAACTTCGCGAATGTCCGCGAGCGCTAATGCCAATGGCCTAAAAGCTTCCACCAGGTCATCGCGCCCGCCTAATTGAAAGGACTTCACTGGCCCTTGGCCGTTATCAAGAATCAAGCTGCCTAGGTGATTCGCCATTTCCGCCTGATGCTGCTTCACATATGCGAACGAGCCATCGATCCCCTGTTCTTCTCCCGTGAACAACACGAAGCGAATGGTCCTGCGCGGTTTCATCCCGCTGCGCACAATCGCATCGGCTGCCCCGAGCGTGCAGCTGGAGCCCATGCCGTTGTCCGTCGATCCTTCGGAAAGATCCCACGAATCCAGATGCCCACCCACCACCAGCACCTGCTCCGGATTTTCGCGCCCGCGAATCTCGCCGACCACGTTGGCGCTTTCCACCGGCCCGCTGGTAAAAGTGTTTTGCACGTTGAAGTGCACGCGCGGCACCAACTCACGGGCGAGGTAGCGCTCCAACTGTCCTTGGTCTTCGGCCGTCATCGACACCACAGGAACCGTGAAGTCCGCATCGAATCCAAGAATCCCCGTATGCGTCAGATTCATTCCGGCGGATTTCCCGCCGCCTTGTCCCCCGATTACCGCAATGACGCCCGCTTTTCCCGCTGCTCTCAAAAAGTCACCGAGCTGCGCGAACAGTTGAATGAAGCTTTTGTTCGGCTCGCCACGCATTACGATCAGCGGGACTTTCCCGGTAAAGCGCGACATGTTTTTCATTTCGCCGTCGAGGTCGAAGAGGTTCACTGCCACCACGTCGCCTTCCGCGCCTCCCGCGGGCGTAGACCCTGTCCAACCCATGGCATCGATGTGCAGCGGTCTGCGGATCGGTGACAACATCTCCGCCTGTGCTATCCCTCGCGTCCAGCCGCGCCACAATTGCCATTTCTCCGCGTGGACATTCTCGAGCCCGATGGCCTTCATCTTCGCCAGGCCCCATTCGATAGCCTTCTGCGCTTGCGGCGACCCTGTCACGCGCGCGCCGACGTCGTCGCTCAATTCCGTCAAATACTGAAACGCATGCGAATCTAGCATCCCCTCACCAGCAATTTTTACGAGCGCAGGTCTCGTGCCGTCTTCATTGGGTCCTTTTGCCGTCGGCCTGTTTTCTGCGCTCAGGCCCAGCGCCGCCACCAACGCTATGGCCGCAACCCATCCACAAATCTTTCGCATTCCCGTTCTCCTCTTGCCCCAAGCGATTCGGCACAAAACTCTACCATGCCATCAGACGGACAAACCTCCAAACAGTAATCGCAAGTCCGATGTGTTCGCTCCACGCCCGCCTCACACTCGTGTATGGCGCGCAACGGCGTCCAAGCCTCCGCTTTACGCCAATTCTCTCTCGCCCTAAACTGCGTGCGAGGCCAATGTGAAAGCTATTCGTTTTTTCCTCTCCGCGATCCCCATCTCCGCAGCAATTTTTCTTCTCAGCGCGCCTGCTGCAAGGGCGCGGCAAGCGCAAGATCCATCGCAACAGCCTGCTGAAAGAGCACCAGAAAAAACTAAAGGGAAAGCTCAGGAAAAAGCCGCGCCAAGACTCTCACCCAAACTTCCCGCGGAAATCGAACTCTTGGAGACGCGCATCCGCTTTAAAACGGATGGTTTCAGCCGCAAGGAAGTCCACGCCCGCGTCAAAATCAACGACGAACTTGGGGTTCGCCAATTCGGCCGCCTCAATTTCGATTTCAACCGTTCCTTCGAAAAAGTGGAAATTCCTCTCGTCCGCATAACCCACCCAAGCGGCGGCACCGCAGACGTTCTCCCCAGCGCCATCACCGACACGCCCAATCCCGCCGTCGTCAACGCTCCCGCCTACCAAGACGTCCGCGTCAAATCCGTCCGCATCCTCGGCCTCGAACCAGGCGACACTCTCGAATATCGCGTCATCACCACGACGTGGAACCCTCCTTTAAAGCTTGCCGAATGGCCTTCGCACACATTTGATCACTCAGGAGTCGTGGCTCACGAAATCTTCGAACTCGACCTCCCGCCTTCCTTCGCGCCAGCCGATATGTACGTAGTCAAAAACGAGCAGATGCGGCAAATCCTTCAATCGCGCCAATCGTACCCGCGCCAGGGATGGATGAATCAAGAGCTGCGGGAACTTTCACCGGACGAATTAAAAAATCTGCCAATTCAGCTCGAATCACCCAAGAAAGCCACGCGCTCCAAGCGAGCGGCGTCAGCGGACAATCGAGCGGTTTTGCCGCAATCAACACCTGCACCGGTGGAATCTTCGGAGCCCGAGCGCATTCAGCCGCCAGGAACCAAGGATGAGCTGCCGGCAGACGACCCAAAACGAATCCAACTCTACGTAAGCCGTTGGGCACCGAATGTATCGATTCTGAAGATCGGTGAAGGACCGGAAGCGCGGGTGCTCTGCAAGTGGGATCGCTCATCCACCGCGAAAGAATCCGACCGCGCGACAGACACCGGCATCCCGGAAGACATGCCGGACATTGAGCTCAGCGGAAAACTTACCTGGTGGGGGCTTTCGCACCAACTCTACTACGCGCTACTTCCTCCCGAGAAACTTCCCGCCGAAATCACGGATCAAGCCGACAAATTGACCCGAGACGCAAAAACTCCCGAAGAAAAGGCGCAACGAATCTTCGATTTCGTTTCTCAGAAAATCACCACCGTGGACCTTCCGCTCGGCGCAACTGGTTTTAAACCGCGTCCTGTCGCCGAAGTTCTGTCGTCCGGCTACGCAAATCCAGAAGACAAATTTGTCCTTCTTGTATCGCTCGGTTCCGCGGCTAAAATTGGCTTTAACGGTCTTTTCATTGGGCCTTCGAAAAAGATTGGACCCATCGTTGGCAGCGCCTCGGCTTTTACGCATCTCGTCATCGAGGATGGATACCCCGGCGGCTGGGGCGATCCAAGCCTTGAAGTAGCTCCTCTCGGTTTGCTTCCGCCCGCGTATCTGGGAAGCATGGCTCTCGTGATGGGGGAGTGGAGCGAGATCCACGACGTTCCTTCGGAGGTGTGGAGCGCTATTCCTAAGAGCCTGCCGTTTCCTTCCTCACAAAGGGTGGATTTGAACGCGTCGCTGGACGCCGAAGGCAAGCTAACCACGAAAGCGAAATACGTCATTCGCGGAAACAATGAGCTGCTGCTGCGCGTCGCGTTTCACAAAACGCCTAAGGAAAATTGGAGAAACGTCGCGCAACTTTTGGCGATGTCCGACGGCTTCCGCGGCCTAATCACAAACGTGACAACCTCGGATCCCTACGCAACGCACGACCCCTTCACCGTCGAGTACGAAATCACCCAGCCGAAATTCGTGGACTGGTCGAAAAAGACGCTTCGCATCCCCGCTCTTCTTCCTGTGCTGGGACTTCCAGATCCGCCAGCGAAGCCGCCGATCGCGGGAGCCGCTCCCCCCATCGACCTGGGCACTCCTCTCGATGTCGAATTGAACGCGACACTTCATCTTCCTGCCAGCACAAACGCTCACATCCCCGCGGGCACTTCCGTCCAGCGTGATTTCGCCACCTACACCTCGCAATACTCCGCAAAGGACGCGACGCTCACCGCTTCCCGCCATCTCAATTTTATTCTGAAGGAAATTCCCGCCGACCGCGCCGCCGATTACAACGCTTTCCTGCACGCAGTGCGAAGCGATGAATCGCAGGTCTTTACGCTTGAGCGCGCGGACACAACTCCTGCCGCCACACAAAAACCCTAAGTTTTTCTCAGTTTTGCCGCAAGAAACTGGTATGACTGCGAAGAACTCTTTTCTGGGAGTGGTTCAGCTCTTCTCCGCGACCTCTGTGACCTCTGTGTTAAATTCCCCCGGCTCAATCAGCGCAACTTTTCCGACGGTATCTCGCTTTCTCTACTTCGATACTTCCTACTTTAGGTCATTCACTTAATCTGCATCACTTCCTTTTCCTTCGCCGCGCTCAAATCCTCAATTTTCTTCGTCTCCGCGTGCGAAAGCTTTTCCAGTTCGTCCAACGACCGCTTCTTGTCGTCTTCGCTGATCTTCTTCTCTTTTTCGAGCTTCTCGATCGCTTCCTTCAAATCCCGCCGGATATTCCGCACCGCTGTCCGGTGATTTTCCAGTACCTTATGTAGTTGCTTCACCAAATCCTTGCGCCGCTCTTCCGTCAGCGAAGGAATCGGCACCCGCACCACTTTGCCGTCGTTCGTCGGATTCAATCCCAGGTCCGATGTCCGAATCGCCTTGTCAATCAAAGCCACCGCGCTAGGGTCCCACGGCGCAATCACAATCATCGTTGCGTCCGGCACAGTCATGGTCCCGAGTTGATTCACCGGCATCGGCGTGCCGTGATAATCCACGCGAACGTTGTCGAGAAGCGTCGCATTCGCGCGGCCCGTGCGAATCGTCGCCAGCTCCTTGCGGAAATCGTCCACCGCCTTTTCCATCCGCGTTCTTGCGGCGGCCATCGCGTCTTTCGTCGTTGCAATCGTCGTCATCTTCAAAGTCCTTGAAACTGCTTTATGCCGGGGTCACTTTGGATCCTACGCGTTCACCCATCACCACGCGCTTGATGTTCCCATGCTGGTTCATGTTGAACACCACGATGGGCATCCCGTTATCCATGCACAGCGAAATCGCTGTCGCGTCCATCACTTTCAAATTCTGGTTCAGCACGTCGCGATAAGTGATCGCCGCAAAAAACTTCGCCCCAGAAACCTTCTCCGGATCGGCGTCGAATATCCCGTCCACTCTAGTCGCCTTCAGGATGACGTCCGCTTTGATCTCCATGGCGCGCAACGCCGCCGCCGTATCGGTCGAAAAATAAGGATTGCCCGTCCCCGCCGCAAAAATCACGACGCGCTGCTTTTCCAGATGCCGCATCGCGCGCCGACGGATAAACGGTTCCGAAACCTGGTTCATCTCTATTGCGCTCAAAACGCGCGTAAATACGCCCACTTTCTCCAGCGCATCCTGCAACGCGAGCGCGTTAATCACCGTCGCCAGCATGCCCATGTAGTCGCCTGTCGCGCGGTCAATCTCAAATCCCTTCTGCCGCGCTCCGCGAAAAATGTTCCCCCCACCTACCATAATGGCGATCTCAATCCCCAGCGCGTGTACCTCTTTCAACTCTTGTGCAATCGCCTGAATCGTCTCGCCGTGAATCCCAAATCCCTGCGGTCCCTGCAACGATTCCCCGGAAAGCTTTAGCAATATGCGCCGGTAAGCTAGCTGCGCATGTCTCGGCGTTCTCTTCACGGATTTCTTAGCAGCCTTCTTCTGTGCGGCCATGGCCCCCCGGTCAGCGCCCAATAAAATCCTCGGAATTGTAACAAACTATGCCATTTGCCGCACACTTAGCTATAGCTAGACGCCGCCGTTTTAAAGCGATACAACAGAACTACGCTGCTGCTGATCGGAACAGGACATGCGCTCACGCGCCAAGCGTAACGTGAAGAACGTTTAAGGCGTCTCATAGGAGACAGGCGTTTCTGAAAGTCCCGCATCCCGGACACGCAATGAGCTGCCGACGAATCGCCTATCTGTGCTGGTCGCTAGCTGAAACACGGCCGCCTCGAAGTGATTCTCGTCGCCTACGATCGCAACGGAAAAATCATTGACATCTCCAAGCGCACGAGCCGGCTGGCTTTCCCGCCCAAAGACTTCCCCCTCCTCCAGGCCAAGAGGCTTCCCCTCCATCTCGAAATCGACGTCCCTCCCGGCGACATCTACCTCCGCACCGGGATCTACGATCTCAATTCCGGCAACGCCGGCACCCTCGGCGTTCCACTGGGGGCAATCACCGCCTCCGATAGCGCGAAGAAATAGTTCCAATCGCCGAAGGACGAACGCGTTCGACGAAAATGAATCGGGGGTGGGATCGGGCAAACAAAAAAGAGCGTCCCGGTTTCCCGGAACGCTCTCGAATGCTGTTTGAAAGTTCTATCTTACGCGCTGACAGGCGCCGGAACTGGCGCCGTTTCTGGTCCGCTCGCCGGTCCGCTTCCTTCGCCGACCTTGAAGCGCACGAAACGTCGGATGGAGATATTCTCGCCAAGTTTTGCGATCGCCTGCGTGATCATCTCGCCGATCGTGACGCTCTCATCCTTGATGTAGTGCTGCTCGTACAGGCAATTTTCCTCGTAGAACTTCTCCATCTTTCCCGCCGTAATCTTCTCGACCACGTTTTCCGGCTTGCCGGTAGCCAGCGCCTGCGCACGGTAAATGTCGCGTTCCGCCGCGAGCATCTCTGGCGTAACATCCTCGCGCCGCACGTACCGCGGATCGAGCGCCGCAATGTGCATGGCGATGTCGTGGCAAAGCTGCTGGAAAGCTTCCGTGCGCGCCACGAAGTCGGACTCGCAGTTAATTTCCACGAGCACCCCAATCTTGCCGCCCGCGTGGATATAGCTGCCCACGAGCCCTTCGCTCGCTTCGCGCTGTGATTTCTTTGCCGCCGCCGCCTGTCCTTTTTTCCGCAAAATCTCAATGGCTTTTTCGATGATACCATTTGCTTCCACGAGCGCCGCGCGGCAATCGCTGAAACCCGCCCCGGTCCGTTCGCGCAACTCTTTCACGAGGTGTGCCGGTATCTGCATAGCTGGCTGTTGTGTGCTCATCTTTTTTTCTCTTCGCTGATTTGAATTCTCTTATCTAATGCCGATGTTTGCAAAACGGCCCACCCCGAGCCGCATGGGGCGGGCCTCACGAAACTTTCACCCGCGCAATTTGTTTAGCGAGATTCCGCGTCCGGTGGCACCGTTGCTTCTGCGGCTTCGGTGGCCTCGGCGGGCTCAACAGGCGCATCCGGCGGAACTTCGACTACCGCTCCCTCCACGAAGTCGCCTTCCTGCTTTTCGTACTGTTCATACGCGCTGGTATCCACGTACTCCACGCCGTCAACAATCGCCTGATCTTCTGCCGACTTCTGATCCGCCACTTGCGATTGCTGGTAAGCGGTATGCCCTTCGAGCACGGAATCCGCAATCTTCGTCGTGAAGAGCCGAATCGCGCGCAAGGCGTCGTCGTTGCCAGGAATGATCCAGTCCACCACGTCCGGATCGCAATTCGTATCCACTACGGAAACCACCGGCACGCCCATGCGCCGCGCTTCCTTCACCGCGATCTCTTCCGCGTTCGAATCGATCACGAACATCGCGTCAGGCAGTTGCGACATGTTCTCGATGCCTTCGAGGTTCTGATTGAGGTGCTTCATTTCGCGGCCCAGCCGCGCTTTTTCTTTCTTCGAAAGTTCGTTGATCCGGCCGTCTTCCGTCATGGCCTTCAGCAGCTTCAGCCGCTTGATCGATTTCTGGAGCGTCGCCCAATTCGTCAGCGTGCCGCCCAGCCAGCGATGGTTCACAAAGAACGCGCCGCACCGCTTCGACTCCTCAGCCA
>CAVPLA010000019.1:0-5245 GCA_963705855.1 uncultured Acidobacteriota bacterium
AACCAGAGCGAACGGATTATCGCCGATAATCTCCGCGGGGCCTTCCAACTCTAACTTGATGGCGTCATTCGCAAAGGGCCGGATGGCGCCAAACTCGTCGGTCACGCGCAAAACCACTCGGGTTGTATCCGCTCCATCTGCGTTGAGACGTGTGTCGTCCGGCAACAGCGCGAATTTCTGATCGACACCTTTGCCGGAAAGCGTCTTAGCAATTGTCTGCTTACCATCGATATAGCCTTCGATACGCAAGTCTCCCCATTTAAAAACCGCCTGACTCAAATCAGCGACAAACGGCGCATAGCGAAGGTGGGCAAATTCAGTTTTGTTTGGATCGGCCTCCGCCACCAACTTGCCGGCAATATAAAATTTCAGGTGGTCGCAGTTCGAGCAGACAACGGCCTTAGTGAAGCCGATCGATTCGTCGCCGCGCGCCCAATGGAAAGCGGGCTCGAGCACCACTTCGTCGGTGGGATCGCACTGCGATTTGTAAAAGCCGGCAGCGGGCTTCGGTTCGCGAAAAATGTCGGTTACCCCGTGATAACAGATGCGGTCGCCGCTGCCAAAATCTCCGTGCGTGTTGTAGTCGAAAGCGCACCAGCCGAGGCCGCCGGCGTACTGCGGATCGGAAGCAAGCTGGTCGTGAATGCGCGCATGACGCAGCGTGTGCTCGGTCAGGCGCTCGACTTGATCGATGCTCTTGGTGGGATACGTGTGGCCCACGAATTCCGTGTTGAGATAGCGGGGATGATTTGGCTTCTGCAAGGGAAATCCGAAATCGTTCATCGTAAAAACGTCTTCCAGGAATTCTGAGGATTGGAAATTGCGGATTCCGCACGTCTGGCGAGTAACGTCGAGACTATGCGCGACTGTGTTGGTGCGCGTGTAGAAATCGTGATCATCTTTCGATTCGTTGATGCGCACGCCCCACAAAATGATGCTGGGATGGTTCCAGTCGCGGCGAATCATGCGGCTGACGTTGTCGATGGAGATCAGCTTCCATGCTTCATTGCCAATGTGCTGCCAGCCCGGGATTTCTTCGAGGACAAGCAATCCCATCTCATCGCAGGCATCGAGGAAATGCCGCGATTGCGGATAGTGGGATGTGCGGACGATGTTGCACTTCAGATTTTTGCGCAGGATTCGCGCATCGCTGCGCTGGGCGCGGCTCGGCATCGCCTGGCCGACGAACGGAAATGTTTGATGACGGTCGAGACCGCGTAGCTTAATGATCTTGCCGTTCAGCTCGAAGCCGTGGTCGGTGAATTGCGCCTGGCGAAAACCAATCGTGCGGCTGTCCCGATCGACTGGCTCTGTTCCTCTCAGCAGACGCACGTGGACGGAATACAAATTCGGATGCTGGAGATCCCAAAGTTTGATCCCGCTGAGGTTGTCGAGGTGCACGGCGTGCGCCACTGGGTCCGGCGCGGCCTCTGACGCCGGCACACGTTGCGTCGCTTTGGCCAGCGCGCGATCGCCTTCGCGGAGTTCCACTTCGAGCGTAAGCGCCTCGTGCGATGCTTCCATATGCTGAAGAAAGCAGTCCACATCCAGGCCAGGATGTTCGCTGAGCACAGCTTTGGGTTTCGCGAAAACATTTTCAATAAAAGTTGTTGGAACGATGCGCAGCCAGACTTCGCGGTAGATTCCGCCAAAAGTGAGGTAGTCGATCTGGTTTCCAAAGGGCGGAATATCCGGGCGCTCTGTCGAGTCCACATCCACCGCGAGCACGTTTTCTCCGTCGAAATCGATGTGCGGCGTCAGGTCGAACGAAAACGGCGTGTAGCCGCCCTTGTACTCGCCGAGCTGCGCGCCGTTGATCCAAACTGTCGAGGCGGTCATCACACCTTCGAAATCGGCGAAAACGCGCTTGCCACGCGCTTCGGCGGGCAGACGAAAATGCCTCCGATAAATGGATACAAATTCATACTGCTTGTCGTCGAAGCTGTGCCAGGGCAGGCGGACATTCGTGTGGGGAATTACAACGCGCTCAAACGCGGAGTCGTCGAACTCCCGCGCGTGCGCTCCTTCGACAAATATATGGTTGTAACGCCAATTCCGATTGATCGGAAAAACCAGCCGGCCATCGGCGTTGGAAGCCGCGGGGGCGGATTTGCCGGCGAGCAATGCCGGCGCCAGTGTGCTCCCCGCAAAGACAGTGCTCGTAGTTTTCAAAAAGTCTCGTCGGTCCATAATGTTCTGTCTTCCTTTTCAATCCGCGTTCGTATAAGAGCGGCGCACGAAGTTTGCGCCGCGCATCTTACCAGTTTCAACGTAAATCTTTTGCGATTCTTCTCTCCTCGCTCTCCCAAATTCAGCTAACGCCTCTGGTTACAGTAGCTTCCGTCAGGCCGGAGCAGCCGAGATTGGCCTGAACGGGAGGCGGAGTATCCCTCTAGCTCCGTTCGGAGCAAGTCGTACAGATGCCCTTCGCCGATTGCGAAGAGCGGCCCCCAAAAGGACCAGCAAAGATTTCTACGACGCAAAAAATGATGAAAAAAGAGTGGAATTAAGGTTCCGAAGAATGCCGTGAAGAGCTCGGCAGTCAGGGTGCCTTAGGCTTTTCAGTAACCTGGTCGGTCCGGACCGAGAACAGCAGAAAATCTGTAAAGGTGTGATAGACGATCGTGCGGTGATCCCCAAAATCCCCATAGGCATCGGCAGCCTGCGGCAGCCAGACTCTTACGTTTTGGGTCCGAAACTGGACTGGTGCGTAGTCGATCGAGAGATACATGTATCGCACGTTTGCGGCGGGGATCGCTTCCATCAACTTCGTCTCCAAGTGCACGACTTCGCCGGGATCGTCACTGGAATCTTGGGCAATCCAAGCGCGTCCTTTGAGTTTCGCGGGATAGGCGACACCTTTGGCGCGGAAGGAAGCCGTATGAGCTGGCCTATCCTTGCGCTGCTGGAAATGCACCACCCAGGTGGGTTGACCGTTCCATTCAGCCGCGCCTTCGCACTTCATTTCATAGTCGTCTTGAAAGTTTGAAAGAAAGATCAAGGCCAGTTCCGGGAGACCGATGTCCTGGCCGCTGGCGGGGAACGCGCGGCTGCCACGCTCTGGCGTGCGGCCTTCTTGCACCGCGAGCCCTTCCGCTCGTTGCTCGAAAACGACGGTGTAGTCAAACGTTCCCGTGCCGTCCTCCAAGACAAGGCCCATATTGCCAAGCATCTTGTATTCAATCTTTTCCTGGGCTGTAAAGTTTTGAAGATTGCTGACCAAATCATCCGCGCGGGCACCGGCTTGTTCGAGCACGTTAGTGAGCGGGCACGGCGGGGACGAACTGTGAGAACGGAGAGGCGCATCAACGTCCGGCGGATACCAAAACAGAGATTTGTCTTTCGGTGCTTTCTCTGCCTCTTTGGCTTTTCGAGCAATCGGGGCTGGTGCAGCTGCCGGAACCTCCGGGGCTACCGAAGATGGTGGAGTTGTCGTGGCGGGTGAAGGCGCCGGGGCTTGTAGAGCCGTCTGCGAGGACGGCGCAGTCGACGGCGCGGTTGCCTTGTCCGCCTTCGGCGCAAAATAGCCCTGCCGCGCTTGCACTTTCAAACCATCCTTGTCCACTTTCACCTTCAGTTGGTGATACACGCCGTCGGGCTTCACCTTCTCCAGCGAAAACTCAAGTAGGTAAACGTACTCCGGCGCCTGCGCAAGACTTTTCATTCCCCCTTCCAAATCGTTGCTGTTGTGGAAGTAAGTTCCGCCGGTACCGTCCGCAAGTTCCGCCATGACGTCTTCGTCTAGTTGCATCGTTTCGGAATGATACTGTGAATGTTGACCCGTCATTAGGTCCAGGACCGAAGATCCCCCTCGCTCGCTAGCATCCATTTCTGTGCTGTACAACCCGCGAGCATCCAGCGCGCTGATGATTACATTGGACTGTGCCGCAAGGTCCAGAACCTGCGATTTCTCAGCCATCGCTGCCGGCGTAATGGTCAGGAAGCCAGGCGAGACCAGGATCAACGTGCGTTCTCCCGGCAGCTTCCCCATTTTCCGCACGAACCCTCTAATCGCGTCGAGCGTTGCCGAAACATCGTGTTCACCATTCGAGAAGGATTGCGCCGCAACAGACCGAACAACGGTCTCAATCATATTGGGCGGTTGGCCTTGAAGATGCGCGCAAGTCACGTAATCAACTTCAGCAAGCTGCAGCGCCTCTAAGTTGTCCTTATTGTGGATCAAGTCCGCCTGGTAATAGTCGATGTTCGGGCAGGCATGGTCGTCGTGCTGGTAGAGTTCGTGCACACGCAGCTTCATGACTGCTTCTTCGAGAGCCGCGCGATCGTGTGTCAGGCCGCTGTTGGTCCCGGACATGGAAACCACGGCAGCCATGACCGAATCGTCCAGCGACTCGCCGAGCATCTTCGTGGCGGCCTTTTGGGCTCGCACTAAATCGCCAACGGCTAGGTGCAGATCGTCGAATAAAAAGACAAAGAAGCGTTGTGGGGAGTTCGGCGACTGCGGAGCAAGTGCCGGAGAGGGAGTGGCGTGCGGACGATTCGGCTGGCTTCGCAGTGCTCACCAGTCCTGCGCGCTTCTCAATCGTGAACCCTGAAATCACCTGAAGCCTGTTCTTTTCAAAGACCTGAAAGTCTTCTTTCTTCAAATTCCCCACCGCGCGCCCTTGCGAATCGCGAACTACTACCGGCACCAGGACGGCATTAACGTTCACTTGAATTGTGGCCTCGGCACTCGGGGCCGGCGATTCACTTCTCTGCTGCGCCGCTAGACGAAACCAGATAGTGAAAATCAAGAAGCACAAACAGAACGGGACACCAATTAACGGCCGTTTCGCGTCGGAACTCATATCGGTGTTTCGATTCTACGCCTTCTCATGGTTTCGAATCTCGTAGCCTGCGCGGGTCTCGGCTTCCGCCTCGGCGTAGCGATTCTGGCGCAGGAGAGCGCGCCCCAGTTTGACTCGCGCGACGCCGGTGTCGATGTGTTTTGCCAATTGCAACTCGGTAAAAGTTGAAATCTCTTGCCCGTAGATCTTGTCGGCGCGTGGCCATTCCTCGCAGCTCGAGTACACGCTGCCAGGGATTGAAAGAGCGACGGCAAAGATGGTGGTGCTCCGGTCGGTTAAATACGAGGCCCGAAGATTCCAACGGAGCGCCACTCGGGGACACAACCGAAGCGAAGCAGAATGCGCCTGATACCTTGCAACTGCCTCTATGTACAGGACTTAGTTCGCACGGACGGTATCCTTATATTGTGCCTCCCAGCCCCCTTCCAGCCCCGCCT
>CAVPLA010000020.1:0-14560 GCA_963705855.1 uncultured Acidobacteriota bacterium
ACTCCCCCGCTGCCACCGGCGCCGACGGCTGGCTGCAAATCGTTGGCGTAGTCGCCGACGTTCGCGACGACGGCCTCCGCAATCCCATCAAGCCCGCTATGTACGTCCCCTTCACGCTGCAGATGCGCATGTTCACGCAAATCCTCGTGCGCACGCGCGTCGCTCCTCTCGCGATCCTCCACGACATCCGCGCCCGCCTCGTTACGCTCGATCGCGAACAGCAAGTTATGCGCGTCCGCGACCTAGAAGCCTGGATCACCGACCTGCAGGAGTACTCCCAACAGCGCTTCGTCGCCACACTCTTCGCCATCTTCTCTGTTCTTGCTCTGCTTCTCGCCGCGGTTGGTCTTTACAGCGTGGTTTCCTACGGTGTCGCCACACGCACCAACGAGTTCGGCATCCGCATGGCTCTCGGCGCCAGAAGCTCCGACGTTTTCCGCATCGTCTTCTCCTGCACCGCCATAAACGTCGGCGCCGGCCTGGTCGCCGGCATCCTTCTAAGCGTGGCCTTCAACAAAATTTCCACGCGCTGGGTCATGGAGAGCTCCCGCAACCCGTGGATCCTCGCCGGCGTAACCTTAATCCTCATCGCCGCCGCCGCCCTGGCCTGTTTCGTCCCCGCGCGCCGGGCCGCTTCCATCGACCCGATGGAAGCCCTGCGTTACGAATAAATCAGGCTATCTGTGCATGGGCGGCCTTGCCAAGGTGCTCCCAGACAGGTAGGTTGCCAGAAGTTCTGTGAATCCAAACGTTTACATCATCGCTGGGCCAAACGGTACGGGTAAGACGACGTTTGCGCGAGAGTTCCTGACAAATTATGCGAACTGCAGATTTTTCATCAACGCAGACCTCATTGCGCAGGGGCTGTCGCCCTCGTACGGACGACTGGCGGATAGGTGGATTCTGTTCGATAACTCTGGCGAGGCGCCCAGGGAGGTGGCAACTTCATGGCACGGGAAACTTCGCGTCGTGGACGAACGGCCGTATAATGAGCTTATTGCGAGTTATGGTGACGCATGATTAGCCCCCCGGTGAATATCATGCGCCTCCGCCGCGCGGTCCTTCAAATTCCCGCAAAATCTTCAGTCCCACTTAGGTTACCATTTCATAAAAACCGTTCTCTCCTAACCCCTTCACAATCAACACTTCCGCAACTGTTGATTCCGCTCCACTTCAACTCCTTTAGAAGCAATGCCTACAAAAAACCACGGGGGAGGGGTCAAGGGGAGGGGTCCCGCTGCCAACCCCAAATTTTTCCAGCTAGTTACCCGCCACGCGCCGCGCCTGCGCACGCGCCGGAATCCCCGCAACCCCAATCCCCTCATATGCTTACTTCATAACTCGCGGACAGCCGGGGTGGTGGTGCCAGGGCAAGGGTACAGGCGGACTCCACGTCGTCGTCTCTTACCCATCCAGAGCCACTTTATCTCCCGCTCTTTGCTCTTCTCTGTGCCCTCTGTGATCTCTCGGTTAAAATCCCCATTCCACTCAGTCCCGATTTCGGCCCGCACACGCAAACCGAGCCCCCTCCGCCTCCCACTGCTCACTACTCACTCCCATCCTTACTTCATTACTTCTTTACCTGGTCCCCCTGCTAAAATCAGGGCCGCCAATTCCATAGGAGCAATCCATGTCTGAAGCCACCCAACTCGACCCCAACATCCCGACCCGCACCGAGTCCGACTCCATGGGCAAGATCGACGTCCCCGCCGACCGCTACTACGGTGCGCAGACCGCCCGCTCGCTCATCCATTTCGCCATCGGCAAGGACACCATGCCCCCCGAGCTGATCCGCGCCTTCGGCATCCTCAAAAAAGCAGCCGCGCTCGTCAACCAGGACCTTGGCAAGCTCCCCGCCGACAAAACCGCGCTCATCACGCAAGCCGCCGACGAAGTCATCGCCGGAAAGCTCAGCGAGCATTTCCCTCTGCGTATCTGGCAAACCGGCAGCGGTACACAAACCAACATGAACGTCAACGAAGTCATCTCCAATCGCGCCATCGAAATCGCCGGCGGCGAAATGGGTAGCAAAAAGCCCATTCACCCGAATGACGAAGTCAACATGTCGCAGTCCTCGAACGACACTTTCCCCGCCGCGATGCACATCGCCGCAGCCACGGAAACGCGCCTGAAACTTCTCCCCGCCGTAAAAAAACTGCGCGACGCGCTCGACGCCAAAGCTAAGGAATTCGCAGGCATCGTAAAAATCGGCCGCACCCATTTGCAGGATGCCACGCCGCTCACCGTCGGTCAGGAATTTTCCGGCTACGTCAATCTGCTCGACCGCGACGGTGGCCGCATCGCCATGGCTCTCGACGGCCTCTACGATCTCGCCATCGGCGGCACTGCCGTCGGCACCGGCCTCAACGCCCACCCCGAATTCGCCGAACGCGCCGCGAAAAAAATCGCCGAACTTACTGGCCTTCCCTTTCGCTCGCATCCCAACAAATTCGCCGCGCTCAGCGCCCACGACGAACTCGTCTTCGCCAGCGGCGCACTGAAGACTCTCGCGGCTTCGCTCATGAAAATCGCCAACGACATTCGCTGGCTCGCTTCCGGCCCGCGCTGCGGCCTCGGCGAACTCATTCTTCCCGAAAACGAGCCTGGCTCCAGCATCATGCCCGGCAAGGTGAACCCCACGCAGGCCGAAGCCATCACTATGGTCGCCATCCAAGTGATGGGCAACGACGCCGCCATCGGCTTCGCCGGCTCCCAAGGCAATTTCGAGCTCAACGTTTTCAAGCCCGTCATCATCTTCAACTATCTCCACTCCGTCGAACTCCTCGCCGACGCCTCCAACAGTTTCGTGGCCCACTGCGTTCAGGGAATCGAAGTCAATCACACGCAAATCGAACACTACGTCCACAATTCCCTGATGCTGGTCACCGCGCTCGCCCCCAAAATCGGCTACGACGCCGCAGCCCAAGTCGCCAAAGCCGCCCACCACTCGCATATCAGCCTCCGTGAAGCCGCCATCAACCTCGGCTACGTAACCGCCGAAGAATTCGACGCCCTCGTCAAGCCCGAGGACATGACCCACCCATGAACGCGCTTGAAACAAAATTCAGTCTAAGCACCGCTGCGTTTCGCCGGCGTCTGACAGAGACGATTGCATGGTGTTCCTCTCAGAACTTGATTGTTTGTCCCGAGGAGGACGCGAATACAATCCAGAGTCGCGATATGAGTCGGAGAGCCGCCGAATTGCTAAGTCTTTCATACAGAACGGATCCCTCCCTCTTCGAGCAAAGAAGCTGGATCTCCCGGTTGATGGATTCGTCGAGGATTCGGCGCGCGCGCAAGATGAAAGCCGAGGCAGAGGGCCTCCTTGCCATTGCCGATCCAGGCTCAATCGACCCGCCGCTTCGACGACAATTACGGAGCACGGCATTTCGCTCTTACGCCGCCTCACTATTTCAACCTGGAGAGAGTCGCACGGAGCTCGTCGAAAGACTTGCTGAGAAACGCGCATCCTTTCTTCGCGAGATGAACGCATACCCGTCCGAAGTGTCATCTGATCTTGCCGGAGGAATGCTGCTCGTCTACGAACCGGACGACAATGTCGAGGATGGAGCGTCGCAGTATATGAGCAGGGGCTATTTTGACGAGCTGGATGCGCCGCCCTGGGACACTTGGATCTGCTATTTCGATCGCCATCTGATTTCCTGGGTGCACCCGTCCTTGCTCGATCTTGTTCAAGCAGGGATCGCGACCAACCCTGTGGATTGCATACGCTTCGCCGAGGAGTCGGTCCAAACATGAGACTTAGTCTAATAGGTATGCTGCTGGTGCTCCTCTTCACGGGCTGTGCTCAAGGAGTGAAGCAGCCAGTCGTTTATGTCAAACACCTGGAGCCGCCGTATTACCCTCTACTTCCCCACTTGACGAGGGTTGGTGGAACTATTGAGATGAAGCTGAAGGTCGGAGCAGATGGCGCTGTGCTTTCCGTCGAATCTGTTCCCATAGGCATTGGAGGACCGGTTCTTACTATGCTCAAGGACGACGCGGAAAAGAATATAAAAACGTGGACCTTTGGCTGCGTCGGCTGTCCACCCAGTACCCCATTTGAGCACACCATCAAGTTTAAGTACGTTCAAGATGATCATTTGCCTGATAGAGAAATTAGGACACTGATGGATTTGCCGGATCAGGTGACGATGTCTGCCGGTCCGGTTCCAATCGAGCCAGAAGCTACGTCAACCAAGGGGAGCCACTAAGTTGCGATCAAAACTGGTCAGTCTCGGAGTTCTGCTCTTCGCGAATTCTTTCTGCCTTCAGAATTTGCGTGCGCAGGCGACGTACACGTTGAAGGCGACGCCGAAGACGGTGGCGTGGGGATACTACGATGCGAAGGCGACACCGGTGTTGCGCATCAAGTCGGACGACACGGTGCAGATCGAGACGCTGATTACGAATAGCCCGAAGAGGTTGGAGGATGCGGGCGTCCCACCGGACCAAGTGGAGCAATCGCTGCGCGATATTACCGAGCAGGTGAAAGACAAAGGGCCGGGCGGGCACATTTTGACGGGGCCGATTTACATTGAGGACGCGCAGCCGGGCGACGTGCTGGAAGTGAAAATTCTGGCGATCCAGCTGGCGATTCCGTATGCGTACAACGCGTTCGGGCCGGGGCGCGGTTACATCCCCGACGATTATCCTTACGCGAAGATGAAAATCATTCCGCTCGATGAGAAGCGCATGATCGCGAAATTCGCGCCGGGCATCGAGATTCCGCTGCATCCCTTTTTCGGCAGCATGGGTGACGCGCCGCCGGAAAGCGCCGGCCGCTTCAACAGCGCTCCGCCGTGGATTATGGCGGGCAATCTTGATAACAAGGACCTCATCGCCGGCACCACGCTCTACATTCCGGTGCACGCGCCCGGCGCGCTCTTTGAAGTCGGCGACGGCCACGCCGGGCAGGGCGACGGCGAAGTGGACATCACCGCGCTCGAAACCTCGCTCGTCGGCACGTTTCAATTTATCGTGCGCAAGGACATGCACCTGAAATGGCCTCGCGCCGAAACGCCCACCCACTACATTACCATGGGCCTCAACGACGACCTGAACGCCAGCGCCACGCTCGCCGTCCGCGAGATGATCGATTTCCTCGTCACTGAAAAGCACCTCACACGCGACGACGCCTACATGCTAGCCAGCGTCGCCGCCGACCTCCACATCACCGAACTAGTCGACGGCAACAAAGGCGTGCACATGATGATCCCCAAATCCATCTTCCTTTCTGGCGCCTCGAAATGACCAACACCCACATTTGTCATTCCGAGCGGAGCGAGGAATCTGCTTTTTGCATTTCGCTTTGTAGTGGTGCAGCATGCTGCGCCGCTACAAGGGTTCGGTTTTGAGGCACGGTGAATCGCGATGGGCTATTCACTTTCATGGGCGGCGCTCAAGGGCGGCAATCTTCAAACTGCCTGCACTGCTTTGGGATTGCGCGCGACGGGAAAACGCGAAGAGATTGCCAAATCCAAGATCGTGGGCGCTCAGCTGCCGACGGGATGGTACTTGGTTATGTTTAATCGGACTAGATTAAGGATAGGACTCTCGAGAAGCTGTCCCAACCGGGCGAGGTCGTTTGCTGTTTCGTCGAGGATCACGTGATGTTCAGTTCGACCTCGGCTTGGAAGAAAGGCCAAAAAGTTTGGCATGTCGCACACAACGCTGAAGAGGATAGAGTTTTGCATCTCGAGACGAGCGGCGACCTTCCTGCCGAATTTGAAAGCATTCGCAATAGAGTATTTGCCAAACAGGAACAAGAGACCGCGGAGCACGACGAGTTCAAAGTGGATCACGTTTACGAGCTGCCGGCGGAACTCGCAAAAAAGCTCACCGGCTTCCGGCATGATGAGCCCACGCCTGGATTGACTGGGGAAGTGTTCGAGATTCTTGAGCGGGAGAGCGTGCTCGAGAAATTGTTTGGCCACTTCGGACGGAGGAACACAAGTGCCGCGTAAGTCTCTTAGTATTTTGCCTGCGATTTTGCCGCTTTGTTTCCTTCTCTTCTCAGCGAACTCTGCGTCTTTGTGGCCCGGCGCCGGCCCCGACCAGGTCGGAGCGTTAAATCCTTTTCCGTCAGTTGTTTCTTCTTCTTTCTCTTTTTCCCCCCAAACCATCAGCCCAGACTGGTGCAAAGCCCTCCCTCGCCCGGAATACAAATCGTTAGAACGCGTCCTGCCAAACGATCCCTGGTTTGAAGTTTACAAAGTCGCTCCCAGCGTTTTTGCCATTTACGAGCCTCACCAAGCCGAAGAAGTCATCTCGTATCTCATCGTCGGCACCAAACAAGCTCTCCTCTTCGACACTGGCATGGGCATCGCCAACATCCGCAAAGTCGTCACGCAATTAACGAGCCGCCCCGTCGTCGTGCTGAATTCGCACACGCACAACGACCACGTCGGCGGCAATTCCCTTTTCACATTTGTCTATGGCATGGATACAGCGTTCACGCGCCAGAACGCGAAAGGTTCCCTCGACGACGCTCAAGAAGAACTCGCACCCGGCATGATCTGCGGCACTCTGCCAAAAGGTTTTGACGCGAAAACGTACGCCACCAAGCCGTGGCACGTTTCCCTCTACGTGAAAAACGGCTTCAAAATCAATCTCGGCGGCCGCACGCTCGAAATCATTTCGACTCCCGGCCACACGCCCGACGCCATCTGTCTGATCGACCGAGCCAACGGTCTGCTCTTCACCGGCGACACCTACTATCCCGCGCCCATCTGGCTCTACCGCCCCGAAACAAATCTCGACGCCTACGTCGCGTCCGTGAAATGGCTCGCCGATCTCGCGCCCCAAGTGAAACTCATCCTCGGCGCTCACAACATTCCCGTCGCCGAACCATCGGTCCTGCCCAGGCTCGTCACGGCGATCGAAGCCGTCCGCGCCGGAAACGTCGAGGCCCAGCCCCTAGAGGGCGGCAAAGCCACCTACACGACCGACGGCATAACCTTTCTTCTCAAGGCCCAGCCTGCGGGAGTAAAATGACGCCTTTGGATGCCAGCTATGAGCGCGACCATCATACGAATTTCTTGCCTGGCTCTCGCAGGACTATTTTTTTGTCTTCCGGCCCGCGCTCAATCGCAAAACGCCCCATCGCAAAAAAAGTCCAAGCACGCAAAACCTCCGGATCCCAAGATCGAGAATTATTACGGCGGCGTCTTTCTCATTGGCGATGGCGGCATCCCCAATGGCCCCTGCTTCCGCGTCAATGGCCGCGTCACCTCCGCCGGATTCTTCAACGAGCTGAAATCCTACGACAGCGATGACGGAACTATCTTTCGCCTCGGCACAAACGAAGTCACGCAGTTCCCCGACAAAGTCCTGCTCTCGCTGACCATCCGGGATCAACCGTGTTCCACGGGTCTTCAGCCGGTCGGCACCGGTGTCTATCTCACCCAGGAAGCCATGGGTTCCTTGAGACTTTCGCTGTACTGGAAACACGGCGTGGATTTGCGACCGGCGGGAAAAGTAGCGGTCGTGCACTTTTCCGTCGAGCCCATCGCGCCGTACGCAAAGGAGCTTGCGGCAGAATTGCCCAAGCGCTTTATCTGGTCCTACGAATTCGGTATTCCCGGCGCGGGTGTGCCCCTCACGGACAGCCTCGTGCTCATTTTTCGCACGGCCGACGGGCACATCGCCGCACGCGTCGCCGCGCGATTGTAGTTTTGCGTTGTGTTTGTAACGTTCGCGCGCTCAGAAAAAGCAATTTTTTCACCCCATGGAGCTGACTTTTTCCGGCTCGATCTTGTAGAGGACGCGCACTTCGCCGGGCTGGCGAAATGGATAGACGGGCTTGCCGAGATATTTTTGCGAAAGTTTGTTGATGTGGTCGTCCGCGCCGTTCTGCGTAATTTCGACGACGCGCCCGCGAATTTCGAGATAACGATAGGGGTTCGCCGGATCCTGCAGCGAAACCGAAACGCGCGGGTCGCGCCGGACATTTTTGTCTTTCACACGCCCCAGCGCGGAATTAAATCGGACGTACTTGCCGTCGTAATCGACCCAAATGGGGGTAACTTGCGGGCTGCCGTCCTTCATGATGGTGCCAAGATTGCCAAACGCCGGCTTTTCCAATAAGTCTGCGTATTTTTCCGGAATGTTTTCTGCCATGGCTGCCTCCTGACGATTCTGTTCTGTGCCGCTGAACACTCAACTTTAGCACGCGTGGAGCGCACCGCGCAGCTTTGGGGCGCGTTCACGAGTTCCATCGCCCCCGCGAGCGTTCAAATAAAGTGTATTTCCGGCGCGCGGCCCGGCGACATGAGAAGCGCTCCGGTGAGCTTCTGCAATTCTTCGATGCTCCATCCCGACGCGATCTCGCGAAGCACAAGTCCTTCCGGCTGGACGTCAATCACCGCCAGATCGGTGACGATGGTATCGACGCAGGCGAGCCCCGTCAGCGGATACCTGCATTGGCGCACGATTTTTGGCGCGCCTTCCTTGGTGGTGTGCTCCATGCAAACGATGAGCTTTTTCGCACCTGCCGCGATATCCATTGCACCGCCAATGCCGCCAGAGCCTTTCGCGCCGGGGATTTTCCAGTTGGCGAGGTCACCATTTTCGGAAACTTGAAAGCCGCCGAGTACAGCGACGTCCAGGTGGCCGCCGCGTGTCATGAGATGCGCGTCCGCCTGATGAAAAAAAGACGCTCCGGGAATCAAAGTCACCGGAACTTTCATTGCATCGACTAAATCGTAGTCTTCTTCGCCGGGGCGGGCGCGCCGTCCCATGCCAAGAATGCCGTTCTCGCTGTGAAAATATACTTCGACGTTTTTCGGCAAATAATCCGCGATGAGATTGGGGATGCCCCAGCCAAGATTCACGTACGCGCCATCGGGCAATTCCAGTGCGGCACGCTGTGCGATTTGCTCGCGAGTCAGCCGCGGCTTATCCGGCATAGCGGACTCCTTTGGCTTGCACAATGCGGTGCACAAAAATCGCCGGTGTCACGACGTGCTCTGGATGGATTGCGCCCACCGGAACAATTTCGTCAACTTCCACGATGGTCGTCGTCGCGGCCATGGCCATGATGGGATTAAAATTCCGGGCTGCGAGACGGTAGGTCAGATTGCCCAACTCGTCGGCCGTCTCTGCCTTGATGAGCGCGTAGTCCGCGTGAATGGGCATTTCGAGGATGCAGCGTTTCCCTTCGATGACGCGCTCTTCTTTACCATCCGCGACTTCCGTGCCCACACCGACGGTTGTATAGAATGCGCACAGACCCGCGGCGGAGGCGCGCATGCGTTCGCAGAGAATCCCCTGCGGCACGAGTTCGAGAGTCACTTTTTTTGTGGCGAGCTGTTCCTGAAAATAAGTGGAATGCGGCCCGGGGAACGATGCGATTACATGCCGGACCTGGCCGTTCTTGAACATCAAGCCCAGCTCGCCATCGCGCGTTCCGCAATTGTTGCTGATGGCGGTGATGTCTTTGGTGCCTTTCGCGGCCAGTGCCTGGATCAAGTTGTTGGGAAAACCCGCGCCGCCGAATCCGCCGAACATGATTCGCGCGCCGTCTCGAATATCGGCCACGGCGGAATCCAGGCTCGAATAGATTTTGTGTTTCATGGCACGGCGTATCCTACCAGAGGGAGTGCAAGTCTGCAGGTGCGAGTATGCGACATTGGCGAGGACCACTAAATCCGGGCTGGCAACGCGCGGCTCGCGTCGTCTAACATGGTTGCCGGACCATGAAACGCGGAACTCTCATTTTGATTTTGCTGGTCGTTGGAGTGCTTGCGATTGGCTTCGTGGCGTATTCATTCCTGCACAGCGGCGTGAGCGCAAAGGCGAAACCCAGCGCGCTCGAGGTGGTGATGGCGCGGAAAGCTAGGCACATGGCGCTTCCGAGCGCAGCGCGAGCGCTGGCCAATCCCGTAGCCGCCACCGAGGAGAACCTGCGCGACGGCCGGCTGCACTTTGCAGACCATTGCGCCATTTGCCACGGCAACGATGGAAGTTGCGACACGATGCTGGGGAGCGGACTTTATCCCAAGCCGCCGGACCTGCGGCTCGCGGAAACGCAAAAGCTCTCCGATGGCGAACTTTTTTGGATTATCGAAAATGGCGTGCGATTCACGGGAATGCCTGCGTTCTCGAGTCCCGGCACTAAAGAGGACAGTTGGAAGCTTGTCTACTTCATCCGGCACTTGCCGCAACTCACGACGGAGGAGCGTCTGGAGATGGAGCGCAATAACCCGAAGAGCCCCGCCGATCGGATGGAGGAACAGCAGGAAAATGACTTTTTGAACGGGACAACTCCGGCGCCTCCCGCGGGATCTCATCACCATTAGCAGATTGAAAAAATATCCGCGCTGGGCATCTGTCGAGTGAGTTGCGTTTCGGGCTATCGTGGAATAATGTCAGGGAAGGGTCGAGCCCGAGGAGAGATGGCTATGAAACTTAGGTTCGCGGCATTGCTTTTGGCGTTTGCGATCATTGGCGGTGGAGCTTTCGCGCACGGTGACAAGAAACACGTTAGCGGCACGTTGCAGAAAATTACCGCGGACGCTGTAATTGTAAAAATTGCCGACGGAACGTCCGTCGAGGTTAAGCTGGTTCCATCGACCGTCTATGTTCTTCATGTTGCAAACCAACCTGGCGCGCCTTCCGACGCCAGCCAGGACAAACCTGCGAAGCTTTCCGACCTCGCAGTCGGCGATCGCGTGCTCATTCACGCGACGCCAAAGGGCGACACGCTGGAGGCTGCAGAAGTGAGATTTTCTGTGCCTACGGCTGCGGCGGCGAGCAAACCAAAATCCTGAAAGACTCTTGGGATGTGCGCTGGCTCCTTCGTCCGCGATTATTCCTCGACCAGATGGCACGAATGAGTCTTCAGAACCAACCAAACGCGGTCGCCCTCCGCTAGATCAAGCGACCTCACAGCTCCCGGCGTGAGATGTACGACAAATTCCACCCCGCAGTCGACACGAGCTCGAACCAGCGTGCCGCGCGGTTCCATCGCCGCGATTTTGCCTTCGATCACGTTACGCGCGCTGAGATCATGCGGTTGCGAGGTTGCGAGCAAAATATCCCCTGCGCGAATAGCCAAGTGCACGCGGTCTCCTGCGGCTGCGTAGCCGAGTGGCACTTCGATTTCGCAACGGCTTTCGTTGAGACGCACGCGCATCACGCCGTCGGCTTCGCGCAAATCTACGACCGTTCCACCTAACAAATTTTCGAAACCGGCTGCTTGCGCCAGCCGCTTGTGCCGCGGCGCTTCCAGCACCTCCAAGGGTGTTCCCGTGCTTATTACGCGCCCGTGATCCATCGCGATCACCCGCTCGCCGAGCGCGTTCACTTCATCGCGGGTGTGTGTGACATACAAAATCGGAATACGCCGCGCAGCATTCCACGCGCGGAGGTCATCGACGATCGCCGCCTTCAGTTCCGCATCGAGCCCAGTCAGAGGTTCATCGAGAAGCAAGACGCGGGGCTGTGTTACCAGAGAACGCGCCAGAGCAATTCTCTGGCGTTCTCCGCCGGAGATTTCTAAGGGCTTGCGGGCGCGCAGTTTGTCCACTCGGAAAGCTTTCAGGATTTCCTCTACGCGCGCGGCGCGTTGCTCGTGCGGCAAACCATCGAGGCCATAGGAGACGTTTTCTTCGGCGCTCATGTGCGGGAAGAGTGCCAGCGTTTGAAAAACGTAGGCAACGCCCCGCGTCTGAGGCGGACGGTTCACGCCAGCTTGCGAATCGAACAACGCTTCTTCGCCGGCGGCAATGCGTCCTGCGTCAGGACGCACCAATCCCGCGATGCAATCCAGCAGCGTGGATTTTCCGGCTCCGGAAGGGCCAAAAAGAATGCTGATGCCTCGGGGAACTTGGAGGGAAACGTCTAGTAGGAAAGGAGCAGAGCCCGCGCGGGTGCGTTGCAACTGCACGGAAGCTGTTAGCGCGGATGCGTTTACTTCGCCGCCCACGGTGTCCACAAACGGCGTCCGATTTGGCGCCCTACTTGACGATTGACGGCGTACACCAGCGACAAGACCGCGAACGAGATAGCGAGCAGCACGAGCGCCATGCTATTTGCCTCGGCGTACTCGAGCGATTGCACGTGATCGTAGATATCTATCGAGACGGTGCGCGTGACGCCAGCAAGATTGCCGCCGACCATGAGCACGACGCCGAACTCGCCCATGGTGTGGGCAAAGCTGAGCACCACAGCCGTCACGACACCGGGAATCGAAAGCGGTAGGATTATGCGCCAAAACGTTCGCAGGCGGCTGGCGCCGAGAACGGCGGAAGCATCGAGCAGCTTTCGGTCTACTGATTCGAACGAGGCGATGAGCGGCTGCACGGCGAATGGCAAGCTGTAGAGCACGGATGCTAGGACCAGCCCTTCGAACGTGAAGGCCAAGCCGTGCCCGAAAAACGTTTGCCAGAGTTTTCCCAGCGGACCGCGCGGACCCATGGCGACAAGCACATAAAAACCAAGAACCGTCGGCGGCAGCACCAGCGGCAACGCTACGACTGCTTCCAGCAAAAACTTGCCGCGCCAATTCGAATACGCAAGCCAATAGGCGAGCGGCAGTCCACCCGCGAGAAGAATGGCGGAAACGCAGAGCGCGAGTCGAAGGGAAAGTAAGAGAGCGTCCATGTTCAGTTTTTCGGCACGCCAGGTGGGGCCGCCGCCGGAAGCGTGAACCCATATTTCGCGAACGTCTGGCGGGCCTCAACGCTCATCGCAAATCGCAGAAAAGCGTACGCGCTATTTTTATTCTTGGCGTTCTTGAGCACAATGACGGCTTGCTCGATGGGCGGGTGCATGTCCTCAGGAATTTCCCAGCGCTTGCCATCTTTCATGCCGGGCGAAACGGCCAGCGACATCGCCACAATGCCGGCTTGCGCGTTTCCGGATTGCACAAACTGGGCGGCTTGCGAGATGTTTTCTCCGAAAACTAGCTTGGGTTTCACTTGCTCGTAGATGCCGGCTTTTTGAAGTGCTGCGATTGCCGCGCGCCCGTACGGGGCGTGCTCCGGGTTGGCGATGGCAATTTTTTGCACGCTCGCGTCTAGCAGCGCCTTCCATCCGAGGCTCGCTACCTCGACCTTTGCATCCGCCGGCGTCCAGATCGCAATGCGCCCGATGGCATATTCGTAGAGAGTTCCAGGCTCGGCGAGGCCAGCTGCTTCCAGTTTTCTGGGATAGTCGATATCCGCCGAAAAGAACAGATCGAAAGGAGCTCCGTTTTGCAGCTGTGAGAAGAAGTTTCCGCTCGAGCCGTAGGTGACGTCCACTTTCGTTCCCGTCTGCTTCTCGAATTGAGCCGCGACCTCCTGCATGGCAAATTTCAAATCCGCGGCGGCGGCCACGCGAATTTCTTGTGCGCACGTGGCACCGGCCATGAACAGCGCCATTATCACAATCGCCAAAATAGCCCGGCGCCTCAACATGCCTGTTCTCCGCAAATCACCAGTCACCAATCACAAGCCGCTTGACATTGCTCACGAGTTGGCGCATCTTCAAATGCGCAAAATCATTACTTCGGTGGACTTGATCAGCGCTGCCGCTCGCTCTCCCGGCTTGAGCCTCATCTCTTTCGCCGCATCGGCGGTGATGATGGCGGTGATGTGCTGCTCGCCGATGGCCATGGTCACCTGGGCCAGCAAGCCACTGTACTTCAAGGAGAGCACACGCCCGATTAGCTGATTACGGCCGCTGATTTTACGGAAATTGCCGCGGCGGGAGGCGATATCTCCGCGGTCCAGCTTTTTCGGAATCATGCGGTCGATTTCGCTTTCGGGGATGCGATGATGCCCGCCAGGCGTCTTCACAGTTTTGATTTTCCCGCGATAGATCCACTGTTTCAGCGTGGGGTAGCTGATTCCCAGGATCCTCGACGCTTCTCGCGGGGGCAATAGTGCGGCTCGGTACATCAAGCTCTCCTCAACCACGGTGTTCCGTTTTCTCTAAATGGAAACCGCCATTGTAGTACGTTTTTATGCGTTTCTATTCATTATTTTTTTACCAGGCCCTTGCACTCTGCCCCTTATCGCTTCGGCAACTATCATCGAATTGCCGCACTGGCGTTGCCCGGCATCGCGTAAAGTAACAAAGAAAGAGTGCTGGAATGCGAGTTGGGGGTCACTCATGTCTCTCGTCACCGCCAAACTGACCGCTGAGGACGTTCGCAAGGCCGTCGAACTTTTTTGGACTACGTTTCTAGCCAAATCAGAAGAAGAACTGAACAATTTTTATGCGCCGGGCAGCACCGTTTTTCAAGTGGCCATGGGCCGCAGCGAACCGGGCCGCCTGGGGGCGATGCGCCGTTCGCGCGAATACTTCCACCCGGAAACGCGCATGGAGCTGAAGTTGAGCCCGATCGACATTGTTTTGTGCGGCAACGATGCGGGTGTCGCCAGCTACACTTTCCAATTTCAGGCGAGCGGTCGCGATGTGGGCGGCAAACGTATGGCGGAGAAACTGGAGACGGTGCGGGCGACGCACGTCATGCATCGAGACGCCTCTGGTAAACTGCGCATCGCGCACGAACATTTTTCGGTGCCAGTCGCCAGTGAGGCTCGATAGCGGAGTCTCTTAGGCGCCCCCG
>CAVPLA010000021.1:0-5472 GCA_963705855.1 uncultured Acidobacteriota bacterium
TAATGGACGAGCTCGAGCAAACCGCCCACAAACACATCATCATCCAATCCGACGCCACGCTCCATTGGGAGCAGTACGATATTTACTGACCAGCTGCCGTTTTGCGGCGCATTTTCAAAAACCTCAACGTCCCCGCGGAAGTTTCGCGGGGATTTTTTTCGCTGGCAATTTCGGACTGAACATGAAAAATAACAGTGTCTCGATCGCCCCGCTCGCCGACGCGCATATGGCGTAAGGCAACAAGGCATTACTCACAGTAGAATGCCGCGACTGGATTTCGGGAGAACTCCCATGAAGCATCCACTCTACTTCGCAGTTTCCGTCTTGATTTTTCCGGCACTCGCGTACTGGCAGGTAAGAAAAGAACCTTCTACCGTACAGGAGTCGTCGAAGGTCGAAAATGAGGTAAAGGAAGCCATTCACCAACGCCTCGATGCACTCTGGCGTGGGGACGTGAAAGCCTACATCAGCTATTATGGCGACGATTGCATCATCACAGGCGATAATGGAGCGCTGGTCAAGCCGGATGAGATCGCGAAGGAATGGGTCGATGACCATCACTTTGGCATTGTGTACAAGGGCGGCGAACCGATGGATCTCCAGGTGCATGCCTACGGCGACATGGCCGTGGCGAGCTTTCGAACGGAGCTCGATCAGGACTGGGGAGGCCAGAAACTTTTCGAATCTTCCCGCTTCACAGATGTCTTTGCTCGACGCGAAGGGCGATGGCTGCTGGTGGCCCACCACGAGACCCCCATCCCGAATGCACGACGGGTAGCGGTAAACGTGGACCCGGCTACATTTAACGTCTATGCGGGTGAATATCAGATAACGCCAAGCTTTATCGTCAAGGTCAAGCGCAAAGGTGACAAGCTGATGGACCAGTGGCCGGGCGATGCGGGATACACGGAAGACGTGCCTGTCTCTGATTCAACGTTTGTCGCCAGAGGCGAAATCGGAGAGGTGATCTTCGTGAAGGACGAAACCGGCAAAGTGAGCCACTTCATTCTCCGCAATGGCTTAGGCGATCTGATCGCCAAGAAAATCAAGTGAAACAAGCCAAGTCCCGATCGGGTCACGCAATCAGAAAACTGACTCACTATCTAAAACCGCCTAAAGCTCGTGGGCTAGAAATGGCCTATCAAACTGCCATTGTGCCGTTTTTACCGTTTCCATGATTTGATTTTTTCTGTAAGTTGTGTGTTTGCAATCCGGCCCTTTGTACGACATCTATTAACCATCGATCTTCATTTTGGGGGTTTGTAGGGGCGCAGCGCGCCGCGCCCCTTTTTTGCTAGCTCTGCGAATCTTCAAACCGGGCGTCTAGCTCACAAAAGATAGAATCGCTCTTTTTCGGCGGCGTGTTGAGCTATTCACTTCTCAGCGCAATGATTGGATCAACGCGTATGGCGCGCCGTGCCGGCACAGCGCACGCCGCCAGCGCCACAATCGTCAGCAACGCCATGACGCTCGCCAATACCAGCGGATCGAGCGGCCGGACACCATATACTTCGGTGGCCACAAGTTTTTGCAAAGACGCGGCACCCACAACTCCGAAAACAAGGCCAATAAGCACGAGTTGGAACCCTTCCCGCAAAATGAGCCCGAGGATGGCTCCTCGGCTGCTGCCAAGCGCGACGCGAATCCCAATCTCGCGAGTGCGCTGCGCCACCAGATAGGCAAGCACTCCATAAATCCCGAGGGTCGCCAGAAATAAAGCCACTCCGCCAAACGCGTTAGCCAGCAGCATGGATGTCCGGCGCGGTGCCAGCGAAAGGTCGATACGCTCTGACATCGAATGCACATTGAAAACGGCCAAGTCCGGATCCAAACGAAGAATCTCCGCGCGCATTGAACGCACCACAGAATCGCTATTGCCGGCGGCCTTCAGCGCAAATGTAAAATTGTTATCCGGCTCCTGGGCAATGGGGAGATAGAAAGCTCCGACCGTCGCGCCGGAATCGTCAAGATGTTCGTAGCGTAGCGTGCGCGCCACACCCACTACCGTCAGCCACACGGTGTGCTCATCAGCTTTAAGAAGATCCTTGGCGTTGTCCGGACGATACATGCGGCGGCCGATGGGATCACTATTCGGCCAAAAATGCCGCGCCAGCCGTTGGTCCACAATGACTACGCGTGGTGCAGTCCCATTATCGCGCTCATCGAAGCTGCGCCCCTGCACCATCGAAATGCCCATGGCTTCAAAGTAGCCCGGGGTCACCTGCATGGTCAACGGCGAAATCAAAGACTCGCCGGGCTTCATCGAATATCCCTCGGCCAGAATCACGTTGTCGTTGTGATCGCCACCCAGCGGAATTATGTTCGTCGCCCCTACGAGCTTAACTCCGGGAATCCCCCGCATCGCAGGAAGCGCGCGATCGATAAACTTGCGCCAATCTTCCTCCTTTGTATAGCGGGCCTGCGGCAATGAGACCGAGGCCGTCACTACTCCGTCGGGCTTAAATCCGGGATCGACTTGCAAAAGGCGCCGAAAGCTCGTGAGAAAAAGCGCCGCACCGACTAGCAGAGCAAATGCAAATGCAATCTGCGCCGCAACCAAAAGCTGACGCACGCTCCGTGTTTTCTTTCCCGTCGTGCCGGTGCGGCTATCCTCATGCATTGCGTCGCTGATCTCGATTTTTGAAATGCTCGCCAGCGGAAACAACCCCACAAACAGCCCAGCGATCACAGACAGGCCGAGAGCAACGAGCACTACAGTGGCGTCCATATGAACTTCGCCAGCGCGGGGCAGATGCTCCAGCCCTATCGCGCTCAGCATGCGCAACAAACCTGCGGCGAGGCCGATGCCACTCGCGCCTCCCACCAAAGCCAGCCCCAAATTTTCCAGAAGCAATTGCCGCATGAGCTGCATGCGTCCGGCGCCCAATGCGATGCGTGTCGCCATTTCTTTCCGTCGCAGTGAAAGCCGCGTCAGCGCCAGATTCGCGATATTCAACCCGCCGATCAACAGCACGAGTATCGCTCCACCCCACATCAGGTAAAGAGTCTTCTTCACTCCCCCCGTTACCATCTCCTGCAGTGGTCTAACCTGTGTATAGAATCCCGCATTGATCAAGATTTCCCTTATAGCTGGGGAATGCTCCAGATTTTCATTGTTCAGCACCTTCACCTGTGCTTGAGCCTGCTGTAGCGTAGCGCCAGACTTCAATCGCCCGATGTAGTACCAGTTGTTGCTGTGATGAACAGTTTTTTCTTGGGCAGTGAACGCGACCGGCATCCACAAGCGGACGTCCGGATCGATAAAATCAAAATTCTCCGGCATCACCCCGACGATGGAGTAAGGCTGTCCGCTAATCCTCAGATCCCGTCCAACGGCCGATTTATCTCCGGCGAACAGCTGCTCCCACATCCCATGGCTGAGAATTACCTCCTTGTCGCGCCCGATTTCGCTTTCTTCCTCCAGAAACGGCCGCCCAAACTCGGGAGATACGCGCAACAGCGTGAACCACGACGGCGTGACCATCATTCCCCGAATCCGTTGCGGCAAACCATTCAATTCGACCGTCTGGTCTTCTTGCCGGAAGACGGCCTGGCTCTCATACACTTTCAGTTCCCGCAATCCGTCAAAGTAGTCTCCGGAACTGCTGTTGTTCTCGATGACCCCGGCTTTCGGATATTCATTGGACATGAGCAGAATGGAATTCGCGTCCGGTACCGGCAGCGGTCGCAACACGACGGAATTCACAATCGCAAAAAGCGCCGTATTCGCCGCTATGCAAACCGCGAAAGTCAGCAGCACCGTTACCGCAAAACCCTTCGAGCGCCACAAAGACCGCCACGCGTATTTAAGATCGAGGAAAAATACATCCATGATTTGCCTCCCCGCCGCGGAGTCCCTTCAGTCAAAAGCGGAGCACACCGCCACCTTCAGTACGCATAGACGAAGAAAAATGTTCAACGGTCCGTGCACGCTTATAAGGTCCGCTTTGCCTTCTAACGCAGGTGCCCTATCCTCGTTTGGCGTTTACGGCGGGGTGCCCCACCCTCGTTTTATGAGGGTGGGTTCTTAGGGTCTTCAATCTTGAAGTTCTTACCTCACCGCGTCACTTCTTCACCACGGCTTTTCCTTCCACGTCCAGAATAACCACCTCACCGAGTTGGAGTTCCCTCACCCCGGCTTCAATCTTCGAAAGATCGCCGACGAGCAAGAGAGTCGCCCCGCTCGGCTGCGCGTACTTCTGCGCGGCCGCATTGACCGCCGCGAGCGTCGCCTTTTGCAATTCATCCGGCTCACGCTGCAATTCGTTCATCGCAAGGCCGTAAGCCCACAGTTCTTCTATCTGTCCCGCCACCCGGTCCAGGGCTTCGAACTGCTGCGCATAGCCGCGCACGCGCGCGTGTTTTGCATCCGTCAGCTCTTTTTCAGATACCGGCTTTTCTCCGGCAATGAATTTCAGCTCTTTCTCGAATTCCACCAGGGCTTCCTTGGTCTTGTTCGTTTGCACTCCCCCAAAAGCTCTCCAGATTCCGTATTTCGAGTTGGGTGCTGGAAAAGCAAAAACGCCATACGAGTATCCTTTCTCCTCTCGTATGTTCATGCCCAAACGCGCTCCCGCCGCGCCGCCCCACACGGAGTTCGCCAAACTCAAGGCGTAATAGTCCGGCGCATTGCGTGCCGGCCCCGGCAGGAGCACCGCCACCACGGTTTGCGCCGCATTCGGACGGTCCACTAAGAACACTTTTCCAGGTCCAACCGCATGCGGAGGGGGAACTGTCGCTGCGGGCGGAGCGCTCCCGCGCCAAGAACCAAAGTTCTGCTTGGCGAGTTCCGCCGCTTCGGCAACGGTAATGTCCCCGACGAGAATCAACGCGGATCCTCCAGGCTTCCAATAGCTTTCGTGAAATTTAGTAAGGTCCTCCGCTGTGATCTTCTCGACCGTGGACGGGAACCCATCCTGTGGACGGCCATAGGGATGATTCGGCCCGTACGTCAGCATCGGTCCTACTCGCCGGGAAATTGCGTTTGGCTGGCTCTCTTCCTGCGCCAGGCCGCTTAGCCGCAACTTTCTCTCTCGCTCTATTTCTTCTGGCGGAAAACTTGGGTTCCGTACCACGTCTGCAAGAATTGCCACCGCTGGCCCAAGATTTCTCTTGAGCACCTCAAAATTCAGCGTTGCGGACTCCCGGCCTACTCCACCGCTGAGCGCTGTCCCCAAATCGCCCAACGTGTCGTCAATTTCCAGGGCCTTCTTCGTCGTTGTTCCCCGCTTCATCACTTCTACTTCGAGGCTCGCCAATCCTTCCTTCCCCGCCGGGTCCGCGACGCTGCCCGCGCGCGCGACCAGTCTTACGGAAACCTTCGGAAGGTCTTTTCTCTCGACAATTAGAATTTCCATTCCGTTGTCCAGCTTCGCCGACTTCACTTCCGGCGCCAGGAATGGCCGGTCGGCCCCGAGTTCCGGCTGCTTTGCGCGGTCCACTGTGGCTTGCGCGCTGGCCGTCGAATTCTCT
>CAVPLA010000022.1:0-97437 GCA_963705855.1 uncultured Acidobacteriota bacterium
GCGTTGTTAAAACCTCCCGACGGCGGAGGCGTAATCGTGCTAGAACCACCACCGCTGCATGAGGACGTCCAAGCAACTGCGACCACCGTGAGAACGAGCAGGAGGCGATTCATCGCGCGCCCCCCGCAACATGCACGGCAGGCATTTGGAGCACTCGACCCTTGGTGTTGCGAACAGTGACGGATTGCGTGCCATTTTCAATGATGCGGGCAGCAAAAGTGTTGCTCTGGCCGAAGGAAATCACTTCCCCGGTGATACGGACGGAATCTCCAGCCGCGAGCGTGAAGTGGTTTTGCTCGAGAAGTTTTGCGCTGCCAATATGCACGTCGACAGGGCCGTAGGCAGTCTGAATGCTCACATGTGCGCCGATGGGCGGAACGCTGGATTCCGCGGTGTAAGTAAGAACCTTGCCCACGAGAGTGGTCTCACGGCTCACATCGTAAGTTACGTTGGCCTGCGCAACCGCTGTTTGTTGTTGCTGTGCGCCTGCGAAGGATACGGAGAGTAGAGCGCCTGCAAATACTGCACTGCCCAAGGAGACCCGAATTTTCAATTTCATTACCCCTTCCCCACGTTCGAAGGATTCAGGAAGAATCCCTCTGGATAGCGTAACCGCGTTTGGATCGCGGCTCTACGCAGATGTACCACTGTTAGGATGATCATTGACTGCAAACAGTTCCCCCATGAAGAACATTTTGTTCAAATCGACAACACATTCGCACGCAATACATCTGACGCACAGACTTACTCAAAAAAGTAAACCCACGTCGCAAAAAAAAGTTTCGCGGCATTCCCAATTCCGCAATCCGGTCGCGCGCTTCCGCTTCTCCTCCAGTTCCCCGATTTGAATTTACAAGTTCCCCTAATTTATTGGATTCGTTCTTCGATTTGACAGCCGCGCACATTCCGATGATAATTGTGCGTACGTCACTCCTGTGGAGGGCTGATAAGCTCGCGCATTGGGAAATCCCAAACGCGAGCTGCATGGATGGCGCCAAAATATATTTTTGTTACCGGCGGCGTTGTTTCCTCACTTGGAAAGGGAGTTGCCGCTTCCTCTATCGGTTGTCTCCTCGAAAGTCGCGGTTTCAAAGTCACCCTTCAGAAATGTGATCCGTACCTGAACGTCGATCCCGGTACGATGAGCCCATTTCAGCACGGCGAAGTCTTTGTCACCGAAGACGGCGCGGAGACCGACCTCGACCTCGGCCACTACGAGCGCTTCACCCACGCCAAGCTTTCCCGCGACAACAACTGGACCACCGGCCGCATCTACGAAACCATTTTGACCAAGGAACGCCGCGGCGATTACCTCGGCAAGACCGTCCAGGTCATCCCGCACGTCACCGACGAAATCAAAGCCACCATCAAGAAAGTTTCCGATGAAGTGGACGTCGTCATTGTTGAGATCGGCGGCACGGTCGGCGACATCGAGTCGCTTCCCTTTCTCGAAGCCATCCGCCAAATGCGCCTCGAACTCGGCGCCGAGAACACGCTCTTTGTTCATGTCACACTGGTGCCCTTTATCGCTGCCGCCGGCGAGCTTAAAACCAAGCCCACGCAGCACAGCGTCAAGGAGATGCTAGGCATCGGTATCCAGCCCGACATTCTGCTTTGCCGCAGCGACCGGCACATCCCCGGCGACCTCAAGAAAAAAATCGCCCTCTTCTGCAATGTCGCCGAAGCCTGCGTCATTTCTATGGAAGATGTCGACACGATTTATGCCGTGCCGGTAGAACTCAGCCGCGAAGGCCTCGACGCACAAATCCTGCGCCATCTAAAACTGGAAGAGCGCCCCTCCGACATGCGCCCCTGGCTTGACCTTGTCTACCGCATGCACAATCCCGCCGGCGAAATTCGCATCGCCGTCGTTGGCAAGTACGTTCAGCTGGAAGACGCCTACAAAAGCCTCCGCGAAGCTCTCCTCCACGGTGGCCTCGCCCACAATCACAAAACCGTCCTCGAATGGATCGAAGCCGAAGAAATTGACTCGCCGGAAACCGCCGCAGCGCGCCTGCGCGGATACGATGGCATCCTGGTCCCTGGCGGCTTCGGCAAGCGCGGCATCGCCGGAATGGTCCACACCATTCAGTATGCCCGCGAAAATAAAATTCCGTTCTTCGGTATCTGCCTGGGCATGCAGTGCGCAACCATCGAATACGCGCGCGACGCCGCCGGCCTAAAACAGGCTGACAGCACGGAATTCGATCCGCAAACGCCCCACCGCGTGATCTACAAATTGCGCGAACTCCTCGGCGTTGACGAAATGGGCGGCACGATGCGCCTCGGCGCATGGCCCTGCAAACTCGAACCCGGCTCCCTCGCGAATCGCGCCTACGGCAAAACCGAAATCAGCGAACGCCATCGCCACCGCTACGAATTCAATCGCGACTACGAGAAAACTCTTACAAACGCCGGCCTCCGCATCACCGGCCGCACTCCCGACGAAAATTACGTCGAGATCATCGAAGCCCCCGAGCACCCCTGGTTCCTCGGCTGCCAGTTCCACCCCGAATTCAAGTCCAAGCCTCTCGAACCGCATCCGCTCTTCGCAGCCTTCATCGGCGCCGCCCTCGAACACAAGAAAATTCTTTCGCGTTCAGCCACCGAAACTCCGCGTGTCCAAGCCGTCGGCGTCACTCCCCACGCCAACGCCTAATCCGGCCTTTGTAGGCGCGCAGCAAGCTTCTTTGTTGTTGGTCTCCGAGCTAAGCAATGCCGGTTCTCTCTTCTGGGGCATCAAGCTGCCATGAAACTACATCCGGATACGATCGTCACCGACATTTCGATGCCGAAACTTAGGGGGATAAGCGCTGTTGATCGACTACGGGATTTGGTTGCTGGTGCACCGTGGTAAACCGTGGTAAAGCGTCGTATCCTTGACGGTCCATGGTGACTCTGATTTCCCTGATGCGGCACTAAGGACAAGGCGCGCTCAGATACGTTCTTGAGTCGCTGAAGGGCGGTGGGGCGCCGCAACGAATTAGGTGCAAGGCCTGGGCATGTTAGGTTCCCGAACATTCCGCGCGAGGACTCTCGCTTCTCCTCTGTGCTGGGCACTTTGGCAACTGCAACCTACTGCCAGGATCATCCAGTTCTGCGCGCTCGCGTTACTTACAATTTTTGCCATTCCGTTGTGTGCTCTCTCCAGTTCCCCGCTGAGGGTCAACCGAGTCAAAAGAACGTATTGGTGCTGTTTAGCGCCGTTCAATATAGCCAGTCGACCTTGGAACTGATTGAACCCGCTATGCGTGCCCGTGTTCCGGGGCCAATTACGTTCTATGACGCGTACCTGGAAGACCCGCAAGTGGAAGAGAAATCTTACAGGGCGAGCGTGTCAGAGACTCTCCGCCGCAGGTATGCAAAGGTCAAGCTGGATGCTGTGATCGCATGTAACCCGCGGCACTTCTCACTTCGCCGTGGAGTACTGCGACAAAATATTTCCCGGTGTGCCGATTGTCTTTGTAGGGATCGGCGCGGGGGATCTCAAAAACCAAAAGATCTGGGGGAAACCGTCGAGCAACCTCGATGCCGTTCATCGTCGGCAGCCCGAGGTCCAATAGAATCAAATCCGGCTTTAATTCCACAGCCTTCTGAACCCCTTCTGGTCCATCGGATGCTTCTCCGATGATCAAGGCCACCCCCTCCATCGGATGGAATGCCAACGCGGTCGAGCATCAGCGCCAGTGGAGCGTTCTCATCATACCTCGGTCGGTTTAACACCTAATTAGTCGCAATCGGAAACTGACCCGCTCCGGCGATCTAGCAATTCTCCAAATCAAACCTGTCTATGCTATCTTCGATAACTTCGATGAATCCTGCTCACGACATAGCCCTCGGCACGCTGCGACTTGGACTCGGCAACCCGCTCTTTCTGATTGCCGGGCCTTGCGTCATCGAAAACGAAGCCCACGCGCGAAAAATGGCGGAAAAAGTCGCCAAAATTGCCTCCGACTGCGGCGTGCCGTACATATTTAAGGCCTCCTACGACAAGGCCAACCGCTCCTCCGTGAAAGCCTTTCGCGGACCCGGCCTTGCCGAAGGTCTGCGCATTCTCGGCAAAATCAAAGCCGATTTGAAACTCCCGATCCTGACCGACATTCACGAACCGTCCCATGCGCAGTTGGCGGCCGAAGTTTGCGACGTGCTGCAAATCCCGGCCTTCCTCGCCCGCCAAACCGATCTATTGATCGCGGCCGGCAAAACCGGCCGCGTCGTTAACGTCAAGAAAGCGCAATTTCTTTCGCCCTGGGACATGGCCAACGTCGTCGAAAAAATCGCCAGCACCGGCAACACCGATATCATCATTACGGAACGCGGCGCATCCTTCGGCTACCAGAATCTCGTTGTCGACATGCGTTCTTTTCCAACTCTTCAGAAGTTCGGCTATCCCGTAGTGTTCGATGTCACGCACTCCATCCAGCTCCCCGGAGGCCAGGGCCACGCCAGTGGCGGCCAACCAGAGTTCATCGAACCGCTAGCCCGCGCCGGCGTAGCCGCAGGCGTCGATGGCATCTTTCTCGAAACCCACGACAACCCCGCCGAAGCCCTTTCCGACGGCGCCAACGCCCTCCCGCTCTCTCAACTCCCCGCCCTCCTCAAACGCCTGAAAGAACTCTCCACGGTCGTGCGCCGCTGGAGCGTCCAATGAGCGCCGCCGCCTCGCGCCACAAGCGCAGCCCCACAGTGAGCTTAAACCCCTTAGAAGCAACACTTACGACAATCGCTGCAAACATTGCAAATAAAGGGCTTACGAAAATCGTAAGTCCTTTAGAAGCAACGGTTACAAAATACCAGGGGGGTGCCTGTTGAGTCTGGACACCGCCCGCCGCGTCCTGAAAATCGAAGCTCAAGCGATCCAAGACGTCTTCGCACGCCTCGATGCCTCCTTCGAGAAAGCCGTAGACATCCTCTTCGCCTGCAAAGGTCGCGTCGTCGTCACAGGCATGGGCAAATCGGGTCTCGTCGGACGCAAAATCTCCGCCACCCTTTCCAGCACCGGCACGCCATCGTTCTTCCTCCATCCCGCAGATGCGTTGCACGGCGATCTGGGCATGCTGGCTCGCGGCGATTCCGTGCTGGCGGTATCCTACGGCGGTGAAACTGAAGAAATCATTCACCTTCTCGAAGCACTGAAGCGTCTTGAAGCCCCGCTACTCACGCTGACAGGCAAAATTCAATCAACTCTCGCTAAAGCCAGCGAGGTTACTCTCGACGTCAGCGTCCGCGAAGAAGCCTGCTCGCTAAACCTCGCCCCAACTGCCAGCACCACGGTCGCTATGGCTGTCGGCGACGCGTTGGCCGTGTCGTTACTCGAACGACGCGGCTTCCAGCCGCAAGATTTCGCCGACCTTCATCCCGCCGGACGCCTCGGCACAAAACTTCTGCGCGTCGAACACACCATGCACGCAGGCGACGCTCTGCCCCGCGTTGCGCTGGACACTCCGATGCATGACGTCATCCACGAGATGAGCAGCAAAGGTCTCGGCATGACGACGGTCCTCGAACCCAACGGCCGCCTGGCAGGCATCGTCACCGACGGTGACCTGCGCCGCTTGATGGAAAAGCACCGCGGCGCAACGCTCGAAATGTCGGCAGGAGCGGCGATGACGCGCAACCCGCAAACGATCGGCCCGCACGTCCTTGCAAGTGAAGCGCTGAATCAAATGGAAAAACGCAAAATCACAAGTGTGGTTGTAGTCGACGAATCAAAAAAAGTCTTGGGCGTAGTTCATCTCCACGACCTCTGGACACTAGAGCTTATGTAGGTGCGGACCTTTAGGTCCGCGATTTTCCCAATTTCTCTACCAGGAGCAAACCTTGGCAAAAGGTATGATCAAAATCCCCGCAAGCCTTGCGAAACGCGCAAAACAAATCCAAGTTCTCCTAATGGACGTGGACGGTACGATGACCGATGGTTCCGTCATTTTACTTTCCCAGCCGGATGGCACAGCCCTCGAAATCAAAAACTTCGATGCTCACGATGGCCAAGGGCTGACTCTCGCCCATACTGCGGGACTCCGCACAGGCGTCATCACCGGCCGTGAAAGCCCCGCACTCGTGCGGCGTGCCAATGAAATGAAAATGGAATTCATTTATCAAAAGCAGCCAACGAAAATCCCAGCGCTCGAAGAAATCCTCAAAAAAACGGGCGTGCCGGAATCAGCGGTAGCTTATGTCGGCGACGATCTCCCCGACCTACCCGTCATGCGCCGTGTCGGTCTTGCCGTCGCCGTCGGCGATGCCGTCCTCGAAGTAAAACTCGCGGCGCACTACGTTACCCGGGCCGTTGCCGGACGAGGCGCCATCCGCGAAGCCGTCGAGCTCATACTCAAATCAAAAGGCATCTGGGACGAAATGATTGAGAAGGCAAGAGCCTAGCCCCGTATCGCACTTGTGTCGCAACTACTCTCGTTGTATGGTCCAGCCTCAAACTGGAGGCGTTCATGGCCCAGCCCGCGCGTTTCTGGACCCAGCGCCGCGAACTGCCAACCGCTTAGCGATGTGGGACAGGCTTTCCTGCCTCTCGGCTCAAGATAAGCAACTGGTAGAGGGATGACCAAAACAGTCGCCATCGCGCGAATGGTCACCACTACTTTTTTGGCACGCAGACATTTTCCAGCGATAATAGCTTGTAGCAATCCACAATGCTCATAACGAAGGATGTGCCCTGATGCTCCACGCCTGGCATGATGTTTCACCAGGAGATGAACTTCCGCGCGATTTTCAAGCGGTGATCGAAATCCCGCTCGGTTCCCAATGTGAAGAACGAACTGGACAATCCCAGCGGCCTCCTGAAGGTCGATCGCATTATCCACTCCGCCGTTTTTTTACCCGGCGAACTATGGATTCATTCCCCAGACCTACGCCGAAGACAACGATCCTCTCGACGTGCTGGTCCTCTGCCAGGAGCCGGTTCAGCCCCTCGCCCTAATCAAAGCCCGCGCCATCGGCCTGATGTCCATGATCGACTCCGGAGCCAGCGACGACAAAATCATCGCTGTTGCCACCGGCGACCCCGAATTCAGCGGCTACATCGAAGCTCGTGACCTACCTCCGCACCGCTTGCTGGTTCTCCGCCGTTTCTTTCAGGATTACAAGCTGCTCGAAGGCAAAAAGGTGGAGGTCGAAGAAATTCGCCCAGCTTACGCGGCGCTCACGGTTATCGAGCGTTCCCTCGCCCGTTACAAAGCCGAACGCGAGCACCTTCTAGCAAAAGATGCCCAAACGTAGCCGCAGAGCACTCTCGCTAATGCAAAAATACTATTCATCCGTCGAGCCCAGGATGTTACATTTCGCCACCGTGTTCGGTGAGCACCACAGGGGTGTAAGAAGGAAGCGTCTCGCTTCCCTCAAATCTGGAGTGCGCGCGTCGTCACTCGGCTGGATCAACTTACAATGACTCTCTTCTTGAAATGGGCAATTGGCGTCTTCCTGTTGCTCTTGCTCGCCGGCTTTCTCCTGCTATGCAAAATGGCCGGCAGCCCCAAAGACGCCTACGGCATGCTCCGCTATGCCCTGCCTCACATGCGCCGTGGCACCCTCAAAGTTGGCGACGACGCCCCCGACGCTCGCCTCCTCGCACTCGACGGTGCAAATCACTTCCACATTCGCGAACGCACCGGCTCTCGCCCTCTCGTCGTCATCTTCGGCAGCTACACTTGACCGCCTTTCCGCCGCCACGTCGGTGACGTGGTGCAGATTTACAACGACTACAAAGACCACGCCGACTTCCTGACGGTCTACGTCCGCGAAGCCCATCCCACAGACGAGTGGCAAATGAAGTCCAACGTGAAGGACGACGTCTGTTATGCCCAACCAAAAACGCTTGCCCAGCGCGTGGCCATCGCCAACGATTTCATCAAACGCTTCAACTATCCCATCGCCTTCGGCATCGACGACATCGACAACGCCGCCAACGACGCCTACTCCGCCTGGCCCGAACGCTTTTACATCATCGACGAATCCGGTCGTATCGCGTATCGCGGCGGCATGGGCCCCTTCCATTACAATCCCGATGAGGTCCGCGCCTGGCTAGCCGCCCGCTACGGCGCCGTAAAACACGACCCGCCCCCTCCTCAGACGAGTACTCCTACGGCGGCCACATCGTCAACAACGCCGACTTCGCTAACTTCACCCGCAACCGGCGCGAGCTAAGCCATCCAAAGCCGCGTGATTTTCGCTAGCAAACACCGGAATTTCTTCATGATAGAAACTTTCGCGATGACAGTGGTCGTCCCATCGTGTTACAAAGAGTTCTGGACGCGCGAAAAACCGAGAGGATGAATTAAGGCGCTTGATTGGTCACAATGCCCCGCCGTCGAGAGCATTCCCGGTAAGGTGGGAGGCGCGTGGGTTTTCAAGGGGACGCGCATGCCCGTTTCCGTTGTCTTTGAGAATTTGCAGGACGGCATGACCATTGAAGAACTTATGGAGCAGTTCCCCGTCTCGCGTGAAGAGGTCAAGGCCCTACGTGAATTCGCGGCGCGTGGTCAGGATGCGCCCGTCTGCCAGCCCTAGATGCGCGTATTGCTGGACACCGGCGTTCCGCGTGGAGTCTCTTCCGTCCTGGCAGCTTCACTGAAGTAGGCATCCCTGATGAATAGGGCTTTTCTTGCTCCCCAACACGAATAGGCCAGGCCTGGCCCGCGCGCTCTCCAAGCTCGGCTTTTGTTCTAGAGCGCGAGCTGCCCAATTGATTCGAGCGGGAAAAGTTCGCGTCAATGGCGCGGTTCGCCGCGACCCGCAAACTCCCGTCCGACTCGGAAAAGATCACGTTGAGATTGAGGGCGAACAGGTGGCCGCTGCCAAGAAGATCTACCTCGCGCTGAACAAGCCGCGCGGCGTCCTCACCACCGCGTCTGATGAGAAAGGCCGCGACACTGTCTACTCGCTTCTCGATGCAGACCTGCCATGGGTCGCGCCTGTTGGCCGGCTGGATAAGGCAAGTGAAGGATTGTTGTTGCTAACGAACGACTCGGAGTGGGGTGCTCGCGTCACCGCTCCCGAAACGCATCTCGACAAAACATATCATGTGCAAATTGGAAAGGTCGCTGACGCGGCGCTGATCGATACGCTTAAGAATGGTGTCCGTACAAAAGAGGGCGACACGCTGGGTGTGAAGGCCACGTCGCTGCTTCGTAAGGGAGAGCGGAATTCCTGGCTGGAGATTGTTCTCGATGAAGGTAAAAACCGGCACATTCGCCGGATGCTGGAGACTCTGAGTATTGAAGTGTTGCGGCTGATTCGCGTAGCCATCGGCCCGCTCGCGCTTGGCCATCTGGCGAAGGGCGCTGTCCGTCCATTGACTCCCGACGAAAGGCTAGCGCTCGATCGCGCCATGAGTTCGTAAACTCGCTTGGGTTCCCGAGGGGGAATAAAAACCTGAAGGTAGCCGGCCGAAATCGATATCTCAGGTTACGAGCGGAAGCATCAGCTCAATCGTCTACTTCTTTTTCGGTGCTGCTTCCGGCTTCGGCTCAACCGCGGGCCTCATATCTTCCGCGGCTTTCTCCAGACCCGTCACCATAACCGGGTCCAACTGATACAACGCCGGTTCGCCATCGCGCTTGGCAACATAATGATCGTCATCTTTCGCGATCAACACTTTTTCGATGCTCTTCCCAGACTTCGATATCGCGGTCACTTCGAGTTCCCTCGCGCCAAATCCGGACTCCACAAATTTGCTAGCGGCCAGATCGCGCACCTTCTCGACAAATGCTTCCGCGCCGATGGCATCCACTTTCTTGCCATCGCCGGAAAACCAATCTGAACCGCCCTTGGTCAAGAAATACGCTCTAGCGCCTTCGTGCAGTTCGATCTTCTCTGGATCGGTGAACCCTAAATCAAAGAGCTTTTTGTTACGGAAATCATCGACGGTTTTGTCGAGGGCCGTTCCTAAATCGTTTCCTACTTTGTACACACCTTCGACTGCGCTCGATTTCGCGTAGTAGTCTTCTTTATTCTTGCGGACTTGCAACTCTTCCGTCCCGGAAGCATCGGTCACTTTGGCTGTCGCCACTGCGGTTCCAGAACTAAACGCTGCCGCTGCCTTCTTCTGGTCGTCGTCCGAAGCGCTCAAATCCATCTTCGCGTCGGCCAATTTGCGAATTAGCTCTTCCACTTTGGAATCATCGGCGCGAAACGGGTTCGGCTTCACAATCTGCCACTGCTCTTTGTTCCGACCAAATTCGATGTCCTGTTTCTTAGCGGTCAGTTCCACACGGCTGAGCTTGTCTTGCTCGAACACCAGCAGCCGCCTATCGCGCAGATCGTTGAGAGACTTCGCCAAGCTAGTCTTGTTGTAGCTTCCGAGCATGAACACGCGCGGGTCGCCGCCTAGAGCCGCGTAGGAACTGCTTCCCGCGGGGGCTTCATCTCCGATCAACAATCTGTGCGCCGAGCCATCCTTCTCGAAAACATCGACCTCGTAGCCGGCGTCCGCAAGCCCATACTGCGCGGGGTTGCTGGCATTCGCGTCCAGGAGCCGCTCTGAGCTTAGGGAAGCCAGTGCAGATGCCAAGCTCGAAACAGTATTCTGATCGGCGCGGTACTGTTTTGGCGAAACGATTTGCCAGACTCCCGAGCCGTCTTTCGCGAGTTCGACCAGGTCGTTTCCCTTTTTCTTTATGTCAATTTTGGAGATGTTAGCTTGCTTGAGATCGAGAATCTTCGGAGGCGCGTCGGCAGAAATCTTTACGTCGCTTTCCGCGGCCTTGTGGTGATTGGACCAGTACAGAACTCCAGTGAGCGCCGCGAGCAGAACCGCGGCAAACAGCAGGCCATAGCCTTTCATCGGAATAATCCTGATAAATTCAAATATGAAATATGCGGTCCCACGATGCGAAAATTACCTTCTTCGCCACCAAACCGAAACTCCCGTTACGATCACGGCGAGCGGAAGCAAGAGTACACTCGTAATGCCTACCCATCGGATCTGCCCGTTCGTCATGGTGATGCGGCGATCTTCGCGCTCTTTTGGACGAATGGAGATCAGATCCTCGTCCGACGACAGCCAATTCACGGCGTTCATCGCAAGGTCGCGGTTTCCTTGGAACCCAAGAAACGCATTGGCAGCCCACTCAGAACTGCCGATCACGACAAAGCGGCCCTGCGAGTTATCTTTTCCGGTGCTGTAGACTCCTGCGGCAGCCAGCGTCAGCGGCCCCCGCTTGTTCTTCGGATCATTGGGATCGATGCTCGGCGAATTCAGTTTCGTCGTGGCAACGCTGCTCTCCGAAGATTCGAACAATTTATCGACCGTCGTCTTGTCCCCGTTCTTTGTCTCGAGCGACCTCGAGATGGGGAATCCCGTTGCCGTTCCTTTCATGTCGTTGACGATCGCGTGCGAGTCGTAGTGCATGACCAGCGCCACTTCCGGCCCGGTTCCCAAAACGCGGCTGATGGGGTTCATGTCCAGAACCAAATCTTTGGCGGGGGCTACTCCCCAACTTGAAAGCAAGCTTGTCAAAGGTTCGTTGTCCGTAATTTGCTCCTTGCCCAAATTCAGCGCTGGGTTCAAGAGAAACAGCGCGCGTCCGCCATCCTCGACATATTTCTTAAGCGCATCGATCTGCGGCTGCACATAGTCGGTCTTCGGTCCGCCAACGACCAACACAGTGCAGTCCGCCGGAACTTCAGCCTTTTCCAAAAGATTGATCGATTTGGCCTGATATTCATCCCGTCCCAAAAGATCCTTCAATCGCGAAAAACCGTTGCCCGCCGTATCCTCAATCTGGTGTTCGCCGCTTCCCGTCACAAAACAAACGGTGCGAGTGGTATTCTTCAAATCGCGAATGAACGCCCCGGTGATGCCTTCCTCGGTAAGCCCCTTCGCCTCTTCCTTACGCTCCCCGATCTGCACGATCGCGGTTCCAATGTTTTTCGCCCCAGCTTGCCGCGCGAGCAAGTTATCCTTTTCGGCGTCTACATACTGGACATGCACTTTGGGAGAGAGCGTGGCGTACTGATCCAGCGTATCTTTCGCTACTTTGAATCCCGACGGCCGGTCGAAGTAATAAATCGTTGCGGGTTCTTTCAAGCCTTTGACGATCTTTGCGGTCTGTTCCGAGAGGGTGTATTTCTTGTTGGAAGTTGTGTCGTAGGTCTTGTTGTAGCGGTTGGCGAGCATGTTCGCCACCGTTAGCACAGCGACCGTCACAAGAATGTACAGCGTGGCATAGGCCACATACTTTGTCTGCCTAGCCTTCAACAATTCCATATTCACTTACGACCTCCAACGCAGAGATTCGATCGAACGCGCCGTCAGAAAAAGCCCCAAGATAGTCAGCGTCACGTAGTAGACGGCGTCCTTCAGATCCAGCACTCCGCGACCAAACGATTCCATATGGGTGTTCACGGAAATGTACGAGCACACCTGAGCCCATGTAGCGCTATTGAACCCAGTCACCCAACCAAGCACGAAAATCAGCAGGCATACCCCAAAGGTGGCGGCACCAGCGATAATCTGATTCTTTGTTAGTGTGGAGATAAATGTTCCAATCGCAAGCAAGGCAGCCGCCTGCAGCAGCAATCCAAGATAGTTAATCGCAAGCGGCTTCCAATCCGGATTCCCATACTTGAACAGAAAAATAAAGTTCAGCCCTGTGACCAGCAAGATGCAAACATAGAGCGTCAGAGCCGCGAGCCACTTCCCGAGAATCACTTCTCCATCCCGGATGGGGGACGTAGTCAACAGCTCAATCGTGCCCGTGCGCTTCTCTTCCGCAAACAGCCGCATGGTGATGAGCGGCACAAAAAACAAACCCAGGATCGTGATGTTGCCGAGCAGCGGCCGAATGATTTGTTCATTGATGTTCATCGGAAACGACTCGCCTTGCATCATCGATTGGACGCTGTAGTAGGAAAACTCACCGACGGCGTTCCAAAAAAAGAAGCCAAACAGGAGCGCGAACATGAGGAGCAGAAGATAGGCCACGGGCGACACGAAATAACTGCGCATTTCCTTTCGCCAGATCGTCCAAATATTTCTCACTTGCCCGCCCCCTTTGCCGCCGCATCCTCCGCCGGAGCGGCTGAATGATCGCCGGTGAGCTGCAAGAAAACTTCCTCAAGACTCATCGCCGAGGACCGCAACTCGTTCAGGTCCCATCCCGCTTCCACGACCGCGCGTGCCAGATCACCTCGGACCAACTTGTCCTTCACGCTCTCGATCTCGAAAATATTCCGCGTCTGGCGTTTCTCCTTAAAGTGCACCTTGCTAACGCCTGTAATTTTCTCGAGCCGTGTCTGCACCACCGCAGGATCGACCTCTCCATTTCGCCCGGCGACCTCCAGCAGCACCGATTCGACGCCTCGCGCCCGGTTCTGCAAATTGCTGACCGAGTCTGTCGCGATCACCTTCCCTTTGGCGATGATGATCACCTGCTCGCACGTCTGTTCCACTTCCGGCAGAATGTGCGTGCTCAAAATGATCGTGTGATCCCCGGCGAGGCTCTTGATCAAATCCCGCGTCTCATTGATTTGCTTGGGATCGAGGCCAGCAGTAGGCTCGTCCAAAATAAGCACGTCCGGATTATGGATGATGGCCTGCGCCAGTCCGACGCGTTGCCGGTAGCCCTTGGAGAGCTTGCTTATTAATTTCTCGCGCACGTCGGCAACTGCGCAGCGCTCGCAAACATAATCCACTCGCTTGCCCAGCTCGGACTTCGACAACCCTTTTAACCTGCCCACAAATTCAAGATATTCGCCGGTCCGCATTTCCGGATACACGGGCGGCGTTTCCGGCAGGTAGCCGATTCGCTTCTTCACTTCCATCGGCTCTTCGAGCACATCGAATCCAGCCACGGTGGCGGTGCCCGCCGTGGGCGGCATGAAACACGTCAACATTCGCATCGTCGTGGTTTTGCCCGCTCCGTTGGGCCCCAAAAAGCCGACAATCTGGCCTTTTTGGATCTCAAAGGAGATGTGGTCGACGGCCGTGTTGCGCGCGTACCTCTTCGTAAGCTCTTTAACAGTGATCATGTATTTTTATTTCTTGCAGCGAGATGCACAACGTTTCGAACCGCCCCAAGCAGATTCAATTTCTCAAGCGCGAAGCCTCATGTTATGAAGTCAGACGGGCTCGTGTCAACCCTTCCCGCAAAAAAAGAGAACTCCTACCACTCTCGGTTGTACGGCACTTCCGCTGAGGGGTCGTGCGCCCGGACGCTAGCAGCGCTCATGTCCGATCTCATCCTTCTCACTCAAACTGCTTCCGAAACTCCGCAAACTGGCTCTTCAAATCCGCAATTTCTTTCCGCAAAGTCGATATTTCGGTTTCCAGCGCTGTCACGCGTGCGTTTTCCGCGGAGCTGCCAGATATGGCCACCGCCTTTACGGGCGTCGCTTCGCGCACTTCCACGTCTCCACATAATAGATGCGCATAGCGCGCTTCTTTGTTGCCTGGCTGACGCGGCAGCAACTTTACGAGCGGCGGATCGCGCTCCATCAGATGCTTCAACGTTGACTGCACCACGCTCAAATCTTCAAATGGGTGCATGCGCTCGGCCCGGCTCCGCAATTCTCCTGGCGTCTGCGGGCCTCGCAACAACAGCTCGCACAGAATCGCCGTCTCCGGTCGTGTAAAATTGAAAGTATCCGCGAGACGATGTTCGTATTTCGCCACCCGGCTGTCCCCGCTCGCCGACCTGGTGAGCGCCTGTTCGCTCAACGTGCGCAAAGCCTGCCGCACTGTGTCTTCCTCAAGATTCATGAGTGGATCCCGATTCGATTTCTGGTTACAGGCATGAACCAAGGCGTTCAGCGAAAGCGGATAGTATTCCGGCGTGGTGATTTCCTTCTCCACCAAACAGCCCAGGGCTCGCGCCTCAACATCGCTCAGGAAAATGTTCACGGGATAAAATCATACAGAAACGCCGGCGAGTTCCCAAATCTGCCCGGTGGCACTTCGTCCGCCGGATTTGAGGTACCATCCTCCTTCCCTGCGTGCTGGCAGGTTCGAAGCCCCGCCGAGCGACGGTGAGGGACGAGGAGAACGAAGGATGAAGATTTGGGCGCGACGGCTTTTTCTGCTGATGATTTTGATCAGTCTCGGCGCAAGCTTTTCCCCAAGGCTCTTAGCGCAGAATGAGGGCGACGCCTGGGGAAAGAAAAAATCTTCGTGGCTTTTGCTCACGCCCGCAGATCGCAAGCTAGTTCAAGATTTCTCCGAGGACTACAAGAACTATCTGAACATAGCGAGATCGGCGCTGGGATCGACGCGCGAAGTAATTCGCCGTGCGCGCGCTGCCGGCTTCGCGGAATTCAGCAAACTCGATCAGGTGAAACCTGGCGCGCGGCTCATCATTCCGAATCGCGACCGCAGCCTCATCCTTGCAGTAATTGGCTCCGAGCCCATCGTGGATGGTTCGCGCGTTGTCGGGACGCATCAGGACAGCCCGCATATCGAATTGAAGGGACGCCCGATTTATCCCGCCGGGGGCTTCGCGCTTTTCAAAACGAAATATTACGGCGGAATTAAGAAATATCAGTGGTCGAACCTTCCGCTCGCGCTCGTTGGGCGCATCGACACGAGCGATGGGCGCACCATCGATGTATCCATCGGCCTGAATCCCGGCGAACCTGTTTTTGTCATTCCGGATGCCGCGCCGCACTCGGATGCAGATTTGCGAACGCGCACGTATACCAATGTGCTGCAGGGCGAAGAGCTCGATCCCGTTATCGGCAGCATTCCCGGAGAGAAGGAATCGGTCGCCGTGGAAGTCACGCAACTTTTGACGTCGACCTACAAGATTAAGGAAGAAGACCTGGTGAGCGCGGAGCTTGCGTTGGTCCCCGCTTCGCATCCGGCGGACGTTGGTTTTGACCGTGGACTGATCGGCGCGTATGGGCAAGACGATCGCGTTTCCTCCTATTGCGCAGCGCGTGCCATCAGCGATCTCCAAGGCACGCCGAAATTTACGGCGCTTGCTTATCTTTCCAACTTCGAGGAAGTCGGCTCTGTAAACAACACAGGAGCAGGCTCGCAATTTTTGAACTCGACGATTGCGCGGCTCATCGGCGCGCAGCGCGGCTCGGCATACAACGATCTGGATTTGCGTCGCGCCTTGCATAACTCGCTAGTGATTTCCGCCGACGCCAATGACAGCCTGAACCCCATTTTTCCTTCCACTTCGGAGGCCACGAACGCGGCGCGTCTCGGTTACGGCGTGACGATAAAGCTCTACGGAGAAGGGTTCGATCCCCCTTCTGAATTTACGGCCAAGATCCGCGGTCTGCTGGACCGCAATGGCATACCCTGGCAGACCCACACTTATAAAGTAGATGTCGGCGGCGGTGGTACCATCGGCGGGTTCATGTCTCGCGAAGACATGGAGGTGATTGATTTCGGGGTGCCGCTGCTCTCAATGCATTCTCCTTTCGAAATGTCCTCCAAAGTGGACGTCTGGAATTTTTATCGGACGATGAGCGTGTTCTACGTGCAGCCCTAGCGAGAGATCCTTAGGGGAAACGCAGATGATATTTTTCTCAGCGAGCCCGGAGAGATGAACGCCAATCTCGCCAAAGCAACCGCCGTCGGCGCGCTCGGCGGATTGTTGTTCGGCTTCGATACCGCCGTTATCGCCGGAACCACGCATCAGCTTGGCGTTATTTTTAATTTGACTCCGTCATCTTTGGGTCTGACCGTTTCCATCGCACTTTGGGGAACGGTGATTGGTGCGATGAGCGCAGGCGTGATCGGACAAAAATACGGGAGCCGTGAGACGCTGCGTGTGCTCGCCGTGTTTTACATTCTGTCAGCGCTTGGATGTGCCCTGGCGTTCAACTGGCCCATTCTGGTCGCATCCCGCTTTCTCGGCGGCCTGGGTATCGGCGGATCTTCCGTACTAGGTCCCGTTTACATCGCAGAAATCGCTCCTAGCAAATGGCGCGGACGGCTCGTTGGGCTTTTTCAGATCAACATCGTCATTGGGATTCTGCTCGCCTATTTTTCAAACTACCGCATTGCAGAGTTGGGACTCGGCGCGAACGATTGGCGATGGATGTTTGGCGTGGCTGCCATACCCGCGGCGCTATTTTTGATCATGCTTTTTGGTATACCACGAAGCCCGCGGTGGCTGGCCACGCAGAACCGCATTGATGAGGCGCGCTCCGTGCTGCAAATGATGGGTTCGCAGGATGCGGAGGGGGAGCTTCGCGAGATCGTCGATTCCATTCACATCGAGCGCGCGCAGAAATCGGAGCCGCTGTTTTCCTGGAAATACCGCTTGCCGATCTTCCTAGCCATCACCATTGGGCTGTTCAACCAGCTCGCCGGCATCAACGCCATTCTCTACTATCTAAATGATATTTTCGCCGCGGCCGGATTCACGAAGGTTTCCGGCGAATTGGGTCCCGTGGCTGTTGGGGCGATGAACTTGTTCGCCACCATTCTCGCGATGACGGTCATCGATAAACTCGGGCGCAAGACGCTTCTCTTGATCGGATCGGTCGGTTTGGTCGGATGCCTGTCAGGACTTGCCGCCATCTTCCTCACGCACAGCCACCAACAATACCTTCTGTGGCTGCTCGTCGCGTACATCGGCTTTTTTGCTATTTCGCAAGGTGCGGTCATTTGGGTTTATATAGGCGAAGTTTTCCCGAATCGCGTGCGCGCCAAGGGGCAGAGCGTCGGCAGTTCCTCCCACTGGATCATGAACGCGATTGTTTCGTGGACATTTCCCGTACTTTTTGCGAAGTCCCCGGGCGCTCCGTTCGTAGTCTTTGCTTGCATGATGGCGCTGCAATTCTTCGTCGTGCTTTTCTTCTATCCGGAGACAAAGAGATTCACGCTCGAAGAGATGCAGCGTCGCTTGGGCATTGAGTGATTCGCTGCTAAAGCCTTAGGACATAAACATTGCACGCGGCCCGCAAATTTGCGCTTGGTGTGGATATCGGCGGAACGAAAGTGGCTGCGGGTCTTGTAGACACCGAAGGCACTATTCTTTTTCAAACGCGCATGGCGATGCGTGCGCATGGAAGTGCGACCGAAGGATTTGGCGCGGTCCAATCCGCCATCGAAGCAGTCTTTGCGGCTCGGCCGGAGGCGCGGACAAGTTTGATGGGAATTGGAATTTGCGCGCCGGGTCCGCTCGATCCTGCGACTGGAGTGATCCTCAATCCGCCCAATGTCCCATGCTGGAGGAATTTTCCGTTGGCCGCGGAAGTGCAGCACGTTTTTGGGTTTTCCGCACGAATGGATAATGACGGAAATGCGGCAGGACTTGCTGAGGCGATCTGGGGCGCCGGAGTTGGATATCGAAACGTTTTTTACGCTACGTTGGGTACGGGAATTGGCACCGGGATCGTTTTTGACGGGAAAATTTATCACGGGCGAACGGGGAGCGCTGCCGAGGGCGGGCACGTGACGATCGATTATCGCGGACCACAATGTGGTTGCGGCAAGCGCGGATGTGTGGAGGCATTGTGCTCCGGCCCAGCGATCGCACGGCGCGCAAGAGAACAGCTTGCGGGATTGCATCAGGCAGGATCGGGTACCTCTGAGGCCCTTCGAGCAAAACCGAGAATGCTTGCCCTTGCTGGCGGCAATCTCGATGCAGTGAACGCCGAGATTGTAGCGGAAGCGTTTCGCCAGGGTGATCCGCTTGCCGCTGAGGTGCTGCGAGAGACTGTGGACTTCCTGGCGATCTGGGCCGGAAACGTCATTGATCTGCTTGAGCCCGATATCCTTATTTTTGGCGGAGGACTGGCCGAACTGATGAGCGGATTTTTCGGGCGCATCCGCAAGCAGTTGCCGAGGTGGTGCGTGAATCAACGCTGTGCGGAGATGCCAATGGTCCTGGCAAAGTATGGGTCGGACGCTGGTATCGCCGGGGCCGCAGCACTGTGCCGCATTTGAAAGACTCACCCAAAAATCGGAGCGCTGCCTGGTACAACTTTTGCTGAAAGGATCTATACGCCTTCTCGAATAGCTCGTGCATCCAATAGTTGCTGTATTGATGCGGTTCCTTCAAACGGGAACGAGCGCGGAAAGATCAGCCCTCTTCAGGAAGAGGACCTGACGCCGCTCCAGCTAGGGCACAGAAATCTTTGAAATTGAAAGACCAGGGAAAAACGATGAGCAACAAAACAACGACAGCGAGCGGGACAGGAATTTCGGGCAAGGATTTGCCGGCCGCCAAAAGCGGCGAGTTGCGGATAGGTGGGGACTTGTCTGTGTGGCGGCTAGGATTTGGAGCAATGCGAATTACCGGCAAAGGAATCTGGGGCGAGCCAAAGGACCACGACGAGGCCATTCGGGTACTTCGGCGGGCGGTCGAGCTGGGAATCAATTTTATAGACAGCGCGGATTCGTACGGGCCTCATGTTAGCGAAAGGCTGATCGCGGAAGCGCTGCATCCGTATCCCGCGGGCTTGTTGATCGCGACGAAGGCGGGGTTTGACCGTACGGGGCCTGATCAGTGGAGGATGAACGGGCGGCCAGAGCATTTGCGCAAAGCGTGCGAAGGAAGTTTGCAGCGATTGAAGCTGGAACGGATAGATTTGTATCAACTGCACCGGATTGATCCAGCGTATCCAGCGGAAGACCAGCTCGGAACGCTGAAAGATTTGCAGACGCAGGGGAAAATCAAACACATAGGGCTTTCGGAAGTCAGCGCTGCGCAGACCAAGCATGCGAGAACCATCGTGCCTATCGTCTCAGTGCAGAACCGTTACAGCTTGGCGGACCGCGCGGCCGAGGACGTCCTGGACTATTGCGAACGCGAGAATATCGGTTTTATTCCCTGGTTCCCACTGGGAGCCGGCGAATTGGCGGCTCCGGTCGGCAAGCTGGCGCGAACGGCAGAGGAGCTTAAGATTACGACATCTCAATTGTCGCTAGCGTGGCTGTTGTGGCGTTCACCAGTTATGCTGCCGATTCCAGGGACGTCGAGTGTAAAACACCTGGAAGAAAACATCGCGGCCGCCGCGGTGAAAGTAGATGGCCGCAAAATGCGTGAATTGGGTCAGTTGGCGAAATCGGCGTAACAGTGGACTTGCCTGAGGCGAGCGTCTTTGAGGCCCTCACTGGCAGCTAGGTCTTCTTTGTTGTGCTTGAAGAATTCCACTTGCTTCAACCGCTTCTCGGCTTCTTTTTTGTTCTGTAGGGACCGCCTAGATTTTTCCCCTTTTCTGAAACGACGCAATGTCCGCCTGAAACATTCTGAATCATGGTTCCTCCGGAGTCCGTGTTGTCGGGACCGGCTTCCTTCGAGAAGATATTTTCATGAATAATTCTGTGCCGCCATACAGGGGTTCGCCGAGATTTGCGCGATTTGGAATGTACTCCGTGCATAGCCTAATCAGAAGCGAAGAGGGGCTCCCCTCGGAGGTAGATTGTTGTGGGAAATGCGGACTAATCTAATTCCACGTTTTGATGTGCAGGCCTACGGATTCGCCTGAAATGTAGACGCACACTTCTTGTTTGGTATCAGGAGCGACGGCGCACCAAGCCTTCACCTTGGCACCAGTGAGTTCCTCCGACTGATCATTCTGACTGATCGACCAATTTGAGGGCGCCAAAACCTGGAGACGCGCGACGAGATCGCGGAATCTTGTGTCGGCGGCGGAAGGGGAAGCTTCCAGCCAATAACACACAAATTGCGTGCCGGCCTCATTGGAATGAGACTTTGATGTCGCGTTGACAGCGCACTCCGCCGCCCCCGCAAGCTCGACTGTGGCCTGCGACACACCGCCGCTTGGATTGGCCGCACGGATCCCTTCAAAGGCGGTCGCGCGAGCCTCGAACGCTTTCTTAAGGCCCTGGCACAAATCATCGCAACCACCGGCAATGGGGGCCGGGGCCGCTTTCGGAGGAGGACCCGGAGGGCGGTTGACCAGATAGGGCGAGGAGAGCGAACTCGTCCAAAGATAGGCCTTCGCCGTTCCATCGGCTTGTTTTGTGATTTGCAGATGAATCGGACAATGTCCTAGGAACGGTCCCTCGGTGGCCGGAACCACACAATCCGGAGGGCCGGCGTCGACAAAATGGTCGGCAACCGGCGAGTCGATCTTGAACTGCCACGCTGGCTGGAGAATTCGCAGGGACGCGAGCGTGTTTGCGTACCAGCTTTCCGCGCTGGGATACGGAACTTGAGCGTAGCAGATATACATCGGCACATTGTTCGCCCAGGACGACATTTGACAGGGGACCTTCGCTCCTTCGATCGAGAGGTCGGGAGCGGCCGTCCTGTTCGCGCGATATTCTCGAAAGTCCGTGGCCGCCGCGAAAAGAATGTTCTGCAGGCTCTGGCAGAGATGGTCCTTGCACTGTGCAAGCGCAGAGACCGCAAGGAGAAAACTGAAACACAACAGAGAAAATGCGCGAAGTGTTTTCTTGATCATAGGTAGCCGCAAGTTAGAAATTGGACATGAAGCCAACCAGGGCTAGGGAGTGGAAGGATTGTGTCAGCAATTAAATCGTGCCTTCTGACGGGGGCAGAGTCAACCCGCATTCTTACTCTTCTTGTCGTTGGGATAAAATCGGAGCTGGGAGGAATAGTACGAACTAAGCCTCCCCGCTGCAGAATACCCATATAAAGCGCGACAAATCTCAGCGGACGAGGGGCATTCGAATAACAGCCGCGTGTTCGGCTGGATCGACGGCGACACCCTCGCGAAATGCGACCAGCTTGCCGGAGTTAGCGGCGACGCGTTCGCCTGGAACAACGATACCAACGAGATTCAGTGGGTCGGCAGCGGAAATGGTGACCAGATCGCCGGTGGGTTGCTGATTGCGCTGGGCGCGCAATGAGTCGACGGCCATGCTGAGAGCAAATTGCTCTCCGAGGAAGCCACTTACAAAGCGACCGCCTCGAACCTCGCCGCGATCTTCGAGGCGGCGCAGAGTGATTAGCAGCTCGCGCCACTTGGGGAGATTAGTTTCGCGCGTCAGAAGCTCGCGGAAGACGATTCCGTAGCGGCGCAGAAGCATCCAGCAGGTGGCTTCGAGGGCTCGAGTGCGATCATGGACCTCGCCGGAGAAAAGCAGCGACCAACGACCGGCGCTGTGACGCGGACGCGAGGTTCGTCCGATTCCCTGCCCGGAGCGGCGCTTGGGATCGATGAGCGCGCGCAGATTATCGAAACCGTCCGCCGTGAGCAGACCGGCAGCGACGAGTTCCCAGAGTGCTGATTCTACTTCCGATTTTAATTTACCGACGCCGCGCACGATGTCCGGGAAGAACGAAGCGCCCCGCTGACGCAAAAACTGAAGAACGGCAGTGGCGTCGGCACCGAGGCCCGTGACTTCTGCCTCGCCGGTTTCCCGGCGTGGGATCATCCACTCGGCTTCTTCGCGCACGAAGAAGGTGATGGGAGCGACGCTTGTGGGTATGACGCGGCGTTTCGTGTCCGAGACGGCTTCTAGCGTCGCAGGATGTGGAGAGAGGCGGCCCCAGCCTACGGCGCCCGTCAAGCAAAGATTGTCCAGCATCGTCGGATCGAAATCGGCGATGCGACGCATGAGGATTTGGCGTTCCCAGGAATTCGCGGGGGCTTCGTAACCTTGAAGCTGACAAATCGCTTCGAGGGTGCCGCGCTCGCCGAGAAGTTGCGTGCCTGGAGCGACGTGTTGCCAGCGAAGCAGCCAGTTCATTAATTGGGCGGGAGTCACGGACTGAATCTGCTTGCGGAGCCCGCCGAGCGTGAGTTTGTGAATGCGGGCGAGCAAGCGGCGTTCGCACCATTCGGTTTCGTGCGAGGCTGCATCGGTGAACTTGCCGCGGAGGATGACGCCGCTCGATTCTATGCGAATAAGTGACTCATCGATGTCTGAAGCAGGGAGCGCCAGGAGCGTGGCGAGTTGGTTCGCGGTGACTGGGCCGCTGTGAGCGATCCAGCCGCTTACAAGAGAGACGAGAGCGTCTTCCCTGTTATTGGCAGACGGCGATTCGAAGTCTGGAGGGAATTCGACGAAGCCCGCCGAGGGGAAACCTTGCGCGAACGTGCGCATGCGCTCGGCCGCAACCCAGTAGACTTCGCCTCCGAGATGTATTCGGAATGCGCGACGATCTTGTGCCAATTGTTCACAAAAGTTGTTCCACGCGGGAAGCGATTGCTGCAGTTTGCCGTGCAAGCGGTTGACGACGCGTGCGTCTGTTTGCTGGCGGGCAGGCAGCGCGATCAGAGTCAGCAAGGCGTCGTGGAGTTCTTCCGCGTCGCGAACATCTGGCCAGGCGTCGTCACAGACTTCGGCGATGGCACCTGGATCGAGACGGCCAATTTCTCCGAGCACTGCGTCGGGAAGGACGCGACGCATCTCGACGGCACGCGCGCGGCGCTCTTCCAGCGGGGCATCATCGAGATACGCATAGGGATTGGCGTTCAGGATTTCGTGGGAGAATTGCGATGGCTGCGGCGTATCAACAGCGAGGCAAGTGATGCGGCCGTCGGCGATGCCGTGGAGAACGCGATCGAAACCTTCGATGTCCATCGCTTCGGTAAGGACGTCCTTCATCACTTCGCGGATGAGCGGGTGATTGGAGATGGTGATATCGCCCTCGATGTTTTCCTGGCAAGCTTGCCCTTCGGGAAACACGGCCGCGAGCAAATCATCTGCGCGCATGCGCTGTATCGCCGGCGGAACTTTTTTGCCGCCGCGAAATCGAAGCAGCGCAAGGGCGCGCCCGGCGTCCCAGCGCCAGCGTGTGGTGAAGAGCGGCGACGTTAAGACGGCCTGTTCGAGAAGGGAACGCAATGAATTTGGGTGGAGGAAATGAAATACGTCAGCGAGAGGGAAACTATGTTGTTCACTGAGCGAGATATTCAGACCGTTGTCGGTGGCGGCGGCCTGCAGCTCAAAATTGAACGAGCGGCAGAAACGCTTGCGAAGTGCGAGTCCCCAGGCTTTGTTGATGCGGCCGCCGAAGGGGGCGTGGATCACGAGTTGCATGCCGCCACTTTCGTCGAAGAAGCGCTCGGCGATGACCGTGGTTTGTGTGGGGACCGCTCCAAGGAGCGCACGACCAGCCACGACGTATTCGACGGACTGTTCGGCGCCGGCATCATCGAGGCTGCATTCGAGTCTTAGCCAGTTCACAGCGGCAGCAACGCCGGCAGCAGTTTGTGCGCTGGTGTTCTCCGAGGTGGCGCGAGGGACTAACGCGCTGATCTTCTCTCGTAACTCCGCGACGTGGGCGGAGAGCTCGTCGGTGCGCGATGGCGCCTCGCCGCGCCAGAACGGCACGTTGGGTGCCGCGCCTTGCGCGTCTTCCACCAAAACATTTCCGGCTTGCACGCGACGAATGCGCCAAGAAGTATTTCCGAGAAGCATGATGTCGCCAGCTAGACTTTCGACGGCGAAGTCCTCGTCGACAGTGCCAACAACGGTGGCTTCGGGTTGTGCGACAACGGTGTACAGAGAATTTTCTGGGATGGCGCCGCCGCTGGTGATGGCCGCGAGGCGGCTGCCTCGGCGCGCGCGGAGCATGCCGTTGACACGATCGCGGTGCAAGTACGCAGCGTAACGCCCGCGGGCACCTGCAATGCCTTCGGAAAGCATCTCGACAATCGCGTCGAAGTCTTGGCGGGAAAGATTGCGATAAGAAAAAGCTTGGCGGACGGATTGGTAGAGTTCCTCCTCCTTCCAATCTTCGGCGGCACACATCGCCACGATTTGCTGGGACAAAATGTCCAAAGGTGCTTCGGGAATGGCAATGCGGTCGAGATCACCTTGGCGGATCGCCCGGACCAGCGCCGCGCATTCCAGCAAATCATCGCGCGTAGTGGCAAAAATGCGCCCTTTGGGTATCGCTCCGCGCCAGTGACCGGCGCGGCCGATCCGTTGCAAACCCACTGAAATAGACCGAGGAGAGCCGATCTGGCAAACCAGATCGACACTGCCGATATCGATCCCCAGCTCGAGGGAGGCGGTCGCGACTAATGCGCGGATTTCTCCTGCCTTGAGTTTTCTTTCGGCGACAAGGCGCAACTTGCGCGAGAGACTGCCGTGATGCGTGGCGACGGCGTCCTGTCCCAGACGTTCGCCGAGGTGATGCGCCATGCGCTCGGCAAGACGGCGCGTATTGACGAAGATGAGCGTTGAGCGGTGCTGCGTGGCAAGTGCGACGATGCGGTCGTAGATTTCGCCCCACATTTCGTTGGAGGCGACAGCGCTTAGTTCGCTTCCGGGAACTTCAACAGCGAGATCTAGCTCGCGGCGATGGCCTATTTGCACAATGACCGGGGCCGGCCGAGCCGTGCCGCCCAGAAAATCGGCGACCAGTTCAATCGGTTTTTGGGTAGCGGAAAGACCAATGCGCGTCAAAGGTTTGCCGGCCAAGTGGTCGAGGCGCTCGAGGGAGAGCGCGAGGTGCGCGCCGCGTTTGTCGTCGGCAAGTGCATGGATTTCGTCCACAATGACCGTTTCGACCGTTCGCAGGACGTCGCGGCTTTTCGCAGCGGTCAGGAGGATGTAGAGGGATTCGGGAGTCGTAACCAAAATGTGGGGTGGACGCACTAACATGGCTCGGCGTTCGTGCGCGAGGGTGTCTCCCGTACGGACGGCAGTGCGAATTTCTGGCATGAGGAATCCGCGCTGGCCAGCGAGTTGCAGGATTTCAGCGAGGGGAATTTCCAGATTTTTCTGAATGTCGTTACTTAAGGCTTTGAGCGGCGAGACATAAAGAACCTCGGTCCGGTCCGTTAATTCTCCGCTCAGAGCTTTGTGTACCAAGCGATTAATGCAAATTAGAAATGCCGCCAGCGTTTTACCGGAACCAGTGGGAGCCGAGATGAGAGTTGTTTCTCGAGACAGGATGCTGGGCCAGCCTGCTTGTTGAGGCTCGGTCGGCGTGCCGAAGCGGCCGACAAACCAATCGCGGACAAGCGGGTGAGCCCATTCCAAGCCGGAAAGGGTCGGTGGTGAAGTCTTGGCGTTCATTGCTTAGAATTAAATTATAACGCAAACGTTCTGGATCGCAGACTGCGCGGATCGTTTGCCGGGGCACGCACCGGGCATGGACTGCAATCACAAACGGCCTTCGTCGAGGCCGACGAAATGATGTGATCTTTCTAATCCGATGCAGCTTCCCCGTGGCCCGCCCCCTGCATCGCATCGCTTTTCTCCGCGCTTCTTGAGCGCTCGCCATCTATACTTACGTTTTCCACCGGAGAATCCGAACAATGAGGAGTCGAAGAATGATCTCATTGCAGAGAATTCTAGCCGCTGCTTTGCTGATTGCTGCTGGCTCAGTGTGCGCGGGAGCCCAGACGAGGAGCGCCGCGAGAAAAGATGCCGAGCAAGAGCCCAAGGGCAAGCATCATGTTCTCCCGGCGAATAAAGACACCGTGCAGTGGGGCTGGCTCGATCCCGCTGAAAAACCAAAAGCCGTGGTCGATTCCGGAGACACTGTCTCGATCGAAACGCTGAGCCATGCGATGGACGAGAACAGGCCAGGTGCTTCGATGGAGGACATTGTGAAGCTGCGGCTTGCGAATCCCGGCGGCGGGCCGCATTCGGTAACGGGACCAATCTATGTGAACGGCGCGGAGTCAGGCGACACAATGGAAATCCGCATCGTGAAAATCGTTATGAAACAGTCCGGTTTCAATTTCAATCTTCCCGGGCGGCAGTTCCCCACCGTCGGTTTGCTGGCGTCGGAGTTTCCCGAAGGGCATGTGCAATATTTCAAGCTCGATTCGGCCACGATGACCACGGAATTTAAGCCTGGAATCGTACTCACGTTGAAGCCGTTTCCCGGAACCATCGCGGTCGGCCCAGATCCCAACGAGCCAAGAGAGAACGCAGGCCCTCCGATTCACGACGCCAAGGGCCGCACCAGTACGCTGCGGCCGTGGAAGAACGGGTCGAATATGGACGTGAACGAATTGCAAGCCGGCTCAACGCTCTTCCTGCCCGTGTTTCAGAAAGGCGGCTTGATCTGGACGGGAGACTCGCATTGTTTGCAGGGCGGCGGCGAAGTGAATCTGACTGCGTTGGAATGTTCGTATAAAGAGATTGAAGTCCAGCCCATTGTGCGAAACGATTTGCACATCGATTGGCCGCGGGCGGAGACATCGACGCACTGGATATTCATGGGATTCGACGAGGACTTGAACGAAGCGATGAAGATTGCGGTGCGCGAGACGGTAAGTTTTCTGGCGGAACAGAAGATGGTGCCGATGTCGCGGCAAGAGGCTTACTCACTCACTTCGATCGTCGGTGATTGCCGCGTCTCGCAGGTGGTGGACATCCGCAAGGGCGTGCATTGCATGATTCCCAAAGCCATTTTCGCAAAGAAGTAGAGAGTTCAGATTTATTCCGGAGCGCACAACACTTGGCTGGGATGTTGGCAGTCGTTTGAGCACCATACTCAGCCTATGCAAGCGCGCCTAAACTTGTTCGTGCTAAAGACCGAGAATCTCGCGGATAGCCTTCTGATCCGCGCCCGAACTGGCAAAATCGTCAAACGAACTCTTTGCCGCCTCGATGATATGGCGCCGGATGAAAGGCGCGCCCTCTCTTGCTCCCTGCTCGCTGCTCTTGATGCAACACTCCCATTCGAGAATCGCCCATCCCGGAAAATCATGTTGAGTGAGCTTTGAAAAGATAGTCTGAAAATCCACTTGGCCATCGCCCAGCGAGCGAAACCGGCCTGCGCGTTGCAACCACGGCTGGTAGCCGCCATAAACACCCTGTTTGCCACTCGGACGGAACTCCGCGTCCTTTACATGGAACATCTTGATGCGAGAGTGATAGAAATCGATGAATTGGAGATAGTCGAGCTGTTGCAACACAAAGTGACTGGGATCGTAAAGCAGGTTGCAGCGAGGATGTTGACGCACGCGATCCAGAAACATCTCGAACGTCGCCCCATCGTGAAGATCTTCCCCAGGATGAATCTCGAAACAAAGATCGACTCCGGCTTTGTCAAAAGCGTTGAGGATGGGGAGCCATCGCTTTGCGAGCTCTTCGAAGGCAGTTTCAATGAGGCCGGTGGGGCGCTGCGGCCAGGGGTAGATGTACGGCCACGCCAACGACCCTGAAAACGTGACGTGAGCTTTCAAGCCTAGATGCGCGGAAGCCCGCGCTGCGAAATGCAATTGCTCGACGGCCCACACCTGGCGTGCGCTTCGATTGCCATGAAGGCCCTGCGGGGCGAATCCATCAAACATCGCATCGTAAGCGGGATGGCAGGCCACAAGCTGACCTTGTAGATGGGTCGAAAGCTCCGAAATCACGAGGTTGTGCTGCGCGGCTATTGCGGCGACTCCGTCGCAGTACGCTTTGCTTTCGGCAGCGCGCTTCAAATCAAACAGGCGCGCGTCCCATGATGGAATCTGCACGGCGGTGTAACCGAGGTTCGCCGCCCACGCGCAGATCGCATCCAAGGTGTTGAAAGGTGCGCGATCGGATGCGAACTGCGCAAGAAATATGCCCGGACCCTGAATCGTTTTCATCTATGTGCTCCCGTTACGCGCTGAGAAACCCGCAAGCGACCTCGATCCGTCAATGAAGTGAGGCAGCCGCTGGGAGGGCATTCTATCGTTAGGAAGGTAAAATCTGGATTCTTTTCGCATTGCCTGCGACTTCGATGGACGAGAGTTCCTTGGAAACTAGAGCAAACCCACGTAAAGTCAACTGGAATCGAAAGGGGTTGTGAACGCAGGTATGGGGTTGGTTGCAACACTGGCAGCTCTTGTTCTCGGTCTGCTAATTGCTTCGGCGAAAAATTCGTACGACGCGCAGAGTACCGAGGTGACGGAGATGTCCGCCAAGGTGGTTTTTCTGGACCGCGTGCTGGCACATTATGGGCCAGAGACGAAGCAAGCGCGGGAGGTGCTCCGCAGCGCTGTAGTCCGCGTTCTAGATCAGATGTGGTCGAAAGATCGTACCAGCCCTTCGCAATTGGAGCCAACTTCCGCTGGCACCGAGGTTCTCGCCGACAAAATTCAGGAACTCTCGCCGAAGGACGACACGCAACGTTCCTTGCAGGCCCAATCGATGAGCATTGTCATGGTCATCGGACAAACGCGCTGGTTGATGATGTCGCCTGCAACTCATTCATTCGATTCCGAGTTCTTCCAGGAGGCTCACAAACCACTGCATGGATCTGGTGGCTTCGATCCCCCCCCACCGGCCGTGGAAGGTCAGAATAAACGTCTCACACATTTGTAGGGTGAACACCGCACAGTCTACTCGGGCCGTCGGCGGAGGTTATCGTCCACGGTCACTGACGGCCACTGTCAGAAATGACATGCTGCGGGCACCGAGAACTTTACGGACCGATTCGGCCACGAGCGGGCAAATCGCAATAGCTGAGGCGCCTTAGAAAACTCAGGCGCTAGTTAGATTCAATTCCTGATTGACGTCGCTGCCGGACAAACGCATCGACTCAAAAGCACTTGTCCGGCAACGCGACTTATTGTCCAAATGGAAGGATTCGAAGGGGCCATGATAACTTCCAAAGAAGTTTTCACGATGCGGACCATCTTATCGATGTAAGAAAGACTAGTCGGAGATTGCCTTTTTCAGCTTGGCCTCTTGTAGGGCCTTGTCCGCGTCTGCTTTTTCAGCAACACCCATTGGCTTTACATCGATTTCAACTTTGAGGATTTTTCCAGTGAAGGAGTTATCGCCTTCTTTGTAGTCGGTTGACACAGGTGTGGCGCCGTCCAGGCCTACATCGGCGGTTTCGTCGGCTGAGAATACCATTCCTTGCGTATGCTCGATTCGACCAGAAGCAACCTTCGCGCCATTGACCAGCAGCGTGGCCGTGCCACCCTTTCCGATGCCACCGCCGTCATAGTCGAAATTCATCCGGATAGTTGCCTTGCCAGAAGCTAGCACTTGGGGCGCCGAAACCTTGGTTTCCTGCAGACCAAGGAAGTTGTAGCAATACGTTGGCTTGCCGTCCTTGAGATAAAGGCTCCATCCGCCGAACCTGCCACCCTGAGCCAGAATCACGCCATTGGCTCCGCCTTGTGGAATCTGTACATCAGCTGTAATAGAAAGCGACCGGTTCTTGACGTTGATGAAAACATTTTCGCTCATCCCCGCCATGCCCTCGGAGAGTGTGAGAGACGTGCGGTCCCCCATCAAGTCAGGTCGACCCGCCGTTGCTGGGTTGAGACGCTCGAGGGTGCGGTCATCGAGGGGAAGCACGCGGTTTTTGATGGCTTCTTCGATGAACAGAGCTTGCATCTCTTTGAGTTTCGCCGGATTCGCAGCGGCTAAATTGTTCACCAGGCTAAAGTCCGTGCGCGTGTCGTAGAGTTCCCAAATGTCATCCTGCAGCTTCCTTCGAGGCAGTTGCTCCCAAGGTGCCCGGTGGATTGTGCCAGCAAACCAACCGTCACTGTATATGCCGCGGTTGCCCATAATCTCAAAGTACTGAACCTTGTGCGGACTCACCGCTTTAGGGCTTTCAAAACTGTACAGCATGCTGACGCCTTCGATCGGCGACTGCACGGTGCCGTTTACGCTTGTCGGCTCCGGCAGGTGGGCGGCTTCGAGTACAGTGGGAGCAATGTCGATAACGTGATGCCACTGGGAGCGCACCTCGTTGATAGCCGTTATGTGTTTGGGCCACGAGACGATTACTGGGTTTCGGGTACCACCGTAGTTGGAGGGAATCTGCTTGGTCCACATGAAAGGCGTATCACCTGCGACGGCCCATCCAGCGGCCATGTGCGGATACGTACTCGGACCGCCCCAATCATCATAATGTTTGAGCTGTTCCTGCACAGTCTCGTTGACGCCGTTGAAATAAGTCATTTCGTTGAACATGCCCACCATGCCGCCTTCGGCGCTGGTTCCGTTGTCACCGATAATGTAGAAAATCAAAGTGTTGTCGAACTGGCCGGTATCTTTGAGGCCAGCAAAGAGGCGGCCTATCTCATAGTCACAGTATTCGCCAAAGCCGGCATAGACCTCCATCTGGCGGGCAAAGAGTTTTTTCTCGTCAGCCGTTAGCTTGTCCCAGTCTTTGATAGCCTCTGGTTTGGGAGCCAACTTGGTGCCCGGTGGAACCACGCCGAGCGCGATCTGACGCGCTAACGTCTCTTCGCGCATCTTGTCCCAGCCGCCGTCGAACTTGCCCTTGTATTTGGCGATCCACTCCGTCGGCACATGATGCGGCGCGTGTACGGCGCCCGGAGCGAAGTACATGAAAAAAGGCTTGTCCGGGGTTAGTGATTTCTGAAACTTCATCCAGGCGATTGCGTGGTTGGTCATGTCAGTCATGAAGTTGTAACCGGGATAATGCGGAGCCGCGACCCGGTTCAATCCCTCATAGAGGCTCGGGGCCCACTGGTCCGTCTCGCCGCCGATGAAGCCGTAGAATTCGTCGAAGCCTGAGCGCGTCGGCCAACGGTTGGTTGGACCGGAAGGGCTAACCTCCCAAGCCGCCGTCTCGTGGTTCTTACCAAACATGGCGGTGCTATAGCCGTTCAAGCGCAGCATCTCTGCGAGAGGGGCGACGTTGTCCGGACGCTGCCCCGTGTTGCCAGGAAAAGCCGTGGCAATCTCCGTGATTCCCCCCATGTTGTTCATGTGGTGGTTTCGGCCAGAGAGCAGTGCGGTCCGCGTGGGCGAACAAAGCGCGGTGGTGTGGAACTGGTTATATCGCAGCCCCTGCGCGGCAAGATTCTCTGCGGTTGGCATATGGATCGGACCACCAAAGGAGCTCGACATTCCAAAGCCCATGTCGTCGATCAACACGATGATCACGTTCGGAGCACCCTCCGGCGCTGTGATCTGGAAGCGCGGCGGCGGCGTGGCATCGCGGGCGTCAAGCACAGTGCTAAGCGGGTAGTCTGGTTCCGGGATAGGAAGCGTGGTGCGATCCAGTTTTGTTTGCGCTTGGACCGTTCCTACAAGAGCCACGGAAAGTGCGAGCCCATTCAGCAGTGCAAATCTGAAAGTCGAGTTCAAGGTTTTTCTCCCTCTAGTTCAAAGTAATCGGATGCGAGGAACTTTCTTTGCGAGAGCTGTCGATGGGGCGCAGTCACCTTAAAGTGATTACTGAGCAAGGAAACGGACTGAGCCTTCCTTATGCTTCTTTATCCCTTTCGGGCCTCGAAGGCTTCCTGATAGTGGGAGCAATGCTTCTCGGAAGCACCTGTCAGAAATGACAGTCTGTGGCGCTCTGCTAACAACACTCAGACTGATCGATCATCGGTCGGCAAGAGCCGCGGCTTGAGCCAGTGTCCCGTTACCTGGCCAAGGGTGAGCGGCCACATGCGCCCAGCCACTCGTGCGTGTTGCGCGCCCTGAGTGTAGGTGACGACACGTTGGAAAGGCTCACTGTCACTCTTGCCCGTGCACTGCGGATGAACCCACCACTACCATCCGCTGTTAACCAGCGCAGCCTATGCAGGTTGGACCTTTTGATGACAAACTCAGAGCCTCCGCAGGAACCTGCCGAATTCTCGCTCGTATTAGGCCCTAGCACCGAACATTGGCGGACCGGGCGGGGCTAGATGTAACTCACGCTGGATTATTGGCGGGCGTGCAATCTGGAATTTCGCTTCAACAAAGGAGCCGTAACGTACTCAACTTGATTTCTCTTCTCGGTTCGAGGATCCGGTTGTCACATGAACAGCTCAAATGCAATTCACAAAATCGGTTGTGCCCGATAGTTCTTGAGCACTGAAGCCAGCGCTTCGGGAATAGGTAGGACAGTTTCGCTGCTTTCGCTCTTGGCCGTCTGCAACTGCCCGTACCAGGCAGATCGCCGGATATGAAGCAGCCCACGATCAAGATCGATATCGTCCCATTTGAGTCCCAGAGCTTCGCCGGCGCGGAGTCCGTCGAGCGTGAAAATGCAGTAGAGCGTTCGCCAAGGTTCTTCCGCGAGTGCGAGGATCTTCTGCAGCTGCGTAACCGTGAATAACGGGGCTTCGTACTTCATGCCACGCGCCGGTAGGCGCAGCTTGCTGATGTCGAGTTCGGCGCATGAATAGCCCCAATCTCGTGCTGTTGTCAAAATGGCAGACAGAGTTCCGAGAACGTTCAGCACGGTCTTGCGCGAGACAGTCTTCTTGCTCGCTCGCGTCGGCATTCGCGCGATGAACGTTTGCTGATTCTCCACCCCGAACTGCTCAAGCCGAACTTTGCCGAGCTCAGGGATGACGTAGCATTTCAAATGCGAGCGCACTGCTCGCTGCGAAGATGGTTTTTGGCTCGGCAGAATCTCTTATTTCCACCGCTCCAAGAACTCATCGAACGTCGCCACCCGGGAAGCACGATAGTCGAGACCGTTGATGCGTGCCAGAACGGCGTCGAGGCGGCGTTGCGCCAGGCGTTTCGTCGGAAATTCTAGTTTCGTACCAAGAATCACGTCGCGCCTAACCCTCCCCACCGTGCCGTCCAGACCGATCACGTCCTCTCGGTACCGTCCAATCCGCTTGTCATTTTTCTTACCGGATAGAAACACGCTGACTCTCTGGTAGCGATTCCTTGCCATCGAGTTGTTCCTGCTCGATGCCGTAATCGGAAAAGTGGAATCGGACCTGAGATCAGTTTGGCAGATATCCCGTAGGCGTATAATCCTTGATCAGCACGGCAGGAGGTGCCGACATGGCCAAAACCAAACAATTTACAATCGCGGTTGACAATCAACCGGGTGCAGTCGCAGGAATCGCGAAAACACTTGGGAATGCCAAGGTGAATATTCTCTCTCTCTTGGGAACTGCCCAGGGCACGGCGGGGACGGTTCAGCTCGTCGTCAACGATGCCAGGCGCGCCAAGAAAGCCCTCGACGGGGCCCGGATTGCCTACGCGGAAACTCCCGCGGAACAATACGATCTGCCTAACAAGCCGGGTGCGCTGGCGCAATACCTCGAGAAGCTCGCAGCGAAAGGTGTCAATCTGAATTCCATCCACGCCACTGCCGCGAAGGGCGGCAAAAAGGCCGTCGTGGTCTACACTGTGGAAGCTGCCGCACGAGCCGCCACCGCGTAGGAGCATCTCTTTCTTTCCCATGAGGTTCCGCCTCGCGCCGAACAGGCCGACCTACTTGCTCTGGCACCTTTAGGTGCTTGAGGAAAACGCCGCCGTCAACGCAGTCCACGGGTGAAGCCACGTGGAAACCTCTGGCACTGATGCAGGTGGAGTGACTCAATCTTCCTTCCGGCCCGAAACAGCTTGGAGGCAAAGGTATCAAGTGGGGTATTTAGACGAGATGTAGTTTTGCAGGTGCTCGATAGTTTCTTCCTGCTCTGAGACAACCCACTTCACCAGGTCACCGATTGAAACAACTCCGAGCACCTTCTCGTTTTCCACAATCGGAAGATGACGTATACGGTTTCTCGTCATGAGATGCATACACTCATCCACGGCTTGGTCAAGGGTCACGAAAATCACGGGGCTTGTCATGATCTCCTTGACCAGGGTCGTCCTTGAAGATTTTCCATTGAGGATGACCTTCCGGGCGTAATCGCGCTCCGAGATGATGCCCACAAGCTTGCCGTCCGAGATCACGAGCAAGGCCCCCACTGTCTTGTCGGCCATTCTTTCAATGGCCTCGTACACGGTTTGATCTGGCGTGACAAACCAGACTTCGCTCCCTTTGCGTTTCAGAACCGAGTCAACCGTGCCACTTGTTTTGATCATCGTCTGCCCCCCGGATGAGAGAGTTTGCGTCCGCAGCTGCATTTGTGGAAGGGGCCCGCCCAGTAAGGTTATTGCAGGAAAGTACGCTCATGGGAGGCCGGAAGTCAACATCGTGGGAGTCCTATCCGTATCCAGCGTCCGCAAACTCTGCGCTCCGGAAAGTTGCACGGAATCACTCTAGATGATCTCGACCCGGAACGGAGGCCAAGAAGTCCGTCACGCTATCCAGCTCCCGACGCCGTTACCGGACAGAAAGTAGACGACGGAACCCACGAGATGAAAAAGACTTGCACAGTTCTGGCAGACTCCTGCCATCGCAGAGAATGGCGAATCGGAAGATCGCGGGCGCCCAACTATCGGTGCGGGCTGTATATACCGCCGCATCTTGGAGTTAGCTCGGACTTAGAACCTTGAGCTTGCGCTTAGAGTTTGGCATGAAACGCGCATTTCCACTCAATGCGGGCTACCTGGTCGGGTACCCCCAAGTCTCCTTCTCCGGGATGAAATCATTGAATGACCCGGTAGTCCGCGCCAACTCTTCCGAATCGAGCCGACCCGATCGAAAGCGCCTCAGGAAAGTCCCTTGTATGTCGAAGGAAATGAAAAGGCCTAAGGATATGGCGTCCTCTATAATCACCGGAAAGACGCCCATGTTGCGGGTTCCTCCGCCAATGAGCCAGGGAGCGCAGAATAACCACCGGAGGCAATCGAAGTTCACATGGTCGCGTATTACTATGCGGCGCTGACGAATCTTTTCTGCCAAGTCTGTCTTTCCCCAATCCAGCAGGGAGGGGACAACTACGCCGTCAGGGCGAGTCCAAGCTCACAATTATATCTGGAGGTTCGGGACGCGTGGAGAGACCAGGTCAAGGACTGGACAACGATCTCGAAAAAAGCCAGAACACAGGCTAACTCTTGATAACGCCGTGATCGGACAATGTGTCCGTGGACGGACCAGGAAACGTGCAGGGGCCCTGGCTAAGAGGCCCGGTACTTCCTTGGCAGCCGTTCAGTCTGTGCGTTTCGGCGTATCAAAGGGCAGCCAATTGAGGTGCACTGTCTGCATGATTCTTCGTTCCTCCTTCGAATCGGAAACAACTGTAACAAAAGAGGTGGATTGGTACATGCACGATGTTCTCTTGTCTCGTTTAGATTATTTGGGCGTTCTTGCAGGCCGTAAGGAAAGGTTTCTTGAGGAAATTGGCGCTATCATAGGGAGATCGGTCTGCTGCTCTAAGAGCCATTGCTAACAGTTGATCGCTTGTCAGGTTGACGTTATCCGCTTCTTCCGTGATGTTTTGCAGCCACGCTTTGCCGTCATTCTTCCCGCACAATTTTGCTTTGTAGCGCTCCTCGATGCCGAAGACTTCTTTCCACCCTTCAACTTCTTCATCGCGTCCGGGCGCGGTGATATGGAGGTCGATGTCGTCCGGATGCAGATTCTCATGTTATGAATGTCGGCGTAGGTAGCAGGCGGTTTGTGCGGGTCGCAGGCGCAAAGGGCCTGATGAATTCACGCAGATCATCATGAGTAGGTCCAGCGAGAATTCGCCGGTCGCCTTGCACCAGACTTCTTTTACGAGGTGATCCAGATACTCTTGAAATCGCTCGATGCTATGGTTCACGTAGCGGTAATTGAAAAGCATCGCGCTATTTGCCCTCCTTGTTGTTGAGCGCTTGATTGATGAAGAGCACCTTCTCTACCGAATCGCCGAGTTCCACGTTCGCTTCCTCAATCAGCGTATCCGGACTTTCGTCGTCGTCGAGCCTTCCCGATGCTGCGCGCATGCTCGCGACGGTCCGCGGCGAATGCTCGCGGCGTAATGAGAATTTTCAAGCGGCTCAAACGGCTCCCTGAGGCTCGGTACTCATACGGGGTGGGCCGATACGAGAATATCAAACGGACTCGCAAAAGCGGCCAAAACCGACTTGAAGGAAGAGGTCTAACATGTGCGTATTGGGACAGACCGGGAGAGCCCAACCGAGTAAAGTTATTTCGTTAGCGCCAATCTAGTCCCCCTCATCCGCTCTCTCAGGCGACCACAAGCGGATCCCCGCGCAACTGGAGGCGGTCGTGCACAAGCGGTTCATTCCGCTGCTCGGCGTATTTCTGGGTAGCTATGTGCCGACGGCAGCACAAACGCCCGTTCGCCAGATTATCCCGGCGCAAGAACAGATTTCACCGATCGTGACGATAGTTCGAACGGTACCGACCCCCTTGCTCGTCCCGTCCTTCCCGCTGTCCGAGAGCACCGGAAAATCCGCCGTCCATTTCAGTTACCTGCTCGCGGGGGCTTATGGGCGCCACGATAGCCTCGAGAACCTTTCGCCGGTGCGCGAGGTTAAGACTTTGTTTCTCAGGCAGTCGATCCTGCCTCTCGTGCAACTCTGGGGCGGACGTTTGCGGTTTGACGGCTTTACGAGCACGCTTGACATGCAGAACGTGGAGCTCGGTCCTTCGGCCGCTGGCGGTCTGCTGGACTATCGTCCCCCCCGACAAACTTATCCAGGCGGCCCTCATCCGGTCGGTCTCCGCGGCGTCACCTTGAGCTTTCACTTTGGGCGGGACGCACAGGTAGGACGCCCCACCCAGATATGGCAGACCCTCGCTCGGATTGCTCGCGCCGCTCACTAGCATGATGGCGCAACGATCGTCGAGTCTGTCGAGTGACCGACAGACAAACGACACCCGCACGCACTAAAACATTCGCTGGCGAGCCACCTAGTCGTCGGCAACGTGAATCTGGCGCTGATCAAACAGCAGTTCGGCCATGCGTCCATCTCATTCACAATGCTCTACATCGGGACGAGCGATCAGCAGGCGTCCGAGGTTGCCAGCGCGGTGCGCATGGCGATGTACTGGGGCGAACAGATGAACGGTGAACTCTCGGAAAAAGAGTCGTAGGAATGGGTCGCAGCACAGATTCGAGAGCATGGACTACCGAAACGCGGGCGCCCCAAGAAGGCTCTGTGGATTCCGACTTCGACAGGCTGGCCGATGCGCTACTCACACGAGCCGAACGCGCAATAGCGAAGCTTGAACTCACTGACCGGCAACGGAGCTACCTCATCCGCGTCTTGCGTTCCCGGCTGCGAAGTATCGTCACTCTCGCCGATCGACGCTCATCGCCCCGGAAGCTATAACGCAATACTTCGACGATTCTGTCCCCTTTTTCCTCAGCCGCACCTGGCAGACAAAGGCTTTGCGCCCGCTCCGCGGCTCGCCAGCTCTGACGTAGAGTTACATTTCGTGGGTGGAAAAGCGCGACGGACTCAAATAGGCGTCGCGCTTTTCAGGGATGCAAAAGAGTGCATCTGATACTAGCGAATCCCCCCTGGCGTCAGCTACTAGAGCGCACCGAGAAGATTCAAGGAGACAAGAAGCACGTGGAAGGATTCTCTCTCAGAGCTCTTGCGTTCCGCAGTTCAATAGAGCACAGAAACGCCAGATGGCCCCGCAAAATCAAATAGGATCAAACGCAGGTATCAGACCGGCGCGGACGGCCGGGCGCCGCTCGATAGCCTGATGACGCATCTCGCCCGACTGACGCCAGCTTCGGTCGCAGGGAAGGAGAGAGCAGGTGCCTGTGTCCAGACAAGCACCCGCTCTCAGCTGTTTCAGAGGCTATGTTCCAGTCAGCCTAGCGGGCAACGGCGCATCAAACAATCGGGCCTTCCCTGTACGAGACTTAACCCAACCAAATCCTGGCGCGTCGGGCCAGTCGGGTCGCTTTCCTTCAGTTCTGACAACGCATTTACCGCTTGCCGAAGGTCGAGATATTGGTCCTTGGAACCCGAGAGACACACAACTCCAAATAACAAGTAAAGATCGCACGTTTCGCTACGGCGATTAACCGTTTCGATTTGGCCGGATCAGCTTCCATCAGAGCTTCAGCATAAGGCCTATGCCACTTCTCAGAAACGAGAACACCCTTGAGATCCAACCTGAGAGGCACCTCCTAGCATTGACGCAACGAGAAGAGTCAAACGGCGAGAAGAGAGATACCGTCCGGCCCAGCCATGAGTATCGGCCAGTATCGCTGCATCTCGCCATCCGCCGAGCATCTTAAAGACTGTCAAAGGTGCGCGCTGCCCACTTTTATACAGGTTTTGCGTATTCCGGGAGGATGACGCGGAAGGAAAGCCAAATATGGCCAGGGAATTTTGGACGGAGATTTACACGAAAAGGTCTATGGAGCGCGCTGCGCATATTCTGGATTTGATTGATGAAAAGTGGCCAGCCCAAGCGACCTAATCCAGCACATCGAGAAGGGAGTTGGCGATGATCCTCGCCGATATTGGGGGACAGGGAGAAGAATTGGACGGATAGCCCCTCCGCTCCCGGAACTCACTCCACGTGCCAAAATCGCTTTACATGACACTTACGCAGCCGCCAACCACTCAAATCGAACCGGCAGACGTTCGGTCCACTTCCTTCCCCGGGCACCATCCGAACGTCCGCCGAGCAGGTTCCAGTCCCCCGTGATTCTAAAGGTCGATCCTTCAGGCGTGGGCGTTATCGCCGTGCAGTGTTTCGTGAAAATCGCCGCCGAGAAAACTTACCACCAATTCGATGGGCTTACCACCAACTCCCCACCAAAACAGGCCATTTACAGAAGGTTTTTCAGCGCTTTAGCCGGGTAAGGTCAACTGAATCATCGGAAGTTATGGAGCGGGCGATGGGAATCGAACCCACGGCTACGGCTCGCTAAGCTGCTGATTCGCTGAGGGATAGACATTGAATGGGGTCCAAAACGGTCCAAAATGACTTGAGCGGAGCGGAAAAGCCGCGATGGGTCAGCTCGGACAATGGGTGAATGTGATGAGTCAAAAAACCCAGCATCGAGCCCACGTCCGAAGCTTGGGTTGTGAGGACAGCCTTCGGTTCACAACCCAAGGGTCATGATTAGGCTTAAGGCGGCGGTTTGCTAATTCACCCTGACCTGTTCGCATAGACCGATTTTCATTTGTTTTGTTAGCGTTGCAAGGCTCTCAGTTGCACCGGCATACCCTCATTTGCAGTCTATTGTTCAGCAAGTGTTCAGCAAAAACTCAGCGACCTTTTCTTCGATCCAACGGGGCGACGGAATTCCTGGTTGCCAGGCACGCACTTAATTCGCACCAACTTCAATCAACAGAAGGGCGTTTCACAGGACTAATGTTGAGTGCGGTAAACATTGGTCGCTGAGCGCATTGGCCTGAAGGCAACAGGTAAGCCAAGGGTCATTTAGCCGGAAATGCGACTATTCGGCCAAGCGACGAGAAGCCCGTTCTAACTAAGCCTCCGTCGCCAGCCTTAGCTGTATCTCGCGCATGACGATCATCAAAACTTCAACTTCTTATTTCGCCTGCGCTAGCCCCGCAACAACTGCGGCAACTTTATCGAGTATCTGATTCCACCCCTCTAATTGCCCGCTGTTTTTTGCGTTCTCCATGGTTTCATTTCCAATGAAGGTGAGTTTCGTCTGGCCGTTTCCAAAATCCTCAAAAATAACCACGTCGTGCGCATCGTCTATGGCCTCATGTTCTATTCCATAGTGCGCAGGCTCAACCTTGTTTCCCTTCGAGTCGGAAAAGTACATGGAGGAAACGATCTTCTCGTGCAGAACAATCTCGTGGTATTCCCCAGCATTCCAGAACTCCTGCCCATCCGGCGTTCTCATGCAGCAGCGAAATTTTCCTCCTACGCGAAAATCCATCTCGCAAAAAGGCGCAGTAAAACCTTTCGGCCCCCACCACTGCATCACATATTTCGGGTTTGTCCACGCCTCCCAAACCAATGCGCGTGGGGCATCAAACACTCTAGTGACAACCATCCGCTCTTTCTCGTTAACCGTGTTTTTTGTCATCTCTGACCTCCGCTTTTTTCATTTGATTCACAACCACACTCAACTTGTCGAAACTCTCTTCCCAGAATCGGCGATAGCTAATCGCCCAGTCGCTGACTGTCTTTATCGCCTCTGGCCTAAGCGTGCACACGCTCTCTCTTCCACGCTTCGTCTTGATCACAATCCGAGCCCGCACCAGGTAGGCAATATGTTTTGAAATCATCTGCTGCGAAAGTGCGAACGGTTCCGTCAATCCATGCACAGAGGCAGGCCCATGGGAGAGTCGTTCGATCATCGCCCGGCGGGTTGGATCAGACAGAGCCGCAAATGTTGTATCTAACTTATCCACAACCAAATGGTAGTGAATTATCCGTCGATGTCAAGTGTGGATTTTTGGAGTTCCCGATTTCTGTTTCCTGATCTCTGAACCCTGACACCTGCGCTAATTTATGCTTCCCTATCAACGATGTCTCGGCCTCCTGAACCTGAGTCATTGAATGCTCTGTCTTTCCGTCCGTCCTCATCCACAATGGAAAGCCCAGCCGGAGTTGCTCTCGCTTGGCCGGAACTCGCCGCCAGTGAAGCAGGGCCAGCCACCGCCGTCGCGAGAAACTCTCGTCGGGTTTTCATCGATGCTCATTTCTCCGCTCAAGCGGGGAGAGACCCCTTTTTGATGTAGCGCTAGGCCCTACGGAAAGTTGTTATTTCCCCAGCATCAACATACCGAGAGGCAGCAGAGGTCTGATCGGCATCAGGTCGAAGCTCAGCTGGGGCCGACATTCCGGCGTCCGCTGTCTGATCTTAAAGGAACCACAGGACGACCTCTGCTTCTAGCTTTCGTGAACTTTCTGCGCGAGTTCGCGAAACTCCCTGGCTTGTTTGTGACTCGCCTTTACTTGCAGTTGCGCGAGCTCTCGAGATTTCTCACTCGGCAGTTGCGAAACCAAAGCCTCAAGCTCAATCGCTGCTTCGCGTGCGTGGTCGGGCTGTTTCAACATCAAATGCTCGAATTTCCGCACTGACTCATTGTGATCCATAGGTTCCTCTTGCCGAAGATACACCCTTGATGCCTGCCGCAAGTGCTCTCTATTGGTCAGAAAAACGAGCTTCAATTCTTCGACGCGGGCTCAGATGTGTCGGATGTTGGTTTCGATTGTGTCCACAACCTCGTCGATATGGCCGGAGAGGACCAGTTTTCCCATGGCCAGCGAGCAAATCAAGACATTCCTCCCGTGCTTCCTTTCGCCCCATTATTGCAACCCGCCGCCCGCCGCGAAAACATATGAATTGCGCCTGCCGACGTTTTTAATCAGAATCGCCTCATTTCGGGACGGTTACTTGATGAGTGGCGGTTTGTGGGCAGCCCCGTGTGGCCCGGTGGAATCCGCTCGCTCACTCGAGTATACAACGCGAGTTTTACTTCGATATCGATACTCAATTCGTCTTCTCCTTGTCCTAGTTCGACAACAAATCGAAAATGCCAACAACTCACTATCTGCTTCATTCTCCAAGCAACGCGCCGGTTTATTGACCCTACGCAGCGCTGAAGTGAAGCGAGTTCAGTAGTCGATTTGTTTTCGATCTCTTCCATAAATGCAAAAAGCCAACCAATGAGAATCTATTGGCTGGCAACTGCCTCGCGCCCTTTGAAGCTGGTGTGTGCCAAGGGGATGAGTTTCCAAAAAGAATTTGCTGCCTGTCGATATTTCGGCCTTCCGTTCGACGAGTAAGTAGAGGCAGGGAAATGGCCCTTCGGAGGTCAATATGGGAAGGCAGCATACACATTCTTCGGGACTTAGGTCCATCACTGGAATAGTTCTCGTAGCGATCGGAATTCTCGTTCTGCTTGGGAACGTGGATTGGGCCGTAGGCCAAATGAAGAACTGCCTCTGCGCAAACGCAGTGGACACGCTGGGAATATTCCCCTGCATTCTCCTCTCTGCATGCCAAGCAATGCAGGCATATGTTCTTGAGCAAAATGGTCTTTTGGGGTGGCTCCTGCACAGTTTGCTGACTTGCGGCCCGCTACTCAGCGTCTTGGAGGCAGCGATCTAGCAGGGACGAGCTACACGGGATAGGGTGAAGCTATCGCCAGCGCTTAACAAATACACCTAAGAGAACGATACTGAGCCTGTCGATTCGGCAGCGCTTCGTTCGACGCGTTAGTAGAGCCTGGGTCCAGGTTGTCTGACCTGAAGCCGGCTTTGAGGCCGAAACCGAACGATAAGGAGACACGACGATGCGATGCATGGTGCTAGTCAAGGCGGATAAGAATTCGGAGGCAGGGATTCCGCTAACTAAAGAAACCAAGGAAACCTTTGCGGCGATGGTGAAGTTCAACGAGGAGTTGGTAAAGGCCGGCGTGATGCTCGCAGGCGAGGGGCTCCAACCAAGCTCTAAGGGCAAGCGCGTGAGGTTTTCTGGGAAACAACGCACGGTGATCGACGGACCGTTCTCCGAAACCAAGGAGCTCATCGGCGGCTTCTGGCTGTGGCAGGTAAGGTCCATGGAAGAAGCTGTGGAATGGCTCAAACGCGCTCCGTTCGATGGGGGCGCTGAGGTCGAGATCCGCCAGGTGTACGAGGTGTCGGACTTTCCGGCCGAGATCCTTCCATCGGAAGATGCGGCGCGCGAGCAGGCGTTGCGGGACGAGCTTCAAAAGAAAGCCGCGAAGCCCTAGCCGTGCACGCTTTGGGCTGAAAAAAGATTGTTTGAGTTGTCGATTTCACTGTTCGTTGTTCGACGCGTAAGTAGAGCGGGAGTTCACATCCGTTCAGGAGACTTCGGCAAGATACCGCTGGAGCCTAGAATTCCAAAACAAGGAGAAGAAAGTATGAAATTCCTGAGCATTTATAAGTCGGTTGAGAGAAACACTCCTCCTTCGCAAGAAGAGATGGCCAAGATGGGCAAGCTGGTCGAGGAGGGCATGAAGGCCGGATGGCTATTGGGCACGGAGGGTTGCCTGCCCAGCGCTCTGGGCGCGCGGGTGCGCAACATGAGCGGGAATTTGACGGTGACTGACGGGCCATTTACAGAGGCGAAGGAACTGGTCGGCGGTTTCGCCATCCTGCGAGCAAACTCCAAGGAAGAGGCCATCCAATTGGCGAAAGACTTCCTGAAGGCCGTGGGCGAGGGCGAGTGCGAACTTCGGCAGCTCTATGAAGCGGATACCTGCTTGAGCGCAACAGCCTAGTCCGGATATCTCAGCGCGAGAATGCTTGAACATATTCAGTCGAGATCCTTCGGGTTCGACTTTGTCGAACCCGAACGAATGAAGCGTTGTTTTTGTTGGACGTGGAAAAAGCTCGGTTACTAAAGCTATGAACAAGGAGAAAAGAAGATGCGATTCATGATGATGGTCAAGCACTCTGAAAACCAGGGCCCACCGCCCAAGGGATTTATGGATGTGATGGCGAAGCTTGGTGAAGACGCGGTCAAAGCCGGCACGATGGTCCTAAGCGGCGGGCTAGCGTCGACTGCCGCAAGCACACGTGTCCGGCTCTCCCAAGGGCAGATAAGCGCGATCGATGGGCCTTTCACCGAGGCCAAGGAAGTCGTCGGCGGGTTCGCGGTTCTGGAATACAAGTCAAAGAAAGAGGCGCTGGAAGGGGCCGTAGCGTTCATGGAACTTCACAAGAAACACTGGCCCGGATGGGAGGGCGAGACCGAGGTTCGCCAGTTGATGGGGCCTGAGGACTTCGCTCCCAAACCGTAGGAGTCATTCGCACGCACGGATGGCCGCGAACTGATAGCCGCAGCGTTTGCTTGCGCAAGCGGATTGAAGATGGTGTGATGGGTAGCCGTGACAACCACGAATACGCATCACGCCATCGAGGCGGTCTGGCGGATTGAGTCTGCCAGGATTATCGCCGGGCTCACGCGGATGGTGCGCGATATCGGGCTTGCGGAGGAACTGGCGCAGGACGCGCTCGTCGCGGCGCTCGAACAGTGGCCGAAGTCGGGCATCCCGGACAACCCGGGTGCGTGGCTGATGGCTGCCGCGAAACACCGCGCCATCGACAATTTCCGCCGAAAGAAGCGGCTCGAGCAGAAGCACAAAGAGCTGGGCCACGAACTCCAATCAATGCAGGAGATGGCAGTGCCGGATTTCGAAACTGCTCTCGACGATGAAATCGGCGACGATCTCCTGCGGCTGGTGTTCATCTCCTGCCACCCGGTTCTTTCGACAGAGGCACGGGTGGCGCTGACTTTGCGCTTGCTTGGCGGACTGACGACGGAGGAGATCGCACGCGCATTCCTTGTGCCGGAGCCGACCGTGGCTCAGAGAATCGTGCGGGCCAAGCGCACGCTTGCGGAAGAAAAGATTCCGTTCGAGGTTCCTCGGAGCATACAGCTTGCGGCGCGGCTTTCGTCAGTCCTCGAAGTAATCTATCTCGTCTTCAATGAGGGCTATTCGGCAACTGCGGGTGATGACTGGATGCGGCCTGCGCTGTGTGAGGAAGCGCTGCGTCTCGGACGTATCCTTGCCGAACTGGCTGCGCAGGAGCCGGAGGTTCACAGCCTAGTGGCGCTGATGGAGATTCAAGCGTCACGGGCGAAGGCCCGCGTGGGCCCGTCGGGGGAGCCCATTCTGCTGCTGGAGCAAAACCGCGGGCAATGGGACCAGCTGCTCATCCGTCGCGGCCTCGCGGCGCTCGAGCGTGCGGAAAAGCTCGGCGGTATGCGAGGGCCGTACGCGCTGCAGGCGGCGATTGCCGCTTGTCACGCACGAGCGGTTACCGCGGAGGAAACGGACTGGGAGCGCATCGTAGCCCTCTACGAAGCACTGGGGCAGCTGACGCCGTCGCCGGTCGTGGAACTAAATCGTGCGGTGGCGGTGGCCATGGCGTTCGGTCCTGCGGCGGGGCTTGAGCTTGTAGATAAGCTGAACGGTGAGGCTTCGCTCCGGAACTACCATCTTTTGCCAAGCGTGCGCGGCGAATTTCTTAGAAAGCTCGGCCGCTTCGAGGAAGCTCGCGCGGAAATTGAGCGTGCGGCTTCGCTCACGCAAAACGCCCGAGAGCGCGAGTTGCTCTTGAATCGCGCGAGAGACTGCGCCATGGCTCAAAACGGAGCGAGCAACAGTGGCAATGGCAGTGAATTCCGCGCCATCTAGGCCGCTACCATCGATTGCGAGGAGTGCGTCTATTCGTCGCCGCGGACCTGGCACCACTCCAAGCGTTCGAATTTGGCCATTTTTCCTGGCTCGCAAATAGCCAGAGTTCCTGCTCTTGTTGTAAGAGCCGTTGGCTTCGCAATCGAAAGACGTCCTGACGAATGCCCTGAAGACTTTCAATGTGATAGAGCTTGTCATGTCGTGGCCGGGCCGCCCGCTGAATTGACTCGACTGGAGTTCCAAGGGAAAGCCCGAGAGCGTCACCATCATCCATCCGGAACCCCCGGCACAATAGATTTCTGACTATAGCGTCTGGCCTACCCTGGCAATCGCTTCAGACGCACTCCACAAACGTCTGTTTGTGGGCAGCGATATCCACAAATTTCGCGCCAATAGAATCAGCTATTTGCAGTCGACGGCGAGGAACCGTTTTTGGGCAGATCCCGTCCCCGTCCTGAGACAGCTTCCAAGGGCAAACTTCCGAGACACTCAGTTTGTGCGACCCCGGCGGTCACATGTACGATAACCGCGTCAGGACCTTGGGGAGACTGGGAGAAAATCGCCAGGTGATATTGCCTGCTCACTGCTGGGAGCTTATCGCCAGGAGCGCCAACTGGGTTCGCGTTTTGCGGCGCGGTTCTGAGCGCGCTGGAACAGGGCGGGTAGTAGGCCCCAAGCAATCGCCCCGTCTAGAGGAGCGGCTGGGATGAGGTTGAATGCGGCGACGAACACACTGAAGAACCCCCAAATGGCCAGAATGGTGTTGAGCGGCTGGAGACGTGTGTAGCCGAACGATTCGGTCAGAACCACTATGGGTGCAGCGACAATGACCTGCGCCATCACGCCGCCCCATGCTATTACGCAGTGGTCGAAACGAGAGTATGGCTGGCTAAAACGGGTGATGCCCCAAACGGGGTACAACTCAATGGACCAGACAGCACAGTGTCTTCGCCGTGCGGCGACCATATGACCGCATTCGTGAAGCAAAATCACTCCGTAGTAGGACGCCAGGCCGGCAAAAGTCGTGGCGGGTTCGGAAATGGCTCCTAGTAGAATTACTGCGCTGATTAGCAATACGGACCAGTGAGCGAAGACCTTCACGCCCTTGATTTCCATTACTTCGTAGAGACGCTTGAGCTTCGGTGGACGCATCTTGAATTGGCCTTCTAAAATTGGGCCACAAGTGCGTCGGGTTTGCCTCCCAGACGGTGGTACAGGTGTGCCAAGGAAGTTATCAGTCTGCTACTTCGATTCAGGGTTGAGTCCATTTTGACTTGTCCGGTTTCGGCGTTAATCAGGCAGAGCCTTCCGTAAAGCAAGGCATTGCGATGCAGAAGATTCGTTGTCGTAATACATTCGGCCAGATTCGTCAGTGCAAAAGGCTCGCACGCCGGTCCCATAGGGGCGAACTGGAACTGCGGTTACCTGGTAATGTGTAACAATTCCATTTGCCTCCGCCGCGCAATTCGCAAACGCGAATCTATATCCTCTCGACTGCCCGGTATCCATGGCTGTTGAGGAATCGTACGCATCGCTCGATAGTTGTGACTCTCGGAGTTGGGTCATTATGCAGGTGAAGCCCTTGTCGAGGTGTTTGGCTGCATGCCGCTGTTCAAGCGCATTGACATTCCGAAGGACGTTTACAGCTGCAGATTCGTTACTTGCGAGTCCGAAATATTTGTCATGCCACCATGGCGAGGACTGAACCAGAACGACAGCCAATAGAACGAAAAGAACTAAAGCTATCCAGAAAATTCTCATGCCTGACTTGAGCGGGTCAATCAAGGTTGCTGGTCTATTTAAGAGTGCCAGTGCCTCCCCATGATTGATTCTACTCCAACGGCTAAATCCAGGAGCCACTGTTAGCACTTCTCCGGTTACGCGTTAATCAGACTTGATCCAAATTCTTATGTTAAATCTGTCTTGTAAACCATGTCGCTTCGTTGACTTGTGCTAATTTAGCAACCTAAGATGGCGGCGCTGTGGCAAGCTCCGACACAATTATCGGGCAGACAGTTTCGCACTACCGCATTCTGGAAAAGCTTGGCGGTGGCGGCATGGGTGTGGTGTTCAAGGCCGAGGATCTAACCCTGCACCGATTTGTTGCTCTGAAGTTTTTGCCGGATGAAGTCGCCAAGGATGCGCAGGTACTAGCCCGCTTCGAGCGGGAGGCTCAGGCTGCTTCCGCCCTGAACCACGCCAATATCTGCACGATCCATGAAATCGGCCAGCAAGATGGTCAGCCTTTTATCGTCATGGAATTTCTGGACGGTATGACCTTGAAGCACATGATCGCGGGCGGCGGGGTGGAGTTGGAGCAATTGCTAGCTATCGCGACTGAGGTTGCCGACGCATTGGATGCCGCTCACGCAGACGGCATCGTGCACCGCGACATGAAACCCGCGAACATCTTTGTCACCAAGCGCGGTCACGCGAAGATTTTAGATTTTGGTCTGGCAAAGGTGGCGGCGGCAAAAGTCGGCGGTGGTGGAGCTGGGGCTACGGCCACGATGGCTACCATCGAAGTGGACTCGGCTCAGTTGACAAGCCCAGGCAGCACGCTGGGCACCCTCTCCTACATGTCTCCCGAGCAGGTTTTGGGCAAACCGCTGGACGCGCGCACGGATATTTTTTCGTTCGGGATTGTGCTCTACGAAATGTCTACTGGGGTTCTTCCGTTTCAAGGTGACACGTCTGGTGCCGTTTTTGACGAGATCTTGCACAAGGATCCCATTCCGCTGGCTCAGCTCAACCCGCGCATTCCCGCCGAGCTTAGCCTGATCATTCAGAAGGCGATGGAGAGGGATCGTGAGCTTCGTTACCAGCGTGCCTCCGATCTCAACGTCGACCTCAAGCGCCTGCGCCGCCAACTCGACTCGGGCCGCTCCAGAGCGGTCCCTACGACGGTCAATTCCGCCATCGCGGTCCCAACCGCAACCGCTGCGGGCCCGCGGCACTCGCTGCGAAAACTCGTGCCCCTTTCGGTCGCCGCAGTGGTAGTTATCGGTGCTCTCGCCTGGCTCTTCCGTCCGACCCTTCGTGCTCCCAGAGTCACTGGGTTCACGCAACTGACGCATGATGGCTGGCAGAAAAATTCCTTTGGCCAAACCACTCCAACGGTGCTTACTGATGGAACCAGGCTATATATCCAGGAAACGGTCCACGGGCGCTTCGTCGTCGCTCAGGTATCAGCATCCGGGGGAGAAACCGTTCCCATCGCCACACCGTTTCCGAACACTGCCTTGGACAACATCTCTCCCGACCGGACCGAGTTGGTTGTGGGCAGCTTCACCGGCTCAGAGATTGATCAGCCTCTCTATGCCCTACCCACCGTCGGCGGAGCGCCGCGCCGCCTCACTGATGTTCCCGGACAGGATGCCATCTGGGTGCCCAATGGTGATTTGCTGGTCTCCCATGCCTCCGAGCTCTCCCAATTGAGTTCCAGCGGCATGCGGCACTTCCTGAACCTCGAGGGGCAAAACGAATCGGCCTATTGGCTGCGATGGTCTCCAGACCATCGAGTCCTTCGCTTCACGCTGACCCTACCTAACAGGAACCTTCTGGCGGAAGTCTCCGCGGATGGCACCGGTTACCGACGACTCTTGGAGGGCTGGCATCCCGGCGACGATGTCACCAGCGGAAACTGGAGTCCCGATGGCGCGCTCTTTGTTTTCCAAACCGTACACAACTGGGGGCGCGCTGACATTTGGGCCATTCGTGAAAAGGGCGACCTGATTCACAAGATAAGCCGTGAGCCGGTTCAATTGACCGCCGGTCCGCTGAATTTCTACGCGCCGCAGCCGAGCCTCGACGGTAGGAAGATCTATGTCATTGGTGAGCAACCGCGCTCCGAGCTGGTTCGCTACGACAGCAAATCGCATCAGTTCGTCCCATACTTGGGTGGAATCTCCGCGCGGAGTGTCAGTTTTTCACGAGACGCGCAGTGGGTCAGCTACGTTTCGTATCCAGAGGGCAACCTGTGGCGCTGCCGCATCGACGGAAGCGAAAAGCTCCAGCTGACTTCCGCGCCGCTTTCCACCGGGGCCGGTCGCTGGTCTCCCGACGGCCGCCAGCTTGCCTTTGCAGCGTCCGCGCCCGGAACCGCAGGCCGTCTCTATCTAGTGTCAGCCGAAGGCGGGACTGTTCGCGAGCTAAACGTCGGAAAAGACAATGTGGCCGAGGTGAATTGGTCGCCCGACGGTAATTCCATCCTCTTCAGCGACACCATCAATCCGGGCGCTTCAACGATGCATTCCGTAGATCTCAAGACCATGATCACAGCTTCCATTCCTGGCTTTGAGAACGTCGTCGGCCCCATGCGCTCACCCGACGGTCGATCTTTGGCCGCCACGACAGTTCTCGGAGACACGCTGCTCCTGTTCGACTTTGCCACGCAGAAATGGTCCGACCTCGCCAAGACTCCGGTGGGGGACCTAGTTTGGTCGTACGACAGCAAGTTCATCTATTTTGACAATGGATACAGCTCACAGCCAGCCGTCTATCGAATACGCCTCGCGGACCGCAAGGTGGAACAAATCGCGAACTTGCAGGACTTCCGTCGCGTCGTAACTCCTTGGTCCACCTGGCTCGGCGTTACACCTGAGGGAGAAGTCCTCCTCATGCACGACACTGGCTCTCAGGAAATCTATGCACTTGATCTAGACAATCCTTGATGTTGTGGGAACGCATTAAAGCGTGATACGTCGATGTTTTGAGATTTAACGGCAAAGTCCTTCCATGAGAAGGCCGGTGAGTGTCAAGTATGTTTTCCTTCTTTCCTTCTTTCTTTCTTCCTGTAAGGATGTTTTTGTTCTTCTCTTCCTCCCTGTGAGTTCCTGCCCTTGAGCCAAGCCGCTCCTGTCGCCACCCTTCCATCCGCACTCTTTGTTGAGCGATTGTCGCTCGGTGCAAGTTGGGTGTACTCGATTCAGTAGGTGCTGCTACCTGGTAAGCGACCTCTGTTCCCCCCTTTCGAAGGAAACTGGTCCAGGACTTGTCGCAGTCACCTGATCTCGGCGGTCGAGCTCGGCTGTTTGGATACCATCTCTCTTTTTTCTTCTTCCTGCTCCTTGTTCTTTCTTCCTGTCTTTCCCAGTCTTCCATAGAGAAATTTCGAGCCAGGATCGCCTAGCAACGACGATCGCCAACTCCGTCGACCCCTAGCATCCCCTGTTTTGTGCGCAGCTCTTCACTCTAGGCCACGGCGCGCATCGCCTTGTGGCTATTGCGCAGTGGTTCGTACAGTTGGGATAGAGCTCGGGCGCGCCGGCTTACAGGTGGAGGGTTACCAGCCTCGCCCTTTCGGTTGCGAGGTGGGTTCACAATTCCACCACGGCCACGTTTCCCGAGGCCCCCCTATAATGCCGGACGGTCGGCTTTCCTGGGTCCGGTTTGAAGCCCTGGCCTTTCTTCCATGGGCCTTCCCAGCCTGGCAGGGGTTTAAGCGCTGGATCGCATACGCACCGACTTCCGCGGTTTGCCCACGACTTCGTTCCATGGCCACGTCGACTTGATCCCAGCTCTGTGTCTGACCGCCGCGCTGCTCGATGGCACCGCCAAGGCCCAGAGTCGCATCGCCCAATGTCGGTATTACCCCGCACTGGGAGACGTGCACGCCGTCTCCTGCGAGGACATTACTCCTCGGTCATCGCTCCTACGGACTCATTCGCCAATCCCGTCTGGCTCTTCTTTCCTTCGGCCTTAGCCTCGTGCAAGAAGTCTTCGCAGGTTGCTCCCAGCCCCTGCTGCCATCCGGGACCTTCCCGACGTTATCTCTGCGAATCTTTCCTCGGATGCTTGGTCCCTTACCACGGCGGTCCCACGGAGTGCGTATACCTGTTTCTTCCTCCGTGTCATCGGCCTTCCCCCAGAGAGGTCTGGGTCGGCTTCCCGCTTCTCTCCGCGAATACGACTTCTCGCGGGGGTGTTTTCGAGGCTGCAGACATTTCTTTATGTTCAGGCCTCCGAGTTTGCTCGTCTCCCAGGTCGTTCCTACCGCTGCGCAAAGTGCCGCAGGGCAGCCGAGACTTTTACATCCGGGCAGAACGTGCTTCGTTGCCTCTGCACGCACCGGATATGCTAGCCATCCGAATACAGGCAATTGACGGCACAAGGACTTCCACCTTGTTAGATTCGCAGCCTTGTCGGCCGCTCACCTCTCCACTCACCCACAACCGATGCAGCAGTACCGCTAGCTTTCTCGCCACCGCAACCACGGCTCGCTTCTTAGCATTTTTCCCTCCTCGCGCCGCAAGTTTTAGCCCCCAACGCCGTAGATCACTGTCTTCTCCAAAGGGTCCCAGAATGTAGTGCGCCCCCTGCACCAGCATCGTCCGCAAATAAGGATCTCCTTCTTTACTGATGTGCATCTGCGGCTGGCTCTCGCCGGAGTCCCTCCGCCCAGGGCGCAACCCGAGAAAACAGCCGACCTCGCGACTCTTTGCGAACCGCTGCGCATCTTCCAGAGTCAGCACATACGTCAGCGCGATCTGCGTTCCGACCCCCTTCACCTGTTTGAGCAGCGCGACTTGCGGGTAGCTCTCCCTGGCGATTTTCTCCATCCGCGCGTCGTATTCCTTGATGCGCTCGTTCAACGATTCGATTTCTTGGAGCAACGGCTCCAGAACCTCACGCAACTCCGCGCTCAATTCTGCGGCTAGCTCCCGGCTCACCTGCTCCGTGCCGCACTTGCGCAGTCGTTCCCCATAAGACTTCGCCAATCCTCGCGCCGCATTCACCAGGGCGGTTCGTGCACTCACCAATTCCGCCCGTGCCCGGATCACCGTCAGATGAATTTGTGCTTTCGCGCTGCGATGCCGCACCGGCCCCAACAGCTCAGGATCGATTCTTGCCAGCCGTGCCAGTGTCCGCGCATCGTGTCGATCATCTTTTCGTTTGCTCTTGCTGATCAATTGCACCTTTTGCGCGTGCGCCACGAGCACCTCGTGTCCCAGCTCCCTTAACAGCCGGCTTACCCACGGGGAATGTGTTCCGGTCTCCAGGGCCATGAGACTTCGCGGTATCTTCTCAAATGTCTGCTTCATCGCTTCTGGTGTCGTCGCTAGTTTCTGTTCCAGAAGGACTTCGCCCGCTTCATCCAAAACGCAGTAGTACGACCAGCGATCGCCGAGGTCCACACCAATGGTGAGCTTGTGTCCTTTGAAAATCATGTTTCCATTTACCCGAACAGTGTTAATCTTTTTCATAGCCGGTCTCCTTTTCTTTGTGCCTTGAGCACGTCTAACATTGGGAGCGTATCGCATCCCGCGGAGACCGGCCTTCTCATCCCATCTGGTAAGTCGGATAATCGGACATCAAGTGAAAATCACTTGGAATCACGTTTGTTTGCCCACCATACGTATGTAGTGCCAACAACTATAAGAACTCCTGTGACGAGGATGAAACTCAGTGGGTCAAGCCCCCAATGAAGCGCGATCGTGTTTCGGCGTTTCCAGACGACGGCGATGACAACAACCATCCAGATAAACAAGATGAATAATCCAAAGTTCATGGGTCTCTTCATTTCGGCATTGTCCTCCAGCCAGGCCGTTCCGTCCATCGTGCCCGCTAAGCGTCATTTCGGATAGAAGCGCTGCGGCTAATCGGTCAAGTGGCCGCGGCTGACGAAAATTCCATTCGAGGGATTCGAACAAGTTACCGTAATCACGCACGGGGTCGAGGCTGCCCAAAAACCCTACGTCCATCTGAAGCGTAAGCGACTGATTCCAGACATCAAGAATTCCCAGTTTTGGATGCCCACAAACAGTTGTTTTTGGGCACTTGATGTCCGGTAACGCGACTTATCAGGCATGTCGAATTGGAGCATCGCACCCAGAGCAGTTTGCAGGAACATCTCTGCGAGCATGGCCCTACTGTGGAGAATTACTTCCTAGTTCGCCGTAATCCGCCCAGAATCGCCAAGCATTCATGGAACTGCCTGCTTGTAACCATTCTGACTTTCCGGTGGAAGGTTCGGAGCGGCGAGTGCGAGTTACGGGGCCTGCCAGTCTAAGGCGTAGATTTCCTGGGTGCCGGTGTCGCGAAGCAAAAGCGGTGAATCGTCGGGAGCCATACCGAGCCAGACCACCCAGTAGCCGGTGTGGCGGAAGTTTTTCAGGTCGGCAACCCTCTCGAGCTTCCGATCGCGAATGCGTACTCGCATTACCGACGGCTGGTTCTCCTCATGCAAGAAGTAAACGTAGTCTCCGTTTTTTGACCAATTGGGGAAACCCATGCTTATCTTCGCGATCTGCTCCCACTTCTGGGTGGCAAAATCGAAAAGCGCAAGGCTGCGGGCATTGAACGACATGGCGACGAGATTGCGCCCGTCGGGCGACCAGCGGGGAGAGAAAAGACCTTTTGAGTCAGGCAAGGTGGAAATTTGATGAGTCTTGACATCGAGAATCCGGATGGGGCTGGTGGTGTCAGTTGCTGGGCTGCCGAAGGCAATTCTTGTTCCGTCGGGCGACCAGGTCGGATCAAATTCTTCCGAGGAGTCTTCGGGTATCATTTCGCGCGGCGTTCCCCCATCGGACGAAACCAGGTACAACTTCGCCTTCTGGCGGTTCAGCATGGCATAGAAAACGATCTCCTGGCCATCGGGTGACCAGCTAGGCAGCACGGCGGTGAGCGGCGGGTAGGTGAGCTGAATTCGCTGGCTACCGTCCAATTTGCTTCTCCAAAGCGTCCCCTCCGGGAAGCTGACATAAGCCACCCACTGGCCATCTTTAGAAAAGCTGATGCTATCCGCTGAAATCCCGGAAAGAAATGGAGCGAACTCCGCTGACCTGGTGTCATAGCGAGTCAACTCTCCGCGCGCCAAGGCTCCGACCACGAACAACTTCTTGCCATCTTTGCTGGGCAAAGGCGTGAAGAAACTCATCGGCCCAGAGGTCAACTGGACGGGTTGGCTGTCGCCTTTTCCGAACAAATTTCCCTTTTCCGCAAGGGCCCAGATATTGGTTCCTGACTTGAAAACAAAATAGTTCCCGTCTGCGGTCCATCGGCCGCAATTCTCGCCGGGAGGAGCGTGCCAGCCTGGAACTAGCAGGTGCAGGTTCGTCCCGTCGACCGAGACCTGGTAAAGAGGGCCAGTAAACGTCAAAGCCCCGAGGTTGAATCGAATCACTGTTCCGTCCGGCGACCAGGCGGGATACTGGATTCGATCTGGCGCGGAGACGAGCTTGTGGAGTTCGGAACCATCGCTCTTTGCCAGGAATAAGTCGTTTCCTTCGGCGTAAACAATCCTTTGGCCATCGGGAGACCAGGCGGCGGCTTGTCCCGCAGCCTCTGCCAGTCTGCGAGGTGACCCGCCCAGCACCGGCACTTCCCAGAGCGATCCCTGCAATGCGGTCTGGCCCACCAGGTCCGCCACCAGCAGGGTTGCCCCGTCGGGAGAAACTGCAAGCAATCTCATGGTCGGTGCGGGCACGGAGACCTGCGCTACCTCTCCACCGGAGCTGGAGACCTGTGCGATGACATCACCCGACGCGGAACGTTCATTGAACAAAAGCCGTGCCCCGTCCGTACCGACCAGAGCCTTTGGATTACCGTCGTGAGTGACCGCGACATAGCCCGACACCTTGGGCGGGGGGAGAGGGCGAAAGTGCAAGTAGATGAGGGACGCGATGACGAGAAGAGCCAATCCGCCACCAGCCACCGCCCAAATCTTCCATTTAGGCCGCCCGATTAAGGAGACGGCCGCCTCACTCCACAGCCTATCCGTCCCGGCCACTCCTGAAAATTCAGCACTCCCAGCAGATAGGGTGGCGGCGGACCGCCCCGAATCCGTGTCCCGCTTCAGCCGTTGGAGGTCGGCTCGCATCTCCGCCGCACTCTGGTAGCGCAGATTGCGATCTTTCTCCAGAGCCTTATTGATGATCTCTTCCAGCCGGGGGTGTACTTCGGGATTCAGCCGCATGGCTGGAGCAGGTGCCCGATTCAAGATCGATTCGAAAATCGCTGCGGTACTGTCTCCACGGAAGGGCAACTGCCCGGTGGCCATCTCATAAAGGACGGCTCCAAAAGAGAACAGATCGCTCCTTGCATCCAGTTCCTTTGCACGCGCCTGCTCTGGCGACATGTAAGCGACGGTTCCTAATGTGCTGCCTGGGCTGGTCAAGTGGTCCGGGTCCAGCTCTTGCGTCGCAAGTGTAACCGCGTCCCCGGACACGCCCTTTGCGGAACTGACTTTGGCAAGACCAAAGTCCAGAATCTTTGCGTGACTGCGCTTGGTCACGAAAATATTGGCAGGTTTGATGTCACGATGGATGATGCCTGCGGCGTGAGCGGCATCTAGTGCATCGGCAATCTCAATCGCCAGCGTGAGCAGAACATCGGTATCGATGGGCTTTCCGTTGATCAAATGCTTCAGCGTTGAGCCGTCTAGATACTCCATAGCGATGAAAGCCCGGCCGCGTTCTTCGCCGATGTCATAAATGGTGCAGATGTTCGGATGGTTTAGCGCGGAAGCGGCCTTGGCTTCCCGCTGGAATCGCTCGAGGGCTTGTCTATCCCGCGCTGCACCTTCAGGTAGGAACTTGAGCGCGACAAAGCGGTCCAGGCGAGTGTCCTGGGCCTTGTACACCACACCCATCCCGCCTCCGCCCAGTTTCTCGATAATGCGGTAATGTGAGATGGTCTGGCCGATGAGCGTGTCGGTGTCCGCCACAGTGCGGCCATCTTAGGTTGCGAACTGAGGCAAGTCAACGAACCGAAGCGAACCGAAGCGATTTGGCGACAAACTAAACACCAGGTCTGGTAAACGCCGTAACCGTCCATATGGATTTCAAGGCTTCAAGTTTCCGATTACGCGACAAATCAGGACTTGACGTGTCAGCGTGGTATAAACGTTACGGAGAGCTACAGTGACGAGTGGTAGCGAGTGGTCGTGATGGCTTAGAAGCCCATTTGAGCGCGCCCCAGATCCGTCAGGTCAGCCTCGGTGGCACGACCCTTGAAATCGACTTCGAAGTCCATGGCAGCGAAGTCGGGGGCCGAACGCCCTTGGAGAAAGGCTTGCCTTTGTTTCGGAAGATATGCGCGATTCTTCGGGCAGTCGGGCGCAGAGCCGATGTAGATGACACTGGCGTACTCGCTACCTGCGTGCTCATCGCCGACGGCGTGGCAGATGTCCGTGTGCCAGAACACTGTGTCACCGGGCATGACCTCCGGGATCGAGACCAGGCCAGCGATGAGATCGGCGTGCCACTCGGGGCTGACCCCGAGCGCACGGCCCGGGGCCGCGCCGCAAAGATCGGCCTCGTCCACGTCGTCCTGAAGCGCTCGAAGGAGCACGTAGGCTATGCCCTCCGCGATCGGAATGAGGCGCAGAGTGCCGTCTTTTGGCCCTTGGCGCGTCAGAGCCGTCCAGCCCTGATAGGTGCGGAACATACTGCACACCGCTGGCGACGGAATCTCTCGGGTCTTCAATCGATGCATGGCGTCAAACGGGTCGTAACCGCGCCAGTCACCGGTGAAGATGTTCTCGTACACCTGCTGGTAGCCGGGGTCGATCCAGCGCTCGACAGTGCCCGCATCCATGTGTGGGGAAAGTCCAAGCGTCTTGTCCCCGGGCTGCCGCCGCCGCACTCGGTCAGCGTACGTGCACTGCCGGTCGGGGTTGAAGACGCCTTCGTATTTCCACAGGCGATCGAGAAAGGCACGCGTCTCGGCAAGCTTCGCGTCCTGACGCGCCATGACCTGCGGCCTGGACCAGTAGACGTTGAAGACTTGCGGCTTCCCGGCTTTGAGAGCCGAGAAGTACTTGTCGAGACTCCGTTTCTCGACTTCCAGTTCCTCGTAGTGGTTCGTTTCGAGATACTCGCCGACTTCCGCGAACCAGTCGCGCGCGACACTAGCGGGGAACACTCCACGAACAACCGCACAGCCAGTCTTTCGGATCGACTGACGAATTGCTTCCGGTACCGTGTTGTTTTTTATGTCGGCATAGTCTAGCTCGGGCACCACGGCACGCACTGCGGCGGTCTCTCTGAGGACGATGTCGACAGCTCGCTTGACGTAGTCCCTCGCCTCTTCGTAGGCGTGTTTCAAGGCCTCGCGACGCGGCGCGAGGCTGCGCTTGAAAGCGATGATCTGGTCACGTACGTCGACCTCTGCCCCCACAGCCGCTCCACTTCCGCCAGTAGCCATTATTCATCCCTCTTCCGTCTCAACTCCGCGAAGCGATTCATCTGGGCCGACGATGTGTTCGACGCTCTCCGAAGATTCCGTTCGCGTGATTCGGAGCGATTCTACTCCTGGATTTCGACGGCGTCGACGATCTCCTGAAAACGCCGTAATCGGAAACTTGGTCTCATTGTCCGGCAATGCGACTCTCCCTGGCACTAGCAACGCGGCGACGACACAGTTAAGGCCTACCGGGAGTTATAGGTCCGTAACGGTTTGCATCGACAAAGAATAACGATGCTTGTAAACTGCACTCATAAAATCATGTTCGCCGACAAGCAAGAACGACATTTCGCAATGGGAGTGAAGGAGGCCCTCAATCGCCTCGGCATCGCCGTCTTAACATTGCCTCTTGTAGCGTTTGTATGGGTCATTCTGCTCTTTCTCTCAGCCGTCGTTGCCTGGGCGGTGCGCACGTCGGTAGACATGCAGCGGTAGCTTGGCCAAAAGGGTCGGGCATCACTAGTTGGAAGTACCGCTCCTGAGAATCCCTATAAGTCTTGGTAAACGCCGAAACCGGACAAGTCGAAAATCGATCAAAATCCACTTGTACGGCACGACTAACCAGGCACTAATCTGCTTAGTTGCAGGAGGCCACGGACCTGCCAGAACGCTAACAATGATTACGGCTGGATGCTCAAAGGACGCGCGGTTATAGTAACCAGATTTCGTGCCTCCAACTCGGAAAAACCGGATGGGAATTTGCATCTCCCTTGGGACAGTTTGAAGTTATATACAACTACAACGGCCTTGCGTGAATTCAGACAATCATTTTTCAGCAGCTTTCCAGGTCGCAACTCCGGTAACTTGACTAACCAGGACTCAACCGAGACTCGCAGCCCTACACCCCCCCCTGTATACTGCACACATGATGGGCGCAGACAACATGACGCAGCCCTTCTTTAGGGCAGAGGGGTGCCCGGGATTTCAAGAGAAACCGTCAACCCCGGGGCTATGTTAGGAAACTCCTCCACTAGCGAAATTTCAATAATTTGGTTCGGAAAATGACCCGCGGGATTCGTGTTCCAGGTTCCCTTGAAAACTGGAAGAATCCAAAAGCCAGGACGACCCTCCATCACACAAGGTGTGATCAGGATGTCTTGGTTGTCGTCGAGATCAATCTGGTCTTGCCCAGGAATTCTCTGAGTAGTGGGCAAGGGAAAGTGCGGCATCTCTCCGTCGATTCTTACGTTTATCGTTCCCCAGCGGAGGGCCACACCACTCAGGGCCAACACAGTCTGATAAAACTTCGGCCTGCAATTTCTGAAATGCCCGAAACCAGGCTCTGCAACTTCACCTTTGAACATCACTCGCTCGCTAAATGGAACCAGGGTTCTTACTGCTCCGCCCCGGTTTTCTTCTCCAACCGCAAGCGGTGCGGGTAATCCTATCACCGCACACAATAATACCGTCCAGTGCAATTCTGACGGGTTCCGAAAACCCCTTTTGGCCGGTCGAATCCACCACAAGCGTGCGCCGCTTTGAAAAACGCCACTGATTAATCAAATTCGGCACTGAAAACAAAAGACTTATTTTTGATTAATCAAAGAAATCAAAAAACGCTCGGACTGGGGATTCGGTGGAGAGATCAGAATGCACGGCGGCGAGGTAGGCCGTCGATTCGCCTATCGTTTGTTGGGTGAAGGACTTCCGCGGCGTTCGCCCGCAAGCCTCGCAGCACAACCCCAAGATCGGCGCGCGAAACCGCGCTCAAAGAATCAAAGAAGCGAAACAGTAGATCATTTTGTTGCGAGGGTCATTCCGCCCTCGTTGTCGAAACGCACTTCGGCAGTCGCGCCTTCCCGTATCTTGAGAAATGTGCGGCCATCTGCGGTGCTGAAAGTTGGATGTCCGTAGCAACCTGGAATCCCGCAAAGGCACGGCTCATCGAAGTGGGGTTTCTCGCTCGGTTCGGCTGCAGCGACGGCAGCTTGCTCTTCGAGGATTTGCTTGGCGAGTCGATTCATCTAGCACGCTCCTGAGTACGTGCATCGCGGGAATGCTCCCATCTTTGCCGGCGCCCGCGATCGCGCCAATGGGACTTCGGGACTGGGATCAACAGTACCCAGGGCCAGGTCAGAAATCCAAGCGTTGTGAGTCCGATGAATGTTGACGACGCCTCGGGCAACGAGATGAGTCAGTCAAGTGCGAGAGTTCGGTCCAATTGAACGCACTTCGGGCCATCTTCGGTCCAAAACGGGCCATTTTAGCTGTGGTTTCCAGCAACTTGTCCGTGTAAAGGCAATCGAATCATCAGGAGCTATGGAGCGGGCGATGGGAATCGAACCCACGTCCGAAGCTTGGGAAGCTCCAATTCTGCCACTGAACTACGCCCGCTCGTTGTTTTTGATTGTACTCAGGAATTGGTTTTCCGTACAGCGGTTTGAGTCACTTGAGAGCTAGTCCCGAATGGAGGATGCGCCGAAGGTAGGAAGGTTGGACACTTTCCAGCCTCCTCCGAGTGCTTTAATGAGGAGTACACTCGCGTCCAATCGACGGCGCTGAATATCAATGGCGTTTCGCTCGTTAGCTAGCTCGATGGTCTGCGCGGTGATGACCTGAAGGTATGTGTCGACACCGCCCTTGTAACGATTCGTAAAAAGTTGAAGAGATTCCTCCGATGACGCAACGGCCTGCTGTTGCTGTTGCGTTTCGTTCTCGAGAATGCGCAAGGCGGCGACGTTGTCCTCGACTTCCTGGAAGGCTGTCAGCGAGGTCTGACGATACGTTGCGACTGTGGCATCGTAGTTCGCGCGCGCCGATTCGGAAGCGGCGCGACGGCGTCCGGCGTCGAAGAGATTTTGGGCAAGGGCGGGACCGACGGCCCAGAAGCCGCTCGGCCAGGTAAACCAGTTTGAACCATGCGTACCGGCGAAACCTGCGGATCCGCCGAGGGTCACGGTGGGAAAATACGCCGCGCGGGCGATGCCGATCTGCTGATTGGCCTCCGCCACTCGGCGCTCCGCAGCGGCGATGTCCGGGCGTCGCTGCAAAAGTTCAGAAGGGAGTCCAATGGGAATGCTGGGAGGTTGGTAGTTGAGCGGCGCGGCTGCCAGGCTGAAGTCCGCGGGCGGCTTTCCGATCAGAATCGCAATAGCGTGTTCGAATTGCGCTCGTTGCACGGTGACATCCGTATCTTCCACGCGAGTGGTGTCTAACTGCGTTTGCGCTTGCGCAACGTCGGCCTTCGGGGCTACGCCTCCCCTGAAGCGATTGAGCGTCAGTTGCAGGTTGTCGGTATACGCTTTTACCGTGTCGTCGAGAAGCTGCTTCTGAGCGTCGGCGCTGCGCAATTCGAAATAGTCCAAGGCGAGTTCCGCCTCGAGACTGAGCTTTGCGGTCGCATAATCGGCAGCGGTCGCTTGCGCTTCTTCCCGCGCGGCAGCGACGCTACGCCGTACGCGGCCCCAAAGATCCAGTTCGTAGGAAAGATCAAACGGCAGCACGAAATTGCCAGTGCTGGCCTCTTGTATCTTGGAGGGAAAGCTCTGAGAAAAGTCTGAACTCTTGACATAGCTGGCGCTCGGCGAAGTGGAGATGGTTGGAAACTGCGCGGCCCGATTGAAGCGAATCGCTGCACGAGCTTCGCGGAAACGCGCTTCCGCTACTTTCAGGTTCTGGTTGGAACCGGCGATCTGCTCTTCCAGGTTGTTGAGTTCCGGGTCGTTAAAAATCTCCCACCAGTTTCCGCGGCTCGCCTGATCCCCGGGATGCGCGGGCTGCCACTGGTCTGACTCCCGGAATGAACTTGGCGCTTCTTCCTTAAAGGTTGCTGACGTGGGCACGGCGGGCTTGACGTATTTTGGACCCACGGTGCAACCCGCAAGCAGCAGCACCAGGAGCAGCGCAACGATGCCGGTGAGAATGAAACGCATGACGGCAAAAAAGTACCTCATCGGCCGGGCCCGCCTGCTGGTTTATTACTTATGCGGACAGGCATGCCGGCAACCAGAGAGTCCGATGGATCGACGATGACGGCGTCCGTTGGCTGCAGGCCTGAAACGATTTCCACACTATTGCCGTAATCGCGGCTGATCTTAACCGGCACCAACTCAGCTTTGCCGTCGCGAATCAGTCCGACTTGCAAGCCCTCTTTGCGGAAGATCAAGGTATTCGAGGGAATGGTCACCGAGCGAGTTTCGTCAGGCAGCTTAAGGTGGACAAAAACGTAAGCGCCCGGCAGGAGTTGACCGGTCGGATTGTCCACATCGACCTCGACAAGCAGCGTACGCGACGCGATGTCAATCGAGTTGGCGTTGCGGACGAGAGTGCCATGAAAGGTTTGGCCCGGGAATTCATCGAGGGTCAACGCGGCTTGCGCACCAGCGCGTGCAGCTCGGGAGTACACCTCGGGGACCGCGACGTACAGACGGAGCGTGCGAATGGCAGCGATGTGAAAGAGTTCTCTCGGCTGTGTATTGGCCCCAGCGTCGATGAGTGCTCCGATGTCTGTATTGCGAGCTGTGATGATGCCATCAAATGGAGCGTAGACCTTTTCGAACGATTGCAGCTGTTCGAGGCGCCGCACATTCGCGGCACTCGATTCGGCCGCGGCCTTCACTGCGCTCAGATTGCTGACTGCCTGGTCGGTTTCCTGTTGGGATACGGAGCCTGTGCTCACGAGGTCTTGCCAGCGGCTGGCGGTGATTTTGGCTATGTTCAGGTTGGCCTGCGCGGTATCCAGGTCCGCTTGAGCCTGCTGGAGTTGCTGATCGACTTCCGGGGTTTCGATCTCCGCGAGCAACTGTCCTTTCTGCACGTGCGCGCCAATGTCGAAATACCAGTGCTTGAGATAACCGCTGGTTCGCGCGTAGATTGGTGCGTCGCTGAATGCCTGGGTATTGCCGGGCAGGACCATTTCCTGTGTGGGAGCGCCTTCCCGGGGAAAAACCACGGCGACCGTGGGAATGGCGGCTTCTTCGGTGCGTTGTTTGAGTCGCGATTCGGCTGCCGCGCGCGAATGGATGCCTGAGTAAATCACGAGAGCGAGAAGGGCGAGCGCGGCAGCCGCGAGAATGATAGCGGTATGGCGCCGCGCTCCGGGACGAGAACGAAATCCATCTGGACTCAGTTGCATGATTTGCACTTCGATCGTTTCTGGCGCTGGCGTGCTCGTCATATTTCCCTCGCTCGATGTCATAGATCTTCCTTAACTCATGCTGAAATTGGTTCAGGGTCGCCCTTGGAGGGGTCGCGCCGTCCGTGAAGTAAGCTGAAGACCGCAGGGACGAAAACCAGCGTGGCAACCGTAGCGCACAACAGGCCGCCAATTACGGCGCGGCCCAGCGGTGCATTTTGCTCGCCGCCTTCGCCCAGCCCGAGCGCCATGGGAATCATTCCGATGATCATGGCCAGAGCGGTCATGAGTACCGGACGAAACCGGGTGAAGCCGGCTTCGATGGCCGCTTCGACCGGGTCTCCGTGATGCAGGAGCCGTTCTTTCGCAAACGAAACGACGAGGATGCTGTTCGCCGTGCCAACGCCCATGCACATAATGGCGCCCATTAAGGCGGGAACGCTGAGGGTTGTATGCGTTACGAACAAGAAACCGACGATGCCAGCGAGCGCGGCGGGAAGTGCGGTGATGATGATGAAGGGATCGAGCCAGGATTGAAAGTTCACTACGATCAAGAGATAGACGAGAACGATGGAGAAGACGAGTCCGCCCAGCAACCCGAGGTAGGAAGTGCGCATGGTTTGCAGCTGGCCCTTAACAGTAATGAAGCTGCCGCGCGGCAACGACTTTCGGTTGGCATCTACAATTCGCGTGACCTCGCGGCCCACCGCTCCCAAATCGCGGCCCTGGACGGCGGCGTAAATATCGACCACACGTCGAATGTTGTAGTGATTAATCACTTCCATCTCGTTCGAGCGTTTGATGGAGGCAACATCCGCCAGAATTTCAGGGTGCGCAGCGGCTGAGGCGTTGAGCGGAGTGTTCTGTAGGTCTTCCAGCGATTGAATCGAATATTGGGGAGTCTGGGTCACGAGGTTATAGCTCACACCGTTCTTCCAATTCAGAAAGAACATTGGCGTTATTTGGAAACTACCGCTGAGTGAGTTCAACAGGCTGTAGGCTACGTCGCGCTGTGTATAGCCGCCTTGGGCCGCCTTCGTACGGTCCACGGCCACATCGAACTCTGGGTAATCAAACGCTTGCTGTATGCGCGCATCGGCGATACCCGGAACGCGGTCGACTTCTTGAAGCATCCGGGCCGCGACTTCGCGATTGCCCTCGATGTCGGTTCCCTCGATTTGGATATCGACGGGCGCCGGCAACCCAAAGTTCAACACCTGAGTGACGATATCCGAGGGCAGGAAATAAAACGTCGTGCCGGGATATTCGCGTGGCAGGGTCTCTCGCAGGCGTTGGACATAGTCCGCCGTAGCGTGGTGATCTTCGTTGAGGGACACTAAAATATCGGCGTCGCCTGCTCCTATAAGCCCGGAGGTGCTGTGCATGAAATTGATGGTGCTGTAAGGCAGTCCGATATTGTCCAGGATGTTGTTCACCTCGCGCTCGGGGATCTCGCGGCGAATTGTGCCCTCAACGAGGTCGCACAGTTTCGCGGTCTCTTCGATTCGCGTTCCACTCTTGGCGCGGAGATGTAGGATGAATTGACCGCTGTCCGTGCTCGGAAAGAAATCCTGACCGAGCCACGGCACTAGGAGAAACGCCGCCGCGCAGGCCAGAAGAAAGACAGGCACAAAAAGCAAGCGCCGGTGGACAAGCATTGTCAGGAACGCGTGGTAGGAATTGCGAAGCCGTTCGAATGCGCGCTCGAATGCCAACTGGAACCGCACGAGAGGATTCCGAGAGCTGTCGCGGCCGTGCTGTTTTGCCTTCAGCAAATACATCGCCAGCGTTGGCACGAGCGTCCGGGACAAGATGTACGAGGCGAGCATGGCGAAGACGACCGCTTCGGCGAGAGGCACAAAGAGATATCGCGCTACGCCGCTCAAAAGGAACATGGGCAAGAACACGATGCACGTGCAGAGCGTAGAGACCAATGCAGGCACGGCGATTTGCGCCGCGCCTTCCAGGATGGCGTCGCGCTGCGCATGCCCTTCTTCGAAATATCGCTCGATGTTTTCAATTGTGACGGTAGCATCGTCCACAAGGATTCCGACGGCGAGGGCCAATCCTCCGAGTGTCATGATGTTGATGGTTTCGCCCAGGAAGCTGAGGATCATGACGGAGGTCAGGATAGATAACGGAATGGACACGCCAATAATCACGGTACTGCGCCAGCTTCCCAAGAACAGCAGAATCATCAGCCCGGTGAGACACGCGGCGATAATGGCTTCGCGGATGACACCGTTCACGGAACCTCGAACGAAGATGGACTGATCGGCCAGAGGCAAAATCTTCAGTTCCGGGGGCAAAGTCTGCGCGACACGCGGAAGAAGGCCGCGAATGCCCTTTACGACGTCGATTGTAGAAGCGTTGCCGGCCTTGAGGACTGAGACCAGGGCGCCGCGCCGACCATCCTGGCGCACGATGTTGGTCTGAGGCGCAAAAGCGTCGCGCACATTCGCAACATCACGAAGATAGATGGTGGATTTCCCGACAACCTTGACCGGGATATCGTTCAGTTCGGGGACCGTCTTCATGCTGGCGTTCAGTCGAACGTCATATTCGAACGGGCCCAACTTTGCAGTTCCGGAAGGCAAAATCAGATTTTGCTGCTGCACAGCATTAAGAACGTCCGGGGGCGACAACCCTTTCGACTGCATCAAGCCGGGATTCAAATCAACCATGACTTGGCGTTGCTTACCCCCATACAAGAAAGGAATCACGGCGCCAGGCACTGTCACCAGTTGGGGCCTAAGGAAATTCTGTCCGAGGTCGTTCAACTGCTGCTCCGAGAGACCATTTCCGGACAGCCCCAGCTGCAGAATGGGCACGCTCGACGCGCTGTAGTTAATGATTATGGGAGGGAGAGTGCCCGGCGGGAATTGCCGAAGTCCGGTTTGCGATATCGCTGTCACTTGGGCATTCGCGGTGTCCAAACTCGCGCCTTGTTGCAGGTAGATCCTGATAATGGATTGACCATTTACGGTGGTCGATTCGATGTGCTCGATGTTGTCGACGGTGGTTGTCAAGATTCGTTCAAATGGACTCGTGAGGCGGCCTTCCAGTTCTTCGGGATTCATTCCAGTAAATTGCCATGCGACCGCAATCACCGGGATATTAATGTTCGGGAAAATATCGGTCGGCGTACGCAAGATCATGATCGGACTCAGAACCAAGATCAGTACAGCCAGCACGATGAAGGTGTAGGGTCGGTCCAAAGCGATTCGAACAATCCACATAACTAGACTCCTTACAAGCTCCTAGTGAAGATTTGCTTGACTGACTCCTAATCCCTTCGCGAGAGTCCGCCGAATCTGGTGCGCGAAACTGTCGAAGACAGCTTTAGACGCCTCGCGCACTCGAGTCAGGGACGATGGCTTGGGTTCACTTCACGCATCGCAGGCAGCGTGATCTCTCGAGATATGTCTCGCGTCACCGGTCGTTCTCGAAACGCGCCCTGCAGAGCCCCACGCCGACCCGGCAAAGTGATTCAATCTTTCGCGCAATTTTCTTCGCCCGTGGAACACTCGAGCCTTTACCGCGCTAACAGAAATTCCCATGATTTGCGCGGTCTCCTCAGCCGATCGCTCGTCAAGCTCACGCAATTCGATTACTTTTCGCGTTCCTGGCGTCAGCGCGTTCATAGCCTTGGAGAGGATTCGTTGCTGTTCCTCTTGGGCACAGAGTTGTTCGGGATTCAGGCCAAGGTCTTCGATATCGATCCGGGTAGCCGACTCTTCGGTTTCGACCGGTTCATCGAGCGACACATCCCTCAAGCGATTCTTCTTGCGCAATCTCATCAGCGCAGCATTGATCGCGATGCGAGTCAGCCATGTAGAAAATCGGGAAGCGCCATTGAAGCTCCCGAGATAAATAAAGGCCTGCTGAAACGACTCCTGCAATACGTCTTCGGCATCCTCGTTGTTGCGCATCATTCGCCATGCTACGTGAAGGACTGTGCTTGCGGCCTGTTTGCAAAGGGTCTCGAATGCGGCCGAATCTCCACGTTTTGCAGCGGCAAGAAAGATGTATTCCTCTCTCGCCGTCATGCGTTGTCCGACCAACCTGCCCGTTTCCTTGTTCACGACGTGCTCCCTTCCTAAGAGCTGACGATTCGATTTTTTTCCTTGATCTTGTAGACGAGGTGCCGTGTGTAACAACCGGTTGCGATGAGTTCAGCGCCTTCTTTGGACAACGCTGCGAGCGCGTTCTCTCCGTTTTTGTCGATGGAGGTCACTCCTTTGAGATCGACGACGCATTTCCGCTCCCGGCGAGCGTTTTCTGTTTTCCTCCAGGTGGACTCCAGTTCCGAAATCCACGGCTGAACGAGTCGGCCTTCAAGCGTCCACCTTTGCTCGGAAACTGTTTCGGCAATCGTGATTCGTAGCATGCTCATGACTCGCGCTTGGCCGACCGCTGGTGGTCTTTCGACCAACAACCGGTTTGCCGTCTCAATTTGTTGGTCCCCGCGGCCGTGATCTTCACGAACGGAACGCAGTTCGCGAATGCTTGCGCATATGGACTTCCGACCCGCCTCGTTCAAAGTGCACATCGTCCATGTACGCTTTCATCAGCTGGATGCCACGACCGTGTTCGGAATCGGGATCTCTTTCCACGCCGTTACCAACTACCTTTTTGAAGTCGAATCCTTTTCCCTGATCCGTCACGACGATGAATAGTTCCTTGCCAGGCTTGCAGCGGCAGCGGATATGTACTTTTGTTTCTGGATCTTCACGGTTGCCGTGCACAACTGCATTGTTCAGCGCTTCGCGGAGCGCCAACTCGGTATAGAACTCTTCTCCCGGAACACATTGGGATTTTTCAATCAATTTCATCAAGCGATCCACGAGCGGCGAGATCGCTCGAACTTGGCTGGGCATCCAGGAATCAATTTCCAGGATGGGAGAACGAGAGCGTTTCTTAGAGAACTGCGATTGAGAATTTGTCGCACGGTTTAGGCTTTGGATTCCACCCATGGCTAACGCCTCACTCAGGGGGAATGCATCACAAGGACCAAAGCGCGGAGGGTCTTCAAAGTTGCGGAACTTATTGATTTGTAGCGGGATGGCGAACCGAAAGAGAGGTCTTCAGATTACGCTGCCACCGTGGCACTGCCACCCACGTGGCGGACTGCCCGTTTCGGAGCACCGACAAAGAAAGGTGAAGGCGGGAACATTTCGGAAAAGGTTTGAATGAAAGAGGGACGAGACGACTACGCTGAGCTGCGCGTAATTCCGAGCTTATGGACTCGCTTTTGAAGCGTGGATCGCTTCATTCCAAGACGTGCGGCTGCGCCACGAGGACCTGCCACAACCCAATTGCACTCCATGAGAGCCTCGAGGATTTGTTGACGCTCCGTTTCCTGCAAAACGTCATGAAGTGCCCCGTTTGTGGAGGATTTCGGAGTCGCGGGTCTTTCTTCCGGACCAGTGGCCTTGGGAAATTGCAGATCGGCAACATCGAGGTCCAGAAGGGGCCCTGACGAAATAATTACGGCGCGTTCGATTACGTTCTGGAGTTCTCGTACGTTTCCGGGCCAATGATATCGGCACAGGGCATCCATCGTCGGTGACGGAATCGTTTCTATGAACTTGTTCATACGTCTGGAGAACTGCTGCGCGAAGTGCCGCACCAAGTATGGAATATCCCCTTCACGCTGTCGCAAGGGTGGAACCTGGACGGGGAAGACATTGAGACGAAAAAATAGATCCGATCGAAACTTCTGCTCTCCGACCATCGCTTCCAGATCGCGATTCGTTGCGGCAATCAGTCGTGCATCTGTGCGAAGTGTGTGCGAGCTTCCCAGCCGCTCGAACTCCCTCTCTTGCAGAACGCGGAGCAGCTTCGTCTGCAATTCGAGAGGAATCTCTCCGATTTCATCGAGAAAAATCGTGCCGCCATTGGCCACTTCGAAACGGCCAATTCGTTGCGCGATTGCTCCCGTGAATGCGCCCTTTTCATGTCCGAACAGCTCGCTTTCCAGTAAGCCGGTAGGGATTGCCGCACAGTTCAACTTGACGAATGCCTTCGTGCGCCGCGGACTCAAATCATGAATGGCTCGCGCAACCAGCTCTTTTCCTGTCCCTGTCTCTCCGTAAATTAGCACTGTCGAATCGGTCGGTGCGACGGTTTCCACGCGTTTCAGGACTCTGCGCAGAGAAGCGCTGCTACCGATGATCTGAGTGAAATTCATTTCCGCGCGGAGTTCATCTTCCAAATAGAGTTTTTCCTTCGAGAGCTGCTCCTTCAGTTCCCGAATTTCGCGGTAGGCAAGGGCGTTCTCGACAGCGAGAGCAACCTGGTTTGCAACCTGGGAAAGAAAACTGAGATCGGCCTGGCTGAAGGCATCGTCTCGGAGCCGGCCGAGAACCAAGACGCCAATCGCGCGATTCCGGCTGATCAAGGGTAAACAGCAGACGGACTTCAAACCTTCTCGCACCGCGATCTGGGCGATTGGGGAATCGAGCCAGGCGGCGAAGGGGCTCTGGAGCGTCAGAGGCTTCATAGTCCGAAATGCCGTACCGGAGGGCGATCCCTCGATCGAGTAAACCAACTCTTCGTGGATGAACCCTTTGCCCTCCGGAAAGTCAACCGCGTATAGTCGCAGCTGCTTGTTTTCCGCCTCCTGGAGCGACAAGCCGGCGTAATCGCACTGCATCACGCGTCGGACGTCTTGCGAAATGGCACGCAACAGATCGCGGAGCTCCAAATTTGAGACAACCTGATTGGTGACGTCAAGGAGGAGCTGCAACCTTTCGTTCTTACTCTGAAGTTCCTCAGTCGCTTGCCGCAACGCCGCTAAATTCAAAGCGTCATCGAACGCCAGCGCAATATAACCCGCCACTTCGGACACGAATCGGACTTCTTCTGGCGGATAGGTATCGACCTGCCTGCTGCCGAAAGTGATGGCGCCCAATTTGCGGTGCGCTGTCGTCAACGGTAGGGCACAGATGGAGCGAATGGAGAGCCTTTTCAAGATCGCTTGCAGCCGGGCACAACACGGCTCCATTTCGTTCGTTGATCTCAGGACAGGCTCTTGGCGTTCATAAACCCGCAAGGTGAGGGTCTCCTCGGGTGTTAGCTTCTCCTCGGGAACCAGCTCTGCCCGACTCGTCATGTCGATGAAATAATTTTGAAACGGATCGGAGTCTTTGTCGCGAAATGACACTCCGATGAAGTCAAATTGCACTACGCGGTGCAGCTCGTTGGCCAGCACAGCAAAAAACTCTTTCGGGTCGCGGTGCGCTGCGATCGCCTGAGACACACGGACGAGAGTCTCGAATCGAGTTTCAAGGGCTGAGGCGGCAAGAATTTCCGAATCGTTGCCCACGATTTCGCACCACCGTAGCAAGTCTTAGAATCTATTCCATCGGATGCTCGACCCAAGACAAACGATACGCGGCTTGCATCGATACAGAAAGAATTGTGGCGTTGGGCAGCCTGCCGCATGGTCGCTAAGATTTGTTGCACCAGGAAGAACGGACTTCGTACGTTCGTCGAAAAGAGTTTGTCGAAGTCCTCGATCGTGTGATCTTTGATGGTGGCACTCTTGCTCACGCCGGCATTGGCGACGAGTATGTCCAACCGGTCGCCAACGATTGAGCGGGCTTCTTTGGCGAGCGAACTTGCTCCTTCCGGGGTTACCAGGTCTGCCCTTATCGCGTCCGCGCGGCCTCCCTTGGACTGGATATTCTCGACCACAGACTGAGCTTCCTGAGCGGAGCGGCCGTAGTGAACCAATACATGTACACCCGTCTCAGCAAGCGCCAACGCAGTGGCTCGTCCAATTCCACGGGAAGCCCCCGTCACCAGTGCAGTTTTGTTGTGCTGAACCATTCTTACTCCCCAGCAGGCACCGGATTGGATACGAGGGCCAGGGCTGCTCTCGCGCAGTCGACGTCGTTCTCCAGGGCGGGCGCCCCGCTCAGCCCGATCGCTCCGACAATTTCTCCGTCTACCTTAATTGGAAAGCCTCCTCCCCACGCCGCCACACGCGCAAGCGTGGGGACGCCAGCCAAAAGCGATGGGTCGCCCTGGATAAAGTTGAAAAACTCCTGCGTGGAGACGCCGAACAGAGTTGTATACGCCTTATTCTGCGCAATCTCGATGGTAGGGATCGGGGCCCCGTCCATCCGGCTAGAGGCCTTGAGATTGCCGCCATCATCGAGAATCGCTACGTTCTCGCTAACGCCAATTTGTCTGGCTTTGGCCACCGCTTTATCCACCAGTTTCTGTGCTAGCTCAGAAGAGATGCCGTGTTTCTTCACCACGTTAGCCATTGGACTATTTCCTCCCTTTCACATGTGTTGCGTTTTGATCATCCCGCACTTGCGCAATAGAGCCAGCCTTCCCTGTCCTCCAGGATCACCTAGCCGAAGTGGCCGTTCCTGCTTCATCGTCGATTAAATTCGCCCTTAAGCATTCATTCCGCCATCCACGGTAAGATTTGCCCCGGTAATGTACGAGGACTCCGGTCCGGCGACAAACGCCACCATCGCGGCGATCTCATCCACACGCCCGTAACGATCGAGCGCTGTAGCGGCCTTCTGCGGCACCGCCCAATCACCCGAGGCGGGATTTAAGTCCGTGTTGATCGGACCCGGCTGGACGTTGTTGACCGTGATGCCCCGGCTCCCGATCTCTCGGGCCAGCGCCTGAGTGAACATCTTGACGGCTCCCTTTGTGCCCGCGTATGGCACAAGCCCGGGCGCCGCGACACGCTCACCCACGGCCGAACCGATCATGATGACGCGACCGCCGCTCTTCATGTGCTTCAGCGCGGCCTGCGTCGCGACGAATACGCCGCGGACGTTGATGTCGAGCACGCGATCCATCTCTTCCAGCGTTGCCTCCTCGAACGGTTTCGGAATGGCCGTGCCGGCGTTGTTCACCAGCACATCCAGTCGACCGAAGGTTGCAAACGTCTTTTCAACCGCGGCTTTAACCGCGTCGGCATCGGCGGCGTCCGCCTGAATTGCGATAGCCTCTCCGCCAGCGCGTTCAATCTCCTTGATTACCGACGCGGCCGCGTCGGCGCCTTTCGTGTATGTAATGGCCACCTTAGCTCCATCTGTGGCCAGACGTTTCGCGATCGCTGCGCCAATGCCCCGGGAACCGCCGGTAACGAGTGCGACTTTTTCCGTTAACTTAGACATGTGACCTCCTATAGTTCTCTCTGAGCGATTCACTGCTCTACTGATTCAACTGACTGTTATCTCGCTCGGAGTCCTCAGACCTCCTATCTGATGTGCGATCCCTGCAAGCAGATTTAGCGCTCCGAGGAATGCCAGCTATTCCTAATAGGAATGCATAACGCAGAGATCTCGCTTAGAATCCATTCCATAGAGGAATATGGAGGGTGCTGTGGACAAATTCGATGCAATGCAGATGTTTGTCCGAGTAATTGAAAAAGGGAGCTTCTCCGCTGTTGCAAAGGAACGTGGAATTGGTCAACCAGCTGTGAGCAAGCAGATCTCCGCCCTTGAAGATGAACTCGGCACCGAACTCATTCACCGCACCTCTCGTTCCATCGCACTGACTGAGGCAGGCCGCGAATTTTACGACTCTTCTTTGCGCATTCTCGACGACTTTGAAAACGCGACCTCACGAATCGGTCGAGGCCAAACTGCACCGAAAGGCCTCATTCGTGTGAGCGTTGCCCCCACGTTTGCCCGCCTCCACATGGTGTCAAAGCTGCCTGCTTTTTTTGCTGCTTACCCCGATATGGCAGTTGAGATGGCGGCGTCGGAGAGCCCGACAACGATCATCGAAGACGGTTTTGATTTAGCTATCCACTCAGGTGATCTTCCAGATTCGACTCTCGTTGCGCGAAGATTCGCGCAGACGATGACCATTCTCGTCGCCACTCCTCAATACCTCACACGCTTTGGTGCACCGGAATCCCCGGAAGAACTCAAACACTTTCGATCGGTCGTGTTTGTCGAGCGGGGCTCCGCACAGCCGTGGAGCTTTGGATCTGGACAGAACGCGACGCGCGTTTTCCCCACGGGAGTCTTTCGAACCAGCGATATTGAACAGATGCGGATGGGTGTCCTTGAACATCTGGGGATTGCCCAGGCGCCAGCATGGCTCTTCGCCGCAGAACTCAGAGAAGGCACTGTCATCCGTCTTCTGACTGCCTTTGAGCGAACCGTGCCAATCCTTGCCGTACGGCCCGCCAGCCGCAGGCTGTCCACCAAAGTTCGCATTTTCATCGAGCACTTGGAGAGAACTTTCGCGCTCTGTTCCCAGTTCAACCCGCGGCCCACCTAACTCTGTGGAGGGATGCTCGTCCATAGAGACTACTTTAGCTGTGATCATCGCATGAGCTGAGTTTCCGACCAGCGACCACTTCTGGCCGGTCAAAACAACTTGTATCCAAATTGTGCTGGTAAGCATCACATATGCTGTAGGAGATTTGATGTCCTCGACTAGCGTCCAATTCACGGTTGCAGCACACATCATGGCGGCTCTCGGCTTCCGTCCCGGCGAGGAAATCCCTTCGGCCATGCTTGCCGAAAGTGTCAATGCCGATCCCACCTTCGTCAGGAAATCTCTCTCGAAACTCTCAAAGGCAGGCCTGATCGTCACCACGCGCGGTAAGAATGGCGCTAGCAGGCTCACGCGTTCCCCTAAGCAGATAACGCTTTTGGACGTCTATCGCGCCAGCGCCGCACCTCCGACATTCGCGATTCATAGCTATCCAGTGGAGAAGAGATGCCCGATCAGCTGCAACATTAAGGGATGCATGTCGTCGGTCCTAAAGAAAGCGCAGGACAGCTTCGAGAATAGTCTTGATGGAATTACTCTCGCCGATGTAGTTGCGGAAATCCGTCGCGCGAGCCGGTAAACTTTTTTTGCGTGTATATGTGCCGATTATCGCCACATATAAACACAAAGGCCTGAGTTGCAAGGGAGTCCAACGAAAAGGGGGGATGAACATGAACAGCCCTAAAGACAAGGTGGCCATCGTAAACGATGCCATGTATGTGATTGCGGGAGGCGGCGGGAATACCGGCTCCATCATCGCCAATTCCCTGCTATCGAAAGGTGAGAAGGTGCGCGTCTTAGGGCGCGACGCGGGGCGACTGCAGCGCTTCGTACGCAAAGGCGCGGAAGCGTTTACGGCCGACGTGAGTGATGCGGCTGCGCTCACCAAAGCATTCAGCGGTGCCTGCGCGGCATACGTGATGTTGCCGCCGCTGAACTCCCGGGAAGAGCAAGAGCGACAGAGCGATGCGATCGCGAAAGCCGTGAAGGACTCCGGCCTGCGCTACGCGGTGCACTTGAGCAGCTATGGCGCGCATGTCCCGGAAGGCACCGGACCAGTCGCGGGTCTGCATTCTTCGGAGCAAAAACTGAACGCCATCAGCGGTTTGAACGTTCTGCACCTGCGAGCTGCGTATTTCATGGAGAACAACCTGGCGGCGATCGACACGATTCATGGGATGGGACTGTTCGGGCATGCGCTGCTACCCGACCTGAAGCTGCCCATGATCGCGACGCGAGACGTCGGCGACTACGCCGCGCAGCGCCTCCTGAACCTGGATTTTTCCGGCAAACAAACGCGCGAACTGCTTGGCGAGCGCGACCTGTCGATGACGGAAGCTACCGCGGTGATTGCGCGCGGCATTGACAAACCGGATCTGCGTTACGAGCAGTTTCCGTACGACCAGGTGCAGCAGGTGTTAGAACAAATGGGCATGCCACCGAAGAAAGCCGCGGTGTACATCGAGATGTTCGAGGCCATCAACGCAGGACTCCTCGCTGCGCAGGAGCAGCGTTCGACGGAGAACAGGACACCGACTTCGTTTGAACAATTTGTGCGGGATGTTTTTGTGGCTGCGTATCACGGGAAGGCGCTCACCGCTTAAGCCAGCGCCCAGGTGGCACCGGTTGCGCCTGTTTGTAGACCAGAATTTCGGGAAGCAGCTTATGAGAATTGCCGATGCGGAGATCTAGCCATGAATAGAACGGCCTCGAGGAAAAGAGAGTTGCCCAAGCGTGGTAAGAAACCGAGTGCTTATCGTCGTATCGTCACGGGAAATGTAAACGGAAAGGCCGTGGTCCAAAGCGACGAACCGTTGCTGGCTTATGAGTTCAAGACTGTTCCCGGCTACGAGCACACACTCATATGGGTCAACCCGGCGATTCCGGATCTTAGCACTGAGCAGAGGATTGATCGATATCCCGACTCCGTCGTTCCCGGACCTGGCGGTACCAGCCTGCACTTCGTGACCTTTCCGCCCGGTTCGGTCTTCGCGGAGCCGTCTTTTGATGCCGAGGCCGCACAAGAAGAAGCGCTCGTTCGTCTGCGAGGACTAGCGGATCACTTCGAAAAGGAAGACCCAGGAATGCACAAAACGAACACCGTCGACTACGCAGTTGTCTACGACGGAGAGATGTGGCTGGAGTTGGACGACGGCGAGACTCTGCATTTGAACCGCGGCGACGTGGTCGTGCAAAACGGTACGCGCCACGCATGGCGAAACAAAGGCACCAAGCCCGTCACGATGGTCTTTTTCTTGAACGGAGCAAGAGCTCGCGAAACCTCGCAAGCCTAATGGAGGACCGGATGACCCATGAAAATAATCTTGTGACCGTTAGCGAGTTCGACGGCAACGCGTACAGGAGCTCCCAGGCCGCGGAGCTAACCCTGAACGCGGCGATCCTGCGCGCCGAAATCGCCAGGAGCTACGAAGAGTTTCTGGAGATCTTTGACAAGTTTTACGCCGATGATGTCGAGGTAAGCAGTGAAGATTCGCCGGAGACAATTCGTGGAAAGGAGAGAGTGCGTCCCTTTTTATTGAATTTCCTGGTGCCGCTTCACGTAATGGCTGAGGTGGCCGGATTGTCGATGTCAGTTCAGCTGACTCAGGTTCCCCGAGACTGCGCCAACGAGACACATTCCGAATGGAGGATCGACTTCACCGGCGTCGGCGGGAGACGGTGCACTTTGAAGTGGTACGCGATTCGGGGATGGACGGCGTCCAGGGTTGTGTACGAACACCACTACGGTCATGAGCACATCGGCGGACCCCTGACCCAGGACGACTTGAAGTTCAATTGGGGTCGTTCGGAGGTCGGGTTTCAATCGCCCGCTTGAGGCTTGAAGGGAGAAGGCGCAGAGAGTCTCGCTCTAGGGGCGGACTTGCCTCCTTGCGAATCTCGCATCGACTCCTTTTCTGGTTGCAGCTGGAGCTCAGTTGGGCTCTAAGAGAAGAAACATGAATCGGACCGTGGATCGATGGTTCAGGACTGGAGGAAACAAGCAATGGCCAGCAAACTCGCGGAGAAGAACAAGGCACTGGTACTCAGGGCTTTCGACGCACTTTTCAACAAGCGTGACTATGCAACGGCTGAGCAATTCTGGTCACCGCAATACATTCAACATAGCACTCACATCGCTCCCGGTCGTGAAGGCTTGTTCGATCTCATCACGAGCCTTCCGCCAACGTTGAGGTACGAGGCGGGAACGATCGTGGCGGAGGGCAATTTCGTCATTGTGCACGGACGGTTTTCGGGATTCGGCGCCCCTGTAAATTGGATCGCTGCCGACATCTTGCGCATCGAGGACGGATTACTCGTCGAACATTGGGATGTGATTCAGGATGAGGCCACCGAAGAGCAATCGAAAAGTGGCGCGCCCATGTTCGGAAAGACTTTTCCAAAACACAAATGAAACTGAGTGGTTGACAGGAGATGCACACATGGGAAACGAAGGCTCTTACGTCGCTCTCGGGCTGAAAACATGGAACGCCCAAATTGATCGCGCGGACAAGCTCTTTGGACGCCTCTCGTCCGAGGAGATTCTGCGGGAAATAGCGCCTGGAAGGAACAGGCTTCTTTATTTGTGGGGACATCTAACAGCCGTACACGACGCGATGCTCCCGCTATTGTCGCTGGGAGAACGACTTCATCCCGAGTTTGATGTCGCCTTTGTCTCGAATCCCGACAAATTGCGAGCCGACATTCCTTCGCACGAACAAGTTCGCCGGGCATGGAACGTCGTCAATGCCGAGTTGCGGAAGGGGTTTGAAAAAATGTCTTGGTCAGAGTGGGTCCAGAGGCACTCAGCTGTATCGGAAGAAGATTTCGCCAAAGATGCTTCGCGCAATCGCTTCGCAATCCTACTGAGCCGCACGAACCATCTCTCCTATCACCTCGGCCAAGCGGTGCTGGGACTCAAGTGATCGAGAGTGAAGGATCGGAGGTCGCGAGTTCAGGGCTCAGCAACAACGGAGAAAGACAATGTTAAAAAAGCTCGAAGGCAAGACCGCCGTCATCACCGGCGGAACAGAAGGAATTGGCTTGGCCGCGGCAAAACTTTTCGTCAAAGAGGGTGCCCATGTCTTCATTACGGGCCGCCGGCAGAAAGAACTCGACGAGGCCGTGGAGGCAATCGGGAACAATGTGTCTGGTGTTCAGGGCGACGTTGCCAAACTCGCGGACCTTGATCGCCTTTACGAAACCGTTTCCAAGGTGAAAGGCCGAATCGATATTGTTTTCGCCAACGCCGGCGTTGGCAAATTTGTCCCCTTTGGGGCCGTCATCGCAGAGCATTTCGACAAGCTATTCAACATCAATGTGCGGGGAACCCTCTTCACGGTGCAAAAGGCCTTACCGCTACTGGAGGATGGCGGCTCCATCATTCTCAATAGTTCAGTCGCGAGCGTTAAGGGTACTGCTGCTTTCGGCGTCTAAGCCGCGAGCAAGGCTGCAATCCGCTCCTTCGTGCGAACCTGGACGACAGATCTGAAGGAGCGTCGCATCCGCTCTAACGTTGTTAGTCCGGGTCCGATCAACACGCCGCTGGCGAACCGGAGACTTTTTCCGGGATCACTAGACAGGCGCGATCGGCCGAACCGAGGAGCTAAGGCACTCTTCTGAATGCGACAGACAGCCTTCCGCTCAAGACAATTTCTTCTGGTGCTCGCGTGCCCTGGTAAAACCACCCGCCATCGCCAGTAGCTTGCACTTAACGTTCACTAAGAGGAGCCATTCAGCGCGCTCCATGCAGCTAAAGAGTCCATGTAGTCTCTCCAATGAACGATTTTTCTGTTCTCAATCGTGATGACCGAAATGAACCTGTTGTCGTAGGGCGCACCGCCCGAGAGAATTTTCCCGTGCACTTCGTATTCGAGGATCACGACGCGACTATCCTGAGAACGATGCACAACAAGCGCGTCGCCGGAGTGAAGCTTGATCGTCTTGCCGTATCCAGAGAAGCTAGCCATCAAATTGGCTCGTCCTCGAATCGTCAGCGGCCAACCGGGAAAGTGATATCGGAACTCGAAAAATGCGTCTTCGGCAATCGTGTCGAAATAATGGTGGCCATCAACAAGTCCGCGTAAGCCTTCCATGACGACTTCGAAGAAAGGATTGAGAGCTTAAAGAATCTCGTATTCGCCTTTCGGCATCACCATCTCCTTTCAGTTCACGGACCATCGCCAGGAAATGCCTCACGCGCGTGCAGGAGTGACACTCAGCTCGCTCCGGACGATAGGCACCACTTGAGTGCCGAGGATTTCTATGGCCTGTAGCATTTTTTCGTGTGGAAGGGTCGAGACACCCATTTGGAATGTGACGCGGGAGATGCCGCCCAGAACTTCATTCACATAAAGGATCTTCTTCGCGACCGTTTTCGCGTCGCCGATCAGCAGTGCGCCGGTAGGCCCGCGCAGGGCGTCAAACTGAGCGCGCGTGGCGGGTGGCCAGCCGCGTTCCTTGCCGATTTCGGTAAAAGTGTGCGCATAGCCTGGAAAGAATATTTCTGCGGCTTCGTCCGTGGTGTCCGCGAGAAAACCGACGGAATGAAGACCTACGGTGAGTTGCTCGGGAGAATGACCGGCTCGACGCCCAGCCTCGCGATAGAGGTCTATAAGAGGCCTGAAGCGTCTGGGCTCACCGCCGATGATGGCAACCATGAGAGGAAGTCCGAGCATTCCTGCGCGAACGAAAGATTCGGGCGTGCCGCCGACACCGACCCATATGGGGAGCGGATCCTGCAGTGGGCGAGGGTAGATTGCCTGACCCGTAAGGGCCGCGCGGTGTTTTCCGGACCAGTCCACTTTGGTGCTTTCCCGGATTTTCAGGAGAAGCTCGAGTTTTTCCGCAAAGAGCGAATCGTAATCTTCAAGACGCAGCCCGAAGAGGGGATACGACTCGACGAACGAACCGCGACCGGCAACAATTTCGGCGCGGCCCCGCGAGATCAAGTCGAGAGTCGCGAACTCCTGAAAAACGCGAACGGGGTCGGAGGCGCTGAGAACCGTGACTGCACTGGTGAGACGGATATTTTCCGTGCGCGTAGCGGCAGCGGAGAGGATTACCACGGGAGCTGAGTCGAGGAACTCCGCCCGGTGATGTTCGCCAATGCCGAAGACGTCGAGGCCGACCTTGTCGGCAAGCTCAATCTCTTCGAGTAGATGGTGCATGCGCTCCACTGGGCTGAGCGTGAGACCTGTGGCCGGGTCGGAAATAGCCGCTGCGAAACTGTCGATTCCAATCTGCATTTACGTCAATTCTCCAGGACAACTTTAATTTCGATTGATCGGCGCACTACGCCCCTATGTCATCGTTGGCTTAAACACTCTGGATTGACTCCGGTCCCAAGACTTTCGGCGCGCTTCCCAATCTTTTTCAGTGTCGTTTCCAGAGCTCGCAACTCTTTCGGGCTCGCATCGGCAAAGACTTTCCTAATCTCGGCGGCGTGTTTGCGAAAAATCGGCGCGATCAATTCCTTGCCTTTGGTCGTGAGCGATACAATCCGGACGCGCCGATCCTCAGGACTCTCGATCCGGCTTACCAGGCCTCTATCCAACAGGCGGTCGATGGCCACACTGATCGAGCCGGGCGTAAGGTACACCTTTGGGCCGATGGTATTCACCGGCAAAGGCCCTTTGTTGAGGAGTGCTTCAAGTATCCGGAAGTCGGTATCGTCGATTCCCGTCTCCTCAAGCCCCGCATAAAGATATTTCGCGGCCGCTTGGAAGGCCTTTCCCAATACCAGCCAACAGTGAACCGGGTCTCGCGAGTTCTCGTCCATGACGAAACTATTTTGCCCTTTTGTATAACCGATGTCCACAAGAATGTATCTATATCAATATGCTGTGCATCAATAGATACGGGTGAGAAAACCGCCCGAACTTAGTTTGCGCGGTTGCTCGTAAGCGGATTCAGCAAGCCAAAGGAGGAAGTACATGGCAACGAATTCGATCGCAATTTCCAAAGATGTGGAGGCAATAACCTCTTGGCAGGGAGCGGTGATCGTTTTGGGACGGTTTTTCTTCGCACTCATTTTCCTGATGGCTGGTGCCAATCATTTCTCCAGGCAGTCAATCATGTACGCCGTTTCGGCAGGCGTGCCTTTGGCTTCGATCGCGGTTCCACTCTCTGGTATGCTGGCCATCGCTGGCGGCCTGAGCATTTTACTGGGCTACCACGCAAAACTTGGCGCCTGGCTCATTGCGCTCTTCCTAGTTCCGGTCACCTTAATGATGCACAGGTTCTGGCTGGTGCAGGATCCTATGATGGCGCAGATCCAAATGATTCTCTTCATGAAGAACGTCTCCATGCTCGGCGGCGCCCTGCTGATTTCTCAGTTCGGTGCTGGACCATTCAGTCTTGATGCCCGCCGCTCGCGCTGAACGCGCCTAAAAGGAGAGAACCAAAATGCGCAATCAAGCTGAACCGTGGAACTTTCCTGCCATCAAAGTAGCGAAACATGTTGCGCAACGACTGGATCACGAGTTCCTATTTCCAATTGCTATTGCCGTTCACCTCATGCGGCGGAGATCTGGGCTCGTCTTGCCGCGACAACTTTGTGCACTGACGCCGCGGATGAGAACAGAGAGATGAGGCCTTCGGGCAGCGTTGGGTGAGTCAGGACCGCATCGCGCAGAGCGGTGTAGGGCAGCCCTGCGATCATGGCAATCTGGACGGCGGCCAGGATCTCCCCCGCGCCGACAGCGAAGGCCGTGAACCCGAGGATGCGATCGCTATCAGCCTCCACGAGGGCCTTCATGAACCCGCGGGTCTCCGAAAGCGTGCGTGCACGCAGATTGGTTTCCATTGGGACCTTAAAGAGGCGATAGGCTATCCCTTGAGCCTCCGCTTGTGTTTCACTCAAGCCGATACGAGCAAATTCGGGGTCGGTAAACAGACAATATGGGACTTGCCTGCCAGTGGTCACACGGTTGCCGCCGGTTAGATTGGCATGGACTACGCGGAAATCGTCGATGCTGATGTGCGTGAACTGCGGGCTGCCTGCAACCTCGCCAATCGCCCAGACGCCTGGGGCGGTGGTCTGCAGCCGCTCGTTGACCTTGATGTATCCCCTGTCGGTGAGCTCAACGCCGGTCAGTTCCAGGCCGAGTCCTTCGGTGTTCGGAATTCGTCCTGTGGCGACCAACACATGACTACCCTTTAGGACTTTCTCAATTCCATTCTGCTCGACGACGACGCTCACCGAGTCCTCCGATTTGCCGGACACTTGCTTGATCCGCGCATTCAAGAGAATGTCGATGCCCTCTTCCGCGAGCAAGCTGCGAAGAGCCTCGCACACGTCCGGGTCTTCTTTGGACATCAGGCGCCCGTTGCGATCGACGATCGTCACTTTGCTGCCGAAGCGGCGTATCGCCTGGGACATCTCCACTCCGACGTAGCCCCCACCGACAACAAGCAAGTGTTCGGGAATCTCATCGAGTTCGAGAGCCCCGATATGCGTGAGCGGCTGGGCTTCCGCAAGGCCAGGAATTGGCTCCAGCGCGACACGCGTGCCCGTACTAACGATCACATTCGCGCCCCGCAGTTGACGTGTGGTCCCATCGGCCAGGGTGACTTCCACTGTTCTCGGAGCAACGAACCGCCCGGTGCCCAAAATGAACTCGGCTCCGGTGTTTTTGTAATTCTCCATATACATGTCGTTCAGGCCGCGCACCATCCTGCGCTTGCGCTCGCGCACCTCCGCCATGTCGATCGCGAAGCCGTCGAGTGTGATGCCAAATTCCTTGCTTCGGCGAAAGTACGATGCGATTTTCGCGCTGTGGATGATGTTCTTGCTCGGCAAGCACGCGATGTTCGGGCATGAGCCGCCGATGTATTTGCGATCGACGACTGCGACTTGCTTTCCTTCGGCAGCAAACGTCCACGCAGCGATGGTCGAGCCCGTGCCGCCACCGAGAATCACGAGATCAAATTCTTCCGGCTGCGTCTTATGTGCCTGGGCGGATAAAATGTTCTTCGTGCTGTTCATACGGACTTTCCCTTTCGAGCGACAGGTTCACTCTTGACTTGCATTGACTTGACGAGATCGGCTGCCGACGCTCCTTCGAGCGCCAGTCCGTAGCCAATTTCTCGCACGATGCGTTCTCTCAAAGGCTGCATGAAGTGTACGCGTGTGTTGCGCCGGGTTATTTCCGGAGCCTTTAAGTAGAGGTCGGCCAATTCGCGTGCTCGACGGAGCGCCTTGCCGTTCGGCACAACTTCGGCAACCACTCCCCATTCATATGCGGTACGCGCCGTTAGCGGCTGTGGGTTGAGCAGGAACGCCTCGGCTCGCGCGGCTCCAGCGCGATAACTCCAGGTGGTGAAGATCCCGTCGCCCGGCACAATGCCGCCAGCGAAGTGCGGGACATCGTGGAAGGACGCGCCCTCGGCCGCCACAATCACACTGGCAAGAAGCGCATACTCTCGGTGCACATGGGCGCGCCCCTCAATAGCCGCGATCACCGGCACGCGTATGTTGGCTATGTTTTCCAGAAGTTGAACGCCTTCGTCGTGAACCTGGCTCCAAACGCCAGGATCGGCGACATTGCCGAAGGATGAGAAATCGATACCCGGAATGAACTCCCCGCCTGCTCCGGTCAAGATCACAATCTTGTTCGCCCGGTCCTGTGCAATCCGGTAAAAGGCGTCGACAAACTCCGTATGATCTTGCGCCGTGAACGTGAAAGGTCCGCCGTTGCCGTGAAATTCGACAACCAGCACACCGCTGGCATCTCCCGTCAGCTTCAGGCTGCGATAGGCAGCGAAGTAGTCAGCTTGAAGTTGCATAGGATTCTCCTCTCTGTGTTGCCCGACTGGGTTCACCCGAATGTATTATTGCGAAGTAAGCATATCGCGCTCAGGTGGCCACAACGAGACCGCCTGCGGCACGAAGGACCTCTCCCGTGATCCAAGCTGATTCGTCTGACGCCAGGAACACTGCCAGCGGGGTGATATCACTGACGCGACCGAGCCGGCCGAGCGGCGTCTTCTCAGCCAGAACGGCGCCGGCACTCCCCGCAAACGTCCCCGCGGCGACATTGCCTTCGGTTTCTGTATGACCGGGAGCGATGGCGTTGACGCGTATCTTGCGCGGTGCAAGTTCGAGCGCCAATCCCTTTGTCAGCGTTTCGATGGCGCCTTTCGTGGAAGCGTACAGCAGGGCTCCCGCCACCGGGTGCGAGCCCACAATAGAGCTGAGGTTGATGATGCTCCCGCCGTCGGCACCGAACCGCTTGATCGCCTCCTGCACGGTGAGAATGGCCCCGAGAACGTTGATGTTGTAGTGGAGGTGAAAGGTTTCTTCGGTGATCTCCGCGAAGGCGCCAAAGCGAAATACCCCGGCGTTGTTGACCAAGACGTCTAGTCTTCCGAACGAAGAATCCACTTCTTTGAATAGCCGGGCGACATCTGCGGCCTTGGACACGTCGGCCCCCACCGCGATAGCCTTGCCTCCGTTGTCGGTGATGGCCTGAGCGACGCGTTGGGCGCCTTCCCGGTCGGAGGAATAGTTCACGGCCACGCGCGCCCCCGCGGCTCCCAAGGCCGTTGCAATCCCAGCCCCTATGCCTTTGGATGCGCCCGTCACGATTGCCACTTTATTGGAAAGATTGCTCATGTGACTGCCCGCATCGCCGATTACATTGTGAGGACGGCGCGGAAGCGGGCCCGGCCCTCCGCAACGCGTTCGTAGGCATTGGCAGCTTCGGCCAATGGGAAGGTTTCAACTATCGATTTGACTTTTCCTTGGGCTACGTAATCCAGGGCTTCGTAGAGATATTCGGGGCCATTTTGCTGGCTGCCGATGATTTTGATGCGCTTGAAGAGCAACTCGATCAGCGAGATCGAAAGCGGTTCCGCGTCGGCGCCCATAACGATGAACCTGCCGTCCGGGCGCAGACCTTGAATGCTGTCCATCATGGATTTGGTCGAGTTGGAGGTGCTGAGGATGATATCAGCGCCACCCGCTGCGGAAAGGTTCTTGCCGTCGCGGACAATTTCGTCCGCGCCCAGCTCGCGAATCATCTTGTCCTTATCGGGGGAGTGCGAAATCGCGATGGTCTCAAAGCCCGCAGCCTTCGCGTATTGCACTGCGAGGTGGCCAAGGCCGCCGATTCCAAGCACGGCCACGCGCTCGTGCGGCTGGGGATCGGCCCAGCGCAGCCCGCTGTAGACCGTATAGCCCGCGCAGAAGATCGGCGCTGCTTGCTCGAAGGAAACCTTGTCGGGAATCAGGTAGGTTGCGTCGGCATTCATTAGCATGTACTCAGCGTGCCCGCCTTGTGCCTCATTTCCTGTGCCCTTCATGTAGGGACAGAACATCCTGCGGCCGCGCTGGCACCATTCGCAGCGTCCGCAGGTGGACTGAATCCATGCCGAACCGACGCGGTCGCCTACCTTGCGAGTGGTCACATCAGGAGCCACGGTGACGATCTCGCCTACCGGCTCGTGGCCAAGGATTCGAGGAAATTGTCCTGGAAGGTGTCCAAGCGTTTGGTGCACGTCGGTGTAACAGACGCCGCTCGCATGCATTTTCACCAGCACCTGATTAGGTCCGGGTTGAGGTTGCGGAACGTCTTTGATCTGCCAAGAACTGCTGACGGCGGGTACGACTGCAGCTTTCATAACACTTCCTCCTAACGCACTTCGATGCGAGAGGATTTGCTGTCGGTGCATGATTTTGGGGCGCCCGAATCCCCAATCGCACACTGGAGCTGAGATGGACGGCGAATTGTCGGCCTGTGGGAAGTGATCTCCATGCTTGGCATCGATCCTGGACGGATGGCAAAGCGGAAATTACTCGCCAGCCTCGCGCGGCTGACAAAGCCTTTGCCATACACATCGCGACACACAATAACGTTGCCTATGATGTACTTCTATGACTTGCAGTGCCGTCCGTGCCCTTCCGTGTCGTTGAAAGTTCTTAAAACCCGCTAGCTATCTCGGTTGACGTCTACACAGAAGCTATGGGATGTCCGTCCCATTTTCCATCATTTTCCAATTACCAGCAGTCTTGTTTAAGTTAAGTGCCCCCAGCTCAGCGTGTTAGGGTTCGCTAGAGGAAGCTTGGGAAGCTCTATATAAAACTCTGAAAGCGATTGATCTGGCGGCACTTAGCTTTCCGAATCAAAGCCTTAGTTGGAAACTAGATGGAAACTGAAAGAGGTACCACGCAAGAATTCAATCGGTTCCCTTTTGTCCGTGATCTCCACGAAATACAGCCTGTCTTCCCCGAAGCGGACTTCGGGCTCGGCATAACTTCTGGGTTGCCCGTTATCCGGACACAATCGGCCGACGTTCCTCATCGGACTACATCTACGCTCTGCCAATTACAGAATCGGTGGGTGTTATGGGACCTCGCGAGGGGAGAGTCGCTTGACCAATATCCCTTCCAGGCATAGAGTTTCGACAATCCTACGTTTCCCAACGTCCACGCCCCTAAGGAGACTTCTTGTCAGACTCTCTCCCTGATGTGAGCGTAGGAAGTGGCCCTAAAATCACCCCGATCTCAATCGGAACGAAGACGATTCGGAAAGTACGCATCAGGATTCTTCCCTTTGTCTTTCTTCTGTACATCATTTCCTTTCTCGACCGGATCAACATCGGATTTGCGGCACTGACGATGAACAAGGAGCTGGTCATCAGCAGCAAGCAATTTGGATTGGTCGCGGGGATTTTCTTCTTTGGGTACTTTCTGTTTGAAATTCCCAGCAATCTGATGCTGCATAAGATCGGGGCGCGGATTTGGATTGCCCGCATTTTAATTACTTGGGGAATCGTAGCCACGTTGACTGGCTTCGTGCACACTGTCCATCAGCTGTACTTTGTGCGCTTTCTTCTTGGGCTGGCTGAAGCAGGGTATTTCCCTGGAATGGTCTTGTATCTGACCTACTGGTTTCCCCGGCACGAACAGGCGAGGGCGCTTGCGCTGTTCATGACGGGCATACCTGTTACCACGATCCTGGGAGCCCCGGTTTCGGGTCTCATCCTGGATCACGTGCACTGGCTGGGCCTCAGCAGCTGGCGATGGTTACTGATTTTGGAGGGAACGCCGGCCATAGTCTGCGGCTTCCTCACTTATTTTCTGCTGCCAAGCCGCCCCCAGGAGGCCAAGTTTCTGACCGCAGATGAGAAGGAGTGGATTCGAGCGGAATTGGGACGCGAAGAACAGCAAAAATTGGAGGAGCACCAATACTCAGCGTTCCAGGCGTTGGCCAGCGGCCGCGTGTGGCATCTAGTCTTGATTTATTTTGGGCTGGCCATCGGCGGAGCTACTACGCTGGCCTTTTGGGCGCCACAGCTGGTGAAATCACTCTTCACTCACTATTCCAATAGCATGATCGGATTCCTGCTGGCGATTCCCCATCTGGTGGGGCTGGCAGCGATGATCTCTGTTTCCCGCAGCTCCGACCGCACGCTGGAGCGGCGATACCATGTGGCAATTCCGGCCTTCATGGCCGGGACAGCTCTCGTGGTGCTAGGCACAGCTCGCTCCCCATTTTATTCCGTTGCCCTTTTATGCTTATTAGCCGCGGGCGTTTACAGCTGGCTTGGTCCTTTCTGGGCGTTGCCCAGCGAGTTTCTGACGGGATTCTCGGCGGCAGCCGGAATCGCCTTAATTACTTCCGTCGGTATGCTCGGCGCGTTTGCCGGGCCGTACACGATCGGGGCGATCGCTACGAGAACGGGGAACCTCTACGCAGGTCTGGCCACTGCTGGGGTCGCGTTATTCCTATCAGCGACGCTCGTCTTGCTCTTGCCAAGGAAAGCACGAGCGCCGGCAAAGCGCTGATTGCTGGCGAGTGGTCGGCTACTCGGAACTTACCGTCCGACTATGAGGTCAAGTCGCGGTGCATCGCCATTTCGGGTACTGAGCAAGTTAGGTGGTGTTGGGTAGTTGACCTTCACAGCGGGCGACGACTGCGCAGGCCAGGCGATTGCCGATGACATTAACGGCGGTGCGGGCCATGGTCGACGAGCGGCGCATAACTACTCACTGTGGTAGCCCCATGCGGCGCAGCAGATCGACGTAGCGGGGATCGGAACGCATCCCGTCCCAGAACGGGTCTACTGCGAGATAGGGCATGCCCGCTGCACGCTCCGCGTAACCTTTTTCCAGCAGTCGGAAGGCCTCATCCTTCTCATTGAGACCCGCATAAATCGTCGCAAGCTGGTAAAAATCGACATAAGCATGCGAGGACAGATCGCCGAATGCTTTGGCAATCTTTAGCGCATCCGCCCGTCTGCCCGAGACGGCGTAAACCCAGCCGAGGCCGTCAGCAACCAATTGATTCTCCGTTGCGACACTCTTGTCGGGCGCGGCTATTTTGTCGTACTCGGCAAACGCTTGCTGGTACATGCCTTTCAAGGCGTATGACCAAGCCAGCTGAGCGCGAATGAATGCCGCATTAGGATAGAGATCGAGGGCCTTCTGAAAATGGGGGATCGCCTCGTCATATCTGCGCATTAGCAAATAGGCGTGTCCCATACCGCCAAGTCCATAAGTCGAGATGGGGTCAAGCTCTTGCGCTCGCTTTATCTCATTTATAGCTTCGTCGAATAGACCTCTGGTAAGCAGGCATTCAGAAAACCGCTGATGGGAGATAGCACTGTTGGGGTTTAGATCGATGGCTCGCCTGAATTCCCGCTCCGCACTTGGCCAGTCGCGGTCGTAAAACCACTCAGCATAGGCCAATGCGGCGTGAGCCTCGCCTAGGGTGTCATCCTGCTCCAGCGCCTTCAGCGCTGCCACTTTCGCTTTCGGAAGAGTCTCGCTAGGTGGGAGGTAGTTTAATCCGCCACCGAGCCAATTGTAGGAATCAGCCAGACCCACGTATGCCATAGCGTAGCCGGGGTCTTTGTCGATTGCCTGCTGAAAATACTCGATGCTCTTTTTGAGTTCTTCGGCTGTGCTTTGGTTCGCGAGATAACGGCCCTTCAGGTAGAGTTGGTACGCCTCAGGGTTTGTCGCGGACGACTTCGCCAAACGGGTCCAGTCTTCGCTGGTCAACCGAAGCCGCAGATTTCCAGATATGGCGGTCGCTATTTCCTGTTGCACGGATGCCGCGTCAGCAACCTTCCGGCTGTACTGCTCGCCCCAAAGCTGTTTATCCTCGCGTGCGTCTACAAGTTCCGCGGTCACCGAGAGATCGTCGCCTCGCTGCACGACCCTTCCCGTGACCAACGCCTCTACTCCAAGCTCCCGCCCTACCTTCTGCGGCTCGATCTCGCGCTTCTTGTAACGGAAAGCCGACGCGCGTGAAATCACTTTGACATTCGGAAGCCCTGAGAGGCGGTCAATGATGCCCTCTGTGATTCCGTCGCTCAGGTATTCCGTGTTTGGATCACCGCTGGCGTTGGCAAAAGGTAGTACAGCGACCGAGTTGATGCGGGTGTGAGTGCTGCTGCCAAAGTAGAACGCACCCGTTACAACCAGTGCGACAACGAACACGAAAGCTAACGCACCGACCAATATCATCCGATGTGACCAATAGAGCGTGGAGGCGACTGGATCGGACTTTCCGCTCTCGGTGTCCCGCTTCAGGCGCTTGAGATCAGCTCGAATGTCCGATGCGTGTTGATACCGAACTTCACGATCTTTTTCCAGCGCCTTGTTGATGATCTCCACCAGCTTGGGCGGTATGTCGGGGTTCAACCGGCTTGCTGGGGCTGGCGATCGATTGAGAATCGATTCGAAAATCACACCACTGGTGTCGCCCCGGAATGGCAGCGTTCCTGTGCACATCTCGTAAAGCACTGCGCCGAAGGAAAAAAGGTCGCTACGGGCATCGAGTTCCTTTCCTCGAACCTGCTCAGGAGACATATACGCCACAGTGCCCAGCGTCGAGCCGGGACTGGTAAGGTTCTCTTCTGTGTCGCCAGTCGGGGCGCTCACGGCGACGTTCTCCGGCTTTAGGGAGACCTTGGCCAGTCCGAAATCGAGAATCTTCGCTTGCCCGCGAGTCGTCAGGAAGAGATTGGCTGGTTTTATGTCACGATGGATGATCCCCCTCGAGTGTGCGGCGTCCAAGGCGTCAGCAATCTGGATGCCCGGATCGAGCACCGCGTCCATCCCCAAGGGCTTGCCATTTATCCGGTGCCTGAGCGTCTCACCTTCCAACAGCTCCATGGCAATGAAGGCCCGTCCGTCGACCTCATCGATTTCGTAGATTGTGCAGATGTTCGGGTGATTCAGAGCGGAAGCAGCCTTGGCTTCACGCTGGAAACGACTGAGGGCTTGCCGGTCGTTAGCAAGTTCTTCGGGCAGAAACTTCAGCGCGACGTGGCGGCCAAGCTTGAGGTCTTCCGCCTCATACACCACACCCATGCCCCCGCCACCGATCTTGTTGAGGATGCGGTAATGGGAAACAGTTTGTCCCGTGGGTTGGGAGGGAGTAGTCATTAGGTAGCCATGTTAGGAGCGGTGTCGATAAAAGGTCAATCGAAACGGGCGTGGCGCGAAGTCGCGGCCAGCTATGCGATCAACGACATGCCTTGATCTCATTACCCATCTTGTTTGAGCGCATGCGCTGCAGTCAGCATTTCGATTCGAGCCACAGGGCGATAACTCCCAGTTCGTCGGCAACCCTTACCTAATCGCGTTACGTCAGAGTTGTCCGTCATCCGCCCCAAGATCGATGCCAGGCGCGGGGATCGCTTCCTACAAGCCGACTCATCAGGAGTTGCCGATTGAAGACGATCTAAAGCCCCAACCACTCCACTTTGCTAGATCAACTTAAGGACCTTAATTCCCAGGTAGTTAAGATTCCTCTTGAAATTCCGATGGAAGCACAGAAAGCGCTTCAAGGCGTAAGTCAGTGCTCCGAGGTTCCGTGGTCCCGGAGCAGCACAACGTCGGACTCAATGTGAGAGGTTAGAACTCCAATGAATTTGCCGTCGGGTGAGAATTCAAAATTCTGTATGTTGTCCGAAGTGAAATTGGTGATTTGGCGGCCGCGCGAACCATCGAGCGGTTGAAGCCACAGGTTGTCCGCACCGTTTTCGTTAACGATGTAGACTACACATTTATCGTCGGATGTAAAACGCGTTTCGGCCACCACCCGCGGATCGGCGTCCAGTACGCGTGCCCTTGGCTCAGAAGCGCCCATCAAGTCCACCACAGCAATCTTCAATTCGCCATGTTCTCCACTCTTCATGGCCACATATGCAAGATACTTACCGTCCTGCGACAAACCCATTCCTGGAACACCCAGAATGAAGCCCGGCGATCCTGTGCCGGGAACGATTTCCGAATCACCCCCCTCGATGGGGACCCGCATTATCCGTTGGTTCACCACATTTCTGTAGTAGACCCAGGGGCTGTCCAGGGAGCACGTGGGACCAACATCACCTGCTCCAAACGAGAGCTGCTTGAGGTTCGTGCCGTCGGCATCGATTCGCCAGATATTGGCCGCACTGCCGTCAGGATGCCCATGTCTCACAAAAACAACACGCTTCCCGAGCAGACACGTCGCTGGTCTGTAGATCTGGTCAGCCGCGTCGCTGAATAGCGTCGTCCGGCTCCGGCCATCAACTCCAACCTTGATCAGGTCGCCGTCAAAATACACTTTGTCGTTTCCAGCCCAGGCAAAAAAACGAGAACTCTTACTTTGCGCCGCCGCCGGCGGCGGAGGATTTCCTGTGAATCCTGTCGCAGGCATGATGTATAGCGTCTGAGTGGCTCTATCCCGCACCGCCGCCAGCGTCCTTCCGTCTGCCGAGAGGGTTAGCGTGGAATAGCTATCCGTATCCTTCGTAATAGGACGAAATTCTCCGCCAGAATACGCCACGAATCCGATCTGCAGCTGCGACGGGGGCGGACTGGCGCCCGGCTCAAAAGTGGTGATAAGTCCACGACCATTCTGGGCCCAAACGAGTTCGTTTATGACCCGGTCATTGAATCGCACAAATGGACTTAACTTCTGAGAAGCCACATCGGCCAGTTGAATCGCACTAAGCGCTCCGAATGCATGGATGTAACCCAACGCGATCTGTCTGCCTTCCGGCGACCAGGCCAGAAAGCGCGGTAACTCCGAAACCGATCCGCCGGTCAGGAGCCTCTCGTCCGTCCCATCGGCGCTCGCTGTAAGGAGCTGGAACCTCCGCAGCTCGGGGTTATTCGCCCGAATGAAGGCAATGCGTTTGCCATCCGCTGAAAAACTGATCTCTGAATCGATATCTCGAACAATTGGTTGCGGGGTTCCCCCGAGTACCGGCGCCCGGAACAGATCGGAGCCGAAGGCCGCACTGTTTGCCAATTTGCGAAAAAAGATGTAGTTGCCGTCAGGAGAAAAAATCAGATCTACATAGGAAGCATTTGTCGGCTCGAGCACTTGTGTATCGCTTTTCGTGGGAACGTTTCGAAGCCAGAGGCTCTGTTTGCCTTTCTCCTCGAGAACGCTGAGGAGAAACTTGCCATCTGGCGAGATCGCGGCGGCTACCGTTTTCCCGTTGTTCGTGACTTGCGTGATGGTGAAATCCTGAAACGGTGTCTCGGTTTTGCGACTCAGAACAGCGTAAACGCCAACCCCCACTGCTGCCAGCGCGAGTAACGCTATGACTGCGGCAACGAACTTGCCCTTGTGCGGTTTGGTGACTTCGACTACAGAGCTACTGGGTGAATGGGCTAAGGAAACTTGAAGGTCTTCCTCCCGAGTAGACGGGAGAGAGGACATCACGGAGTGGCCGCTTCCCGAATCTGTCTCGCGCCGGAGGCGCTGTAACTCGGCGCGCATGTCGGAGGCGTGCTGGTAGCGCAGCTTTCGGTCCTTTTCGAGTGCCCGGTCTATGATTGCTTCGAGCTTCGCGGGAACGTCGGGATTTAGGCGCACCGGCGCGACTGGCGTGCGGTTCAGAATCGCCTCCGTAATCACTCCCCATGTCTCGCCACGAAATGGTAGAGTCCCCGTCGCCATCTCATAGAGCAGCACGCCAAACGAAAACAGGTCCGTGCGGGCGTCCAACTCTTCGCCGCGCACCTGTTCGGGCGACATGCAGGTGACGGTGCCGATCGCGGTGCCAGGTCGCGTAAGCTTTTCAAGCTGGCTGGCTGTGGGCATGGCTGAAAGATTCTGCGCGCCGCCCGCGGGCAACATCTTTGCCAGGCCAAAATCGAGAACCTTGGCGTGTCCCTGTTCCGTCACAAAGATGTTGCCGGGCTTGATGTCGCGGTGAACGATTCCTTTGCGGTGTGCCGCCTCGAGCGCATCGGCAATTTCGGTCGCAAGGCCAAGGATATCTTCGAGAGAGAGCGGCTTGCCCGCGATATGGTGCTTCAGTGTCTCCCCTTCCAACAATTCCATCGCGATGAAGAGACGGTCCCCTTCCTCGGCAATTTCGTACACGGTGCAAATGTTGGGGTGATTCAACGCGGAAGCAGCACGCGCTTCGCGCCGAAAGCGTTCAAGAGCTTCGGGCTCCTTAGCCACCTCATCAGGCAGGAATTTGAGTGCAACATGGCGTCCCAAGACGAGGTCTTCCGCTTGATAGACCACACCCATTCCGCCGCTACCGAGCAATTCGATAATCCGGTAATGAGAGACGGTCTGACCGCGAAGCGATGGGGAATTCGGCATTTCGGGCTCATCTTAGGTTGCGTCAGAAGGCAAGTCAACGAAAGCATCAGCCTGAACAGGGGCCAGCAGTCAAGTAGACCCAATGCATGATTAACGCTCTTGTAATAACTGGTCTGGCCACCTTCCGAGTGGTCAGCTACACGGAAGTTATCCAGAAGCGGGGTCCGAGGACATTTCTCAACGATTCTCCAACCAATAACACGCCTGCTTGGGAGGCGGGCGTTCCATCCTAAGGAGAACTCTGGCAGGGATCGAACTCGCTATTCAAGCTCAGCGAGCTTCAGACGTTGACCACAAGTCGCGCACAAGTTTGTGAACAACATACTGACGTCGCAGATTGCACGAGACTTAGCGAATCGACTCCGTGAAGGAAAAGCTGCGAGCTTGATGGTATCAATCGAAAAAAAAGGACTGTCTTGGGGAACTTGGAAACCGGGAACCGTTATGGAAATATGTGAGAATTATGTAACTCTTTTAGAACCTGGAGCGGGCGACGGGAATCGAACCCGTATCTAAAGCTTGGGAAGCTCCATATAAAACTCTGAAAGCGATTGATCTGGCGGCACTTAGCTTTCCGAATCAAAGCCTTAGTTGGAAACTAGATGGAAACTGAAAGAGGTACCACGCAAGAATTCAATCGGTTCCCTTTTGTCCGTGATCTCCACGAAATACAGCCCGTCTTCCCTGAAGCGGACTTCGGGCTCGGCATAACTTCCGGGTTGCCCGTCACTCGGTAACAATCGTAAAGTTGTCAAGCGGGGGCATCCTCCCCATCGGTCATCTGGCTGTGGCGAGGGATTTATTTCTGAGGGAATTTGGAGGGGACTCTCTACTGGGTGCTGACGTGCTGAGCGCCTTCGCGTCGTAGACGATCTTTCCGCCGACCATCGTCAGCACCGACTCTGTCTTCGGCAATTCCGGCGGCGGCACACTAAAAATATCCTGCGACAGCACCGCGAGATCCGCGAATTTCCCCGGCTCAAGGCTGCCCTTATCCTTATCGGCAAACTCAGCATAAGCCGCCGTCAGCGTGTAGGTAATAACCGCTTGCTCGCGAGTGATCGCTTCGCGTGGCTTTCCCGGATAGATGGTCGCCAGCATAATGTTCAGATACGGATTGTTTGGCCCATCCGATCCCAGCGCTAACGGAATGCCCGCGTCCAGCAGCGAGCGCATTGGTTGCATCTGGTCCGCGCGTTCCACACCGAAACGCTTTACGAATAGCTCCCGCAACGCCAAGTGCGTTGGATTCTCAACCACAATCAGCCCCATTCGTTTCACCCGCGGGATCAGGTCTGGCATGATTCCATCTCCGTGTTCGATGCGCACGCGCCTGTCCGACCATGCCCTCGGGCCCCCTGTCGCATCCATCGCGTTCAGGAACAGTTCAGTAGACCGGTCGCCTACGGCATGCACCATTAGCTGATCGTCGTTTTGCAGCGACTCCCGCAACATCGCTTCCATTTCCTTTTCCGGAAAGTCCAGCTCGCCCGAAGTGCTTGGAAGGTCTGTGTACGGCTTGCGCAAAGCTGTCGTACGTTCGATCGGCGAGCCGTCGAGGAGCCACTTGGTGCCGCTCACCGTGATTAGGGGCGCAGGATGGACCGGAAGGGAGCGCCCTTCTGTTTTGTCCCGTCCGTTCACCGTCGTCCCCGCCATCCGAACCACGCGCATCCGAATCGGAGTCGGCGCATTTTTCGACGCCATCAGGCACCGTGCAGCGCCCCCCGGCAGGGACATATCTTGCACCGATGTGATGCCCTGCTTTACCGCATCCTCAAAAAACCCCCGCGTTTGCTGCAACACTTCCTCCTCGGTGGCCATATCGGAGCGGTGGCGGTTAATCTGGAATTTCGCGTATTCGTAGACCACTCCCGTCAGCTTGCCGTCGGCAGTGCGAACGAAATGCCCGGCCACCGGATCCACCACATCTTCTTTGACTCCGAACTTGGTAAACGCTGCGCTATTTAGGACTCCTCCGTGTTGCGCCCACGTGTCCAGCATCACCGGATGGTCTGGCGCGATTTCGTCCAGCGACGCGCGGTTCGCCTGCGAATCCTCGAAGGCAACCGGTCCGATTTCACCGTAGATCAATGTTCCTTTTGGAGTCTTCGCTACTGCTGCGGCCACTGCCTCCGCGACCTCCGCCCAGACTGGCTCCATGCTCTTGAATCGTAGATGGAAGCCCGCCGGCTCAAAGCCGCAATGGTGGTGTGCGTCATTGATCCCTGGAATCACCACTCGACCACCTAAATCGATGCGTTTCGTCTGCGGCCCGGCCAACATCCGGACCTTTTCCGCAGTGCCAACGGCAACAATGTGCTCACCCCGGATCGCCAGCGCTTCGACAAATGGATGCGCGGAATCGCTCGTGAAAATCTTGCCGTTCAGCAGGATCAAGTCAGGAGGGGATTGCTGGCCGTACGACAGCGCCGCAAGGAGAGTCAAAGCCAGCAGACCGAGCAGAATCCTTGTCTTTATCCGTGGCATGGGGACCTCCTCGAATCGGAGTTCATCTTACTCCACTCGACTGAAAACAGGTGGTTACGCGCGCATTCGAACCCCTATTGTGGATGCGGAAACGCGCTGGTGATGACCGAACCGGTTAACGCCCGTATGGTCGGCCAGAACGAAGCTATCTTTCACTCCTATTTGAATCGTAAAGTCAGCACCGTAGGAATCCGGTGCGACACCGCCGGACGCTCCGGCTTTTCGGGGTTAGTGCTTGGTGTTACACAAGCCTTTTGGCGTCCAATCATGCACGAACGTGGTTGCAGGCTTAGACGATTCATAGAGGACGAGCACTAAGGATTTCCGCTTTTCTGTACCTGTGGCAGTCAGATGCATCGACAAACCTGTTGGGACGATCACTGCCGGACCACCTGCCCTACCGACTTGAAAGTGGCCGTCCGAAGTCTCTAAGCAAGTTTCCCCGGCTAACGTATACCAAGCTTCCGGTCCTCCATGCAGGTGCGCCGCGACCGTCATGCCCGGTGTGAAAACTGCTTCCATGTATTGCGCGGAGTGCTTTTCACCAGCACCTATTGCCAGTGGTCCAATTTCAGCCACACGCTTTCCCTTAGAGGGCGGCTTGCGTCCGGGTTCGTCAATGGTCATCAACCATATCTTGCCTAATGACTCTACGACCGTTCCGTGTGGCCCTTTGTCGGTTTCCGCCGCAGCGCGGTTTTCATACGTCTCCAAATACCAGTAGACAGGCGTTTTTGAAAGCTGGCCGATAGGCGCATTGGATAAGACCCAGCACCCAACTTCTGTGGTCCGCTCACTTACTGGAAAGCATCCAGCAACTTCCTGTCCCAATGATGCTTTGCTGTAAAGCAGTGACACCAGAATCAGCATGAGTGATATGCGTTTAGGTGGCAGCATTGCCAACCTCCTCGTACTTTGAAAAAGATTCGATCTCTTGTGCGCGGAGTTTATCACAGGCGGTCATTCCTTCCTTGGCGCTGGCCGCTCCAAATTTTGAATCCTCGGAATCGCCGGGTTGCGAGAATTATAAGTTGCGGTACTCGATGGCTTGCTGCTCAGTCTCGAATGCACCGATCTCGTTGCCGTCCTGGTTTCCAACGTTTTTTGCCAGTTCCTGTGGGCCGAGAGGATTCTCCTGGTGTACCGCCGAAGACATTCTGAATTAACGCCTACTGGTACTGCCAGGGGAATTGTCGGAGGGGAAGGACGATTCTGGGCGAATTGTCGGCAAGTCGGAAGTAATGGTGCGGTCGGGTTTACTGGCATCACTTCCGCATAGCTCGTCATTCGGCCAGAAAACAAAGCACCATTGCCTATCTCGAAGGGAGCGCCTCTCGAAGAATCTTAATGTTCTGCGCCACGCTTCTGTTAGCGGTGTCAATCACAATATGTTCGCGATTCCACGGATGATATTCGCGCGAGATTACCTCCTCCCAAGTCGGCAATCTCAGTCCAGGAATGTCCTGAAGCCGCGTTTCCGCCCGGGATCGATGTTCACGAGAATCTGAACAAATAACCTCGATTTCAACGGTTTCTACTTGAGCGTTTTGCCCGACTTTAAGCCAAGCATCGCGCGTGATGAGCAGCGGATTAACCGAGTCCGCAACCACTGTGCGGCCGATGCGAAGGTTGTCTCGCGCAATAGCATACCCAATCCGATAGCCGGCCTCACCTAGAGGTGGTGGAACTACAGGTGTGCAATCCCGGATCGCCTGTTCAATCGAGTCGATACGTACATGCATTGCGCCGATCTGGCGCGCGAGCTCTTGAGCAATCGTTGTCTTACCGACGCCTGGCAGGCCGCCAAAGATAACAAGCACCGATCACCGCCTTCCGACATCTTGCGTCTGGGGTTCTCTTGTCCGACATCCGAGAGTACATCGGAATCCCCGGCTGTACGGTAATCCAGCGGGCAATCGGGTGGATCGTCGGCTACGGAAGTTATCGTCGGACACCCTTTACCAAGCGGTTTTGTGCGAGGTGTCTGGGCGCAAAACTTCAGTTTTCCGCCCGTCAAAATCGTCGCCGCTAAGTATCCTTTATAGTGGTGTTAGCTGGTGCCTTTCGCGTGGGGTTTCTAGCTCACCCTTTTTGGAGTCTTTCGCATTCCGCCAAGCTGGAGGTAATGGCGCGAATCGGGTCTACTGGGATTACTTCCGTGTAGCCCGTGATCCGGGCACAATCCTGGGAACGCTAATCGGCTGAAAAAGAGGTCACACCTACGTGTAGAGAACTACTCGTCCATTTAGACGCGAGTCCAAGGTCGCAAGCTCAATTGCAATCTCATTTCTTCTTCAACTCCCCGTCCCACTGATCTGCAGGCGGCGCTGGGGGTCTCCGAT
>CAVPLA010000023.1:0-137914 GCA_963705855.1 uncultured Acidobacteriota bacterium
GAGACTCACATGAGCACTACAAGCACCGCTCCTCGCATCGATTGGCGGCAGGAGTGGTTTGAGTTTGAGGACGCGACTTACCTGAATCTTGCGGGACAATCGCCGATGCCGAAGGTCTCCCTGCGCGCGCTGCAGACGGCCCAGGAGTGGAAGAAATTTCCGCATCACAAGCCGGACTCGACTTTCTTCGAAGTGCCGAACCGGGTTCGCGCGTCGATTGCGAAACTCCTTGGCGGCAAGGCGGAAGAGGTTGCGATCACAACCGGAGCAAGCACCGGTGTGGCCGCGGTTGCGTATGGGCTCGCCTGGAAGCCCGGCGATGAGATCATCACGGCGAAGGGCGAATTTCCGCTGCAGTATACGGCTTGGAAACCGATGGAAGAGCGCGAAGGCGTGAAGCTGAACATCGTTGCGCCTCGGGAACGATTTATCACCGCCGATGATCTGCTGGAGGCGATGACGCCGAGAACGCGGCTCGTGTCCGTGAGCCTGGTGCGATTCGACGATGGCTCACTGCTAGATGCGCCGCGCGTGGCCGAAGCGTGCCATGCGCAGGGCGCTTTGCTTTTGCTGGACGCCAGCCAGTGCTGTGGCACGCTGCCGATGAATGTTGAAAAGCTAGGCGCGGATTTTATCGTATGCGCGGGATACAAAGGGCTGCTCAGTCCATTTGGCACGGGATTTTTCTGGGCCAAGAGCGAGCACATTGCAAAGATGCGGCCGGGGCCCTTTTACTGGATGGCGGTGGCCGGCTCGGACAATTTTGCTTCGCTCAATTTCGATAATCCGAAACCCGCTCCGGCCGCGAAACGCTGGGACACCGCGGAACCGGCCAGCTATTTCAATTTCAACCTTGTGGGCATGGATGTTTCGACGGATTTTGTGGTGCGCGTGGGGCCTGAAACTGTAGCGAAACACAACCGCGCTCTGATCGATCTGATGTACAAGCGTTTGCCAAAAGACCGCTGCGTTCCTGCGAGCCCGCTGGATGCGGCACGCCGGGGCGCCTATGGATGCTTCGCGGCACGGTCGCCAGAAAAAACGGCCGAGCTTTACCAGAAACTACGTAGTGAAAATGTGATTGTGAGTTTGCGGGAAGGGAACATTCGCGTGTCGCCGCATCTCTACAACACGGAGCGCGACATTGACCGGCTGGTTTCGGTGGTCACCGCATGATGGCTGATCCAAATTGGCCGCGGGTTGCCGTGGTAGGCGCTGGCGCGGTCGGAGGCTACTTCGGCGGGATGCTGGCGAGGGCTGGCGCGCCGGTGATGATGATTGGCCGCGCGGCGTTTGTCGAGGCGGTGAAGAAGAACGGGCTGTTTCTCGACACGCTGCAATTTAAAGAGACCGTTCGCGTTGAAGCTTCGACCGAGTTGACTGATGTTCGCGGCGCGGAGATTGTTCTTTTTTGCGTGAAGACCACGGACAATGCGGCGACCTCAAGGGCGCTGGCACCGCTGCTCGCTCCCGAAGCACTCCTAGTGAGCATGCAAAATGGCGTCGACAACGCGGAGCAGATTCGCGCCGCCTCGGGCATTGATGCACTTTCTGCAGCGGTCTACGTCTCGGCGGCCGTTCCTGAGCCAGGGCGCGTGAAGCATGCGGGGCGCGGCGATCTCGTTGTCGGTCCGCGCAATGCCCGGAGTGAGCGATTTGCCAGGGTGTTTGAACGCGCTGGCGTGGGCTGCCGGATTTCGGACAATATCGCTGGAGAGCTTTGGACCAAGTTCACTTGGAATTGCGGGTTGAATGCGATCTCAGCCCTGGGCCGCGCGAAGTATGGGCAGATCGCCGCGAGTCCCGACGCGCGGCGACTCGTCGAAAGCGTGGTTTACGAGGTACTCGCGGTTGCGAAGGCGGCGAATATCCTTCTGCCGGGATTTGAAGATCCACAGGTGGCGCTGGTTGGTTCCTTCAAGATTGCCACGCAAATGGCGGAAGCGCTGTCCTCCACGGCGCAAGACATGATCCGCGGGAAACGCACGGAAATCGATTCGTTGAACGGCTACATCTCGAAGCGCGGCGCAGAGCTTAGCGTACCTACGCCCGTCAATCATGCCCTCTACTCGCTTGTGAAACTCGTGGAAGGCCGCTAGCGGTCGTCTTTGATTTTGAAGGGGATGTGGGCGATGACTTCTAGGTCGACGGCCGTGCCGGACTTAGAGCCGGGCTGGAACTTCCATTGAGCGAAGGCAGACTTGGCGTTGGCGTCGAGCTGAGGGTCGAGGCCGCGGGCAACTTGAATGCTGTCGACGGAACCGTCGGCGCGAACGACTCCATACAGAACGACTTCACCCTGGACGTTTTGATCGATGAGATCGGGCGGGTACTTGGGATCGACTTTACGGATGGGCACAGGCATGGCGAGCTCGGCAGAGGCGGAAAGCGCTACTGCCGCTGGCCCACTGCCGAGTTCGGCGAAATGCAAAATCCAGCTGCCGCTGGCGCTGTTGATATTGGCCATGTTGACGGCGAGCGTGTAGACGCGCTTGGTGGCAAAGACTTGCTCAGGCTTGGCACCAGGCGGCAGCGTCGCGAAGTTAGGAGGGCCGGTACGTTCGGGAACGTCCTCGGTCTTGCTGGTGGGTTCCGAGTGGGTGATCAGGCCGCGCGAGGATGGCAAGCTGAGTTTTGGACGCGAATTGCTCAGTCCAGAAACGCCGGCGTTTGGCTGTGGGTTTCCGCCGCTGATGCTGATGCCTACGGGACTTTTCCCGCCGCCGCTGCTCGCTGCCGCTGCGCCAGCGCCGCCAGATGGGTCCGCAGAAGCGTTCGGCGAGCCGTCGGGTACGCCCGGCTTGGTGCCTTCCGGCGAAATGGAGATGCGCGCGGCCAGATTGCCCTGCGGCGGCTGAACATCCGCCTTGGGAGCTGCAGGCGAGGCAGATAGCGCGATGAGCGAAGCGGGGTTTCCGTTCGCGGCGGGCTGAGCAGCACCGATTTCAGGCGCGGCAATGGAGTCGCCGGTTTGCGCACGCTCCGCGACACGGGGCGCGGCGCCTGCGTTCAGATCGAGTTTTGGCCGAGCTGGGGCGTTTGGCGATACGGCCAAATTTAGCTCGGCAGGCTTTTGTTCGAACGTGGGGACATCCGGCAGCGGAGCGGACGTAACCACGGCGACGCGATGCTGGCGGGGATGAAGTTTTGCCAGGGCTTCAGCGCTGATTTGAATATGCGGCCGCGCAGGCGCGACCGGGGCTTGCAACTGCACAATGTTCGGCATATCGGGAAGAGTTTTGGGCGCGAGCTGCGGAGCAACCGGATTTAGAAGAGTTTGGCGCGGATGCGTGGGATGCACGGGATCGGTGATGATGCGTTGTTTGGGATGAAATGCGTCGGCGCCCTTAGGTGGAAGCGGCTTGTTCGGATCGCGGTGCGCGATGGTCTTGGGCTTCGCGGCGGGGATTTCGAGCGCCGGGAAATCTTCAATCGGTCCGGACCACGTGAGCTGGGTATTGTCAAAAGCGGAGTTGTGATGGATGACGGTGGAAAACCAGGCGATCGGAGATATAAGAAAAACGACGTGCCACAGGGCGGCAGCGAGAACAGCACGCTTGGGAATGCGACGCTCGACCCAGCAATCGCGGAAGTAGTCACCGCCGAGAAATTTTCCGGCCGTGAACGGACCGGAAACAAGCGTGCGGAGGCTGCTCCAGAGGCTTTGGCGGAAATCGCCCCAGGGGACGTCGAGCTTGGGCTCCCGGATGACGGGCTCGGGCGGAGGGGTAGGAACGGGAGCCATGCGCGCGGCGGTCGCCGCGCCTTGTCCCAAGAGGTTGTACCCACTATTGACCTGGCCCAATGACATGAGTCTCGTAGTATAGCGTGGCTGGGGACCAGGAGGTATGGATTCGGGTTGGGCCGGAAGGGATGTCTAGACGCTACGTTCAAGCGGTGGCACGCGGACGAGTCTGGTAGTGGCGGACGACGGCAACCAGGAGCGCGAGGACACACAAAATCGTGACGGTAGACCAGAAATGAAGCACGGCGTCTGACACACCGAGATACTCTCGAGTCCCGAGAGGGACTTGCGCGTTGCCAAGAAAATTGGACAGCTCCGGAACGCCGGATTCGTCGCCCGTGCTTATGAATCGCCGCAGAAGCTCGGAGTACGGCAGATAACTCACAAGAAGGACAGCGCTTGCGAGCAACAATCCTATCGCCGAGCTACCACCAACGACAAGGGTGAGCGAGCTAGGACGAAGCGAACTTAGCCTAGTAGAGCGGCGCCGGGCCATGACGCCGACCGCGCAGACAAATAAAAGAGCGCCGCAAAATAGCAACGCGAGCCCAGAGAGCCTAACTAACAGGGCGTTCCAGCGGGAAACGGCACTGCCTCGGGAAATGCTGCGCCAGGAAGCGAGCTGCTTTTCCGCCGCTCGATCGAGCTGGGCCGACAGCGACGCATAAAATGCGGCGTCGGTATTGTTGCCGTTCCTTTCCGCGAGAGTTCCGAGCTGTCGGTAGGCATCCTTGATCTCGCCGCTCAGGAAGAAACGGTCGGTCGGCTCCATCAGTTGTCCAAAACGGGCGACGGCCAAATACTTCTCGGCAGCACCTTTGTAGTCGCCGCGGGCTTCCAGAGAATTGCCGGATTCGATCATTAACCTTGCATATCGGGAGGAGTCGGCGACTCCGTAGCTTGGCAAACGGTACCAGCAATCATCCGCCAGGGCCTGAAAAGGATCGTCGACGCGATAGTGGAGCAGAACGCGTCGGTCGATTTCTTTGCGGCGATCGAGATAGTCGTCCCGTTTGGACGATTGGAAAGCGCCAGCCATCGCATCCTTCCACGCGGCGGGTTCATCCTCCACGCGATGCGGGACGCTTTCGTGAACGACCTGGTCGACGTCAATCTTTTCTGCGGTGATGAGATACGGAAGAGCGTTTTGCGGATCGAATTTCTGCAGGGCGGGAACCCAGCGGTCCAGTTCCGGAAACGATGACCAGTGGACGGCAACGGTGGCATACAGCCAGGTAAGATTTGGATCAAGACCAACGGCTTCGTCGGCGAGACGGACGCTTTCGGATTGGTTCGGTTCGCGCATCGCGACGAAGGCCAGAAGTTCCGGATCGTGATTTTGTTCGGCCTGTTTCGCGAGCTTGTTTAATTCTGGATCAGTCCGCAGATATCCAAGAGCTCTTTGGACGTGGAAAACGTCGTGCCACTGCGCGAGCGATACACGAAAGGCTTGGCGGAACACTGGGGCGAGGAACAAGAGGAGCGAGGCGACGACGCAGGACGCGATCACGGCTAGTGTGGTTTTGCGCATGGGAATCTCCTTGGAGAAGATTTCGCTGGCGGAAGAGACACTCGGGCGATGGCTGCCTGGGAGGATGACGGCGAGGATGGCGTGCTTTGCCAGAACGCCCGCGCCGCCCATGGACCAAATGAGGGCCGACCAATTCCCTTCCACGTGATTTAGTTCGTTGAGCATGGCGTGGCCCCAGTCGAGGGTGTCGTGGGGCGCGATCCAGATGGCAAAGCGCAGGAACAGCGTGGCGAGGCGGCGTGGAAATTCGACAGGGATCATGCGCGGCCTCCGCTGAAGGCGGGGCGGCGGGTTCTTAGGGCGGAACGCTCGGTGGCAAACGTGGCGCGGACGAGTTCGACGCCCTTTGGGGTGAGGCGGTACGTGTGGCGCGGAGGGACGCCGTCTTCGGTGGTGATCCACTTGGTTTCGAGAAGTGAGAATTTGGCCAGGCGCATGAGAATCGGGTAGAGGGTGCCGGACTTGAGGCCGGTTACGCGGCTGAGTTCGTAGCCATAGCGCCAGGCGGTGGGGCACTCGATGAAACGTTCGAGGACGCGAAGGGTTTGCGGGGATAGGCGTGGCGTCTTCACAAGCTAAAGTCTACATATATAGACACTGCTTGTCAAGCGCCCTTCTGGGGCCGCGGCCTCGCGCGGCTTCGACCAATTCCCTTCGCAATTGGGAAAACCAAGTACACCAAGCAGCCGATTCGGGACATCAAGACGAAGAACGAGAGAACTTCGGAAATGAATGTGCTCATCCTGCAAGCCAACGCGGCTCTTCTGGGCGGGCACTGGCAGGAAGCCCCTCGCTACCCTAGCGGCGCTGGCGGACAGCGCCAACAAAACCAAGAAGAATTGATGCTGCCCATCGCGGCGACATCGCTCTCTGCCGAAACTGACTCAGGTTAGTGCTTAAAAGCGAAAAATCAGGTGAAGAGAAAAAATGCTAGGGTGGCGTCGCCTTGTTTGAGGACGCGGGTGCGGCGGAGGCGGTCGAATTGTTCGGGGAGCTGGAATTTGTGGTGGTGCTCGAAGATGACGAGGGCGTCGGGGGCTAGGAAATTGGCGGTGGCGAGGAATTCCAGGGTGCGGGCGTAGTCGACGTGGGCGGCGTAAGGAGGATCGACGAAAACGAAATCGAAGCTCGGAGTGGACGGGGTGTGGCGCGCGGCGAGTTTTTGGAGGGCGGCGAGTGCGTCGGCGGCGAGGATGGTGTAGCCGGAGGTGATTTTGAGCGAGTCGAGATTGCTGCGAATTAATTTTGCAGAGGGAAGATGGTTTTCGATGAAGGTTACGTCGGCAGCGCTGCGGCTGAGAGCTTCGATGCCGATGGCGCCGGTGCCGGCGAAGACGTCGAGGAAGCGTGAGCCTACTACGCCGGGGCCGAGGACGTTAAAGAGCGTTTCGCGGAGGCGGTCGCTGGTGGGACGGAGAGCGAGGCCTTTGAGGCTTTTGAGGATGCGGCTGCGATATTTGCCGGCGATGATGCGCACCCAGAGATATTAGAGGAAGAGGAGAAAGAAGAAGAAGGAAAAGGATTTATCGCAGAGGGCGCAGAGCAGAGAGCGCAGAGAAGAAAAAACAGAAGAAGATAGAGAAAAGCAGGAAACGAGAATATAGAGATGCAATAAACGGACGGGAACAGCTAGTCGAGGCGAGCTATGTTGTAGGGTCGTTAGGCCGACTGGGCTCTTTCCAGCAAGCGTATGCTTAGCTGGGAGAATTCTGTGATTAAGTTGCCGGCGTCTTGGCCTGCCAGCGTTGCGGCGTCGATCTCTGTCGTGAGAAGCATGGATGTGGCTACGTCCGCGCTGCATTCGAGGCAGTATTTGCCGGATTTTCCCGGTAGATCAAAAAGCTCCGCTCGGTGGCCACAAACACAACACTGCGTACTAGACGGCTCTTCACAGCCTTTCGGACCAGATGACATCAGCGTTTCTCCGTGGGGTCGCCGTGCTGCGCGTGCGACTCGCAGAATGATGATAGGGAAACGGGTGTAAGGAAGTCAGGAGCCGACGGTTAGGATTTCATAAGCCAAAAAAGTCATTTTGAATGTGTGGGTTAGCGGAGGCGGCCACTGGCTGGACGGAGGGCGGGGCCTTGGGCTTTTGAGGATGCAGCTGTGGTACTTGCCGACAATAATGCGCATGGTCATGTGGCTAGCATGCGGATGGTTTAAATTTCGCTGATTTATGAAGCGCGTAGCTCAAGGCGAACGTTACAGCAAAACGTACGGCGCATCGACTACTTCTTTGAAGAGCTTAGAAATTCTTTCGAGCGTTTCGGGTCTAAAACCGTTGAAATGCCTCGTCAATTACAGCCGGTGGACACAGCTCGAATGCCATAATCGAAATCTTGACCTAGATTACGTGGCTGCGGGGTGTGCGCAGCCGAGTGTATTACCAACGTTCCTAGCGAAGAGCGCTTTGTCTCAGAAGACGGACCTGCCCTAGCCGACGCGGGCTAGCTTGTAGCGGCGTTGCCATTCCTTCGGGAGTTGGCGGAGGAGGCGCTGCAGATATGTGGATTGCTCCGCGTCGTCGGCTAGGGCGAAGGCTTCGCCGCGGGCTACCTCTAGGAGATCTTTGTCACGGATGGGGTTGGCGATGTGGAAGCCGAGGTCGCCGGATTGGCGGGTGCCGAAAAATTCGCCGGGGCCGCGGAGGAGGAGATCGGTTTCGGCGATTTCGAAGCCGTTGGCTGTGCGGACCATGGTTTCGAGGCGGGCGCGGGCTTCTTCAGTCATGCGCACGGGGCCGACCAGGATGCAGTGGGATTTGGCGGCTCCGCGGCCGATGCGTCCGCGGAGTTGGTGGAGCTGGGCGAGGCCGAAGCGTTCGGCGTGTTCGATGACCATGACAGTGGCGTTGGGGACGTCGACGCCGACTTCGATGACGGTGGTGGCGACGAGGATTTGCGTTTCGTTTTGGCGAAAGCTTTCCATGACGGCATCTTTTTCTTCGCTGGAGAGGCGGCCGTGGAGGAGGCCGAGCTTCATTTTGGGGAAGACTTCCTTGGATAGGCGTTTGTACTCGTCCATCGCGGCTTTTAGTTCGAGTTTCGACTCTTCGATCACCGGGTAGACGATGTAGGCCTGATGGCCGGCGGCGACTTCGCGGCGGAGAAATTCCCAGATGCCGGGGAGATGCAGCTCGAAAGTGAGACGCGTCTGGATGGGTGTGCGGCCAGGCGGAAGTTCGTCGAGGACGGAGACGTCGAGATCGCCGTAGAGCGTGAGCGAGAGCGTGCGCGGGATGGGCGTGGCGGTTAGAACGAGGACGTGCGGGACGTGGCCGTGTGAGGCGGCTTTGTCCATGAGGCGTTTGCGTTGGAGGACGCCGAAGCGATGCTGCTCGTCGATGGCGACGAAGCCGAGGCGCGCGAATTGGACTTGGTCTTCGATGAGCGCGTGGGTGCCGATGACGAGTTGCGCTTCGCCGGAGCGAATGCGTTCGAGAGCGGCGGTTTTCTCGGCGTGCTTGAGGCCGCTGATGAGCAGCTCGACGCGGTAGCCACCGGGAGCGAGCACGCGCCGTGCCGAAAGATAGTGCTGCACAGCGAGAATTTCCGTGGGCGCCATTAACGCGGCCTGGCAGCCGTTTTCGATGGCGATGACGGCGGCTTCGAGAGCAACGATAGTTTTGCCGCTGCCAACGTCGCCTTGCAGCAGGCGGTTCATAGGCGCGGTTTTCTCGAGATCGCTGGCGATTTCCGCGAGGACGCGCTTCTGCGCGGCGGTGGGTTTGAAAGGCAGGATGCGCTTGAGAGCTTCACGCACTTTTTCTTCGCGTACTCGGAAGGCGATGGCGTTTTCCTTGCGCATGGTTTTGCGGTCGAGCGCGAGGCTAAGCTGGTAAAGAAAGAATTCCTCGAAGATGAGGCGCTGCTGTGACGGCGTACGAAAAGTGTTGAGCGCTTCGAGCGATTCTTCGGATGCAGGAAAGTGAACGTGGGTCATCGCTTCGCGGCGCGAGGGATAGCCGAGACGCGCGCGTAAAGTTTCCGGAAGAACATCGGGCATGTTGGCGTCGAGGTGTTGGACCGCGGCGTACATCGCGCGGCGAATGGCGCGCGAGCCGAACGTGCCGATGGCTTCGTAGATTGGCACGATGCGGCCGACTTCGGTGGAGTCGGGCTCGCCGTCGCCGAGCATCTCAAGCTGCGGATTGATCATTTCGATGCGGGCGGGTCGGAGCTTATCGATTTCGGCTTTGCCGTGAAGGATGAGTTGCTGGCCAGGCTTAAGGCGGCCTTCGAGATAGCCTCCGTGAAAAAATTTGCAGGGAAGCAAGCCACCGGCGGCGTCTTGTACAAGCAAATGATAGATGGCGTTGTAGCTGAATTTATTCGGTATGGCCTGGCCGCTCATAACGCGCGCGCGAATCGTGTACGTGCCGTTCGGCTGGATATCGCGAATGTTGGAAAAATGGATGCGGTCTTCGTAGCGGAACGGCAAATAGGCGAGCAGGTCCTCAAAAGTGTAGATGCCGCGCTTGGCGAGAAGGTCGGCGCGCTGCGGGCCCACGCCCTTGATCATGCGCACTTCGGTGGTCAGGCTCAGCGTCATTAGCACTTCTTTATATCATTCCCGCTCGAAACTCACCGGGCCCGCGGGAAACACACTGATTCGGCGATACTTGCGCTATGCTGCTGCGTATCACTACCGTGGGCATCTGGCGTCGCGAACGTTGCGGGAGGCACTGGTGGCGGAAGACCGGCTAACAAGTTCAGACAAGCGCGCGCTGCTGCTGTGGATACTGCTGGGCATTGTAGGCGTGGTTTTTGCGTACAAGTATTTTTTCCAGGCGTTTCCGGAAGCATCGGTAGATTTTAAGGTTTCGCGCGCGGAAGCCCTCGCACAAGCGCAGAAATTTGTTGGCCGCCTGGGGGAAGACGTCAGCGGCTACCAAACGGCAATCGTTTTCGACGTAGACGACAACGCGAAAACGTATCTCGAGCGGGAGGTGGGACTCGAGCAGGCCAACCGGCTGATGTCGAGCGAGCTGAACATCTGGTATTGGGATGCGCGCTTCTTCCGTCCGGGGCAAGTAGAAGAGTTTAAGGTGCAGGTCAGTCCGGGCGGGGAAATTGTCGGTTACACGCACAAAGTCGAAGAGGCGCGCGCGGGTGCCTCACCAGATCGTGCCGCCGCTGAAAGTGCAGCTCAAGATTTTTTGCGCAATAAGATGGAAGTGGATTTGAGCCAGTGGGCATTTCTTCCCGAGGAAGCCAACTCCAGCAAAAAACCAAACAGACTCGACTGGTCTTTCACCTGGGAGAAGCGCGACTTTCGGGCCAAGGATGCGCCGTACCGCCTGAGAGTGGAGCTGCAAGGCGACCGCGCCGGAAGCTCGAAAGAATTCCTGCAGGTGCCAGAAGCCTGGGAACGCAGCTACGCGAAACTTCGCTCAAAGAATATTCTCTATAACCAAGTGGCCATCGTTCCCTACCTGGCGCTGATGGTGGCGGTAGTTGGGCTGGGAATTCTGCTGACGATGCGCAAGCAAACCAGCTGGGGCGGCGCGATCAAGCTGGGCATCGTCGTCACGATTCTGCTGACGTTGATGCAGCTCAACAATTGGCCGCTGAACCGCATGGGTTACGACACAAACTCAACCTACGGAAGCTTTGTGTTCGAGGAATTTGCGAAAGCGCTGCTCTTTGGAGTGCTCTCGGCGCTGACGGTGGTCCTCCCGATACCGGGCGGAGAGCCGCTGTACCGCTGGTCGCAACCAGGACGATTGCGATTGGCGAAAGCGTTCACATTGCGCGGATTGCGCTCGAAGGAATTTTTCTCCTCAGCGACCGTGGGATTGTCGCTTGCGGCCGCGCATATCGGATTCATCGTGGCCTTCTACATTGTCGCGCGCCACTTCGGAGCCTGGGCGCCGCAAGATTTGAACTACGAAAATTCCGTGAATACCACTTTCCCGTGGATTTCCGGCGTGGCGATCGGCTTGCTCGCCGCGACCAGCGAAGAATTCCTCTTCCGGCTGTTTGCGATTCCCTTTTTAAAGCGACTGACGGGCTCAACTATTGTAGCCGTCATTGTTCCCGCGTTCTGCTGGAGCTTTCTGCACTCCGCGTATCCGAACGAGCCGCCGTACATCCGCGGCCTCGAGGTCGGCTTGATCGGAATCGTTGCGGGGATCGTGATGCTGCGCTGGGGCATTCTGGCGACGCTGATCTGGCATTACACGGTGGACGCTTCCCTCGTAGGGCTTTTGCTGGTGCGTTCGAACAGCCTCTACTTCAAAATTTCAGGTGTGATCGTGGGCGCAGCAGCACTCGCTCCGTTGATTTTTGCTGGCGTCTCTTACCTCTCGCGTGGCCGCTTCGAACCGGATGAAGATTTGCTCAACAGCGCTGAGCCGATTAAGGAGATTAGCTTTGCGTCTCCTCCGGAACCGGAGGCACCAGAAGCGGCAGCGGGCGTGCTGCGTCGTTATGAAGCCTTGACGTCCACAACCATGATCTTCCTGGCCGCTTGCCTGGTGCTCGGTGGCGCGGCGGCTTGGCGCTTCAAAACTCCATCGCTCGGCGACTATTTGAAGCTCTCCGTCGATGCACGTACCGCGAAAGCTCGCACTGATGAAGTTCTTCGCCAGCGTGGCCTCGATCCAAATTCCTATCGCACGGCAACCATCTTTACGGACTTTACCGATCCGGTTACCAATGAATTCCTGCGCCAGCGGGTAGGCATCGCGCGCCTGAACGAGATTTATGCCACCCAAGTACCGGGGGCAATCTGGCAGGTCCGTTATTTTCGGGATAGTCAGCCGGAAGAATTTTCGATCAAGCTGAATCCGGACGGCGTGCTGCTCGCTGTCAACCACAAACTCGCCGAAAATGCTCCGGGAGCTTCGTTGAGCAAGGAAGAAGCAGTTGCCAAAGCCGAAAAATACTTGCGAGAAGTGAAAAAGTTAGATCTGAGCCAGTGGAGTCTCGTCGAAGCAAACTCCGACAAGCGGATTCACCGCACCGATCACGAGCTTGCCTGGCAACAGCGCACTCCCATCGATTCCGGTTCGACGTCATCGAATGATGCGGTGAGCCACGCGTATGTTCGCATCAAACTCGCGGTGCTTGGCGATGAAGTCTCCGAATACCGCGGATCGTATTACTCCAAGCCCGAAGCTCGCGATGAGCTTGAAGCAAGAGAGGGTGGAACGGGCTGGATGTTCATCAAAATCCCCGACGAGTGGCGGCGCAAGCAGGAAGAACAGACTCTTTTCCGCACCATCTACGGTTTTGCCGTTCCTATTCTTTTATTTGGGGGAATAGGCATAACCGCGCTTGTCCTGTTTTTTAAAAATCTCAGCTCGGAAGCAATGCGCGCGGTTCCCTGGCGCAGGTTACTCCTCTGGGCTATAGGCGGGCTGGCTGCTTACGTATTGAGCGTCGCATTCGGCAACCGTATTCAATACTTCCTGAACGGCTACCAGACAGCAATTCCCTTCAAAGCCATGCTTGGCGGCATTGCCATCGGCATTCTCGTGGGTGCTTTTCTGTATCTCGGGGGACTCGCGGCGCTCTTCGGTTACGCTTCGTACTTTAGCAATCGCGCGTTCGGAAGCGAGCGCCTCCCAGTAGCCTCACGGATGCCCGCAGTTTATTACCGTGACGCTTTGTGGATTGGCGCGTGCGGAACGGCGGGGTTTCTCGGATTCCGACGCCTGCTCGAATTCATCACGTTCCATTGGCAGACGGTGCATCGCAGCTTGCCGTTCTCTCTTGCTCCCTACTTCGACGCTAGCCTGCCCACCGCCGCCGTTTTCGGCGGCGCAGTGATCAGCAGCCTGTTCTTGACCGGTCTCATCGTTTTCACCGCAGCTTTTGTGGCGGCCGTCCTCAAGGCTCGCTGGTTGCGGTTCGGAGTCTTCCTGCTCGGCGCGATGTTTCTCGCCGGAAGCGATTGGGCTACGGGAACTGATTTCGCGAAACAATTCCTTGTGGACGCGATTCTGCTGGGAGTGATCGTCTTGGGCTTTCGCCGAGTCATTCGTTTTAATGTGCTGGGGTGCCTCCTTATCGTGGCGCTGCTCGCGCTGCTCGGAGCCGTGGCACAATTGTTGTCACAACCAGACGCGTTCTATCGCGCCAATGGCTATGTCCTAGTAGCAATAATGTTGGTGCTGCTGGCCTTGCCACTTTCGGTCTGGCGAATGCGAGCGTCAACTACCGCTTAAGGGCGGCAGCTAAGGCCGCGGTTAGGACCGAAAAGTCGTCTTTCCGCGCTAGGCCAGGGCAACCCCTTGCCCGCTGTGGAAATCGGAAACAAATAGGGTTCGATATTCGTTCTCTTATTGGGAAGTGGATGCTCACCCAGGGGCGTCTTAGCACGTCCAAATTGGGTGGTCGCGTAACATTCTTAGTGTGGTGGGCTGGCAGATTCAGCCTAAGGTGTTGCTAAATAAGCAGCAACACGCGCGCACGAGAAGAGAAAGCGAAATATGCCGCTTCCAAGATGGGCTCTAGCTTTGGCTAATGATTCAGGCCTGGCGGGTGGCACCGGCGCCTCCCTGGCTACGGTGGACTCTTTGCCCAACCTAAACGAGCGCACCCTTGTCGCGGAAGCTCAAGCCGGCAGCCGTGCGGCTTTTGAAGAGCTTGTTCACCGTTACGACCGGGATGTGCTTCGGCTGGCCCTGAACCTCATGAAACGTCCGGAAGATGCACGCGACGTTTACCAGGAAGCTTTTCTCAAGGTTTACCGCAATCTGCATCGCTTTCGTTTTGAATGCAGCTTTTACACCTGGCTCTACCGCATTGTCACCAACGTCTGCCTCGATCAGCTGCGGCGTCGCCAAGCGCGGCCCGAGGATCAAGCGCCTGAGTCCAACTCCGGGAATCATGAGGAAGGCATCACCGATTTCTTTGAACGCCAGCGTGAACATAGGCCGACACTCGATCCCGAGCGTCAGCTTTTTGGCAAAGAGATTCAAGCACGCATCGCCACAGCCATGGAACGGCTATCGCCCCGCGAACGTCTCGTTTTCGAGCTGAAGCACTATCAAGGGTTGAAATTGCGCGCCATCGGCGACGCGCTGGGCACGACAGAAGAAACCGTAAAGAATTCGCTGTTCCGCGCGACGCGGAAGCTCCGAAGCCAATTGGGAGGCCTGCGATGAGCGCGCCTCAGCAATTCCAGTGCAAAGAGGTTGCGGGGTTGCTGGTTTTTTACGCTTGCAGCGAAACCACCGAGCAAGAAAACGCGCTAGTTGAAACGCATCTCGCAGCTTGTTCGGCGTGTGCCGCGCAGCTTGCCGAAGAGCGCGGCCTGCACGAATCCTTGATGGAGGCTCTGCAAGCTACCGAGCAGAACGACACGGGCGGCATTCTTCTTTCTCAGTGCCGCAGTGAACTTGCGGAAGCGCTTGATGATCTGACTGCGCCGCCATTAGAAGAGCGCTGGCGGCTGTTCGGCTGGCTGCGGCGCTCGATGGTGATGCACCCCGCCTTAAACGGGGCCCTCCTCGTTTTGTTTGGGGTGGCGCTCGGCACGCAACTTTTGCCGTGGATTTCCGCGCGCCTCAATTCCAATTCCGCCGGCCAGACCGTGAATGTTTCGTCCGGGGCGCGATTCACGGAGGATCAGCTCTCCACGATGGCCGTCGCGGGCGTCAGTTTCGTGCCGCCGTCAGACGGTGCACCGGGAACGTTGCAAGTACACGTGCGCACGGAAGAGCCGCTGGTGCTTTCTGGCAGCGTGGACGACCCAGACCTTCGCCGCGTTTTGACCTACGTGGTTGAGAATGGCGATCAGACAGACACCGGAGTGCGCCTGGATTGCCTCGAAGCGCTGCGGGCCCGCAACGCCGATCTGGACGTACGCCGTGCCTTACTCTTCGCGGCACGCAAAGATCAGAACCCCGCTGTGCGCATGAAGGCGCTGGAATCCTTGCGCGATGCCGCGGCGGACCAAGCCGTGCGTGAAACGTTGATCGATGCGCTGGAGCACGACGCGAATCCCGGCGTGCGCGTTGAAGCAGTCAACCTTCTGGTTCGCTCGCTGGAGCCCGGGGCGCCAGATGCTTCGGCGAATAGCCAGCCTGCTCTTGCGCCCGATGGCGCCGATCGTCCCCTCGACCCCTCGATGGAACATGTGGTTCGCACTCTCCAGGAGCTTCAACGCAATGACCCCAATCGCTACGTCCGGCTGCGGAGCGCCGCAGCTTTGCGGCAGATTGGCACGCGCGAAGTTCAGTGAAAAAAGTTCAGTAAGAGAAGTTCACTGAGCGAAGCGCCGTAAGAAATGCAGTGAGAAATTTAGATATTTGAAAAGAGTTGTCGGCGAGAGATGAGCACGATCACAAATTTCAAAACGACAAGCGGTCCATGCCCCAGGGTCCCTCGCATCGCACTCTCCTTTGCGCTCGCGCTTCTGCCGGAATTGGCTTATAGCGCGAACTCCTTCGAGCTGCATCCCGTCCATCCGCCCGCTTCCGCTGACCCTGGCGCGCGCGCGTCCGTTGACCGTTCGGGAACGCTCCAAACCAAAGACGGTCTAACGCTTCATCTGACCGCGGACCTGGGCTCGGTGCGCATCGTCGCTCTCGAGCCGGGTGCACCGCCAGTGGTCCGCTACACGGCGCATATAGAAACCGATGCGCGCGCACCGCTGGCCCAAAATCTTCTAGATCGCTATTCGCTCACAGCAAAGACAACCCTATCCGGAGTGGAAATTATCGGAGCATCGCCATCGCAAACCGGCCGCAGCGGGGCAAACGCGCAATTCTATGTGCAATTTGAAGTGGCCGTCCCAATGGGCTACAGCCTGGACGTCAACACCGGCGTGGGCGACATAGAAACACAAGACGTCGGTGGCACCGCGAGCCTGATCACCGGAGGCGGCAACATTCGAACAGGGCGCATCGCTTTCACCGGATTTCGCAATGCCGCGCTGGGACGCCCGAGCGCCAAATTTTACACGGAAGGCGGGCATATTCAGGTGCAAGACGTTTCTGGCAACCTGGATGCCTTCACCGCTGGTGGACACATTGTCGCTGGAAATATCTCTGGGGACGCCGTACTGCGTAGCGGTGGCGGCCACATCCGCGCAGGACAGATCAGCGGACGCGCGCAGCTGGAAACCGACGGCGGCAACATCACCCTGAAGCAAGCCGGGAGTTTCGTAAGCGTGCGCACCGGCGGCGGCCAGATCGACTTCGGCGAAGTGCGCGGCTCCGTTCGCGCGCAGACCGGCGGCGGCGGCATCCGTATCATCACCGTTTCCGGGCCGATGGAAGTTGAATCTAACGGCGGAAGCATTTGCCTGACGCGTGTGGCAGGCGCCGTACAGGCAGCCACAGCCGGTGGCACGATTCAAGCCTGGATAAATCCGGAGGGGAACTCATCCGGAGGCAAGGTGAGCCTTCCCGGCGCCTCGCAGCTGTCTTCCGGGGCCGGAGACATCATTGTTTTCTTGCCCAGGAATCTTGCGGCCAACATTGACGCGATGGTTGAAAACGGTGGTTTGAGCCGGATCGAAGCCGACCCGGCGCTGCTCTTGAACATTCAGCCGCTCGGAAATCGCAGCGCGGGCTCCGTTCGCGCCACGGGAGCGCTGAACGGCGGAGGCGAAGTCCTTAAGCTGCGCACGACTGTGGGCAAAATCCGGCTGCAGTTCCTTGATGCGGACACGGGACTGCGCGATTCCCTCATTCGCGAGCAGCGCGAGCGCATCGATCGCAAGCACGAGTCGGATATTCTCCCCGTCAAAGCCTCAGCGTCCAATGCAAAAACCGAAGAGCCCCCTGCGCCCGGAGAAACGAGCGACTGGCTCGAAAGCTGGATGGACAGGCTGGAGATCGCTCTTATGGGCGGATTGCGAGAGGATTCCAGCGATTTTTTCAAGCGGATCACCGCCGCGCCGCGCCCCGTCTATCCCGAACTTGCTAAACGCGCACATATTCAGGGAGTTGTGATATTGCAAGTGAAGGTGAAAACAGACGGAAGCATCGAAGTACAAAAGATTTTGCAGGGCGAGCCGGTTCTCGCGGACGCGGCGATCGACGCCGTGAAGCGGTGGCGCGCAAATCCTGCGTTGATCAACGGCACACGAGTTGAGACCATTTCGACGGTCACGTTTGATTTTGAGCTGCACTGACGTAGAGCGCAGCAAGCGCAGCATCGCGCGCAAGTTTTGTTCGGGTCCCGGGTTCCTCGGTCGCTTCGCAACAACGAGCAATAGCTCGTGAGATGTGTTCGAAGGGGGTAGAACGCGATGCTACGTCCTAATTTCCGCACGGCGGTGTTGTTCATCCTGGCGCTGACGGTGGCTTCGGCCGCACCTGGCTTGGCGAAAAGCAAAGACTTCAATCATTCCTATCCGCTCCTGCCGGGCGGCTCCTTTGAGTTGCAAAACGTCAACGGCCCCGTTCAAGTGGAAGGATGGGACCGCGACGTGATCGAAATCCATGCCGTAAAAATCGCCAAGGAAAAAGAGTCGGACCTCGATCGCGTCTCAATCGAGGTCGACGCCAAGCCGAACGATGTTTCCGTCGTCACGCGCTACCCGCAAAATGAGGGCGTGGAAGTCGCCGTCGAGTATACGATTCGCGTTCCGCACGGAGCGCGCGTCGAGCATATCGGTACCGTAAACGGCACACTGAAAATCGCCGGCGTCGAGGCGGTGGAAGAACTGCGCACGGTGAACGGAAATATCGAGGTCTACGAGGGCGGAGGCAGCGTCCACGCGCGCACCACCAACGGCAACGTGCACCTCGAGCTATCGCGTGCTCTGGATGAAAAGGGTATGGCGGCCGAGACGACCAATGGCTCCGTGCTTCTGGCTGTGCCGCAAGATACGCAGGCGAATCTGGAAGCGCGCTCGTTAAATGGAAACTTTTATTCGGAGCTGCCGTTTTCGCAGGAAGCCGCGGAACGTCCCCGGGAAATGCGCGGAAAATTTGGCAAGGGCGGAGCGCCCATCCGGCTGAACACCGTCAATGGCGGAATCCAAATCGTAATCTTGCGGTCGACGGTTTGAGGCGAGCCGCGTCTAACGGAAATAGGAGGACGGAAAATATCATGACGAAACGAAATCTGTTTATGGGTGGCGCAGCCGTGGCGCTCGGACTGGCGCTGATGGCGCTGCCCAGCCCTCCTGCAAATTCGCAGGAGCCGTCGGATGCAAAAGTAGCGCAGTTGGAGCAAAAAATAGAAGAGCTTCAAGCGCGCTTGGCAGAGCGGCTCGCCGGCCAGCAGGAACGATTGGCGGAGCGCTTTGATGCTCGCGCATTGCAAGCTTCCGTGAGAGCCGCGGTCCAGCAAGCGCAAGAGCAGCAGCGACGGATTGAAGTAACACCCGAACCGGGCGACGAAGACACCATGGTGGTCCTCGGCGATGAGGGCGCAAGCTGGCTCGGCGTCGAATCGCAGGAAATCAGCTCAGAGAAAGCGAAAGAATTGAAACTGCCTGCGGAACGCGGCGTCTTGCTGGAACGCATCGTGCCAGACAGCCCGGCCGCCAAAGCCGGCCTGAAAGACAACGATGTCGTCACGGAGATTAATGGCCAGCGCGTCGAAGGCGCAGCGCAGTTCCGCCGCATGATTCGCGAAATCCCTGCAGGACGCTCCGTGCAGTTCACCGTGTGGCGCGACGGCCACGCGCAAACGTTCAGTGTGACCCTGGGCAAGTCAGAAGACCACGGCAATATGTGGTTCAAGACAGCTCCGCGAGCGTTTTCTTTCCAGCTTCCAAATATCGAGGTTCCGGAAGTGGCGCCCATGCCGGATATGGACTGGGGAGGCTATGGCGTGCTGGCTGGCTCTCGCCCGCGTCTCGGAATCGATGCCGAAGACCTGAGCGGGCAGTTCGGCGCCTATTTTGGCGCGCCTGATGGCGAAGGCGTCCTCGTCCGCGAAGTGAATGCCGGTTCTCCGGCAGAAAAAGCCGGCGTGAAGAGCGGCGACGTGATCACCTCGCTGAACGGCGAACGCATCCGCTCGCTTGGCGATCTGCGCGAAAAGCTAGCTGGCAAGCGCGACGAAAAAACCGTGAAACTCGGCATACTGCGCAACAAGAGCGAAGTGCCGATTACTGTTGAGATGCCTCCACCACCGTCAAAAACTCCCCGATCCATTTCGCGACGCACCAATATCTAAATCTAAGAAGCTCGATCGAATAAGGCCCGGACACTCCGTCCGGGCCTTTAGTTTTTGCGCTGCGAGTTGGTGATCCGCTTTTCGTTTTGAACGGGCACGATTCAGGGTTTGCCGTCTTTCCCATATTTTCGCGCGAGCCGAAACGGCCGCCCCAACGCATCCAAAAACCAATGACGCTTGTTTTCAGCGCCTTCCACCCAATCTTCCTCGGTGGGCGAAAGCGAAAGTCGAAACAGATACACCACGCCAAACAAAATCCCGCCGCCCATGCGCATTCGAAACATCGCGCGTTCGAAAATTCCCGGCGGCGCGGAACCCGCCGCGGGAAGCCATCGCGTAATCTGCTTCGCGAGACGTCCAACCGCTCGGTCCGATCGCACAGCCGCGCCAATACTTTCTGGTAGTGGAGCGCCGAGCAAGTCCGCCGCCAGTCGCAGCCCAACATACAGCATTCGTTCCCCGCCAACTTCTGCGGCCGCGGCCATTACGCGCCCCCATTCAAGTTCCTGTCTGGACACAAAAGCCGCCACGTCCGCGATGTAGCTCAACTGCTCCCAGAAATGCTTAGCGCCATGAATGCAAATCAGCAGGAGTTCATCTTCGGGCGAGAGCGCGGGAACTTTATGCGAATCGATGTTTACGCGTGTTTGCCGTTGGAAAAGATTTTCCAGCGGAAGTGGCCGTGGATGGTAGCGGAACGTAAGCTCCGTGTGAAACTCAACCAAAAGCTTTGTGCTTGACTGCCGGAAAACATACTCGCCAGGAATCTTCTTCGCCCGGATCGCTATCAACGGAACGCTCGGTTCATATCCGAGACTGATCATCAGCTCCGTTGAACGCTGAATGTCCTTGTCGCGCACTATCAAGTCCAGATCGCCGTACTGGCGCAACCCTGGATCTCCATAACACCGCGCCGAGAGGACGGGCCCCTTAATCACCAACGCCTGGACGCCAGAAGCCGCGAAACCGTCGAACAACCGGAACATCTCCGCCGTCAAATTCATCGTGAAGAGCGTGTAAGCACGCCGCCACGCGCGCAAACTCTCCCTGTTTTCCAGCGATACGGCGTTCTCGTCGTAGTTTGCGAGCCGCGCAGCGGTGAGCCCCAGAATGCTGTGGTCCTCCGCAAACGCAATCAACGAGGCCCACTGGAGAGGCGCGCGAAGCCGCTCCGCCAGCCGCTGCCGATCCGTCTGGGGCTTTGCACACTCCAGCAGCAGTGCCCATTCCGCTTCCAGAACTTCCGCCCCCTGTGGCAGCGCTTCTGTCACGCCATCCCCTGCGGTCTCGATGAAGCTTACTCGAATGTTCGATTGTTTGCGCTAACGGGAAAAGCAGTGATCCCGTGCGCCGTTCCGCCGCGTGTCGTAGGGAATCCGCCATCCGCGGAGACTATACCAGCGAAGCCGCTCATCGCGGACCCGGCGGCGTGGACGAAAGCGCCGCGTCAAACGCCGCGTAGTGTTCGTGGAGTGATTCCGGCTCGTTCAACGCCGTCCCGGCGCGCTCCACCCAGGCGTGCGCTTCGAATTTTTCATCGTGCTTGCGGACGCCTATCCGCAGTTCAGTAGCGATGCCTCGCCGGCCCAGCAGCCACCACAGCGCGAGAGATTCTTCAAGGCATGTGGGATGGCCTGCACTGTGACGGACCGCCGCGCGCACCATGCGCACTGTCAAATCAGTGCGGTCGGCCGAGGAAGAATCTGCTTCGTTGCTGTAAGTGGAAAGAAACCGTTGAAGGAATGCTTGCGTCTTGCGAAATCCACGCAGCCGCAAACTTAAAGTTATCAGCGGAAGCAAAGCCGCCGCGCGCAGAAAAATCCCGCGCGCCCTGCGCTCCAGCGCACTAAACCGCCGAAGCCGTTCCCACATCTGCTGGCTGGATTTGGAGCAGCCCGTTGTCGACGAGCCGTCCCAGGAGTTCTGTGAAGTGCAATCGAAGCAATTCGGACTCAACGTCGAATTCGTTCTGGAGTTCCTGATAGGCAGCGTCGATGTTCGGCGCGGTGGTCACTACCTGCCACATGCGCGTCCCGGTTTCGTCCAAGCCGAAGTAGCGCTCCGTCTCCAAATTCAAAAGCACCGATTCCTTATCCAGAAAACGCACAAGCACGTGCGGCAACACTTCAGCGCGATCCGCGAATGACATCACCAGCCCAGCTCCTCAGCTCTCCGTCGTAAAACCGCTATTCTGCTTCTTTCGTTCTTCCTGAAATCGCTCGCCTACATTCTACCGGGGAATCGCGCGCTTCGCTATGCAGACTAAAAATCCCCCTGGTTCGGTACCGTTTGCCTTTCGTCGCGGACCGATTGTCTTCGACCCGCAGACACGCTATAAGTTTCGTCGTGCCTGAAGCCGCGATAAGCGTTGCAGCCCTCGAGAAGTTTTTCCCTCCCGCGCGCAGCGGCTTGCGTGCCTTACTCCAGCCATTCGAAAAGCCCAGCGTCGTTGCTCTCGCCGGAATTTCCTTCGAAGTGCGTCCTGGCGAAGCGCTGGCGCTGCTGGGCGCAAACGGCGCGGGCAAATCCACGCTCCTCCGCATTCTCGCCACGCTGCTTCTCCCCACCAGCGGCCGGGCGCAAATCGCCGGGCACGATGCCGTTCTCGATCCGCGCGCCGTTCGACGCCAGCTCGGCTATCACGCCGGCAGCGACATCGGCTTCTACGCTCGGCTTACCGGCCGCGAAAATCTGCGCTTTTTCGGTAGCCTTAATCATCTTTCGAAAGCCGCAGCAGCTCAACGCATCGCTCTTCTCGCGCAACAATTCCATCTGGAAGAAGCTCTCGACCGCCAGGTGCGTACTCTCTCGTCAGGAACCGTGCAGCGCCTGAGTCTCGCCCGCGCCCTGCTCCACGAGCCACGCGTTCTTTTGTTAGATGAACCCACGCGCAGTTTGGACGCCATCGCCGCCTCCGAATTTCGCCGCTTCCTGAGGTCGGAGGTTCTTCGCCGCGGCGATACTTCCCTGCTCTTCGCCTCCCACACTTTGCCCGAGGTCGAGTTGCTCGCCGATCGCATCGCGGTGATCGACGCGGGACGCCTGCTCGCCTGCGACACCCTGGCCGCCCTCAAACGAACCACCGGCTCCGCGACCCTCGAAGACGCTTTCATGCGCTTCACCAGCCGCACCCCGCACGTCACCCTGGAGGACGCCCCGGAATGATTCGCACCTTGCGCGAGTTATGGGTCTTCTTCTGGCGTGATCTCTCCATCGCGCGTACCTACCGCACTGTCTTTGTGCTGGAAGCCGTCGAAGCGCTCTTCGGCGTCGCCATGTTTTTCTATGTCGCGCGGTTTGTCGACAGCCCGCAGCTTTCCTCGTCTCTCCCGCAAGGCGGCAGCTATTTTGCTTTTTCTCTGATCGGCTTCGTCTTTCTCGATTATCTGAACGCCGCCATGGACACATTCGATCAAAGCCTGGCGGAAGCGCGCGATTCCGGCACGCTCGAGCATCTTCTTGTGACCCAGACTTCTCTTCCCGTCATTCTGGCCGGTTCGGCCATCTATCCATTTGTTTCCACGACCTTCCGCATCGCGGTCTACCTTGCGTGGGGCGCCTTGCTCTTCGGCTTTCCGCTCCACGATGCAAACTGGGCTGCCGTCGCCGCAGTACTTCTTGCCACCTTGCTCGCCTTTTCCGGCCTGGGAATTCTCTCCGCAAGCTACGTTCTGCTCTTTAAACGCGGTAATCCCGCAAAGTGGTTTCTGCTGGGCGTTTCGAGTGTCGCGGGTGGTATGCTCTTTCCGGTCAGTGTTCTTCCCGATTGGCTGCAGCTCGTGGCGAAGCTGAATCCCGTCACGTATGCGCTCGACGCCATGCGCGCCGCGCTGCTGGGCGGTGCGGGCTTGCATACTGTTCTGCAGCCGCTCCTGGTTTTGTTTCTTTTCGCCGCGGCACTCTTGCCCCTGTCGATGGCCGTCTTCGCCTGGGCGCTTCGCCGTACCAAAACTACCGGAACGATGATGCATCGCTAACATTGCGTCATCGAATAAACCCCAAACAATTCCCCCAACCCAAGAAATCCCACGTCCGTATTTCAATAAAAAAGGCCGGCCCCGCAACGCGGAACCGGCCGGTAAATGAAAGCGCGAAATCGCTCAGGACTTCTTTTTCTTCGAGCTCACTCGGATGTCAATGCCCGGAGCCATTTGCTGCAATTGCGCGAGTCCTTCCTTGGCCTGTTGGCCAAAGGGCCCGTTGGGGTCGAGCTCAATGGCCTTCTGATAGGCCTCGATCGTGCCCGGTGCAAACTCAGGCACATCTTTGTCCCCGACTTTTTTGACCGTCATTTTGTAAATAAGGCAGGCCCCCAGCAGGTACCAGGTCTGCGCGCTCTTCGGATCCAGCTCGGCAGATTTCTGCAGAGGCTCTATGGCATCGGCTCCGCGATTCGCGTTGTACAAGCTGATCCCGAAATTGCGCCAGGCCGTCGCCGCTTTCGTCGGATCCAGCTCCGCGCTCTTCGTATACGCCGCGCGCGCTTCGTCAATCTTTCCCGCTCGCGCCAGCACGTTGCCGAGATTGTTGTAGTAACCGGGGTCGTCGGGCTTTGCGTTAATGGCCTGCTGGTACGCTTGCGCCGCTTCTTCATTTCGGCCTGCAAGGTCATACGATTCGCCCAGCTTCGCCCATAGCAAGTTCTGGTTCGGGTCCTTTTCCGGAGCAGTCTTTTGCGCCGCCTGGAATTCTGCCGACGCCTTGTCAGACAGATCTTTAAGGTTTTGCTTCAGCGCATCCCGCTGATCGGGAGTAGCTTTCGCCAAATCGTCTTTTGCCTTGCGCTCCTGGTCGAGAAACGCGGAACCCGCGGTATAGTGTGCCTTCATCCCCTCGAATTTTGCTTTATCCTCGGACTCCTTCTTGTTTTTCTCCGCCGCTTCCGTGCCCTGCTTCGCAATATACTCTTTGAAGTTCATGTCCGGCATTTTGGTTTCGTCGCCGCTCGTGGCCTTCAACTGCCCCAAGCGGAAGGGAGGTTGCTTCTCGTTCGGCGGCGGAAACACCGTAATCGTCAACGTGTACACCCCGGGGCGAAGATTGCGGATCGCAAACCGGCCTTCCGCGTCCGTTTTCACTTCCGCCTTCGCGCCTTGCTCGCTCACGGACTCGACAGTCAGTCCAAACCATGGCTTTCCATTGGAATCCAAAATCGTGCCGACGATCGATCCGGTCTGCGCCGCTGCGTTCGGTGTGAGGATCGTCGCCAACACGCCAGCTAGCAATACCGCAAGCAACATGGACTTCCCAAGTCTCTTCATGCTTTTTCTCCTTTTGCCGAGGCATCCCTCCCCGGCCTGGCTGGCGGGATGTGCCCTATTATCCTTAATCCTAGCTCTTTTCCAAGCCCTACGAGTGTCCTACGAGTGGGCGGAGACTGCCCGCCGGTAAGGTATAGGGTCCGGCACTTCCGCCCCCGCGAACGCCTGCAATCTAAGCAAGCAACTATCGCACGCCCCGCACGCCCTGTCTTCATTCTGATAGCACGACCAGGTCAAATGCAGCGGCGCGCCCAACTCCATCCCGCGCCGGATGATCTCGCTCTTCTTCAACGTGATCACCGGCGTCGCAATTTCGATCTGCGTCTCCGGCCGCGTCCCCACTCTTACCAACTCCTGAAAAACCTGGTAATACTCCGCGCGGCAGTCCGGATAGCCTGAACTATCCTCCGCCACCGCCCCAATGTAAACCGCTCCCGCCCCAATCGCCTCCGCCCAGCTCACCGCCACGGAAAGAAAATGCGCGTTACGAAAGGGCACATACGTCACCGGAATCGCGCTCCCGTGCGGCCCCGTCGCGCCCAATTCATTTTCCGGCACCGCGATTTTCGTGTCCGTAAGCGCCGACCCGCCAATCGCCCGGAAATGATCGAGCTGCACCACTAACCGCTGGCTCACACCATAGAAATCCGCAATCTCCTCAAATGCTCGTCGTTCACGTTCCTGCGTCCGCTGTCCATAACCCGCATGCAGCAGCGCGATGTTCCCAGCACCGTGCCGCTTCCGCGCAATCGCCGCGCAAACGCACGAATCCATCCCCCCGCTCAGAAGCACCACTGCTTTCGAGTTTTGCGAATGGGCTCCCATCTCGCACCATTATATCGCGACTAACAAAACAAGGCTTTCCCTCGAGTCGCACACGCCGCGCTCAAACTCCCTTGGTCGCCGGGTCCCACACGAACTTGTGCAGTTGCAATCCCAGCCGCACGGGCAAGCCATCCGCAAGGATCCATTCCACCAGCGTGCGCGGCTCTAGCCCCCGCCACTTCCCCGCCGGATCGTCAAACACCGGCGAAAACAATACCTGCCGCACGCGTTCCGCCAGCCGGTGCTGCGCCGTGAACTCCCGCGCAAACTCATAATCTCGCCGCGTCGAAAGCACAAACTTCACTTCGTCCTTCGCGTCCAGCACTTCTAGATTCCGCATCTCAAACGTATCCGCCTCGCCCGAATCCGGGCATTTCACATCCACAATCTTGATCACTTCCCCCGGCAGCCGCCCCGTAAAGCGTTCGCCGCTCGTCTCAATCATCACCGTATATCTCACCGCGAGCAGTTTCTCTGCTAAGGCGTAGACCTCTTCCTGCAAAAGCGGCTCCCCGCCAGTCAATTCCACCAACGGCACGTGCGCCAGAGAACCCGACACCCCGGCACCCCGTCCCGCCAACTCATCCACCCGCGCCAACACATTCTCGACACTCATTTTCGTCCCGCCGTGAAACGCATACGCCGTATCACACCAAGTGCACCGCAGATTGCACCCCGTCAAACGCACAAAAATGCACGGCAACCCCGCGCGCGTCCCTTCTCCTTGAATCGATTTGAATATTTCTGTTATGAACATGACTTTGGAGTGCGGCAGCCCAGCTGCCGCTTTTTCAACCGCGCCAATCTCCCCCCACATCCTACTGCGCGCCCGAACCCGTCTTGCGCCCCGTTCCCCGACTCAGCCACCACATCGCCGCCGCAAATAGAACCGCAGGCAGTATCCACGTCCAATAAGCAGGCGCAACGCCAATGTAGCGAAACACAACGACGTATCCAATCCCGACCAACGCCGCCGGAATCAGAATGATGTAAAAACCTCGATTCATCGCTTCACCGCTCTCTAGCCGCACGTTCCCTTTTCCGTCTTTACCTGGTTATTTCGTTGGTTCTTTTCTTCTTCTCAATCTCTCGGTCTGTACTGCGCCCGGCTAGTATCCGTCTCCCACAAAATCACATCCGTTATCCTCGCTCCCGCCGGCAAATCCTTCAAACCGCGCGCTACCTCATCATAAAAATACTTCGCCATATTTTCCGCCGAGGGATTCACGGTCTTAAACGGCTCCAGATCATTCACAAACTGGTGATCTAACCGCCCCATAATCTCCCGAACAATCTGTTTCAACCGCGTAAAATCCACCAACAACCCAATGGCATCCAGCTGCGGCCCCTCGAGCGTCACCCGCACGCGATAGTTATGCCCATGCACGTTCTCGCACTTCCCCTTGTATCCGCGAAGCGCATGCCCCGCTGAAAATGTCTCTTCCACGCTTACTTGAAACATATTCCCCTATCTTCTCTTCTCTGCGTCCCTCTGCGTTAAATCTTTTTCCTATCTTTTTTCCCGAGAAACCGCGAAACCTCAGCCAAATCCGAAGTCATCCGGTACTTCGGCAAAGACTCCAAAAAAATCTTACCATACGCCATACGCTGAATCCTGCTATCCAACAGCGCCAAAACTCCCCGATCGGTTTTCGTTCGAATCAACCTCCCAAACCCCTGCTTCAATGCCAAAACCGCCTGCGGCACCTGAAACTCCGCAAACGGATTCCGCCCGTCCTCCTGCAAAGCCGCCACCCGCGCCGCCACAATCGGATCGCTGGGTACCGCAAACGGCAACCGATCCACAATTACACAAGAAAGCTGCTCCCCCGGCACGTCCACTCCCTGCCAAAAGCTAGCCGTAGCAAATAGCACAGCCCCCGGCGTGTTCTTAAATCTTTCCAACAAAACAGATCGCGGCGAGGTCCCCTGCAAAAGCAAAGGAAACGGCACGCGCGTCCTGACCCGCTCAAACAATTCGTTCATCTGCGAGTAGCTTGTAAACAAACAGAACGCCCGCCCCTGGCTAGTCTCCAGCAAATTCACAATTTCATCTCCAGCCTTCGCCGTAAACGCCGGATTCCGCACGTCCGGCATGTTCGGTGGCAAATACAGCATCGCCTGTTTTTCGTAATCAAACTCCGGCGGTAACCCGCGTTCCTTCGCGTGATCCAGCCCCAGCCGGTGCCGAATAAATTCGAACCGGTTCCCCACCGTCAAAGTCGCTGAAGTCAAAACCACCGTATCGAACTGCTCAAACAGCCGCTCGCGCAAAATCTGGCTAACGTCGATCGGCGTAGCCGCCAAAAAAACGCCTTTATTCCGCCGCTCATACCAATACACAAAGTTCCGCTCGTTCGATTCAAATAGAAAGGTCAACTCCTGCCGTAACTCAAAACTCCGCCGCGCAATCCTCAATATTTCTTCCGGCTTCTGCGTCAAAGCCGCGCATTCCGTCTCAAATCCTTTCAGCGCCGACGCCAAGTCATCGTAAGCCTCGCGATTCTGCTCCAGAAACGCCTCTCGCTCGTTCCGCGAAAACGGAAATCGACCATCGCGCGCCGGAAACCGTTCGAAAAACGTGCGGCTCCTCTCGCGAATCCTCTGCGTCCTCCGCAAAAGCGTCGGCGTACCCAAATGCAAAAGCCGCAAAGTCTGGTCCGCGTCTCGCGCCAACTCCTCAAACCGGAAGTTCGAAATCTGCCGCCCGAAATAATCGCTGGCGACATCCTCCATCTCGTGTGCTTCATCAAACACCACCGCCGAGTACTCCGGCAAAATGCTCCCAAAGTCATCTTGCTTCAGCGCCAGATCCGCAAAAAAAAGATGGTGGTTCACAATAATCAGGTCCGCATCCTTCGCCCGCTGATGCATCCCCGTCACAAAGCAAGGATTAAACGAAGGACACTTCTGCCCCGAACACGTATCCCGCCGCGCATCCAGCCGTGTCCACAAATCCGAATCATCCGGCAAAAACGTCAGCTCCGCGCGGTCCCCCGTCTCCGTCAATTTCGCCCACTGCTTAATCTGCTGAAACGCATCCAGCTCATCCATGCCCTTCAGCAAAACCTGGTCCGCCATCTGATTCACTTTCGCCAAGCATAAAAAATTCGATCGCCCCTTCATCACCGCCACCTTCAAATTCGGCGCAAAATGCTTCTGCAAAAACGGGATATCCTTCTGATAAAGCTGCTCCTGCAAAGATTTCGTAGCCGTCGAAATCACCACGCGCCGCCCGCTGCAAATCGCCGGCACCAAATACGCCAGCGTCTTCCCCGTTCCCGTCCCCGCCTCCAAAATCGCGTGGTGATGCTTCTCGAATGCGTCGTGCACCATCTCCGCCATCTCCAATTGCCCGCGCCGGTGCTCGTACCCTCCAATCATGCACCGTTCCAGAAATCCCCCCGGCCCAAACACATCCCGCATGGACGGCTTCTCGGCCGCCTGATGCGCCGCCGCGTCCCCTCCCAAATCTGGCGTCGGAGTCCCGCCCGCTTCAGGCGTCTCGTCGACAAACACTTCTGCCTCCTCCCGGAGAGCCGAGACTGCCCTCAATTCCTGGGGATCCCCAACCGATTTAGCAGCTTTTCTGGGCAGAGCGTCCAACCTTTCTTGCCCGCTCACGGAAGGCCGCGGCCACCGTTGTAGCCATCGACCGGCTCGTTTCGCATCCAGCGGATTCGTAACCATAACATATCCCCTAGGTACGCCCGTTCACCTGCTACGACAGCCATCCCGCGGGTGCCCGGACGTACGGTTTAATAGTTGGGCATCGCGGAGCAGTTCGTATCCCACTTGTTTGTTGGCTGGAGTTACATTAAATGCTGCCATGGAATAGGGATGGGGTTCCTGGCGTGGGGAACTAAGTCTGAACCGCATGGGGTGTGTGATGAAATCCTATAAAACCTTTCCTTTCCTGATTCTAGTGGCATGCTTCTTTTTGGGCTCGTGCAGCGGCCTGCCCAAGGGCAATGGCGGTGGGGGGGGCGGCGGCACTGCCAACGTTAGCCTTGTCCTGAACGCCAACAATCCGCCTGTAGCTCTGGGCCTTGTAAGTTTGAAGGTTGTTCCTACTGCCATCACGTTGACTCCCACAACCGGGACCCCGACGACTTTCAATCTCAATAGTGGCAATGGTTACTCTTTTGACCTGGTTCGGCTGCAATCCGATTCCGGCTTTCTCGGGACGGTGCCCAAAGTCGCGACGGGCGGCTACTCCTCCGTCGCCGTCAGCTTCTTAAGCGCCACGCTCGCTTTCTTCAACGGCACTGGCGTTGCGCTCACCAACCCGGTCTGCGCTGCAGCGCAAACTTGTATAGCCACATTTGCTGGACCCTTCACGGCCACGGCCACCTCGCCACTGACCGTCAGTGGCAACGGGGGATTCGCCATTAACGTCAATCTTGGCCAAGCCATAACCATCAGCGGAACAACGCTGAGCCTGAACTTCGCCAATACCAACGCCGCCAGCGCTTTCGCGCTTCCCCGCGCGAACTCCAATCTTGCTACTGGCCAGCTTGATCTCATCGAGGATTTTACCGGCGTCGTCAGCAGCCCCGGTTCAACGGTCACGATCACTCCTGCTCTCGCTGTAAATCGCCCGCCCATCACGGCCACAGTGAATTCTTCGACAGTGCTGGACCAGGATCCCACTCAGACTCTTTGCACAACTCCTACGCAAGGCAATGTTTCCTCGTGCGTCGCTAGCGGCCAAGGCGCTAGCATGGATGCCATTCTCAATACCGATGGAACCTTTACGGTCCAGGAAATAGAGCCTCTTTTGGCTAGCCCCACCGTGGACACCGTCGAAGGCACCGTCGCCGCCATCAATTCCGGCAATCAAACGCAGTTTACAATGGTCGTCACGGACCTCATTCCTGCCGCCACTAATTCCCTGATTGGCAGCTTGACGGTGGGCGCTCCCTTGACTGTAAATCTGTCCGTCGGTCCTACTTTCTACGTTGATTCTAAAGGCCTAACTGTGCAGGGCAGCTTCCCCACGAGTTACGGAGCGTTTAGAAATGCTACCAATACGACCGCGCTCCAGTTGGGCCAGACCGTTGCCGTCCACGTGACTACGTTCACCGCGGCCAACGGCACTACGTTTGCATCTTCTACAGTTAACACGGTTACTCTGCGCTGGTCGCGGTTCAGCTCGACAGTCAGCATTGCTGCTACGCCCCAATTCACCGTGACCGCCATTCCAGGGTATTTCGGTTTCACTCCCTCCAGTACATTTGGCGTGCAGATCTTTACCGGTGTACAGGGGACCGAGGGCGTTACCAATCTCGACGGCATCGTCAACGGAAATCCCCCCGCGACTACTCCTGCGGTCGGCGTTCGGGCCCTTTATATTGAAAACTCAGCAAACACTCTTGTCCCGCCCTTCTTCGCCGCCAAGGTCCGCCAACACTAACTAGTTCCAAGTCTTTACCCGCCTCCGCAAAAGGCAACGGGCCGGAGCATCGCAGATGCTCCGGCCCGTTCTTACTAAGTACCGTCGTTCGGAATTACGGTGACGTATTTTGCGGGGTTCAAGCCGCCGTAGCAAAGGCCTTGGCGCGGAGACGGATCATAAGCTTTGCCAAATCCTCGCGGGTGAAGGTCCACTGGAACGGAGCGGCGGACTCTTCCCATAGCGTTGCTGGAAGGCCTGCAGCGCCTCTTCCCATTGGGCCAGAGAGTGGAAATCGTTGGGCGTGAGAACTTTGCGCTGAACGACGGATTCTTTCACGGGCATACTTGGCAGCTAAGAAGCCGCGGCGACCGGCACTCCCATCGAGCTGGGAGAAACCCTCGGCTGCAGCCGGCTATAGAGCGCCAGCGAGATCGCGCCCATGCCCCACATCCAGATTCCCAGTCCGACCAGGATTCCAATCACATGCAGTGGCGCTATCGGCGTGTAAACGATGCGAACGATCGCAAAACCTGCCGCCATTCTTCCGATTAGGCCCCAAGTGTCGGTCGTCCTGCCGAAAATCCAATTGCCAACCACCGTACCGACCACAAGCTCCGCGCAATTGACCGCCAGGAACCACAGCCCGAGAGAAAGCAGTCCCAGCGGGATGCCCACGACCGTGATGCATGCAAGGATAGCTGCGATGGGCACTCCGAAGAACACCAGGACGCCCAGTCCAATTGGCGCCCCGACCCGTTCCCCGGCGGCTACACTCTCTGAAGCAAATTTTGGGAGCAACAAAAACAGCACAAGCCCAAGCAGAATAAAGGCTGCCGTCCAGATGATCCGCCACACATAGTAATGCCCTGTTGAGTACTCCGACTTTCGCTGCCTCTTGGTAAATTCCACCGGCGAGGCCAGTTTTGCCCCGGAAGATACGCTCGCTTCATTCTCGCCTTGGAACTGAATTCGTCCGCCGACCTGGCCGGTAGAAGCGATGTTCAGCGAGTTACCTTTTTCCCAGATGCCTCCTTGGACCGTGCCGTTCACGCTTACTCCATTCCCAAAAAAAAGAATGTCGCGGCCCAGTTGGCCGTCGATGGCCAGATTGCCGCCGAACATGGAGACAGTTCCGCCGACTTTTCCGGTGGAATCGACAGTCACAGAATCGCCAAACCAGGTGACGTTTTTTCCGACACTTCCGGAAATGATCCCGTTGTTCCCCGCCGTGCGAAGATTGCCGTCCACCCGCCCGCGAATCCGCATCGATTGGCAACCGCCGATTACATCTCCGGTGACGTGCCCATCGATATCAATGTCCTTGCCGCCCACATAGACGTCTCCGTCCACCGTACCCTCGATGCGAATTCGCTCACCGGAAAGATAGATGTCGCCCTTGATGGTTTCATCCTGCCTCACCTCGGCAGTCTGCGCTTTGCGAAACTCCGTGGCGCCCGCCGGCGAAGGCAATGCCAATGCCGCACACAATCCCGCCAGCACCAGAGCTAGTGCCGAGCCGCGCCGCAGCCGTTTACGGAATACGACCAAGCCAAATCCCGCCACGGTCAGCATAGCCAGCACCTCGAGAAGTGTGATCACGGATTGCCATCCTTTCCAGAAGGCGCCTTGAAAAACCAATAAGCTGAGAAGACTCGTTCCACCAAAACCAGCCTGCTCCAACCGCTGCTGCGCGGGTTCGATGAAGGTCGTGTACAGAGCGTAGACACCGGTTGCGGCCAAGCCAAAAACGACACCCCAAATCCAGCCAAACGATTTTCGCGCGCGCTCCTGAAATTCCGCCAGCCGCGCTGGCAGAGCTTCGTCTTCTTCCAGCATGGCGCGCGTAAGCAACCGCGATTCGCGGTCGAGGGCTCTCAGCAAGATCCGGCAGGCGGCGCAGTCCTGCGCGTGTGCGGAAACGGCCTGCGCGCGGGCGCGGTCCAATTGGCGCTCCGCATAGAGCAGGCAAGTCATTTCATCCAGATGATCCATCGTCCCGCCCGGTTCTTCTGGCGACACCGGGTTAAAAGGTTCGCTCACGAGGTCCCTCCCGCAGCCAGCGCACTCTTCCCCTCCAGCGCCTGCCGAAGTTCATGCCGCGCGCGCAGCAACACGACGCCCACAAAGGCGCGCCGCACGCCGAGCTCATCGGCAATTTCGTCATAACTCATGTCCGAGTAATAGCGCAACACCAGAGCCATCCGCGCGCGCGCCCCCAGCTTCTGCAAGGCGTGCCGTACTTCCTCGCTGGTCTTCTGCTCAATTAGCTTGTCCAATTGGTTGGGGTCGGGGTGCTCCAGCGGCACATCTTCCACATCTTCGGTCTCTTTGTCCTGGCGGATTTTGCGGCGGCGCAGGATATCCCAGCAATGGTTGGCGGCCACCCTGTAGAGCCATGCGGAAAAGGAGCGCGTCTCGTCGTACTGGCTCAGCTTGTCCCGCAACTTCATGAATATCTCCATCGTGGCATCTTCGGCGTCTTCCCGGGTCGGTAGAGCCCTCCTGCAAAACCGGAAGATAGCCGGGGCAAAATTCCGGTAAAGCTCACCCCAGGCATCGGCATCCCCTGCCCGAGCCCGGGCAACTGCCTCCGTGGTCTCCGTCATTCCCGGCACGCTCATCGAGCCTGGTCTCAGCGGTTCCATAGACTAGTACGCAGGGAAGCCCCTAAAACTTACAAGAAATTCACAAATAGCAATATTCCAGAGCGGGGCTATCTCGTCTGTGCTCAGCACTCTACCAGAAATACCGAGGGGGACCACAGTTCAGAGCAATATCGGGCGAGGAATTTGCAGGAATCCGCCAAGCCGGGAGCCGAGGGACGGAAAGCACGGAATCCCAAGGCCGGAGAAGGAGGGACAAACCCAGATGGGCCAGCCCCTACGCGAATGGCACTCCGGCAAATGCAGTAAGAAAGGCAAAGCAGTGAGGAAGTCGGGAGGGGGAAGTTACTTGTCGGCTGGGGAGTGAATCTCCGCACAGTATTCGTTCTTCCTGTCTGTCGAATCGAAAACTTGGGATTGACAGGGGGTCGAGGAAAGGTATTAGTTAGTCCAATAGGGGTAGTGGTCTATCAAAAAAAGTGCCGAGGGACATTGTGAATGATGAGGAGGGGTGTTTTTATGCAACTGCATAAACAGTGGGTATCCAGGCAAACTAAATCTGCATTTTTACGGGCAGGAACGATAGCGATTGTACTCGCGCTCATCGCGCTGGCAGGCCAGGCCCAGACCTTCCGCGGCGCGATCAATGGGACGGTCACTGATCCTTCGGGCGGCGTCGTCCCGAGCGCACAAGTCAAAGCCACGGAAACCGCCACGGGAATCGAACACACTACCGTGACGACCTCGGACGGACAATTTTCCTTCCAAGACATTCCGCTAGGCTTGTATAAAATTACCATCACAGCCGCTGGGTTTCCTCCTTACACTGTGGATAAGCTCGAAGTTGTCGCCGGCACCATCTACACCTTGCCCGTCAAGCTGTCCATGCAACAACAATCCACAACGGTGGAAGTCTCCGCTGCGGCGCTGACGCTGGATACAACCACCCAAACGCAGACCACCACAGTTACGGACGAGGTCGTACAAGCGATGCCGCTGAACGGACGCGACTTCACACAATTGATTTCTATCCAGCCGGGGTTTGGGGGCTACAACATCGGCGGCTTCGGACAGGTCAATGGTACCCGCGCAAATCAGGTGAACTGGCAGGTCGACGGAACGGATAACAATGATTTTTGGCACAACATCCCGGCCATTAACCAGGGCGGCGTTTCGGGGATCGCGGGCGTGGTGATGCCGATCGACGCAGTTGACGAATTCTCGGTGCAGACGTCATCGAATGCGGAAGCCGGGCGCAACGCCGGGGGAACGGCCAACCTGGTCATCAAGTCCGGCGGCAATCAGTTCAATGGCTCCGCCTATTACTACAACCGGAACGAATTCTATGCAGCAAAGTCGCCCTTCTTTATTGCCACGCCCCAGACTCCGAAAGGGCCTCCGCTTCGCAATCAAAATTTTGGATTGACGGTCGGCGGTCCGATCATAAAGAACAAGACGTTCTTTTTCTTGGGTCTTGAGAAACAGGAATATATCTTCGGCCTGACGGGGAAGTCTACCGAACCTTCTGCGCTTTGGGTAACACAAGCCCAGGCGGCATTGACCAAATACGGCGTTGCAGAGAGCCCGCTCTCTACTACCCTCCTTTCGACTTTGTGGCCAAGCTCGATTATTGGTCTCCCGGGAACTTTGAACAATTATTTCGCGACAGTCCCGGCCACGGGCTATAGCTACAACGGCGTCCTCAAGCTGGACCACAACTTTAATGACAAACACCATCTTTCGTTTCATTACTTCGCAGGGGAAGGCAACCAAACGCAACCGCCTGGCGCGAGTCTCGCCCTGGCCACGGCAAGCTCGAACCTGGGCTACTACTTTGAAGTGGCGCCGATCCACGTACAGAACTATTCTCTCGTCCTGAACTCGGTCTTTTCACCCCGCCTCTCGAATCAAATTCTCTTTGGGGTGAGCTACTTTAATCAGATCTTCCATGATGCCAACAATAGCTTCGATACCAAAGCCCTGGGATTGTTCCTAAGTCCGGACGCAACCAAAAACGGCCAACCCATCCAAGGAGCCCCAAACATCGCCATTTCTGGGTTCGATCAGGTTGGCATCACGCCGCCGGAAGGCCGCAACGACATTACCGGCCACTTGACGGATATTGTTTCCTACACCACAGGGAAGCATCAGATCCGTTTCGGAGGTGAAGTGCGGCAGGGCCGTGTGGACGAATTCTACTTCCGCCGAAGCCTGGGGAGCTTTACCTTTGACGGAACACAGGGACCGTGGGCCAACGATCCAACCTTTAGTGCGAACGCAAAGGCACTGGCCGACTATCTAGCCGGCGACGTTTCGACCTCTTCCATCGCGGTGGGTGATCCTGAACGGTTTGTCCGCGTCAATGGGTTCGATTTCTTCGGTCAGGACCAGTGGCAGATTACCCGCAGACTGAACCTGGATTTCGGTCTCCGCTATGAGTACATAGGGCCTCTGTACAGCACGAATCAGGACCTCGCCGTGTTTGTTCAGGGGCAAGGCCTTAAAATTCAGGGAAATGGCATCAGTTCCATTTTCCCGGCCGACAAAAACAACTTTGCTCCCCGAATCGGCTTTGCGTACCAGCCGACGGAGAGAACTGATTTGATCGTTCGCGGCGGAATCGGCGTATTTTACGATCAAATCAATATGAATCCCTTCCTGGACTTCAGGCCGCCGATCAGCGGAGCGGATGGCTTGCAGGACAACCCAATCGGCCCGCATCCCGTCGCCAACTACAGCCGGAATGGTTACAACTGGGGTTCGGCAGCCGGACAAGCACAGTTCGGGGGCGCATCGATTTTCCCAGGAGTCACTACTTGTCCCACGCTCAGCGGGTGCGCCAACACTTACAACATTTATTCCGTCAATCAGAACTTCCGAACACCTTACTTCTTTAACTTCAACCTACAGATAGAGAAGAGCTTCGGAAATGCCATCGTCTGGCAGATCGGTTATGTCGGCAGTGAAGGACGGAAACTGTCGGTCATGCTGAATATCAACCAGAATGGCGCTTACAATGCGCTCTATCCGGACGCCGGCAGTATCATCCAACAAAATAGCATTGGCACATCAAACTACAACTCCCTGCAAAGCACTCTCAAAATCAGGGCGTGGCACGGGCTCACTTCGCAGTTTGTGTACACCTGGGCGCACGCTCTGGATGACATGACGGAATACCGCGGGGCCATACCGCTGGACAGCTTCAATCTGAAGCAGGAATACGGGAACAGTGACTTCGACACGCGGAACAACTTTACCGCCTTCCTTACCTACGACATACCGGGAAGTTCGTGGGGGCCGAAGTTGCTCACGCACGGATGGCAGCTAAGCAGCATACTCAACTTCCACGGAGGACAGCCGTTTAACTTCCCTGGCCCGAATCCTTCTGGAACGCAGCGTCCGGGTTTGGACGTGATTGCCAATCCGTTCGCTGGAGTCGATCATACATTCTCCGCTGCAAATGGCGGAGCGCAGTGGGTGAACCCAGCGGCGTTCTGCGTACCTGGCGCGGTGGGATGCACCGGGCCAACAAACCCGAACGGCGACCTCTCGCGGAACAAGTACTACGGCCCCGGGTTCGCCGATGTGGACTTTTCTGTGATTAAGAATATCCCGATCCGGGAGCGGCTTATGCTCCAACTGCGTGCGGACATGTTCAATATCTCCAACCGCATCAATTTGGCGACGGGCGCAGGGAGCGTCGGCGGCAGCGGCATAGTCAACGACACGATCGGCGACTTCAATGGTGCGCCTGGTCTTGGACCGGGCGAGCCGTTCAACATGCAGATCGCCGCAAAAATTATCTTTTGACGGCAGCTTAAACCCTTACCCGAAACGCCCCGGTCATCTCAGCCAGGGCGTTTCGCTTTTTACGGGATAGGACAGAGCATCGTCTAGTCCTCGCCGGGAGGATTGGTGTCCATCGATTTGGTGACGCGCGGAAGTGTGTCAGGATGAGCGGAAATGGGTGGGATGCGGTACAGTGGAAGGTCGCAGCGCAGTTGCGGTTCTCGATTGTCCGCCCGCCGCTTGAAACCATGACGCAAATACTTCCATCGTTGGTGATTCTGGGACGGCCCAATGTGGGCAAATCCACGCTTTTTAACAGGCTGACTGGAACGCGCCGGTCGATCGTAACGAACGAGCCGGGGATTACGCGCGACCGGATTTATGGGAAGGCGGAGTGGCGCGGGAAGGCGCTGGAGATTGTGGATACTGGAGGAATCGTTCCGGACGATAAAGCGCTGATCCCAACGGAGATTTTGCGGCAGGCGCATGTGGCGATCAAGAAGGCGGCACTGCTGGTTCTGGTGGTGGACAGCCAGGCGGGTGTTACGCCGCTGGATCAGGAGCTGGCGCGGCTTCTGCGCACTACTGGGAAGCCTTTTGTGGTGGCCGTGAACAAAGTGGATGCGGTTTCGCAGGAAGTGAATGCGGCGGTGTTTCATTCGCTGGGAGTGCCGGTGTTTCCGATCGCGGCGGAACATGGGACCGGCGTGGACGATCTTTTGGACGCGGCGCTCGCTGAGGTGGATGCTGTTGAATCGGAAGAGGAAGTGGCGAAAGAGGACGCCGTCGAGGTGGCGATTATTGGACGGCCGAACGTCGGCAAGTCGACGCTTTTGAACCGAATGGCGGGGGAGGATCGCTCGATCGTTTCGCCGATTCCGGGGACTACGATGGACAATGTGGATACGGAAGTGGTGCACGAGGGGCATACGTATCGGTTTGTGGATACGGCGGGGATCCGGCGCAAGGCCAAGACGACTTTGGTAGCAGAGAAATTGAGTGTGGTGATGGCGCGGCGCGGGTTGGAGCGGTGTGATGTGGCATTGCTGGTGGTGGATGGGGAACAGGGAGTGACGCAGGGCGACGCGCAGATTGCCAGTTATGCGGAGGAGTCGGGGCGATCGGTCATTATTGTGATTAATAAGTGGGATTTGGCTGTGGTGGCGGCGCGGAATGCGGCTTCCCGCGACGCGGACAGCGCGAAGGGTAAATCCCGGCGGCCTGCCGGGGAACGGTACCGGTCGGAAGATTTCAATCCGGAGAAGCTGGCCTTCGATTACGAGAAGATGATTCGAGGGAAATTGAAATTCTTGAGTTATGCGCCGATTGTTTTTCTTTCCGCTAAGACTGGGGAAAGGGCGGGGAAACTTTTTCCGTTGATCGATGAGGTGGCGGCGGCGCGGAAGCGGCATATTGCTACGCCGGAGTTGAACCGGTGGTTGAAGGAAGATGTGGATTTGCAGCGCGGAACTACGCCGAAGGCGCGGCCGGTGCGGATTTATTACATCACACAGGCGAAGACGGCGCCGCCGACGTTTTTGCTGTTCAGCAACCAGAAAGAGCCGATGCATTTTAGTTATGAGCGATTTTTGGAGAATCAGCTGCGTTCGAAATATGAGTTTCTCGGGGCGCCGGTGCGATTTGTGCAGAGATTAAGGAAACGGGAGCCGCGGCCGAGGAAGAACAAAGAGAAAGACGAAGATTGAAACGGAAGGGCTGGCGTTAGGGAATAAATCAAGACGGGCACGGCGTGCACGGCGTGCCGTGCCCCTACAGGAAAGTGTTGGAAACTGCTAGGATAGCGGCGTCCCCTGCCGATAGGAAATCGATATGCCCAGTTCTGCTACCGCCGCGCAGCCTACCATGGAAAAGGATTTTTATCGGATTGGCGAGGTCAGCCGGCTGACCGCCCTGAAGCCGTTTGTTTTGCGGTATTGGGAGACGGAGTTTCCAATGCTCGAGCCGGTGAAGAGTGCGAGCGGGCACCGGCTTTATCGGCAGGAAGATGTTGAGATGGTGCTGCGGATTAAGCGGCTATTGTACGACGAGGGGTTTACGATCGCTGGCGCGCGGCGGCATTTGCGCGAGCAGAATGGAGATGGCGAGAGCTCAAGCGCGGCTGGTGCTGGCGCCGGTTCGACGGGCGGAGCGGTTGTTGAGGGCGCGGCGCAGCTCTTGAGCCGGAAGATGTTGCTGGACCTGCGAGACACTTTGCGCGCTTTCTTGACGCTTCTCGAACGCAAGTGATAGCCTGATAAAGCAGTAAAGCCCACTTCGCATTATTTTCGGTCGGGACGTAGCGAAGCCTGGTATCGCGCACCCTTGGGGTGGGTGAGGTCGCTGGTTCAAATCCAGTCGTCCCGACCATTTCTTCTAGCTGCCTTCGGATAACCTGCTGCCTTAGACTCATCACCGAATGTTGCCCTCGACGCTCAGTACTTTCGTTGAAGATGGGCGCGCAACCATTCGAAGCTGGAAGGCTTATAAAATCCAGACTGGCCAAACGCCGTGGATTGCAGTCCATCTAATGAATTGGGCCATGGCGATTTCGGGAATGGCATTCCTGATGTGGTTCTTGTTCACCAACCGGTTGTCGCGATGGCAGTTCTTGGGTGTATCGCTGGCAATAGCGCTGCCTTATGGTTTTCTTTGGATATGGATAAAAAACAAAGTGAAGCTAATCCATCTAAGAAAACAGCGGCGCCTGGCTAAGACAGAGTGCAGCGATAGCGCTCCTCGGCTTTAACGATGACACACATACTGCTTACTAATGATGATGGGATTCACGCGGAAGGGTTGCGCGTGCTGGCGGCGGCGTTTGCGGGATTTGCGGACGTGAGTATTGTGGCGCCAAGCAGCGAGCAGAGTGGGAAGGCACAGTCGCTGACTTTGCGGCAGCCGATTGTTTGCCATCCAGTTGCGGAGCGGGAATGGGCAGTGGATGGGACGCCGGCGGATTGCGTGATTGTGGCGCTGCACAAACTCTTGACAGAGAAGGTGGATTTGGTGATTTCGGGGATTAATCACGGGGCGAACTTGGGGGAGAACGCGTATTACTCGGGGACTGTGGGAGCGGCGCGGGAGGCGGCTTTGCACCATATGCCGGCGGTAGCGATGTCGTTGTGCTCGAAGGGTGAGAAGGTGAGCTTTGAAGCGGCGGCGCGGGTAGCGCGGGCGGCGGCGGAGCTCATTTTGAAAGAGGGATTGCCGGATCAAGTGCTGCTCAACGTAAATGTGCCGGAGCCGTGGAAGGGTGGCGTGAAGTTTACGCGGCAGTCGAAGAAGATTACACGGAATCAGTTGTGGGAGGGCAAAGATCCACGCGGACGAACTTATTTTTGGTTGTACGAACAGAAGCTGGACAAGGACATCGAGCCGGATACAGATTATGCGGCGATTTTTGACGGGGACGTGTCGGTGACGCCTTTGCATTTGGATCCGACGGATACAAAGTCGTTGAAGCAGTTGGCGCATTGGGGAGTTAACTTAGCGGGAGCATTTCGAAGAGAGCTGTAGCGGAAATGTCCCGGCTCTTGCCTATAAACCGAGAATCTTATCGACGTGACTGCGAATTTCATTTGTGGCGTGCTGCCTCCAATTTCCAACATGCCATTCGAGGTATTCGCGAAATGTAAGCCACATGCGGGTAGAGAGCTGCCCACTGATTTGGTTCCAATGCCGAATTCCAAATGTGGAGGTAAGAATCGTAGTCCGCCCCGATACTGGCGAACCACGTTCCATAGCTTGGACAGTCTTCTGCAAAACGGACTAAGGTGCCGGGTAACGAAATATTGAGAGCTCGATTGATCCTCTCGATGCTTTCCGCGGTCGCCGGGGCCGCCACGTAGGCTTTCGCGTATGGCTCGTTGATCACAGCAAACGCCTCAACAAGTTGTTCCCACGTCTTTTTTCCACTCCGGCTCGAAAGCAAGTGACGCGCTCTGACTACTTTGTCGATGTCGCCGGGGCTACTAGTGGGACGTTGTTTTTGCGCATGGACTCGTTGAGCACAGGCAAATCTTTCGCGAGGACTTCGTTCCATTTTGTTAACTGGACTTCTAAGCGTTGGTCGAGGTCGGCGAAGACGGCAGCTTCGGCGGCGGTCGGGGCAGTGTCGGCACTATCGATCAGGCTTTGGAGATGGCCGAGTTTGCTGTTGAGCATTGTGGGGTAGTTGGCTTGATCTTCGCTGGATTTGGAGTTCACCTGCACTAGTTCTTCTTCGATGACGGTGATTTTTTTGCGGACGTCAGTGGACGCGGCAACTAGGGGTTTTTCTCCGTCACCGGTGCCAATGCGCTTCTCTAGCGCTTGCAGCTGCGTGCGTAGATCGCGGATGGCGATAACCGTTTTGTTCATTTGATCCTGGCGCTGGCTCATTTTGAGCATCAGGTCGAATTGTTTGCGCAGATCCTCGGGCGAGGTTTGGACACGGGGGTCCATTTTTACTTCGAATTGGGCGGTTTGGGTTTTTCCCGCTACCGTTAAGCGCACTTGGTATTTGCCGGCGAGGGCAAGCGGGCCTGTAGGTTCTCCGGCGTCATAAATTAGGCCGGGAACTTTTGTGGGTTGTTCGTAACGCAGGTCCCAGACGAAAAGATTGAGGCCTGCTTTTGCCGGAATGTGTTCCACCGGTAAATCGCGTTCGCCTTCGTCGGGGCCAGTGTCGGTTTTCTTTTCTTCGCTGGTGAAAGTGCGGATGACTTTACCGTCGGCGTCGAGGAGTTCGAGTTTGGCGGGATCCTTGGGCGCTTCTTTCAGGTAGTAATACAAGATTGCGCCGGACGGGGGATTTTCGCCGATGGGATAGCGGCGCGGATGGAAGTGGCCTTCGCGCGTGCGGAAGGCGGTATCCGGAGTGAAGAGATGCGCGTCTTCGGCGCCGATGGAGGCGCTGGCCTGGCGAAGGGGGCCGAGGCCGTCGAGGACCCAGAAGGAGCGGCCATGCGTCGCAACCGTGAGAGCGTCATCGTGAATAACCATGTCGTGGATCGGCGTGACTGGGAGATTGAGCTGAAGAGGCTGCCAGATTAAACCGTCGTTGAAGGAAACATAGATGCCGGTTTCGGTGCCGGCGTAGAGAAGGCCTTTGCGCTTGGGATCTTCGCGAACGGCGTGGACATAGATATTGTCGGGCAAACCAGTGGTGATTTTTGTCCACGATTTGCCGAAGTCGCTGGTCTTGAAAATATAAGGCTTGAAATCGTCGAGCTTGTGCGCGTCGACGGCGATGTAGGCGGTGGCGGCGTCGAAGGGCGAAGGTTCGATGAGACTGATCATCGCCCATTCGGGGACATCTTTTGGCGTGACTTTTTCCCAGGTTTTGCCGTCGTCGCGCGTCAGCTGAACCAAGCCGTCGTCGGTGCCGGCCCAGAGTTCGCCTTCCTGTTTTGGAGATTCCGCCAGGCTGAAGATGACGTCGTAGTATTCGACGGTGTACTGATCTTTGGTGAGCGGGCCGCCGGAATCCTGCTGCTTGGATTTGTCGTTGCGCGTGAGGTCGGGGCTGATGGTGGCCCAGGTGCGGCCGGAATCGGTGGACCGAAAAACGTACTGAGCGGTATGGTAGATCACGTCGGGATTGTGCGAGGAAATGACGATGGGCATGGTCCAGGTATAGCGATATTTTTGCAAAGCAGCGGCGTGGCCGTTGGGATCTTCGGGCCATTCCTCGATACTCTGGGCTTGATTGGTGCGGCGATCGAAGCGCGTGAGGATGGGGCCTTCGTCGTCGGCGTAGACGATGTTCGAATCGCGCGGGTCGGGCACGATGTAGCCGCTTTCGCCGCCGCCGACGGCGTCCCAATCGCCCGGGAGAATCGCTCCGTGATCGCTGCGCGTGCGGATGCCGATGGAAGAGTTGTCCTGTTGCGAGCCGTACACGCGATACTGAAAATCGTTGTCGGCAGCGACGTGGTAGAACTGCGCGGTGGGCTGGTTGTCTTGCGTGGACCAGTTTTTGCCACCGTCGACGCTGATGGTGGCGCCGCCGTCGTTGCCGTTGATCATGCGATTTGTGTTGTTGGGATCGATCCACAGAGCGTGATGATCGCCGTGTGGGGCGGCTAGGCGTGCGAAGGTCTTGCCGCCGTCACTCGAGGCGTAGAGGCCGGTGTTGGCGATATACACGCCGTTGACATTTTTGGGATCGGCCCAGACGTGTGTGAAATACCAGGCGCGTTGGGTGAAGCGGTGGTCGTCGGTGATGAGCGCCCAGTTCACGCCGGCGTCGTCGCTGCGATAGAGGCCGCCCTTTTTGGCTTCGATGAGGGCGTAGACGACGTTCGAATCCGCGCCGGAAACCGCGACGCTGATGCGGCCTAGCGTGCCTTCGGGCATGCCGTTCCCTTCGATGCGCTTCCAAGTGGTGCCGTCGTCGTTCGAACGATAAAGGCCGTTCTTCGCGCCGCCGCTATTGAGAGTCCACGGAGTGCGCCAGCCTTCCCACATCGCGGCGAAAAGGACGTGCGGGTTGTGGGGATCGAAAACGACTTCGATGCCGCCGGTGCGATCATCAAGGTAAAGAACTTTTTCCCAGGTTTTGCCGCCGTCGCGTGTGCGATAGATGCCGCGATCCGGGTTGGGGCCGTAAGCGTGGCCTAGCGCAGCGACGAAGACGATGTCGGGGTTTGTGGGATGGATGATGACGTCGCCGATGTGGCGCGTGTCTTTGAGGCCGACATTGGTCCAGGTTTTTCCAGCGTCGGTGGATTTGTAGACGCCATCACCGAAGGAAATATTGCCGCGGATGCAGGCTTCGCCTGAGCCGGCATAGATCACGTTGGGGTCCGAATCGGCAACGGCAATTGCGCCGATGGAGGAGATGGGCTGCTTGTCAAAAAGCGGATCCCAAGTGAGCCCTCCGTCCGTCGTCTTCCAGACGCCGCCGCTGACTGCGCCGAAATAGTAGGTATACGGCTGGCTGGGCACGCCCGCTACGGTGATTGCCCGTCCGCCGCGGAAGGGGCCGATGAGGCGCCATTTCATGCCGCCATACGTTTTAGGATCGACCTGTTGGCCATAAACGACGAGACTCGCCCAGAAGATGAGGGCGCAGGCGCAAAGAAAATATGAGATGGGCTGGCGAAGCGATTTCACACGAACCTCCGAGGATTAAACGGAATGTTGCATGGTATCACCGGAGGAGCCGGAAACTATAGACAGAGATGAACAACGGAAGCCACGACATAGCGAGCATTCGGCCCGCCTGTTCAGCATCCGCTCCCACGACGCGAGATCGACAAACGAGTTAGCAGCTGCCGTGGCCCCCACAGTCTCTAGCACGCCGTCTGAGCATCGGTGGCTGATCGTGTGACCAAATCCCAAGATAGCCAGTGTCGATGACGATCAGCACGCCCGATGGACAAGTCACAAAGCCAAGCTGTTCGCGGTCCGGCATTTGTTCTCCCAAAATTCAAGCCGTCAACCGTTCCGCTCGGAATCGTCGGAATTGTATCTTCACTTGGACCTATAACGCTGTTTCCGGAGACCGACCCACCATCGTAGAGATGGATCGTACTGCAGAAATCGTCCAGGCAGGAGTGCCTGTGCTACTTGCGGGAAATACGATAGGATTCATCGGCTATGGCAACTGCGAAAACATATGATACGGCGATTATTGGGGCGGGGGTGTTTGGTGCGTGGAGTGCCTGGCACTTGGCGCGGCGCGGGCAGCGCGTGGTGCTGCTTGATGCGTATGGGCCATCCAACGCACGGGCTAGTTCAGGCGGGGAGACACGCATCATTCGAATGGGTTACGGGACGGACGAGATTTATACGCGATCGTCGCAGCGATCGTTGGCGCAGTGGAAGAGTTTTTGTGTGGCTACCGGGCAGCGGCTGTTTCATGAGACCGGAGTGCTGTGGCTGGCGGGCAAAGATGATTCGCGCGTGCGGCAGACGATGGCCACGCTGAAGCGCTGTGAATTGCCGTTTGAAGAGATGGATAAAGCGGCGCTGGAACGGCGTTACTCGCAGATTTCGTTTGAACGCGTGACACGAGGATTCTTGGAGCCGAAGAGTGGAGTGCTACTGGCGCGCCGGGCCGTGGCCGCGGTTGTCGAGGAGGCCGTGAAACTGGGCGTGGAATTTCGGATTGCTTTGATTGAGACGCCGTGCGGAGCCGGACGTCTGGACACCGTGAAATGTAGCAACGGCGAATTGATTTCGGCGGGGCAGTTTGTCTTTGCTTGCGGGGCGTGGCTGGGCAAAGTCTTTCCAGAGATTCTCAGGCAACGAATTTTTCCAAGCCGGCAGGAAGTTTTCTTTTTCGGCGTGCCGCCAGGAGATGAGCGATTTGCGCCGCCAGCTTTGCCGACATGGCTTTTTCAGGAGGATGAGTACTACGGAATGCCGGACCTGGAAGGCCGCGGGTTGAAGATTGCTCTCGATCGTCACGGAGAGCGCGTCGATCCCGACACGCAATCACGCTTGCCGACGGCGGCAGAAGCGGAAGTAGTTCAGAAATATGTGGCCAGCCGTTTTCCGGCAATGCGAAATGCGCCGGTGGTCGAGACGCGTGTGTGCCAATACGAAAATACGTCGAATGGGGATTTTCTAATCGATCGGCACCCACAAATGGAAAATGTGTGGCTTGTTGGCGGCGGGTCGGGGCACGGATTCAAGCACGGGCCTACGGTGGGGGAATATGTTTCGGGGCAGATTTTGGATAAAGCACCGCCTGAACCGCGATATTCGCTGGCTACGAAGGAAACTGTGCAGCACCGGGCCGTATATTAGTGGTTCATGCGCTATGCGGAATGCACGCGCGACTCAGGCTTTTGGGGTCTTGCGACGAGCATGGAAGGCGGCGATGCCGCGCTTTACGCGCCGGGCTTTTTCCGCGTAGAGATCTTGGTCTGCCTTGGAAAGAAGCTTCTCGATTCGTTCTCCATCCCCGCGGTATATCGAAATTCCGATGCTTGCGGAGAGCCGCGGAACTTGCTCGTCCTCGGACATGACGGTGCGAATGCGATTGGCGACGCGTTGCGCTTCGGCGTCCTCCGATTCCGGCAAAACAAGAGCAAACTCATCGCCGCCGTAGCGCGCGGCGGTATCGATGGCGCGGCAATGAATGCGCAGGATAGCGGCGAGGCGGCAGAGAGAGCGGCTGCCGACGAGGTGGCCATAGCGGTCGTTGATTTTTTTCAAGCCGTCAAGGTCGAGGAGGAGAACGGCGAAGGGCCTGCCGGTGCGGTTGGTGCGCTCGGTTTCGTTCTCTAGGACGTCGAGGAGCCTGCGGTAATTGGCGAGCCCGGTGAGCGGATCACTGACAGCGAGGTGGCTGACTTGCTCGAAGAGGCGAGCGTTATCGAGCAGCGCACCGCCGAGAGCGAGAGCGTAACTGCTTACGGTGAGGACCTGGGCGAGCACGAAGGGCGCGTCGAGGAGACGTTCCGACTGACACGCAGCGATCTGAGCGGCGAAGTTCATCCAAGCCGCGGCGTAGATGGTGCGATCGAACGCAGTGTCCTCGGAATCAAGACGGCGGCGATACCAAATCACGGCAGCGAAAAAGATTATGCCTGGTAGAAGTTGGTGTGGGCTGGGTATGAAAGAGCCCGGATGGCGGGACGCTTCCGGCGGAAGGCGGCGAAGAGCCGCGGTGACCACATACGTGAATCCGACGACCGCCAGCAGAGCGCCGGTGATTTCCGCTTTGGTGTGGCGCGAACGGGGAATGAAGCGCTCGACGAGCAGCGCGACCAGGAGCAGAAGGGCCAAGAGCATGCGGCTGAGCCACCACGCGACGGGCGCCCAGTTCGCCCGCAAGGGAGAATCCTGCAGGAATTGAAAAAAGAGAACGCCAGAGGCCGACAAGACCGCGCCAGAGAGTAGGTATCCGCCGCCGAGAATCAGGGAGATGCGATCCTGCGTGCCTTGGAACCGGACCAGAGTGAGGGCTGCGAACACGAACGCCAACAGGGCGGAGATGACCTGCAAATATCCTTGAAGAACGGGATCAGGCTCGAGAGAGAAGGGGCGCAGCCAGTATGCCACGAAGAACGTGAGCAGGACGCCCAGAACATACCACAAGATAACCTTGGTGGGACTACGACCGGTCATACCTGGTTCCCCGCCCATACGGATGGCCCTCGGCTGGGACGAGGTGCTACTTAATTAGACTACGTGGGCGAGGCGAGCGTTGCGGATAAAGTTAGGAGACTTTAACCAAGAGACACTGACTGTGGAAATTATTCGTACTGTACGAAAGGACAGGTGGAAAGCACAAGTTTGGATGGAAAAAGGAGCAATTTGCGGTTCGCAGGTGAAGAGCGATGCAAAGTTTGTGCTTGCACGAGGCAGAGAGTTCTTGGAAAATGCCTTTATTGAAACGATTCAAATATTCGAGCAAGGCATCGGTGATGGCTTCCATCCTTCCCTGAAAACAACTGGGCGACTCCGAGCGGACTTCGAGACGGAGAAAGGGACTGGGGCTGCGTGTGAAAAAAGATAGAGGACGAGTTTTGAAAAAGAGTGGGCGTGCTCCGAGCGGGGGAAGGTCGGCATCGAGGGTTGCGGGGAAGCAGACGCTGCAGGAGATCCTATCACAGCCGGAGACGTGGGTGGAAACGGGACAGCAGTTCGAGCAAAACGCCGAGTTGCTTGGAGCGTTCGAAGGCTTTTCTGCTCGGGAACCCTGGTTGTTTGTGGCTTGTGGGTCCAGTTATTACCTTTCGCGGACGATTGCGGCGCAGTGGGCAAAACTTCTGCAAATGGCGTGCACGGCGGTGCCGGCATCGGAGCTGTTATTTGCGCCGCATGAGGTGATGCAGCGGACAGGTGCGCGGCAGGTGGTGCTTGTTTCGCGTTCAGGGAAGACCACGGAGGTTTTGCGCGCGGCGGAATGGTTGAAGGCAAACGCGGCAGTGCGAACGCTCGGCGTAACTTGCAGCGGGAGCAGCGTTCTTGAAGAGTTGTGCACACACATCTTGAAGCTGCCGTGGGCCGACGAGAAGAGCATGGTGATGACGCGATCGTTCACATCGATCCTGCTGCTCTTCGAACGGCTGGGCGCGAAGTTCGCGGGCGATGACAAGATGGCGTCCGCGCTGGATGGATTGCCGGAAAAGGCCGCGCGATGGCTTGACGTAAATGCTGATAAGATTCGGGCGTTTGGCACGAAGCGGCGATTCGCGGATTTTGTGTTTTTAGGACAAGGCGCGCATTACTGGCTGGCGCAGGAGGCGGCGCTGAAACTTACGGAGATGTCTTCTTCTTACGCGCAGGCGTATCACACACTGGAATTCCGCCACGGACCAAAGTCGATCGCTAGTGCCGATACACTGATTACGTTTCTTCTCTCCGATGCCGCGGAGGCAGAGGAAAGTCTATTGGTGGGGGAATTGAAAAAATTGGGAGCGGCGACTTTGGTGGTTGCCAACCGCGCGGCACCGGCGTTGCGACGCGACGCGGATCTACTGATCGAGCTTGGCTTGCATGAGCCAGAGTTTGCGCGGCTGGCGCTGGCTGCGATTCCGGCGCAACTGCTGGGGCTGGCGGTGGGCTTGCGCATGGGACTGAATCCCGATGTGCCGAAGAATTTGACGCGCGCGGTGGTGCTCGGTTCGAAAAATGGCGCGCCTGCGAAAAGGAGAGGTGCTTGAGCAACGAAGCCAGCGCCAGCAGTGGGCCGCAACTGCGGCGAACCCTCACCCTGTGGGATCTACTTCTCTACGGCATCATCGTACTGCAGCCGGTAGCGCCGATGTCCGCTTTCGGAGCACTGAGCGATCGTGGGCACGGACATGTGGTCACGGCGATTCTGATCGCGATGGTGGCGATGCTGTGCACGGCAGTGAGTTACGGGAGAATGGCGCGGGTTTATCCGAGCGCGGGATCGGCGTTTACGTATGTGGCGCGGGAAATTCATCCTGCCGCGGGGTATGTCACCGGTTGGAGCATGGTGATGGACTACATCGTGAACCCCTTGATCTGCACGATTTGGTGCGCGGGGCAGGCACACGAGTTTGCGCCAGGGCTGCCGGTGTGGGGCTGGAAGATATTTTTTGCGGTGGTGTTTACGCTTTTGAATATGCAAGGGATTAAAACGTCGGCACGGGTCAACGCCACATTGGCGGCGTTGATGAGCGGCGTCGTGGTGATCGTTTTTGTGACGACGATTCGATACATCTTTGGGCATCCGCATAGCGATCCTGGGTTTTTTACGCGGCCGTTCTACGATCCGAAGACGTTTACGTTTAGCGATTTGTTTGGGTGTACGTCGCTGGCGGTGCTGACCTACATTGGATTCGACGGAATCTCGACGCTTTCGGAGGAAGCGGAGAATCCACGGCGGAATATCATGCTGGCTACCGTATTGACGTGCTTAGCCGTCGGGATTCTTTCGGCAGCGGAAGTCTACGTGGCGCAGCTGGTGTGGCCGGCTTCGCAGCCGTTTCCGAATCAGGATACGGCGTATGTTTATGCGGCGGCGCGAACCTGGGCTCCCCTTTTTACGATTCTTGGCGCAACACTTCTGGTTGCGAATTTCGGTTCGGGCATGGGAGCGCAGATCGGCGCAGCGCGGCTGCTCTATGGCATGGGAAAAAGCAACGCGCTGCCGAAGTCTTTTTTTGGAAAGATAGATGCGAAGCACCATGTTCCGCGAAATAACGTCGTATTTATCGGCGTGATTGTCCTCGTGGGATCTTTTTTCCTGACCTTCGAGAAAGGCATCGAGCTGCTGAATTATGGAGCACTGATCGCCTTCATGGGCGTGAACGCTTCGGCGTTCATGCATTATTTCGTACGGGAGCGGGAGAAAACGATCACAAGCTTTGTTACGCCAATTGTGGGATTTTTTGTCTGCCTCGGCTTGTGGTGGAACCTCAGCGTCCCGGCGAAAATTGTGGGCACCATCTGGATGGCGGCTGGGATTGCTTTCGGAGCGTGGAAGACGAAGTGGTTTCGCGAACCTTTGTCGTTTGATGTGCCTGCGGAATAAGCCGTTCGTGGCCGCGCCGTTCTTTTATCGAAAATGAGCGAACTCTGGCAGAATAATGGCAATCTTAGAGGCACCCCAATTGAAGCGCGCAAGCGGCAAGAATCAGATGGTGACCATGCGGGACGTCGCGGAAGACAGCGGCTTCTCTCCCGCAACCGTCTCAATCGTGTTGAATAACGCGCCGCTGGCCCGCTATATCGCTCCCGCCACAAAAAAACGAATCGAGGAAGCGGCGAAGAAACTCGGTTACCGCCCGAACGCGATGGCGCGGTTTCTTCGCAGCAAGCGCAGCCATACGGTGGGGCTGGTATTCTTCGACATTACCGATCCTTTCTGCACGCCGGTGATGCGCGGAATTGAAAACGCGCTGTATCAGTCGTCGTACGTGCCGATTTTTGCCGACGCACACAACCAGAGGAACCGGTTCGAGCGCTACCTGGAAATGCTGCTGGAGCATCACGTGGAGGCGCTGATTGTGGTGGCGAACTGGCTGGTCGTCGACATTCACGTATTGGCGGACTTGAGCAAGCGCAACATTCCGGCGGCGACTATTGGCTGGGAGCTGCCGGGGGATACGGTTAGTTCCGTGATGGTGGACAACGAGACCGGCGGGCGCATGGCGCTCGAACATCTTCACCAACTTGGTCATCGCAAGGTTGCGTTTATTCGCGGGCCGAAGATGCTGATCGACAGTGCACCGCGGTGGCGCGGGGTGCAGAAGTTTGCTCACGCTGCGGGACTTGAGATCGATCCTGCCCTGGTGCTGCAACTGCCGGATTCGTTCGATCCCAACTCCGGATTCGAGGGCGGCCACCGGCTGACCGAGGAGCTGTTGCAGAAAAAGAAAAAGTTTACGGCGCTGATGGCGTTTGACGATTTGACGGCGCTGGGGGCGATTCGCGCGCTGACCAAGGCGGGAGTGAAAGTGCCGGAACAGTGCTCCGTGACGGGTTTTGACGACGTGGCGATGGCTGCCCTGAGCGCGCCGTCGCTGACAACCGTGCGCCAGCCTCTGGAGGCCATGGGAACGAATGCCGTCAACATCGTGATGGAAAGCATTAAAGCCGGGCTTGAGAAGCGAGAGTGGAATACTGTGCGGCAGAAGATGAACCCGGAGATGGTGATTCGAGACTCAACGCGTGACGTGGCTCACTCAAGCGCTGATTGACGGACCGGCGATCTTTGCCCTCCGCTACCCCTCCCCCGTTTTTTGTAAATGTTGCATCTAAAGGACTTAGTATCTTCATAAGTCGTTTAGAATCAACGCTTACGGACCCGACCACGGCCTTTTCAAGACGCACCCGGTAATACTAATCGTCCACTTCGCCCTACGTTGCCTACATCGCGGAACTGCCTAACAGCTCGTGGTGGCGGGGGGAGCAACGCAAGTGTTTGGTCATTCGGCGGGACTGTTTAATTTAGGATTTGATTGGGCTTCGCCGCAGCAAGCTCGCCCTTCAATCGCTCGACCTCTGACTGCAGGTACTGCACTTGCTGCGCCTCGGCATCGAGCCTGGCTTTGCCCGAGGTGTCTGCGGCGTAATTGGTCTTTGAATAATAAGCGGCCTGGTCTAGATCGAACTCGCGCTGCATTACCTTCAGCTCTTGCTGCGCGCCATCGAGCTCCGTCTGGATTCCCGCGTCTTTAGTAGAGTCGCAGGCAATGCGCAAGGCTCTCGTCAGAGACGCAATCTTCTCATCGAGACTGACTTCCTCGATTCGCGCGGTGACCGGAGGTTTCGTTTCTAGAAGCGGTGGACCTCCAAGGGCAACCCCCGAGGAGCCGGGTTTGAAATTCTTCATATCAACATTGCCGCCAGAGATGGCTAGGGGGTTATAGGAAACTTCACGACGAACTTGGTCCTGCTCCGCCTGGGCGGCCAGAAGGTCCGCTTTCAGCCTGTCGGCGTCCGGATTATCGCATTCTGCTGCCGGTGGCTTTGGTACTTCGGCCACGCTCGCTGATGAGGACTCTAGAGGAGAAAGAGAAGTGCTCGGCACGGGATACTGCGCGCCCAGGTCATCGTTGGTGAAGATTTTCGGATGCTTCGTAGAATTTGATTGATGCTCGCGAACGTTCCGCGCGGCCTCCGCTATCGATTCCGCCGGATGCGGTGGTTCTTGAGATCGCACGGGGGCACCAAACGCAATCGCCAGAAAGGTAATACCGAGCGTTTGCCGTCTCAAGAGCCGCGAGGGCCCGATGCGATTACTGCACGTGTCCATACTGGCCTCCCCAGCCACAATCTAATTCTCGGGTCGTCAGATTGGATGATCGTTCCAGCCAGAAGGTTCCCGGGTAGAATAGTGGCCGTTAGACTAGCTTATATCTTAAAAGTGTGTTTAAGAGCTGAACTTCTGCTTCGGGGCACCGGACGAAGCGGCGCAACTTAAAAGCGATGAGCCTTTCCACACTATTATAAGGCCGTCCTTCTCGAATCCTCACTTACCTGGGCGGAACATCTGGGAGAAATGACAAAGCAGCAAAAGTACTGCCGCAAAACGACCAGCAGTTTTAATTTTGCCGATATGCTTCATGTGAGATATTTGCATTCAAACGTCTGCGGGCCAATTCATATCCTACACAGGCCGTAGGACAAAAGTGTGAATCGCGCGGGTGTGCGTGGTTCATTACGGCTGCCCAAGTCCCGAACGCGGTTATCGGATTTCGTTGTCGGCAAGATGCGGCTTAGTTGCGGCTGCTCGCGTTGACCCGTAAGAGCATGCCTGCGCCGCTTGGTAACTTGAAGCCGCCGCTGTCAGAAGCTAAGACGATCACGCCAGTGGGGTCGCTCCGGCCAGCATGCGCTATGCTAATGTGCTTGAGGCCGTAAATTCCGCAAGCATCGAAGGAGAATACCCACAGCGCCTGAGGACTGTCATTGCCGTCGATGGGGCCTCGGCACTTTGTACCTTCCTTAGCTCTGACTCGGCTCAGGACACCGCCATTGACGGCCTTCCCCACAACTTGATTTGCGTTTTCAGCCGCAGTGACGGGTCCACCTGCGCCGTAAACCACATCACCGCCCACTTGCACTGTCGTTAACCAGCGGAAGACGTCGCTCTCTCCAGGCCCGATTGGGGGTGTTTGGGCTTCGATTACTCGCATGAAACCCGCGATGGCGCGCAGGTTTGTGGTAATGGAGATTGTCTGATGCGAGGAAACCAGCTTGTCAAACTGGAGGGAGATGCGTGCCCGGGTACCGGTGGTTGCCGGGGTCACTTCTACGATGTGACCCAGAACCTTACTCCCTTCCTTTATTCTCGCCCCCGGAGACAAGGGAACATCCTGCATAATCCTGCCTGTAATCACTTGGCCTTTTCTGCATTTCGCTAAGGAAAGAGTTGAATTCAAGCGAACAGGTAATATCGTTCCGGGTGGAATGGCAGGGTTGCTCTTCGGAGTGCTCTTGTCATCGGATGCGGCGTAGTGGACCAACGCGGACGACTCGACAAGAGGGGGATTGGAGCTGTCCTGTGGACTCCGTTGTTGAGAATTCGCATACTGCACAAGGAATGTTGCGCACAACAACGTCCCAAGGAGAAGGCATACAGTTTGCATAGTAACGAGAGCGGGACCATCTCTGCTCATACTCATAGCATACCCCAGCAGCTTCTCCGCCTTCCACACCGCTGATTCTTGTTCAGTTTCATGTGGCCCTTAGCTCGTTAATGCCCAACAGAGAATATAGTCCGCGCTCAGTGAAACCACATGCCTAGTAAACGCCGTATCGGAAACTGAACGAATGCCGAGAATCGTGCCCATTTTCCAAGACGCGACGCTAGGGGAGTTGGACGGGGGCGACGTTGAAGCCGTCGATGGCGAGGACGGGTTTGGCCGCGCCGACGTCGCTCTTCCTTACGTGAACGGTGATTTCGCGTTTCTCGCCGGGGAGCAGGGAGATGTAGTTGTCGGTGAAGAAGACTGGGAGGACTTCCGCGCCGTCTTTGCCTTTGAGCAAACGGAGGCGAACGAGGAAGGCCAGGCCCGTGCCGGTGTTTTGTACCGTGATGCTGGCGGCGGTTTCGTCGCCAGCATCGGAGACGGTCATCGTCGCGTTGACTGTGGCTTTCAGGAGATCCTGCAGGGCGATAAAATCGGCATATTCCGTCAGCGGCGTGTAATACCACTCCGTTTTGCTGAAGTCGGGGACGTCGGGCTTCGCCGAGAGCCAGTAGAAATTGCGGCTGAGCAATTCGCCCGACGAAGAGAAGAGCTGAAGATTCAGGAAATACGTGGAGGTGATACCTGCGGGCTCGGCAACCTTGAAGGATTTGGTCACGCCGTCCGCTGAGACATCCGCGACTTCTTCGCGAGAGAAGCGTTCCTTCATCGACGTGTCGTAGATCTTTGCGACAACTTTCAATCCCTTGAGGCCTTCCTGCTTGCCGCTGACGATGGCGACGGTGCGATCGTCATACGAAAATTGGACGTGAACTACCTCGAGAGCTTTCTTCGAACCGAAATAGCCGCCGGCTGGGCGCAAATCGTAGTCATAGAGATGCCAGATAAGTCCCGGCCACGCGTTGTTGAGCATCCACTGGATGATGCCTGTAGATTTGTATTTGTTGCGGCCGTAGGCTTCGAACATGGCGCGTTGGCCTTCGTAGGTCATGGCTTGCGACTTCCAGGCGAGGTCGGAGATGTCCTTTACCGCGCCATAGCGTTTTTCTATGGCGTTGGTGAAAACCTTAATGTTTTTAAATTTGCCGCCGCCCGCGTGGAAATCCCAAACTTCATTGATGGGCCAGAGCTTGTCGGGCGGAAACATGGATTCCAACTCTTCGAGTGGCGGGACGGCCGGACCGGGGCTGGTTTCGGTGTTGAAGCCGTAAGCGCCGCCGGCTTTGGTGTCCAGCAGCCAGTAGTTCGAGGAAACGTATTCGTACGGTCCGGACATTTTCACGCCACTTGCTCCGGTGGGCTCGGTCTTTTTCGCGGTCGCGGAAGAAATGACGGGTTTTGGCCAGTTGTTTTCTTTTTCCACATCGAGGTAAGCGCGCTCGCGTTCGGGAGGCGGCGGATTGTCGCTGCCATTCAGCCAGACGAGGATGCTAGGATGCGCGCGCAGACGAAGTATTTGATCACGGAGTGAGTCCACGGAAACGTGGCGATTCTCATCGTCCCACTTGTTCCATTTTTCCCAGGCATCGCAACAGCACCACCCGGCCATGACAAGAATGCCGTCGCGGTCGGCGCGTTCCATGAACGTTTCGTCTTCGAGCTTGCCTTCGAGACGGATGGTATTGAGGCCCATCTCTTTCACGTAGCGGAATTCGGCTTCGCGGCGCGACTGGTTGATGCGCAGCATCATGTCCGGAGCCCAGCCTCCGCCACGCACGAGCACGGGTTTGCCGTTCACTTTGAAGAGGCGGTAGTCTTCGGGCGTGAGTTCGGACTGGGTTTGAACGATGCCGAACGCGATGGTTTGCTGGTCGGATGCCGGGCCTTTGTCGGGAATAAATTCGAGAGTTAGCTTGTGGAGATAAGGGTCACCCATCTGGTACGGCCACCAGAGGCGCGGATTCGGCACGTTCAGCGATGCCGCGGAATCCGGCCCTATCGCAATGGCCCGGCGCTCGCCTGCTTTCAACTCGACACTCTGCGAAAATTCAATCGGAGTGGCTGCGCCAAGAATTTTTCCGCGCAACGTTCCTTTTACTGGCGAGTTTGAGGCATTTTGCAGTTCGGCGCGCACAGTCAAGTGCGCTTTGTCGGTTGCCGGGAGATCAAGTTCGGCTTCGACCGCAGCGTGGCGCACGGCAACGGGTCCGCTCGCGGAAAGAACGACTTCTTGCCAGAGACCCATGTCCTTATCGGGCGGCGTGGGGTTCCAATCCACCCACGTGATTCCGAGCTCGTTAGCGTGCGGGGCGGAGACTTCCACGGCCACGGCATTTTTTGCGCCCGCTTTGACGAACGGCGTCACATTAAATTCATAGCGGCGAAAGGCGCCAACGACTTGGTCCGAGCCGGCGACTTTTTTTCCGTTGATCCAGATGTCGGCGCGATAGTTGATTCCGCGAAACGCGAGCCAGACTGTCTTTCCACTGAATTGTGCGGGGACTTCAAACTCCTTGTGGTACCACCAGGGAACAGCGAAGGGACTATTCTCCGGCATCTCCTGGTTGGCGAATTCCGTTCCGATCGCGTAGGACACGCCGGGAACGGAGCGCAAGTTCATACCGAAGTATGGATCTCTGTACACGCCGTTTTCGACGAGAACGGCAAACACTGTGTTCGGGGCGGATGTCTTGTACCAACTAGACGCGTCGAAGCCAGCTGTGGAGATGGTCTCGGCGCTGGCGCTCACCTTGGCCGAGGATTGCACCGTCCATCCTTCGCGAAGAGTGATACCGCCATCGGCGCGTGAGAGGGGTGCCGCGATTGTTGCGGCCGCAAGAAACGCTATGGGGAGGCTCACAGTAGCAAGAAAGCTTCTAACATCTAACGCGGACCAAGTTGTTGATCGCAAAATGAAATTCTCCTTCTTGCCGCATGACATGTTTATGAGCTGCCCTCACAACGTCAAACAAGCGCCGTCATTTAAACCGATTCAATGGCGGGAATAGCCTACACCCACTGAGCTTGCGTGGACGGGCGCTAGTTTAGCCTGAGGGGAAGAAAAGAGACAAGTGCTATCCAAGAAAAACAAAAGACGCGAACCTTGCAGTTCGCGCCTCACACTTTTGGGGATGGCCCACTTGCGCTAAGTTACTTCACGGGAGGCAGGAACACTTCTGACGGCGTGAGAAATTCCACGTTGGGAACTTCGGTGACCACGCGCACGCGCTCGAACTTGCCCTTCTTTCCGCCATTGCCCACAAAGCTGAGCAAGTATTGGTTGTTGAGGTGCATCTGAATTTCGTCGAAGTACGGCTTCAACGTCACCGGCATGCCAGAACCCAGGTAGTAAGACTCAGCGCCAGTTTCTTCCGAAAGGCGGCTAAGGTTGGATTGCGCGTTGAAGACGCGGAACGAACGGTTGCCGACGTGTCCGGCGTCCGGAACATAGATCGTCCAAATGTTGATGTTCTGCTTTTGGGCACGCGAGATGGTGCTATCGAGATCAGGATCGACGGGATCGAAGCTCCCGCGGAAATAATCGATGCCCGAAGAGAACAACATGATGGACTTGCGTTCCCCGGAGTCAGGCCAACGCTTCACCCAATCCTGAACCGCGAGATACGGACTTGTGAAGGCGCCAGCGCTACCGACAGGCATGCGCAGCGCCTTGGCGGCGAGCGCGTGATCCTTGGTGAAGTCCTGCGCCACCGCGGCCGTGCCGTTCCTCCCATAAGCCACGGCGATGTAGGTGTTCTCCGGCTGGGCCATGAAAAACGCCTTCAAATCTCCCCATTGACTGGCGATGGTGCTTTGGAGCGAATCGTCGATAAGCACGGCGAGGAAAAGCGTTTCCCCGCGCTTCCAATCCGCCACTTGCACCTTTTCCTTGCCTTGATAGAGCTGGACATCATCTTTCGTGAGCGGAGGCGGCTGAGTCTCTTTCTTGCCCACCGCCGTAACGGTCATCGTAACCGCGGAGGAATCGGCCGCGGCTGCCTTTGACGCGAGCGGCATTGCGGCCGCCACGGCCATGGCCGCCAACAACAGGGTCCCTTTGCACTTTAGATCTTTGTTCATCAGCGTAACTCCTTTCTTGTCATCTCAATCTTAGATGCCGAGGATTATTGGCCCGATGGAAAAATAAAGCTACAGGAGCCGCGCGGAAAAGAAAAGGCGCGAACCTTGCGGCCCGCGCCCCTGGGAATGAGAAACCGGCGCTCGAACAATTACCTTGCTGCCGGCAAAAACACTTCCGAAGGCGTCAGAAATCCGACCTTCTGAAGTTCCGACGTTACTTTTACGGTCTCGTACCTGCCCTTGTGGCCGCCATCGCCCACGAAGGCGAGCAGATACTGGTTGTTGAGGTTCATCTGGATTCGATCGAAATACGGTTTCAGGTTGACGGGCACTCCGAGACCGAGTGAGTAAGACTCAGCGCCGGTCTGTTGCGACAGACGGTCCAAGTTCGATTGCCAATTGAAGGCACGGAAGGAACCGCGGCCAACACGGCCTGAATCCGGTGCGTAGATTGTCCAAACGTTGACGTTGTTCTTCTGCGCGCGCGCGATAGTGGTATCAAGATCGGGATCCATAGTAGCGGGACCTCCGCGGAAATAATCAATCCCCGACGAGAACAGGATGATGGAACTACGCTGTCCGGAGGCTGGCCAACGCTTGATCCAATCCTGGACCGCGAGATATGGACTCGTTCCAGCACTGATCGTGCCCAAAGGGATACGCAGGGCCTTCGCTGCTAGTGCATGGTCGGTCGTGAAATCCTGCGCGACCATGGCTACGCCATTCCGCGCGTAGGCCACGGCGACATACGTGGTTTGCGGTTGGGCTATGAGAAACGCGCGAAGGTCAGTCCATTGATTGGCAATGCTGCTTCTGAGCGAATCATCGATGAGCACGGCCAGATAGAGAGTTTCTCCGCGCTTGAAGTCCGCGACCTGCACTCGTTCCTTACCTTGATAGAGCTCGACATCATTCTTGGATAGTGCAGGCGGCTGCGCGTCTCTCTTCGCAGTAGCCGTGACGGTCATAACAACTGCAGATGGATCCTTTGTTGCAGACGCACTGTTGGAGGCTGCCCTCAAAACGAGCGGCATAGCTGACCCCGCGACGAGCACACCAAGTAGAAGCGACCCTTTTCGATACATGTTTTTGTTCATAACTACTCTCCCTTTTCTCATCCCATACAGTTAGATGCAGGGTATGAGGGAAACGCATACATGAAGGCGCGAGATAGACAGGTTCCGTCGTAGAATGCATCGCCGCCGGAAAGGGCCAGTTTCGTGAAAAGCTACATAGGAGCGATCGATCAAGGAACGACGAGCACGCGCTTTATGGTGTTTGATAAGGCGGCGCGCGTCGTAGCGGTTGCGCAAAAAGAGCACGAGCAAATCTACCCGCAGCCGGGATGGGTGGAGCACGACGCTCTGGAAATCATGCGCCGCACGGAAGAAGTGATCGGCGAGGCGCTCGAACAGCGCGGCCTGCGCGCTTCCGATCTCGCCGCCATCGGCATAACCAACCAGCGAGAAACAACCGTGGTGTGGGACCGGCATACCGGCCAGCCGATTGCAAATGCAATCGTTTGGCAGGATACGCGCGTCGCTGAAGACGTCAGACATTTTGCGAGCGACGGCGGACAAAACCGCTTCCGCACGCCGACGGGGCTCCCGCTTAGCACGTATTTCAGCAGCCTGAAGCTACGCTGGCTGTTGAAGCATGTCCCCGGCGCGCAACGGAAAGCGGAAGCAGGTGAGCTGCTCTTCGGAAATATCGACACGTTCCTCGTCTGGAATTTGACGGGCGGGCCGAAGGGCGGCGTACACGCCACCGACGTCACCAATGCAAGCCGAACACAGCTGCTAAATCTTCAAACACTGGAATGGGATGAAAAGTTGCTGTCCGCGTTCGAGATTCCGCGGGCGATGCTGCCCCAGGTGCAGTCGAGCAGTGAGGTCTACGGCGTGGCTATTCTGCCGGCTATCGCGGGCGTCGAAGTCGCTGGTATTCTCGGCGATCAGCAGGCTGCGCTCGTCGGGCAGGCTTGTTTCCGCCCAGGTGAAGTCAAGAATACCTACGGAACAGGATGTTTTCTGTTGATGAATACAGGCGAACGCGCCGTTCCTTCGAACTTTGGCTTGTTGACGACCGTCGCCTACAAAATGGGAGGCGCGCCGGCGTGCTACGCCTTGGAAGGCGGCGTGGCGATCTCGGGAGCGCTGGTGCAATGGGTCCGCGACAATCTCGGAATGATTGAGAAGAGCGCGGACATCGAGACTCTGGCCCGCACGGTGAAGGACAACGGCGGGATTTATTTCGTTCCGGCATTCTCTGGCCTATATGCGCCCTATTGGAAGGAAAATGCGCGCGGCGTGATTGCCGGGTTGACGCGCTACGTCAACAAAGGCCATCTGGCGAGAGCAGTTCTGGAAGCAACGGCATTTCAAACGCGCGAAGTGGTGGAAGCGATGGAAAAAGACTCGCAGATCGCGCTGTCGTCGCTGCGCGTGGACGGCGGGATGGTGGTTAACGAACTCCTGATGCAGTTTCAGGCGGACATTTTGAACCGCGAAGTCGTGCGCCCTGTGATTCAGGAGACGACCGCGCTCGGCGCAGCGTATGCCGCGGGCCTCGCTGTTGGATTTTTTTTAGGGTTGGACGAACTGCGAACCAACTGGGCCGTGGACCAGACGTGGACTCCGCATTTTGCAGAAGCGGAACGCGAAGAGATGTACAAGAAATGGAAGAAAGCGGTCACGCGCTCGTTTGATTGGGTTGATTCTTGACCGCAAGGCAGAATATCGCTCTGGACCTATTCCATTCGAAGGAGATTGCTGTATGTCATCACCCTTTCTCGGCGAATTTCTGGGCACGATGATCATTGTGCTGCTTGGCAACGGAGTTGTCGCCGGAGTGTTGCTAAAGCGATCGAAGGCCGAAGCCAGCGGATGGATCGTCATCACGGCTGGGTGGGCGTTTGCGGTCATGGCCGGCGTCTTCGTTTCGATTGCCTGTGGAAGCAATGACGCACATTTGAATCCTGTAGTCACGGTGGGCTTCGCGGTGCGTGACGCAAGCTTCGGGAAGCTCGCTCCCTATCTTACAGCGCAACTCCTCGGCGCTATCGTTGGTGCCGTTCTTGTCTGGCTTCACTATTTGCCGCACTGGAAGGAAACGCCGGATGCCGCCGCGAAGCTGGCCTGTTTTTGTACCGCGCCTGCCATCCGTAACTTTGCTGCGAATTTATTCAGTGAAATTTGCGCTACGTTTGTTCTTGTCTTCGTAATTGGAGCGATTTTTTCGAAGAGAGTATCCGCGACGGGTCCTGCCGGCGGGCTGGGCCCTTATCTTGTGGGCAGCCTGGTGTGGGGAGTCGGACTATCGCTTGGCGGCACGACGGGATATGCCATCAATCCGGCGCGCGACTTGGGCCCGCGCATAGCGCACGCCATTCTGCCGATCGCCGGAAAAGGAAATTCCGATTGGGGCTACTCGCCTATTCCAGTCATCGGACCCGTTCTCGGCGGAGCACTGGCGGGATTGCTTCTGCGCTTCCTCGCCGTTTTCTGAAGCCCGTTCGCAACTACAAGTAACCGATTCCGCATGCGCTGACGGTCCTCGGCGCACAGGTGTGCCACGCCTGAGTTACTCTGCAGAGGAATGGGAACCATCAACATAACTCCGCCGGAGGAGCGCGCTTCGACGCCTGCCCCGCCCTCGCGTCCCGAGAGTCCGTGGATCTATCGCCCGTGGATTGATTTGACGGTTGGCTGCGGGGCGTGGACCGCGCCGCTTTTGCTCGCAGGATTTTATTTTGCGAATTCCTACGGGCGCGGCTGGAGCGTGGCGTTTTATTTTCTCGCGTTGCTTTCAAACTATCCGCACTTCATGGCTACCGTGTACCGCGCGTACCATACGCGCGACGAGTTTGAGAAATACCGGATATACACCGTGCACGTGGCGCTGCTCCTCGGGCTGGCAGGCGTCGTCACGCACCTTTGGTATGCGCTGCTTCCCTGGATTTTCACTCTTTACATTTGCTGGAGCCCGTGGCACTACACGGGGCAAAACTTTGGGTTGCTGATGATGTTTGCGCGGCGCGCGGGCGTCTCACCCACGGAAGCGGAGCGCCGCGCGCTTCGGCTATCGTTTATAGCGTCCTACATATTGCTGATGCTAAGTTTCCACACCGGAGCGTCCGGCGATGCATTGATTCTCTCGCTCGGGCTTGCGGCTAAGTTCACTCTGCCTGCGCGAGCGTTCCTGGCGCTGTTTTTTGTGGGAGCCAGCGGGTGGGCCCTCGCGTCTTTGGCACGCAGAAGCAGTTTTCGGACGACAGTCCCAGTGCTCACTCTGACCGTCACGCAGTTTCTCTGGTTTCTTTTGCCCGCGGTGATCGAGCTCGTCAGCGGCCGGGAAATTCCGCAGACGCGTTATAGCAGCGGCCTGCTCGCCGTCCTGCACTCGACGCAGTATTTGTGGATTACGAGCTATTACCAGAAGAAAGAAGCTCGCGCTGTTGGCGATTCCCATTGGTCGTTTTCCCGTTATCTTGTGACATTGATTGCCGGGGGGATCGCGCTCTTCATTCCCGGGCCGTGGATCGTCAGCCGCATTTTTCATGCCGATTTTGCCGCGAGCTTTCTTACCTTTACGGCGCTGGTTAATATTCATCACTTTATGCTCGACGGCGCGATCTGGAAATTACGGGATTCGCGCATCGCGGCGCTGCTCCTGGATGGCCAACAAAAACCGCCGGGCGCTGGCGACGAAAAACAAAGTAGCTTTGCTGCGGCAACTCGCTGGTTAACAGGACGAGCGCCAGCTGCTCGAGCCCTTCGAATCGCGGCGGTGGCGTTGCTATTTCTCTGGGCGGGCGTGGACCAGCTGCACTTCTGGTGGTCCAGCGAAGCAAGTGCTCTGCCCGCGCTTCAGCGCGCCGCGAAGTTGAATCCTGACGACAGCGCTGTGCAAGTGCGCCTCGCACGCGCCGAGCAACTCGCCGGACAGCGCGATGCTTCGCTCGCAGCTATGCAGCGCGCGGCTGCGCTCAATCCCGCCAATTTTTCGCTGCAAGAATCCTATGGCCGGAGCTTGATTGAAGCGGGGCACGACGTCGACGCCTATGCGCAGTTCCAGTGGATTATCACGCGCTGGCCACGAAACGCCGACGCACTAGTCGATTATGGGATGCTCGCTCACCGCCTCGGGCACGACGAAGAGGCAGTCGACAACTGGCAGCGAGCAGTCGACGTTGATCCGGGGCAGGCCAACGCGCAGCTTTATCTCGCGCAAGTTCTCGATCAACAAGGTGAACTGCAGGCCGCGGCGCGGCACTATCGGATATTTATGGAAATCATAGCGGCACACCACGCAAAAAATTCCGCCGATACAGGCCCGGTGCTCGCGGCTCTTATAAAAGTTGCCGACGCGGATGCCGCAATCCATCACAACGGCGATGCTTCCAAAGGTTACAACGCGGCGGCGGGCTTTGCGGACAAGGCTGGCGAGAAGACGCTGGAGAGCCTGGCCCTCATACATCTCGCCGATTTGCAGGAGAAACAGGGCGACGTTCGCGGAGCGGTGCTGTCCTACCAGCGCGCACTGCAGCTTGATGCGGCGCTCTCCGATGCGCGCAGCGCGGCGTCAGACTGGTTTAACTACGCGCAATTTTTGCGCAAACAGCAGCAGCCTGAGCGCTACGTGTTCGCCTGCTTGCTGCACGCGGAAAATGCTTTGCAGAATACGCCCAGCGAGGAGCTCACAGTGGTATCCCAGGCCCGCAAGGAAAGCGAAGCTCGCCTCGGACCGGAAGCCAGCGAAGTGCGGCGGAAGCTGGATGAAATTATCGCAGAGTCTCTGACCCCGCAGGTTTCAGCTCTAGCGGCGAAAAAATAGATTTAGGCTGAACGCCCACGGCGAGAAGTCACACCCGCCTTCAAACTCACAACGCTACTTTTCCTGGCCGTAATACGCAGCGCTCCCATGTTTCCGCAGGAAGTGCTTCTCGTGAAGATGTTTTGAAATGGCTTGAGCTTTGGGATTCGCGGTGAGTGTCTGAAAGGCCATCGAGGCAATTTCTTCCAGAATCAGGGCGATGTGCGCGGCTTCCGAAGGCGATTTTCCCCAGCAGAACGGCGCGTGGCCGGCGACGAGGACCGCAGGCACGTGAAGAGGATCGAGCTTCTTGAACCGCCGCACGATGGCATGGCCGGTATTGGCCTCATAATCCGATCGGATTTCTGTGGGAGTCAGCGGTTTTGTGATGGGAACGGGACCGCGAAAATAATCGGCATGGGTCGTTCCGAAACATGGAATTTCTTTTTGTGCCTGGGCCCACGCCGTGGCGGCCGAGGAATGCGTGTGCGCGATGCCTCCAATGCCAGCGAAAGCGCGGTAGAGAATCAGATGCGTGGGAAGGTCGGAAGAAGGACGCAACGAGCCTTCCACGATTTTCCCTTCCAAATCGACGACGACCAAATCCTCGGGCTTCATCGTTTCGTAGGGCACACCGCTTGGCTTGATCGCCACCAGCCCTTCCTCGCGCGAAATGCCGCTGGCGTTTCCAAAGGTGTACAGCGCCAGCCCGCGCCGGAGGAGCTCCAGGTTGGCCTCCAAGACTTCCTCGCGCAATCTCTTCAGGATCATCCGTCGCCTCTTGATGCGGCCGCAGCGTGAGCAGGCAGGATAAGGAGTATTCGCGGGAAAAGGCAAGCCGTCAGTTCGGCAAGAGACTCTTCACGTTTGGGTTGTTCTTGGACAATGGCGGGGCTGGGTGCGGGCCAAGCACACGCCGCAGCTTCGTACCAGAAAAACGCCTCCATTGGCTCGACTGGCCGGTTGAAAAGGATGTTCTTTCCTGCGAAGGAAATGGTCGGGGCGAAAGGATTTAAACCTTCGACCTCCTGGTCCCGAACTAAGAGTTAAAATCAAATAAGCCGCTGTCGTGGCTTCTCTTATTGAGTTTTGGACCGCTCTTAGATTGACAAATTCGGACAAGTAGCCAAAGGAAATCGATTGCGCCAGTTTTCATGCCCGAAGTATATAGTACGCGCACAAGGCGGGCGTCAGACGATGGCAGTGGAAATATGTCCCGCACTTCCGATAGAAAGTCCGCTCAAGCGAACCTTGCCGCACCTGCCGGTGATTCCTCAACGGCGGTCGACGGTTGGGTGACGGACGTCCTGGCCTTGGACGATGTAGATTACGTCTTCGGCGATGTTGGTGGCGTGGTCACCGATGCGCTCGAGGTTTTTGGCGACGAGGATTAGCTCGAAGGCGGGAAAGACCACGCTGGAATCTCCCATCATGTAGGTGAGAAGCTCGCGGAAGATCTGGTCGCGATAGTGATCGACCTGGTCATCGGTGGCGAGAACCATCTGCGCTAGATCGACGTCGCGGCGAACGACGGCATTCAGGGCGTTGCGGACCATCTCTTCGGCAAGTTCGCTCATGCGCGGGAGGTCGACATAAGGTTTCACGCGCGGATGGCGAAGGATGCGCGTCGCGGACTGCGCGATGTTGACGGCCTGATCGCCGATACGCTCAAGGTCGTTGTTGATGCGGGAGACGGCAAGGACAAAGCGCAGATCGACAGCCATCAATTGATGGAGTGCGAGGAGCTGGACGACGCGGTCGTCGATTTCGAGCTGCAATTCGTTGATGGCGTCTTCCTCATCGAGAACGCGCTTGGCAAGCTGCTCGTCCGCTTCGAGCACGGCGTGCACAGACTGATGGACAGCGCGTTCGGCGAGGCTGCCCATCCACAGGAGGCGCTCTTTCAATTCGTTCAAATCTTTTTCGAAGTGGCGTTCCATGAAAATTTTCCCTCAGTAGTTTACAGCCCCGGAAGAAAAAAAGCAGATTCCTCGCCTCGCTCGGAATGACAAACGACCGAAACGATGCCTGCCACGGGATCATCCAAAGCGGCCGGTAATGTAGGCCTCCGTGCGCGGGTCGGTCGGTTTGGTGAAGAGGTGCGGCGTGGGGCTGAATTCGATGACCTGGCCGTTCAGCAGGAAAGCCGTGAAATCGCTGATGCGCGCGGCCTGCTGCATGTTGTGAGTAACGGTGACGATGGTGCAGAGATCTTTCAATTGAACGAGGAGCTCCTCGATTTTCGCGGTACTGATGGGGTCGAGGGCTGAGCAAGGCTCGTCGAGGAGAAGAACTTCGGGCTCAACGGCAAGAGCGCGGGCGATGCAGAGCCGCTGCTGCTGGCCGCCGGAAAGTTCGTAGGCGGACTTGTGCAGATGGTCTTTTACCTCATCCCAGAGAGCAGCATGACGGAGGCTTTTCTCGACGGCGTCGGCCATGGGAAGTTTTGTGCCGTTGATGCGGAGGCCATAGGCAACGTTTTCAAAGATGGATTTGGGGAAGGGGTTGGGACGCTGAAAAACCATGCCGACGCGACGGCGCAGCTGAGTTACGTCCTGATCGAGAATGTTCTTGCCATCGAGCAGGATTTCGCCCTCGAGGCGGGAGTGACGCACGGTTTCGTGCATGCGGTCGAGAGTACGCAAGAGAGTGGATTTGCCACAGCCGGACGGACCGATGAGAGCCGTGACTTTGCTGGTGGCGATGCCCAAACTGATGTCGAAAAGAGTCTGTTTGGTGCCGTACCAGAAATTGACTTTGGAGATAGTCATCCGCATGTCCGCGGGTGCCGTAGTTTCGCGGCCCGCGGCTGTCGTTACAGGAGGAGTTATATTTACGGACACTGCCTGCCTCACAGAAGCGTTCATGAATTGCTACCTCGGAACCGAAATGCCGCGGGACAGAATCGCCCGAGCAACAATATTGATGACCAAAATCAAAGCCAGAAGAACAAGACCCGCGGCCCAAGCCTGGCGGTGCCAGTCCTCGTACGGCGAGAGGCCGTAGTTGTAAATCATGACCGGAAGCGAGGCGGTAGGCTCAGTCCAGCCACGGCTCCAATAGCGGTTGCCTAAGGCCGTGAAAAGGAGTGGCGCAGTCTCGCCGGCAACGCGGGCGAACGCCAGAAGAATCGCGGTGAGGATGCCGCGATACGCAGCGGGCACGATGACGGTCGCAATGGTTTTCCACTTGCTGGCGCCCAAAGCCATGGCGCCCTCGCGTAAAGTGCGAGGCACGGCCAGGAGAAATTCTTCCGTGCTGCGCAAGGTGATGGGAATCATCATGATGCCGAGCGCGAATCCGCCGGCGAGAGTGGAGAATTGCTTGAAGGGATGCACGGCAATGCTAAAGGCAAAGATGCCGATGACGATCGAAGGCGCACCATTGAGCAAATCCGCGGCGTAGCGCACGACAAAGGCGACCTTACTGCCGCTGAATTCCGCGAGGTAAATGGCACCCAAGAAGCCAATCGGAACACCGAAGAGCGTAGCCAGGGCAAGCAACTTGGCGCTGCCGACGATAGCGTTGGCCATGCCGCCTCCCGTTTCACCCACCGGAGCAGGCAATTTCGTGAAGAAATTCCAGTTGATGGAGGTTCCGCCGTAGTAGACCAGATAACCCAAAATGAAGAAAAGCACGAAGACGGCAACGATGGCGCAGAGACCGGTCATGGTGAGCATAAAATTGCTTACGAATTTGCGCCAGCGCAGGTGAGGGTTCATGCGTTCCCCATTCCGCTGCCCCGCTGAGAGGTTGCGAGGATCAAAATGCGGGCAAGGCCGTTAAGGATAAAGGTGAGTAAAAAGAGCACCAAGCCCAGTTCAATGAGGGCTTGGGGGTAGAGATCGCCGGTAGCCTCGCTGAATTCATTGGCGATGACCGCAGCAATCGAGTAACCGGGAGAGAAAAGCGAAGCGCTGATCGCCGGTGTGTTGCCGATGACCATGGTCACGGCCATGGTTTCGCCAAGCGCGCGGGCCAGGGCGAGGAAAATGGAACCCATAATGCCGGCGCGAGCAAACGGCACGACAACTTTCCAAGTAGATTCCCAGCGGGTGGAACCAAGAGCCAAGGCGGCTTCTCGCTGATCGCGGGGCACGGAGATAAGCACTTCGCGCGAAACGGAAATGATGTAGGGGATGACCATGATAGCCAAGACTAGGCCGGCAGTCAGGAACCCGATGCCGTAAGCCGGGCCTTTAAAGAACGGAAGAAATCCGAGTGAATCCTTAAGTCTTGGCTGAATGTAGTCGCGCATCAAAGGGACGACGAATAAGAAACCCAGAAGGCCGTAGATGACGCTGGGGACAGCAGCGAGCAAGTCGATGAAGAATTCCAGCGTGTCGGAAACTCTTGCCGGAGCGAGCTCGGCGAGAAAAATGGCAGCTCCGATACCCAGAGGCACGGCAATAACCAGGGCAACGATCGAAGTGACCAACGTTCCAAAGATGAAGGGGAGCGCTCCGAACTCACCAGCGTTGGGGTCCCAGACCCGGGTGACAAAAAAAGCCAAGCCAAATTTGTGCCGCGCAAGCGCAGAACCTTGCCAGAGTTCGAAGACCAAAAGCAAGGTGACGAGCACAACCGAAGCGGCAAACAAGAACGTAATGAGCCGCACTATTTCATCGCCTTCGCGAAGGCGTCTTAAAAACGAGCGCGAGCCCGCGACAGGGCCCGCGCTCGGAAGGGTTGTGCTGGCGGTTGACATTTCGTATTGGCGAAAGCTACTGGATGCCGTCGAGGGCTTTTACCTCTTTGGCTACCACTTCCTTGGGCAGCTTGGCGTAGGAGAGAGTCTCGGTGTAGTTCTGCCCGTCTGCAAGCATCCACTTTACAAAGCCTTTGATGGCATCGCGTTTGGAGGCGTCTGAAAACTTCGATGGAATCAGCAGCCAGGTGAAGCTGGAAATCGGATATGCAGCCTTTCCCGGGGCGTCCGTAATGGAAACGCGGAAGTCGTCCGGCATGCTCTTCGCGGCGCCGGCGGCCGCGGCCGTCACACCAGCGAGATCTGCCTTGACGAACGCGCCGGAAGAGTTCTTCACGGTTCCGTAAGGCATCTTATTTTGGATGGCGTAAATCAGCTCGACATAGCCAAAAGCATTAGCCGTCTGTTTCACCAGCCCAGCCACACCTTCATTGCCTTTACCGCCGAGACCAACTGGCCAGTTCACCGAAGCGCCTTTGCCGACCTTGCTTTTCCACTCGTCGCTGATCTTGGAGAGGTAATCGGTCCAGATGTAGCTTGTGCCGCTGCCATCTGAACGATGAACGACAACGATGTCGTTGCCCGGAAGATTTACGCCCTTGTTCGCGCCGGCGATTGCCGGATCATTCCATTTGGTAATTTTTCCGAGAAAGATTCCCGCCAACGCCTCCGGCGTGAAATTCAAATCGGTTGTGACGCCAGGGACGTTGTAGGTCGGGACGACGGCGCCGAGAACCGTGGGGAAGTGCAGTATGGCAAAGCCGTGCTTGTCCTGGAAAGCCTTTAGCTGATCGTCATTCATGGGACCGTCGGAGGCGCCGAAATCCACAGTGCCTTCGGTGACTTGTTTAATTCCACCGCCCGAACCAATGGACTGGTAATTGATCTCAATGTTGGTGTCTTTTTTGTGGTACTCATCGAACCACTTGGAATACATGGGGTACGGAAACGAGGCGCCCGCTCCCGTGATGGTAAGCGCGTTAGCCGCCAGAACTACGCTGGCCAGTCCGAAACCAGCCAAAAGAATACCTGCGATTCGCTTCATCCGTCATCTCCACGTGAAAGCTTTAGTTTGACCTAGGATTGTATGAGTGTCCTTCTTCTGTGTTACAGCATTGTTACAAAACCTTCAGAGTTTTTTGATTTATGGAGGTGGATGACGGCGTCGGACAAGATGCTTGGATTCAATGGCTTGTAGATAGGGAGCGGCAGATAAGTTGTTTCGGTCAAAAAAAGAAGGGGGCAGCTCGCCGAGGAGCTGGCCCTTCTCGGCCCACAGGGAGGACGCGGCGCTAAGTCACCCGGGTTGGGGGAGGTAATAGCGGAAGGAGGTGAACATCATGTTGTCGACGGCCTTCGGACGCTGGCACTTGCCGGAAACGGACATTTTCCCTGCCAATGGCTTCATAGAGGTTCCGCGAGAAAAGATGAAAAACGCCGCCGGGCCGAAGGTATTTCTTCGAACTGGCGTGTTTCCTTAGGCTGCCCAGCCCGGATTTGACCTTCTCTAGCTAACGAAAGGAAAAGGCTATATACTTTCGTTAGCTAATTTCTAACGAAACGATGGTTTTGTGATGGCGACACCAACCAAACCGAACAGCCGGCTCGGGACTTATGTCGTCAAGACCTTCAAGGACGAGTCCTTCAGGGCCTATGTGCCACCGCCATTGCCGCCAGACCCGCCGCTGGCCCTCCAACCGCTCTTGCCGTTGCTTGAACAGGCGAACCAAGCTCTCGGACGTCTGGACGGACTCGCGTCCATTCTGCCCGACCCCTCGCTATTCATCTACCTGTACGTTCGAAAGGAAGCGGTGCTCTCTTCGCAGATTGAGGGCACACAGTCGTCGTTTTCTGACCTCATGCTATTCGAAAGCGCCGAAGCCCCCAGCGTCCCGCTAGAAGACGTTCAGGAAGTCTCAAATTATGTGGCCGCGATGAATTACGGACTTCGCCGGCTCCGCGAGGATTTTCCGCTCTCTTTGCGTTTGATTCGAGAAATTCACAAGATTCTCTTGTCCAAAGGACGAGGCAGTCAGAAGCGTCCGGGTGAATTCCGCGAAACCCAAAACTGGATCGGAGGCACGCGGCCCGGTAACGCAGCATTTGTCCCGCCACCACCTGAGAAGATGATGGAATGCATGGGCGCGCTCGAAAAGTTCCTGCATCGCGAGCACGAAGAACTGCCGATTCTGGTCAAGGCCGCACTCGTGCATGTGCAGTTTGAAACTATCCACCCCTTCCTGGACGGAAACGGACGACTGGGCCGGTTGCTAATTACATTTCTGCTGTGCGTGGCCGGCGCGATCCGTGAGCCTATTCTTTACCTCAGCCTCTATTTCAAAACGAACCGCCAGAAATACTACGAGTTGCTGGACAGCGTCCGTACCCGCGGAGATTGGGAAACGTGGCTCGAATTCTTCCTAACAGGCGTCAAAGAAACCGCCCAGCAGGCAGCCGATACATCGAAGGAGATACTCAAGCTCATTGAAAAAGATCGCCGCAAAATCGCGGAGATTGGCCGACCGGCTGCGTCAGTTCTGCGCGTTCACCAGCACCTACAGCGAAAGCCGATAATCACGATCCCCTCGACGGCCGAGGAACTCCCTCTCTCTGCACCCACTGTGGCGAAGGCTTTGCAGCACATGGTGAAGCTCGGCATAGTTCGTGAGACAACCGGCAAACAGCGCCATCGCCTCTTCACGTATCATCGCTACCTTGAAATTCTCAATCGAGGCACCGAACTGCCAAAGTGATTGGGTGAAAAAACTGTGGTTAATGGATAGTTGTCATGCGGACAGTAAAACGTTAATCTAGGGCAGTTCAGAAATCTAACCCCGAAAATACTTCGCTTGAGGCAGGGATTTATTTTGAAAAGTTGTTACCCTGCACTCGCTTATAAGAGCGCACGAGTGTATGCCATTGAAAATTACTCGACTCAAGACAGCGGTCGTAGAAGCAAATTTTGACTGGACTTTTGTGCGTATTGAGACTGACGAGGGAATCAGCGGTCTCGGTGAGTGTTTTTTTGCGCCTGGCCTTACATCGATTTTGCGCTCGCTCGAGTCGCTACTCCTTGGTGAAGATCCTCGAGACGTTCATCGCCTATTTCGCAAACTTCAACTAGCCACTTCGGGCGCCGGCTCCAGCGCTGGCATCATTTATAACGCGATCAGCGGAATCGAGGCGGCGCTCTGGGACTTGCTAGGCCAATCGTTGGGCGTGCCCATCCATCGACTACTTGGCGGAAAGTTTCGGGACCAAGTTCGTATTTATGCCGATTGCCACGGCAGCGAGGCGCTGGAGTGCCTGGACGAGGTATTGCGTTCCCGCCCCGCTCGGTGGTTGTCGCATGAGGGCACGCACGTGGCGAAAGATTATTTCGGCGCAGGCAGTGATGAGCCAGCGTCAACGCCAGAGGAATACAAGCAGCGCGCCTTGGAAAAGAAGGCAGAGGGATTTACAGCGCTGAAATTTGACCTCGATGTTCCGGGCACATATGCGGCCGATCCGCATTCGCGAGCGCTTAGTAATCGTGCCATCGATCACGCGGTGAATTTAATCGGAGCGGTTCGCGAGGCCGTTGGTGTTGAAACGGAGATCGCGGTCGATTGTCACTGGCGGTATTGTGCCAGCGACGTCATTAGAGTGGCGCACGAGTTAGAGCCATTTCGATTGTTGTGGCTTGAGGATCCCGTTCCACCCCACAGCGTCGCAGCGCTGATGGAAGTGAGCGCGAAGGTTCGAGTGCCGATTGCAACGGGTGAAAATCTCTTCCTGTTTGAGGGTTTTGAGGAAATCATAGCCAAACACGCTCTCAGTATCGTTACTCCCGATCTGCAAAAGGTCGGTGGATTGGCTATCGCCCAGAGCATTGCACAGTTTGCGGACGTACATACGATGCCCGTTGCCCCACACAACATCAGTAGTCCGGTGGGCACGCTTTTATCAGCACACTTCTGTGCAGCAATTCCAAACTTTCTTGCGCTGGAGTTCCATAGTTCTGACGTTCCGTTCTGGAATGATCTAGTGGAAGGGTTACCGAAGCCAATTATTCAGGATGGATTCATTCGTGTCCCCGAAAAGCCTGGCCTCGGCGTCACACTAAACAAGGAAGTAGCCCGTCGTTACGCACGCAAAGGCGAACCATTTTTTGAATGAGCGGGTGGCAATCCATTCGATAGGCGGAGTGTGCTAGGCTACGCTTCAAGAAAATAGATTAGGGCACGGAGAACAATGAGCGAGACGAAATTGTGGAAGTCCGACGACGAGCTTTTTTCGATCATGCAGCGTGAACTGTTTACATGCGTCGTCGGCGACGTAATGGATAAAATCGATCTTCAGCACCAGTTTTTACCGCCGCAGATTCAGCCCCTTCGCCGAGACATGGTCGTAATCGGGCGGGCCATGCCAGTTCTGTCCGTGGATGTGTTTGTTGAACGAATCTCCGGCAGCGCCAACAAACTGATGGACAAGTCTTTCGGGTTGATGCTGGAAGCGCTTGATGACCTTCAGAAGAACGAAGTGTATGTAAACACGGGATCATCACCACGAAATGCCCTGTGGGGCGAACTGATGAGCACTCGAGCGCGTAAACTCGGGAGTCGCGGTGCCGTGTTGAACGGATACGTCAGAGACACAAAGCCAATTCTCGAGATGGGCTTCCCAACATTTGGATTTGGTTCTTACGGACAGGATTCCGCGCCGCGCTACAAAGTGGTCGATTTCCGGGTTCCCGTGGAGATTGGAGCCGTGCGGGTTCGTCCCGGAGATATTCTGTTTGGCGATATTGACGGAGTGTTAGTGGTTCCGGCCGAAGCTGAAGAAGAAGTGTTTACGCGAGCGCTGGAAAAAGTTCGAGGCGAAAAGCTCGTACGGAAAGCCATCGAAGCGGGAAGCAGTGCGGTTGAAGCGTTTGCAAAGTACGGAATCATGTAGGCATCAGAGGTGTGGTTTCCGGCTGGCTATGGAACCAGGTCATCTGGCAATTCGGGGACGGAAAGGAATGCAATTGCCATGATCAGCATCGACCTGTCTGGAAGGACGATTCTGATCACTGGGGCTCTAGGTGCGATTGCAGAGCAAGTGGTGCGGCGGCTGGCTGAGGCCGGAGCGACTCTTGTGCTCACCGACATCAAACCTGAAATGCAAGCGAAAAGAACTCTGGATGAATGGAAAATTTCGCCTACTGCTTACATTTATGCAGAGGCTGATATTACCGATTCCAAGCAAGTGGAGGCGGTGGTCAAAACAGCCTTCGACAAGTATCCAGGTATGGATACGGTAATTGGCCACGCAGGTGGTTGCGGACTACATCCATTCGCCACCACCTCGGAAGCCGATTACGAGCGCATCTTCCGCTTCAATTATTTTGGGCAGACGTATCTGGCGCGCTCTGTGCTTCGACGATGGATGGAGAGAAAAATTAGCGGCCACCTGGTCTTTACTTCGTCATACGTCGCACGAATGCCGCACACGTTAATATCTTCATACTCTTCAGCCAAGGCGGCGTTGGAAAATTTTGCTCGCAGTCTGGCGCTTGAATATGCGCTGACCGGTATTCGCGTGAACGTGATTTCGCCAGGGAACGTAGCTGCCGGCAGTTCGCTGAAGGTGTTTGACGAAGACCCTGCTTACCGGGAGTTTGTTCTGCGAGTCTCGCTTGGGCGAAGGAACAGTCCCGAATCGATCGCGGATGCCTTTGTATTTCTTTGTTCGCCGTTGGCGAGCGAGATCAACGGACAAGTTCTCAGTCCGGATTACGGAGCGGGGATAGGAAACCGGCTATGAAGATTGGCCTTGGACTGTATCGGCATATGTTGACGTGCGATTATTCCGATTTCGCTCGGCAAGCTGGCTGCCTCACGTTGTGGTTCACCTGGTCGATTACTTCAACCAGGGCCCATCCAACTCCCGGTATTATCAGCCGACTAGCTCAAAGTACGAACCGTGGGGACTTGTAGGCGATGCAGGTTTTGTCGCAATCGATCACAACCAATAGCATCGTTTGGAACTGCGTTCCGAAGCGAGCGGATTGAGGCATCACTGGATGGAGCGCGGCTCACTTCAGTTGAAAACTCGATTCGCACACCCGGGATGTTCGCCTTGGGCACTGCTTGAGACTGCGTCCAGTTCGATAACCTTCGCGTGACCCCGAAGGCTGGCAGGCAATTCAGAACTGGTTTCAGTTGAGGGTTGGTGCGAACTAGCTCCCGAGCGGGTTTGTCTCCTGCTCGGGACGAGCGCCTTCTCGAGGTGCAACAACTAATGCAGGCTAGAAGCGAGGTGTGACAGTATGCCGGGTGCCTGTGAACCTTGAGCAATCGCAGAGTCAGTTTTTCTGTGTTGTGAGCCTGCTTCCGACGCGCAACACCGCGATACTAAGACTTATACGGGTCGAATATCTCCATGGCAAACTCCCAAAAGCCGCGGGCGCGCTGATACATCAGAGCCCTGAAGTTTTTTGGATCGTCGATCCGCCATGCCTCCGGGGTGCTGAACCAGTATGCCGTTTCCTGGTTCCTCCACGTTTGGTAATACACGCCCCACGCAGCCAGCAAGGCCTCGGCCTGCAAGGCGCCGTCTTTCAGCTCTTTCCCACAGCGGTACATATTGGCGGCGGCGCAGTACGAAACTCCAGTCCAGACTTCAAATTGATGCAGATACTCACTGTCGCCAACGCCAGGCAGGGAATCAGGATGAACCGCATTCGCGACGCCGACATTGCCGACACCGTTTCCACTGCTGTCTTTCAGCCGAAGAACACCGCGTTTGAATAACTGGTGGTAGTGGGATGCCATGCGTTCCGGAGTCAGCACCGAGGGCAGTCCCGTAACATCGACATAGCGTTGCCCCACCATCGCATCGCCCATTAGGTCATCGTTGTGCTGATTGTACTGATAATAGCTATATTGGGAGTTCCAGAACTGCTTTTCCGCACTGGTGCGGGCTTTATTTAGCAACTCGCCGATCTCCTTCGCAAAATCATTGTCTTCCCGCCGCTGGGCAACAGCTTGCATCATTTCCAGTGCACCCAGCCAAAGCACGGCGTTGAACAGCTTATTCTCAAGGTACTCGGAGCTTTTCATCTCGCTCAGCCCATCGCCATCGAGGTCGGTCGTGATTTGGTAGCGGTAGCTCCGAACCATGGCTGGCCAGACTTCTTCTAGAAACGTATCGTCTTTGGTCTTATGCCAGTAGGCGTAGCACTGCTGAATGAACTTGGGTGAAAGTTCAGACCACGGTGTGGTGATGCGCCCCTTGATGCCATGTGGGCTCTGGTTATAGCCCCGTCCATAGCCGTCGTAGGCAAAGAGGGGGTCGTCGTAAATCGCGCCGGCATCGTGCGGGCAACTGCCGTCGGGGGAATCCATGACAAAATCCCTGAACAACAGCAGTGTGGCACGCTCCTGTTGCGGCCAAAGATCGCGGTTGCTGCGCGCCGGGTGATGACGGACATCAAAGGACTCGGCAAATGCATACTCCTGGCACTCCATCACGAATGAGATGTGCTGTCCCGGCCGGTTCCCGAATTGTTTCGGTTTGGTGATACAACCGTTCTCCCAGAAAGAGCCCCCAAAAGTGCTGTAATAAAGTTCATTGAGAGCGGCTTGCTTCACCCACTCCGGGTGTCCCCCATTTTGGATGATGGGTGCCTGCCAGCCATCGACTGCGGCGAGCCACTGGTCGCGATGTAGCAATGCCTCTTCGCAGATGTGGAACGACTGCTCCGGAGCGAACGGGAACCACTCGGTAAACCTCCTCCACCAGCGTGTTCCAGAACCGAACTCCATCTGCGGGAAGTACCAGGCAAGAGCAAAAGGCACCGTGACACTTGCGCCGGGATCAAGTTCTACCGTGACACAAAGCGCGCCTGCGGGGGGTTGGCTGGACTGGGCGAGGTTCTGATTCGCCAGCATGCCGTCCGTGGCAAAAGCCTTCCAAATATCCGCACCGTCGCTGTTCCCGTCCCACACCGGCACATAGGTGGCCGCATGATTCGTCGCTATGCACCATTCCGATCCCTCGGTCTCGGGAGCATTCCTCTGGTCATGCGCCTCCATCAGAATCGCGGTCACTCCGCTCCTGGGATTCTTCATGACCCGATTGCTCAATCCGCGCCGCTCCCGCGCACTCTTGCCGGCATCTTGATCGATGCCCATCGGGGTGTTCTGCGGACCGATATAGGGAGCATTCGGGAAGGTGAACATCAGCGATAGCTTGGCCCTGTTTTTGGCTGGATTGTGGACCTTGAATAAAAACAGAGCAACAGGATATGACGTCTCGCGATAGTTGTCTTTTATCACTGGGCTGAAGAATTGCATGGAAATGGCGCTTGAAAACCCCTTGTAGGAACACCAACCTTTCGGAAACAGGGCGCAGTACTCGCCCTCGCCGGGTTTCAGTCTTGGCCATGCCGGAAGAACGTCATCCGTCGCCAAAGTCCGCGCATTCACTTCGCCCGCCATCTCTTCGCGCGCATGAAATGCGGCCTGGGATAGAAAGCGCTCCTCATATCGGCCAGCTTTCAATTGCCATGGGCCGAAGGAGCCGCACAGGTTATACATGAAGTTCCCGGCGCCGATGCCGCCCAGCGGAATCCCCTTCTTGGTGCGCGTGAGGGTATTCAGGCCGATCAGGTCGCCCGAGTCCTTGTCCTTTTCAGGGCGCAATTCGATTTTCGGAAGACTACCAAAGGGCCTCCTCCAGGCACACGATGGAATAGGCCACATCTTCGAATCATCGGCCGGATTTGCGGCCGCGATTGCTCCCTGCTCCGTGTCACCGGCTGATACCGGCTTGGCAATCCCGAGCGGAGCCGTTGCCGCTAACAGGCCTGCCGCCGACGATGCCCTCAGAAAACTGCGCCGGGTAAGATCCTTCTTATTCATCACGCCCCCAGCAAACGATTGGAATAGCTGCAACAGCCCCTAGGTCTACGATCAGGGATTTCTTCTGTTCAACTCGTTGGACGGCACGGTCAAATTCAAAGCCCGAAGGTAGCCTGCGTTCGCCTGACAATTAGCGACACGGACATTTTCAAGCAAGCTTTGGAAGGCAGCCCGAGCGTGCTCCAGGGAGGGCCGGGCCGCAATCCGCTTCTCCGTATCTCCAGTATTTCCCGGCATCCTGCCATAGGCAATGATCTCGTCCCAATAGGCCGGCTTCTGCCAGGTTACGAAGGACGACGCGGAGTCCATCTTCTTGTAGGGCCAGAACGCCCAGCCGATCTCGTCTTTTTCCAGTACCTGCACAAAATCATGAATCCAAGCATCCGTATTCTCGCCAGATTCTCCAAGCCAGATGGGAACATTGTAGCGGTTGCGGAAATCAAGATAGGGCTGGATGACCTCTTCGGTCGGCGCGGTCCAGTATTTGTGGAAGGTATACATCAGATTGGAGTCAAAGGGAGCGCCAAAGACGGCGAAGTTGGAGTCCCATTGCGCACCACCCAGGATGATGAGATGGTTAGTATCCGCGGTGCGCATGGCAGCTGTGAGTCTTTTGTAGAGCGGCTCCAACTGGTTGTTGTATTTCTGCAGTGCAGGAAAATGCGGGATCGGTTCGTTGAGCAGGTCGTAGCCCAGAACTGTGGGATTGTCGCGGTAATGCGCGGCGATCCTTTTCCAAACAGCAACGGTCATCGCTTGACTGGCCTCCGACTCATAGAGCCATGGATAACCCCAACTGTCATCGATGTTGGCGCCGGTCTGGCCTCCGGGTGCGCAGTGCAGATCAAGAACGACATACAAATGGTACTTTTCCGCCCATCCGACGACGCGATCGAGCAAGGCGAATCCCTCGTCGTTGCCGGGAATAAAGAACTTGTAATGCAACGGAATACGAATGGAATTCACACCGGTTTGGCTAAGGAAATGAATATCTTCCTCGGTGATATAGGCTTCGCGATACGCTTGCCAGAACTGCGCCGCCTCGGCCGGGCCGATCAACTCATTAAAGAACGTCTCAATCTCACGTGGCGACGCCGGCCCGCCATCTAGACCGAACATATACCCTTCCGGCACCAACCAGTTGCTGAGGTTAATGCCCCGCAGTTGCAACGTGTGTCCTTGAGGGTCCACCAGGTACTTTCCGCTGGCGTGAACAAAACGGTTTGCTGCGGAGAAAGCGGCGGCAGCCACGGCAGCAGAACCAGTTGCGAGCGCGAATGCGAGAACGAACAGTGCGAGTCGTTTCATCGAAGCCTCGGATTGAAAGCAGTATGATGTCACATGCAAAGTCTAGGGAGCTGTTGAAATTTGTGCCGATGGTTTGTGTTTGCTGGGGATTTGGTTTGAGTTCAAGGTCAGATCGGTTCGAAATCGTATTCTGGTGAGTGTTGGCGCGGGTGTGCGGGCTCCCCAGAGGTTCGTTCCCGGGCTCGCGTGCCGGGACGAGCTAGACCTAGCGACATTTTCATCGAAGCTGGCCGCGTCAAGACCGATTCGCGAGGCTGCCTGCTTGCACACTCCGACGTTGGCGCCGTGCGGAAACCAGCCGACCCGGACTAAACTGGATAACTTAACTCTACCCAAAATAACTTTCAAACTTTCTCCACATGAATTAGGCCTGCTCGCCGACTTTGTGCGAAGATCCCTATTGGGTTGAATGACCCAATTGGGGCCTGATGCCGTCCTCGCTTTCCAGCCAATCTGGCTACCTCTTCCGCGCAATTGCAGTACAAGCTCTTTGTGTGACGCTGCTTCTGAGCTCCAGGCTGGCGCAGCAAAACCCCGCGGAAAAGGAGCCCGTCCGGAGCCAGCAAAGCGGCGTGAGCACAGGGGTTGCGCACGCCCCCGTGAAAGACGCGCTTTCCCGTCCGATCACGGCGGGCGGCTTTGTGGATGGCGCTCCGGTTGTTTTTACCGACGTGACTCACGCGGCTGGCCTCGACAAGTTTCATCACCGTTCCGGCGATCCAGAGAAGCGGACCATCCTCGAGACTCCGGGCTCGGGCGTCGCTTTGCTGGACTACGACAACGACGGCTGGCTCGACATTTATCTGGTGAATGGCTCGACTTTCCCGGCGCTGAAGGGCAAAGAAGCGCCCCCGCGCGCCATGTTGCTTCACAACAATCACGACGGCACGTTCACCGACGTCACAGACAAGGCCGGCGTCGCCAACGATCGCTGGGGATTTGGCGTGGCTGTCGCAGACTACGACAACGATGGCTGGCCCGATATTTACGTGACCAACTTTGGAAAAAACCGGCTCTACCACAATAATCATGACGGCACGTTCACCGATGTTGCCGAAAAAGCCGGCGTGACGCTGGGAGGCTGGTCCACCGGCGCAACCTGGGGAGATTACGATCACGACGGGCTGCTCGATCTCTTCGTGCCCGGTTATGCGAAGTTCGATCCGGATAATCCGCCGATTTCAGGGCACGGAGGCCTGCCCCCGGGCTTCTGCCAGTTTCGCGGCGTGGAGGTCATGTGCGGTCCGCGCGGTTTGCCGGGAGAACACGACCATCTCTTTCACAACAATGGCGACGGCACGTTTACGGATGTCAGCGTGAAGGCCGGCGTTTCCGACCCCAAGGGCTATTACGGGTTCGCATCCGTGTTTGTGGACGTGGACGATGACGGCTGGGTTGATCTGGCTGTCGCCAACGATTCCGTGCCGAAGTATCTCTACCGCAACAAGCACGACGGGACCTTTGAAGACATCAGCTATTTGTCGGGCTTCGCGCTCAATGATGACGGGCGCGAGCAGGCGGCGATGGGCATTGCGGTCGGCGATTACAACCACGACGGGAGAGTGGATTTTTACATTACGAATTTTTCGGACGACTACAACACGCTCTATCGAAATGATGGCGACGCGAGCTTTTCGGATGTCAGCTCGCGGGCGGGCATCGCCAACCTGACCATTCCGTTCCTCGGCTGGGGAACGGGATTTCTCGATTACGACAATGATGGCTGGCTGGATCTTTTTGTGGCCAACGGACACGTCTATCCGGGAGTGGACAACCACGATTGGGGAACGACGTGGGCGCAGCGGCCGCTGCTGCTCCGCAACCTGAATGGCACGAAATTCGCCGAAGTTCCGCCGGCAACGGGAAGCGGCCTGGCCGTGGTGAAATCTGCGCGCGGAGCCGCGTTCGGAGATCTCTTCAACGATGGCCACATCGACGTGGTCACTAATAACATGGATTCGACGCCCACGCTCTTGCGCAACGTGGTGGAGAACGGAAACCACTGGGTGACGTTTAAACTCGTCGGCAGCGGGAAAAGCCCGCACGATGCGATTGGCGGGAAGATTTTTTTGACGGCGGGAGGATTCCGCCAGCGGGCAGACGTGTTTAGTGGCGGAAGTTACGCGTCGAGTTCGGATCAGCGGCTGCACTTCGGGCTGGGAAGCGCAAAGAAAGTAGACAAAGTGGAAATTCACTGGCCGGACGGGACCAAGCAAGAGATCAGCGTTCCCAGCGTCGACCGCATCTACACGGTAGTGGAAGGCAAGGGGATCCTCGAGCCGTGACGTCCCGGCGGAATACCCGGCGCTTTGTAGGAACGGGCGTGGGCATTTTGTTTTGCGTGGTTGCCTTGCACGCTGCGCGTCAAGAAAAAGCAGCCGAGCCAAACAGCGCTGCCACAGGCACGGGACAATTCGTGGACATCACCAGGCAGGCGGGAATCAATTTTCAATATCAGGCTTCGCTCACCTCGCGCAAATATCTGCCCGAAACCATGGGAGCGGGAGTAGCACTGTTCGACTACGACAACGATAGCAGGCTCGACATTTTTCTGGTGAATGGCGCGCCGCTGGCAGACCCGACCCCAAAAGGCACGATCCCGCAGAAAAGCGGGCCGAAATATTGGAACCGTCTGTATCACCAGAAACCGGACGGCACGTTCGAGGACGTGACGGTGAAGGCGGGACTGCAGGGCGCCGGATACGGCATGGGAGTCGCCGTCGGAGATTACAACAACGACGGCTTCGAGGATCTCTACGTCACGGCGTACGGCGGAAACAAGCTGTACCGCAACAACGGCGACGGAACATTTACCGACGTTACGGAAAAAGCGGGCGTCGGCGGAAGCGGCTGGTCCACGAGCGCGGCGTGGGTTGATCTCGATCAGGACGGCTATCTCGATTTAGTCGTGCTGCGCTACGTGGACTGGGATTTCGATGACGTCTGGTGCGGCGAACACAAAGAAGGCTACCGGGCGTACTGCCATCCGGATTACTTCAAACCGATTCGGCCGCTGGTGTATCACAACAACGGAGACGGAACGTTCACGGAAGTCGCCGAGAAAGTGGGACTCGGCAAGCCCGGCAAAGGGCTCGGAGTGGCTCTCGCGGACTACGACCGCGACGGGCACATCGATCTCTTTGTGGCCAACGATTCGATGGTCGAGTTTTTGTATCACAACAAAGGCAACGGCACTTTTGAAGAAGTCGGATTGCCCGCGGAAACGGCAGTAGATATTGATGGCCGCACGTACGCGGGGATGGGAGTGGATTTTGCCGACTACAATAACGACGGCTGGCCGGATCTCGTGGTGACCGATCTGGCGAATCAGCGCTACGCCCTCTACCAAAACAATGGAGACGGCTCGTTCACGTACACAAGCACGGCCTCCGGGATCAGCCGGATGACAAAATCGCATTCGGGATGGGGCGTGCGCTTTTTCGATTTCGATAACGACGGCTGGAAAGACTTGCTGATTACGCAAGGCCACGACCTGGATACCATCGAGCTGACCTCTCCGGGAATCCGCTATCGCGAACCTCTCCTGCTGGCGCGCAACACCGGCAAAGAATTTGTGGACGTGTCCGCAAACTCGGGCGCCGTGTTTCAGCAGGCGTGGGTTGGACGCGGGCTGGCGATCGGCGATTTAGATAACGATGGATGGGTGGACGCGGTAGTGACGACCAACGACGGCCCGGCGTACGTCCTGCACAACAAGTTTCAGACGCCGAATCATTGGCTGACGCTGAAACTTGCCGGCCACAAAAGCAACCGCGACGGAATCGGCGCAGAGGTCAAGTTGGTCAGCGCGAGCGGATCGCAGTATGCGACGGTGACCACGGCGAGCAGTTATCTTTCCTCCAGCGACAAGCGCGTGCACTTCGGACTGGGAAGCGACGACGTCGCTAAGGAGATTCAGATTCGATGGCCGAGCGGCATCGTGCAAACATTGAAGGACATACATGCGAATCAGATCCTGCAAATTGACGAACCGGTGGCGCAGCCGCGCTGGTAGCCGCTGGACTGCATGGATTCTCAAAGCGCTCACGTTGAGCGTGTTGCTGGCGGTCTTCTGTTTTCCCAGGCAAGGCTTTGCCCAAGCTTCAGACGATTTTGCGCGGGCCTTGAACGAATTCCGTGCCGGACACTATTCCGCTGCGGAAAAGCTATTTTCGCGTGCGGAGGAAAGTGCGCCGGGCACGACGGATGCTTTGTTGTATGGAGCGAAATGCCTCGTCCACCTGCAGGATTTTCGCGGAGCGGAAAACGGGCTGCGGCAATATGCAGTGAGCCATCCCCAATCCGATGATGCGCTCTACTTACTGGGCTATGTGCTGAACCGCGAGAATCGTCCGGCGGAATCGCTCGAGTTTTACACGAAAGCCGCACAGATTCGCGCACCCACTGGAGACGATCTAAAGATCGTCGGTCTCGACTATGTTTTGTTGAATGCTTATGCGGATGCGATCAAATGGCTCGAAAAAGCGGTTGACCTCGATCCCAAAAATAAAGAGGCGTGGTATTACCTAGGCCGCGCCTACTACACGCGGCTGCGGCTTTCCGACGCGGGAAAAGCTTTTCAAACCGTGTTGCAACTCGATCCTCACGATGCAAAGGCGGAGAACAACCTTGGACTAGTTATCGAGTCGCAAGCGCAGCCCGAGGCAGCAGCGGAGGCCTACCGCAAAGCGATCGCCTGGCAAGCACAAAGCGAACATCCGAGCGAGCAGCCGTACTTGAATCTGGGAAGCCTGCTACTGGAACAGGACCATACTGCCGACGCGATTCAGGCGCTGGAGACGGCGGTCAAGATGGCGCCCAACGACGCGATGTGCCATTTGAAACTTGGCACGGCGTACCTGCGCGGCGCGAACTTGAACGACGCCCGCCGCGAACTGGAGAAATCCGTGCAATTGGCTCCGGACGACCCCGCGGCGCACTATCAACTCGGGAAACTCTACAAACAGAAGCATGAGATGGAGAAGGCTAAAGAAGAGTTCGACCGCACGGCCGAGTTGCAAAGCCGAGCCGCTTCGAGCAGACCGCAGTAGTTTCTCCGCGAAAGAGTCGAGCCAGATACCGGAGTCGCGCAATCGGGAGCAGAGAACAAATCGAAAAACTCAGTTGTGTTTTGCGGATTTGACCGACCAGAAGAACGTCGCCACGGCTCCGGCGCCCAACGTATAAGCCGCAAACTCGCCCTTCCATTCGACGTTGAATTGGACAGGCGCTGCTCCTGAATTGAGCACGAGCAACGCCATCGAACCATCGGCGTTGCGGAAAGCCACGTGCTCTATTCCGGACTCTCCCTCGGTGCTCGAAGCGATGCGATACGCACCGGGTCGTACGAACTTGCTGACGTGAGCCGGCGCGGTGAAATCCACGGTCGGCACAAAAGCCGCGGGCGACGTCGAGTCGTCAATGGTGAAAACTCCGCAGCAATCTTTACATCCGCCGAGGTGAGGCCCGTGGAGCTGATCGAGAACTAGATTCCAGAGCACGACGCTTTTCCCCCAATTGTGGTCGAAGATCAGGATTTTTGTTTTGAGTTTGGCGGCTCGGAACGCCGGCCCAAGATTCTCGCAGACGAAGAGCTCCTGCTCTTCCGCTTTCATGCCCATGCCTGGGTAGTCGCCGGGAATATTGAGCGGCTCATTCTGAGGCGTGACGGCAAGAATAGGCACGCCCGCGACCTCGTAGAGCTTCACAAATTGGACGAAATAGGCCGCCAGAGGAGCGTAGGAAGAGGGCAAGAGCGTTCCGCCGATCATGGAATCAGAAGTTTTCATGCACCCAGGCGGACTCCACGGACTGGCAATGACTTTGATTTCGGGATTCACGGCGAGAATTTCGCGAAGCATGGGGATGATGTACGCGCGATCGCGATCCACGGACAAGTGCTTCAGATCCGAATCGGTTTCACCGGTGGGGAGATCATCGTAGCTGTAATCCTCTAACGCGAAATCGCTCGAGCCCATCGGCTGGCGAAGGACACTCAGCCCGATTCCCTTCCTGGGATCGAAAAGCATTTCCAGGAGCTGGCGGCGCCATAAGTTTTTTGTCAAGAAGCCAGGCCGAAGAATCCGTGAGCGAAGCGCCGAAGCCGTCTATTTGCTGAAACTGCGAGTCGCCGACGCTGATGGTCGGTGCGGAAGCGCGCGACGAGCCAAATTGCAGCGACGGCTTTCCTTGCAAGGATTCGTGGAGTTTTTCCAAGGATTCGACCACGGAGATAAGGATGGCGTTCTTTTCATCCGAGTGAAGAGACTTGTCTCCGAAGTTTTTGTTCTGCGCGAAGGCAGCACAAATCGCACTGGCGCAGAACGCAGCTGTGCGGCGCAAGACGATGCTCAAGGTTTTTGCGGGCCGGGACATTCGCTGCCTTCCTCGATGACTACGGATTCTGCGGGGGAGGCGGTTGCGCCGAATTGGAGTTTTGCTGCTGCGCCTGATAGCGCTTCAGCGCTTGCTGCGAACTCTCCGCCTCCTGGTCCTTGAGCTTCTGGAACGTGGCCATGGCTTTTTGCGCTTCCTCCATCCGATGGAGATGCCGGTAAACAATGCCCAGCTGATACCAGGATTGCTCGACGACGTCCGGGTCCGATCCGCCAGCGGAGGTGGCGCGCTCGAAATGTGCAGCGGCAGCTTCATCGTTGCCGAGTTGCATTTCCGCGCGGCCGAGGTTGTAATCGGAATTCTGCAGGTCCGGCCTCACCCGCAACGCGCCTTCGATCAGCGATTTCCCCCGTGCCGGATCTCCCATCTCAAGGACGAGTACGCCCAATTTGTATTGCGCAGTCATATTCTGCGGATCGATCTCGAGTTCCTTCAGATAGGCTTGCTGGGCCTCCTCCATCTTGCCCGTCAGACGATATTCCGTGCCCAGCTGTTCATGGAGGCGGGGTTCGTTCGGAGCAAGCTTGATGGCCGCCGCATATTCGGCTATTGCGTCGATATGGCGATCGGCACTGGCGTTGGCCTCGGCCAGAAGCTCGGGGATACGCCACGATTTAGGGTCTGCTTTGAACATCCGGGCATAACTTTCGTTGGAGACGAAAAGGTGCGCCCGGCCACGGTGGTAGAGGATATCCACGTTGTCGGGCGCAAGTTTTGCGGCCTTATCCAACGCGTCCGCGGCGGCCTCTCCGTCGCCGTTCTCGAGCTCAACCACGCCCAGCCACATCCACGCGTTCGCATCCTTGGGGTAGCCGGCTGTTTCTTTTCGTAGCGACGCGATGGCGTCATCCAGGCGGTTGGAGCGGAATTCCGCGATTCCCAGAAAGAGGCTTGCGGCGCGCAGCCGGGGTTTCAACTCGAGGGCCTTCCGAAGGCTGACGATCGCGTCAGCGTGGCGGCCCTGCTCCTCGCGCACCAGCCCAAGATTCAGATAGGCCTCGGCGAACTGCGGAGCGTCTTTCACGATGGATGCGAAGCCGTCACCCGCCTGATCCAGATTCCCGGTACGCATGGCTTCGGTAGCCCGTTGAAACCGCTCCGTAATCGCAGAGCTCGTCTGCGCGGTTTGACTGTGGGCAATCTCCATAGGGGCGAGCAAAAACAAAATCGGGAACACGATGAATGGCATCCGCCGGACAAACCGAGAAACACGGTTAGAATCACGCGGAAAAGCACAGGGAATGGCTTGCGTCCAGTTCACAGCTCGATGGTACACCATCCCACGAAAACGGTAGCACTTGCGACCCTTCCTAAAGAAATCCTCCTGCCGCGGTGTGGAGCGGCAGGAGGAGAGGATTGCGGCGAAGTGCGTCAAACTTCAGAACTGGTAGCGCAACGTCAACTGAATTTGGCGAACCGGGCTTACAACGTTAAAGCCACCACCCCCGGAAACGCCAAGGGTACTGTCTGTAAGGGTGCCGTCACGCGTGCCAAAAACATGGCGGTTAAAAGCGTTTGGAATATCAACCTTAAAGACGATGGACTGCCTTTCGTTTATGGCGGTGCGTTTTAGGATGGCAAAGTCCTCGTTGAAGTATGCTTGACTTCGAACGTTGCCCAGGATTAAAGGAGCGTCGCCATAGACGTACCCGCGCTGGGCCACAAGTGACGGTGCGTTCGGATCGATGAAGGCAGCACAGTTAAAGTAGTTATTCGTGCTGTTCGCGACAAAGGTCCCGTTGGCCTGCTCCGTGCAGCCGCTATTGGCACCGAAGGGATTAAAGGAGCCATGGTTGGGCGCCAGGAGCGGTTGACCGGGAACAAGGCTGTAACGGAATGCTCCATCCGTGAACGGAGCCGAGGGCGCATTCGTACTCAAGATGGTTGGTGTGCCGCTCTGATAACGTTGCACGCCTCCGATTTGCCACCCACCCAGAATTTTGCTGGCAACGCCGTGATTCAGATACTTTTTACCGGGCCCGGCAGGCAGCTCGTATATATAACTGAGGACCAGCATGTGGGGCGTGTCCTGGAAACTGTAGGACTTCTGAGATTTGGGGTTAAACGGATCCTGAGCCGCGAACACGCCGGACTGGAACCCCGAAAAGACAGGAATGGCGCTGTCCGCATTCGTCAAGGTCTTTGAGAAGGTGTAGGAGGCCAAGAGGTTCAGACCATTTCGGAAGCGACGTTCCAGTTTTGCTTGGAAGGCGTTGTATGTGGAGACTCCCAGATTTTCGAGGCACGAGCACATACTATTGTTGCTGCCACCGATGTCCAGGTACTGAGGGTAGGGGCGAAGCAACTGGCCAACTAAGGCGTTTGAACCATAGAGCGGGACAAACCAGCTCGGCACCGTTACTCCCAAACTGCTAAGAACGCCCTGGCCAGCGGGAGAAGTGACGGAGTCTGTGAGGGCGGTACCGAGATCGTAGAATTTCGGGTTGAGGGCATTGACCTGAGCAATGTTGGTGTGAAGATAGTCTCCTTTGACGCCCACATAACCCACGCTCAGGATCAGGTCGGGGGCCAGTTGTTTCTGGACCTCCAAGCTCCAATTCTGCGTCCTAGCCGGGCGCCCATAAGAGGGAGCGATATATCCGACGTTTTGACCATTCAGGCGCGAAGGGTTGGTGCTGTTCACCGGAGGAGCGAAAGTAGGGAAACCGGCAGAGAGTGCCTGGACAGGAGTGAAGTTGTCCAGCGAGGTGAACGTGGGTTGGACGACGTTACCATTACTGAATTGAATGGTCCCTGTCGGTAGGTCATCATAGAAAAGTGCCGCATAGTAGATGGCATACCCTCCTCGGATGACAAAATTGCGGATGTGACCGAACATTTCTGTCGGAGCGTAGGCAAATCCGACGCGGGGTCCTACATCCCGGAAGTAGGTTTGGCCCTGATTCGACATTGAGCCGTACTCGAGGGCGCCATTCTCCCCGGGGGCTCCGGGATTGGGGATGTTCAAATTCAGGCTCGACTGGTATCCGTGGTCTTCGTGTCGAGGCGTATCAACATCATAACGAAGTCCGAGATTTAGTGTGAGATCGCGGCGTAGCTTGAAGTCGTCTTGGACGTAAGCAGCATAGTAGTACGAGCTCAACCGGGGATTGGCCAAGGTGTCAGACAACTGTGCCTGGTTGGGCAGACCGAGAAGGAAACTGGCAAAGGGATCGCCGGTGGAGGGGTTATTGGGACCGAAGGCGGTTTGAAAGTTGCTGAATCCGTAGTTCGGAGACGTATCGCCCAGAGCGATGAAAGAATATTGGTAGGCTCTCCACTCAAACCCGAAATCGAAGGAATGGCGGCCTTTGATCCAACGGAGATTCTCTGCCGTGACGAGACTGTTAGGCACATGGCCGTTGAAGCTTTCCGTGCTAAAGCCTTGGTACCCAATGCTGAGGGGACTGCCGCCGAAGCTGATTTGGGGAAATACCAAGCCACTGGCATTGCCGATTCCTAGTGTGGACGGCCAATCGGTGCCATTCACGCTGTCGGCCTTACTGAGATTGTTGAGGCGGTTGAAGCCGACGGTGAAGGTGTTGACCAAGTTCGGTGAAATCGTGTAATCCCAGCCACCGCGCAGGTAATGAGTAAAATTGGAATTGTTGAAATTAGGGTTCAAAACCCCCGGCAGCGTGTTAGCTCCGGCCGGAGTCCCCTGGTCGCGGCTGCTGTAGGAAAAGAAGAATTTGTTCTTGACTCCCCAATTCTCGTCGATACGGAAGCTCATCGTCGTATCGCGGTTTTGCTGGCTGGAGACGAAAACGAAGTTGTTCTGCAGACCTAGGTTGTTCGTGCCTGGCAGGTTGGGAGTCACCGTCAGATAACTGAGAATCTTTTTTGCGACGGGGTCAAACATCCCGGGGGGAATAATGTTTCCCGGGAAGGCGGTGCGACCACCTACGAATCCGGTCGGACAGGAAGTGGTTAATGGGTTAAAAATCTGCCCGACCAGAACCGGAGTGTTGTCACAGGGGTTGAGCACAGGCTGGCCGTTATTCAACAAGGGCGGGCCGAGAAGTGCGGAGAAATTGCCATTTTCAATCTCCGTCTGAGTCGGCAAGGTCGTTACACTGGTAGTGCCCGGATTGTTGCGATACTGCTCCCAAGAGAAGAAGAAAAACGTTTTCTGGCGACCGTCGTACAGCTTCGGGATGCGGACCGGGCCTCCCAGACTACCACCGAAGTCATTTTGATGATCCGCCGGCCGGGGAGCTCCATGCAGATTGTTGTCCCAGGAATTGGCATCCAAGGCCGTATTACGGAACAAATCGAAAGCTGTGCCGTGGTAGTCATTCGTTCCGGACTTGGTGGCGAAACTCTCGATACCGCCCGAAGTCCTGCCGTACTCAGAGCTAAAAGTGGAAGTCAGGACTTTGAATTCGCTCAATACCTCAACGGAGGGCGCGGTCTGGTCGAATGCCGAACCACTATCCGAGCGCGTGGTGCTTACACCATCGAGCAGAACTTCCGTGCCAAAATTCTGGCCTCCACTTAATTTCGACTCAAAAATGCCCGACGATACGCTGCCATTTTGGTTGGTGCCTGGTCCCTGGGTTCCAGGAGCCAGAAACACAAACGTCTCCGGTGATCGGAGGAAGCTTTGGCCGGTTGCACTCAACGACAAAGGCAATTCCAAAATCTCTTTGGACCCGATCACTGTACCCATCTCGGATGTTTCGGTCTGAATTCGTGGTGCGTCGGCGACAACCGTCATCGTTTCCTGCACATCTCCAGGTTGCAATGTAATGTCAAGCGAAGAAGTGGAATTGATCTGTACTTCGACGCCCGTCAAAGCGGAAACCTTGAAACCCTTTGCGGTCACGGTGATGTCATAGTGTCCTAAAACAAGGTCCGAAAAACGGTAGGCGCCCGTAGCGGTGGAAACCGTGGTGTAGACGCTGTGAGTCTCGACACCCTTGGCCTGGACTTGTGCGTCGGCGACAGCGCCGCCCGAGCTATCCAGAATGGAACCCGCAATAGCTCCATTGTTCGTCTGCGCTCGAGCCGTTATTCCGGAGAATGTAAGAAAAAGGCTAAAGGAAAGAAATCTCAGCAAGGACACATTGAATCGCATTTCCCCCCCCAAAAAAGGCACCGACCACCGAACAACCCTCTACTTCGCCGGTGATCGAATCTCAAACAGCTGTTCGCCTTCCAAGCGAACCATTGAAATTCCCTCTGTCCGTCACATCACCGGCAAAAACGCCGATGAGGCCCTTTATGGAATCGGTTTCAGAAACCGGTTGCTTGCTACTCCCTTTATCAATTCTGTCCGCGGCTTGTCAAGTTCTTTTTATTTTCTGAATCTTGTTTTTCGATGCTCGTAGTCTGGGCCCCCAAATCATGATAGGTTGGGCGCGCGAGTGACCATCGTCGGGGAAAGCACTCCAGCGCTGCCCATCGCCTGGACAGGATTGCTCCCGCAGCGTCACCTTGGCAGCAGAGACTATTTTCGCGGAGGAAAACGCATGGGCCACACAATGAGGGAAGTGGCCAAACGCGCCGGAGTCTCTCCCGCTACGGTCTCCCGCGTCCTCAATAAGACCCAGTACATCTCTGTGGAGACCGAGAGGCGCGTTTTAGAAGTCGTCGGGCAAATGAAATACTTCAAGAATGTACATGCCCGCCGGTTGGCTACCGGCCGGAGCGATTTGTTCGGGCTGGTGATTTCGGAGATCGCCAACCCGTATTTCCCCGAAATCATTCGTGGATTCCAGGCTGCCGCCTGGGATCGCGGGTTCGACGTCCTTCTTTGCAACACCCAATACGACCAGGCCCGGACGAAATCCATCATGCGCAAGCTGATCGAAAGTGACGTCCGCGGAGTGGCGGTGATGACCTCTTCGATCGACAAGAGCACGGCTGCGGAACTCATCGACGCGGGAATTGGCGTGGTGTTCTGCAACGTGAGCCCGGCCGAGAAGCTGGTGAGCACCATTTCGATAGACTATCAGCGGGGTATCGAGCAGGCCATCGAGCATATCGTAGGACTCGGTCACCGCCGCGCCGCGGTCATTGCTGGGCCGGACGATAACCGGACGGCCATTACAATTAAGGACGCGCTGGTTGCCGGATTGGAAAAGAGAGACCTCAACCCATTAACAGTGATCAACAGTAACTACCGCATTGATGCTGGAGCCTCAGCCGTACGTGCCATTCTTTCAATGCCGGATAAGCCCACGGCGATCTTCTGCGGCAGCGATCTTATCGCCCTGGGCGCCATGAGCGCTCTCGAAGAGGCGGGTGCGGGGATTCCGGAAGACATCTCCGTTATCGGCATCGACGACATCTCCTTTGCTTTCCTGGCGCGCCCACCACTGACCACCATCCGAGTTCCCCGTGAGCGGGTGGGCGCGACCGCCTTCGAGGCATTAGATCGGATGCTGAAACTGAAACGGCGAAAAGGTGCGGACTACTATCTGGAAACAGAACTCCTCGTTCGCAGGTCGACCACGACTGCTCGGTAGAGCCGTATTAAACGGATGTACAAGAGCGCGGCACTGAGGCGAGCCGGGCCAGACTGGATCCCTCGCAAGATTGGCCGCAAATTGGCCTGCCACAAAGGAAAAATGCAGAGGACTAATCCAATTGCCTGCCTACTGAGGAGTTAAGATCTTTTTGCCCGCAGCAGATTTCTAAGAGAAAAGAACTTGACGGCGAGGAGAGGCAGAGCATACAAAAAGGGAGTGTGCAACCGGTTTCAGCACGCGGTTGCATGCCTTCCAGATTTCGCAGGTTTGCTCCGAGCGAGTTGCATCGACCTCGTGACCTAACGCCAAAGGAGTTTGCGGTATGACTAAGTCTAATTACTCGCGCCGTGAGTTCTTGCAGAAGAGTGCAGGAATAACCGGAGCTTCGCTGGTCGGCGGTTCAGTCCTGCTTGAACCCGATCCCTTGGTCGCTTGGTCTCGGTTGAGTGGGGCGAGCGACAGAGTTCGCTTTGGAATTGTGGGAGTCGGCATGGAGGGGACCGGACTGCTGACGACTGCCGTTGCGCTACCGGGCGTGGAGTGTGTAGCTGCGTGCGACCTGTACGACGGGCGTCACGAGTTAGCGAAAGAAATTGCGGGAGCATCGATTCGAACGACGCGCCGGTACAAAGAGCTGCTCGACGACAAGACAATCGACGCCATCATCGTTGCTGTGCCGGACCACTGGCACAAACAGATTGTGGTGGATGCAGTGGGCGCGGGCAAGGACGTGTATTGCGAAAAGCCGATGTCACACAGCGCGGCGGACGGCGTGGAAATGGTGGAGGCGGCGAAAAAAACCGATCGTATTGTTCAGGCAGGAGCGCAACGCACCAGTTCGGTGCTGTGTGCGAAGGCCAAGGAGCTGTTCGCGGGCGGCGCGATAGGAGAGCTGAGCTTGGTTGAAATGACCTATGGACGCAATGATCCCACGGGAGCGTGGGAGTATCCGCCACCGGCCGATCTGTCTCCCGAGAATCTGGACTGGGACACTTGGCTGGGGACCGCTCCGAAGAAACCGTTTGATCCTTACACGTTCGCGCGCTGGCGCTGCTGGAGAGAATATGGCACAGGCGTTGCGGGCGATCTCATGGTGCACCTGATCAGCGGCATGCAATTTGTTCTTGGAATCAATGAACCTCCCAAACGAGCGTCGGCTTTTGGTGGTATTTACCGTTGGATGGATGGACGCAACATGCCGGACGTGCATCCCGTTCTGTTTGAGTACGGCAGCATTCCTATGTACATGCGACTGACGCTGGGAACGGAATCGTCAGAAGTGACGCGTTTCATGGGCTCGAAGGGGATTCTGGAGCTCACGGAATTTGGTCTCACGCACACGCCCCAGGCAGGGATCGATCTTGCCCCCAGCTACTACTGCTACGGGCTGCCGAGCCGGCTACGGAATCCGTACTTCAAGAAATGGCACGAAGAGCATGATCCGAAGCCAGGGCAAGAGCCGGCGCCGGAGAGTGTCAGCTTCAAAGGCAACGATTACGACGACCTGCGCCCGCATCTGTGGAAGTTTTTCCAGGCGGTGCGGTCGCGCGATCCGGTGGTTCAGGATGTGGTGTTCGGGCACCATGCGGCGCTGGCGTGCCATATGGCGAATGAGTCGTACTACCGCAAGGGCCCAGTGTATTGGGACGCCAGCTCGAAGACCATCAAGTCCTAGCCGCGACGATTGCTGGCTGCAAAGAATTAAGGAGACGCACTTCGATGAAGCTGCAACGAATCGCATTCATTTCAACGGCAGCCATTGTGACGCTGGCTGCGTGGGCGCGGACGAGCGACAGGGGCTACGAAACGGTCGCGTCTTCTGATGACACGCAATCGATGAAGGCATTTCTCGGACGCTGGGACTTGACGTTGAAATCGCTGGATCGCGAATACCCATCCTGGCTCGAGCTAAGTGGGGGAAATGCCCAGGTGAAAGCGCAAATGGTAGGACGGTGGGGAAATGCGCGTCCGCTTCCGAAGGCGGAAATAGCGAAGGGTCACCTTGCGTTTGTTTCGCCGAAGGAGGAAGAGGGCGCGCAGGCCGACTTGGTTTTCGATGGGACCTTGGCCGGAAGAAACTTGTCGGGGACCGTGAATGGGCCGGACGGCAAGACGTGGCAGTGGACCGGAGAGCGAGCGCCGTCGCTGAAGAGAAGCCACATGCCGAAATGGGGAAAGCCCAACGAGTTGTTCAACGGAAAGGATCTTACCGGTTGGCGAACAGACAAGCCAAATGCCTCCCCCGCCTGGAAAGTGGGAAACGGCAGCTTAATCACGCCGGGGAATGGCCCGGAGTTGATCCATGACGGCAAGTTCGAAGACTTCAAGCTGCATGTGGAATTCAATTGCGGAGAAAACTCGAACAGTGGCGTATATTTGCGTGGCAGGTACGAAGTTCAGATCGAAACCGATTCCATCGAGGAACCACCGAGTCACCACACGGGCGGGGTATACGGTTTCTTGGCCCCAACACCGGAACTACCGCGCAAGTCGGGAGAATGGCAGAGCTTCGACATCACGCTTCTGGGACGGTGGATCACCGTCGTTCAAAACGGCCAGACCATCATCGACAATAAGGAAATCCCTGGCATCACGGGTGGCGCCCTGGACAGCCACGAAGAATTGCCCGGGCCCATTTATCTTCAAGGAAGTGAAAAAGGGCACGTATCCTATCGCAGCATCGTTATCACGCCAACGGAGAAGTAACACTTATCAGCACACGACACACGGCCAATGAGTCACTTCTTAAACGACATTCTTCGACAACCGAACACCTTGAAACATACGATCGACTTTCTTTCGGGAGCGGGCCGACCCGCTCTGGACGCGGCGACGGTCGCAATCCGCGGGGCTCGCCATGTCTACATGACTGGAATCGGCAGCAGCTGGCACGCAGCATTGACTGCTGGGCCGCTGTTTCACCTTGGCGCATGCCCAGTCCACATGCTCGACGTGGCCGAGTTGTTGGAGTTCGCTACTATTCCGCCTGACTCAGCAATCATCGTGATTTCGCGCAGCGGCCGCAGCGTGGAAGTTGTCCAGTTGCTCACCAAAGTTCGCAACCGCGGCATGACCGTCATCGGCATCACCAATTCAGGAGATGGGCCGCTCACAAAAGAAGCGCAAATTTCCATTGTGGTTCCCACGGAGCTAGATCACGCGATTTCCGTCAATACCTACTCAACTCTGGCGGCCACCGCCGGGATTCTCGCGAGTTCCGTTGTTGGCTCCTGGAATTCCACTCTTGGAATCTCGCTCTCTCGCGCTGTCGAAGAGACCGCCGCGGCTATTCCGGCCTGGCAAACGCAGATTGCGGAAACGCCTTGGCTTGCGCCAGGAGCCGTTTATTACTTTTTGGCTCGTGGTTCCAGTCTGGGGACTTGCCAAGAAGCCAGACTCCTTTGGGAGGAGGGCGTCAAATCGCCCGCGACCGCCCTAGGCACAAGCACTTTCAGGCATGGTCCTCAGGAAATGCTTACTCGGGATGCGCGTTTTGGGATGTGGATTGATGGGGAGCATATGCGTCCGCAGGACCTAGCCGTGGCCCGGGATCTTGGGAAACTGGGGGCTCGCGTAATGTTGATCGGCCGAGATCTGCCACGGGATGCGGGGGACCTTGTGTTCCAGGTTCCGGCCACGCCGCCCGGCTGGCAATTTCTGATCGACATCATCCCAGCGCAAATGGCAGCCGAACGGCTGGCGCGGCTCTCCGGAGTTGATTGCGATTCTTTTCGTTATTGTTCCTTCATTATCGAAAACGAGTATGGCCTGTTACGCGAAGAAGCGGGAAGCTTGGCGGATCAGAAGTAGTGCCGCGAACTTGCGGCCTGTTAAACAGAGGCAGTTGAGATCGCTAGAAGGAAAAATCGTGATTGGCGCTGTTGATATCGGTGGAACGAAGATAGCGGTGGGCATTGTAGATGAATCCGGGAAGGTCTTGTCCAAGCTGGAGTCTCCGACCGACGCCCATCGTGGCTACGCAAACGGGCTGGAGCGGATGATCGGCATGCTGCGAGAAACGGCGCGGGACGCCAGCTCCGAAATCTCCGGCATCGGCATTGGATCCACCGGTATGGTGTACCCAATCAGCGGCACATTTGGCGATGTTGATTTTCTCCCGGGATGGCGAGGGAACAACCCAGTGGAAGATCTGGCGCGGGCGTTCAACGTGACCGTGGCCCTGGAAAACGACGCAGATGCTTCGGCCCTCGGGGAGGCAAGTTGGGGCGCTGGAAAAGGCAAGTCGCGATTGGTCTACGTGACGGTCGGTACGGGCATCGGTGGTGGAATCATCTTGGATGGGCAGCTTTACCGCGGCGCGGATATGGCTCATCCCGAGATTGGTCACCATGTCATCGACCCATCAGGGCCCCACTGTTCTTGCGGTTTTCGGGGATGTTGGGAATCGCTGGCCACCGGTCCCGCCTTGGCGATGTGGTTCAAAAGCAATGCACCAGCCGAGCGGCGATATCCTAAAGATCTCACTGCGAAACAAATTTGCCAACTTGCGGGGCAGGGAGACAAGTTGGCTCGCCACGCGGTCGAGCGCGAAGCCAATTACCTCGGTCTCGGTCTGGCTAATCTGATCAATCTCTTTGTGCCAGATGTGATCGTTTTAAGTGGCAGCGTGATGAAGAGCGCGGCGCTTTTTCTTGACCGCATCCGGAAGGTAATCAGCCAGGGTTGCCGATTCGTTCCGTTTGAAAAGACGGAACTCGTTCTTGCTTCCCTGGGAGAGGACGCCAATCTCATCGGTGCTGCACGGGTTTGGCACTATCGGTTTAGGCAGGTAGCCGAGCGGGCCTCCTGATTTATCACCTCAGCCGACCGACATTTGCGAGACATATTCGATCAATCTCGCACGTCCCTGAGCACGCCGCATTCACCGGGGAGAGCGTCGCGAAGTTGGACCGCACTTCGTTGAAGGATGAGGAGAAAGGCAATTCATGGCGAGAAGCCGCTACACGGTCGGCTTGGTCTTTCTCACTGCCTGCGTCCCGCTGGAATACGACGGCTTAGAAAACCGCCGCCCCACTTCCAAGCGGGTCCCACTCGGGAACCACAGTTGATGTAAAAAAATACTGAACTCAGACCGTTTTTCTTACCTCGGCAGCGTGGTCGGAGCGATTCGATTTGGACCATCGACCTCCTGGCCGGACACCAGGCGGTCAGCCCTCGTTCGTATAGCATCCAGACAACGACCTCGATAAAGCCGTCATCCGAGTGATCCCGAGTGTCAGGCAACGCTCCACATGTGGCCATCTGTGGATGAGACTCTCATCGATGCGGCAACGTTGCAACTTTTCTCCCGCCCTTGGCATGGGCAAGCGTCGCCTGCACCGGCTTGCGCGACCTCTGGACTTGGCCTTCCTGAATTTCTCGTCGCGTGCTGGCTCCCTCTGTTTGCGAGATCTCCGCGGAATTCCAAACATCGATCGGTCCTGCTTCAAATGGACAGCCCTTTTTACCTGGAGACACAAAGTGACGAGCGTAAGCCTCTTCAACATTGTGGTCGCCGGTCCTAGAAAACCGTAGGAGAGGACGAGAGCCCTTGGTCCATCGTTTATAGACGGTGAGCGAGGGTTTGAGATCCAAATCGTGCGCATGCATCCGCAAAATACGTAAGATTCGGCTGGCCTTGCTCAGATTGCAGCGTATGATCCTCTCGAGATAGGAAATTTGGCCACGTCTCCAATCCTCGGCCGATTCCGGGGAAAGCAGCTTCATCCGGATAAAGAGTTCCACCGGAGCAACGAATCCCTTTTCTCGAAGAAGACCCTCAACCACTCTCACAATCGGGGCGTAGCACGGATCCTGCCGGTAATTTGCAACTTCGAGTTGAGGGCAAGCCCAAAAATAAGGGGCACGACAATAGCATTTGTCGTGCCCCGCAGAAGCTCTCTAACTACAACGAATTAAGGAACGTGAAGAGCTCCTGCTTCTCGGATTCGGTGAGCTCTCGAAAGTGTCGAGAGACATGCTCGGCCTCGCCTCTGTGCCGCTCAATGGCATCTTCTAGCGTCAAGGATAGGAGATCATGCATGTAGCGAGGTCTCATACGGAGGCCCCAAAGTGCAGCCGTCCGCAGCTTATTTGCGGTATCCTGCGGGGGATTTTGTACGATACCGTCACCCGTCCCCACGTCATGCAGCAAGAAATCGCTGAGCGGATGAATGATTTTATTTCCCAGAGCCTCGGGCACGGCGAAGGCTCCGCCATTTATTACAGTTCCTGCAGGTGCGGTGATGATGGCTTCGACGTGGCATGTATTACATCCGATCCTGTCGAAGAGCTCCTGCCCAGCCTGTCCTGCCGCACTCGCAGCTAGCACGCTGTCGCGTGGCGGGACCTTAGTGCCCCGGACAAACTGAGCAAAGTGGTCGATGTCAGCAAGGCCTAGATTATCGGGCACATCTTCCGGATCGGGCGTGACCTTGCCCACCGTAGTGGTATCTTTTGGCCGCAAACGGTTCGTTACACCCATTTCATTCAGATAGGCGTCGCCGATAAACGAGAGCAAGCTGCTGTGCTGATCTTTCCAGCCAAACCGCCCTACACGTGTCTGCCCTGGAGATTCCAGAACAGGGACTTGAATGGCCTCGCCGTGAATCTTTCCATCACTGACCTCAGCTTGATGCTCGGCTATTGCGAGCAAAGTGCTGTCATCGATGGCCTCGACAAAACCGTCACCCAGTGTGTTGAGAGCCGCCCGGAGGGCGCGGATGTGTTCAGTGGTGGGGATATGTTCCTGGGCCTGTGGGATCACGGCCCGGTCGTTGATGATGGACCGGCCTGTGATCGTGTTTGCCCCGTCGTTAATCGGCACGACGGGATTCACGAAATTGCCATTTACGTCATTGTGGCCTACGCGGAGTTCGGTGAATTGACTCGCGCCACCGCTGACGGGATTTTGATGGCACTCAGCACAGGCTCTGCCGTTGAAGACCGGGCCTAAGCCGCTGTTAACGTCGTGGACCCGCTCGTAGTTCTGCTGATCGACAGCAAAGGTGTCTCCGGGAGGCTCCGCGAGCCCATTGCTGGTGCTTTTTGATCCTGGGTTCTCGGCAAGCGTGGGAGTATCAAAGCCTGCGGGCGCTTCTGTGGCGGATTGCTGTGCAACTCCAGCGAGCCCGATGGCCAACACTCCCAATAGCAATACGAGAACTGAAATGCCTCTGCGCGCCATATTTTGGATCCTCATTCCTAGTGGATTTGTTGATTCCATGCCCTCGCGGAGAGGTAAGAAACTTACCCTCGCAAAACTCAAGACTCTGCGTGGCAGCGCTGTATTCCAAAATCCTTTATAAAAAGTGTGTGACAGTTTTTTTTTGCGAAACGCCACATCGAATCGGTGGCCAGATTTTCAGACTGGCGATATCCGACTCCCCCTCGAAGGATGTTCCAGGGGACCGTCTAGCGCGGCCGCTCAGGCGCATTTGTACCCTCGTGGGAGAAAAGCAAGTCAGCGCGCACGGCCTTCATCGACAAGCGCCGGAATGATTTACGGCGCAAAACGCCATTTCGCACCGTCGAGTCGTAGTCAGATTTCTCCATTTTCTCTTCAAGGGGAATAATCGGGCGGAAAGTTCAGTCAATGTGATTGGAATATCCGGATTGTGGAGCTTGTGGTTCACGCGGCACTGCAACAACATGCACGCGAGCTCGGTTGCTGCCACCTCTGAAACCGGAAGTGGATGAGTTTCGAACCGGGAAAGGCGATGGTCCTGCAGTCAGTGTGTCCCTCCTAGCCCAGGATCAGTTACAGAAATACCAACACTCGATAACCCGCGCCACCAAGAGGATCTATGAAGAACATTTCGAATTGTTTCCCGCTATTCATTCTCCCCGCGTCTCTGCTGGCATTCGCCATAGTTCTCTCGCCGTCCAGGTCGGCGCCGGCGCAAATTCAGGATGTAAAGGTTATCGAAATTACAGCCAAGAAATACGAATACTCGGCTTCGCCTATTCACGTAAAGAGTGGAACCAAGGTTCGACTCAAGATCACAGCCATCGACCACGATCATGGTTTCAAAATAGCCGCTGTTCCCGATGGTGCGGCAAAGGATGACACCGCCGGGCTGGTGTTTTCTTCTCCACAAGACTGTTGGGAGCTGAAAAAGAATGAAACGACTACGATTGAATTCTTGGCCCAGGCTTCAGGCACGTACACGTTCAGGTGTTGCCATACTTGTGGTCTCGGTCATAAAGGGATGAAAGGCCAGATTGTTGTGGATTAGCGAATGCACGCAAGCTCACGGAAGAGCATGTGCCTTAGTGGCAGCGGAGAAATGCTTCGTGAGCGCGTTTGTTCTTGTTCGTTCTTGTCATCAAATTCCCCTGTTCAACGCGGGAGGCCGACGCGGCGCACAAGGTCTTGAAAGCGCGGATCCGAGCGGAGAGTATCGAAGCCCGGCCGCAAGAGAACTCCAGGGTTAAAGCGCTCTTCGTAGCCTTTTTCGAGCCAATTCATGGCTTGATCCATATCACCAAGAGCCGCATAGATCACGGCAATCTCTGAAGCATGCGAAGAAACCGGACTGGAACGCCTCTTCAGATCGTTCAATAGATTTACCGCTTCGCTCCTCTTGCCGGATGCAACATAGGCGCGAGCGAGGTTGGCTACGGCGGTCGGGCTACCACCAGAAAGCTGTACCGCTTTTTGTAGTTCTGCGACCGCTTCAACGTGCATCTGGGTTTGGAGGTAAGCCTGGGCGAGTTGATTGTGTGCGAGAGCAAAATTAGGATCCATTTCGATCGTCTTGCGGCTTTGTCGGATCGATTCATCGTACGAATGCGCAAGAACAAGAACCTCCGCCAAATCGGCGTTAATAATGAGAGATAGCGGATCCAAGTTCTCCGCTTTCCTCATTTCCGCAATCGCTTCGTCATACCTGCCCAGCAGACTCAAATGCCAAGCATACCAATGGTGAGCGGTAGCGTAGCTCGGATTCAGTTCAATAGCCCGCCGGAATTCTTTCCCGGCAGAGTCAAAATCCCAGTCGAAACCATCCAAGCAGAATGCAAGCGAGTTGTGGGCTTCGCCCAGCGTGCTGTCCAGTTCCAGAGCTTTGATGGCTGCGGCCTTTGCTTTTGGGAGTGCCTCCTTGGGAGTCATCACCGCATACTGCCAGTCTCCCAACAAAGAATAAGTGTCGGCTAAGCCAGAATAAGCTTGGGCATACTTCGGGTCCTCATCGGTGGCCTGTTTGAAATAAGCCAGCGCGACTTTCAAACCATCCGCCGTTCGTTTGTTCCAGAAGTAGCGCCCTTTGAGAAACGACTCGTACGCTTGCGGATCAACGACCTTGACGCTTTTCAGGGCGGCTTGTTCTTGTGGATTCACGTTGACTCGAATCTGATCTGCGATGGCTCTGGCCACCTGGTTCTGGAGGGCCAGAGTATCCCGCAATTCACCCTGATAGCTCTGGGACCATAAGTGCTTGTCAGTCGAGGCTTCGATCAACTGCGCTGTGATGCGGACCTGGTCGCCGGAACGGAGCACGCTACCTTCGACGACGGCGTCCACATTTAGTTCGCGAGCAATCTGCGGCAGAGGCTTGCGCGCATGCTTGTAGGCTATCACTGAGGTACGCGAGATCACACGCAACGCACTAATCTGGCCGAGGTCCGAAATCAACTCGTCGGTCATTCCATCAGCGAAGTAATCCTGAGACGCATCGTTCGAGAGGCTTTCGAGCGGTAGGACAGCCAACGAGCGAATGACAAATGACGGACGATTCCAGGAATGAAGCTTCCAGGCGGAGACAGAAACCACCAATAGGAGGAGCACGAAGGCCGATATCTTCCATGCAAGTGACGACAGAAAATGCTTGGGCATTGCGGGTTTGCCAGCTAAGTCCCCGCGATCACCAGCTTCTGGCACGGTATGAGGAAGAGTGGCAAGTTCCGGGCTGCGAGATGGAGCTGTATCGACAACTTTAACCTCGGCGAGGAAGCGGTAGCCGCGACGAGCAACGGTTTCCACAAAGCGGGGACTTTCGGCGGAGTCGCCGAGAGCCTCACGGATTTTGCTGATCGCTTTGTTGAGCCCGTGGTCGAAATCCACGAAAGTGTCTGCCAGCCAGAGTTTTTTCTGAAGCTCTTCGCGGGTAACGACCTCGCCGGAATGCTCAGCCAGCATCGCCAGGAGTTGGAAGGGTTGTTCCTGAAGGCGAACTCGAAGGCCGTGCTTCAGCAACACGCCGGCACGAAGATCCATCTCGAAAACTCCAAAACGGAACTGTGAGCGAAGGTGAAGATCTTCTTGCATCAAGAGATGACTGTTCGGCGAAGGTGAGTTTATCACCTGGCAGCGCTTGCGGGAACCAAAGAAGGGGACACTTTCCGATAAGTCTTTTATGGAGTGTTAGTTAAGAGGGGACCCCCATTCCAACGGGAAAGAACTGCCCGTCCATTGAATCGATTCCGACTGCACACCATAGTGTGGCCATCAAGCGAAGGGCAGGGACGCGGTACACGCGCCGGGAGGTTCCCATGTTCGAGCAAAATCAGCATCCGGATTTTGAACAGGCTGTCCTGCCGCATCTTGATGCCGCCTATAACCTCGCACGCTGGCTGCTGCGCAATCAGCAGGACGCCCAGGATGTCGCGCAGGAAGCATACTTACGCGCTTTCCGATTCTTTCCCGGCTTCCGCGGCGGCGATGCGCGTGCATGGCTCATGAAAATTGTCCGGAATACTTGCTATACCTGGCTGCAGACAAACCGGCCGCTGCAAGACGCCGCGGAATTTGACGAGAACCTTTTCGCCACTGATTCTTGCCCTCCCAATCCAGAAGAAGCTGTACTGCAAAACGACAGCAACACGCTGTTGCGAAAAGCGCTGGAGAAGCTCCCACCGAATTTTCGGGAAGTACTCATTCTTCGCGAACTCGAGGGGATGTCTTACAAAGAGATTGCGGATATCACCGGCATGCCAGCAGGCACCGTGATGTCGAGCCTATCGCGTGCGCGGGGCCGGCTTCGCCAGATTCTGACGGGTCTCATGAGCGGAGATACGGTGCCAAGTTCACGGCGAATAGCAGCTGTGAATGTATGAGTATGTAGATTTTAAATTAAACGGGCTGGAAAACCTGAAAAGAGAAAGACTGACGGAGACGTTTCCGTCGGCTGACTTCTCAACGCGAGTCCGCTGAGAAGAACGGCCATAACTTGGCAACCACGATACTGACAATTTTATTCCCGCCTTCGAAACAGGCCTCGATCGCGGAATTATCCGAGAGCATGCGTGGTCTTACACGCTGAAGACAATGAAATGTCTCGCAATTCAAAATCGCATCAAAAAGGGAGATTTGAAATGATCTGGGCTCAACATTTGAAACTAATTAAGAAGGTCGGCCTTGCTGCTCTCGTACTGGGCGCTTTGGCGACTAACGGGAACGCTCAGAATATATACCAAGGGAAGTTCACGCTGCCATTTGAGACTCACTGGGGAAGCGCCACACTGCCGGCTGGCGATTACACTTTTGTCATGTCGTCCGCAAGCTCTGACTACAGGCTCTACATCCGGGGAGAAAAAGTCAACGTCATCATCATGGCCGCTGCAGCTGACGAAAAAGTTGTTTCGGGCCACGCGCAATTGAACCTCGTGGACATCGCAGATACGCAGACGGTCCAAACATTCGATGCGCCGGAGCTTGGAAAGACTTTTGTCTACTCGACGCCCACGCAAAAGCACATGGGACGTAAGGAAGCCCATCAAAAGACGGCACCACAGACCGCACCAGCGACACAGTCCAGTGAAAACAGAACATCGATCGCAATCCAGGCTGCGGGTCGCTAAGGAAAGAAGTTATGCAAGTCACTGCAAACGCCGGGGGCAGAACGCTAGTCGTTGTGCCCCTGGCAAGGCCCGCTGTAGAGAAGCGGCGTAACTTGAGCCGGGGTGCGCATTCCAGAGCAGATTGCATCTCGAAGAAGGCTGCGCCGCCAGTTTCTCCTACCGCCTGCGGTGAATTGAGTGAAGTGGAGGCCATCCAGCGAGCACGACACGGCGATCGGACCGCGTTTGAATACCTCTATCGCTTGCATAGCCGACGCGTCTTTGCGGTATGCATGCGCATGATAGGAAACTCGGCCGAAGCGGAAGACCTGGCTCAAGAAGCTTTCTTGCTCTTGCTCCGCAAAATTCACACTTTTCGAGGCGAATCGGCCTTCTCTACTTGGCTGCACCGGCTGGTAGTCAACCTCGTGCTGATGCGTTTGCGCAAGAAGTCTCCACCAATCGTATCGATCGAAGCGAATCCCGACCCAGACGATGAAACGACCTGGCCGACGATCGATTTTGGGGCGCCTGACTTGCTGCTGGAGGGATCGATTGACCGAATAAATATCGACCGCTGCATCGAACGGTTGCCCGTGGGCTACCGCTCCATATTCGTCTTGCACGATATCGAAGGATATAAGCACCACGAAATTGCCGAGATATTGGGGCGCTCGGTGGGTGTTTCGAAGTCGCAATTGCACAAGGCCCGCACGCGGCTTCGCGAACTCCTCCACGAAATTCAGCGAGGAAAAGCCGACGATGAGCGCAGGAGAGCCGCCAAGATACGCTCCCACTCCAACGAGGCTTTGCTCCTGTATTGCCCCATCGGCGCGAAATGAAGATCGTTATGCTCGATGTAAGTTTCCTGTCGGGGATCGACCTTTTCAAACATCACTCCTGCGAATCCGTCGGCCTTCGCAGAGAGCAATCTCTCTTCTCCCCCTTTTTATCGTCCCTTACGCTCGCACGATAAGAGCCATCAACGGCTTCGACCGGTTGTCACACACTCTTGCAATCGAATTGGAATAGATCGCGAGCGGATGTGGTCTTACATTTCGCCAAGAAGCGAAATACGGTGATGCGCAGATATGTCTCGGTTCTTCTTTGACTGCTGAGCGTAATGCCTCTCGGCACTGAGCACGTTCTGTGGATCGAGAGTGTTGGCACAAGACGCTACTGGGCGCATTACCGGTGTTATCTATGATCCGAGCGGCGCGGTCATCGCGGATGCTCAAATTATAGTGACGCACGTGGCGACTCATATCTCGGCAAAACAACTTCCGATTCGTCCGGTTTCTATCAGGTTCTCGCTCTGCCCATTGGCTACTACACGGTGTCGGTGACACACCAGGGATTTACATCCGAGACTACCGCCCAGAGCAAACTGGAGATCAATCAGACCCTGAAAATCGATCTCAAAATGCAGGGCGGCTCGACGAGTGATTCGATGACTGTGGAATCCGACGCGGGCACAGTTGAGACAATCAGAAGTTATCAATCCAGATGGCTCCATCGGACGGAAGAGGTGCGCAGAGGTTTTGGGAACTGTAGCCGAACTGGGCTCTCGCTCCCGCGCGATGGATGCTCTATCTAAACTACTGAACCCAATTAACAGCGGCTCTTATCGGCCTCAGTCCAGCGCTTGTATTTGGACCCAAACGGACTCAAATTGCCGGTGCTTCGCAGGCTAGTGCGTAGCTAACTTGTTGATTTAACGGGATGGAGATGGTCGGGGCGAAAGGATTTGAACCTTCGACCTCCTGGTCCCGAACCAGTGGACAAAACCACATAAGTCGCTGTCCTGGCGTCACTTATTGGTTTTCGGGCCGCTCTCTGATGGACAAGTCGGGACAAGCCACCGCCGAATGCTAGCGACTACCTTGGGGAATTGATTCCAAAAACGGCTTGATCCACAACCCTTCGGTTAACAGCCGAACAACCGACTTCATCAGAACTTGCCGGAGTTGGCCATATTCGAAGGAAATCAACAAATTGCGACTAAACCCGATGAATCCTTTTCTCCTTCTTTGTTCACCTTTCGTTCGCATTTTGCCGCCATTCACCGCCATTGGTATTACGTTTTTATGACAGCGCGTACCTTTACCGACGCGGATCGATTCTCTACGGCTGCAGCCGCTCGAATTCGCATGACACTGGTATGACACCGACCTGTGTTCACCTAGCAGCGCGGCTGTATTTGAAGCTAGGCAGGTGACGGAACTTCCGATTGTCGTGCGGGTAGTAGAGATCACCGCGGAGGATACTGCGCGCGGCGAAATCATCCTTGATGAATTGGAGCACACTCTTATTCAGTTGATGCGCATGCCCGCGGCCGAGCCAGCCTTGCCCGGCAGCTAAAGCCCTCGATATAGTAGGTGGCCAATGGCAGGGTGAGATCGTTCCTCCCTGCCTGGCCCTCAACCCGCGGAGTTCGTTGTCACTGTGGCGAAGACGAGCGCGACCAAGTCGAAGGAAGCAGAGAGCGGTAAATTGCGGATCGGCGATGATTGGAATGCGATCCGTATCATTGCGCTTTCGCAAAGCAATCCGCTTAAGGCCATCGCGGAGTTGGTCGAAAACAGTATCGATGCGCATGCCAAGACGATCACCATCACGCGCGGCCGCGAGCACGGTGAACATTATCTAAAGGTCAAGGACGATGGCGATGGCGTCCCCCGCGATCCGAACGGACTGCCTGACTTCAAGTACGTCGCAACTCATATCTGCGACTCGGTCAAGCGGCGTTTGAAGGCAGACGGTGCTGGAATCGGCTTACAAGGGGAATTTGGTATCGGTCTGTTGAGCTTCTGGACCGTGGGTGACACGCTCACGATGACTTCTGCCAGTGCTGATGAGCGCGTCTATCAGATGGTTATGAGCAAAGGGGATCCGCGCTACGTCGTGAAGCCTCGACGCTTGCTCTTTGCCGAGCGGGGCACCGAACTCAAGATCAAGCCCTTGCTCGAGGGGATCCGCGGGCTGAGCGGCGAGAAGATTCAGTGGTACCTGGCCTCGGAGCTGCGCGATCGTATTCGCAATACGCAGGTTCGTGTAACGGTGATCGATAAACTTGCGCGCAAGCAGTACCAGGTCGAGCCGCGACAGTTCGAAGGCCGCTTGCTGCACCAACTGCCGACGGTTCGCTCGCCATTCGGCGAGGCGTATGGCGAACTTTATCTCACAGAACCGGACGAGGATTGCCGGGTCGCCCTTACCCGAGACGGCACGCGGGTGATTGCGGATATTGGAACGCTGCCGGGTTTGGAGCACCCGCCGTGGGGTTCCCGTTACCTGCAGGGCCTGATCGACGTGCCCTACCTTAACCTCACACCTGGCACGCGTTCCGGGATCGTCCACGATGAGCGCTATGGAGCCTTCGTCGAAGCTTTAGTACCGCTGGAAGCACACCTCAATGGGCTCATCGAGGCCCAACGACGCGCCGAGGACGAACAGGCAAACCGGGAGTCCTTACGTGCCATCCAGCGCGCGTTTCGCGAAGCTATGCTGGTCTTGTCGCGCGAGGAATATGACTGGTTTGATATACAGTCACGCTCACCGCAAGCGGCCGGTGCTGGCGAGCCATGGGGGCGAGACGTGGAGGCCTCTGGCGCCGAGGGAGCGGGGGGTGCTCCGGAACCGAGCGGAGGGGAACCTACACAGCGACAATTCTTCGAATATGCCGGTCCTCTGCACACCGTCGTGATTTCACCTTCGGCAAGCACCTTGGCAGTGAGCCAACGTCGGCGGCTTCGCGCGCTGCCCCGCGATCGCTCGCGCCGGCGGGTCGAACAGGACTTGACATTTGCCTGGGGGATCCTCGAAGGGGGTGGCACGCTCTTGTCCACGTCTGATCAAGAAGTGAGCTTTGAAGCCCCCGCGTCACCCGTTCTTGTACGCTTGTCCGTTGCCGTCTCACAGCGCGACATACACTGCAGTGCCGAGGCGTTGATCACCGTCACCGACAGTCTTGATGTGGCTATCGGCCCAACTGTTGTCAATACGCGCGGGTTGCCGGGCTACACCTTTGAACGGGCCGGCGGCGAACTGTGGCGCTCGCGATTCGATGCTGAACGCAACCTGATCGTAGTGAATAGCGGGCACCGCGATTTTGTCTTCGCCACGCGCAGTCGCTCGCTCCAGCTGCGTTATCTGGTGAGGCTCTACGTCAAGGAGTTGGTGCTTAAGAACTTTGCTGGTCAGTCGGCCGAACAAGTCGCGGAGCGCATGATTGAGCTCTCACTTTATGTCGAAGAGAAATTGAAGGCCATGTGAAGGGTGGTGCCGGAGGTTACAAGGCGTTCTGACAAGATCTCCGAGATAGAGCGCCAAGTGCACCGTGCGCCAGCCCTGGTGTCCTGAAACCGTTCACGAGGACCGCCAATGTGAGCGACCGTGAGGTGCTGAGGAGCAAGCAATTCACGATACCGACGTGCTGCCCTGTCACTAGGCGGGCCCGGTCAGTCCGTTCACGACCCAAGTATAAGATTGAGGCGCGCAGCTTCAGCGAACGCTCGGAAGTCCCGGTCTCGCGTGAGGAGAGGAACCCCTCGGTCGATGCAGCTTTGGGCAATCAGCGCGTCGCCGAGGCGTGCCTTGCGGCGCTTCGCCAGCACCTTCGCTCGTAACTCTCCCGCCCGTTGCCAGTAGCCAGATCCGATCTCGATCAAAGGCACTTCTGAGAGCGTTTCCGCAACGCCTGTAGGAAGCTTCGGGTCGCTTAGGAGCTCAGTGAGCACAACGGGGACCATAACCACCTGCCGATCCTCCAGTGCCTTATCGAGTAGCTGTGCATCCTCGCCGGCGCCACCATCTAAAAAGGCAACCCATGTGCTCGTATCAGCCGCGATCATCGGTCGGCTTTCAGTTCTGCTAAAGTGCGCGTGAAGCGAACCTTGCCTCGGAGTTGGCGTAGGCGAGCGTAAGTGCGGGATGCCGCCACTAGCTGCAGCCCGGTACGGACGGTCTGGGTGATACCGGTACCGCTGGCTCGTCGCGCTTTCTTGAGAAGCTCGAGCGATACTTCCACGGTGATCTTACGCGCTGTCTCCATAATACTTCCTTTATACCATACTCAAGACCAGCATTGAATATGGTATCTCCGGCTCGGACAAGCTAACAAGGTGGGCAAGACGTGGCAGTCCGCGACACCTTCTTCAGGTATCCAAATAACGTTTTCTCAATGCCCTGACTCCGTGTCATGGCGCCTGAAGTTCAACAGTAACAAGGGAAAAACACGTTTACATGACACTATGATTTTCTGGAAGCAAATCGTGAGAACGCATCTTCGCAAACACTTGAATGCAAGAGAAGTTGGCTCCCCGGGCTAGATTCGAACTAGCAACCCTTCGGTTAACAGCCGAACAACTAATTTAATCAGAGCTTGCGGAGTTGGTGCTAATCGAGGGAATTCAGCAAGTTGCGATGAAACGGGACGAATCACTTTCTCCTTCTTTATTCACCTTTCGCTCTCACTTTGCCGCCATTCATCGCGATTGAGGGTCTCTGGCCACGTTATCCGGAAGGAATTTGAGGGCGACGGAGCGATGGAGTTTGACATCTTTGGCTTTGTAGACAAAGCCCATCCCGCCGCCGCCCAGCTCTTCGTCGATACGGTAGTGCGAGACGGTCTGCCCGATCAGAGATGCGGACCCTGGCATTTGGCGCTCATCTTAGGCTGTGCTGGAAGGCAAGTCAACGAAGATGAACTACGTGTCGCTATCTCGGAAGATTAGCAGTGCGGCCGTGAAGCAAGCTGAATCTAGTGGCCTTAGGGCACGCTCTGGAGTCGCAAGGTACAGGCGCCTATTTTCGAGTGACGAAGTCCCGAGGGCGTGGTGCCCTACGGCGCGAGCGCAACTGTGTAAGTAACGACAGCGGAGGTGACGGGGCGGTGGAGTTGTGCGTCAACTGCTATCCGCACGTGTAGGTCGGGATAGGCTGAGCCAAAGCAGATGAACAAACTCCATGGCGGTGCGGACCGGATGCGTGCCGCGGCGCAGATAACGCAAGCGATAGAGCCGCTCAATGGTCAACGCTAAGCTGGTGAGTAACCAGACGATCAGCAAGCTGTTGGGGTGATGGTGACACATGTGCCCTAGATCATGGCGGTTCTTGGCTTCATTAAATCCTTGGTTTTCGATTTCCCAACGGCTTTTCGCGCGATGATAGAGCACCCGACTGCTGACTTCTTCTCTAGGAGAATCCGTGAGCCACAAGGCTTCGATCACCTCACCGTCTGGTTTCTGCTGCCGATAGCACAACACGCGCACGGTTTGCCAACGCAGACTCTCCCAGGGGTCGAAATCTTCGGCATCCCAAAGTTGCACCCGATCCGCGCCGTTACGAAACTGATCCCCGAGAGACAGATCTAGCTTTCAACGAAGAGTCTGATTCCTGCCGCCTGCTAAACTCCTGACTTCTGGACGACACCCATCGCGTGGCCATCTCCAACGATCGACTGGTCTCCTTCCTCGATGGCCAAGTTACCTTTCGCTGGCGTGATTCCGCTGACCACAACAAACAGAAGCCGCTGCCTCTATCGGTCGACGAGTTTCTGTGTCGCTTCCTGCTGCACATCCTTCCGCAAGGCTTCGTGCGCATCCGGAATTTCGGCTTTCTGGCCAACCGGCGGCGCAAAACGCTTCTGCCGCTTTGCTTTCAGTTGTTGGGTTCAGCCCAAGAATCGCAAGCTGAACAACACCTTGCTTCCACGGAAGACGCGCCCGGTCTTTGGCGCTGTCCCAAGTGTGGTGGCCCCATGAAGGTCGTCGAACGGCTGACGGCGGTCGAAATCCAACTCCGCGCGCCGCTGCTGGTCACCGCCGCAGCATGAACTCCCTCTCTGCAATTCGAGTTCTTCACGTGTCTCGGCACGGTCCGTACCTCTCCGCCCTTTCACCGAACAGAGCTCTTCGTTCAGTGTCTTCAGTCGCGCTTTTCAAGATACTTTGTCGCCGCAGCCAACACATTGTCCCGTCCTGTCCGGTGTTGTGCTCCGTGGCACAGTCTCCGCGCACCCCAACACCGCTCCTTCCCACATTCAAATCTGCATAGTGCCCGCGTCCGCCGCAATCACGGGCGGCCACGTCCAAACGGCTTTATCGGACGCGCGCGGAGATCCTTGCCTCCGTGTACTCCTCGCCGAGAACGCGCATCCGATAAAGCTCTAGCGTTAATCAGATGGGGATGGAATCCGGCGGCTCAGCGGAACCCTGTCGTGCCAATCCAGTCCGTGAGGAAGTTCGGCTGCTGCGAACTCAAGATGAATCACTCTACGAGATTTCGGATGTGCACACGAAGACGACGCGTGAAGAAGCAGTGGGCGCATGACCAGTGCTCCCCCTTTTGGGACGGTGCAGGTTACAGAAGTTTCCTTGTTCCAGTTTCCAATCTGTTCTGCGGAAAGCCGCCCTTTGCGATGCGAACCGGCGATTACACGCAAAGGACCGTTGTCAATTCCGCTTTCGTCTAAATGCAGCCTGATGGCGAGAAGGCCGCTCATTACCTCTGGTGGAGGTTGTACGTGCAAAATTCCGGCCTTCATCGTCCACGGACCAAATCCACAGATGTCCGCACGATCACGGACGGCGATTGTCAAATCTTGGTGCCACATCACTTTCCAATTTGAGCTTCGAGTCTTATTGAAGAAAATGCCTCGGACCGCAAAGCACTCTGGCCCGAGTACCGGTCGCGGTAGGGACATCAGTTGCCTGATGCCCCCCGCACAGATCCGTACGGGCGCTCGTTAGCGCATACGGCTCCTATCTCGGATGGGTGGCGGTGAAGCGTGTCTCGGGGTAGGGATGGAGCACGCGCGGTTTGGGAATCCAGTATTCAATCTGCTTGCGCATCTTCACCCAGTTGAATTGGCGTTTCTGGCTGCGACGGAGTAGCGTCCAATGCCAGAATCGACTCACCTGCGTGCGGAACGCGTTGAGACTGTCGAAGTTTCCCGGTACCGCGTAGTAGTTGAAGTATCCCTGCACGACCGATCTGAGCCATGCACCGGTAGAGGACTTGCGTTGTGTCACATATGGTTGTATTTGTGCGACATATGGGGCGTGCCAGCGAAATTCAAAAAAGCCAGCGCCTCAACCACGCGCGCGAACTGCTGCAACGTTTCGCTCATCTGCCGGACGCCGTGTCACGGATGGCCAAGGGTTCCGGTATTTCTCCTCGCCAAGCTTATCGCTACCTGCAACAAGCCCAGCATCTGAAGCAGCCCCTCCCTATCGGCGATGCCAAGATCGCTTTTACCGTCAAACTTTCGCGAAAGCTGGTTCGGGACCTTCGCACTTTCGCGAACCGCACCGGTTTGTCGTTGAGCGAGATCGTGAGCCGGGCGCTCCTTGCGGTTTTGCCGCAGAGAAAAAGGCGTGGCTAGGCAGGCCGCACGCGAGGGCCACGCGATTCATTTCGAATATCGCTTCGATCGGTTGCTCCCGCAAAAACTCGAGCAGGCCTACGAACTTCTCGTCCCGCCAATACGTCGACCGGTGGGATCGGTGGAAATGACTTCGGTGGAGGAGACCCCGAATGAACAAGCCAGCGGCGATCTACGCACGTGTTTCTTCAGACCGTCAGAAAGAGGACCACACGATTGCCAGTCAAACAGCGGCCTTGCTGGAACATGCCAAGACCAACGGATACGTGGTACCACCGGAGTGGGTTTTTCAAGACGAAGGGTTTAGCGGCGCGAGTTTGCTGCGACCTGGCCTCGAGGCACTGCGCGATTTGGCAGCACAAGGACAGATCGCAACCGTCTTGATCTATTCACCGGATCGACTCAGCCGCAAGTATGCCTATCAGGTGCTGTTAGCCGAAGAGCTACGCGCGCCGGTGTGGAGATCGTTTTTCTGAAATCGCCAACCAGTGGCAGCCCCGAGGATCAACTGGTGGTGCAGTTCAGGGAATGATCGCCGAATATGAGCGTGCGCAGATTGCCGAACGGAGTCGCAGAGGAAAACGGCACAAAGCGCGGAGGGAGTGGTGAATGTACTCTCCGGAGCTCTTACGGCTATCGTTATATGAAAAAGACGGACGCTTCGGCAGCCTATTATGAAGTGTTGGAAAGTGAAGCAGAGGTGGTCCGCATGGTGTTCGAACTGTATGCACTAAAACACCTCAGTATCAACGCGATTGCGCGGCTGTTGAACCAGCGTGGAATTGCGACACGGACGGGAAGACCGCTGGAGCGATCCACGGTGTGGGGCATACTGCGCAATCGGCATACCAGGGCAAGGCTTGCTACGGAAAGACGGAACTACGACCACGCCAGCGCATCACTCGGCCACTGCGACAGCGGAATGGCATCGCAAACCGCAATAGCGAATCATGAACGGCTCGATCGAGTGGATCGAAGTGCCGTGCCTGCATTGGTGGGGGAAGAGACATTTGCGCTGGCACAAGAGCAGTTGACAAAGAACCGGCATCATTCGCCACGGGAACGATTGAGCAACGTTGTTGCAAGGGATGTTGGTATGAACAGTGTGTAGGTAGTATTACGTTTTTATGACAGCCCGTTTCAAAGCGACTCATTAAAGTCTCGGACAAATTTCGCACGGATCTGTCCGCAACGGTTTAGCAAATTCCCTCGTTTCACAGCCTGGTGTTCGGAATCAACAAGTCACGTTCGGATGCGACGCCCAACTTTTGTGCAAAATACCCCTGTTTGGGCACACTGGTGCAACTGCTGTGCAACCAAGACGTAGAGAGGCTTACGCAGCTAATGCAATCTCGAAGTATCGCGCTAGTCGAAACTCATAGACTTAGGTACCGAGAAAAGAACTTTCAACCGCGTGTTCGGGAAGTAGTGCTCGAGAATCTCGCGGAAATCGGAGCCGTGTTGCGCCATGCTGCGCGCGCCACGCTGGCAGAGACCGAGACCGTGTCCTTGACCGATACCTTCCAGAATCACTTCCCCATCCTCTTCGTGCGCTATGAAGTTGTCGCTCGGAACAGCGTTCCAACCGAGCACGCGATCAATCGCGAGGCGCCCGATTTCTCCACGGAGCAGTAGCGAAGCATCATCGCGCGAGACATTGCGGGTCCAGCGGACTGGATTCTTGTAACAGACATCGCACAGCACAGAAAAATAGGGATAAGCGGTTTGAGGCAAGCCGATTTCCGCGAGAGTGCGTGTGTGCCCGCCGCAACTTCGCGTGAACATGGCGGTGACAGGTTTCTCATCGAAAAGAAGCACGAGATCGCGCGTCGCGACTGTAGCAGCAGCTGCAGGGCTATCGACGTCGGGCGGTTCGCGAAGAACCTGGCAATGGGCGAGGTCGCAGAAATCGAAGTTCGAGTGGCGCCCGCCGCCGGCAACAAAATAAGAACGGCTGACGACCGCTTGAGCTTTCAGAGCCTCGAGCGGGGTGCCCGGAGCGGATTCCGCCTGCACTACGGACGCTACCGCGGTTTCCAGGTCCATTGTGACGATCGGGACCAACTCGCCGTTGGTGACCTTCAGGTCGAGCACACCGAAGTAGCGCCGTTTGATTTTGCCAGGCACCGCGATAACGAGCTCGGTGGCTTGCTGATTGCGGCCGGAGGCGCGCATTTGGGTTGCGCGGACTTCCTTGCCCCCGCAACTGAGGAGCAAGTCTGCGCCCGCGGACCGGATGCGCAGGAGGCTGCAGGTGGATCCCGCACGCAAGAAGATTCGCTGATTGGCAGCCGAAATGAGCAACTCTCCCGCGGGATCGGCTGCAAGCGTAAGGTGTTGCGTATGAAAAATCCCGAGCACGCCGATGCGGACCGTCTGCGCCGGCGCGATTATGGGAAGCCCGAGCGAGAGAAGCAATGTGCAGAGCCAACGCATTGCGTCATTCCTCCATCTGCCGAAGCATGCGGCCGGCGGTTTCCGCAGCTTTTGCGCCGGTGACGCTGTGAATGCGGAGGAAGAGAAGAATTTCGGGTTGCTCCGCGGGAACTAGCGCAAGAACAAAGCCATCCGCGGGAGCCCAGGAAGCATGCGTGCAAGGCGCAGTGCCGGTTTTCACGAGAGCCGTAGTTTGTTTCAGTTGATGTCCAATCGCAGCGCCCGTGCCGTGCAGGGCCGATTGTCGCATTCCTTCGATCAGTGGAGACACGCCGGGCTGATCCTTGCGGCGATACAGTTCGAGATAAGCCCGCGCCATGTGCAGCGGGGAAATGCGCCACCGCGCTCCCAGGCCCATGAAATTAGCGGCTGTGGACTCGGCGCCGGGCGATTCGAGTCCAAAGGACTGGACGAGCGAAGCAAGCTGCTCGGGAGAGACACTCTCCGCCAGAAGATGAAAATAGGTGTTGCACGAGACAGCGACTGCGGAAATAACGTCAAGTTTGCCGTGCGGCTGAGGCCGCCAGCATCCACTCGCTTTGCCTTTGCATTCGTAAATGGGATAGCGGAAATCATGCCCTCCGGCATATGCCAGCGCCGTAAAAGGTTTCACCAGAGAACCCAGCGGAATGGGCTGATCGGAATTCTTCCAGTGGCTTGAGAGGACAGCGCCGGACCGCGCATCCAGCAAAAGATACGATGTTTCACTTCTTGCGTAGTCACGCTGAAGAATTTCGACAGCGGATTGCGCGAATAGAGAGCGCGTGGCGCTGCTCGCGGGTTCAGATTGCCGGCAGAAGGCAGGAGCCGCAAGAAACCCAAGGAAAAGGAACAGGAGGAAATGCCCAGCGTTTTTTCGATCGGCTATTGCGCCCATGTGTAAACGACCGTTTGCGTCTGGCGGTCGGCGGCATCGTGAATAACAATCTTCTCAGAAGAAACGCCCTTCAGCGTAAAACTGAGGCTGGCCATGTTCTCAGAGAAGAACTCCGGGCTTCCGCCATTCTGAGGAGCGCCGGAACCCAAGTCCAGCATTTTGGCGAACGTGACGAAGTTTTCCCGCTCGTGTTGATGATCGAATACGGCAGCAAACACGGCGGCAGAGGCTGACGGTTTTTTATTTACGCCTTCGAGAGCGCTGGCTAAGAAGGCGGCATTGTCCGACATGATTAGGTACTTTCCACGAACGGCGACGGCCAGCGGCCAAAGACCATCCAGCACACTGTAACCGGAAGCGGTTTTCCATCCGACGCCCAACAGTCCGGTGGTAAGTCCCGGGCGAACAAACTCAACCAGCGCCGCATGCACTGCCTGTTCGTCCCAGTCAGCTTCTCCGCGAAACGCCACAGCGGAGTGAATGCGGATGAATACGCCGGCGGAATCGCGCTCGGTGCTCTGTAGCTGCAGTTGCGCGAGAACGTGATTCTTGGCAAACACGGCTTGCATCGGTGCGCTGCCATCGCCTTTGACGGAATCTTGTGTCGGTGGCTGGTCGATTCGCGTCTCCAGGTCCGAAGCGGAACCCGTCTCGCCGCCGCCCAGTTGGACCTGAGGAGCCAGCTTGTCCGGCGCCGCGGGGCCCAGATGTGGTGCGAGGATTTTTGTGGTCAGCAACTCCAGACATTCTTTGCCATCGGGATCGGCCTTTGCTTCGTAGATGCCGGTATTCGCCGGAACGAGGCTAAGAATCTCAGCAACAGCTGCCGGTCCCTTCGATTCCGGAGCTTCGTGGGCGACCTCCTTTCGCAACAGGACGCGCTCCTCGTGATACTCCTTTGCGGAGCGCGTGAGATCGGAAACTGCGGCGCTGTACTGCTTCATGTCCGTAATGTTTTGCTGTATCCAGTAGGATCGGAAGTAGGAACTCGGAACGATTCTCTCGAGGTTCAGGACCATACGCAGATCGCCCGGTGCGCCGCCCGCCGCAACCGAGCGCATCCACCAGGGCTCCGCTTCCGCGCTCTGCGCCTTGTCACCTGCCAGCAGTTGCAGGGCTCCGGCAATCAAATCTTCGCGCGTCGCCAGTAAAAGATGGTCGCCGGTTACCGCGAAGGCTACCTCGCGATCGGATTCTGGATCCTGGCGATAGAAGAAGTTGACGCCTCCCGCCGTGCGCGTCTCGAATTGGGAACGTGTTTGCCAGAGCGCGGACTGCATAGAGTCGGTGGAAGCAAGCCGGGTGATGTACAGAAATTGCAGTTTCCCGATATCGTAGAGGGCCAAAACGCTCTGCTTGCCGGCCACTTGATGCAGCAAATCCGCGCCCACCGGCACACCCGCGGCCTTGGAAAACTCGTTGCTGGCATCCTGCAACCTGAGCAGCAGGCGCGATTGTGAGAAGACATCGTAATTCTTGCTCTTGAGCCAATTCTCTTTTTCATGGGACTTGTCCCAGTCCCCCAACAGCGACGCAAAATCTTTGGCTTGCAGGTAGAGGAGCGCGCCCGAAGGCACAAAGTGGGAGAGTTCAGGCTCGCCCGGAGTAGCCACGCGGTACGCTCCCCAGGTCACGCCAAAAAATCCGACCGACAAAAGTGCAACCAAGATAGCGCGTTTCATGGCTTTCCTCCTGGTTTCGCGAGTGTTTTTGCGGGTGCGGCAGCCTGTGCAACGAGCCGCGGCCGAACCAGGCGATCCTGCTCCAACTCCGCGTGCAGAATCGGCTGGCGCGCCGCGTTTGTGTGTTGACGTCGCAATCGTGCTCTGACGTCCTGCAACTGCGCGGAGATGCGCTTCAGCTCGGCGGGCGATTTTTCGAGCTTCTGCGCGATTTGCAGGTAAGAGGCCGCCTCATCCAAACGGTCAAGCCGCAGCATCGCCAAAGCGACTTCGTGGGCAAGCGCGGCTTGCTGAGAAGGCTGCAGCGTGAGGCCCGGCGAAGTTTCCACTTCGCCTTGGCTGGCATCGGTCTCCTCGGAGCCGAGAATCTCCTCGTCGTTTGGATTGGCTGGCGCGACTCGGCCGAGCTGTCTTCTTTGCAGCAGCTGCTCGATCGAAGCCAGTGCGCGTTCGTCCTCCGGAATGGAGATGGCCGCGCGGAAGAAAGGTACGCGCGCATCTTCTCTCGACGGCGAATCCGCCAGCGCTTTCCGAAGCACTTCCATCTTGGCGTGTGCTTCAGTTGAGTTCTGCGCGGCAGCCAAGCGCGAATCATAGAAATAAGGATGGTCTGCGGCCGCCGGAGTAATGTCTTTCGTGCCTGTCGCCAGAAGCTTCAGCTCAGCGCTCCGAAAGTCGCTAGACTGCGGCAAACCCGTCAACGCCGTGGCCGCTTGCACGCGAAGCGCATACGGATTCTCGGACGCTGCAGCGAGCTTCGCGAGGCTTTGCGCTGCCGCTGTCTTGTCCTGTGCGGCTGCGAGTTGCGCCTTGGCGAACCTCAGTTGGCAGGACGGCTCCCACGGAGTAGCCTTGGCAAGCGGTTCGAGGAACATCACCGCCTCCGCGGGATGCCCGGTCTTTTCAAACAGCGCCGCCGACGAATCCATATTCTGATAGGCATCACCGACCACCAGAACGAGCCGCTTGAGCAGCGTGACCGCCCCCTGCGTGTCACCGTCAGCGATGCGAATCTCGGCCAATCCCAGGAAATTCGTGGCAACAAGCTGGTGCCCTTCCAGTTCGCGCGCAAACACGAATTCAAGGATTTTCCTCGCCGATTGCTTATCGCCGTCGTCAAAAAGCAGCCGGGCGGCGGTCCGCAGGCTTTCCGCCCCGGGCGCTGTTTGCGGATCTGCCTTGTACCCGGAAATAATCGTGTCCAGCGTTCCCAGTTTCGCGGCGCACTCCATTTCAAACGGAACGAGCGGGGAGGAATCCGAAACCGTCGGGTTCTTCTCGAACGTAGCGATGAGGTCAGCGGCCTGGCTGTATTGCTTCGTCGCGACCAGATACTTCACCCAACGAAGCTGCCAACTCCACCAAACGGCTCGCGCATTTTCCTGTTGCAGTCCTTCCGCCTTTGCGGTCGCCGCCTGCACGGCCTCGAGGATGCGCTGGTAGAGCGGCCCGCGATTCGCCAGCGGAATCCACGATATATCCACGATGTCCTGCAGAACGATGGTGGGATCGGACGCCGCGGCGGAAAGCTCGAGCAACCAGCTTGTCGCCGCTGCGGGATCGCTTTGCAGCACATAGACACTGTGCAGCACCGCGTTGGAACGATAGTTCCCGTTGCGATGCAGGTAGGCGCGAACGAGCTGCTCGATTTCAGGCTTCAGGTCCGCAAACAAACCACGTGTACGCACGTGCTCACACGCACGGCCGAAATCCGCCCAGAAAGTCTCCGGCAACCGCGTGTCGTTCACTTGGTTGAGTTCCGCCGCAAAGAACAGCTTCCATTGCGCGACAGCTTCCGCGCGATTCTTGGATTTGAAATAAGCAAGCGCCAGTTTGTCGTGAATATCCACACGCGCTGGCGCAAGCTCCAGCGTGTACTTGTACTGCTCGATGGCTTTGCCGGTGTCTCCCAGATCCATGTAGTAGTCGCCGAGAGAAAGATAGGGGTCCGCCGAGGCGGGGCTGTGTTCCAATTCGGCGGGAAGGAAGTCCTCGGGCATACCTTGCCGCGTATCGGCGAGATATTCGCCGTAGCGCGAGGCATAATAAAACCAGATATCTCCCACCAGTTGAGTGTTCCGGTCAACCTGCTTGCCGATCCGCTCCGCGATGGTTTGATCTCCGAGAGCGTTCACAAACGCTGTATTGATGGCGGGCTCGCTTTCCGCAAAGTAGAGTCCGACCAGGGCCGTGTACGACTTGCCCCAAACCGGCGGGCGTGAGCTGCTGCGCGCAGTGACTACGGCATTGGCCAACTCCGCTTCTCCGTTTGCCAGAACAAAGTCCGCGGCCGCCTGCCCCCAGGGCAACCAGGCTCCGGCGATCTGCGCGAGCTTCTGCGGATCCTTCTCGAAGAGAAGAGCGAACCACCGCGCCTGGTTGGCGCCGACGAGATTGTTGGTGCCCGCGCTGGACAGCAAACGAAACTCGTTGTCGGTGTCGCCCGCGGCGCGGTAGGCCTCTGCCGCGTCCAGGACGACCGCATTGCGAAATTGCGGTGGGAATCGCGGAACGACGTTTTCCAGTTGCTGGGCGAGCTCGGTAAATTTCAGCCTTTCCCGCTGAAGTTGCTCGAACGCGGCGAGTTGGCCCGAATTGACGGGATCCATCGGAGCCGTTGTCACCAGCCCGTAGCGCCAACTGGCTTCCTGGTCGGCCAATCCGGCTGCTTGTGCGAGTGGTATGGCAAACTCCCTCACGTCTGCGTCAGACATGGGAGCGCGCAGTGTCTCAGCAAAGGCCGCGAATGTGACCTTTTGTTCGGGAGTGAAGTAGCGCGAAACGGTCGCGCCCATTTCCGTAAGCGCCATGCGCATACCGCTCCGCGCGTTTTGTTTTCGCGTGGCCAGGACGTGCTCGCGCCATTCTTTGTCGGAAACACCGGCGATTCCCTGCTTGGCGACTTGTTCTTTCAGGACCGGGAGCAAATTCGACGCCGCGTTCATGGCATTTTGCAGAGTCGCGTAGGCTTTGTCTTGCTGCCGGAGGCGTGTCATTACGCGCACATAGATTCTTGCGGCTTCATGATTTTCCGGCGTGGCCAGTAGTTCGTCGCCGGCTAGACTGATGCCTTGCTCCGCAATGCTTTTTGCCGGCTCCAGAATGCCCCAGCCTTCCAGCCGGTGGGCGACCTCGAAGTAGTTCCCAGCCCGCTCCGGAGCCACGTCAATGAGCGCGGTCTTTAGCGCAGCGACAGCATCCGCGCTACGCCCTTGCCGAGCACGCACCTCCGCGATCTTCTCCATCCACTTCGGGTCCTTGTAAGCCAGTTGGTAGAGATGCTCGTAATCACTGGCCGCATCGTCGAATCGCAGCAACCGCTCTTCCAGCGTGGCGCGCGCGATGTGCAAGTCGGTTCGGTCCGGCCGGATGGCGATCGATTTTCCATACGCATCAATCGCCGCCGGATAGTCTTCCAGACTGCTTTGCAGGCGCGCCAGCGCCATGGACCATCGGTAGTCGCGCGCCGACTGCTGAATAGTCTTCGAATAGAAATCCAGCACCTGCTTCTCGCGCTGATACCTCTGCGCATAGAGAGCTGCTTCCGTGGTAAGCGCCTCGTCTTCCGGATAGTTGTTAATCAACTCGATGTATTGATCCACCGCGCCGGGGTAGTCCTTAAGTTGCGTCAGCGCGGGAATCAGCCCGCGGCGCAGGGTTGCGATCCGGCTTCTGCGGTCGTCGGCGCCCAGCGGCGCATTCCGGAACAATGCAATTTTATCCAGATAGAATTGCTTCAAGCCCTGTGCGTCGCCCGCCCGCGCGTAGGAGTCCGCCATTGCTGCGAGATACTGGCTGTCGTAAGGCGAATCCTTCAACAGGCCGTCCAGCAGCGTGCGCGCCTGCGGATAATCCTTCGCTTCTGTGCACTTGCGCACGGCTTCGAACGTAAACTGGGTGCTTAGCTGCGGGTAGGCGTCCTTGGCAGCTTGCCGCAGCACAGCGATGGCCTGCGGGTATAGTTTCACGCGCCAGTAGAAGTCCACCGTTGAGCGCACAACTCCCAGAGTCTTGGGATTTGCCTGATACAACGCCTCAATATTTCGCTGCGCTGCGGCAAAATCCTTTTTGCTTTCATAGAACCGCACCAGCGCATAGAGCAACTGGATTCGCGTCACAGGATCCGTCGCAAGCGCGGCCTGCTTCTCGAGTGCCTTCTGCCGCACGGACTCGAGGGATCGCTGCTGCGCAATCAACTCGATTTGCGAGGCCTGTTCAATGGTTTCGGCGTGATCCAGCGCCGCGCCAAGAAAGGCCGCCATCTGCGGCGCTTCGTTCGCCGCTTCCAGAACGCGTATCCGTAGATTGACGGCCGGCATCGCGTAGTGCGAATCCACTGCCAGCTTTTCGGTCGTGTCGTTCACTAGGTCGCGGAGTTTCGGACGGCGCGCCAACTCCAGCAGACGTCCCAGAGCGGGCGAGTTTCCCGTTGTCCGATCCGCCTCGGCGGGCGGCATATCGCTCGCCACCGCCGCGTCCGCGTATTCGCGCACAGCTCTCGTATAATCCTTCTGCGTCTCGTAAATCGCGCCTTCTTCATATCCATAAAGAGTCGGATTCCCTAATTTCTTTCGGCCTTCATCCATAAGCCGCAGCGCATTGCTGAAATCGAAGTAGTCCCAGTAAATCGTGGCTGCTTCCAAGTAGCCATCCGGCTGTCCCGGAGTCACTTTCGGAATGCGCTCCCAATACGGAGCGGCTTGCTGCAACAGATCGCGATCGGCGTAGATGTCCCCGATGCGGCCAAGAATCTCCGTGTTGCCGGGATTCGCAGCCAGAAGATTTTCTTCAATATGCACGGCTATCGCTGTCTTTGCCGGGTCAAAATAAGCCAGCGAACGGAAAACCGAAGAGGCTGTGCGGTCGAGTTCCTGTTCGGCAGGATACACCTCGGCCAGCCCCTGCAAAACCGGCGCGCCCTCTTCAAAATGCGAGCGCCAGATTTCCGCGTCGGCCAGTTCCGTGGCTGCCGCCGGGTTTTTCTTCACAAAGTCCGGCCACCCCGCAGCCCCCATCGCTGGCGCCGATTGCCGCAGAGAGCTCAACTCCTGCTCCAGCTGATGATTGGAAGAAAGATACTCAAAATACTGACTTCGCAATCCGGCGTCTTCAAACCAGTGCTGTCGGATGAGCGCCGTCCAAGCCGCTTGGTCATGGGTAGGTTTCGAGTGATAAGCCTGCAGCAAATTGCGAACGAAATAGAGATTGTGCGGGAATCGCGCGTTGGCAAATTGATTCACACGCACGTACATCGCCGGAGTACTCCCGCCGACCGACGCGAAGTACGTTTGCAGCACGCTGCCGTCGAACTGCTTCACTGCATCTTGCGTCAGCTGCTCGAGCGCGGAATATTTCCGGTAGCGCAGGTAGAGGCGCGCCAGCTTGCTGTACCAGGAGGGATCGGCGAAACGCGCGAAGGCTCGCCGGTACACTTCCTCCTCTTCCTGGCTGAGATTGTTTTGCTGCAGAAAAACCGCGAGACGCTCGTACAGGCCCGAATCGTCGGGGTTGTGATCAATCTCCCGGCGCAGAACACCGAGCGCCGGCGGGACCTCTTTCAGCTGCACGAGCCGCGCCAGATAGCGCTCGAGGACTCGCGAATACTCGGCCGAACGCGGGCCGGTCTCCTGCGTCTCGGGGGTTCTTCCCACTTGAAATGCGGAGCTCGGGACCTGTCCCCGCGCGGGCGGTCCTTCCTGTTCTTCACCGCCAGCCTCGCCTTCCATGTCTTGATTCGCGGCCTGCTGATAGCGTTGGTAGCCTTGCGGACCACCAAAGTTTCCGGTGTCCACGACACGGCTCCCCAGCGGAATCCTGTCCGCTTCGTCGGCAAGCTCCTTCAGAATTGCGTCATAAATCGCGAATTCGTCCTGCGGTTTCTCCAGCCGCGCGTCCGCGTCCGCCATCAGCAGCGCAACGCGCGTGCGATCAGGCGACTTCGGAAACGACGCGAGAAACTCTTTTCCTCCCAGCAGCAGGGCTTCGCTCTGACCGGTGCTCGAATAAAACTCGAGCAGTTTGACGTGCAACTCCGGCCGGCCCGCCGCGTTTGGAAAACTCTTGTCCAAGAGCGCCAGCAATTCGGCGCCCCGTGAACGCCGGAAGTAAGAAAACGCGCGCTGTTCTTCGTCGGGGTAAGCCCTGTCCGCAGACGTCGTATTCAAGATGAGCGAGAGGATCCCGTTGAAGTAGCCAGGCCCCTGGTCGAGCGTGGCGATGTCCTTATATATGGACAATTCGCCGCTGCCCAGGCGAATCGGGGATTCCGGCGAAGTCAGAAGCATGTCGGTCAGTCGCGTAAGCGCGCGCTCTTGCGCATCCGGCGCGCCCTTGCTGTTGTAAAGCGCGAAATAGTAGCGCGCGGCTTCTGGATACGAGTGAATGTCTTCGAGCAGGCGCCCGCAAATGTAGAGTTCTTGCGCTGTCCACGCGGAATTTGCCGCCTCTTTGTGCAGCCTCAGGCTGGTGATGGCCTGCTCCGCGGCATCCAGCTTGCCCTGTTGTTGGTAGTAATAGAAAACGCGCGTGGTTGCGTTCAGGTCCTCGGGATTTTTGTTAAGAGCAGCGCGCGCCGCATCCAGGAACTTGCGCAAGCCCTGCGTCTGTGCCAGAAGGTCGAAATAACCCTTCACAAGCTCCGGTTGCCATAACGGCTGAAAGCTCTTCTCGTAGACCGCCAGTCCCTGTTGAATGGAGCTTTGCTTGTATTCCACCAGGGCTCTGGCTTTCACCGGAAAGATTTCGTCCTTGGGAAATTGCTTTTGATACGCGGCGATCAACTGGTTGGCTGCGTCGAACTCCTTCTGCGCCACCAGGTACTCGAGGAACCGGACGTAAAGCTGTTCCTCCTTCGGATAGCGTGCAATCCACGCACGATAGGTCGTGATGGTGGATTCTTTGGGCGGCGCTTGCGCCTGAATAACGGCGAGAATGCGTTCGAAGGCGCTCCACGAAGTCTGCTGATTGGACGGCGTCAGCTTTTCGGTCGCGAGTGCCGGCGAATCACCAATGATTCGCAAGGTTGCGATTTCGTCTTGCGGCCGCAGCCTGCGGCGATAAAAATCCGCCAGATCTTGTTCCGCAGCGGCCTTGTTTGGCGCCTTGTCGGCGTACGACTTCCAATCACGCTCCGCCGCTGTGAAATCGAGCTGCTGCTCATCTTCGAGTGCGCGCAGCGAATACAAATCCGCGTTTGCTGGCTGTTGCTGAATCAAGTCTCCGAGGGCGGGACGCGTTTCTGCCGCCGGCCTGCGAAACAGCACTTCGCCATACGGCAATTGCATTGCGCGGAAAAAGGCCCGTTCTACATCCGTTTTTGCCTCGATGTTGTGGATCCAGGCGGGCAACTCGCCCTTGGCTGTCAGCGCGAACGTACCGGCGCCGACAATAAGAACCGCGGCGCCGATGCTCCATGTGCGATTGGGAGCGAATTCACGGAACGATTTCAATGTCCACCCCCTGAGAACCCATGTTGTGCGCTATGTCTTCCGCCGTGACTATCAAATGGTAAGTTCCCGGAATCATCTGATCCGGAATGAACAGTTCGCCGGTGTTGGCGTTGACTTTCGCATCCCAATGCAAACTCACGGGCGCAGCGCCTTCGAGCCGCGCCACAAGCGTGCGCGTGCTCTGCGACGCGGAAACCTTCAAGTCCAGCGTTTCACCGTGCCGGTAGCGCGTTTTTGGCAGCTTGATCTGCACCGTCGGCGACTTGCTGGCAATCACGAAGGTCTTCGCTTCACGGTAGGTTTGCCCGGAACGGTCACGCATCACCAAGCGAACCGCATACGTTCCATCCGCCAGGTCCGTAGGAACCAGGAAGCGCGTTTGCCAGGTGTCTTCGCTGGGCAAATATCGCAAGGACTTCACAAGTCCAAACGGAAACAGCGCCACGACTGAGACAATCGCCGGGTCCGTCTTCACTCGAATCACCGGGTCTCCCGGGCGAATCACGCGCGGCCGCAGCAGCGCCCGTGGCACCGCCAAGAACGATGTGTACGGCGTCACAAATTTGTATTGGCGCGAAAGACAGATGATCTCCTCAATGGAAGCCGCATCTTCACCATCACGCTCGATTTTTTCCAGCAATGCATCCACACGCGCCCGCGCCCAGAGCCTCGGAAGTTGTGGATGCTCGGCGGATGCGCTCGGCAAATTCGCTTTAGACGACATGGACACAGGCGCCCCGTCTCTCACGCCATGCACGCTAAAGCCAACCTCTTGCGCCGGCTTTTGATAACGGCCCACCCAGGCCGCTTCCGACCCGGCGAAGGCCGCGTCCTGCAATGGGTAAACAGCATCCACTGCGGATTCCGGCGAAACCGTCACTGCCAGTTGCCCGACCGGACTGCGCCCAATCTTCGAGAGGAACGAATTCAGCTTGAATTCGATCGGTTCTGTAGAAAGCACGTTTTCCAGAACACCGTCTTCCCGCGCCAGCAGCTTGAAGAGAGGCAAGTTCGCGTCGTCACCCACGCCGAAGATGTAGGTCTTTGGCCGGCTCGCTTCGGGCAGCCGCTGCCAATCCGCTTCGTACGTGGACGCCAGTTTCGTGTTTTTGATGAGTCCTTCGGTTGCGCCACCGTCGCTCAGCAGCACCAAATATGGATTGCCTCCGGAAGCGCCGGATTCCCGTAGCGCTTCTCGCAGCGCTTTCTGAAGATCGGTGCCACCCCGCAAGCGGCTGGCGCGCACGAAATCGAGCGCATGCTGCACGTTGTTGCTGTCGGCAGCAACCGGCGCCCGTTGAAGCGGCTGAACCTGGCTATTGAAGAGAATCAAATTAAACTTGTCTTCGGGCTTCAATGCGTGCAGCAAGGTCTCCAGGGCCTGGTAGCTGCGTTCGAGCTTTTCCCACTGCATGGATAACGACGTATCGAACAGAATCACGACTGTTTTTGTTGGGGCGGCACCCGTGGGCGAATCTTTTGTTGCACGATGATTCGCTCCAAAACCGAGCAGCGCATCAACCGCGAAGAAACCCGGTTCGTTTGTGTTTCGAACCGGCGCAGTCTCCGTGGGCGAAGGCTGCCCGCTCAATGGATTCCTGTGCGTAATAACCGCCAACGTGTCGCTCCCCGCTTTGTCCAGATCGAACGTCGCCACGAAATCCTCGGTGAGATTAACGTTCTCGCCTTCGAACACCCCACGCACAACCTGAGGCGTATTCTGCGCGACCTGCAGCGAGTAAGTCTTCGCGGGCGCCTGAAAGTTGGTCAGAACATGCGCGTACCGCAGTTCGAAATTGATTCGGAGATGGTGCGCCATTTGCGCATGGTAGGCATCCGGGCGCAGAGGAATCGCGAAATACGATTTGAGATTCTCGACCGGAATCGTCTCGTGGTATTCGAATTCCAGACGCTTCGTGCCGTATGCCGGAATTGGGACAATCCGCGCACTGAAAATGGCGCTGCGCTTGGCTTCCTCGGAGCCGCGCTCCCCCATTTGAAGCAGTCCCGGATCAATGGATTGCTGCTTCAGTTCATTGTAAATCTCTCCGGCGCGCTTGCGCTCCAGGATGACCGCGGGAATGCGCACAGGCCCGTCCCATACGGCAAAATCCGAAACCGTCGCGCGGCTCGGCAACGCGAAAACGTAGTTCCCTTCCTGAATGCCCGCCGTATGGTTAGCAAAGATTTGGCGCACAAAGACGCGAGCATCGCCATTGTCAATCTCAACAGTAATTTCCATTTCCTCAAGAGAAAGAATGGCGGGATCGGGCTGGGACTTGTCTCGCGGAATCAGTACGCCGCCGTCCGAGAAAGCGGGAAAGGGCGCCAATAACAAAAGCAAAAGGATGCCCAATGTTCGATTCATGGCTAGAATTTGCTCTCCTCAATGCGCACCAGGCCGTTGTCCGTGCCCACGTAGATGTACCCGCTGCCTTCGGCAAGTGCCGTCACATTCGCCGAAGGCAAACCGTCCGTAATGACCGTCCAGCGCTCTTTCTCGCGGTCGTAAACGTAGAGTCCTTGATCCAGGCTTCCTGCGAAAACGTGGTCCTTGGTTACCAGCATCGCGTTGGGATTAATCTCAGTGGCGGTGGTCGCCGTTTGGTACGCGTGGAACTTTCCCGTGCTGTCGAGCCCCATCACGCCGCTCCCATAAGTTCCGATCATCCATTCGTCGCCGACCCGCGCGACCGCCGTAATCCAGTTCTGCTTCAATCCGGAATTCCCTGCTGTGAAATTTGCTCTTACGAATCCCTTTTCGACTGCGGAAAGGCCTCCCAACGTCCCCACCATCAGATCGTCGTCCGCCACTGCCAGTGCATAGACGTGGTTGTTCACAAGTCCATGAAAGCTGTACATGCTGCGCGCGCCCTCACCGTCCAGAAACGTGATGCCGGCGGGAGTCGCAATGGCTAATCCATCGTGGTAAGGCACCACGTCCGTGACGTGCTCGGCTATCAAGCCGTCCGCTGTTCCTAAAACCTGCTCCGGCTTCCCGCTTGCTCCGAAGCGCACCAAACCGTTCGCGGTCGCTACTTCCACCGTGCCGCTCTTCGTATCAGGCCAAATGCGATTGACGCAAAAAACGTGCTCATTCTCGACGTGCGCCGGGCGTGCCGGTCCGTCCGGCAGAACGTCGAGGCCGTGGTCGAAGTAGCCGACCCACAGTTGGCCATTGGCGTCGCGCGCCAAAGCGGATATGTTTCGGTCGCTCAGAACCGCGGGCCGCGGCTTGAGCACCTCCTGCCACCCAAAGCCATTCGCCTTGACCTGGAAAATACCATTGCGCGTGAGGACCATTACTCCTTGCTCAGTTCCCTGGATTTGCCGGACCTCCTCTGCATCCATGCCGGCGCTGTCCCGAGACGCGGAATGCCGAAGATTCGAGGCAAGCGGCACGCGAACGACGCCTTGATCCTCTGAACCAATCCACAACTCGTCGCCCTCAACATGGAGGCAGGTCACCAGGACTCCGTTGGCCAACACGCGTGAAAAGCGGCCCCCATCCAACTCCGCTACACCCAGCGGCGTTCCGACATAAGCCTTATCTCCGGCCAATGTGATGGCTTGCACCTGCCGATCCGGGAGCCCCTGTTCCTCTGCAAACACATCTGTTGTCCCCGCGTGCCAGTGCCGGACTCCCTGATCCAGCGTCCCAACCCACAAGTCCACGTCGGAGCCCGCCAGCGCCTGGACATATAAATGGCCCAGCGTGGGATGCAACTCCTGAATGGTCTTTCCGTCATAGACCAGCACGCCGCGTTTTTTCGTGCCAATGAGGAGGTGTCCGCTCGTAACCGGCAGGATCGCGGTTACCGTGCGCACATCCGCGTCTGCGGGATAGAGTTGCCGGAAATTCTGCCCATCGAACAGCAGAATGCCTTGGTCCGCAGTGGCCAGGATTAATTCTGGCTGCGTTGCTCCTGCGACTTGTCCAACCGCCGCTGCCACTAACGGCGAGCCGGGCAAGTCCCGCCCCGCGGAGAATTCACGGACAAGATTGCCGCGCAAATCGTATTGCAGCAGGCCTGCAGGTCCCGCGACGTACAAGCTGTCTTGGAAGTGCGCTACCTGTGCGAAAACTTCCGGCGAACGTACCGTTTCATAGTCAAGATTTTGCTTGGGAGAAAACAGCCGCACTGTGAATCCCAACTCGCGCTCCGCTCGAAGTTCCTGTTTCGTAAGCTTGAGCGCCCCCGAGGCCTGCCACAGGACAGCGCCGGCTACAAAACCAGCGGCCACTATCGCCAATCCTCCTATCCACCACCATCGCCGCCCGCCTAGAGAGACCATGATTCCTCTTCGAGTTACCAACGCTGGAACGCCGATTCCGACATAGATCTTGCAGGAAGAGTTCCATCTGCTTTCTTCGAGGTTTGACTTCATCTTGCTTGAATCTTAGGCGGGCTATCGTGTTCGCGAAGAAACGCTGTGTCCTAAAACTTACACAAAACGCGAACGCCCATGGATCGAGAGTCTGTCGAAGCGCGCGCGGCAGGCACTGCAAGAGGCTGATGTATCGGTGGAGAACATTCAGAGCTTCATGAAGAGCGCGGCCGATTCGCTCTTCCGAGCTGGCCACCGAGGCCCAACGAACTGGCAGATGATTGTTGACAAGATCGGCTGGCGGATTCGCCGACGTACTTGCTGAGCAACCTTGGGCAATGATCGAGAGCCTTATCGTAACCCTTCCATCGCCTCCGAAATTGGCCAGCATTCGGTTGCGAACCGAAGTCTCTACTACTCTTGCCCATCTTTCTCGGCATAAATCTCAGCCTGCGCGACCAATAACACCTCTCGGAGTCCGACAGGAGTATTACGTTTCTATGACAGCGCCGGTTGAGATTGGATGGATTGCAGAAAATTCCCCGGTTTCAGCAACATGCGGGTCCTTCGGAGTTCAGTTAGAGAGCCCACGCATTCGGTCGAGAGACGAATGGTCTACCCAAATTTTGTAATTACTTGATGTCAAAAGTTTTGGCTCACCAAAACACATTCGCCATCCACTCCTGACCTCCGAATAACCGGATTCCTTGTCCGTTGGTGAAGTCGTTAGACAAGTGTTGGACAAGTCGGACAATTTCCGCCAGTTCCGAACATCACGCAATCGCAATGTAAGTCTATGAGAGAACGGGAAATAGCGTAGTCGGAGCGATTCGATTTGAACCGTGGACCTCCTGGCCGGACACTAGGCGGTCAGCGGCTCTAAGAGTCTCTCTGTAAATTACTGGTTCTAATTTAAAAGAATTGGTCGGGGCGAATGGATTTTTGAACCATCGACCTCCTGGTCCCGAACCAGGCGTCTGAATCCCATAAACGCTTTATATGGCGTCGCTTGCGGGACAAGAAACGCCATTTTCCCCCTCTTAGTTGTACCCAACTTGTACCTAGACCTAACTGGACCAGCTGCCGGCTTACCCAGGGGGAATGCGTCCCGGTTTCTAGTGCCACGCGACTCCGCAGGATCCTACTAAAAACTCGCTGAATACCTTCGGAGTTGTCGGCAGGCGGTGTTCCCGTATCACTTTCCCCGCCTCATTTAAAATGCAGCAATAACTGGTTCGGTCTCCCAGATCCAAACCAATGGTTAGTTTGGGCGCCCCAAAAATCATGTTCCTACGTGTCGCCAGAGTGTAACTCTTCTTCATAGCCGGTCTCCTTTCTATTGCGCTTCGAGCGCGTCTTTCATTGGGAGCTTATCGCATCCCGCTGGAGACCGGCCCTCTCATTCCATCTGTCCTTTAGGGCCTCTGGCCCGCGAATCCTCATGAAAGAAGTGGAGAGCAACGAATGGCTGATTCGCTGCGCCAAGTCCTTTGTTTTCAAGTCGGCCGTGATCGCCGCCATAGTTCTTTCCACCCTGATAAACGCCTCCGAAACCGGACAAATGATTCGGTACTCAAGTATCTGATTAGGTCGCCCCCGGGAAACCGCAACACCTTCTCCCAGGCCAGCCCGGCGATCCACTCAGTGAAAGGGACGCGATTGGCACAGAATCAAAGAATGTACACTTTTGGACAGACATTCCATTGTCTCCTTTGCGATTGTGTCGGGCGGGGGAGTGTGGTCGCAGATATGTCAAAAACTTACTCGGATTGGTTGGGTCGCCAGGTAGTTCTGCAAATCAAAGCTGGAGAATCGTTAGTTCCCCTCCGTGGACTGGTCGTCCACGAATCGAATAATGCGCTCCGTTTTCGCCTCGACGGATGCTGGGAAGTGGATATCTACAAAGAAATGATTTTGCGAGTGGAAGCGGACAATTATGAAGCTTTCCAGCTGCGTAACTGGGAAGCCAACACCCAAGCTCCAGGCGCGGCGCGCTCTGACTCAATGCCGATGCTCAGTCGGAATCGTGTTTTCGACCGCTGGTGGTCCAAACATTTTTCGTGGCAATTGTGGTGGAAGACCATCATCTCCGCAGGATTAGCTGGAAGTGTCCTGTTTGTTCTGGCCCTGCACATGAGTGTGCCGGGACCCATCACTCATTTTGCCCGCTTCATTTGCGGCTATCTGGGACTGGTGTTCTGCGCGGTATCTCTGGGTTGTGGAGTGCGGGTGCTCATCGAGTGGCTCAGGAAGCAATCGCATATCTTCGCCAAGCGGTCGAAACTCTTTGCGTCATTTCTTGACTGGTTTCGCCAACCTATTCACCTCTAACTCCAGAAACGGCTTGGTTTAACAAGCGGGTCCGTGACCATTCCATCCGTTTCTCATATTCAAACTTCTTCGCCTATCCGTTCGAATGAGTGCCGTGGGATTTGGATAATCCGGGGCGAAGCGTGGAAGCGCGAGTTCGAACGGCTTGGAAGCACTCATACGCGGAAAGTGAATGTCCGTCTAGTGGCCGCCACGAACCGCGAGCTGGAGAAAATGGTTGTGGCGCGCGAGTTTCGCAGCGACTTGTTTTACCGCTTGAACGTTTTTCCGATCCGTATCCCATCCCTGCGGGATCGCAACGAAGATATCCCTCTCCTGGTCAGTTATTTCGCGCAAAAATTTGCAAAACAAATGCAGAAGAAAATTGAGTCTGTTCCTTCTGTCGCTATGAAGGCCCTCGCAGCATGCGAATGGCCGGGAAATATCCGCGAATTGGAGAATTTCATTGAACGCGCTGTGATCCTGACGCGCGGCAAAGCGCATCCTGAGCCTGCACGGAGCTCGCGCATGCGCAAGTCACAAAAACAGTGGAAATCAAGCCTCTCATCGCCATGTCACTTCTGCTTCTGCCAGGTCATTTCGACGCGGACGGGTATTTCATTCTTCACTGCGACGGTTAGGAGCGACGGCGGGTCGATTTTGAAATCCGTCAGCGTGGTTGGAATGATGCCTGTTATCTTCGTCTCGTTTCCTTGTTTCGTTTGTTCGAAGGGAACTTGCTTATACTTGGCGGTCTGGCCGGCAAACTGGACCTCCAGATCAGCACGAATGGTTGTTGATGCGGCAGCGTCTTCGGGCAAACTTGTGCGCACAGTGACCATCGGGAATTCCCCGCCGCGCGTCACTTGACGCATGTGAAGATCGCGGTTGCTGTCCCCAGAATCGAACGATTTGACGGGCACCGCTATCAAGAAATCGCATTGTCCGGCGTGGCAAACGCCCTTGCCTCGCGCCGCATGGCTGACTCCGTCGGTCTGATGGAGGGGGTGAGACACGTGATATGTGAGAGTCGATTGTGAGAGAACCCATTGGCTATCCGTTTGGGCTGGCGAGGAGAGCGCGAGGAACAAAAAGGCTATTAGTATTTTTTCCTTCATGAGTTCTCTTTACCACTTAATGGAAACGGACAAAATAGAAGCGCCGTAAGCGGCGGCCGTGACGATGGCGACCGGTCCATGAGCCTGCGCGATTCCGTGGACATGTTCCCCCTTGCTTTTTTGATCGAAAGCAATCGCGCCCAAAATGGCCGTCGCGATCATGCCTGGGCCGTGAACCCAGGCGAGAGCCTTGTGCAGGCGGATGGGACCGCGCGTTTCGGTTCCGGGAATCTTGGGAGCCCGAATTGCATAGTAAGCACTGATGAAATACAAATCTCCGGTTACTGAGCCGAGAACCAGATGCGCCCAGCGGTCGCTTGTGCTCGTGCTCTTTCCACCGGCGCCGGCCCCTAAGATCACCGTGGCAATCAAAGGCGCGGTATCTATCAAACCGATCCGCTGGTGAATCTTGAGCATGTGCGAACGTTTATCGAGTCTCGCCTGATCCTGTGCATTTCCTTGGGTTTGAGTCTGAGGGAAGCCGAGGTCGCCAAGAGAGAGGACGCCACGCAACGTCAAGTTCATCGTTTGCTTGGCTCCTGCGGCGACGGTCACTTTAGAAACGTTAGTGCTAAATCCTGCGGCTGAGACGGAAACCTCGTAATCCCCAGGTGTGAGGTTTGGCACATGGTAGAGACCAGCCGAATCGGTCTGTGTTTCAGTGGATTGACCCGTGGCAACATTCTTGACGGAGATCTTCGCGTTGGGAACGACAGCTCCCGATGCGTCGGTGATGGCGCCAGACAAAGTGGCGTTAGCGTCCTGCGACCGCAAGGGCAGCGCGAGTAGGAGTGAAAGCACTAGAATCCCCGCCCCAAAGGCCAACTTCACAGCACTCGGATTCATTTGAGGTTCTCCTCGCGATCTTTGCCGGCCTCGTGGATATATAAGTCCAGAAATGCCGTGATCGATGTCGAAGATGTACACCTACTGAAATTTGGACTGACAACTCCCAGCGTGCTCCTGGTTCGAAGCAGTCGTCAGATTCAGAGTGGAATGCTATCAGCCAAGGATGAAGTGGCAGTATCCTGCGGATGACAAATTGTTCATTTTTCCCACATTCGCGGCTGACAATCCGTCAGATGACTAGTAGTCAACTTGGTTTTGACGGAGGCAATCTATCCGTCGCGGAACTTTTCTCATCGATGCCGCAGATGCTACCGGAACGTCAAAACCGACTAATCGTTGCAGACGTGCGTTCAGTTCCGGTGAATGACTTCAGGACCAACATCAAAGTTTTCAGCACCCCTCAGCGCAAGGCAGTACCACGCGCCAAACGCTTCCTTCAGTAGTATTAAAATTGTCCTCCTATTTTGATCAACCACCTTCATCCATGATAAACGCGTCCATTTCATGGCCACTCCGGTGCCCTCGAATTAGCGGCCGCAGGACCCAGGCACCCAAATTATGCAGGCTGGAGCACGCTTGCAGGCAGCGAAACGGTGATGACCACACCACCTGCTGGACGGTCAGAGATCTTAGCCGCGCCGCCGTGGGCTTTTACGACTGCATCCACAAAAGCGAGTCCCAGTCCGTGACCCAACGAGTGTTTGCCCTTCACGAACCTCTCAAACGCTCGGCTGGCTATCTCAGGCGGAAACCCAGGACCATTGTCCTCGATCACCAGCATCGCTGATCCTTCCCGCGACTGCAGCCGAATCGTTATCTGGCATCCTACGGGTAAATGAGCGATTTCATTCTCGATCAGATTGCTCAGAACGCGATTCAACAAACCCCAGTCAGCATCTACGACAACGTGGTCTTCCAGTTCAACCATCAACTTGTGTTGGCGTTCGTCCATCGCCGGCTGGTAGAGGTCAACTAGTTGTTTTACGACGGCAGAAAGGTCAACCGTACTGCGATCCAGGCGAAGTGCACCCGCCTGTGCCTCCGCAACATCCAGTGTTGTGTCCAGTGCGCTCAAGAGTCTATCGACGCCTTCGATTGCGTCACCGACCGAGTCACGCCACTTTTCGCCGGGCTCGCTGGTTAGGACGGATTCCAGCGCGCCACGAATAGAAGTTAGCGGGCTCTTCAAGTCGTGTGCGACAGCGTCCGTCACGGAGCGAAGCTCATTTACCGAGGACTGAATACGATCCAACATGTGATTGAAAGTCTTGGCCAATCGAGAGATCTCATCGGAATTGACTGGCTGAGGCAATCGTTCCCCTAAGTCTTCGCTGCCGATTCGCGCGACCTTGTCGGTAATGCTTTGAACGCGCCTGAGGGTACGATGGGCGCTCAAGTACGAGATCAGAAATCCCATGAGGACCGTACTGCCCCACAACAAAAGGAAACGACGGGTCAACGTCCTAAGCAGATGCCTGGCGCCGCGACTGGAGAGCCCCAGGTAGAACGTTCTCCCGTTTTCATGCCGCGCAACGACTCGAAATGTTGTGGGCCATCCCTCAACATTTATGGACTGCGGAGTGCCCGGAATAAAATTAGTCCGCTGAAATGCCTTCAGAAAAGCATCGTCTGAGCCCGGCCCCACCCACAGCGGACTTTCTTTGTCATTGGGATCGAGTTCCAAGAAGAAAACGGAGTTTAGCCTTTGCCCACTTGCATTACGCTCGTCAGGCAATTCCTGCGTCGCAAGTTCGGCTACTTCTCCAACGATTCTGTTGTACAGATGATCCTTAGGTGTGTCGGCTGAGACCCGCGCAAGAACCTCCGCTTCACCACTCAGCCACGCATCGCTTCGTTGTTGAATAGCGTCTGCGACACGGAAGTAAACAATCGAGAACGCCAGAGCCGTTCCAAGAGCAAACGCCAGAGTCGTCCAAATCGAAATGCGCCAAGCCGCGGTTGCCTGCAAAAATTTAGGCATGTTTGAGAACGTATCCGACGCCGCGGATTGTGTGGATGAGTGGTATCGGGCTGTTGTGGTCTACCTTGCTGCGCAGACGATAAATGTGGACATCGACTACGTTCGTTGCAGGATCAATCTGCATACGCCAAACGTGATCCAGAATCATGGTACGAGTAACTACACGCCCGGCATTACGGCAAAGATATTCCAAGAGGGAAAACTCCTGTGGGGTCAACTGCAGCAAGTGATCTCCGCGTCGAGCCTCATGACGCACAAGGTCAAGTTGCAAGTCCGCAGCCTGTAGGCGTACCGAGTCATTCTGTGGCGCAGATGATCTACGCAGAAGATTTCTCAGCCTCGCAAGCAGCTCCGCAAGGGCGAATGGTTTCGTGAGATAGTCATCTCCGCCCTTCTCCAATCCCTTTACTCGCTCGTCCACTGAACGGCGCGCGGACAGGATCAACACCGGAGCGGAAATACCTTGAGCGCGGCACCTCGCAATCAAATCCAGCCCATCCATGTCAGGAAGACCGAGATCAATGATGAATGCATCGTGGATGCCTTCCAAGGCATTAAGTTCCCCAGTTTTGGCATCCTGGGCTGTATCCACCTGGTACCCGGCTTCCGACAAGGCGCGCTTCAGGAACCCCTGAATAGCCAAGTCATCTTCCACTACCAGTAACCTCATAGGGGCTTCCCGCCTCTTCGAGACTGTACACCAGAAGCTAGGATGCTTGGAACTCGTCAAGCGTTTGGACTTGTCGCACAAGTTGGCCTCAGCTGAGGGAGCACCTGCTTGGGAGGCAGACGCTCTAGTCACGCAGCCAAGCCAAAGCTCCGGCTACAGACGGAACGATCGAACAAGTCTCGAAGTCAGAATGCGCGCTCTGCAGCCACTAGAAGCGATCCTGCCTCGAGGAAATGCAGACGAGGTATTACATACGTTCCCTTCTTTATTCACCTTTACCGCTGTTCGCCACCATTAGTATTACGTGACGGCGGGTTGTCGACTTCTGAGGATAAACAGATCTTTGTCGCGGCTGGACGCCCTGGACGCCTCCCGGACTTGACTAGACATCTGACTAGCCATATAATGGCATCCTAGGAGGGCTTCATGACCAAATGGCAACTACAGGAAGCGAAGTCGCGTTTCAGTGAACTGATCGATGACACGCTCGAGAAGGGGCCACAAGTCGTGACCCGTCGGGGAATCGATACTGCGGTTGTCGTTTCAATCGACGAATGGCATAAGTTAAAAGACGAAAAACGTTTGACCTGGAAGGATGTACTTTTGGGTGAAGGTCCGCGATTCGAAATCCCGCTCCCCAAACGTGGCACGGTCAAATCGCGCAAGCCTGCGGTGTTCGATTGATCCGCTACCTGATCGACACGAACGTGGTGTCCGAATTGCGCAAGCCCAAGCCCCACGGTGCGGCAGTCGCTTGGTTAGATAGTCTTGAATTGGGCCAAGGCTTCTTCTCGGCGGTAACGTTCGGGGAAATTCAAAGGGGTGTGGAACTCACGCGTCGACAGGATCCTGTAAAGGCGAACGAGATCGAGGCTTGGGCGGCACAGTTGGAACGCACTTCACAAGTCTTGTCGATGGATGCCGCGTGTTTTCGAGAATATGCCCGCCTAATGCACCACCGTTCCGATACCCTAAGTGAGGACGCCATGATGGCCGCCACGGCGCGCGTTCATGGCCTCACCGTGTCCACTCGGAACGAACGTGATTTTGCGCACTTCGACGTGGCCGTCTTGAATCCCTTCAAACAGAGAGTGCTGCAGTGCTTGCGCCGAAGCTGGTTGGGTCGAGGGCAAGCGCCATACTCCGTAGGTTCCGCCTAGCTGGTGCTCCCCGTAATTTAATTAAAAGTAAGTCTGTCTATCTACTTGAAATGTGGCTGGGTAAAGAACCAGGGGCTCACGCCAGAGAGCACTACAAAGCCATTTCGTAGCCGAAACTTCGTACTCTCGGATGCGCATTAAATTTTGCTTCACGAGTCAACGACAATATACAGGCCCCGAGACTTCGACCGTTTAATCCTGCACACTTTTATAGATTTGGCGAGAAACTTTATCTGACGTATTCGGAGTAAGCGGATGACAAAATATTTTAGTTTTCCAGCAGGCTCGATGATGATGCATTGGGGAACCTGATATGCTTTGCGTGACTTACCATCAGATGTAACAAAACTTTCCCGGCAGTCCGGTGTAGAGCGCGTCCAATGCTTGATGCTGGCTTCGCTTTGGCCGGAACCCGTATGAGAAACCGAGAAAATCCGTTTCGTAGATGGTGTTCAGCACCTCGACCGTCGCACGCTGGACGATCTTATCTTCCAGCGCCGTTACTCCTAGCGGTCTTTGCCGCCCGTCGGCCTTTGGGATGTACACCCTTTTCACCGGTTTTGCTCGGTACGCTCCTTGCTTCAGCCTCTCGCAGAGGTTTTGGAGGTGATTTTCCAGTTGCTCTCCGTAGTGCCGGCTCCCGGATTGCCTATTTCGAAGCTCAATGTCCCTGCCTGCATATGTACCTGTCAACGCTTCAAGTGCGCCCTTACGGACGCCCTCACATGACTCGGTTTCAAGATGGATGGCTATTCCTTTCTTGACGACTCTCTCATTCGCAAGGGGTGCTTCCGTCAACTTGATTTGGCCCCTTTTGATCGTTTCATTTGGCCCCGCCTTCTGTTGAATCGTCTCTCTGCCCCCGGCCGGAGCGAAGCCCTGCGGCGCCCGAAGGGCGACGCGTTTAGGGCGTAGCGCAGGCCGGGGGCAGAGAGAAATTTTTATTTACCGCCACCCTTCTTCTGCAGGGTCCTTCGAAACCGGTATGACTCGTTCCCGGTCTCGATGATGTGCGCCTGATCCGTCAACCGATCCAACATGGCCTTGCACAACCTGGCGTTGGGGAACATCGTGGTCCACTCTGAAAACGGCAGATCGTCGTGACGATCACCGCCGCTCTCTCGGCTCGGCCTGCGATGATCTGGAACGATAGCTCGGCAGCCGCTTCCGGCATCGCCACATACGCCATCTCGTCGATCACCATCAACTCATAGCGCGTCCACCGATTGCTCACACGATTTAGCTCGCTCTTGTTCTTGGCCTCCGTCAGCTCGTTCACCAACTGCGCCGCGGTTGTGAACCGTACTCGTTTTCTCTGACGACAAGCGGCTACCGCCAGCCCCGTCGCCATGTGCGTCTTACCTGTTCCGGTCTCCCCAAGAAAAATAACCGGCTCGCTTCGACTCAAGTAACCGCCTTCTGCCAGGTTCCGGATCTGCGCCGCGGGAAGATGTGGCGCAT
>CAVPLA010000024.1:0-173150 GCA_963705855.1 uncultured Acidobacteriota bacterium
GGCAGTAGCCGATAGTGCGCATCATTTCGATGTCGAACATGGTCCGCTGCACAACGCGCTGTGCCTCGACAAACTTTCCCTGTTTCTCTAATTCTTTTTTCCACCACCACAGCTCCTCCTGAATGCTGATGATGGCGCGGTCTCTTTGTTCCTGTGGCATCACATAGTGCGTCTTTGGAAAAATCGTCACGCGCGGAAGATCTTCCTGGCCGGTCTTAACCTCGCCAGTAAGCGTGTCGATCTGCCGGATCGTGTCGATCTGTTCGCCCCACATCTCGAATCGGAAGCCGTCGTCCTGATACGGGGGATAAATCTCGATAATGTCTCCGCGAACGCGAAAGGTGCCGCGGCGCAAATCCTCGGAGCGTTCGTACTGAATGTCCACCAGCCTGCGGAGAAGAGCCTCACGCGAAGTGTGCTGGCCTTTCTCGAGAGTAATCAGCATGCCGTAATACGCTTCCGGCGAACCGATACCGTAGATACAAGAAACGGAGGCGACGATAATCACGTCGCGGCGTTCGAAGAGCGAACGCGTGGCGCTCATGCGCAGCTTGTCCAGCTCGTCGTTGATGGTGGCTTCCTTGTCGATGTAAATGTCGGCCGATGGAACGTAGGCTTCAGGCTGATAAAAATCGTAGTAGCTGACGAAATATTCGACGGCGTTCTCGGGGAAAAATGATTTGAACTCGTGATAGAGCTGCGCGGCGAGTGTTTTGTTGTGCGCGAGCACCAGAGCGGGCCGGTTGAAAGCTTCGATCAGCTTGGCAACCGTGAATGTCTTGCCGGAACCGGTTACACCGAGGAGCACCTGGTGCTTCTCTCCGCCTTCAATGCCGCGAGAAAGCTGTTCGATGGCCGCGGGCTGGTCACCGCGTGGCTGATAGTTGCTGCGCAGCTTGAAGTTCATGGAAGGGGTCTCCCGGCACGAATTTCGGCCACTGTCGAAACCTTTATTATACTCCTCGATGCAAATCGGAGTAGCTAAGGACAGGAATTCGAGACTGTACACGTTTGCGGGCGGCGATTACCAGCTGTCCCCGCCGCCGCTTGGCGGCCAGGCTCCCAGCGCGCGCCGCACTAGAGCAATTTGCCCGGCATGGTAGCTATTGTGGGCCAGAGTTTGCCAGAGAATGGCGAGCACCGTGGAAGTGCGCGTTTCTTGATTCGCGTGCATCGCGGGAACATCGCGGCTCAGCTCGTTCGAATCGCTTTTCGCCATCGCGGCAAGAATGCCAATCAGTTTGGCGAATCGTGCGGCTTCTTTTCCCCATTCGACCTCGCTTGGAGCGTCGTTGGGCGGCCAGCTTTCCGCCGCATGGGCCGGGTAGTGTGGTTTTTCGCCGCGAATTCTGCGAAGTTCGTAATCCGTCCAAAAATTCACGTGCCACACAATTTGCCAGACCGAGTGTGGAAGATTCTCCGCATGCCGGCCTGCCAACTCCGCGGAGAGGTCTTCGACACAGGCGAACGGATTCGCGTGCGCGCCTTTTCCATAGAGCAGTTCGATTAAAGCGCTTTCCGGCATGGCTATTTTCCCTGGAAGAAGTATTTGATCGCGCGTCAGGGATGATTGGCGGGAGTTTCCGCAAGCAGCATTACTTGCGCGTGGCTTTCCGCGTCGATCATATAATGAACCCGATTCGAACCGTCGGTCTTCGCGACGATGACGTTCATCGATTGATTCGCGTCTTCCGTCGCACGTACAACCAGCCCGGTTTTCAGCGAGATGTACGTGATGGTCTCGTTCTTACCTTTAGCAATCCCCATTGTGCGCAAATCGTGCAGCTTGTAATCCTCCGGTGTAGCGTCCTTTTGAGAAGATTTTTGCTTGAGGATCGCGGTCGTCAGAATCACCGCGCAGGTTTCCTGGGCTTGCTCTCCAGCAGCGAGATCGCCCTGAGGCGTAAGATTCATGGCGCCGCAAGGTGCGTCGTTCACGTACTCCGATTCTTTTTCCCAAGAGAGGCCGGCCAGCAGCGCATTGGTAATCGGCTCTTCTGCTTTCCATTTCTCCCCCGGCTTTATGCCTTTCTCCGGGAACGCGGCGCCGCCTCCAAATCGCGCCACCCATTCCTGCCACGCGGCTTGCTCGTCAGCAGAAAGTCTATCCAGCCCCTCGACATCGGTGACCTGGCCATCCGCGTGAAGAACAAATTCGAGGGTCTTTTCGCGCTTCCCGGATTTTGCGGCCTCGTCCGGGTTTTGTGTGCTCTTTGTCGCCGCCTTGCCGTCCGAAGCTGTGGCCGCCGGTACGCTGGCATCCGCCTCGACAATTCGCGTCCGCAGGCGCGCTAGTATCCTGCCAGCATCGACGCGCAAATCTTCCACCTCCACAAGCAGAAGGAGATTCTCATTGGTCTGGCCGCCTGTTGGTGCCATTGGCACGGCGACGGTACTTTCGGTATTCATGTTGGTTTTCGCGCTGTAACCAATCTGATAGCGGAATGTCTGGCCGACACTTAGTTTGGGAAATAGCACGACGCGGTCCGCGTTGTCTCGCGCTGCGCACGGAACCGCCGCTGAGAGCAGACAGCAGCCAAACAATCTTAGAATGCTATTCATGGCAGGCGCCCCTGCCGGCCGTCATTTCTCCGGCGTCTTAAAATGCTTGTCAAAGAATTCGATCGTCGCGTGATACGCGGCCAACCATGTTCGATGCAGCAGGAAGTCATGAATCTCATCGGGAAAAACCAATAACTCGAACTCGACGCCTTGCTTCCGCAATGCCTCAGCAAGATCGACAGTTTCTGCGAAAGGAACGTTGCGGTCGTCGTCGCCCTGGATCAAGAGCACGGGAGAACGCCAGGTGCTGATGGAAGAAAGCGGCGATGATTCCCATGCGAGTCTAGCGAATCGGTCCGATCCGTTGGACTTGTAGGACGAGGCGAATGTAGGAATCTCCGTGTTCCAGTCGTGGACACCGTGCATATCGACGCCGGCGGCGAAGAGATCGGAGGCGCGAGCGAGGCCGAGAGCCGTCAAGTAGCCACCGTAGCTGCCACCCCACAAACCAATGCGGGAGGGATCGACGTCCGAGCGCGACCGCAGATAAAGTCCAGCGCCTTCGACGTCGTTGAACTCGCTGGCGCCGGCCGCTCCGTAGTTGAGAGCTTCACGAAAATTCAGACCGTAGCCAATGCCGCTGCGATAGTTCACCGCGAGAACGATGTAGCCGCGGCTCGCGAGGTACTGATTCATCGCGTAGGCGTTGCTGTAGTAGAACATGTAGTGCCAGCCGAGAAGCATCTGGCGGCGCGAGCCACCGTGAAAAAAGCAGAGCGCCGGATGACGCGCACCATCGCCGGCATTGCGCGGCAGAAAGAGCTGGGCGTGAATCTGCATTCCGTCGACGGAAGAAAGAATTATTTGTTGCGGTGTGACCATGGCACTCGCGGGAAAATCTGCCGGGAGGGATTCCGGAGCACGAGATCGCGGATTTCGCCTTTGCTTGCGACCCGGGCTGGACGCATCGTGGTGTGCGCGTCGGAACGCAGAATCAAGATCGTTTTATTGTCGCTCGCGATGACGGGCGCGGTTTCAATTCCCGTGCCTGACGTCACGGCTTCAGGATGATCGCCGGTGGGCGAAATCTTCCAAACATGGCGCCGGTCAATGTCGTCCTGATTCGACGAATAGACAATGGCCTGCCCGTTCGCGCTAGCCGAGACATATTCCACTTCGAAATTTCCAGGCGTGAGCAGCTTTGCAGCTCCGCCGCTAACGGGAGCGGACCATAGGTGAATCCATCCGCCACGCTCCCACGGAAAAACGATCCGGTCGCCGGCGGCCCAGATCAACTGATTCTCCGCGACAACCGCATGAAAAACGCTGCCGCTGCCTGCGTCCGCGTGCCAAATCTCCTGTCCCTTGCCAGTTGTGGCATCGGCGATTCGAATGGACCACGGTTGCCCTTCGCGATCTGGGCTAAATGGAAGCCGGCCCTTCGCTACGGCGATGCGAAGGAAAGCAATTCTGCGGCTGTCCGGCGACCATGCCGCCTGGCTGTCCGTGTCCACGCCGGGTTCGAGATAAATCAGCGATTTCGCGGCGATGTCGTACACGCCGATGAATCCGTGGTCTCCGCGTCGGCTCGCGAAAGCCAGTTTCGAGCCATCCGGCGACCAGCGCAGCTCGCTTGCTCCGCCGTTCGAATGGATCAACTGCTCGGCTTTTTCGCTGCCATCCAGCTTCGCGATCCACACCTGCGTCTTGAAGATGAAGGCAACGCGTGCCTCCCTTGGGAGAAACGGCCGGCGAGTGGCCCTCGCCGAGTTTCTTTGGTGCCCCGCCGTTCAGCGAAACGACCCAAATATCCTGCTCGACACCTTGCGGCGAATTTTGCGGATTGGGATATCCCGCGTTGGCGAATTCAAGATCGCCGCCACGCGTGTAGACAATCGTCTCCGCATCCGGCGCCCAACTGAGCATGCCAAGATCCTGGCCGTCGTCATCTTTGTACGATGTGATTTGGCGCGACTTGTAGCTTCCGTCCGCCGCAGGTTCCGCAATCCATAGATTGCGCGCGCCGTTCGCATTGAAGACCCACGCGACGCGGCCCTTGGCGGGCGCGGCGGTCAGCTCTGTCGGAAACGGCGCACTGAGAAATTGTTCGAGCGTCGGCGCTTTCTGCGCTTTCGCCACGGGACAAATCGTCAGCGCTGCAAGGATCACTATCGCTACAATGCGTTTCATCAACAACCTCCGCAGGTCTTTGAATTTTGCCGACAAACTCGTCTTTTAAGGATCACTCTCAAATCTCAATCCGCCGGCTGGTGCGCGGCCACTTTTTGCACCGAAACACGCGGCCCATCTAGCGGCCCGGATATTTTCAGGGCGCGCCCGGCTTCATTGATTCCAATCGTCCTGCCGCGCCGTTTTCCCGCGCTCAACGTTTCGATCGTCAGGTCCGCATCACGCGCGAAACTCACCGTGCCTTGCAGCAAAGTTTTCTCCGTTCCGGATTCCAACGTCAAATTTTCGACGGTCACTCCACGGCTGCGCATCGTAAACGTCCCTTCGCCGCTTGTCCACCACGAAGTACCGATGTGTGGCGCGCCGTCGGCCACGCTGGCGATCACGTCCCAGCCGCGAAATTCCACTTTCTTGAACTGAACTTCGCCGCCGCCCGCCAATTTCTGCAGGAGTTCGTCACGCCCGACGCCTTCCGTCTCGACGTGCACCGTGCCCGAAGCCAAACCCTCAAGCCGCTCCGTGAATCGCCCCGGCGCGGGAATTTCCGCAAGATTTACGTGATCGAGTCTCGCAGTGACATCATATTTCGGCAGAGGCGCGAACTTCGCATGAACCTGCGCGTGCACCGCGCCGCCGGCCCACTGCGCGTCCGCTTCGCGCACTTCGAGCTGCAAATCGCGCAATGCGCCTTCCGCGTGTACATTCGCAAGCTTTAGCTTTTCGACCGTCAATTCGCCGATGTTTATTTCTCCGTCGGCATTCATTTGACGAACCAACTCGCTCGCGGCTGGGCTTTGCGACGATCCGCCCAGCACCGACGACAACACTCTCTGCAGCCAGTTTGGCCGCGCGCGGGGCCCTACCCAACGGTCAAGCTCGGCAGCATTCATGCGATCTGTGGTCAGACTAAAATTCCATTTTGGGCGATTTTCACCGTCGGCAATAATCTTTTCCGTGATGAGGCCTGACCAAGTGCCGCCGAATCCGTCGACTCTGGTTACGTCCACAAAACGCACTCCGTCTTTCCAATTCAATGTGCTTTCTTGCACGGCGAGAGGCTGGTTCAGCCCGGCAACCGTTAGTGTCGCTTTATTAAAAAGAATTCTGCCGTTCCAGCGGCCACTGAAAAATTTCTGCCATTCCCATCGCGTCACCGCAAGCACATCTCCGGTCAATTCCCAACCATGATTCACCGGCTGTCCGAATGCGGACGCGGTCTTGAGCACGTCTTCGGCTTTTTGCACGTGGGCTTCGATGCTGATGCTGCCTGTTTGCGTGTTTAGATCCTGACTGAACGTAATGTCCGCGGCATTGTCCATCAGCGTCGCCATACGCCGTTTTTTGGGCGCAAAAACGTCGCGAGCCGCGCCACCGAAAGCTATGCGTACCGGCTCTGACAGCAGCAGGTTTCGTTCGCGTCCAATCCGGACGGGACCAATCCGCACAGGGACTTTCAGGCCAGGCACTTTCACAACACCGCCGTTGCCCGAGAACGCGGCGCCTTCGAGTTCCAACGGCCAACCGCGGAGCGTCATCGCTCCAGTGAAGAACTGCTCGGCCGAGATTCTATCGTCTACGCCTGGATGAAACGCTCTGTACCACGCCAGCAAATCCGTTGCCTGAATCCCCGAGGAATCGAGCTGCACCTCGAAGCCGGGCGCGGGACCGGTTACATAATTTGCCGCTCCTCGCAAGTTCGAACGCGGGCCTTCGATGGTCACCTCTTCCGCGCGCACGCTCCCCGCCGCCACGTTCCAGTGGCCTTTGACGCCAAGTCTCAGCCGGGGATTATCGCTTCGCTCAATCAAATCCCAGCGATGGATTTGCGCCGCGCGGGCTTCCGCAGAAAAAATCCATTGTCCTGACGCGGTTTCAGCACTCGATGCTGTGTCAGACGTGCCGCTCTTCAGTGTTCCGTCCAGACTAAACACGCCGCGCATACCGTAATCGCGGCCGCGCAGCAGCCGGAACAAATCCGCCAGCGAGACTTCCTCCCAGTGCACGGTGATTTGCGCGGGCTGCAACCGCGCCGAGGTTCCCGCGATGTCTCCCTGCACCCGCACCGTTCCCGCGGATTGCAGAACAACGCCGCTACGCCACGGTTGCGCTTCGAGCCGAAGTTGCCAGCGCCCCGGCACCACCTGGTCCACGCTTCCCGAGACACTCGTCAGTGCAAAAGGAAGCTTATCGTCCGTATTCTTGAAATTAACGCGGCCTTCGTCGAAATCGATTTTAAGCAGGCGGTTGACGGGCGCGATCGCCGACGGCGGTCCATAAACACGCGCACTTGCTTCCGGGGAGGCTTTCGCGGGAGGCAGCCACCTTTCCAGGTTCCATCTTCCCTGGTTGTTGCGCACCAGGATCAAACTCGGCCGGCTGAGCGAAAGCGTGCCGAATTCGAAATGGCCACGGAGCAACCCGGTCCAGCGGAGTCCAGCAGACAAGTTGTCCGCGCGCAAAAAATATTCATTGCCGAACGCAGGGTCTTCGCCAACCGACACTTGTTCCGCATCCAGCCGGAGAACGGGCAGCAACTGCACAGCGAACTGTCCGACCTCGACTGGCCGTCCAAAAGCTCTCTCCAGTTGCGCAGTCAAGTACGCGTGCATGCGGTGCGTGCGAACGAGCAGCGACACGCCAATCTGCGCGGCTACGAGCAGCGCCATCATCGTAAGCGCCAGCTTCCACGACTTGCGCGGGATCTTCATCTTGTCCGGAAGTTTCGCAGACTGGCCTGCAAATGAAAAGCTACTGTAAGGCTATCTTTGCACGACTTTTTTTCGTGTCAAAAGCCGGCTTTCCTGGAGCATCTTCAAATGAATACCGTCAGAGAATAACTGCAAAGCTCAGTGCACCGTGTGCAGCATCCGGCTCCAGCGTGTCCGAGATGGAAGGTGCGCGATCGTGTCGAAAACCCCTGCTAGCCGCTGAAAAAAAGTGGTTTGTGTGTAATCGTTGCTCGTCGCGTCCACCGACCAATAAATCAGGAAGGGCCGCCCCATAATCGCGCTGCGATCCACGAATCCCCAGTATCGGCTGTCCGAACTGTGGTCCCGATTGTCGCCCATGGCAAATAATTTTCCGGGCGGGACGACGATTTCGTCGCCTTGCACGTAGCTGCGCAGCGTTTCCCTCCAGCCCGATTCCGCAACAACCTGCTGCGATATCATCTGATCCCGGCGGGGTGGAAACGAAGTGTTGAAAGGATCGTAATTCGCCAGCTGGTCGTGGTCGTGGACGACGTACGGCTCGTTCAGCGGCTTTCCATTGACGAACATTTGCTGGTCCACCATCTTCAAACGGTCACCCGGCAAACCAATGACTCGTTTCACAAAATGCTGATGGTCCGCATAGGGGTATTTGAAGACGATGATGTCGCCGCGCTCCAGCGGCCGGTACGGAAGCAATTTCTCGTACCACGCTCCGCTGCCCCCGAAGATGAATTTGTTGACGAGCAGATGGTCGCCAATCAGCAGCGTACCTTCCATGGAAGCCGATGGAATTTTGAACGCTTGAACGACAAAGCTGGTCCCGAACAGCGCCAGAAGCACCGTCACCAGCAGCGATTCCAAATATTCGGAAATCGTCGTGGGATCCTCGTGAGGCTCTTCTTTTTTCGGCTCTGCCGGCGTAACCGGATTCACCGGCTCTTCGACCTTTAGCGCAGTCTCTTCCGCCATTCGCTCTCAGCCTTTCCGTTCCACTGGCATCTCACTTTCGTTCCAGCAGTTCCATCGCGCTCTGCGCCGCCCGCTGCTCGGCTTCTTTTTTTGTGCTGCCCTCGCCGCTGGCCATGCGTTCGCCGTTAATCCACACTTCCACCTGGAAAATTTTCTGATGGTCCGGTCCGCTTTCGCCCGACAGCCGGTATTCGGCAGTCGGCTTTCCGTGCCCTTGCAAGAATTCCTGGAGCGCGGACTTGCGGTCCGAGTCCGAGATTCGCACGCCTCGCTCCTCAAGCGCTTGTTCGAACAGTAGCCGCTTAAGCATCTCCCGCGTGGGCCCGAGCCCCGCGTCCATATAAACCGCGGCGACTACCGCTTCGAAAGCATCTGCCAGAAGCGCCGGCTTTTCTCGCCCGCCGGTCTTTTCTTCGCCGCGCCCTAGCCGCAAATGCTCGCCAAGCTTCACCCGGCTTGCCGCATCGTGTAGAGAGTGCGCGTTCACGAGCCGCGCGCGGCTCTTGGAGAGCTGGCCCTCGCTCCACTCGGGAAACGACTCCAGCAGATATTCCCTCGCCAACAACTCCAGAACGGCATCTCCCAGGAACTCCAGCCTCTCATTATCCTGGATGGCAGCCGCTGCCGCGAGATTCTTCCGTGCGCTCCGCACGCAACTCCGGAACCGCGGAGCTATGCGTCAAGGCGCGCTCAAGAAGGTCCGGTTTTTTGAATCGATAACCGAGACACTCCTCGAGTTGCCCTGCGTCACTTTGTGTCATGTCCTTGAAAAGCGCGCCAAGCGCTGGCGGCTCTTATTTTGGTGCGCTCAGCTGCGTGGCGCCCAGTTTCTTTGCCTCGTCGGCGCCGCTCTTGCATGTCGGCTGCAAACTGCCGGGAACGGCGGCGCACTTGTTGAACGCCGTCACCGCCGCATCAAAATGCGAAGTCTTCTCGTCCGAAATCGCCAGGACATAGAACGTCACGGGATCGGCCTCCGGATTCGGATCCACCTTCGTCGACGTTTCAAACTCCGGAATAGCATCGTCATACTTTCCCCGGCGAAAATAAACGAGTCCCAACCCGCTATGAGCCATAGCCAGCGTCTGGTTTTTGGCGAGTTCAAATTGTGCGTCCGTCATCCCTTCGGGCTTCGGAATCGTGGGAATGAGCTCAATCGCGGACTTGGAGAATTTTTCCGCCTTGTCCAACTGCTGGGCCGCATTTGGCATGTTCGCGTTCCATGCCCTCGGAAGCGTCTGGCCGAGGATTGCGAGAGTCTGCACATCGTTCGGAGCCAGAGCGACATCTTTCTCGCCAGCGTCTTGCATCTTCTGGATCTCGTTTTCCGCCAGATAAAGTTTCACGAGGCCCGAATACACCGGTGCAAGGTAGCGGCTCTGCGGGTATTTCAACACAAACGCTTCACCAGCCTGAATTTTCTTGGTTCCGTCCGACAGAGGCATGGCTGCGAACGCCTTGAATGCTGCATCTTCCTCCGCGTTCACCGGTGGCGCCGGCGTGTCCAGCGTCAGAGTATTCGCTTTGTCTTTATCGGTTTGTTGCTGCGCAGGCGGCGCGCTCTGGCCACTCTGTCCGCTCTGGCCGCTGGCGCTTTGTGCAGCCGCCCCAACGCATCCCATTACCAGTAATCCTGCAAGAGTCCCTGCTTCCATCCACTTCTGCCACGTCCCCTTCATTTCCAGCCTCCTGTTTGCTTCTTCAAGTCGTCGCTCGAGTCCGCAGGCTCGAGATTCACCGTCTCATTCTCCCCAAGTTCTCACATTCGCCATTCTTAACTCTAAGGCCGCTCGGCTGGTTTCTCAAGGTTCACTGCTTCGAGTCCCTTTTGCGCTGCCTGCTTTGCTTGCTCCGGGGCTCCCGGCACGGCGAGCGCCGCTTGAAACTCGCTTTTGGCGAGTCCTTGTTGTCCTTCGTCATCATAAATCCGCGCAAGATAGACATGCGACCAGGTCATCACCATGGGGTCCTGCGTCGCTGCGTGGGCTCCCGTAGTCAGCCTGCCAAAAACCTCTTTCGCGCGCGGTCCGTCATGCTCCAGCAGCGCCACCAGCCCCAGCCCGTACCACGCGCGGATTTGGTCCGGGTATTTCACCAGCACTTTTTGAAAAGACTCTTCCGCCGCGCGGGGATTTTTCTCCGCGATTCGCCGCTCGCCATCCGTGAGCTCCGCGATTGCATCCGCATCGTTTGGCACCGTAGTTGGCTGAGCCACTCTGTGTCGAGTCACTACTTCGCTGGCAGGGTCGTCTGCGCTCTGCCCTCGGTCTGCGAATGTAAACTTGATACCGTCAATCCGCTTGGCTTCCGCCGCCAAATTGATGCCTCGCACCAAGTCCGGAAAATAGAGCGCCATGGACGGTTCGGAAGCTTCGTATTTTGTTAGCCCGGCAAAGAGCGGCCTTACCAGTACGTAGCCGTCCGCGTCATCGCGGTCCATCGCCGCGTCCCGTTCCCCAGGCGATAGCTTCTTCAGTTTTAATTCCACCGCCCGTACCAGACACTCGGCGAAGTAAGACTCGTAATCATCTCTTAAGTCCGCGGCCAGACCGGGTGCCACAGCTGCCTTCTCATAGATCTGTCGCTTCGCCGCAATCACATGCGGATATTGCTGCGGAAGCGGATCGAGCAGGAAATGCAGGAAGGCGTGCCTCACGATATCCGTCGGAATGTCATCCGAACCGCTTAAAACGATCGAGTAATGTTCGCCGGAGTTACGCACGTTCGTGATGCGCCCGACCAGCGGCTCCAGAAGGATCGTAAACGTCCGCCCAGTCGTGGCATCCTGGAGCTGCCGCAGATAGCCCGTCGCCACAAAAACGATTTGCGCCACGGTGTCATGCACCTTCTCGATCTCGCCGTTGTAGATGGGCTGCAATCCCCTCCAGAGCTGCCCAATCTTTTGCTCTTTGTAATAGTTAGAGAGGATTTCGCCGAAGCCCTCCAGTGCCAGCACTTCCGTCGGCTGGTCGTCTCGCCGCAGTGTCATCTCAAAATTTGGCGCGGGCCCGGAAAGCAACCCAAACCAAATGTAGCGCGAGAGCGTCGCCCCCGAATCACGCAGCACATGTTCCTTGTAGAACTGCCTCACTGCGTCTACCGCCGGCCCCTGCTGATGCTGCATCTGCTCGCGAAGCCGCGCGCGCAGCGGATGCCAGTTCTCCGCGCTCACGTTCGATTCGAATCCGGCTGCCAGCAGCGCGCACATCGTCGTAAACATGGCCTCGCTGCCGTCCACTGTAACGTTAGTGGCAGGCGCCGGTCGTTGAGGCCGCGGGGGCAGGGGCCTCTGTCCGCTCGCCACCATCGGCCCTAGCAGAAAGACTGCCGCTGCCCACAATCCCGCCGTCACACTTCGCTGAAGTTGTTTTGTCATGAACTCTGCCGCAGTTCTCGCTTGAGTTGGATACTCTCTCAACTGCTTGTTCAACCTCTGAAGCGGGACAGACGCTGGGTCTGTCTCCCAACTTCTCCGCCAAAATCCCCTGGGGCGCGCTCTGTCCTGTGGCAACCCTGCAGCATCTTGTCAATTTACAAGCGCACTTCTCATCCGTCAAGGAATCAGCGGCTTGCCCAACCTATTCGCCATCCAACTCTTGCTACTCTGTTGGGTATCTGTTAACAGTGAGGATGCGTTCACACCCGCCGCGGGATGGCTCGACCCTATGAGTTCTTTTCTCACAAAAACAGCTGGTATTTTCTTGGCTGCTTGTGCTCTCCCCAAAATCTCGCCGTTCGTTCTCGACGCCCAGCTCGTGCGTGAGGCTGCCGCGCGGCCAGCTCAGTATTCTGCGGCTGCGGCCTCCGCGCAGGACTCAGTTGCCGCGTCCACTCCGTCCGGCAAGCTCCGCGTATCGCAAGAAGTTCAGCTCACCGGCGATTCCTCCTGGGTTGATACGGGTATCGACGTGCAAGCGGGTGAACACGTCGTCGCCTTAGCAACCGGAACCCTTCGCTACGCCGACCAGCAGACCGATACCGCTCCGGCCGGAATCGCTCGCGGCTTTAAGGATCTACTCCGCAATCTGCCCTTCAACGAAGCCGGCCGCGGTGCCGTCATTGGCCGCATCGGTGACAAAGACACCTCGCAACCGTTTCTCATCGGCGCCAAGCGCGACCTCGTTTCGCCTATCTCCGGCCGCCTTTTGGAAGGCCTCATTCGAGGCCAACGGCCGAGCGCTTTGGGTCGGCGCCGCCACCCACGATGTCGGCTTCAAAAAAGATCAGCGCAACAACAGCCTTACCCACAAAATTGATCCCAACATCGACCTCGAGCGCGACTATGTCGAAAAAACCCTCACCTCCACGGGTCTGGTCGCGGAAGTCACTCACGTCCTGCCGAAAGATCCGATGCAGGAGGCCAAGACCGCTACCGGCGGCAGCTTCCACTCCAACGGCCAAGTCCTAGTCCTGAAACTAGGCGAATCTGCTCAGAAGCAGTGAGGGAATCCGGTAGCCCAGAGCCAATACTCGGCCAGCCATTAGAGTCTCAAGAACCCTTGCGATAAGTCCTCCCGCACATTCTCATAAGTCATTTAAAATAGGGTAGTTAAATCGCATCCTGTAAACATTCGAACGCGTTCAAAATAATTCTTGACAATCGCGCGGCCCAGTTCTATTATTTGAACATGTTCAATGCTACTGCTACCTCTCCCAAAGCCCAACTCACCCGCTCCCACATCCTCTCTACTGCTCTTCGCGTCTTCCGCGAACGCGGCCTCGAATCCGCCACCATGCGCGAACTCGCCTCCGCCGCTGGAGCCTCCCTAGGCTCTGCCTACTACTATTTCCCCAGCAAGGAAGCCATCATCCAGGCCTATTACGACGATGTTCAAGCCGAGCACGCCCGACGGTTAGCCGCAGCCCTAGCCGAAAAGCGCCTGGACCTCAAGGATCGCCTTTGCGCCGCCTTCCATTCCAAACTCGACATCCTCCAGGGCGATCGCAAACTCCTAAGCGCTTTATTCCGTTATACGGGCGAGCCGCACCATCCGCTTTCTGTCCTCGGCGACGGCACACGCAAGAATCGCCAGCAGAGCATGTCAGTTTTTCTTGCAGCACTCGGCGACGAGCGATTTCCGGACGACATTCGCGCAATTCTCCCCCCTGCTCTTTGGGCATTGCACATGGGCATCCTTCTTTACTTCATCTACGATGATTCTCCGGAGCAGCAACGCACACGCCGGTTGGTCGACGGTGTCCTCACCTTGATCGTGCGCCTTCTCGCTCTCGCAAAACTTTCCGTCTTGAAGCCCGTCCGCGGCGGCATCCTCGCACTCCTTCGCGACGCTGGTCTTTTGCCGGAACCCGATTCCCCGCAGGTTCCTGCATTTCAGGAGTCACAACCATGACTACAAACTCATCCAATCAACCGAAACCTGCTCCGCAACAGAATGGCTACAACCCAATCACCCTCGACGATTTGCAAAGACCAGGCCAATCCTCTCGCTCGGATTACTTCGGCGAACTGACCGACCCGGTCGCTCGTTGTATTGCCGCTCCTCTCTTGTTCTTCATCTTCATGTTCAGCAACAGAAACCCTCTCGTCGCACCCCTGGCACTTCTGGTTCTTCTGGGCTGCCTCTTCGTCCGATTGGACAATCATCCTCGCCAGATCGCCGCTGTTCCATTGACGTTGGCTTGCATCAAACTCGCTTTTCAAATGGCCGAGTATTTGAATTCTTCCGCGCCGAACGCTTTGTCCTTACGCGGGTTCTCGGGTCCGGGATTCATATGGCTCCCGATGTTCTTCTCCGCCTGCCTCGTTTTTATTCCGCGGCGAGACTCTGTCACCTTCAAAGTCATTCTCGCCGGCTCTTGCCTGCTCCTCGCCTCGGGGCTTCTGCCCGGGGAGGGATTCGTCGCCATCTTCTATCTGCTGGACGGCACTCTTTTCCTTGCGATAGTCGTGGGAGTATTCATCGACTTGAAGTCTTACGTGCCAGCTCAAGTCCACAGTAGCGTTGGAGCCGCACATTAGCCAGACCTCACAAACAAATCGTCAACGATAACGAACGGCGGCGCCTCGCAGCTAGCAGCGCCGCCGTTCTGTTCGTGGCTCAAGCTAATCCGCCAAAGCGGTAGCAGTGAAATCTCTGCCGCAAGACTCCAGTCGCTGCCCTTCGACTGGTTCCTCCCTCTCGGCCTCAATAGAACCAACTTATTAGTAAGAGGCAAGTTGCCCGCTCTTGGAGTATGATGGCCGCCGCCGAGAAACCGTCGGCCTGCCCGTCATTGATCCGGGAGCCCATCATGTCCATCACCAAGCCAGCCAACGAACCGGCCCGACTCGCCGCTCTCGAACGCTACGCGCTCCTCGATACCGACCCCGAAGAATCGTTCGATGATCTAACGCAGCTGGCTTCGTTCATCTGCAAAACTCCCATCGCGCTCATCTCCTTGATTGACGACGACCGCCAATGGTTCAAATCGCGCGTAGGCCTGACGGCTACCGAAACCCCTCGGGAGGTCGCTTTTTGCTCACACGCGATCCTGCAAGCGGATGTTTTTGTGGTTCCAGATGCGCTCAAGGACGAACGCTTTCGCAATAATCCGCTAGTCGTTTCGGACCCGCACATCCGCTTCTACGCTGGAGCGCCTCTCATCAGCGACGATGGCTACGCCCTCGGCACGCTCTGCGTGGTCGACCAAACTCCCCGCGAATTGGCGCCCGAACAACGCGACGCGCTCAAAGCCCTGAGCCGTCTGGTCCTAGCGCAAATGGAATTTCGCCGCAACCTGATCCTCCTAAAGGAAGCCCTCAACGACCGGACGAGAGAAGAGCACGAACGCCAAGCGGAGCTCGTCAAACTGCAAGCCACCCTGATGCGCGTCCTCGGCCTGCGCCACTCCGTTTCGGCCAGGTAATCATTTCTTGCACTATTTGGTTGTTTGGGTATCTGTATCGGTCTACGATTTCTCTGCGTACTCTGTGTCTCTGCGTTAGTATTGCCTTCCGAATTTCTCCGCCGTTACGCAGCGCCAACAGCCCGTCGCAAAACGTCCCGAGAAATATTCGCCCCGCTCACAACCAAAACGACGTTGTCGCCGAATTCCGAGCCCGCGTTCAACAACGCCGCTATACTCGCGGCCCCAGCCGGCTCCGCCAAAACATGTTCGTCAACAAGCAAAATCTCAATCGCCTGTAACATCTGCTCCTCGCTCACAAGCACCACGTCATCCACAAGCTTCTTCATGTCGCGCACATTCGCCTCGTCCGGCGTCCGCGTAGCCAATCCATCCGCAATCGTGTCGCAGGTCTCCGTCCCCACGACGCGATCTTCTTTCCAAGACCGAAAATAAGCCGGCGCCCGCTCCGCCTGCACGCCGATGATCCTCACTCGCGGCGCGATCTGTTTCGCCGCCGCCGCAATCCCCCGAATCAAAGCCGTATCACCCATCGGCACCACAATCGAGCCAACCTCCGGAAGCTGCTCCAGAATTTCGCAACCGATCGTCCCCGGCCCCGCAGGCAAATCCACATCGGTAGCATCATTCAAAAAATAAACCCCCGGTCGCTTCGCATACTCCGTCGCCAATTGGAACGCCGCCGCCAAATCCGCTCCGCCGCACTCCACAATCTCGGCCCCCAACGAAGCAATCTTCCTCCGCTTGACCGGATTGCATCCTGCCGGCAGAAAAATTCTCGCCTTTATTCCTAGCAGTTTCGCCGCATAAGCCACCGCCGCCCCATGATTCCCGGTACTAGACGCTATCACTTCCTCAACGCTTCCCCGCTTCAACCGCGTCGCCAACGACCACAGAGCCCCCCTCACCTTGAACGACCCCGTCGGCAGCTCCGCCTCCAACTTCAGGTAAACGCGCTTCCCCGCCCTCTCACTCAAAAACGGCGCACCAATCAACCGCGTCGCCGCAAAATATTTCGCGAGAAATTCTCGCGCCTGTCTTACTGATGCTAGTTCCGTTTGGATTTGCAATGGAGTCTCAAAGAACAATGTGAATATCTTCGCGAGACCTAGTTTACTCAAACCTGCCCTGGATTATATCCTCCTTAGCACCGCGTCGCTGGTGTGGACCCAACAAATGACTATCCCTGATTGGTGTGTCAACACACTCGCGACTAACTCGTTTTTTCCTCTGTCACACAATCATTGCCGTGTAGTACAATGAGGTATGCGCTTGGCAATTCAAGCAAGACTCGATGATCGCTCGCGAAAACGGCTCACACTGCTGGTCCGCGAACTGGGCTGGAGCCCTTCGCGCGTCGTCCGAGAGGGCCTGCGCGTTCTGGAAGCAACCTATCTGCGAAAGAAGAAGCGCGGGATAATCGGACTCGGGAAATTCTCGTCTGGTATCCCCGACCTCGGTTCGAACAAAAAGCATCTGAGCGGCTTTGGGAAGTGAAACCTATCCTGCTCGACACCGGCGTCATCGTGGCCCTTCTGGACAGCAGCGAAAAGGCTCACCATCTCTGCGCCGAGGCCATCCATGCGGCAGTAGCACCCTTTATAACCTGTGAGGCCGTGATCGCCGAAAGCTGCTATTTGCTGCGCAATTTCCCGGGAGCCCCCGAAGCGGTCATCGATAACGTGGTTGCCGGAATTATCCAAATCCCTTTTCAATTATCCAAGGCAGCCGTCGGTGTAAAGCAGATTTTGCGAAAATACCGGGATCGCAAGATCGATCTTGCCGACGCCTGCCTGATTCGCTTGGCGGACGAATTTGAAGCCTCGGATATTTTGACTCTGGACAAGGACTTCACAGTTTATCGCTGGGGCAAGAACAAGCCTTTTCGAATCTTGCTTGACCTGAATTAGCCTAGCCACTTATCTTTAGCGGCCTTTCAAGGTTGTTGGATTTTTCCTTCTCCGCGTTCCCTTCCGGCCGTCGGGCCGACGGACTCGCTTCCGCATGCAACGCTGGCCGCCGTAATATTCGTGGTCGCCTCAGGCTAGCGATCCTGCTTGCTTTCCAGTAGCGCGTTTAGAAGGCTTGCAAGCTGCGATTCCTGACGTAACACTTCCTCTTGATGCTCCGCAGCGCCGTCGCTGCTCGTGAGCCGCGCAAGGTCTGCGGCAAAGTTCTTCACCGCAGCATCATGGGGAATATAAATTCGATTCGTTGGCCGAACGGCCTCCCACCCAGATACAGTTCGCCGGAGTTCCCAGCGAACCTTTTCTTTCCGGTGTTTCACCTGAACCGTTCCGCCGTTAATCAAGACTCTCGAATCAACGATTACGCGCGCCCAGCCGTGATCGCGCTTGGCCTCGACCTGCTCCACAGAGAACATTTCGACGATCACCACCGGCTCTTTCAATACGTCGCCTGTCACCATAGCGCTGCCCAGGGGATCACTCCATGCTGAAATGCCTTCCGCCACTTCCTCGCGTGTCGGAGCCTTATTTCCTGTGCCCACGATCACGCTCGGCGGGATCGCCAACGCTTCCGTGGTCATAACAACAGGCGACGCATGTGGCCCCGGCGGTCCATAGATCGCCGTACTCCTCTCGGAAGCGGTCGCCGGCGGCCGGTTCGAAGAGGCATTTTTCGCAGCCGCCCGTTCTTCGACAATCGTCTCAAGGGTACGCGCGGGGCCACTTGCAACTTTGGGCGCGCTCGTCGTATTCGCCGCGGTGACGACTCCGCCGTTTTCCACTTTGTACCGATAGAATCGCGGCCTGCCTCTCGACTTCCAGTACGGCGATTCGTAGTTCTGCGTCTCCAATCCCGTTCTCACCAGGCTGTAAAAACTATGCTGCAGCGGATCCACCACGATTCCCACGTGCCCGGGCCACGCGATCACATCTCCAGCATGCGCGGTTTTCACGCGCACAAAATTCTCATTGCCTGCATATATATCGAGAGAGCTTGCGTAGGGATACTCAAATCCCGCGTCCGTATATATCTGATGAACGACGTGCGAGCAGTCCCGCATTCCATCCGCAGGTAGTTCGACCTGCCAAGCTATGTGCACAATCGAGCGCCCTTCTTCGCGGCTCAACAGCCGCACATCTGTTTCGGAATCGCGAACCGGCCTCGCGTCTTGAGGCGCCGCGGTGGCAGCTGCAATCCCGTAAACGCAAACCAGGCTCATCGTCTCAAGCACGACAAGTAAGCTGCGGAATGCACGCCAATGGAATATCGCCCGTATGTGGCCCATCCAAACGAAATCTCCAATAGGTTAGGGAAAAGAATCCCCTTCTATCTAAAGAACACTTAGGACTGGGGCGGGCAATGGGACTTGCTCTGGACGTAATTGGCCTCTCGGCCAGGTTCCAACGACGTGCAAAAAATCGCTGGCCTTAGGTTGGATTCGAATTGTGGGCGAAATGTTTCTGTCGAGCGAAGGTCTGAACACTGTGCGGCCCGGCCGCATTCTGCCAGCCTGGTTTCGCTTCGTTCCCGAGCAGCAGGACTCGCGAAGTTTCTTCGGACTGCATTCGCGATTAGTGGCTCGCCGTAGCGGCAGCCGTTTCTTTCGTTCGCGATGCTTTCCACAACTGAATGTACGGCTCCAGCTCCTTCATCATTTTTTGGAATTGCGGAATGTCCAGCGATTGCGCGCCGTCACTGATGGCCTTTTCAGGAGCGGGATGCACTTCCACAATCAAACCATCCGCCCCGATGGCCACGCCGGCGCGCGAAACGGCAGGAACCAAGCTGCGCTTCCCCGTCGCGTGGCTCGGATCCAAAATCACCGGAAGATGCGTCAATTCATTCAGCGCCGGAATCGCCGCGATGTCGCACGTATTGCGCGTTTCTGTTTCAAATGTGCGAATGCCACGTTCGCAAAGAATCACGTCGGAATTACCGTGCGCCACAATGTATTCCGCGGACATCAGCAGTTCCTTGATCGTCCCGCTCATTCCGCGCTTCAAGAGCACCGGCCGCCCGCATTTTCCAAGCGCTTTGAGCAGCACGAAGTTCTGCATGTTGCGCGCGCCTACTTGCATAATGTCCGCATACTGCACGATCAAGTCTACGTCGCGGTCGCTCATCACCTCCGTGATAATCGCTAGTCCCGTGGCCCTTTTCGCCTTCTGCAATAACTTCAGCCCTTCCTCTTCCATGCCCTGAAAATCGTACGGCGAAGTCCGCGGCTTGAACGCGCCTCCGCGCAGGATTTTCGCGCCTGCCTCCGCCACCGCCTCGGCCGCGCGCATGATCTGCGCTTCCGATTCCACCGAACACGGCCCCGCCATCACCACAAATTCGTCGCCGCCAATTTCCGTGCCGTTCACGCGCACGCGCGTCTTTCCCGGGCGAAACTGTTTGCTCACAAATTTGTACGGCGCCGAAATGCGCACCACTTTCTCCACCTGCGGCATGGACTCGACGGACTCCATGCACGCCGTGACGTCTCCCACTCCCACCACGCCGATCACCACGCGCTCTTCTCCTTCGATCGAGTGCACCTTGTAACCGAAACGTGCCACCTGGTTGCGCACTTCATCGATCTCCTGACGCGTCGCGTGCAGCTTCATCGAAATAATCATGGCTTGTTCCTCTCACATCCATTTTTTCAACCCAAGTCTTTCTTCCTACGACTCTTCGAGAAATTCTCTGCCCCAAAAACAAAAAACCCACTCGCTGCGAGTGGGTCGAAACTTTTTGCGCTATTTCTAATTACAGAATCGCCCCTCGCCTCCTAGATGGGTGGGTACCAAAATCGAAACCAATATGAGTGGGTGCTGCGATTCATGGGCGTATTGTATTTCGTCTTTCCCACGGAAACAACAAATATTTTGTCGCCACTTTTGCTCGGCCCTCTTTTCAATTCATGCGCGAAACACCACTAATTCCTCGCTCTGCGAGGCTTCTTGCTCTCAAGTTCAATAAAGCATCACGGCGATGCGGTATCGCGTGAAACCCCCAGCATCGCCTCCCCGGCACGCACCCACGGCCCCCTTCCGATACTTCCGGCTCTTGATCGTCTGCAAAAGTTCGTCGGGAAGCTTGCTGAGATCGGTCACTTCAAAGCGAACTATGTACAAGACGGAAGTACCTGCATAGCCGCGGTCCATGCTGCACGTTTTGCGCGCATCCTCAGTTGCATCCACAGCGAGTAGATCCGTTCCTCTCAGCAGCGACGCCACCTTCTCCTCCTGCTGCTCCAGGCTCAAATCCACGACCTTTCGTGAAAAGTCCTGTACAGCAAAGAGACCGCCACTTCCCCGCGTCGTCGCGATGCCCACGGCAGTTGCGTCAGCATTAAGGATGTTCTTTCGATGACCCGGCGAATGCATCCATCCGTCATGAATTTCCTCTGGATTGGGACCGATGGCGACGTTTTCCGCGACCATGGCGTATTTTGCGCCAGCCTGAGCGACACGTTGCTCCAGCGAAGGTTCACCTGGGAGTTCATGCGAAAGTACGTTCTCACGCGCCATGAGTTGGGCGTGCTCGCGTGCGGCGACGGCCAGAGCGTCATCCCACTTGAGGGATTGCAGTCCGGCCGCAGTTCGCTCACGGTTGGCTGCATCGAGAAGCAGTTTCTCGTCCGCTGAGGGATGCGACGAGAACGATGGAATCGAAAGTGGGGGACGATTCTGCGAGTGATCTTGTGAATGAGCGGCGCAAAGGAAAAAAAGAAAATAGAACGCGGCGCCCGCACATTCGGTTCTGAACAAGCGCAAAATTCTCATGGAGAGTTAGCCGCGGACGTGTACGGCGTTGAAGTTGAGAATGACATGCCCGCCGGAGGTCGGCCGGCCAAAACTCAGCATCGGGCGAAAACGCGAGAAAAGCAGAATCTCGTCGAGCTGATGGCGCAAGGTCGGGCTAGCAGGACCTGAAAGAATTTCGTAGTCCACCATCTGGCCGCGAGCATCGACAGTGACATAAACCTGGAGGCCCTGCGGAAGCGAAAGCTCGAGTTCATGCTGCTCGGATCCCCAAGCTTGCGGATAATCCGAAATGGAAACCAGCTCGGCGGGACGAAGGATATCTAGCGGCACATCATTGGGTACAGCCTGCAACGTGGCGCCCGGCGCCATTAATTGCAGCACGAAGACAAAGACCACAATGGCGGAAAAAACTCCGCCGGTGGCGGGAACGGTGAGCGGACGAAAAACGTTGTCGAGAAGAATTTCGGCGCGGTCGCGCATTTTGCGCAAGCGGCTCGACCAATCCTGAGAATGCTGCGACTGCGCGGCAGCCACTTTGATGCGAACGGCCAAATCGGCAGGCGGAACATTTTTCGGCATGCGCGAAAGCAGCACGGAGAGCTTACGAAAGGTTTCCAACTCGGCACGGCAAACCGTGCAGCCGTTCAGGTGCTCGCCAATCTGTACGCGCTCGGCAGCCGATGTTGTGCCCGTGAGAGCGTCGTCGAGGTAGCCCGCAAGTTTTGTCCGTACCGTGTTGCACTTCATGGAAGCCCCTCCCCCGCGGCACTTGCACGCAGGGAATTACTTTGCCCTTGCGAAGAATCATTGATGCGGCGCGCCGCGGCATACGCGTCGCCGAACGGCGACGGCTGCGGCTCGACCACCGAACTGGCACCGGCCTTCTGCGCGCTAACGCGAACCACGCTGTGCGAAGAAGTATGCGACTCCTGCTCGCGAAGAAACGGCTCGAGAATTTGCCGGAGAGCGCGGCGTCCGCGAAGGATTCGTGACTTCACCGTGCCGACGCTGCATTCGAGCACTTCGGCGACTTCGTCGTAGCTCAATCCTTCGAGGTCGCGCAGGATAACGGCGGTGCGGAACACTTCCGGAACTTCTTGCAAAGCATGATGCACGGCAATCTGAATCTCTCGTGAAGCCAACTGCTCAAAAGGCGTTGCCCCGAGATCTTCAATTTCGATAGCCGCATGGCCTTCTTCGGGTTCGGCGTCAATCGAAACATTCTTTTGCAAATGACGTTTGAACCAGCGCTTGTGATTGAGCGCTTCGCGAATAGCGATGCGGTAGAGCCAGGTTTTCAAAGAGCTGCCTTGGCGGAACTTGCGAATCCCGCGAAAGGCCTTCAAGAAGACTTCCTGCGAACCGTCGGCAGCATCGGAGGTATCGCCGAGCATGCTCAAAATCAAGTTATAGACCGGTGCGTGGTAGTGGGTGACCAGCCAGTCAAATGCCGTTTCCGAGCCGGCTTGCAGCTCAGAGACGAGTTCGGCTTCATCGCGGCCCCAAGAAAGGGCGCTGACCCATTCGGACACTGCCGGCCTTTCCGGTCCGGTTGCTGGCTTGCCCGGACCACCCTGCTATTAGGTCCACCTTAGAACGTCATATAGAACGTTGGACCCAGGCCTTCTTGCGAGTGCGATCCCAAGGTAGTTCTCTGGGATCGACTTGCTATCGGGTTTAGCAGTCTGCGTATGCCGCGCCCGATGTCCGCTCTCACCCTATTAGACACCGCCCGGAGCGGATATGTTTCCCGGGCCGTTGCCAAGGCGTAACAAGCGTGATTCTGGCACTTTGCGGGTGATAGCGCAACGGTACGGGAGGACCAGGAGTTGGCGCCCCGTCACTTTCGACTGGAATCGCCGAGGGCTCTCTCGCACCGGACGGTCGTTCGGGAATGGCGTACAACGAGCGCCGAGTGTGAACAGGGTGTAGGGCTCGACGGAAGTTCGCGAAGAGCGTTTCATTGGGTGGAGGGTTGGATTAGTTCGCGGATGGATGCCCAACCTGTCTGTCGGGCTATTTCTGTAGCAGACGTAGACGACCATCGCACGGCCGTTGAACAAGAAGGGGTCGCCTCCCGCTTTAGGAATGCCTTTGATGGTAAAGGAGGTCAGCTCCACGGCAGTGTCTCCCTGAATTAAAGTGCTTTCCACGCGATTTTCTTGGCAGTTCAGGTTGAACCGCTGGAGCGTTCCGGTCAAATCCGCTTCCAGAGCGTTGCGGCCATTTATGGATCTCCCGTAGGTAAGTCCTTTGAGTACATCAGGATGGTGATACGCCAGAATTGTTGCTACATCGCCGCGGTTGAACGCATCCCGAATGACCGCACTCGTCTTCTCCAAGGCCTCTCGACCAGTCTTTGATCCAACGTATGGCTTGCCGGCGGAGCATCCCGTGGCGAATAAGACGATCGCAGTTAGACTTCTCAACACTTTCAAACCATGACGAAATTTAAGCATACTGGTTCCCTTTTCATGGAAGAAATGCCGGAACAAATCGAAAGCCCCACCGTTACTGTGTCTTAAGGGCGCTGACGCGCATGGCGTGTTGTTCGAGGAAAGATTTGAGTTCGAGCGCAGCGCTTTGTGCGTCATCAGCGCCGGTCGGAATGTGTTGCAGCGCGAAACTGGTGCCCCGTGGAAATTGAGACAATTTGTGCTTGGCTGCCTCTAAGTCCTCGTAGTTATACTGCGCGACAGCGATCTGAATACGTGGAGCAAGTGTATCGATGAGCGTGATCAAAATGGGCCTGTTCTTGGCAGACACGACGAACTGGTCCACTTGCCGTTTCTGGTTTTCCGTCACGGTGCAGCGTAGCAACCGCTGTTGGTCTTCTTCGTTGAGAAGCCATCCGGCGCCCGTGGCGATGGAATGAATCAGATTATCGCCAAGATACCTATCATCCGTGGTCCGTTCATCACCGGGAAACCCAGCTAGGTCGCGTTGCCGACCCACCCATTTGGCATACCATTGTTCGAGGCGCTCAAAGAGCGCAGCTTTCGCACGGTCGTCCCCCACCATTGCGAGCGCGAGCACGGCGCTTTCCACCACGTCTTCGTCCGGGTCAGTGAGAGCGTCAATCGCAAGCGGTTGGATCTCTGAGGAAGGGTTCCGCTGGGCAACGTCGCGGAGCAGGTATTTGTACCAACCATTTTCACTGCGGACCGCAAGAGCGGCGCGGATTTCTTGCCTGCCCACATCAGGCTTAACATGAAGCAAGTATGCGATTAGATTGGGCTCTACCTGCCCGGGAAGTTTACCGAGGTTATCATCGAGGAAAGTCTGCACCGCAGGGGCGATGGAACTTGTTGCGTATCGCTGGATCAGCCCAGCGGTGGTATCCAGATTCCCGCTTTTCGACTCAAGACGCTCGCTAAGAGCAGCGTCCATTTCGGGGAGTTCCTTGTCCGGCAAGATCGCGAGCACACTCGCTGGGAATCGAGGAGATTCTTTTTGCATATCGCCAAGAATCACTTCGCGGGCATCACTTGGGGAAATTTCTTGCAGGCGCGCCAACAGAGTGTCGCCCTGCAAACGTCCGCAACTCACGGTGTTGTCGGCCTCGGCGCAGTGCCGCAGGACGTGCGCCATTGCCGGGCTTGAGACCTCCTTCCACTGCGCCGATAACAAAGTAGCCTGCGCTTGCGAACTCAGCTGATCGAAGACTTCCGAGGCGATTCGCAAGACGCCGCCTTGTTGCGCTGAATCTTCAGCTTGAGAGCCCCTCAGGGTTTCGTTCACTAGCGTGCTGATGGCTGCAAATTTTGCGGGCCCTTTCTTTTCATTTAGAAGGCCGAAGAGCCTGCTGCTAATCTCTCTTCGCGCGTCCGAGGTATGCTGGAAGAAGTCAGTGGCTGGGTCATCTTCGATCGCGGTCAGCGTTGCCATTGTGTCCACAAACTGCGGAGTAATACCGGCGAGCGGGTTCTCGAGCTCCGCTTGCATGTGTTCCAAAACAAGAGTTCGATTCACGAGGCCAAGCAATGCTGGTGCGAAGTAACACCCGGCCGTTCATCGGTCCGCGTCAAATCGTCAGCCATCGCCAATTCAGCCGCAGGTGTGCCAAGGGCGGAGACAATTTCGCAGGCATTGACGTTAACTCCCGGGCCCTTCTTGATTGTTTCGAGCGCGGAAGCTAGTTGCTGTTGCTGCCATTCGGGGCTTGCCGCAGTGATAAGCAGACTCAGCGGCCTTGAGGTTAGTTCGATTGGCCGGTCCGCTTCGTTCGCGAGGGCTCGGAGAAGACTCACGCGATGCTCTTTTACGGAGACGAGATAGCGACCCGGCTTGGAAAATCGCACATATCTGTTCAAAAACACGTCGAGCACTACAGGTTTTTCTCCGAGATGGGCAAACCCACTTAGCCCGCCACCTCCGAAAAAAACCTGACTCCTGGAAAGTGCCTGCCGATAGTCTTCCAGGGGATCGCTCCATCCTTCGGCCGGATCAACGAGGAATTCGTCACGCGGCCCTTGCAACTCAGGCAAACGGAAAGCGGTGTCGACAACATAGGATCTACTGTTTGAGGCGAACTGCATTTGGAGGGGAATTAACTCTCCGACGTGATACTCACCGCGGCCGTCCGTTGTGCGTAACTCGAGCGAAACATTTTGCGGCGACGCAAGCGCCTGCTCGCAGGGGGTCACGACGAACGCTGCAAGCAGAGCTAACCGAGGGAGGCCGGGGCGACTCCTCATACGTCACTGCCTTTCGTGCGTTGGACGCGAAAGCGTTGTCGCGGCCAATTACACTGAACATCCTACTCTCTGGATGGCCGGAGTGATTGCGGGGTTGTATGCTACGCGGCCCGGCGAGAATGAGACCAAGATGAATCGGGGCTCAACAAATAGAAAGGGCGGAGCACGATCATTCGGCGAAGCGGTTTTCGATGGCGAGTCTGAAGTTCGCAAGAAGAGCGATTCAGCTCAGCTTGATTTTTTCCTGGGGACTTTAGCACCTTTTTTGCGGGCTTCCGACAGGCCGATGGCTATGGCTTGCTTGCGGCTTGTCACCACACCGCCTTTGCCGCCTTTTCCTGAGTGAAGCTTGCCACGCTTTTCCTTATGCATAGCTTTCTTGACGCTTTCGCTTGCCGCTTTGCCGTATTTCGCCATGTCTGCTCCTTGAAACCTGCTATTCCGAGTTTAAAGCGGAAAGGATCGTCGTACGATCCACGGATTACCGTATCCGGCGCCGCAAAGGAATGTAGGAATCACGGTGCAAGAAGATTCTTCATCGAATGCGCGTTGATTGATGAAGCGCAACTCGGAGAGGCGGCCTCCTCCTCGAACGAGGCGCCAGACGACAACGGGCTGCTGTTAACTGGCTGCATGATTGACGCTGTAAACCATTGTTGGATGGAAGCGCGGGAAAGCGGAAAGTCTCGACAGCGGATTGCTTTCAAAGATAAAAATAGAGTCAGCACTCAATACGACCAATTCAGAAGACCTTCGCACGCGGACCGGGAGTTGCTGCCACTATGTCCACTCTGACAGAGCTCGAATTCCTCCTGGTGTCTAACGACTACGCTACGCTGACCGCAGTTTCCGGAGGCGTGAAGAAATATGGCGCTAAGTTAGCGCTGGTACCTACGGCGGAGGCGGCACGGGATTATTTGGAGCGGAAAAAGATGGATGGTGTGTTTGTGGATATGCAGGTTTCAAAGACGCTGGGGTTGATTGAGGCCATTCGAAAGGGGTCTTCGAACGCCAAGGTGGCGATCTTCGCGTGCGTGCAGAACGCGGGAGAAACTACCGCCACGTTGAACGCAGGAGCAAATTTTGTGATGCGCACGCCTTTGAGCGTGGAAGGCGTCGCGTTGCACATCACGATTGCGAAAGACATTATGCTGCGAGAGAGGCGACGTTATTTTCGTCATGCGGTCAACCTGCCGGTGACGCTGAAAGATGGCGAAGGAGAGCAGCGCGCGCGAGTCGTCAACCTAAGCGAAGGAGGTATGGCGGTTCGGGCTGCGAGAGGGCTCAAGCAGTGGACGGTAATCGAGTTTGCGCTGGCGCTTGCTCTTGGCGTGGATTTAAGCGGAAAGGGGCAAGTGGCCTGGACTAGTTCGGAAGGCATGTCGGGGATATTGTTTCAGACATTGCATGGCATGGGGCGCGGGTATCTGGAGGCGTGGCTGGCAGGGCGAGAGCAGCTTTCGCGTAAACCAGAGGAAAATGAGAATCCGCGGTAAGGTTTTCTGGTTGGAGCGTGGTTGAGAGGCCACACAGAGCGGCGAAAGGGACGGAATGGAGGGATTGATTAAGTTGAAAAAGGTGTGTTAGTTAGGTCCCCGTAAGCATGAAACCTTTAGTAAAATAGGGGATTACGGTAGTAGAGTGAGACGCTTTTGGCCGGGGGACCGGCCCAAAAACGGGACGCTGGCAGTGTATTCACGGTGGTTGATTCCCTCCCCCGGCTGGATGCGGGAGAGGCGGAGAATGCGGAATGACGCGGTCGGATGCGATAAAAAATGTGGCGACAGTGGCGGGTCTGGCCGTGGTGTATTTCGTCGCGGGGAAACTGGGGCTGCAACTGGCGTATGTGCATGCGAGCGCGACCGCGGTATGGCCATGTACCGGGATCGCCGTGGCAGCCTTGCTGGTGTTTGGGTATAGGGTTTGGCCGGGGATTCTGATAGGGGCGTTTCTGGTTAATCTGACGACGGCGGGTTCGGTGGCCACGTCGATCGTGATTGCGGCGGGCAACACGTTGGAGGGCTTGGTGGGATGCTACCTCGTCAGCCGATTTGCGCGCGGCAAGGAAGCGTTTGCGCGAGCGCAGGACATATTCAAATTTGCGCTTCTGGCGGGAATGGTTGCGACTAGCGTAAGCGCGACGATTGGGGTTGCGACACTTGCAATTGGCGGGTTCGCGGATTGGGCGGCGTTTGGGTCCATCTGGTGTACGTGGTGGCTGGGAGACGCGGTTGGTGCGGTGACGGTGACGCCGTTGTTGCTGCTGTGGTGGGAGAATCCACAGCTCAAATGGACACGAGAGCAGGTTATGGAGCTGGCTTTCTTGTTTTTTGGGCTTTTTTCCACGGGCTGGGCTGTGTTTGGCAAGCCGTTCCATTCCGAACTGAAGAATTATCCTTTGGAGTATCTGTGTATTCCCTTTTTGATCTGGGCCGCTTTTCGATTCGGGCGCCGGAAGGCAGCGACCGCGCTCTGCGCGCTTTCGATGATTGCCGTGTCGGGCACTTTGCACGGGTACGGACCGTTTGCTCGGGAGTCGCAGAATGCTTCGCTGCTTTTGATGCAGGCGTTCATGGGAATTATGGCCGTCACGACGCTCGCATTGGCAGCAGAAGTTACGGAACACAAGCGGGCAGAGGAACGGGTGAGGCATCTGGCCGTGAGCGATCCGTTGACGGGGCTGGCAAATCACCGGCAGATGGTGGAAGCGTTGGAGACGGAGATCAAGAGGTTTGGGAGAAACGAGCGGCCATTTGTGGTTTTGCTGCTGGATTTGGATGGGCTGAAGAAAATTAATGATGCGCTCGGGCATATTGTGGGCAGCCGGGCGCTGTGCCGGCTGGCGGACATGCTGCGGCTGTATTCCCGGGAGATGGATACTGCGGCGCGGTACGGTGGCGACGAGTTCGTGTTAATTTTGCCGGAGACGGATGCCGAGGCGGCGCGGCTCGTGGCGCAGAGGATTTCCAGGCGGTTGGCTGAAGATGGCGAAGAACCGAAGATCTCCGTTAGTATCGGCATGGCGGTGTATCCGCAAGATGGGGAGACGGTAAACGAGATTCTGGGCGCGGCAGACCGCGATCTTTACCGCGAAAAGGGTGTTCCGAAAAAGAGATCGTTGCTGCCTAGTTGATGCGAGCCTTGCCATTTTGCAAGTCACCTGCCGTGGAATTCACCTCAGGCTGGCTTTGAGTTCACCTCAGATTCGCTTTACTTCAAATTAGCGTCGAAAAACTTCGAGGCCATGGTGGCGGTTTGCGCGTGGATTTCGTCGCGCAGGATACCCGCTTGGTCAATGCAGATCCGCGGCTGGGTGCGGTCTCCGAGCTCGGCGCAGGTGCCGAGGAACGTGTAATGGCCTACGGCTTGAAGAAGGGAAACTTGCGCGCCGGGAATTTTGACGGCGAAAAACTTGGCGCTGGTTTCGATTGGGACGACGGTATCCACAGAGCCGGCGACGATTTGCGTGGGGATGGAAATTCTTGTAAGTGAGTCTGGCGAGAACGCCGGACCGAGCGCGGGCGCTATGGCGAAGATGGCGCGGATGCGCGGATCGCGATGCGATTTGGAGTTTTCGGCAAACGCTGCCTGGATTGCCGGATCGGTTTTAGCGAGAGCCGTGACTTTGGCCAGAAGGCCCGGGTACTCGATCGTGTCGGTACACATGCCATCTGCTTTGGGCGACTTGCAAAAGTCCTGATAACGAGAGAACTCTGCAATGCCCCCGGCGAGTTCGATGACGGTGAGGCCTCCGAGAGAAAAGCCGGCTGCGCCGACACGCTTGGGATCAATGCGAGGTCCGAAGGTTGGGTCGGCGAGCAGGAGATCGAGAAGAGCGCTCATGTCATGGGCACGCTGGCCCCAGAAGACGGCGCCGAGAATGGTGTAGTCCTCGAGAGCGTTATTGCCTGGATGATTTACGGCGGCGGTAATGAAACCATGCGAGGCTAAGGCGGAGCCGAGCCAGGCCATCATGGAAGAGGAGCCGCCGATGCCGTGAGAAAGCAGAATCAGCGGAAATTTCTCGGGTGCGGCGAGCAGCTTGGCATCGCGGGCGGCCTTTCCAGCCTTGGCGAATGGGTTATCGGGGTTGCCAATCCATTGCATCTGCTCGACGGCAGCGGGATCGGCGGGATACCAGATGTCGGTAATGAGGGCGTGTGTTTTTGCGTCGCGCCACTCATAAGGCTCGGGCGGAGTGAACTGGCGGTTCATCACGCCGACTTTGTAGATGACTGTCTTGGCGGGGTGGGCTGGGGCAGACGATACAGATAGGGCTGACGAAGAAAAGCAGAGAGCGATAAGAAAAGCGCGAGTGCGGTTCATGTGGTTTGCGAGGCCATGAAATTTCAGGAATACTTTAAACGATTTGCGGCGGAATGTGTGAGCTGTTAGGAGACTGAGGAGTCGGTCGGTATCCAACTACCATTATGACTGAGAATCTAGCATCGAGACTTACTCTATAGGCCCTTCGTCAAAATTCCGAGGCGGTGCACGGACCTGACACGCTGCCTCATCGGAATCCTCGTATTCAAGTTGCCGACCCTTGCCGCGAGACCTCGAAGAGGCGAAAAGAATCCAGCAACTCTCCGACGAACTCCTGCCAGTGCTTCGGCGTCATGGATACCCCAGAAATCCACCATGCGTCCGGTCCTGTGGTTGTAGGCGAATTTTTGGCCGCAATCCAAGCAAGTGATGTAGCTTCCTCGACCACAGACAGGCCGGCATCCGGAAAGGTTGGATGGGATTGACTCACGCAGTGTTACCGGAGGACCCTTGTGCCGATGAAAACAGACAAAAACAAGACGAAGCACAGTGCGCAGAAAAAGCGGTACGCCTAAGACCATATTCCACCAAGGCTCCGCACGGTGGAGCGACGGTTGGGCTTTGAACTGAGTTCTCGCTGCGGAGCGATACAGGACGATAGACCCTTCGATTCTGACGGCTCGGGCCGCTTTTTTCTGCGGTTGAGGTTGCATGTGAACACCTCAACAGAATGCTAGACGCAGCGAAGATTCGTGTCTGTTCCGTTGTGGACATTGATGTGCCAGATTGATCTGCTTGTCGCGATATCGCCCTGCGGCTCAGACTGTACCAGAAAGAAAAAGCCATTAGCCGTGCATCTTGCAGTGTTAAGCCCCTCCCCCTGGGTTTTGCATAAACATTCATTCTAAATACAGTTGAAGTCATTTGTTTTGATACACTTTTGCAAGTACTGATTCTAAATAACTTGCGCGCGCTGAATTGCACTACAATTGTGCAAAATGCGGTTTGTTTCCCTAAGTTTTGCGAATAAAAAAGTTGGGACCTACGAGGAGTCTCCAGAAAGCAAAAAACGCCAGCAAGGAGCTGGCGCGAGGAGTGCACATGCAATAATATCTAAAAACAACTGCATGCCAGCAGTAAAAGTTTGTCAAGAGAAAAACGCGGCTTAGAATTCCAAGGTGGTTGGCAATGCCATTCTCACCGTGGTTTGCGGTGAGCTCTAAACCCGCACACGCAAAACCGGCGTGTGCGGCACCCGGTCCGCAGTTAGCCGGTATGGGTCCGCCCCCCCCCAATTTGTGTCGTGTGTTCATCGAGCTACTCGACATCCGTTTTTCAATGAAATAGGCTTGAACCGTGGACCAAGAACATCGTGGGTTAAGATTTGCGTTCAGCGCCAGTGCGGAGATAGCTCCTGAAAGCTCGCCCACTGCTTTTGCCGCGGCACGTGTGACGGAGCTAAGCTTGCGCGGGTGTTTTCTGGAGACTGACGCTTCGTTTGAGCTTCAGCACCCGGTTTTGCTAAAAATCCATCACTCGGAAGAGTATTTCGAGGCCGATGCATCAGTCCTCTACGTCAAACCCTCGGGCGTGGGCCTGGTATTTCGCGAAATAAAGCCTCACTTTCGAGCTGTTTTGCAGAAATGGATTCTCACCGCGCTGGATAACGAATCTGGTGCGCGGTAAAGTCGCTTTACTGGACCTCTATTCGATAATTAATTTCACTTTGCGCGCAAGTCAAGTGATGACTCGATGGTTCAAAGAAACGAGCCCTTGCAACCAGCTAAACGGCGTTCTGTTCGGCGGTGCCCATTCGTCGCTTCTGCAGAGGTGACGGAACTGAGTTCCGGAACGCTACTTTCAGGGCGTACCTCGGAACTAGGCCTTGGGGGCTGCTACGTCGACTCGCTAAATCCGTTTCCCGAGGGTACGCTGGTCGGGTTGAGGATTTTGAGGGATCAGGGCGTCTTCGAGACTAAAGCAAAGGTAGTCTACTGCGACCCGAGATTCGGGATGGGCCTGGCCTTTACAGAAATGACGCGCGAGCAGCGGTCGCTACTAGAAACATGGTTGACCGAGATCGTTATCCAACTTAGGCCGGTTTTGTAGGGTTCGTCGAGGTCCCAATTCCACGGCCACTTTTCATTCTGCTCGGAAATGCGATCCTGGCGGCTCGATGCGTTCGGACTGCGTCAGCATGCCGATGAGACGCTCCTCGAAGGCGTCGATGTCGCCGCCCATCTCGCGCGTCGGGCCCGTATGAACAAGCCGGCCTTTGGCGATCACACTGATCTCACTGCACAGGCTGCGTATTTCTTGCGCGTCGTGGCTGCTGAGAAACGTTGTGACGCTTTCCGTGGCTGCGAGGCGACGCAACAAGCTCCACATATCGCGTTTGGCCGGCAAGTCCAGTCCGCGCGTGGGTTCGTCGAGAAAGAGAACTTTTGGGCGGCCCATGAGGGCCCGCGCGATCTCGACTCTTCGTTTCATACCCGTGCTATACGTGCAAATCAGCTTGCCTCGAAACTTGGCGTCAAGGCCGACGTCGTCCAAAAGGCGCTCGACTTCCTCATCGGGACTCGGCATGTGCCGGATACGCGCAAAGTAGGAAAGGTACTCACGCGCGGTCCAGGTCGATTGACTCTCGCTCGTCTCGTCGCTCACCAGCCCAACGAGCTTGCGGACGGCAAGAGGTTCTTTGACCACGTCGTGTCCCCAAAGCTTCGCGGTACCCGAGCTGGGCGGGAGGAGCGTCGTAAGCATTCGGATGGTCGTAGTCTTGCCCGCGCCGTTCAGGCCGAGGAATCCGTAGAGCTGGCCCTTCGGGATTCTTAACGTGACGCGGTCGACCGCTGTGAAGTCGCCGAAACGGCGCGTGAGGCCGTCCATCTCGATAGCGTAGTCTGTTTCCGTAGTTCCTGTCGCCGCACTCACCGCGTTCGCCTCCAACGTTTGAACGCCGCACCAAAACACACCAGCGGCAAAATCAGCGACACAACGCCCATTTCGTAGATGGCCTTCGACACTTGCGCGTCAATGGCCGCTCGCGCGCTGAACGTCCGCGCCTGGCTTTCGCCCGCGACTTGATACGTGCCTGTCACCTTCAGCGGGTAGCGGACAGCGCCGATATCCCATGGCTGGGTTGGAGTGAGCGTCACAGGGATGCGTGCCACCCAGCCGTTTACGACATGGTGGCCGTCTGCCGCCGCCGGGCCCAAGTCGTTCGCGTAAGCGTGCGTCTCGAGAGCTTCCGGCTTGGGAGAAAGCGCTGCTGGAGACGCGGATGCCTCCAGTCCGTTTTCTCCGATCACCTGGAGATGCACGTCCGTGATGCGTTGCGTGGCTTCGACCGGCAGCAAGACCAGCAGATCCCGCGGCGTAGCTTCATCTGTACCAAATGGCGGCCACACATCTCGGTTAAGGATCGTGCTGCAGCACCGCGCGGGCGGCTGACCACCTGGCCATGCCAAAGCGAGGCTGCTGCCCGCACGAGAGAAGAGCCTTTGGATCGAAGGAGCGTTAGTTGCGTGGGGGGCCGGCTTGTCGTAGTTGGTGTCCGCCACGGCCACGGGCAGCACGATGATGAGGACGATCCCGAGCGCGATGATCCAGCGTTGGCTGCGGCTGGCTTCCCACGTCTCTACGCCCTGCGTCCGAAGAAACGCCCACACGGCCAGCGCGAACGCGACGACGACAATCGCGACAAGACTAATCCACGTCCACGTCGTGGTGGCGGGAATACTTCCTACGGCCAGCGTGAAGCCGAAGGCGTTTTTGAGAAGCACGGCTGGGCTCGCCAGAGTGAGGTGGCCGGTGCGCGTCCCGCCGTTACCTTGCGCCACCAAGAGTTCCTGCAGCGGCACGAAACCGGCGTAGGCGAGCAGGACGCCCATGCCCGTCGCAGCGGGAGCCGCTATGCTCTCGCCGATAAACATCACGCCAATCAGCGTGCCAATAACAATGCTCACGAGGAGCAGGCATGGAGCCCAGATGAGTAACTTCTGCAGGAGCAGCGGCATGCCGACGTGGTGCGTATAGACCAGAACCATCGGGATGAGCGCCACGTAATAAGCTGCGGCCATCGTGAGCAGCACCAGAATCTTGGCCATTAACCAGTCGCGGCGTTCGACTGGGGCTGTGAAGACGCTCTCGACGAACCGATTCGCGCGTGGGCTGGCGAGGAACGCAGCCGAAAGCGGGACAAATGCCAGAGGCACAAGGAAGTACGCGATAATGCCATAGCCGTCGAGCCACGTATCCTGAGTTCCCACTGTCGCCACGCAACCGACGGCTAGCAGAATGATGCCAGCCCCGATCAGCGCGAAACGGCCGCGCATGGTGGCGCTGAGTTCCTCAACGTACAGAGTTCCAATCGCCATATCTTTGATAAGCCCTAAACACTTCGCATGGAGTCATAGCGAGAGCAGTTCTCCGAGCAGCCATTCGGATCCGATACGGAAAATACAGACTCCCTCCTAAACAGACGATTAACACTCATGGTGACGCAGGGAGCTCACCGGCGGGACTGTGGAGGGAGCTTTGTGTGCAAGTCTCTTAGGGAATCGGTTGAGCCCGTTTACTCTCCCGTTGGGCGACCCTTCGCCCGATGAAAGCAAAAAGCAGCAGAACCGCTGCCGTCAGCCAAGCACCCGGGCTGAAGACAGAGGACATGTACAGGCCGATGATTAGACCTGCTCCAATCAACAATGCCGCCAGAACGCCAAATTGCGGCATTCCGTACGAGAAGATGAACGGCAAATAGTGTGTGCCCAGCGCGATCATGAAGGCGGGGTAGAACCAGTTCAGACGGTAAAAGGTGGCGGCAGCTAGGAGCGGCAGATTCAGCGGAAGCGTAAAGGCAATCTGCAAGCCGAGAGCATTCATCGGATGCCCCTTGGGTAAGGATGCAGGACGGCCCATCAGACGCAAGAGCAATTGCGTCAGAGGAAAGATGAAGAAGCCGCCCACGACCAACGCGATGATCGCTGACTTAGGCGACTGCCAAGTGGCCAGAACGGCCGACAGAAGCCAGACTAGACTCGACACCAACTGCCCCGGAAAGCCACCCAAGAAATCGCTTCGCACGTCCCGCTGGGCATCACTGATATTCACGGTGGTTCCTTTCCGAAATCAAAACTCGCATTGGGCGCTCGTCTGTATAAGGGAGTACGAAGCTGTCGGCGAGTCCTATCACTAGTCCATCGAGAATTCGGCCGAGCGGCCAGCTTGTGGTTGGGAAAGGAAGAAGGTCTTCGCTGGACTCTTCGTCGCTCCAAAGGGGGAATGGCTGTAGCAGCGTGGGGCGATTCTAGAGCTGGCAATCTCATCCATTCCTCCTGTCCTACCGGTCAGTTTTCTACCAAGCACGACTGGCCGTGATGACCATCGCAGGACCGCGAATCGAATGGCAATATCGGAGCAACATCACCGGGTCCAGCAACCACTCTTCATTAGCAAAAATGGCCCCAGATTGTTGTTTTGTGCGACTGCAGAGCGGACGGAAGATGACTGACCAAATTGGAAGAAGAAAACGAGGAAGTTTCTCATTCATTGAGATACTGAGCGTTGCTGCGATCCTGCTGATCTTAGTGATGATCGCCATTCCGACTCCCTATACGGGTTGGAACCACGGGTTCCCGGCTTCGCACACGACTTTGGGCCGAGGATACGCATCTGCCGATACTAGTAGCAGCGAGACGTTGAAAAGCACCGGCGGAGGAAAGACGGCTTCGGTTGGTTACGCGTCCCAGGGATCACCTTTCGAGGTAAGAACCGTGGGGCAGCGTGACTTCTGTGCCGATATGCCAGGTGTGGTTCGTTTCAGCACCACCAATGCGCCTTGTAAAAACGGGACACTTGCCACAAATACCCCAGCGCACCACGAGCAACCGAGACCCTAACACCGAGTCTGCGGTTAGCCGGGTATGAGCCTGCTATCCGCCGTGTCGTGATTGCTTCGAGCGAGTTGTCACTCGACCACCGCGCCGGCCTGCTCCTTCCATCGCTGAACGTTCACGCCCATCACCAGGAGCCACAAGCAAAGCGATAGTTCGGCAAGGAAGCCGAGGACCTTAAGGTAGGTGGACAGATGGTTCGCAAGCGGTGTCAGAAAGATCAGCCAACCCAAACCGGCAAACATCATCAGCACGCCCAGAATTCGCGGCAGGAAGGTCGACCTGAAAATAAGGTAGCCGATCATAAGGCAATAGGGCCCGAAAAATATTAGGGAGTCGATTTTGTAGGGAGCGAGATGAAAGAGGTTAAGAACATCGTTGGCGCACCCCAGGAGGCCGAAGAGCGCCGCGAGCAAAGAGAGGCTCCTGTTCACCGGCTTAAACAAGTAGAAGAATAGCAGCGTCAGAGCGATGTAGAACGCGTGCGCGATGAGGTTTACGGCGTCGTATAAAACAAGTCGGCCCCGGCCGACGAAGACCTCGCCGGATATCGCCGTCAGAAAGTAAAGCAAATAGACGACACCGGTAAGCCTGGCCCTTGGACGCGGCGACACTTCTCCAATACGTTCCATCATTTCATAACCTCGAGGAGGTCGTGGGGTGATCGAACGTGTCCAGTTACAGCGTCAATCAGGACTTGTGGACGCAATTTGTACCGGCTTTCCCCTGTATGCGTTTGTGAAGCGTACTCGGACTAGCCAGAAAATCAGTAAGATCAGCGGAAGTATGGTGAGAAATTAAATACAAGGTCGTGCTGAATAATGCCGGGGATAGATGCTGACCAAGGCCCACTCTCGAAAGCAATCTCAACGGGCGGTTTGAGGGTCCCATGAAAAAAGACCCAGCTGCCATGAACAAACCAAAACGCATGCGCCAGAGATGCCGCGCGATGCGCTTCGCTCCAAAAACACCTCCCCGGACCAGCATGCGAACGTCTCCCGCGGCAGCAAGCAGACTCACGGAACCCATGAAAAAGGTCATTCCGACAGGAACTCCGTCTTGTGAGGTCGCTCCGCTGCGCATGACCTTAAGACCATTCATCCAGGTGAGGATACCGAGCGCCAAAGGAATCAAGAGCACAACCCAATCCAAACGGCTTGTTTCCCCGTCTCTGCGCCTGGCGGTCAGCCATGCCGTTCCGATCAGATAGAAGGTTAGAATCCCGCCGCCGATGTTGTTTGGCTGATGCCTCACGATGGCAAGGTACACCGCGAAGACGGCCATGGTGAGCATGGATGCGGCAAAAGACCTTTCCCGCAAGCACATGGCGGGGGGAACCTTTGCGGAAGGACATGGCAGCGGTCCCGGACAGCAACCCCAGAGTCCCAGCGCAGATGTGAACAATCAGTAGGGGTGAATAGGCCATCGGCCCTTCTTGAAGATATATACGAGCGCCGGAGTCCAAGTATTTCAGCGGGTGTGGTTGCAGTGGGATTTAAACCCGACACGCAAAACCGGTGCGGCACGCCGGCAGGTCAACTTCCAGTCTCACCAGGCAATCGAAATAGGGCCATAACTTCTTGGTTGCCCGATTCTTCCGCCAGTTGTCGAAACGGCTTTCCGTTTGGATCTCTGCCTTGGCGAAGTTTAGGAAAGCGTTCCAGAAATCGCGCCACCCATCTAGCGTCTGCAAGCTCAATGGCATAAGCAAGGTCCGCTAGCTCAATGGCAAGGTAGCCGCCCCTCTCCCGCAAATACTCGATGGCCAACCGGTTGGCGTAGCACCGAACTGGCTGTCTCGGCTGTTGATGTCCGCGCCCCGGTCGAGCAACAGTTGGACGATGTCGCGAAGCCCACGAAACGCCGCGTAGTGAAGAGCGGTTGCGCCCGTTTCGTCGTAGGCATGCACCAGATCGCCGTCTTCGGCCAGAAGTGTTTTGATTTAATCTATATCACGAAGCTTTATGGCGTTAGTCAATTTGTTTACGTCGCTCATCGATCTACATTCGACTGTCTAGGACTCCTCAAACGAAGATCCCGAGCATACCAAATCAACTACAAGCAAATGTTGTGCCTGGTTGCTCCTCAGACCAGCATCGGTTTGGCACCCGGTAACGTTGGCCCCGGCTCGCGGCTTACTGGCTAAAAATCAGCAAAGTGAAGGTCTTGGAAATTACCTTTGGCCACGGATGAGGATTCTGGGGCGTGGCGGGCGGCGGTGGTTCGAATTCGGCGGTCACGGTATATACATTATGGTTTTTCGTGTCAAGCGCCATGGTTCGCGCACCGCGCTGCGTTGAGATGGTCTGGACCACGGAGTATTTGTCGGGCGAATCCTCGTGCGCTACCGTGATCGTCCCATCACCGCAGGAGGCATAGGCCAGTGCAGTTCCCGGATCGAAGCGATTCGCATCCACACCCTTGCCGATTGGGACGGTCGCAACAACTTTCCCGTTGGTGTAATCGACCATGGCCATCATCTGATTGCGGCAACCGACGAAGAGCCGCTTGTGCGCGACATCAATCGCCATTCCGGCCGGGTCCTTGCAGGGAGCTGACGGCCAGGTGTGCAGCACTTTTAGTGTTTTCGAATCGAAAGCAACGATCTGGTCTTTATCCTCGACGTTTACATAGATGTGCCCGTCGCCATCGGCTTGCGCCGTCTCGGGCTTGCCGCCGAGAGGGACGCTACCGACAACCTCACCCGTGGTGGCATCGATTGCCGTTGCGTCTTTGGTGCCGCCACCATTGAAGGTGAAAACTCGTCTGGCGGAGGCATCGTAGAGGATGGCGTCCGGGTCTTTGCCCTTTAGATCGAAGGTGGGAAGAACCTGCATCTTTTCCATGTCGAGAACGGCTACCGAAGCCTCCGCGCTTAGGAACGCGCGCTTGAGTTCGGGAGCGAAGACGATGGCGTGCGTGCCATGCACGCCGCCGATATCGGCAACCTGCTTTCCGTTGGAGTCAAGGACCATGATGTGCTCGCCGCGTGGGATGAAGACGTGGCCGGTTCCTGGATCGACGTCAAAATAATCCCAGCCTCCTTCTCCGCCGAGAGTGATTTTCTTCGCTAAGCGATAGTCGGCGGTGTTGGAGGCGGCGTTCAACGAGTGAAGGCTTGCCGCGAGCGAAGCTACAAAGAACATCGCAAACAGGCCGGCTGCTTTTCTTTGCATTTCTCCCCCGAATTCATTGGCTTGCGGCCGACAGGATATGTGATCCCCGCATCCAGGACAACAGGCAATGGAGATTTGCAGCGAACTCTAAACCTGCACACGCAAAACCGACGTGTGCGCCACCCGGCCGGGCGCCCCATGTGCCTGCTGTCATGAGTTCTAGTCGCGACAAGGTGAGGCTAATCGGGCCGCGAGGATCTCCGGCGATTTCTCTCCTCACGACCTCATTCTGTAATATCAAAATCGATGACGCGATTTGTGGCGTGGTGTCCTGCCCCATCCACTGCCATCATCACAAGACGGTAACCACCGGGAGCCAAGTCCTTCACTTTAACACTCATTCCCACGGGCACCTTAGGATTGCCCTTCTGAATGAAATCGTCGAGGTACGCGGCGCCGGTTGTGTAAATCGTGGCCCCGCTAGAACGCTCAATGACTGTATAACCGGCCGCAACCTGAGGAGGGTTTGCGGATGTGAGCAGCGGCTCGTAAACCTCAGTGTATAGCGCGACGTTGTCCGTCCTCTTGAAACGGTTGGAAGCCGACGGATTTATCTGCATTCCTCTTACCGTCAGCGGGGTGTGGTCCTCGAGCATTACGGAATCAACGCCCGCCGGAATATCCGCCAGCCGTTGCATCGAGTTCGTGAGCACCACTCCTCCCAGACTCAACTGGTTGCCATCATAAGGATCGATTTGTAGCGGCGATTCGTACTTCCCGAAAGCATCGTTCCCCGAACTTACCACTACGGTCAGCTTGAAGTCACCGGCTTCGGCGTCGAACTGGTTCTGGTAGACATACGGCTGCTTCGTGAATTCCGCCAGCTCGTCTTTTTCCAGAGCAAGATTGACCGTATCGCTGAAGCGGGCTGCGACGCTCCCTTCCGGCTTGTAGGCTATTCCAAGCACATTGAGGACGGCGTGGTACTTTCCATTGTCTTTGCTGAACTGGATCGTGTTTGAGGGAACTTCCATCGCCAGGTTTACGCGCGCCATGTTTGGCGCCGTATAGAAGTACGGCATCTGCAGTGAACCATGCATCACTCCTGCCTGCATGCCCGTCGCGCGTGCCTCGAGCTGCTTTTCCGCCGGCGTAATGTTTACGACATTCGTCGGCTTCGTATTGCAGTAGCCGCTTCGGGACCTGACGTTGAGTCCGCCGCGGTTCATGACTATTTTCAGAGTGTGCAACTTCCGTCGCGCGTCTGCGGCGGAACATACCCGAGGATATAAAACTCGCTCCGCTCGCGCCCGACCCTTTCGAGGCCTCCCAGCAAATCGTTAGTGTTGAAAATTGTGAAGCCGCCGGTTCCCCCCGCGAGCATCGCCAGGACCTGCTGATTTATCGGCACTGAGGGAGGAAAAGTCGGAAGGATGGTCGGCGGCGGCGTAAGGGCCGCAAGAGCGGCGGCTTGGTTGGCACTCGAAGCGGGTCCGCCGCCTGTGCCTCCTTTGCCGCCGGCGCCTCCTGAGCCACCACCACCCGTGCCACCGCCACCACCGCCGCCAGGACGTTGCGGCTCAAGCATCCCAACGCCGTAGGACGCCAGAAGCAGTCGAGCTCCCCCGTAAACGTTTATTCCCTCGGACCGCGCAGCGACCGCGCGCTTATCTTCTTCTCGAGGCCGCACCATTGAGCTCCCGCCCGGCGGCGTGGCCAACAGCGCGCGCATCGAGCACATAAACCGCCACATTTGCTTTGTTACAGTCAGAAATAGTGTTCTCCAGGTCAAACATGGTTAGGGGACTCAGTGGGAAGCCCGCAGAAAACAGCACAACCATTTTTCGTCCTGGGAAGCCGCTTAGATTTTTAGCCAACGTGCGCACAGCGAGCAGCATGTTCCTCTGGCCAAACTTGCCCTGCGCCTCCAACTTCCCGGAAAATGGAGAAGAAGCTGCCGTCGAACCCGATGCCGGAGAGAGTCCAGTCGAGGCTGCCTGGGCGTTGGGGTCAGCCGAGGAACTGTTCACTCCGGCAGCCGCGGCGCGCAGGAGGTCCGCGTCCGCAGTAAAACTCTGGAGAACGCGCAAATTTAAGCTGAAATCCGCCACGGCCATCAGCCGGTCAGGCCCCGCGTTGGCATCGATGAAACTCTTCGCGGCGGCTCTCGCCTGAACGTTGTCCACAATAGACATCGTCGAATTATCGAAGAACAGGACCAAATACCTCTTTTGTTCTTGGGCCGGAGTGGCCGGATCCGCGCCGAACGAAAAACTCGCCACCTTCTGTTCCTTGTTGTCCTCGTACAATTTGAAATCGTTTTGAGTCAGGTCATGAACGTAGTTCCCCTTCTTGTCGGTCACAACCGCATCGACCAAAGTGAGGCGCGACTCCACTTTGATCGCCGTTCCAGGCTGCTGGCCCACGTCTTTCGAGGGCGCTTGCGCCGACGGAGTCTGTCCCGCGAGTTGCGCCAGAAATAAGCACGACGCGACCGCGGTGAGTCCGGCAAGGAGGCCCCAAGTTATTCTCCCGTAGTTTTTTCTTGGGTTCATTTGCTCCCTATCAATCCGGGATCAGTACGATGCCGTTGGGCGCCGCAGGCTCTGTTCCGTCGGAGTCACACACAACCTGCGTGCGTGTCCGTTTTAAAAAACCGCCCCCGCAAATTCATCTGCCTTTAGTGTTATGATGAGTAAATTCCACTTCCGGTTACAGTCAGGATGGAATCTGTAACTCAATGAGAGATGAGATTAGGTCACGCGATCGGTTTGGGGGCGGGCTGTGGCTTGATGGTGAAGTCGGCGGTGCGGGTGATGGTTTGGTTGGTTAGGAGGTCGAGGGCGTAGATTTCTAGAGTGTAGTGGCCGGGGGAGAGGGAGGAGAGTGGGAGGTTGCGCTCGATGGTGATTTGTTCGCGGGATTGCTGGAGTTGCGCGGCGGATTCGTCTTGCTGCCAGACTTGTTGGTGGTCTTTTAGGATGCGATAGGCGACGGAGACGTTTGTTTTGTGGGATTGCGGGTCGAGCTTGAGGTTGTAGAGCTGGAGGAAGATTCCCATTTTGTCGGCGGGGGAGAATTCGGGGTTGATGCGGGGGCGGACTTTGTAGGAGTCGAGGACGAAGGAGCCTTGGCCGACTTGAGACGAGGGGACGGGGCGGATTTGGTCGGCGAGGATTAGCGAACTGGCGTCGAGTGATTCTTCTTCGTAGAGCGGGACGCGGAGGGCTGCATCGATGGTGCCCACGTTGCCGTTTTGCGCGTCTTTGAGGACGACGTCGAGGCGATAGAGGCCGGAGCGCAGCGGGACGGACCTCTGATAGGTGGAAGACAGGTTTACGGAGGACTGGAAGAGGGAGTCCGGAAGATCGGTGGAGATTACTTGCTCAAAGGTGTCGACAACGCGGCCGCTGAGCGTGGTGATTCGGCCGTAGAGATTGAGGACGGCGGATTGCACGCCGTCTTTGCCTTTGAAGCTGAGGTCGCGATTGGCGACTTGCAGGGTGATGGGCACGAGAACAGAAGCGTGGGTGACGCGTAGGAAGTCGAAGCGGTAGTCCATGTGAATCTGGTTGCGGAGGATTTGGACGCTGACCATGGCGGCGAGGTCTTTGAAATGTTGGGGCGGCTGCTGAGCTTTGAAATAGCGGTTGAGATTATCGAACTCGTCCATGCCGGCGGAGAGGCCGCCCATGGGCACGGGGAGAGTGGTGCCGTTGGTGTTGGTGAAGCGCTGGGCTTTGGAGCAAAGGCCGAGTTGTTCGCAGGTGCTGAGGCCGGCGCCGGGGACTTTGGCTAGCGCGTCCTTTTCGCCGGGGTCCATCGTTTGGTGATACTCGCCGGAGCCGCTGGGGTCGACGAATTCGATTTCGACGTTTTCGCCGATGTCTTCAAGATGGCGGTAGCGCCAGAGTTCCCAAGGATATGTCGTCGTCGTTCCGCCGCCTTGCTCGGGCGGACGATCGTAGGTGCCGCCTGCGGGGCGCGACTCGATTTCGTCGGGAGCGCCCCAGAGAATGTAGATGCGGCCACGATCGGTTTTCCAGCCAGGGACACCGGAGGAGAAGCGATCGTTGGCGTAGGCGATGCGGCGATAGTGTTCTTCGCGCGCGGCGTTATCGGGGGAATCGGGATCGGGATTGCGGCGCCGCCAAAATTCTTCGATGTACTGCTGGCGCTCTTCGTTGGTGGTGAGGCGGAGGAAGGCGTCGGCTTCTTCTTTGGTGATGATGTAGACGACTTCTTCGGTGAGCCACGTGTTGTAGGGCGCACTCTCCTTGGCTAGCTTGCGGGCTTGCTGTTTGCGGTCTTTCGCGCTTTGCGGTTTGGCCGGTGGGTTCTGAGCCGGCGTTTGGTCCTGCGCGACGGCAGATTTGGAAGCAAGAAATCCGAAGCAAAAAAGAACGGGGAGAATCGTCCAGCATACGCGACGCATAAGGACACCTCGCACGCAAAGCGTTCTAAGGGTGGCGACGCGCCGGTCGCGCAGTTCCCTGGCCCGAAGCTCGCTTGCTATAAACCCCAAGGGACAGCTGTTATGGCACTCAGAATCAAAGAAGCGCGGGCGGGTTGCCTAACTCCGAAGCTATTTCAGTGGCGCGTGTGGGGGCGAGACGACCGTTGCTCCCCACGACTCAGGGTCTACGTCGCGAGCGTGCTGCGAAAACAACCAACGATGACCTTCGAGGTCCGTGACGCCATACTGTTTTTCTCCGTAGACGGTTTCTTGAAGGTCTTCCCAAACCGTTCCGCCCTGCCGTTTCGTATTCGCGTAATGCGTCTCGACGTCAGGCACAATGATTGTGAGCATTTGAGTTCCGAATCCGAGCTTCGCTGGGGTTTCGGTGCGACCCTCGCGAGGAGCGCTCAACATGATATGCGCATCGCCCAAGTACATCTGGATGCCACTCACCGGCTGACCATAGCGGTAATACTCGGTAAAGCCGAAGACCCGCGTGAGCCAGACACAGGCAGCAGTCACGTCGCGGTACATAAGATGCGGAAGGAGGGTGGAAGTCGGCAGGGAGCGGTTGTTCATGGGGATAGTATCCTGCGAATTTGCGCGCAGATTCAAGGCGATGGCGGGTGGTTCCTTCTTGCGGCTCGCTCGAAGGGAATTGCTGTGCCGGTTCATCGCGGCACGTGAAAGAGACTGATGGCCTGACAGCGGATGGGGATTGACAGGCTGGCGTATACAGCATACCGTTCGCGGCCAATGAGAAAGTGGAATTGGGGACGATGAAGAACAAACTTTTGGCGGCGTTTCTTGTTGCGGCGACGGTGGCGATTGTCGCGTCGCTACTGGAGAGCTGGCACGTGGTGTCGCTGCCCGGGCTTGTGCCCGTTGTTTTGCGCTGGGCGGCTATTGCGTTGCTTGCTGGGTATGCGGGAGTAAAGCGGTCGCTTACTGCGTGGATTTTGGTTGGGCTGGCGGCGGGGGCGGAGTTGGGGCACGACTGGCCGTCGGCGGCGGAGAGAGTGCAATTTCTCGGGACGATTTTTCTGCGGTTGATCAAGGTGATCATTGCGCCGCTTTTGTTTGGCACGCTGGTGGTGGGAATTGCGGGGCACGCGGATTTGAAGAAAGTGGGGCGGTTGGGGATCAAATCGCTGGTTTATTTTGAGATTGTTTCGGTGATTACGCTGGTGATTGGTTTTGCGGCCATCAATATCAGCCGCGCTGGTGAGGGCGTGCATTTGCCGTCGGTGGCGGAGACGCCGTTGAATGCGGTGCCACATACGGCGGCGCAACTTATTACCGATATTTTTCCGGAGAACATTGCGAAGTCCGTGGCTGAGGGCCAGGTGTTGCAGGTGGTGGTCTTCAGCATTTTGTTTGCGATGGCGCTGGCGCTTGTGCCGGAGCCGAAGCGGCGGCCGATGCTGGCGTTTGCGGAGAGCCTTTCGGAGACGATGTTCAAGTTTACGAATCTGGTGATGTACGCGGCGCCGATCGGCGTTTTTGGTGCGATTGCTTATACCGTTGGGCACTTGGGACTGGGAGTGCTTTTACCGCTTTTGAAGCTGCTGGCGACTATGTATGTGGCGCTGATCGTTTTTATTGTCGGCGTTTTGTTGCCGATTGCTTTGCTGGTGAAGATGCCGCTGAAGGAATTTTTGCGGGCGGTTACCGAGCCGGTGACGATTGCGTTTGCGACGGCGAGTTCCGAAGCGGCGCTGCCGCGCGCAATGGAAGAGATGGAAGCATTCGGAGTGCCGCGCGAGACGGTGGCGTTTGTGCTACCCACTGGTTACAGCTTCAATTTGGGAGGATCGAGTCTTTATCAGGCGCTGGCGCTTATCTTTGTGGCGCAGGCGGCAGGGATTCATCTGACGATTGGGCAACAGACCGTGATGATGCTGACTTTGCTGATCAGCAGCAAAGGCACAGCGGGCGTGGCTCGGGCGTCGCTGGTGATTGTACTGGCGACGGCGACTTCGTTTCACTTGCCGACGGAGCCGCTGTTTTTGCTGTTTGGGATCGATCAGTTGATGGATATGGGGCGGACTGCGGTGAATGTGCTCGGGAATTGTTTGGCGTGCGTGGTGGTGGCGCGGTGGGAAGGCGAGTTTCGAACGGAAGAGGCACGCTAAGTATTTGAGCGAAGATCCATACGATTAGAACTCCCGCTGGACAATTACATTTCGCGGTAATTCAAGAGAAGTAGACCGATGAGAACCAGGCAGGTGGGCCAGAGCCACGCCATTCTGTCCCGCACTTTGTTTTCTGCAGGCAGACGAAGCTCAAGCCAGCGAGACCAGCCAGCCACGACTCCCAAGACCGCGAGAGGCGCGTGACTCAACTCGGCGAGAACTTCTTCTTTTATGTTGCCGAGACTGTGCGAGTGAGTGAGCAGCAAAGCGCTGGCAACGGCAACGAGCGCCGGGAAAATTAGGCGAGCGCCTTCCGTGGCGACGCGGCCGGTTTGCACACGCCATTCAAAAATCGCAAGGCCGATGACGAGCAGCGCGAAGATGCGGTGAAGAAGGACTTCCGGGTCCTGTAGAGTGACCCAAAAACCATTGGGGCCGAGAGGCCACGTCTCGGGATCGCTTCTTAAGAAAAGAAACAGGGAGAGCCCAAGAAAGAGCAGCGGCCAATTTCGGGCCCACGGGAAGAGTTTTGTCTGTGCGAGAAAAGCGAGGAGGCCGATGGCCAGAACGATCAAGCCCGCCCAATGATGGTTGTACTCCGACCAGGATTTTTCGGCGGGCGTGTTGGGGCGCGTTCCGGCTTGGCCGGGAACGAACGAGGCGGACGAGAGCGTGCCTGCGTCGAAGGCTTTCACTTCGGCGGCGTAGATATCTTCGGGGAGGTCCTGAATGGCCGGGCTAGCGAGGCGCGGGATTTGCGGCGACAAACGAGCTGCAATTTCCTGGGTGGAGACGCGGTCTGTTTTTAGATCCGTTGCTGGCGGAAGTGATGTTAGCGAGGCGGCGGTGAGAATCACGGTGATGCCGATGCCGAGTTCCGCTTCGCCGAAACGTTTCAGACTGGCGATCACGGCGCCGCCGGAGGGCGAGCGGACGATTTGAAAATTAAGGGCGCCGAGGAGCAAGAGGGTGCAGAAGAGGACGACTTTAGTGGCAACCATGATGCCGTAGGAGGTGCCATAGATAGCGGGGATGGAGCCGACGTAGGCAAGGCTCAGCGTGAATCCTGCGGCGGCCAGGACGGCCACGCTTATCAATGCGAGTTTTGAAAAACGGGAGATGAGTTGGCGCGCGAACTGGTTATCGGGGGAGCGCGGAATGGCGATCAAAAGATAGAAGAGGCCGCCGAGCCAAGTGGCTGTGGCTCCTTGATGGAGTGCTGTGACGACGGCGAGTGGAAAACGGTAATCGAGGCGGGCCATGGCGTGGCTGGTCATTACGGAGGAGAGGAGGATTAGTGCGCCGGGAAGAAGAAGGAGGGCATAATTTTTTCTAGGCTTAGCGCCGGCGAGAACGGCAATAGTCAATGCCGAGGCGATGGCGAGAATGCCGGCGAGGACGAAATTCGCGCCACTGACGTCTCGAAGGGTCATGTCCGCGGACTGCATGAGGATCAAAGTGCTCGCAAGAATGTATGCCATTTGCATGACGGCCAACGCTACGGCTGCGCGGCAAATCCAGCGAAGGCAGGCTTGGTTGACGGCTTCGGATTGCGAGTTTGGGACGCGCGCTACGAAGTTCAGAAAGACGATGCCGCCGATCGTAAGCGATCCGAAGCTCAGCGTACCGCCTCGGAAGAGGACAGAGAGAAAGCCGAAGATTTGTAGGAGCCGGGCCATGAATGAGTCTCAGGGCCGCGAGACTTGAAAGGGGATTTCGCCGCGGGTGATGTGGCCGTCGGAAGCTAAGACTTGCCAGCGGATGCGGTATTCGCCCGGCGACAATCCTTCGGCTTGCGATGCCAGGGTGTCCGCGGGGGCGTCTTTGGTGATCGCCAGAGATTGCATGGAGGCGTCGGGCTTGACCAGCGTAAGGCGGGAACGAGTCGCGTCGATGCGAACGTTGAAACGCAGCTTGACAGGAATGGCGGGGCCGGCGACGGTGGTATTGATCGATGGACTCGATTCCAAAAGGATGGCATGCGCGACGACCGAGCGGGCCATCAAGAATACGGCGGCGCCGATAAACAAATACAGGGCAAGACGACCTCTATGACCTGGGCGCATCGCTCTCCACTCCGCGCGAAAGAAATGGCTCGTGACGAGCCTCTGCTGAACGACAACGAGAAAAAAACCTATCTGGAGCTGAGGACTATGTTATTGCAATCCGCGGATGCTGCCAAGCCGCAGGACAGCTTTGTGGAGCGTGGGTAACTGCAAGCTGAAGATCGCGATAACGGGAAGAGATTGCGGCGCGCCGAGACTCGCTGGTCAACTTCCACTTTTTACAAATGGAAAAATGACCATAGGAATGGGCTGCGCGAATTTCTTCTTGAGATACCAGCAAGGAAGATCGCCGTTGTGCGGAAACAAGGAGTGCACGCACACGGCGGTTTGCTGGGGCTGAACTGGATCGACGTCATATTCGGTCTTGCCGCCCTTTTCGCCGATGGCGAGGATGCGAAGCGACGTGATTGTTTCGAATGGGTCGCCGGGTTTCGCGTGCATCATGCGCAGGCGGACGTATGCGAAGTCGCAGGCGTAAACAATCGCAACTACCAAGACGAGACCGATTAGGATGCGCTTCGCGATTGTGCGGGCTGGGAGCAAACAGATGGGTCCTCCCGGTAAGTAGACAACACCTGCGGGGCTTTCGTCACCCCCTTTTCAGGAACCCATTTGCAGGAAAGCGCTACGGCTTTTCCTTGGGGACCTCGGTGGCCGGGCCAATCTTGATCGTCGAACCGAACCGCTTGTAATTCTCGTAACGGACGGTCATGCGAATGCGGACGCCGCCGCTGCTGAATTGCAGAGTATCTTCGGAGTGCGTGTAGGTCGGAAACCAGTAATTGCCTTCGATGTTTTCGCGGAACGTCTCGAAACGCGGGAAGACGTTTTCCTGGCCATGTTTTTTGATGTCGGGCACGGCTTTGCCGTCGGTTTTGACGATGCCGAAGTCTTTTTCGTCGACCCAGATGCGGCCCTGGAAGTAGCGCTGATTTTTTTCCATTTTTTTAGGCGCAACGTCGAAGACGTAGGCATTGATTTCGTCAAGCTGCTGCTGACCGGCGTATTTAACATCGTATTTCTGCACTTCGTCGCTGGTAAGGACGAACGGTTGCACATGCTCGAGGTCGTCGAAATCCTGTTGCGACATCTGGATACGCTGGAGCGATGGAGCCGGAGCGTCGGTGACATGCTCGGTGCGCTTGCCTGCAGGAGTGAAAACGATGTCGCTGGTCATGCGATACTCGCCGTCGGGGCGTCCCGAGTACTCGTCAATGGTTTGAATCACGAAGGTTTGCGTGTAGGTATAATTATCACGCTCTTTTTTGAACTCCAGCTCGCGTTCGGCGAACTTTTGAATGATCTGATCCGTGGGAATCTTGGGGGGATCGGTTGTAAGAGGAGACTCCGTGGTCGTCTGATGAGGCGCGGTTGCTGGGTTCGAGCGCGGTTGCGGCAAGGGCGTCGGAGTAGGCGCGGAGTAGCTCGGGGGCGGCGGCAATGGGCCGGTCTGCTGGGCGGCAAGCGGAAGCGACGAGAACAGCGCGGCTGAAATAATCGCGAGCGTAAACGTGGCCAGCGTCAAGGATGTCTTGTTTGGTTTCCGGATGATTTGCTGCATTTCTTCCCAATTCCTTTCCATCTGTGCAATAGCCTGAGACTTAGGAGCTTCAGAATAACGCCGGGGTTGCTTCTCGTCCAGAAGGATGCGGAATTCGACTTCTGTATGTTGTGATGCATAAGAGGCGGTTAGGTTCCCGGCGGGGTGTGATAAACTTTTGAAGTATCCCCCGGTGGGGCCGTGGCGCAGTTGGGAGCGCGCCTCGATGGCATCGAGGAGGTCGTGGGTTCGAATCCCATCGGCTCCACCATGGCTCCTTCGATTGCTGTCCCTTCGCGTTGTTCGCTGGCTAGGCTTTTCGTGACGGTGCCCCGTGAGGATTCCACCTGGTCAACTTTTTCGTACTCGTGGAAATCTGCGCCACCGCGCGATAACACTCGCGTCATCAAAGAGGAGTGTGGTTCCGATTCACCTTGCTACTCAGACTTGAGGAAACCGACCGTGCGGGTGGCTGACTCCGCTTCGCCGCCTCGACTTCGGTGAGAGGCAATTCGAAAGTTCTCACCCTCTGTGGCAATGATGAGGATGCTTCGTTTCTGTCATCCGTGCGGTTGATTTCCTTTACCGCTGCGGACGACGAATTTGGTGAGAGGCGCAAGCCATGCACTCGTGGTGAGTCTGGGTTCTTGCGCACGCCGAGTTGGGTACTGCGGTGTTTCATAGTGCTCTTCACGAACCTCGCCGCGTAGCCCCCACTGTTCGGCGAGCCTTCCGTGCCACTCCCCGCGAATCTGTTCCGCTTCGGTGTAGTAGTTCTCGCGGGCGTTGCCAAACTCTTCCGCGTGATACGACCGTACCTGACCCGCGCTCAGAGGTTTGGGGATGGTCAACATGTGTTGGCCTACTCGAAAAAGTCTCTTTGCCTGGGCACTGGTTCTAGCTGGATTTTCTGGTCGGCACTTTGTTGCTGTTCATTTGGTACGAGTTTCTGGCCAAAAGCTCCATTTCCCGACGGCTTGCCTGCTCCTGCCGCGGCCGCCGCAACCTTTGGCGGTTCCTCGGGTGGCTGCTGTGCCGGGCGCTCGATGTATTGCCGCTCTTTGTTCTCAAGCTCGATGTACGGAAGACTCATGCGCGCCACGAGATTCCCGCACTTGAGATAACCGTGCATCTTTTCAAGGCCACTGATCTCGCTTGCCATCACCAGCGGCCTGATCTCGCGTTCGAGGTTATAGCCCTTCGATTTGCGCGATTGTGGCAACTGCTCATTTGTGCGGCTCTCTCGTATCCGCTCGATCTCTTGTTCTCCTATGGTGTCGCTAATCCATTTCGCTGCATGCGGCTCGCTCGTGCACAGGAAGATTTTCGTCGAGGGCTGCGACATCATCGCCTCCGCTTCGTGCCCATAAAGCACTTCCAACTGGCTGCGTCCCTGAAAACCGAGCACAACCGGATTGTTCGATTTCCGGTTCTCCGTGATCGCTGTGGGTAACTGAGGCAAACGCTGCAAGGTCGCCAGTTCGTCCAGAATGAACCACACCGGACGTGGACTCATGCGGCCCTGATTCATCAGGCGCAGCACGAGCATGTCCAGCCACAAACTGATGAGCGGCGCCAGGCGCTTCCGCGTGTCCGGCGTGCTGGTGAGGAATAGCCAGCCGCGCCGCTCCTTTGACCATTCGAGCGTGCTCCAACGCCCCTTCGTCTCCGCTTCACTCGGCAGCAGCTTCATGGCGTCGGCTACCATGCTCAGCGAACCGAGCACGCCGTGGCGCTGTGGCGGCGAATCCCGGTCGATCATTGCTGCGTACTTCGTTCCTTTCACTCTTCGGTCGATCTCTTCCGGGTGCGACATCCACCAAGCCAACTCTTGCGGCGTCGGATGGAAGCTGAGCAAGTGCGCGAAGATTTTCCGTGGGGCCTCTACGAAAAACGAATTCTCGTTGTGTCGGTCGGGAAACAGCGACGCGGCCAATGTGAGAGCATCGGCCCCTTGCCTCAGTTCATCCCCCGGAGTCCAGTAGGGCATCCGCTGGTCTAGCGGATTGAGAATCAAATCGCCGCGCGACGGAGTAAGAAAGTAGGGCACGTAGTCGGCGGGCGTCGCGGGATCGTACACGATGGCCGTCTCACCGCGCTCCTCGATCTGCAACAAGATTTGGCGGATAAGTTCACTCTTGCCTTTGCCTGAATCGCCCATAACCAGAATGTGGCTCGATTCAATCTCGCGCGACAGTCGCAGCCAAGACTTCCAGCGGAGTATTTTTTGCGTGAAGCTCTGCTGCTGCAAGAAGCCGATACCGTCTGAACGGTTGCGGCGATTGAATGCACGCACACTCACAAGCTCCGGGCCTTTCAGCCGCCGTCCATGTTTGCGTATTCTCCAATGCTTTCCGCGCTGGGCCCGTTGGGGCTTGTCATCTTGCTGGTCGCGTTTTTCCGGGGAACGATTGCTAGAGATATTTGCTGGGGTGACGGGTTGCCGTAACCAATTCACTACGGGAGCGAGAACGTTGCGGCGCGCGGCCGACTTTTCGTTGGCGGCCTCAGTCGAAGAGTCACGCTCTAGAGCGGGCGCGGGCAGAGTGAGAACGCGGAACAAGAGGCGGCAATCACGAACGAAGGAGCGAGAAACAGAGCGAGCATAGCCGACAAACGGATGGGTGAAGGCGTGCCAGGCACGTTGGAACGCGGCGGAATTGCGCCCGAGCGCGGCCACGACCGAACGCCATCGATCCCTGCGCCAATACTTTGGAGATTCCACGAGAGCGGGAGGAGTAACAGCTAGAACAGGATCCTCTTTGGCGGCAGCCTGGGCCCGCTTGTAGACTGCAGCAAGCGGGTCTTTGAAGATGGCAAAGTCGATCTGTGCCCACCAACTCGCCGTGGAACGCTGATTGGCCACGGACATTGCCCCGCGTTTTTCGATGACCGGAAAGAAGGTGAACCGTACATAGCGAGCATAGCAGACAAACGGATGGGTGAAGGCGTGCCAGACACGTTGGACGGACGCGGCGGAATTGCGCGCGAACACGGCCACGGCCCAACGCGAACGATGCCTGCGCCAATACCCGGAGACTTCGCTAGACCTGCCCGGGGTTGAAGCATAGGCCGGGCGGGCCACAGGCTTAGGACATTCCACGGCAGCGAGGGGAGGAACAGCCGGAACTGGATCCTCTTTGACGGCAGGTTGGGTCTGCTTGTCAAGGTCTTTGAAAACGTCAAAGTCGATCTGCTCCCACCAACTTAATGCCGTTAGATGTTGGTTGGCCATGGGTTTTTTGATGACCGGAAATGGAGCGAACCGTACATAATTCGACTGTAGTTCCGAGTCGATGACAGGCAGAGGTTTAGCGAGAAGGTCAAAGTCCGCGGCAATGCGCTGGATCATCTCGGGGGAGACTACCAGTTGTCGCTCCGCGTAGGCGGAGATGAGGGCATGCTCACAGAGGAGATTGACGATGCGCGGGATGCCACGGGAAGACGTATAAATATCCTGTACGACCTCATCGGGAAAGAGTGAGGAGTCCGAACAACCCGCGGTAGCCAGACGACTGGAAATATAGGCAGCAGTCTCTTTCTGTGTGAGAACAGGGAGGCGAGAATGGAACATAACGCGCTGGCGCACCTGGCGAAGTGCGGGCAAGCGCAGCTTCTCATCCAATTCCGGCTGGCCTGAGAGGATGATTTGCAGGAGTTTGCCCCGAGGAGTCTCGAGATTGAGCAACAGGCGAACTTCCTCGAGAGTTTGCAAAGGGAGACCCTGGGCTTCATCAAGGATAAGGACCGGTAGATCCCGGGCGGCATGGCGCTGAAGAAGCCAAGTGTGCAAAGCTTTGACAAGGTCGCTCTTGGACTTGGACTGACACGGCACGCCGAACTCGCTCAGGATGAATCGAAAGAGCCCGATAGGCTCCAAATGAGTGTGGAAGATGTAAGCACTCGAGCGATCGCGCCGACGAAGCCAGTCGAGGATCTCGTTCAGAAGACAAGTCTTGCCGGTGCCAGCTTCGCCGGTAAGAACCAGAAAGCCCTGGCGGGTCTCAATGCCATAGAGGAGTTCGGCCAGAGCTGATTCATGTGCAGGGGTAGAGTAATAAAAACGAGGATCTGGAGAGACGTGGAAAGGATCCTCACGCAAGCCCATGAAGCTGAAGTATTGTTCGTAAATCACGTTCTTAGCCTAGCAGCGTAGGTGCTGTACCGATCGATGGAATTGTAGGAAAGAAAAGAAGTCACGGTCAACCAGAAGGTTACAGAATAGATACTAGCCCCCGACCTCCAGCCAAGGCTGCCTGTGTCTCGATTTTTCACGCCCTTTCTCCACCACGCAGCGAAGGGCCATTAAGCGAATTTGACACGGCGCTCGGTGGCCGCCCCAGGGGGCTCTCGCAAGGGACTCCGGTAGTGAGTGGCAACATGCTATTTCGTTGACAGCAACACTTTCATTGCGATGCGAACGATCACTACCAGCAGAAAGGCGTGACTCAGGATTAAGTAGGATGCCATCAGGAGCATGATGAAATCCTGGGAAGTTCGGAAAGACGCAAGGCGGTTCGGCTTGCGTTTTACTGGCATCCAGCCGCCTGTGATGGTAACTGCTGAGAGACCGCTATTTGCGAAGAGGCCGATAAGCAGATTCCGAATTTGCGTTTGGAGTAGTTCCATGCTGCGGACAAAATCGGCGTACTGCGAAATCAGTGTAAAGCCGCCAGCTATATAAACCCAAAACTCGACGCTCCCGTGTCGGATGTCGATCTTTGGGGCCGGAACCTCGTACCGAGCAAGGCAGATACCATGCTCGAGATTTCGTCGCTGAGTACCTGCTGGGAGTCCTCAGCAACTCGAAAGAGTTGTCTCAGGCCACGAATAGTATCTTGCATCAGTTGCGCCCAGGCTCATTCCGGCAACAAGGCCGTCAGATGGAGCGCCCAAAATCAGGGACAAGCACTTTCATCACGCTTAAGCATCAGATTTTCCGGCTATTCGCGCGTCGCGCGATGGTTGGGTTGTGTTGAAGATAGAATTTCACCGCACGCCGCATGCTCTCGGCTACCGGCACCCCGATCTTGACCTGAACATATCGCAGAGACCAAAAGCCAGTGTGCGCCTCCTTTTGGCTGCTGGCTCTTCTGGGAGGGGCGCTGTTTGGTCTCGGCTTTCACACCTATATTCCCTTCCGCTTCGCACTAAGCCATTTGGCCAAATGCTTCGTGAGCGGTGAGCCAGTGCCGAAGCAGCGAAGAACGTACAAGAAGCGTGTGGTGAAGAGCAAGGAGTATCCGGCTCGCATCCCAATTGGACTCAGCAGATTAAGCGACTCGCCTGAACCTCGGATGACGGGTAACGGCAATTTGTACCTAAACGGCAGGACTAGCGTCTTCGGAGTATTGCAAGCCCCCCGCAACCAATCGAGCGAGATTGCCGGAAAAGCGTGGTACACAATGACGATGTCTAAGACTGTCTTGCAATGACTTAGGATGCCGTCCGTGCTCTTGTAAGTCGTTGCAAGTACTTATGAATCGCTCACTGTCACGGCAGCCGCCTAGATTTGAACCTCCCCACAACGGGCTTCTGGCCCGGAATAACTTCCGGTTGGCTCGTCATCCATTCCGAATCTGACTTGCGCCAAAACCAGTGAAGTACAATTGACCTCGTGCCGCAAAAGTCTGGCCACGAGGGAGCGGTTTCAAACGCGGTAACGATAGCGTAGAATTTGTGCCAATTCCGCGGAGAGCGAAAAACAATGCGCCGGTACCATCACATCGGAATTCCCACTACCGAAGCGAAGCCTGGGGAGACCCACTTGAAACACCTGAAAGTCTTTGTCGTCAGCCACGAGAAAAGCGAATTCGGCGTGGAGTGGATGCGTTTCGAAGCGGACGCAGCGGTCCCTGATCTCGTCCGGCACGTTCCGCACGTCGCGTTTGAAGTGGCTGATCTCGCCTCCGAGCTTGCTGGCCGCGAAATCCTGATTCCTCCTAACAGCCCATCGGACGGCGTCCGCGTCGCGTTCATAGTCGAAAACGGCGCGCCCATCGAACTGCTCGAATTCAGCGACCCCAACCACCCTGGCCGCCGCCAGCAGAGCAAGATGCTGATACAAACGCCTTCCATCCAAAGCACCTCTTAGAGCGAAGGCGAGCACTCGTGACACTTTCAAAAATAGCCCGCTAACGAGCTGAGTTTCATCAAAGCCTTTCCCAACCCCTACCTCCAAGCCAACCTGACCCCCCGTTTGTCGGCAAACCGGAAGTTGGTCAGGAACGGGGACCTGGGAAATATCGGCCCATCTGCATTGCACTACTTCGAACAGACCCACCAACAACTGTTGCCAACTGTTGCCAGAATAGGGCATTATACGGGTGTCCAAAGAACCTCTAAGGGTTTCTAAGGGACATTGGGAAAATCAGTAAGTGGCAATAAACTCGTGGATTTAGCGGTTTTTCTTCGGTTTTCTTCAAGCGCCGAGAGGCAATCCCATCGGCTCCACCAAAAAAAGTCCTGCACCGTGGTTCTCTTTTCAGTTTTTCCTGTAAGCTAGCCGCTGTCAATGCTTACCGCTACATTTCGAATGACTACAAATCCAGATTCTTGCCCTCGAGGACTGCTCATGCTCCGAAAATTGTTGCCCATCTTCTGTTTCGCTATGCTTACAGCATTATGCGTAACGTATGCGCACGCACAGAGCGCGGGAGGCCGGAAATTTGCGACCGAGGTACCGTTGCTGGATTGCGATGGCATGCCTTGCGTTGAAGCGCGGATAGGGAACGGTCCGAACTTGAAGATGGGAATTGATACCGGAAACGTGGACTCTGTTTTGGATACGCCTTATGCGGAAGCGGCCGGGTTGAAACCGACGGCGCCGTTGCCAGCGGGAGCGCCTCCGGGGATGTACCAGACGGTGATTCCCTCCATCAGCGTTGGGAGCGTAAAGCTTGCGAATGTGGGGACTTTGGCGATGGTTCTCTCGGATATGATCTCGCAGAACCAGGTGCCGCACGTGGATGGGACGCTGGCGTACACCGCTTTTAAGGATCGCATCCTGCAAATCGATTTCGTGGGGCGCAAAGTGCGAATTTCGGAGGTGCTGACGGCCCCAACCGATTGTACGGGAGCGTGTGGCAAAATCTCGCTGATCAAATTCGGAAAAGAAGGACCGCCTATCGTGGTGTCCGATGGATTTGAAATCAATGGGAAGAAAGTGTCGGCCCAGATTGACACGATGTACGGGGGGACGCTGCTGGTCTATACGGCTTCGATAGAAAAGTTGCAGCTTGCAGAGGCGGCAAAGACGACGAAATCACGAGATTTTCCTTTCACGGACGGCGGAGTGAAAATGAAAGAGGCTCCCGCGGAAAAGGAAACCTTTCGCGGCTTGACCTTGAGCGGCCCCGCGCCATTAGTCTACTTCCCTACTCCGGACGTGCATGAGCCGGACGGACTGTTCGACGCGACGGTAGGGCTGGAATTGTTTTACAAAGCGGCGTTGACGTTGAACTTTCACGACATGACGATTTCCGTGGAAAAACGCTAGCCGGGCACAAAGCCTATAAAGCATAAATGCGGCGCTGGCAGGCGCCCGCAAAAATTGATTTGTCATTCCAGGAAGAGCATCGACCGGAAGAACGGTTGAGGTGTGCCTCAGGAAGGGCGCAGAGCTAGCGAAGCACGCAGGTGAGAGAGAAACGCGTGATGCGCGCGGGACAAAGAGCGGCCGCGGAGGACGACGGCGCCGATCGTGCGTGTCGCAACGGGATCGTCAATGCGCACGAAGCGGCACCGCGACTTCTTGTCGATGGCCATTTCCGGAACGATGGAGACGCCCATGCCGGCGCCCACCATGCTAAGCAGGCTGCTGAACTGGCCACTCTCGAAAATAATTTGCGGGTGGAGGCGGGCACGGTCACACGCCGCGACGGCGGTATCGCGGAAGCAGTGGCCGTCGCGCAGCAGCAAAAAGGGCTGGGAGCGCAGGTCTTTCAAAGAGAGCGCGCGGCGCTTGGCCAACTTGTGGCCCTGGGGCAATGCGGCAAAAAGGCGCTCCGTTAGCAGAGGAAATGTTTCGAATTCGTGGCCGCGGATGGGCAGAGCGAGGATCGCGAGATCGGCCTTGCTGGCGCGCAAGAGGTCCAGGAGGGCCGGAGTGATTTCTTCGACCACGGTGAGCTGGACTTGCGGATATTTTCGCGAAAATCGCGTAAGGCGTTGAGGAAGAAAGTAAGGCGCGACAGTCGGGATAACGCCGATCGTGACGGAGCCGCCAATGGAATCCTTTTGCTCGACGACATCGCCGCGCGCTGCTTCGAGTTCGCGAAGGACGGCACGCGCTCGGGGGAGAAAGGTCTGCCCTGTTTCCGTGAGGCGCACGGAGCGGCCAAGGCGGTCGAATAGGCGCGCGCCGAGTTCATCCTCGAGTTTCATGATCTGCTGCGAAAGCGACGGCTGGGACACGTGAGACTGCTCGGCGGCGCGGCTGAAAGAGCCGGCCTCGGCGACGGCGCAGAAGTAGCGAAGTTGATGAAGCTCCATAGGCTATGCCTATCCATCGTATCCGAACTATATATTGGAAGTATAGCGGCAGGACACATAGTTTGTAAGTGTCCTGCAGAATTCCGCGTCATGAGGCCGGACGCTGCAGGCGAACTGAGGAGGAATCATGGCAGAAGAAAATAAGATAATGACGACGGACGCAGGACGGCCGGTGGGCGACAATCAGAATTCGCTCACGGTGGGACCGCGTGGTCCGGTCGTATTTGAAGATTTCCTGCTTTTCGAAAAGATGGCGCACTTCAACCGGGAGCGCATTCCGGAGCGCGTCGTGCATGCCAAGGGGTCGGGCGCACACGGACATTTTGTGTGCACCAGCGCGGAGATCGCCAAGTATACGACGGCAAGGTTGTTTAATTCCGTCGGCAAAAAGACGCCGACGTTTATCCGTTTTTCCACCGTGGGCGGCGAAAAAGGTTCGGCGGACACGGCGCGTGATCCGCGCGGTTTCGCATTGAAGTTTTATACCGAAGAGGGCAATTGGGACATGACGGGAAACAACACGCCTGTCTTTTTCATCCGCGATCCGCTTAAGTTCGGGGATTTCATTCACACGCAGAAACGCGATCCGGAGACGAACCTGAAATCGCCGACCATGATGTGGGATTTCTGGTCGCTATCGCCGGAATCGCTGCACCAGGTGACGATTCTCTTCTCCGATCGCGGGACACCGGATGGCTACCGTCACATGGACGGATTCAGCAGCCACACGTTCAGCTTGATCAACGCGAAGAACGAGCTCTTCTACGTTAAGTGGCATTTTAAGACGAAGCAAGGCATCAAGAATTTCTTCCGTGAGCAAGCCGGCGCGCTGGAAGGCGCGGATCCGGATTATTCGCAGCGCGACCTCTTCCACGCCATCAAGAATGGAACTTTTCCGAAATGGCGCGTGAGCGTACAGATCATGCCGGAAAAAGACGCGGAGACTTATCACCTCAATCCGTTCGATCTCACAAAGGTTTGGCCGCACAAAGACTACCCGCTGCATGAAGTTGGCGAACTCGAGCTCAATCGAAATCCGGAGAATTATTTTGCGGAAGTCGAGCAAGCGGCGTTCGAACCGAGAAACGTTGTGCCCGGCATGGGTTTTTCGCCCGACAAAATGCTGCAAGCGCGATTGATTTCCTATCCGGACGCGCACCGGTATCGCCTCGGCGTGAATTACGATTCCCTGCCGGTGAACAAGCCGCAGTGCCCGTTCCACACCTATAACAAGGATGGCGCGATGCGTTTCGATGGCAATGGTGGCTCGGCCCCAAATTACGAGCCAAACAGTTTCGGCGGGCCGACTCAAGACCCGAGATACGCAGAGCGGCCGAAGATGGTGAGCGGCACGGTCGCGAGGCACGATCACCGCAGCGATGCCGATTACTACTCTCAGCCGGGAAATCTGTTCCGCCTGATGCCCGCTGATGCCAAGCAGCGGCTGATTGACAACATCGTCTCCAGCCTCGGCAATGGCGTGCCGCAGCGGATTCAGGAGCTGCAGATTCAGCACTTCCACAAAGCGGATGCCGCTTACGGTGACGGCGTCGCGAAGGGATTGGGGCTGAACATCGACACGATCATCGCAAAGAAGCAGGCCAGCGCGGCGGATTGAGCGTGCGGAACCAATAGACTAGCAACTGGCTTGCCAGCATCAAACAAAGAACGGAGCGAATTACGATTCGCTCCGTTCTCGTTTTGTGATTTTTTTTGTGTTGGAAAGCTTGCGAACAACAGCCTCGCTTGCTTACTCCCTCTCTTCGTCAGTACACCAGGGCAAGCTGAGGGCTGAGGGCGGGGCCCTTACAGGGTGAACAAGACCCGCCCCGACAAGAGACTGGCGGGATTCGCGGTGGGTTAGCGATTGCGGGTGAAGAGAACCACATCGCTGTTGATGGAACCGCGCGAGAACGCGATCTTGCTGCCATCGGGCGACAAAGAAATTCCAAAAATACGTCCTGAAATAAAGTGGGTGAGCTGCTGAGGCTGTTTTCCGGTTAGCGAATAGGTCCAAACATTGGGAGAGCCGGAGCGCGCGTCCACGTAGGCCAGAGCCTGCTGACCTGGGATCCAGCGTCCATCGCGCAATATTGCCGTCCTGGGAGGCGGATCCAAAAATGCAATCGGTGCGCTGGCATCTAGCGTGGCCTGCCCAACGCGAAGCTTGTTACTGTGATTCCCTTCTGATGAGCCGCGTCCAGCGCATCCGCCATCCGCATCGCAAGATCGACCAGCCTGTCGATAGGAATGGGCTTCCCACCAATTTCATGCTTCAGCGTATGGCCTTCTAAAAGCTCCATAACGAGGAAGGGCTGGCCATCATGCGCGGCGATCTCGTGAATCGTAGAGATGTTGCCGTGATTGAGAGCCGAAGCCGCGCGCGCTTCTCGCTGGAAACGTTCCAATGCTTGAGGACTCTTTGCGAGGACTTCCGGGAGGAACTTCAGAGCGACATGCCGGCCGAGATTTATGTCTTCCGCTTCATAAACGACGCCCATGCCGCCTCCCCCAGCGCGCGGAGGATTCGGTAGTGGGATACTACGGTCCCGATCATGGAGGGAAGTTCAGGCAATTTACTTCCAACTTGCAGAAATGGAGCTTACCAGGCCGGCCTTTGGCCCTGCTTGCTTCCAGATCGAATCAACTGGGCAGAAAGTATTGTCTGCGAGCGGCGGCAAGTCAACCAGAGAGGAAATGCAGACCGCGAAATTGCTATTGCGTGACTGTATAGATTCGACGCAGGCTCTTGTTTTGAGGCAAGGTCTGAACCTAAATGTTCCGCGGTTTCGTTTAGAATGGCAGGCCTATGGCAAAGCTCACTTTTCTTGGCGCGGCAGGAACGGTTACCGGCTCGAAATACCTCGTCGAGGCGGCGGGCAAGAAGCTGCTCGTCGATTGTGGAATTTTTCAGGGTTCACAGGAACTCAGCGACCGGAACTTCAAACCACTCCAGGTTGATCCTAAGACGATCAACTACCTAGTGCTGACCCATGCGCACTTGGATCACACCGGTTGGCTGCCGGTGCTCGTAAAGGATGGTTACCGAGGTCCCATTTTCGCTAATCCCGCGACTATTGATCTCACCGGGCTTCTGCTCAAGGATTCGGCGCATCTTCAGGAAGAAGATGCACTGCACGCAAAGCCGGAAAAGCACAACAATCACGAAGTTCCTGAGCCACTTTACGTGACGGATGACGTGGATCCTGCGCTGAAACTGTTGAAACCAGTGCCCCGCACCGGGGCTTTCGATATCAGCCCGGAGTTTCATGTCACCGCGTATGATGCCGGGCACATCCTGGGCTCGACCAGTCTGGAACTAATCATCACTGAAAACGGGAAGAAGATTGTGGTGGTGTTTTCGGGGGACATCGGCCGATACGATCAGCCGATTTTGAATGATCCCGTGACGCCGTCATCGACAGCGGACGTGTTGCTTTGCGAATCGACTTACGGCGACCGCGAGCATGCGACGGGCGACGCAGCAGAACTACTAGCGGGGATAGTTAATCGCGTTGCGAAGCGCGGTGGATCGATTGTGATTCCCGCCTTTGCTATTGGGCGGACGCAAACGTTCATGTACTACTTGCGCCAGCTCGAGGATCAACAGCGGATTCCGCGCCTTCCCGTGTACGTGGACAGCCCCATGGCGCTGAGCGCCACGGATCTGTACTTGAAATACAAGGAAGACCACGACCTGGATTATTCGCGCGAGGAGAGCGGCGGGAAGGGCGACCCGCTGGACGTCCACCAATTTCATCTGACGCGCTCGGTGGAGGAATCGAAGGCCATCAATAACGTCCAGACACCATGCATTATCGTTTCAGCTAGCGGCATGGCGTCAGGAGGCCGCGTCCTTCACCATCTGGCGCAGCGTCTGCCCGATGCACGCAATGCCGTGATCCTGGCAGGCTTCCAGGCCCAGGGGACGCGCGGGCGCGCGCTGCAAGAAGGCGCGAAAATGTTGAATATCTTCGGCCAGCAGGTGGCTGTCAGCGCCGAAATCGTGGAGCTGGGACAATTCTCGGCTCACGCCGGGAAAAGCGAACTTTTGCGATGGTTAAGCGGCTTGCCTGCCCCTCCGAGGCAGACTTATTTGACGCACGGCGAACCGCAAGCTGCCCAGGCCTTGCAGGCCGCCATTCAGGACAAGTTTAAGTGGAAGGCTGCAGTCGCCAGGTACCTGGATACCGTTGATTTGTAAGGCTCATGGATTCTAGAAATATTTTTGGAGAATCAGGAAACTAAAATCTCGCTGCCCTCGTCTATATAGGCAAGACCACTCGCGGGGTAGGGGGCTAACCACCACAGGGCAACCGACCGTCAGTCTCCTACCCCTTAAATAACTTGAGCACCTGAAGGTATCACCGATTTAGATAGAGTTTAGAGCTCTCCACACATTCGACGACCCATCTTAGGAATCCACCAGAAAATTCCCAAGTGTGGGACAGGTCTTCGCCCTCGAGCAGCAGCAATCCGCAGTAGTCTTTGAGGACTACCCTATTTCTTACTTTTGCTCTGACGGCTTAAACGATCTCGGATATCGCGAATTTTTCAGGGATTCGGTGCTGGCGGTTGAGGCAGTTCTGGGATACCGCCAATTAGAGCCGGCGAAAGTGCCTTGAGTTTGAGTTGTTCGGTGAGAAAGGCGATTCGATCGCGACGCGCTTCGGCGTTGAGGGCGTGCGGCGCATCGTAGAGCTTGAATTTCTTCGGCTCGCTTACGATAGCCTCATATTCGTGAGCACGCGCAGGCGTCAGGAAGTCTTCCTTCGTGGCATATTGAAGAAAGACAGTGGCCGGTGCCGCGCGGGAAACGAACTTGCCAGGATCTAGCCACGCATGCTTGTCCGCGAAGGCGTCAAATTTTTCGGGTCCTATTTTCTGCCGATATTGCTTATATTCCTCCGACTTTGAGTCGACGTCGTCCGACAGTCCGCCAGCCATGAGAACAAAGGCCTTGAAGCGCTTGTCAATGCCGCTCAAAAAGGCGCCTGCCGTGGCATTGTAGCTGTGGCCCACATAGGCGAGCCGTTGTGGATCCACATCCTTGCGTGCGAGCAGGAGATCGGCGCCCCGCCTCAAGTCCACGATGGTCTGAATCAAGTCCGAGATCTGTTGTTCATTCAGAGGAGTTCGGTCCTGCACGTGTCCTGGGCGAGCTCCGGGACCCGTAGTCAGAAGTGAAACAACGCCTGCTTGTGCCAGCACAACCGCTTCATCGAGAAATTCTTTTCGGTTGAAGAATTCTGAATTCGGCCAGTACCAATGCCCCCAAAGGACGGCCGCCAACGGCCCCTTCCCCGCTGGAACCACTAGATACGCGGGAACCCGTCCACCCTTAGGGCTAGCATAGGAGATATCGTGGACGGAAATGTCCCCGCGGTGTTCGACTAGTACTTCCTGAACATCGAGCGGTGCATTTTGGTCGTAGTCAAACGCGTGGGAAGGCTGGATTTCCTGAGCTGATAGCGTACTGGCGAGCAAAATGAACGCAAGCGGAGCGAGGGTGCGCATAACATTCCTTGATACTTTGACGGATCGAGTTTCGATTCCGGAGCATGCTGTTGAAAGTCTTTATCGATTTCCGCTAGGATCTCCTCGCCAACTTTCTTGAGAAGTAGCCCCTACGCACGCAACTTGGACAGCCGTTCCTCGGCTGCCGCGAGCGTACTTTCCTTCTTGCAAAAAGTGAATCTAACCTGCGACGCGCCATCGCTGGCATCATTATAAAAACTGGACCCAGGCACTACGGCGACGCCGATTTTCTCTACTAGGAATTTGGCGAACGAGACGTCTCGCGAGCCCGCCGGGTATTGGTCCGACGGGAAATCAAAGTGCGAGATATCGGTCATGATGTAATACGCGCCGAGCGGCTTGTAAACCGTAAACCCGGCGGCGCTGAGAATTTTGAGCAAGCGCTCGCGCCGCACAGTGTAGTCCGTGGCTAGTTTGTCGTAGTAGGACTTCGGCGATTTCAGCGCGATGGCGCCGGCTTGCTGCAAAGGCGCTGCGGCGCCGACGGTAAGAAAGTCGTGGACCTTACGAATTGCGGCAGTCGGTTCGGGCGGAGCGATGGCCCAGCCCACACGCCACCCGGTGACGCTGTAAGTCTTGGACATTCCGTTGATCACGATGGTGCGGTCGCGCATGCCGTCGATGCGCGCCATCGAGATATGTTCGGTGCCGTCGTAGAGAATATGTTCGTAGATTTCGTCGGTGACGCAGAAGGCGTTCCAACGGACACAGAGGTCGCGGATAAATTCGAGCTCCGCCCGGGTGAAAACTTTTCCTGTCGGATTGTTGGGAGTGTTGAGGATAATCGCCTTGGTGCGCGGGCCAAACGCCGCCGTCAATTTTTCCTCATCAAAAGTCCAGACAGACTTCTCGTTTTCCGGAGGCCGCATCTTCACGAAGCGGGGCTTTGCTCCGCTCAAAATTGCGTCGGGGCCATAATTTTCATAAAACGGCTCGAACACGACGATTTCGTCGCCAGGATTGATGATGGCCAGCATCGTGGACATCATCGCTTCGGTCGAACCGCAGCAAATCGTGATCTCGCGCTCGGGATCGACGCGTACGCCCTGTGTCCGGTCAAATTTCTCGACGATGGCGTCGCGCAGCGGTTTGGCGCCCCAGGTGATAGCGTATTGGTTGATATCATCGGCGATAGCTTGCCGCGCTGCTTCCTTGATTTCCGCGGGCGCCGCAAAATCGGGGAAGCCCTGCGACAAATTGACGGCGCCGTGCTTCATCGCCAGCCGCGTCATCTCGCGAATCACGGATTCGGTGAATTGTTCCGCTTTTGCGGAAAGCATGCGGCGCACTGCCTGCGCCATACCGGACTCAGAGGCATTCATTTAACCTGCCAAACGAGAGAGATTGTCAGTGCAATCGAGCCGCACGCAACTTTTCCGTCGAAAGCTTGTCAGCCTGCCCGACCGCCGATGAAGACGGCGCTCCGGACTGACCATAAATCATCCGGTAGACTTCGGTATTGCGCAAGACGATTTGCACGTAATCGCGGGTTTCGGTGAAAGGAATGGATTCCACAAGTTCGGGGATCTCGTCGTAATTGCGTTCCGCTTTCCATGCAGCAATACGGTCTTCACCAGCGTCAAATGCGGCCAGCGCGTACTCGGGCGCTCCGGTTAAGCGCACCAAATTCGAGATGTACAGCATGCCAAGCCGGATGTTGTAGTCGGGTTCAAAAAGTTTCTTGGTGGAAAAGCTGACGCGGAGTTGCTTGGCAAGAAGTTTTCCAGTCTTTGGCTCCACTTGCATGAGACCGATCGCGTTCGTAGGAGAAAGTGCGTCGGCCTGGAACGTGGATTCCTGGCGCATCAGCCCTGCTGCGAGGAGAGGGTCGAAATTGTTCTTGGAGGCTTCGCGCCGGATCACCGCCTCGTAGGGGAACGGATACAGCACTTTCCAAACGTCGATCGGCAAATCGTCAATTTTGCGCGCATCGAAATTGGGAACGATGATGCGCCCGTAAGCCATGCCCGCGGCAAAATGGCCCTGGTCGAAGGCCGCTTGCGCGGCTTCGTACAAGAATCGTGGCGAGGAAGTGGCAAAATACGCGTTCTTCAGCTCGAGCTCGGCGCTGGCGTCGAACGCGATGGTGCGCAACGCCTGCGCACGAGCCCAGCGATCGGCAGCGGCGGCGGGAATCGGTTCATCGAAGGACCGCAGCGCCGGCGGGGGCGGAATCTTGTCCAGAATCTCCGGCGGATCTCCATCGGCGGGTTCCAGCTTGGTCAAGCGCGCCGCCGCAGCATGCCCAAAGTAGGTTTGCGGGAAGCGATCAACGTCCTTCCGGTAGTAGCTGCGCGCCTCTGCGACTTTTGCGTTGCGCTCGGCAATGCGGCCGAGCCAATAGACCGCGTCGGACGTGTTGGCCGAGGCCGGATATTTCACCAGGAAACTCTTGAGCTTGTCTCCCGCGTCGGGCTGCCGGTTGAGATAAGCGACCCACGCGGCGCGCCACTCCGCATTGAAAGCATTTCTTCCGCTCGGGAAGGTCTCCACAACGCGCTGGTAATAGGCAGCGGCCTGGGTGCGATCGAGGCCCACCCAATAATAATTCCCCGCCGCCATGAAACCCTCTTCGTTCCATTTGCTCAGAGGATATTTTTGCGTGAGTTCACCGAGGGCCGCAAACATTTCGTCGAACTTCTTCTCGGTACGATAGAACTGTGAGAGCGCATAAAGACGTTCCGCATCGACTTCGAAATCCGGCGTCTTCAACAATGCAACAAGTTTCGCGGAGCCCTTCTGTTGCACCTTCGCTTGCGCGACGCGAAGTTCGGCCAGTTGGCGATTGGGATTCAGCGGATCGTTGAGCATTCCCAAAAGCTTTTCGAATTCCGCTCTGGCTTCTTTCCATTTATGAGCGTCATAAAAGGCCTGCGCCCGCTGCTGCTGCATTTCCACGCCGGGATACGGATACTCTTTGCCCATCTCGTGCAAGATTTTCTTCAGCGCGGCGTCCGTTGCTTTCGCCTCATCGCTTTGGGAATGCTTGTAGAAGATCGCCTGGTAATCCTTGGCGGCGCGGTCGAGCTGATGCAACGACTGGTAAGCCTGGGCCCTCTCGAGCAGCAGCGTGGGCCGGCTGCCCGTGGCCGGATAAGAATTCAACGCGTCGATCGCGTCCTGCGCCCGGCCCTGTTCGACGGCCAGCGGTGCAAGACTCTCGAGCAATTGCTCCTTCATCGCCGTGTTCGGATATTCGTGCTGTACCGTCTCCAAATCGACAAGCGCCTCTTTCGAGCGGCCCAGCCCGAGCTTCGCCTGCGCCGTCCAGTAGAGAACATACTCGCGCAAAAGCGTGTCGGCACTCGCCTTTGTAAACCACGCCAGTGCTTGTTGGTCGTGCTTCTGCGAGTGATCTTCGAAGCCAAGCGCCAGTGCCGCTCGCGCACCCCAAACGTTCGCCGCATTTTTCGCCGCAAACGCCGAAAGATTGTTGTAGGCCCCCGGCGTAACGTTATGAACTTCGCGCGCCAGTCCCGAGAGTTCTCTTCGAAGCGCTTGATCTTCCGGAGTGTCGCCGGCCACAAGCCCCTGAGCAGCGGTATCCGGTTTGCAACCGACGCGGCAAGGCACAGCCGGCGGCTTTTTTACTTTTTTCTTTTTCTTCTGCGAGGACAGCGCAAAAGCTTCCGAAGCACCGCCAGCAACTAGCGCCAAAACAAGCACAACTCCGCAAACGCTTCGCGCCGTCCCGGCCCATGAACGTGCCGCAGTCGCATTCCTGGCCGCCGTCTTAGCGATGCCGCGCGGGCGTGGCGTACGGGTAGTCGCCGAGAGCGTGTGGATCGCCCTCCGCGAGGATTTCCACCATCCAGCGATAAAAGTAATCCACTGGGTGGTCCATGATGGGTTTGAAACGCCGGTCGTATTCTCGATGAGCTTTTTCAATGTCGTCTTTCAATCGAATGCAAAGATCTTTTTTCTCGCGCCCGAGCCGCACTTGCTCCGGTCTAAGCATCTTAATATCTTGCATCGAAACTTTCGCCACCCGATTTGCCCGCCTGTGCAATTCTTGTTCTTCCGGCGTTAGCTGGTTGACGTCAAAATCGCTGTCGAATTCGGCTTCCGTAGAAACTGGCGGCGCCTGGGGCTCGAGCAACTCGATTGCTTCTGGCTCTGCCTCCAGCTCGATCAACGGCTCCGGTTCGAGATGCCGAGCGACGGGCGGAGCAGCTGGCGGCTCAACGCGCGGCGGCGCTTTCGTTGTGGCTTGCGAAGTTGCTTGCGCCGGCGCCTGCGCCATCGGCGTGGGCACCGCCGGGTGCGGACGCACCGGCTCCGCGGCAGGTTCGGCCGCAGCCGTACTGATTAGATGTGTGATTTGCGCTTCCAGCCCAGAACGCTGCTGCCCAGGCTGCACCGCCATCGTCACGAATCGCGACAATACTTCCAGCGCCGCTGACAGCGACGCCGCCGAAGTCTGCGCCCGCAACATCGAAGGCAGCGCGTTGGTCGGCTTGGTACTCGCGCAAGCCGCCACGATATCGCCCACGGCCTGGTGCAGCTCGTCGGCGTTTCGCTGAATCCTTTCGAGGTTCTCACGCAAGGCGCGCGATACGGCTTGTTCCACGGCAGTTGGCTCTTGTGGCATTCCTGGTTTCGGGGGTCTCTGCCCTATAACAAATGCTCTTGACCGGTCGTTTCACCTATTCAAGATAGGCGCAATACCCCGTTTTGTGATTTTGGAAGCCATCCTGCCGGGAGTCAACCGCCCAACAGTACCTATGTGCCTAATCGTTGCTTAGCGCCCAATCCAAAGCCACGGCCAGTGCCAGCTTTGGTGCCCAGCCGAGGCGGGCGGCCCAGATGAGCCGCTCCCGAGCGGGAAGGCTCTTGGTCACTCGCAAATCAAAACAACACGGAGGGTGCCCCAGGTTCGTTTTTTGAACCTGGGTCTTGGGGTTGCGTAGGTGTGGGGCTTCAGCCCCGCGGGTTCTTGCCCGCTTTGTTTTTTCCTCTGAACTCTTTAGAATCCGCACTTCCAAAAAACCTGCCTCTAAGTCCCGTAGAATCCGCACTTTCAAAACACAGACTCAAAACCCTTTAGAATCCGCATTTACGAGAAAACCCCCAGGGGGGTGGGGTCCCTCTCTTCTCTGCGCGTCTCAGCGTACGGCGTTCACCCCGACCCGGTCGGGGCGCCTCTGCGTTATCCTTTTCCGTTCTTCGACTTTCAACTTTCGACTTTCAACCGTCAGCAATCCGCTTCAGCCCAAAAAGGAGGCTCAACCAAACCCAATCTCGCCAAAGATGCTAAAATGAACTTGTACTTAGGGGGCGACTCGGTTTCGACGGAAGCTGTCGCGGCCCGAAGGCATGCCGGGACCCACCTGCCCGTAACTTGGTGGAAACTAGAAATGCCAACAACAACTTGGCACTTGCTGCTTAATTAATTAAGCGCACGCTTCCCCGGGCTTCGCTCATGGGCCCGGTCAGAGGCGTCACACAGTGAGCTGGCCTGGGCCTTTCGGTCCGTAAGGCTCGGGCGAGAACCATCGGACTAGCTGGTTGCGCATCTTGCTCATTCCAAGCGCCGCCGGCGAACGCGCGACCATCCCGCAAGGGCTGGGTCGCACACCGAATTGAGATAAGCATGTAGGCTTCGTGTCGTAGCGCTTTTCGGACGGGGGTTCGACTCCCCCCGCCTCCACCATTCTTTCGCTTTGATTTGAAAGGGATTACACGCGCGTCATTCTCCGTGTACCCGCCGTGTACCCCTTGTTGAGGTTCGTGGGTATGCCAAGTGCGCCGAACGTCGGCTTCCAATTGCTCCTGCCGCGCCCGAACCCACGGTGCGTAATGCTTCTCGGTAATGCGCACACTTTGATGCCCCAAGAGAATTGAAACGCGCTCAATCGGCACGCCCGCAAGCAGAAGTTCCACCGAAAACGTATCGCGGAAGCGATGGGCGTGGCCATCTGGCACGCCGGCCAAAATGAGAAGCCGCTTCAAACTGCGCTGCCAATCCCCCACTGCACTCTTAGGCTTCGACAGTCCACTCCAAAAGAAATAAGCGCTCGCAGGAATCGCGTTGAGGGCTTCCACAACGAAGGGAGGAAGCGGGCAATAAACTGCGGTGCCCGTCTTCGCGGTGTAAAGGAAAAGTTTATCGTCCTGGATAAGATTCCGGCTGAGCGTAACCGCGTCCCGGATGCGTAGCCCGCTATAGCGGAGAAGTAAGATCAACGCGCGCAAGCGCACTCCGTTTGCCTTATCTGGATAGGTGTCGCAAGCCTTCAGAATGCTTGCAACGTCTTCCCTCGTGAATGGAGCTGTCGGCGGCTCGGTAATTCTTGGCGGTTTCAGATGAGTTGCCGGATTCATCGGAATCCAGCCACTCTCATGCACGAATCGAAAGAAAGCACGGAACGCTTCGAGTTTCTTGCGTGCCGAAATATTGCACGCAGCAGTATGCCACCGCCATATATCGCTCAGAACTGGCGCACCGTTTGCAAGAATTGGGCTACGAGATCGAGCACGGCAAGAGCGGTCAACCGGAAATCAAGGGGTATAGCCGCGAGTATCTCGAAGCTTCGAGTCCACGCCGGAAACAGATCAAAGAGCATCTGGCGATGGAGAATCAGAGCGGTGCGGCCGCTGCGCAGATCGCCGCCCATCACACGCGCGAGGCAAAGATCGGGCTCTCGCATGAAGAGATGCAGCAGCGACACAAGGACATGGCAATTGAGTTTGGGGACCAGCCTCAGCACGTGACGGCGGGGGCCAAAGCAAGAGCGCGTGACATTGGCCAGGATGCGGGAAAGAAGATTGCTCCCTCGGCTGTGACCTTCGCCAAAGAACGAAACTTCGAACGCGATGCCGTAGCCGATGAGCGAGCCCTGCTGACCGATGCGCTCCGGCGCTCCATGGGTGGAGCGACGCTGGCCCCAGTGAAAGCGAACTTCGAAGAGCGCATCAAATCAGGTGAATTCGTCGAAGTGCAAAGGAGCAGCGACTCGCCCGACCGAGCGTTTACAACCACGGAGATGATCGGCTACGAACGGGACACGGTCAATGCCATGCGCGCCGGACAAGATCGGCATGCGGCGCTAGTAAGTTTTGGCACTCGCTGGGCTATGCGGGAAGCACATGGCCATATGAGCGATACGCAATGCCGGGCTGTAGAACAAATCTTGTCGAGTCGCGATCAAGTGACGGCGCTCGAAGGCGTGGCAGGCGCGGGCAAGACTACATCTCTCGCGGCGATCCGCGAAGCCGCCGAGCGTGAGAACTACATCGTCAAGGGGTTAGCGCCCACCTCTCGTGCTGCGCAGAAATTGGAAGAAAGTGGAATCAGATCGAACACGCTGCAACGGCATCTTGCCCAAAGCTATGAGGGGCACGAAGGACGAAAACGGCTTTACATCCTGGACGAATCGAGCTTGGTGAGCACGAGGCAAATGAACGAATTCCTCCACCGGCTGCAGAAAGACGATCGCGTGTTGCTTGTTGGCGACACACGCCAGCACCAAGCCGTCGAAGCGGGCAAACCGTATCAGCAGTTGCAGGAAGCCGGAATCCAGACGGCTCGACTGGACGAGATCGTTCGGCAGAAAGATCCGGCACTCAAAGAGGTTGTAGAAAAGCTCGCGCGAGGCCACGTCAATGAGGCGATGGAGAAACTCAATGCCGACGGCCGCGTGCATGAGATCTTCGATCGAGACGAGCGTATCGCTGTGATCGCGCATGAATATGCGAAGCAGCCCAAAGGCACGCTCGTCGTGTCGCCCGACAACCAATCGCGGATGGCTATCAACGAAGCGATCCACTATGCCATGCAGGACACTCACCAGATGCCGTACCTCGAACACCAGATGAGGGTGTTAGTCGCCCGGCAGGAGATCACTGGAGCAGATCGTCGGTGGGCCGCCCAGTACGAACCCGGCAATGTGGTGCGCTACGCTAAGGGCAGCAAGACACTCGGTATTGCACCAGGAGAGTACGCGCACGTCAAAGGCGTTGATGAGAAACAGAACCACGTCACGATTGAACGGGCGAATGGCCGACGTCTGCGCTACGACCCTCGCCGGTTACAAGGTGTGACGCTGTACCGAGGCGCAGAGCGGGCGTTCAGTGAAGGCGACCGCATACAGTTCACCGCTCCGAATCGAGACCAGCATGTCGCCAACCGTGAGCTGGGCACTATCGAGAAGGTCGAGGCTAGTGGCAACCTCCAAATCCGTCTGGACGCGGGTCGCGCGATCGCGTTCAACATTAGGGAGAATCCACATCTCGATTATGGCTACGCGGTGACGAGCCACAGCAGCCAGGGGCAGACGGCTGACCGCGTGCTCATCCATGTAGGCACCGAGCAGGGAGGAGAGAACCTCGTCAATCGTCGCTTGGCATACGTCGCGGTGTCGCGTGGCCGCTACGATGCGCAAATCTACACCAACGATAAAACAGCCCTCGCGGAAGGCCTCGGCCGCGATGTTTCACGAAGATCAGCATTGGAGTCTACTCGCGCAGCAGAACCACTGGTCGCTCAAAAGAGCGAGCCAACCTCTTCTCCAACTCTGGAGAGGGAGCGGACAATCGAACGAGACCTCAGCCCTGGCCGCTAGGCGTGCCACTTGCTCCTACGGTCGCCTAACTTAGCCTCTCCGTCCGGCTCTACAGCTTCAATAGTGCATCCAGGACCGATTCGATCTTTCCGCCGTATATGTTCAGCCCGAGAATCCGCCCCCGTTGTGGACGCGAAAGTCGCTCCTCATACAGCAGAACTTCGTCATGATGTTTAAGTACACGCGCTCTTCGATGATAATCGAACATGTGCTTTTTGGATCGTTTTCACTTTTCCGGTTACGGCGTTTATCAGGTACTGGCTCGCCTAGGCTTTAGGGTAGATTTGGGGTTGCGTGGCTCGGTGTTCTCAGTGTAGGCCGTTTCTGCCCTTCAGATTCTTGAGCACGCAGACGCTCAAGGAATGCGTCGAATTCTGACGTGGAGACGGTAGCCCCGTCCCGCAACGGCAAAATCTCGGAGATTTCATTCTGCAGAGCATGGAGTCGTTCCTCCAAAGGCGGATACGAACTGAAAGTCCTCGATATCTTCGCATTCGCGGCAGACCCGGAGCCCCATATCCGTTGAACAAAGCTGACAAAGCACTTAGGGTCGTAGCCTGTTTTGTAAACGTACTGGACTGCGAAATAATCCGCATCAAACTCGCCGTCCGGGCTGCGAGGGGACGCTGTTGTCTCGATGATCGCTCGACTGCCTCCGATCTTGCCTGAGAGCGACTCCGCCAGGGGAGTCTGGGATGTTAGAATCGCCGGAAAGGAAATCATGTCCAACCTACTTGCAGATCGCGAGCGATCCAAGAAGCGTCACATGGACGATTCTGTAAAGGATCGCCTCGCTTCGCAGGTTCTAGAGCTTCTAATTGATTTCGAGATGGCGCTTTCGGAAAGGAAGCGGAAGTACCCTGCGCAGGAATTCTTTGCGTTTGCGAGCGCTGCTCGACGGTACATCGACCTGACCCGTAGGGATCAGCTTGTGCGCAGGGATGTGGCGGTGGCCCTAAAGGACTTAGCGGCATGCCTTGAGGTAAGGAGAAAAGGAGTGCCTGATGCGGTCGTGCTCGAAGCGCACCGATTGGAAAGCCTTTTCTTCGACGGCTACGATCCGTACTTTGAGGGTGACGAACCCCCGGGTTTGTAGAGCGGGCAAAGCAGTTCGTCTCGTTAGTAATTTCAGGCACTGGAGGAACTCTGGGCTCCAACACTCCAGGGTTGGGTATCCGTTCGCGCCGGAAAATAGGTCGCCACTAGTCCCTAGCGCTTACCGATTCTCGTCGAATCACGGGCTAACCCAGAAATCCCTTATCGGGAAAGAAAGAGGTGCCCTGCGTGCCTTTTCGTTAGGACGGTCCCGGCCAGTCAGCAGGATAGCGCCGAAGATCGCGACGGCCCTTTGGCCATGCAAGTTTTGTTTTTAGTTCCTCATAGGCGTTGAACGCAATCGGACAGATCGCAACATTATCAATCACGCCCATCAGTCGGGATGTAAAAAGTGATTTCTCCAAGTGAGGAAACGACCTGCAACCCTCCGGTCTATTGTCGTAAATCGAACAAAGCTTTCCGTCCAGCATCCGGCAGGGCGGATTGACCATACCTTCTGACATGAATTGTTTCTCGAATTCTTTTGTCGATTGCCCGTGAGTTTCTGCAAAAGTGTGAAGCTCGCTTTTCTTGAATTCCGCTTGCAGTGATCGGCAACAATTTGCGTACTGCGTGCAGTCGATAAGGGCGAGGTATTTCTGGCTCAGTGCCTGGTTAGCGTTACCGGAGATGTGAAGTAATATTTCACTGGACGGTAACGGCGTTTATCAAGCACTTGGATAATTCGCGTAGTGAAAGCTGGCATAAAGCCTCTTGTCCGAGCGCACTACCTGTTAGTTCTGACAGTGCCACTCCGGCGAAAATCGGAACAGTATCTCGCCTCTGTGCCAAACACCCACCAAATCCGCACATTCGCCAAAGGACTCAGGATGAAAATCAATCTCAAACCGAACGTGCTCGCGGTCGCGCTCCTTTACGCGTTAGCTTCGCTGCTGATCATCACCACCACCCAGGCCCAAAGCGCGCCGAAGACCACGGACATTCCGCCGTCAACCTTGAAGTCAATCTCTACGCCCGACAAACTCGATACACCGATTGGTAAGCTGACTTTCTCTGACGGCGTGCCGACCGGGGACACCGTCAAAACTCTTTACGACAATCTCGACCGCACGCGCGGCGTCACGGTATATCTCGATAACCTCGGCGCAGTCGCGATTCGCGCCTTTCTTTCGAGCCTCGCCGCACAGGGTGCAGACGCTCCCAACCATGTCGCCATTTTCGAGCAGCTCATGGATTCACAGGCTGTCGTTCTAACGGCGAATACTTCCACGCTCTACGCCTTCTCCCGCACCGACCTCGCAAAGGACGGCCCGACCGTTATCGAGATCCCACCCGGCATGCTCGGCTTTCTGGACGACGATTGGGAGCGCTTCGTCGGAGATCTCGGCGTCACGGGCCCCGACAAGGGCAAAGGCGGTAAGTATCTCGTTTTGCTTGCGGGCTACGACGGCCAGATTCCCGATGGATATTTCCTGCTAAAGCCGCGCACCAACAAAAATTTTCTTTTCTTGCGCGGCGGGATTGCCAACGGTCTCGAAGCTGGCGCCAAGAACATGACTTCGGGGATTAAGATTTACCCTCTGAAAGACGCAGCGAGTCCCGCTCCGACGACCTTCACCAACCTGTCCGGCAAATCTGTCAACACACTTTTCCCAAACACGCTCGACTACTACGAGTTCCTGAACGCTGTCGTTCAGGATGAGCCAATGGACGCCATCGACCCGTCGCAGCGCGGCGCGATCGCCACCATCGGCATGGTCAAGGGCCAGCCGTTCGCTCCCGACGATCGAATGAAGAAGCTGCTCACGGAATCCGCCGCGCTCGGAAGCGCCACTGCGCGCGCCATCACTTTCGAGCCGCGCATGAGCGGTGTGTATCTCTATCCCGGCACCGATAGCGTCTGGTCCGGCTTCTTCGCCAATGGCAATGCTACATTCCAGTTGGATGGCACGATGCAGCTCGACGCGGCCGTGCTGTATTACTTCAACGCGGGCGGCGTCACGCCCGCCATGGCGAAGACGGCCGTAGGCGTCGGCTCCGATTACGCCGGGGCCTATTTTGACGCCAAGAAACAACCGTTCGATGGCTCCAAAACCTACAAAGTGCATCTGCCGCCTAACGTGCCGGTAAACAACTTCTGGGCCGTCACGATCTACGACACGCAGACGCGCTCGATGTTGCAGACCGGCCAGCGCTTCCCCACAGTCGGAAGCCAGACCAAGGGGATCGAGAAGAACGCGGATGGTTCATTCGACATCTATTTCTCGCCGAAAGCTCCGGTGGGCAAAGAGAACAACTGGCTGCAGACGGTTCCCGGCAAGAGTTGGTTTGTGATCCTGCGCATGTACGGGCCACTGGAGCCGTGGCTCAATAAGACCTGGCGTCCAAGTGAAATTGAGTTGGTGAAGTGACCAACGGTGCGAGTATTACGTTCTTCGGCTAAGTCTGATTAGTCGAGTTACCGGAGATGTGAAGTAATACTTCACGGTAAGCGTTAATCGGGAGTTACGGCCATTAGTTGGGAGTTGCAGGGTTGCCTCGCCGCTTACCAGGGGGTCCAGCCTTTCGTTCCCAAAACAACGCCGTGGTTCCGGCCTCTCTCGTTGATGTCGTAGATCCGCAGTGCCGTCCAGTCGAGGTGCGTCCGAATCTGGTCCAAGGACGGTGCGCTAACTTTCTCATGAACCTGCGTCGCGAAGAGCATCTTATGCTTCACGAATCGGTGCGCAACTTGTTCAATAACCTCGATGACGGGGTTTAGTGCAACCCAGGTCTAACCCTTTAACTTCATCGAACGCGGCGCCCCATGGAGGCGCTACGAAGGCGATGATCCCTCGATCCTCCTGCACACGCAGCTCCTCAAGCAGCCTAGCAAAATCACCATAGACGAGTTCGATCTTGTGATTAAGGGCCGAAAGGTTGCGATGCGTGAGTTCGAATACCTGCGGGTCGGATTCGAAAGCGATGCCATCTGAATTCGGTAGGTGCCGCAGAATCCAAAACAGCGTATTGCAGGAACCAGCGAAAAGATCCAACACCAGCAATCGACTCGCTGACATACGTGTCGCGACTGATGCAACATCGAATCCAACCCGGTCGCCAAGTACGTCACGGGTACACTCTACAGCCGTGCGACCGAGCAGGCGGACACCGCGGCAGTACCATTCGTGGGGCGCCATGCCGTAGATGCTGATGTAGTCCGCGTCGGCGAAGCTATCGAGTCCGTATTGCTCTATTTCCGCGAGAGTCAGTACTGCATTGCGTTTTGCGCCATGCAGCAGAAACGCCCGATTGTACACATGCGACGAGTCATGGCCAGGGAGCTCGTTCATCGAAATGACCTATAACCGCGTTGTGAGCTCAAGTGTATATCCCTTCGTTAGCATACTGCCTCAGTTGTGGCAGAAGCGCGCCAGTGCCTGGTAAGTCGCGAAACTGGACAAGTCCCGTACCAGGACTTTTCCGATTACCGCGTTTGAACTTAGCCCGTTAGACCTCGAAACAGTCGCCAATTCTGTATTGGATTCGCAGTGCGAGCTACACCTACAACGACGTGGCATTTGAACGAGATCGTTATAGTCCAGAGGCAGTATTTGCGGGAGCGAGCGAGATTTTGCTGAAGACTCTTAGCACTCGCCGTAATCATTCAATTGGTGCGGGCTCGTCGGGCAACCGGCCCACTATCGAGAAGCCGATCGCAAAAACCAGGACGCTGAGGACAATCACAGCGAATATGACCGGGGCCAGATTCTCCGCCCCCGGAACCCCGTATTGCATCGGGAGCGTCGCCAGCACGCCGGCGGCAAGACCGCGAGGTATCGCGGCATTCAGGAACCAGAACTCCTTCTTCCTCAGTCCCATGCTCCTTGTCGAAAGCAGCACAGCTGGAATCCGCATCGCCACGAGGAACAGAACACCAACTGCCGCCAGGACAATCTTCTTCAGGTCCGTCGGGAACATCAAGCCAATCAGAAAAAAAAAGAACGACTTGATAAGGAACGTCAGCTGGTCCTGCATGACCCTTATTGTCTCGGTTGTAGCGAACACCAGTCCTTGGGCACCCGGAAACAGACGGGGCACGATAGACGAAGCGTTCCCGACTAAAAGCGACGCCACCAGCACCGCCATGGCGCCATTTCCCCTAAACAAATCGGTGATGCCATATAGCGCAAGCATTGACGCAAGGAATACTGTATAGCCGTGAGGTTTGTCTCGCATGGAAGGTATCCCGGGGACGAGCAATGCTGAGGCAATCGCACCTGTACCCACCCCAACACCGAGTTCTCTCGCGAGGGCAATGAACGGTCGAGAAATGTCCGCACTACCGTTTACGACGAGGTCGATGACTACCATCGTTACAACGACAGTGAGTGCGTCAGTTGCAGATGACTCGACCTCCAGTATGCGCGCTACTCGGGAAGGCACCCGAGCCATGGCCATCGTCGGCATAATGATGACCGAACTGGTGCCGGCGACGATGGCCCCTACCATCACCCATGCCAACGGCGGCGCGGGGCGCACATAACCCAGTTTTGTAGACAGCCAAAAGAACCCGCAGACCCCGATCAAAGAAAAAACGAATCCTGACAAACCTAGAAAAATACCGCGCGGCGCCGCCGCGGCTACCTCGTTAAGTTGAAGACGAAACGCTCCGCTTGACAGAATGACTGTCAGGGCGATAGCTCCAAAGAACGGGATGCCCGCCTTAAGAAGCCCTGCCGGGATAAGACCGAATACGGGGCCGGCGAGAATTCCGGCGGCCACCAGCCAGACCACGTCCGGCACGCGCGTTCGCGCGAAGATAAACTCACCAAGTGCCCCCAGCAGGAGGATGCCGGCAATCTCAACCACCAACTTGACAACAGGATCCATTCTTGCCTTTCTTTCGGTTGTTGCGCGGCCCCGGATGAGCTAACAAGGCTTTATAACACGATCTCTGACGAAGGTCCTGATTTGTCGGGTTACCGGACATGTGCTTTTCGTGCCGATCCACTTGTACGATTACGGCGTTTATCAAGAGTTGACCATTAGCTTCGGAAGAATGACGATAATGTACCTTCAGTCTCAGGAGGCTGATTCCGATGCGATTGAAGACACAAATCGCTCCCGTGCTGGTTCCAGTTCTGGCTCTTGCCTGTGCCATGCCCGTGATCGCGGGGCCTCTTCCTCCCTGCGTAAAAGCAGTTAGCTCGAAGAATGGGAATTTTCTGGTCATTAGTGACGCCCTGCTGGAACCAGAGCATGGGAACGGCGCCAGAGTTCAGCAAGTATCGTTGCAGGTCTTCCCCAAGGAAAACTTTATCAACGCGAAAGATGGAGTAACCTCGCCAGCGACATACTGGACCAACTGGGTGCAATGGAGCGTGGTTCTCGATTCGAGAAACAGCCGCCCCGTTCCCGGGTGCCCCCTTTCGCTGGTCACAGATGATGGTGAATTTCTAATCGTTCTGAATGTACACGCTACCGATTCTGCATTGCGGATTTATCGGCGACGGGATCACATCGGCGACCCGGTGCGGGAAGGGCCGGACCACGGCGTCTTCATCAGAGACATCACGTTAAGGGAAATCTGGCCGGTAGATAAGCTCGCGGAAGTGCAAATCGTGACCGATGAAACAAAGCAATGGTTCGCGGGAGGAACCTTCGAGTTCTCGACGGATTGTCGACTACTGCTCCATAAAACGCGTTGGGGCAACACTGTACGCATCAATTTACAGGATGGATCTGTCTTCAAGGAACTAGCAGGCTGCTGAAAAAGGCAGAAATTTTGTAACGAGGCGGCGCGCGGTGCGTCTCATTGGGCATGCGAGGAACCGATCAGCAGCAGGGGCATGTTTTTAGTTATATCTCTCCGGAGCAGCGGGTACGCAAAGATCATCCGCTGCGGCCGATCCGCGCGATGGTAGACAAGGTACTCAAGGAACTCTCGCCGGAGTTCAACAAGATGTATTCCAAAGTGGGTCGTCCGTCGATTCCACCGGAGCAGTTACTGCGCGCTCTGCTGTTGCAGATGCTGTACTCGGTGCGTAGTGAGCGGCTGCTGATAGAGGAGATCGACTACAACATTTTATTCCGCTGGTTCGTGGGGCTGAATTTGGACGATGCCGTGTGGGATGCCACGGTGTTCACCAAGAACCGCGACCGTTTGCTGGAGGCGGAGGTAGCCAAGGAGTTTCTGGCGCTGGTCGTGGAGCAAGCACGAGGACAGGGATGGGCTTCGGCAGAGCACTTCACAGTAGATGGAGGTTTGCTGGAGGCCTGGGCCAGCGCGAAGAGTTTCCAGCCCAAGAACAAGAAGAATCCGCCTCCCCCGGATGATCCCGGAAATCCCACAGTGGATTATCGCGGGGAAAAGCGCTCGAACGAAACGCATGAGTCGAAAAGCGATGCCGAAGCGCAGATGGCGCGCAAGGGTGCGGGCAAGGAGGCCAAGTTGAGCTACAGCGGGAATCTGCTGGTGGAGAATCGCAACGGCTTGATTGTGGACAGTCGGGTATGGGAAGCCACGGGACGGCGGAGCGCTATGCCGCGCTGGAAATGCTGCAGGAAATTCCGGGAAGCGGGCGCGCGACGGTGGGCGGCGACAAGGGCTTCGACACGGCAGATTTCGTGCGCGAGTGCAGGAATATTTGGGTAACACCGCACGTGGCGCAAAACCTTGGGCGAAGAGGCGGCAGCGCCATTGATAGCCGCACCACGCGGCACGGGGCTATGCCGTCAGCCAGAAGAAGAGGAAGCGCATCGAAGAATGTTTTGGCTGGCTGAAGACCATTGCGTTGATGCGCAAAGTGCGCCATCGCGGAACGCTGAAGGTCGATTGGATCTTCACGTTGCCTGCGCCGCCTACAACCTGGTGCGCATGCGAAATTTGATGCGCACCACAGTTTCGACGTAGTCAGTCCGGGCCGTAGTGTCTTTGAACGGCGCTTAAACGCCTCTTTCGGGCGCCCGGCAGCACGAAAAATCACGCCTCGGACGCTCGAAAACTACCGAATGACACAGACCAACTCAGAAATTGCTGGCTCAGCACGATTTTTCAGCAGCCTGCTAGGAACTCACTTCAGTGACCCCAATTGCAGGCTAAAGTCCCGCCCGCGTTACCGGAGATGGACGGTTACGGCGTTTGCCAGGCACTTGCCCTCTTTACCTGCCCATCAAATCGAAGTCTTTGACATTCTCCCGGTCAAACTCGATGGAAAAGCCTTTGAGTTTGACGATTTCCATGAATGCCTGACTCTTCCGTTGCCATTCGACGGTGATGTCGCCACCGTCCGTCGTCTTTTGTTCGAGGGGATTCTGACAGGGAACTTCACTCTTTTTTGGAAACCACGCATAGATAAACACCGTGTAATTTCCAGCCGGAATGCCTCCAAAAAGATATTCGCCCTTTTCATTGGTTCTCGTATCAAAATGCTTCGCCTCATCCTCTTCGCTAGTGAGCAGGATGTAGCTGTTGGAAATCGCCTCGCCTGAATCTGAGCGGAAAACTTTACCTTTGACGGCGCTTAGTTGCCCGAAAGGCTCAGCAGTGAAGAGGAGGTCGTCTGGATAGTGCGACCGGATTCGCAAGCCGTGCTCTTTGAGCCTAAGCTCCTGCTTCTCAGGTTCCAGATTAGGTGCGATGTGGTTCCAAGTTTTGGAGTCACGCAATATGAGCCGAAAGCTTGCTCTTTGTTGTGGAGACGAAGCCTCAGTGTCAGCGCTGAAATAGGGCAAGTCGACTTGAAACATGCCGTCCGCGTCCGGAGAGACAGTTGCGAGGTGAAACTCACTAACAAACCCATCGGCAATGCCATAGAAGCCATGCGCCCAATAAGCCATGTAGGTGACAACCAACTCGGCATTGGTATCTCTAACTAACCCGTCTGGCACGATATGTCCCGAAAGCTTAACGGTCTCGACGGGTTGACATGTGAACTGATGGCCGACTCTGGAATGTTCCGTCATGGGGATAACAAACTGTTGAATTTCGCATCCGGAGGCGTAAACAATCATCCGAATTTCAGTTGCGGCCTTGCCGTCCACCATTGTGGGAATCTCGTAAGAATTCGCTCCAGTTCGCTGCGCCGCGTAGCCGCCATAACCTCCGAAAGGGCCAACCAAAAAATATGAAATCTGAACTGTCTCCGAGAGGATGTCCGGAGGAAGTGAAATGGACACAGACGGCAAGAAGCTCGCGGTTTTTGGAGTTTGCGCTGGCTGGGGCAGCAAGCCAGCCATGCCTACGAGAATAGCAAGAACCCAACCAACCACACGGCCCTCCCCGCACAACTGATTTGCTACACAGCCTGCCACAAATCATAGCCCCATTTTGCTGCTAATTTTCATGTGCCCGGTCGCGTAACCGGACACCTGGTTTCGACCGATTTCAAGTTTCCGATTACCGCGTTAATCAGGCACTTGCCAAATAGCTGGTGATAACGCCTGTTAACAACAGGTAGCATAGCCACAGAATTAAGCGCTCCCTGTCTGCGACAGCTGAGAGCACGCTTTAATGGCCTCGATGTGGTACAGGTGTGCTGCTTCGTCTCTGACGGCAACCTGTTTCTTCAGCCTTGCACTTCGTCCCGGCGGTGCCCAATCTAGACACGAGCTACGCGTTTGGGTTGATTCCCACGGTTCCGTGTCTCCCCTCCCTGATTGGTTTACTTGTACTAGAGATCTTGATATGTTGACAGTATTCTAGATTCCAGCCGACGATTAGTCTCTGACAAGCCTTCAGCTCTACCAGCCCCAGCAGAACAAGATCCGACATGCCAGCGAGGGAGATTACAAACATGGGTCTATTTAACCCGAGCTATTTCCTGCACGCCGCAAACATCCTGCTGTTGGTAGCGTACAGCGTTCGCGACATTCTTTGGCTGAGGTTGTTTGCGGTGGCGGCCTCGCTGATCTCGCTGCCGTATTTCATACTGCAGCCGGAACCGCTGTGGGAGCCAATCATTTGGAGTAGCGTTTTTGCTGCGATCAATTCGTTCCAGTCTTGGCGTATTTTTGTGGAGCGACGCCCCGTTAAATTGACGCCCGAAGAGGAGGAAATTCGCCAGCTCATCTTCCCAGATTTGCCGTCTCGGAAAGTCCTGCAGATTCTGAGTATCGGAGCGTGGACAACTTTGGAAATTGGTGAGCGAATGCTGGAGCGTGGCAAAAGTGTTGAGGCAATCTCGGTGATTGTTCACGGGAAAGTGCAGGTTACGAGAGATGATCGTGTCTTCGGTGAGCTCGTCCCGGGCCACATTGTGGGCTCAGCGCTTCTCTTGAGTGGCGTCGCAGCCGATGTAGATGCCGTGGTAGTAGAGCCTGTTCGGTGCATGGGATGGGAGGTTGCGCCGCTCGACCGTTACCTGGCAGCCAATCCCGAGACACGGATTGTCTTGCAAAAGCACCTCGCTCGTGATCTAGCGGGAAAAATGTTAGCTGCTGCCAAACTTTAGACTCATCTAGAGAGAGGCTACCACCTAGCTTTCGATAAATCGCTTACACCAGCAATCGGCCCCAGAAGTGGCAGGCTAACTCCTGATTTGTCGGGTAACCGGAATCATTGAAGATCGGGTCCGTACCTCTCCGCCTGCTCACCGAACAGATCCCTTCGTTCAGCGTCTTCAACCACACTTTTCAAAATACTTTGTCGTCGTAGCCAACACATTGTCCCGTCCTGTCGGGTGTTGTGCTCCGTGGCACAGTCTCCGCGCACTCCAACACCGTTCCTTCCCACAATTGAATTTGCATAGGGCCCGCGTCCGCCGCACGGGCGGCCACGTCCAAACGGCTTAATCGAACGCGCGCAGAGCACCGTGCCTGCCCTCACGTCTCCGCGAAAACGCGCGTCCGATTAAGCACTAGCGTTTACCAGGCAGTGATAAACGCGAAACCTATAACCATCCTCTGACGTCACATGAGAGACTTGACTAGGTACTTGTACTTATGGCTTGCTTACGTCCACGTACCTCTTTCGCGTTCTGGTTTGTAGTGGCTGCGTTGTCAGCGCTTCCGCTTCAATCTCAAAATCAAAATCCATCATCTGGGTCAACACCCGTCGCTCCTACTCTAAAGGTGGAGTCGCGCACCGTAGTTGTGGACGTCGTCGTCACCGATAACAAAGGGCAATCTGTAGACGGTCTGAGCAAAAGAGATTTTAGTATTCTGGAGGACGAAAACACCCAAACCATCAACGCCTTCGAAGAGCACAAACCTGCTCGCACCACGCCGATTAAGTTGCCTGAGACGCCGCCCAACGTCTTCACCAATTTCCCAACGACGAAGCTTGCGGACTCGGTCAACGTAGTCCTCTTTGACTCACTCAATACGCAGTCGCGTGACCAGACGTATGTTCGCGACCAATTGATTAAGTATCTGAAGCAGGTTTCTCCAGGAACTCAGGTAGCAATCTTTGTGTTGGGCTCCAGGTTGCGTATGGTTCGGGGATTCACGACCGACTTTTCGGGGCTCTCCGTAGCACTGGATGACAAGAAACAAGGCATGCAGCCGCAAGTCACGCGTTATCTCCCGACACCTTCTCAACACGAAAGCGAGCTGGTAGTGCTTGCGCAGATGATGCAGAGTCGGGCATCGCCGGAGGCCATTGACGCATTTAAGCGTTTCATGGCGGACGAAACTGCCACATTGAACAGCGACCGGGTCCAAATTACGCTGCAAGCGTTTCAACAACTGGCCCGCTTTCTCTCCGGAATTCCCGCGCGGAAGAATGTCGTCTGGTTTGCAGGCTCTTTTCCGATTAGCTTTGTCCCCGACGAGAAACAACGCGCATTCAGGCACCAGGACCAGGTACAACGTACTTCCGACTTACTTACGGCTGGGCAAATCGCAATCTATCCTGTCTCGGCGGAGGGCATCGTCGGCAATCCTATGTTCGACGTGAGCAAGATGGAAGGGACGCCGGAGGAGTTCTTCGACCGCCAAAGCGCCACGCAAATTGCCATGGAAACGCTCGCGCAGGAGACGGGCGGAAAGGCCTTCTACAACACCAATGGTCTGGATTATGCGTTGAACGAAGCGATCAATACCGGATCACATTACTACACGTTGGCATACGCGCCGACCGATGCGGCGATGGATGGAAAGTTCCGACGGATTCACGTGGGCGTGTCCAGCAAAAGCAGCTACAAGCTCGCATACCGCCGGGGCTACTACGCCGACAAGCCCCTTAGCGACCAAGCGGGCGAACGAGCAGGAGTGGAGGACGACCCGTTGATTCCCTTGATCGGATTTGGGATGCCCAACTTCGATCAGATTCTGTATAAGATCGCGGTGCTTCCATCGAATCCACAGCCCGCGCCAAATGCCGCTCGCGCGGGAAGCAACACGGAACTAATAGCGCCTTTTACTCGCTATCGCGTGGATTTCGCCGTTTCATCCCAAGATCTCAGACTTGCATTGGGGCCAGATGGAAAACACCACGGCGAAATCGAAGTGATGCTGGTGGCATACGATCGAGAGGGCAAGGTTCTCAATATCTTGAAGCGCAAAAGCGAACTGGCGCTGGAAGCAAAGGTGTACGAAAGGGTTCAAGCGACAGGGCTGCGGGCTCATGAAGAGATCGACGTCCCGCAGGGAGACGTGTACTTACGAACTGGCATTTTCGATCTGTCGTCGGGAAGCTGCGGCACTCTGGGATTCCCGTTGCGAACGGCCAGTCCAGCGAACCGAGAGCCTAATTAGTCCGCAAACCGGAAAGTTCCACACGTAGCGATTGACTTCTCCGGGTACGGCGCGTTAACCAGGCACTGAGGGAGAAGCAAGTGAGGTCTTTTGCCTCCGGGTCTTTCGCCTCCGGGTCTTTCGCCAAAGGGAGAATCCGGTTAGTGTCTGAGCTGCTAAGGCAAATGACACGACGCAAGCGAGTGTTTTGCCGGGGTAACCCAGAATCTCACCCGTGTGGAACACGCGGTTTAGATTTTGTATCTTGCGTGCAAGAGGGGCATTGCGCGAATCCCAAACCGTTAGGACTTTGCCAGAATACTGGTCCACCCAAACGATGCTGGTGCCGTTTGAGGAATGGTCTTCAGGAAACTTCATCTTCACCAGATACGATGCCTCACGTTCCTGAGGTAGAGCCACCCACAGCGGAATCGCCTGCGACAAGACTTTTTTGGCAACTTCTAGTGCGTAGTCCGGAGTGACGGGCCTGGCATGTTCCAGCGGTGTTGACGGAGGGTCGTCTTGCGGAAGGCTTGTGCCAGTAATCCTATAGGTAGCAGGAACTGTCCATGAGTCGAACGCCATATAAGCCCCAGTGAGGGCGAAAACGAGCAAGAAAAGCGATGTAAAGAAGCCAATGGAATTGTGGATGTCAAAGTAGAAGCGCGTTCTCGACCCACGTCCACTTATTTTGATTCGCTTCAGCGGCCACCAAAGGTAAAGGCCACTCAAGACCGAGAGAATTAGACAGACCGCCGCGCAGCCCATCAGGGTCCCGTTAGCCTCGTGGAGGGCATGCATCACCAGAACGAATCTCACGACACTCATGGTGCCGAGAACTTGTCCGGTGTACTGATTAACAAAAATCTGTCGTGGCAGTCTGCTAGAACCAACAATCGTAAAAGAATAGGAACTCGTAGGCTTTGCTGAGGTAACACAGTTTTGGACATGTTCTTGAGGCCGGAGTTCCGCCGCGACACGCGGCAAAATCTCGCTCAGTGACCAAGCACCGCCATGGGGAATGACCTTGAAGAGTGAAGGGTGGAAGAAACTGTCAATTTCCGATTCAAATGCCATTACGCATCCAGTTCCAGCAAGAACCAGGAAGAACAAGGCCGCCACAAGTCCGCCCCAACGATGGATACTCAACAAGAGCGGCCTGAATTTGATAAGAGTCGTCACCGAGCACATTGTAAGCGGTGCAGCAATTCAGCCCCAAGGAATTGATTCAAGTCTGACAAGCCCACGGGAGCGCAATTGAGAGCCTCACGACAAACGAGTTGTGTCCAAGTGGATGATAAGTCGCGTTACCGGAGAAGTGGTCTTGGGCCCATTTTGACTTGTCCGGTTTCGGCGTTAATCGTCCAAGTGCCGCCACGGTTTGCTCCGATTACTTCCTCGAACGCGTTTTGGGATACTCGGGTCGGAGGAGGCGCGCATACGCGCTGGCCTCCGTCCGCCGCCCAAACTGCCCGTACACATTTCGTGTAGGCAGCTTTCACGAAGACTCAGCAATGCCGAGATGCAAGAGAAGGAATTAGGTCGATCAGACGAACAAGTTCGCACTCGCCGTAAAGCTGGGCCGCAGGCAGCTGTTTCCAGCCAGCATTGCGCCAACATTTGTAGCGATGCGACCAGACGCGCCGCCGAACCCAGCCGTCGAGACGTTGGAAGAGCTTACGGATATGGGCGCGTTTGTAATACTCGCCCCACCCTCGCAAGAGCGGGTTTAGCCCCTCAATCAGCTCCTGGGTTTGCAAAGGCATCGTCCGTTTGGTTCGCTGCCGGACCTGGTCCATGAAACGACGAATCGACTTCTCTTTGGGATACGCATACAGCGCATCCTGTCGGGCCTGACTACGAATCTTGCTCTCGGGCAGATAGAGCTTTTTGTACCCGCGCTTGATTTTGTAGCCGAGGAACTCGAAGCCGTACCGGACATGTACGATCCGCGTCTTCTGCGGATGTAACTCCACGCCCAGTTGTTTCAGGATTCGGCTGGCCGCATCCACTGCGGCTCGTGCCTCTGCTGCCGATTTGCAGGTAATCACCCAATCATCGGCATACCTCGTTAGCTGATACCCTCTCAGCCGCATCTCCCGATCAAACGGCGTCAGAAGCATGTTACTGAGCGTCGGCGAAACTACGCCTCCCTGAGGAGTTCCGCGCTCGGATGGAAAGAGCTGCCCCTTTCCGTAGCTTCCCGCCTTAAGCATTGCCTTGATGAGGCGCAGCACTCGGCCATCCGCTACTCTTTGGGCTACCAGCGTGAGAAGTTTTTCGTGATCTACGGACCCGAAAAAGTCTCGGAGGTCCGCATCTACGATCCACTCCGACCCGCTTTGAATCTCTTTCCAGATCTTGCGCAGTGCATCCTTTGTCGACCGCCCTCGCCGATATCCGAAGCTAGCATCGTCGAATACTGGCTCGAAGATGGGTTCCAACCGATTGAGCAGCGCTTGCTGACACACGCGGTCATAGATCGCGGGTATACCGAGCATGCGATACTCGCCAGGTTTGTCCCTCTTCGGGATTGGGTGTTGTCGCACCGGCAGAGGTTGATAGGTGTCCTCTTTCAGCTCTCGCTGCAACCGATCCAACTGCTGCTCCAGCTGCGCTTCGAAAGCCTCCAGACTCTGCCCATCTACTCCTCCACTACCCCGGTTCTCCTTCACCTTCTCCCAGGCCATCTCCAGATTCTTCCGCTTGTACACCTTGTCGATTAATGAATGGACCTTCTTGGCACCCGTCAGGTTGATCCAATCCACCAGTCTCCTCAGACGAGAGCGTACGGGTTTTTCGCTAAAGGAACTGTTCCTTCCTCCCTCATCTTTACTCATCTGGTTTCCTTTCTCTTCCTGACCATCTTCGCCGGCTGCCTTCCCCGACCCACTCTGGTCGCCGATCGCTCGGTCACGTGACTTTCATCACGCTTCAGGTACTATTCAGCCGTCGGACTACTGACAGAGCATCGCTCGCCATTTCGCTTGCGCTTATAGGTCCGCTTACCCCAATGCAACCGGGGACTCTGTCAGTTCTCCTGAGGTCACGCGCTGTTCTTCTGTACCGTGCCGCCCGCAATCACCTTGGTGCGGTGGGTGAATGAGAACGCCTTCGTCTCGGAAGTGCAGACTCGACCTTGCCCCACCTTTGGCCGACCGGTTCATCCTGGGGATGGTCCCCATCGATTACGGCCCGGTACTTCTCCTCATGCCCTTCGGATTCCACCTCGCGATGGACACCCTGCCCTCCGGAGTACTGCAAGCGGTGGCTTTAGGTTGGTCTTGGCTGTATCCAGCTTTCGCCTTCGTGCCCGTTTAGACGTCTCCATACCTTCCACTTTCTCCGGCCAGCGAGGCTGCGAACCCCGCTTCTTGGATATGGCGCCCCTCATTTGAGCGCCAGAGGGACTTCAACCCTCCTGAACAACGCGCTGCTCAGCGCGCACTTCCGTGTAGCCGACCAACCGCCCTGTGGCGAGGACTCTGGGGTTGTGAGTGCTATGGGGATGTTTCGCCAACTGAGTGCGCGGCGTAGGTGATACTGGCACGCACGGGCTCGTATTTTTCACCCAGCGTGACGACAGCTTGTTGACCGCTGGCTCCTTCAAGGACGAGCTGCCAGTTGTGATGGGACTCGGAAATGCCAAGATACCGGGGCGCCACGTTGTACGGCGCCGTCCGCTGTGTAAGAAAAGCCGGTGGAAGCCGGAGGTCGAAGTAAACGTGACCGTCACGGATCAATCCTACATTCCGCCAGATAGCGGTCAACGCGTAGTTTAGCCCTTCGCTGAAACTGGTGTACCTCAGAGTTGATTCTTGAACACCCGTGAAGCTGTTGTTGCTCACTGCGTCGAAACCCAGAATCTTTTCATCGGTAACCAGTAACCAGGAATTCCCCTTTTCGAATTGGCTGGAATAATACCCGATGTTGTCTCCCAGGCCGTGAGGCTCATAAATGCACCAGAAGAGCCGAGATGTTGGATCATACACAGCCAAGATTTTTCCCATGCGATGAATATCAATCAAGTGCGCCTGCACTTCTACCGGGCGTCCGTTTTTCAAGGCGTGAATGGAGGATGATTTGTCGGTGATCGTAAGGTCGCTTTGGGGAGGTGGGGCCAATTGATCGGCCTTCTGGTTACGCATGGCGTCCCAGAGAAGCGGCCAGCTTACAGTGCTGCCATTTTTGGCTGTTGATGTCGCGTATGTGAGATCTGCGTTCACCGCGTTGAAGCTGTCGTCGAGAAAAAGCGTAGCTTCTTTCAGGGGGCCTGCAGGCCATTCCAGTTGCAGGCGCCAGCGGCCGCCTTCGTGGGTTGCAGATCGCCACGATGGCGGACTGCGCTTCGGAACGTAGTACTGCATGGGAACCAGCAGGGAGTCCAGAGGCAACTGCTTGACGGCCCCAGGCGCGGATTGAGGTTTTGCGATTTCGGACAAAAGACTCTGTTGCGCATCCTGCAAACTGGCGAAGCGGGCGCTCGATTGAAGGGCGAGTCCCGTGTCGGTGGTGAAGGCCACTATTTTGTCCTCCGTGATGGCGAACATGGAGTTCTTAAAAAATTGCGTGGCCATGTCGTCCGGGAGACGATCTTTGTCGGAGAGGAAATCCGCTGACGGCCCTTCGGGAAACCACAGAAAAAGCTTTGCGGCTGGGTCGTAGACCATGAGCACTCTCAATGAGGACGCGAGGGAACATCCGTGAGCAATATTGAGCAGTAGTTCGTAGGCCTCCAATCGCGAGGAAATCCCGCCGCTCATCGCATGGACCGCCGTCGGCACGCTGGCTCTGTTCTCAACGATGACGGCAGGACGGGGAATGAGCTTTGTGGCGACTACCTGGAACGAATCGCTCAGGGAGACTTCGGCAGAGTTGCCATTCGGGCCAGTAATCTTGAAAATCCATTGCTTTCCGTTGCGTCGCGATTCTTCGATCCTCGGAAGCATCAGCATCGCGTTATAGCACTGCTCCATGAAACTTCGCGGTATCTCCTTCATTAAGTCGACTGTCTTGAATCGCGCGCTCCATGGCGCGTCCGCGGGCACCCTATGTTCCTCGAAGAGCCGCATCACGCTGTCTTGTCCTCGATCCATGCTGTCGTAGTGTTCTCTACTCTCCCACACAGCCACTTGCGAAGGGAACATCAGGCGGGAGAAGACCACTAGCCCGTCCGGTGCCAGATAGACGATAGAGTTGTTAGCAAATTGTTTTGCTTCGAGCTCTGCATCGTAACCCTGGTACGTCTGGAAGGAGTGCCATTCGAAAAGCTTGCTCTCCGGGTCGTAAATCATTTGGACTGCGCACTCGCCGGATTTTTCGCCGGGAAAATCTGTCTGCACCACGATGGACCGGAATTGAAGAGGGATTTTCTTATCGTCGTGAATTGCCTCGATCTTGGATCCGTGCGCAGAGCCCGATTCCAGGCGAACGTGCGGGGTTTGCGCGCTGGCGGTTGCGCAAGTCAACATCGCCGCCCAGAGCGCAGCCAATGCATAGCGGCAGCTTTCACCGAGAACCAATTGCATCGCCTTCAGAGCTCTCGTCTGAATACGTAAACATGAGCACGATGTTAGAACGATTGTGCCGGGAAATCTTGCACTTGTAGACCGCCAACATATGTTAAGCCGCCTAGCTCCCGATAAGTTGGGTCCTGGGAAGTTGAATGGGCTATTCCGGTCGGATCACTGGCGCGATCCGCCGGTCAATTGTTGAGAACAGGCCATAGCACTCACGACACGGAAAGGGTGGTCCAGATTCTGGTCGTGTCACGGGCCACCCGGAAGTTATTCCGAGTCAGAAGGCCCGTTGTGGGAAGTCGCGACCTCTCGGTCCACTTGCCTGTGTAGTCGCATTACCGGAGAAGTCCTTGGCCCATTTTGACTTGTCCGGTTTCGGCGTTTACCGGGACTTGAGGCTAGCGAGCGTCAGTCATCCCACCCTTGGTCTTCTGAAACTGTATAATTCCTGGACACAATGGCACTTTCCGTTGGCACAAAGTTAGGACCCTATGAGATCGTCGCGCTGCTCGGCGCGGGCGGGATGGGGGAAGTGTATCGCGCACGTGATGAACGGCTGGGGCGCGAAGTTGCGATCAAAGTTCTTCCGGCTTCGTTCACGGGCGATCCTGATCGTCTACGGCGGTTCGAACAGGAAGCTCGCGCGGTCGGTGCGCTGAATCATCCGAACATTCTAGGGGTACACGACACCGGTTCGCAGAGCGGTGTGCAGTACATCGTGACGGAATTGCTGGACGGCAGGACTCTGCGTGACGTGCTTGCTGAAGGGGCGCTCCCCGTGCGGCGGGCGCTGACGTTGTTTCAGCAAATTGCGAACGGCCTGGCCGCCGCACACGACAAAGGCATTGTTCACCGTGACCTTAAACCAGAGAACATCTTCATCACCAAGGACGGCCGCGTTAAAATTCTGGATTTCGGCCTAGCGAAGCAGAGCGCTCTCCTTCCTGCCACAGCATCTTTGAATGGCGCGACCCTAGACGCGCCGCTGACAGAGAGCGGAGCGGTGATGGGCACGGTGGGCTACATGTCTCCGGAGCAAGTTCGCGGCAAAGGAATCGACCACCGTTCTGATGTGTTCGCACTGGGCGCGATTCTCTACGAAATGCTCTCGGGCAAACGCGCGTTTAAGCGCGATACCGGTGCGGAGACGATGACGGCCATTTTGAGAGAGGAGCCGCCGGAATTGACGGCGATCAATCCAGCCATCAATCCGAGTCTTGAACGTATCGTGCGCCGCTGCCTGGAGAAACAACCGGAGCAACGTTTTCAATCCGTCGCCGATCTGGGTTTTGCGATCGAAAGCCTGTCTGGAACGACAACAACCTCGAGCGCAGTCGCGCCGCTGGCGCAAGGGAAAAAGCTCAGATGGCTTCCGGTCTCGATAGCGGGTTTGCTGCTGGCGGCGTTAGGGACAGGATGGTTTGTACATGGGGCGCTGGGAACGCGGAATAAGACGGCAACATTTCAGCGAATGACCTATCGCCGCGGCACGATCTATTCCGCAAGGCTGTCTTCAGACGGCAATGGCGTCATCTATAGCGCTGATTGGGACGGTGCAGGAACCGAAATCTACCTGGCGAGCAAGGAATTTCCGGAATCGCGATCCATACTCAAGAACAGTGTGTTGCTTTCCGTCAGCTCTTCGGGAGATCTGGCAGTACTCACTTCACCTGAGTATCTGGACCACTACGAATTTAGGGGCACCCTGGCAACGGTGCCGCTGGGCGGCGCGCCACGCGAAATGATGAAGGATGTCACCGCGGCAGATTGGTCCCCGGACGGGCGTTCGCTTGCCGTGGTTCGCGTTGTCGGTCGGAAATACCGGTTGGAATATCCCATCGGAACCGCGCGATTCGAGACGACCGGCACCATTACGCAGCCACGTGTTTCCCGCGACGGCAAGTGCATTGCCTTTCTACACCACCCGCAATGGGGCGACGATCGTGGCGCCGTGATGTTGATTGATCCCGACGGAAAAGCGAAAACATTGTCAGATGGTTGGGAAGGTGAACAGGGTTTGGCATGGACTCCTTCGGGTGACGCGCTATGGTTTTCAGCGTCCAACGCCAGCGGTGATTTCTCGTTATACGAAGTGTCACTCTCCGGTAAGCGCCGCACAGCAATGGCGGGCGCCGGCGGGCAACGAGTGTTTGACATCGCCCCCGACGGCAAGGTGCTGCTCTCCAATAACCAAACTCGGTATGAAGTAGAAGCGTCCATCGGCGGAGGTCCTCCTCGAGACTTTTCGTGGCTGGATGGTTCGTTTCAACCGAATCTGTCCGCGGATGGTAAATACATCCTATTCACTGAGGGAAGCGTGCCGACGACGCAATACTACGAGGTGTGCATGCGAAAGACAGAAGCCGGTTCCGCTGTGACTCATCTGGGTGAAGGAGCGACCTTTAGTTTGTCGCCGGACGGGGCATGGGCGTGGGTGTTGTTGTTGAAAGCTCCCCCGGAAGTGCAGATCTTGCCGACGGGTGCTGGAGAGCTGCGAAAACCAGAGAGCGCGAACCTGGAGACTTATAGTGGCATGGGTTGGTTTCCGGACTCGCAGCACTATCTGTTTGCGGGGAATGAATCCGGGCGCGGTTCCCGCGTTTACAAACAAAGCATGATGGGGGGCAAGGCAGAAGCGATCACCCCCCGAAGGTTTCTCCTTGATATCCACCAACATTCCTATTTCGCCGGATGGAAACCGCTTTCTGGTGTTCGAGCAAAGCGCGCGACTGTGGAGGATTTGTCAGGTTGCCGGCGGAAAATGCTCTCCCTCGCCCGGCAGTGAGGAGCGGGATATTCCCCTCACGTGGAGCGCGGATGGCTCAGCGATCTTTGTCGGGCAAACGCAACCGAAATCTGTCATTTTCAAGATCGAGCTGTCGACTGGGCATCGAGAGTTGTGGAAAGAGGTGAGTGTGGCGGACCCTGTGGGGATAAATAGTCCGATGCCGGTGGCAATTACACCGGATGGAAAATCGTATGCCAGCTCGCTGACGCGGTATCTGGACACACTTTATGTTGCAACGGGGTTGAACTGAGAATCACTGCGCTGTCGAGGTGGAAGAGCACCGCTTGGGATCCAACATACATATATAAGCGCGCTTAACTGAAAAGCAAATCCAGTTCAGAGAAATTCAAGACTACAAAGTCCCGACACGCGCAATCGGACATCATGTGGTTTTCGCGGGGTTTCCACTTCTGCCACTTCTCTGGTAACGGCGTTTACCAGATGGGATGAGAAGGCCGGTCTCCGCGGGATGCGATACGCTCCCAATGTTAGACGTGCTCAAGGCACAAAGAAAAGGAGACCGGCTATGAAAAAGATTAACACTGTTCGGGTAAATGGAAACATGATTTTCAAAGGACACAAGCTCACCATTGGTGTGGACCTCGGCGATCGCTGGTCGTACTACTGCGTTTTGGATGAAGCGGGCGAAGTCCTTCTGGAACAGAAACTAGCGACGACACCAGAAGCGATGAAGCAGACATTTGAGAAGATACCGCGAAGTCTCATGGCCCTGGAGACCGGAACACATTCCCCGTGGGTAAGCCGGCTGTTAAGGGAGCTGGGACACGAGGTGCTCGTGGCGCACGCGCAAAAGGTGCAATTGATCAGCAAGAGCAAACGAAAAGATGATCGACACGATGCGCGGACACTGGCACGGCTGGCAAGAATCGATCCTGAGCTGTTGGGGCCGGTGCGGCATCGCAGCGCGAAAGCACAAATTCATCTGACGGTGATCCGGGCACGGGCGGAATTGGTGAGTGCACGAACCGCCCTGGTGAATGCGGCGCGAGGATTGGCGAAGTCTTATGGGGAACGACTGCGCAAGTGCGGCACGGAGCAGGTGAGCCGGGAGCTAGCCGCAGAATTGAGCGCGGAGTTGCGTGAGGTTCTGGAGCCGTTGCTCCAAGAAATCGAATCGTTGAACGAGCGCATCAAGGAATACGACGCGCGGATGGAGAAAATCGCCAGGGAGAGCTACCCGCAAGTCGCGCTGCTCAAACAGGTGAAGGGGGTCGGAACGCAGATCGCGCTGACGTATGTGCTGACTCTGGAAGATGCGCAGCGGTTCGCAAAGAGTCGCGAGGTCGGCTGTTTTCTCGGGTTGCGCCCTGGGCGGAGGGACTCCGGCGAGAGCCAGCCGCAGATGCACATCAGTAAAGAAGGAGATCCTTATTTGCGGACGATGCTGGTGCAGGGGGCGCACTACATTCTGGGACCCTTTGGAGAAGACAGTGATCTACGGCGTTGGGGGCTAAAACTTGCGGCGCGAGGAGGGAAAAATGCTAAGAAGCGAGCCGTGGTTGCGGTGGCGAGAAAGCTAGCGGTACTGCTGCATCGGTTGTGGGTGAGTGGAGAGGTGTACGAACCACTGCGCAATAGCCACAAGGCGATGCGCGCCGTGGCCTAGAGTGAAGAGCTGCGCACAAAACAGGGGATGCTAGGGGTCGACGGAGTTGGCGATCGTCGTTGCTAGGCGATCCTGGCTCGAAATTTCTCTGTGGAAGACTGGGAAAGACAGGAAGAAAGAAAAGGAGCATACAAGGAAAGAAAGAAAAAAGAGAGATGGTATCCAAACAGCCGAGCTCGACCGCCGAGATCAGGTGACTGCGACAAGTCCTGGACCAGTTTCCTTCGAAAGGGGGGAACAGAGGTCGCTTACCAGGTAGCAGCACCTACTGAATCGAGTACACCCAACTTGCACCGAGCGACAATCGCTCAACAAAGAGTGCGGATGGAAGGGTGGCGACAGGAGCGGCTTGGCTCAAGGGCAGGAACTCACAGGGAGGAAGAGAAGAACAAAAACATCCTTACAGGAAGAAAGAAAGAAGGAAAGAAGGAAAACATACTTGACACTCACCGGCCTTCTCATGGAAGGACTTAGGTCAGTACCCATGACTTCTGACGAAAAACATGAGGCTCCCACCGAGAACCAAAACTACGAGCAATAGAAAATAAGCAACTATCGTTCGGTAAGCCCAAGCCGACATGCTAGTGGAAGTAACCGCGCACCAGGACAACAGGCTAGCCGCTACAATGCCGTCCAAACAACACAGGAATAGCACGATGGAAAAAAGCGTGTATCTCAATTCGGGGTAAATATAAGGCGGTGTTTCCCCAGCCTTCTCTCTCGGGTAAATCCAATAGTCCCAGTAAGCAGCTCGAAGCGTCGCCCAGAGCAGAAAACTCGATACCAGGATAATCGCCGAGCATAGGGGTAGGACGAGCCACCGTCGCTCATGCAATCGTTGGAATTTGAGCATCACTAATTACAATATATTTCAGTTTTTTGGACGGAGATTTGTGAAGTGCCTGAGTAGTCGCGTAATCGGAAACTTGAAATCCACATGGACGGTTAGCGCGCGTCAATCAGGAGCTGAGCTAGATTCGCCAGTCATAAGCCCTGTTCCCCACTCTTCTCTGACGACCGTTTGCGTTGGCGCCCAAGGTGAGTGTCTGAAAACCTGAGTCGCTGGACCCACCTCTGTGCCAGTTTGTCCCTCCCCCGGGCCCGCTCATCCCAAACAATTTGCTTTCCGAAAATCATCGTCCAAAATTGCGGAAGCGTCATAGGCGACGCCTTCCTGGCCTCACCGGATAAACAGGAGCGCAACCTTGAATACAGTGAAAACCGGCACGCCCGCGCCTGATAGTCATTCGGCTCAAGGCGAAGCACACCACGCAGAATCTCTGCCTCCGCTCGCCGTCCCTGTGCTAGTCGCGCTCTGCGCTATCAAACTGTTGGTGCATCTTTTCACGAGCGTCTGCCACTACGGCTACTTTCGCGACGAGCTTTATTACCTCGACATGGCCCGCCATCTCGACTGGGGCTACGTCGATGCCGCGCCGCTGATAGCCGTGTACACGAAAGTCGCGATGTTAATGGGCGGTTCGCTCGCTGCCCTGCGGATTCTTCCCGCGCTGGCCGGAGCGGCGCTCGTCGCGCTCACCATCCTGATCACACGGGAACTCGGTGGTGGCCGGTATGCCCAACTGCTTGCCGGGATCATCATCCTGCTTTGCCCAGCGGTCCTGGTCATGGGCAGCTTGCTCACAATGAATGCTTTCGAGTCGCTCTACTGGATGGGCTGCATTTGGGTCGTCGCGCGTATCTTGCGAACAGAAGATTCGCGGCTCTGGCTGTGGTTCGGTGTATTTGCTGGCCTCGGTCTTGAGAACAAGCACTCCACGCTTTCCTTTGGATTCGCCGTGGTCGTAGCGCTTCTTCTGACGCAGTACCGGCGCGAGTTCGCGCGACCGTGGATCTGGCTCGCAGGCGCGATAGCTCTCGCGCTCTTTCTTCCCAACATCATCTGGCAAATCCGTCATCACTTTCCGACGATCGAAGACCTTGCCAACGTCCGCCGCGAAGGCAAAAACGTCATCCTCGGCCCGCTCGCGTTCGTCAAGGAACAGATTATCGACATGCACCCGATCCTCCTGCCGGTGTGGCTGGCGGGTCTGGTCTGGTTTCTCCGCGACCTCCGCTGGCGCGTCCTCGGCCTGACGTTCGCCGTCTTTTTCGTTTTGATGGAGGTCGCCCACGCCAAGAACTACTATGTCTTCCCGATGTACCCGATGATCTTCGCGGGCGGCGCTGTAGTAGTCGAAAGATGGCTGGCAAACCGGGCAGCATGGACACGGGTGACCGTTATCGCCGTCATCGTACTCGCCGCGCTCCCCGCCATTCCGATGGTGACGTGGATGCTACCGCCGGAACGTCTCCTTGCCTATCAAAACGCTATTGGTTTCAAACCCTCCAAGGCCGAGGTGCACCTTGAGTCGCTTCTGCCGCAACCCGTTGCCGACCAGTTCGGTTGGCCCGAGATGGTGAGTGAGGTGGCTGCGATCTACAATTCGTTGCCACCCGATGAACGCGCCAAGACCGGCATCTGGGCTGGGAATTATGGCGAAGCTGGCGCGATTAACGAGTTCGGCCCGCGCTACGGCCTGCCACGCGCTTGGTCTCGCCATCAGAATCATTGGTATTGGGGTCCGCCCCCGCAGGTCTACAAGAACCTAATCGTTATTGAGTGGAGCTTGGAAGACGTGCGCGACAACTGCACTTCCTTTCAGCCTTTCGAGCATTACCAGCGCTTCGGCATGGGTGAGGAAAACACACCGATGTACCTCTGCCGCGATGTCAAATTCGACATCCAGAAAATCTGGTGGCACTCCCACCATTGGAACTAAGCAAAGTTTGCTGCGCTGCGACACTCAGTGTCCTTGGGACGGGCTATTTGTGGCCTTTAGCCTGGTAAACATCCGCAAATCCTGATAAGTCGCGTTACCGGACATGTTGCCTCACGGCTTCTTGCGTTTCGGGCCAGGGATCAGAACCGACACCAAAAATATCACAACCACAACGAGCGCAAATGTCGCCAGGCGTGGCAGGCCGAAGTGATGTGCACCAATGCCCAGCAAAGCTGCGGCAGCCACGGCAATCAAGAAGTGACCAAGACATCCGGTCGAAAATTCTCGGACAAATTCCTTAAATGTCATGTCCTACAGAATCTATAGCAAGGAAGGGCGCGGAACATAGCTAAGAGCAAGCCTCGATGGCGGAATTGGCAACGGATGGCGGGCTAGTGCCTGAGAAGTCGCGTTACCGGAGAAGTGCTTTTGGGCGGGGATTTCACTTGGCCGGTTTGCGCTGCCAGAACGTTCCCTGGCGGAAGTTAGTTAGAAGCGACGTTTCTGTTCTACGCTAGACATGTCTGGGGAATTCGACTAGCCATCCGGAGGTAAAATAGGTGAGAAAGATTTTTCTGTCCGTCGCGACGCTGCTGTTCTTTGTCACCTCGGCAACGGCGCAGCAATCGAGTATGAGCGATGAAGGCGGGCGTGTCTTGGCGCTTGAAAGCGCATGGAATCACGCTCTTGAAGCAAAGGATTCGAAGGCGCTGGACATGCTGTTGGTAAACACGTTTGTATCAATCGATATCGACGGAAGCGTTTCCTCCAAGAGCGAATTTCTAGCGAGTATTAAGTCACCTGACTATCAGCCGTCTCAAGCGGTCACCGAGCAAAGCAGTGTGCAAGTTTACGGAAATGTCGCTGTAGTTGTTGGGGTGTTTCGAATAAAGGGCATGGAGAAAGGGAAGCCATACGTGCACCGCGAACGGTTCGTCGATACATGGATAAAGCTCAATGGCGCTTGGCAGTGCGTAGCTACGACGAGCACGCTAATAACAGCGAAATAAGAGGAGGCTGACTGCGACTCTCTCGCTTGATAAGTCGGATAACCGGACAATGGGATCGGGCCGATTTCACTTGTACGATTACCGCGTTAGTCAGTTGTAAATGAATTTGTGGCAGAAGACGGATGACTCAGTTAGCGGTCGAGATCGAAGCTGCAATCAATGGACTAGCTCTGTCATCGTTTCAGTATGAATTACCTTGAATTGCGTCTGAGAAATCTTTTCCGCCACAAGTACTCCGTCATCGCAAAGCACACGGATGCGGTCGCCAACCCTCAATACCTTGGTGAATTCTTTGAGTTCTACACGCTTTTGGCCAAAATCTGCATGTAATGGATGGCTGACATTCATAACTCGCGCAGCTTCAAATTGATTTTCTCGCCCGACCATTCGTAATTGATCTGCGATTCTGCCGGCAAACCGCCGATATTTACCTGCCGTCCCGTTGCACCAGTCCAGCACCGCTGACAGCCGCAAACCGACGGCCGAAATTCCGGGTTTTTTCGACATCCTTCGTATCCACCTACCGCAGTTAAGATTCCCCATCAGAAAATATCTTCCGACTCATCGGAGTATCTGTTACCAGGCGGGACGGTGTCGTTGCTCGGGAACAATGAACAGTAACGGAACTGATTCTGCGGAAAACGCGATTTGTGTCCATGTAGCCATAGTCACACGTCTTGGCGGCAGCGTCAGGCCTCCACCTGAGGTCGACTTCTCCGATAACCGCGTTTTCCGGCCAAGTAGATTACTTCCGTGTTGCCCGTTAGAACGCTCAAAATCGCACTGCCAGTCCCCGTTTTGAGTGTGATCGCTGTTCTGAACAACTGGCAGGATTCTGTTGAGAGGTCATTTGCTGCTGAGTATCTCTAGCGCCCTGGCCATTGCCGGATCTTTTCTAGCGGCCACGTCGGCATCGGCAAAGACAGGGACTTCGATATCGGGTGGAATGCCCACCAGATCGAAGATCGTGCCGTCGGCGGTGCGATAGATCTCGTTCGGCAGGCCGAATCGCCAGCCGTTGGGGAGCTGGCGACCGAGTACGTCGGAAAAAACGCCCTGGGTGTTCTCGCCGATGCGCACGATGTGCGGTGAGTGGCCCATCAACGCTTGGGTGAAGGTTTCACCCGCGCTGATGGTCAGTGGCCCGATGAGTTCCACCACCGGGCCGCGAAAGCCCGGCCGCGTGCTGGGATGGACCATGCTCGGATCTTCGGGAGTCCATTTATTGCGATCGACGGGATCGGCGCGGGCGACCTTGGTGTAGGCCAGGTAGTCGGCCGTAGCAAGCCGGGAAGCGATCTCCAGGCCGTACGGATCCTCGCCGCCGAAATTGATGCGGACGTCGATAACGAGCGCCTTCAGCTTCGGATCGGAAAAGATCTCGTCGAGGGCGGTCTGCAGCGCTGTCAATCCGTTCGCAAACCCCCGCTCCTTGGAATAGCCGGAGAAGGACAGGATACGCAGATATCCCGTGCTCTCATTGACGTGTGCGTATTGAACCTGGTCGTTGCACCACTTGCCTAATGGCGTTTGGAGATACGCGCGATCGGTAACTGCCAGCAGCGCCGGCATGGTCTTAGTGCGGAATTCATGCCTGTCGCCTTTGACAACACGGTCCGTACCCGGCCTGTACGTGTGGAATTCGCGCTTGAGGTCGGGAGCGTCGATATAGGTGTGGAGGTTTTGGAATGGCTCGATCATTCCCGCAAGAATGTCGAAAAGTTCCGCCGGCGTGGTCTTGTCGGCGATCTTGGCGCGATTGGCGGCAACGGTGGCGTCCCAATCCGCCTTCTGCTGATCGAAGAGGATGTAGTTCTCCGCCCAGGTGCGGGTGAAGACCTCGAAATTGGCCTGCGGGGTGTTCGGCGTCGGATGCTCGCAGGTCGCTGGCAGCTTCGCGATGCGGTCGATGCGCACGTCGGAGACCGAGGAGACGTTGTGGAGGAGCCTGTGATCGGCCGTGCCTCCGCTTCGGACAAAGAACACGACCCCGTCTGTGGTCTTGAATGTGGCATCGCGGCCATCAATGCTGGTGTCCTCACGCTGGGCCGCATCGCCAGGCATACAAGTCGTCGCGGTCACCTCGAAAGACTTTAGCGTCGCTCCCTGAATGTCGAACACCATGCCGTATCCTTCGCTTCTCCACACCCCGTCCAGCGACTGTTTCTGCGCCGATGAACCGGATAAGCCAAGCGCTGCCAGGACTGTGAGCGTCACCGCGATGATCCGTTTCATGCTGAGTATTGTACCGTCGAATTGGCCATGACACTCACAACTGCAGATTCTAAGTATTTCCTTGGAGTGTTGTCGGCAACTCGGAAGCTATCGTTGGCCGCCATGCGGATGAAAAGTCGCGTTACCGGACATGTGGTTTTGGTCAAATTTCACTTGTACGAAACCGCGTTACTCAGGCATCTGTCAGTTTTGACAGAGGTATTGCCAGGACTTTAGGAACAGAATCCACGCGGTCCGATGTCAGAACCTCACATTTCTAGTGAAATTGTTGCGGAGGAAACATGAGCAGGAAAGCGTGGGCTGCTGTCACGGCGGCTTGTTTATCTTGTCTGAATGCTTTCGCCAACCTTAATCTCGCACATAAACCCGGTTTTGCGGTTGACGTAGAAAACGCGAGCATTCAGGAACCCGGCTTTGTTAGTGAAACCAGAAGCCGCATAGATGTCAGATAACTTAGATTCACTATCGACGAGCACAACTACTGGGTAGTCGCGTCCGCGCTGCTCTATCAGCATGCCTAAGGCTCGAAGGATGTCTCCATTCGGAGCCAAGTTAGGTTCAACCGTTATTTCTAATTTCCCTTGGCTGCGGTGGACGGTTGCCACAATTGGTTCCACGGCTTTTGCGGATTGCTGAGGTTCTTGAGAAGCAAAGGAAGAACTGTACGTGAGCAACATTGCTGCACAACAAAAGACTCGGACTGCAGGCTTGAGCATTCTGCCTCCGCGAAATGCCTTGCTGGCCAAGGCGGATTATTACTCATCGAAGTGGTTTCGGTCCATGGGACGCAATCCACCTGCCTGGTAAGTTCGTAATCGGAAACTTGGAAATCCACACTTCTCCTGTAACCGCGTCAGGAATTAGAGAAAGGAGAGCCAGCACAAAGTGGAGCTTGACTGGTTATATCTATCTATGTAGAGTTATGTTATGGGACTGCGGATTCGGCTCTCTCGGCAAACATTGGCGGTGCTGGATGCTCTGCTCTCCCACCCAGGCCAATGGCAACACGGGTACTCGCTGAGCCAAGGCACCGGCATCCCTTCCGGGACGCTTTATCCGATCTTGATGCGGCTCGAAAAGCTGCACTGGCTCGAAACACGCTGGGAAGACGCCAAGACGCCGGGACGCCCACCACGCCATCTCTACCGGCTTTCCGGAACGGCGCGGGAGTGGGCGCGGGCGGAAATTCGCGCGGCGCAAGAACGGCACTTCTGGAAGCAAGCGGAGCATGAGGTATGAACATGTCCGCACAGGAGAATTCGGTGACATCGCGTTTTGCGCGTTGGGCGCTTGGATGCGCGGTGCGGCATTGGCCGAAGGAGAATCGTGCTTGGGGGCTGGCGCTGGCTGCGGAAATTGATGAGACATCGAGTGCGTTCGAAGCGGTTCGCTGGTCGCTGGGAGGAATCATGTTGTTCACGCGTTCCATGCTGTCGAGTGCTTGGAAGTGGATGAAACTTCCGGCGGGCGGCTCCCTTTCCGGCGGCGCAGGCGGGCCGGAGCCGTCTTCGCTGTTGCCGAAGCGGTCGCGGGTGTTTACGGCAGCGGTTGTCGCGGTGGCGGCGCTGTTGCTGGCTCTGCCTGAGGGGCGCGAGGCGATTCGAACGGTGCGGGCCAGTTGGCAGGAATACCAGCAGTCGGTTTCGGATGCGAGGACGCTGGAAAAACTTGCGGCTCGCGCGGAAAAAGAAAAGGACGCAAGCACACTCGCGTTTGTGGCGCTGAGCACAGGAGATCCAAAACGGGCGGAAGTTTTGACGGAACGCGCGGTTGTGCTCGATCCACAGCTCGTCTGGATTTACGGTTCAAAAGATCATTCTTGGCCGAACTTTGAATCGCCGAAAGCAGAATGGCTTACACGATTGCAAGCGGCTGATCCTGACAACGCCGTGCCCTATTTGCTTGAGGCGCATGCGCTGGACCGTTTGCGCATCCGTCCGTTCTATCAGCGTGGGATACCGAAAGAAGCGGAGTTCGAAGTTGTGGAAGGCGATTCGAAATGGATGGCACTCATGGAGCGCGCCTATAATGCTCCGCGCTATGACAGTTACTTCCAGAGACACTATCAACTCACGCGCACGGTGTGGAATCACGAGAAGGACTTGTCCCCGGTGATAGTGCTTTCGGGACTACAGTCGCACGCGATTCCCAATTTGCTGAACGTGAGGCTTTTTGCCGACATCAGAGTACACGAGGCACAGAAGGCGCGAGCGGCGGGCGACTTGAAACGATCAGAGAGCTTGCTTGGCGAAGTGGATGCGTTTGGTATACGGATGGCTGACGGGAGCGAGACGAAGATCGAGAAACTAATAGCCTGGACGATTTCGCTGAAGGCTGACAAAGAGTTTGCTGTTCTTTATTCGAGCTGGGGCAAGCCTGAAGAGGAGCGGAGAGCAACGCTGCGGATCAAACAACTCAATGCGAATTTCCAAGCAATGCTGCCCGCGGGCGACCTCGAAATGGTTGCGAGAGCAACCGCTTTTCGGAGAGATGGGATTTTGGTTCAAGGCTTCGGCACGCTGGCTGTGATCGCCGGGTTCGCGGCGCTGGCGGGTGTTTTGGTGTTGGGGCTGTGGCCCCGCAAGATTTGGGATAAGAAAACGAGTTGGCGAAGAGCGGCCTGCTTGGTGGTGGACTATGCCCCCTCGGTTCTGCTCATTGGGTGTGGCGCTTTTCTGTTGAGTTTTCTTCCGATTCATCATGCATTCGAAGAGTACCGCGCTTCGAATTATTCGCTGCCCAACGACGAGCGGCTGATGGACTCGATGTGGGGTCTCTTAGAAATTCCACGGTATTTGACGGGTGTGAACTTTGCGGTTTCTGGTTGGACTATCGTCACGATAACCCTGAGCGCGTTGCTCTTGCTTGTGTTAGTGCGTGGTTTTTATCGAATGCGGCATTCTCTGGCGAAGCCCGCCTGAGCAGTTCCCTTTCCCAAAATTCGACAAGGCGCGGCTTCCAGTTTCAGTTGACGCGGCTAAGTCCCGGCACGCGTAATCGGAAACTTGAAAATCCACTTTACCGATTAACGCGCCAGGCACTTCGAATCGATGTAGGTCGAGCAACTGTGGTTTTCCCCTAGCTTTTAACATTTTTCTTCGACGTGGTAGCCTGCATAATCATCGCAATGGCCCAAGGATTCGCTCTCGAAACGGATTCCAGCCCAAGCGCAACTGAGACGTGGTAGGCCAATCGTCGGCTGCGCTATAACGTCGGGTTGTTAGTTGCTGGTCCCCTCGGATTTGGTCTTTACACTGTTGCCATTTCACGGTGCATTGATCTTCGCGCTCCCGGTGATTGGAAGATGACGATCCTTACGACCCTCTTCCAAGGGTTCGCTTATCTCGTGATGATCGGCGTGGCAAATCTTTGCTACTACTTGGGACCGTGGTCAGAGCGACTGGTTCGTCCCGCAAACGTAGCGAGGTATCGAAAGATTGTCTTCCAGCTTGGGTTTTGGTTCTCCGTCTTGTTGCCCTTCACACCGGCTGCTCTTCTATTCGTCACTTGCGCTTTCCACGCAGGACAAGAAAAAAAGATCATTATTTAATCGGCCAGAACAACTCTTATGTTCGCTCCGTCGTTCCGTTCTTCCCCAAGTCCCGATTAGTCGCGTAATCGGAAACTTGAAAACTTGAAATCCATATGGACGGTTACCGCGTTAATCGTCCATATGAATCGTGGTCGGGCACAAATTATCCAGGCAGATTCCGATTTGCCGAATCTTTCGGCAGCAATCGAAATCTATTCAGAACTGTTGGCAGGGCCAAAATAACTTTGCTCTGCTCATGGGACGCCTGCTTGAGCTTCAAACCTTGATATTTTGGTTTACGCGGAAGAAATTGGTGGAGTCGTACTTCTGTTTGACGGCGACTAAGCGCGCCAAGTTGGGACCGAATGCCGACTTGACGACGTCGTCCGCTTCGACATCAAGCGCCGAAAGCAGGTGTGCATTCTGCGAAAACGGCCGCAGCATCTCCTCGCCAGATCGGGCCCAGTCGCGGTGCATATTTGTCTGCGTCGGATCGGTCCACTGAGAAAGAAACAATATGTCCCACGGCAGATCGCGGTGTGGGAATGCGGTGGCATCTTTCGAAACTCGGCCCGCGGCTCCGCCATAATATTCCAGCACCACAAACGAAAGCGGCGAACTCAACCGATTTGCATGCTCCACAATCGCGGAAATCGCCTCGTCCGGCAGTTCCCTCTGCAGTGTGGACTTCCAGTAATTGACATTGCCATCCGGGAAGGATGGAGCCAGCAACGACTGCATCACGGGAAATGGCATAGTCTGAATACCGTCAACGATCGGACCGCCAAACTTTCGTAGCGGTTCAAGCACGCGTTCACCCTCGGCAACGCTCCCGCAATAACACGCAATCACTCCAACCAGCGCCGAACCATCCGGCCCGTGAAGCAGAGCCGCGTACGCGGTGAGCTCGTCCGGAGCGGACGCCATGAAATCGCGGAAGTGTCGGATTACCTCAACGCCCTTTGCGCGAGGATAGAGTAGAAGCCCGCCTAAAACCGACGCAACCGGATACGCTTGGAACTCAAAAGAAGTAACAACTCCGAAATTTCCGCCCCCGCCCCGTAGCGCCCAGAACAAATCGTCATTCTCAGTAGCACTGGCCGTCAGCACTTTTCCATCAGCCGTCACAACGTGCGCAGACAACAAGTTATCGATAGTCATCCCATATTTCCGGATAAGCCACCCAACTCCGCCACCCAGCGTCAGCCCACCAATCCCCGTCTTGGGCACAATCCCGCACGGCACCGCGAGCCCGAACGCATGCGTCTCTCGATCGAGGTCGCCAAGCGTTGCTCCGCCAAGCACGCGAACTCTCCGCGCCTTATCGTCTACAAAAACGGCCTTCATTCGCGAAAGATCAATCACCAATCCGTTGTCACACAACGCACGACCGCCCACGTTATGTCCGCCGCCACGAATCGCCGTTACCAGATTGTTCGTGCGCCCGAAATGCACCGCCGCAATCACGTCTGCAACGCCCGAGCATCGTGCGATTACCTTTGGATGCTTGCTGAAACTTGCATTCCAAATTTGACGCGCTTCGTCGTAGCCCGCGTCCGCCGGCTCAAAAATCTGCCCGGAAAAGGAAGACCTGAATGTTCTGATGTCCATAACGCCCCGAGTTGCCGGGATTACCCGAATTCTCCGGCAGTGTCGTTATCGGCGATTTGGCCTCGCCAGAGTTCCATTGCGGGACTTGCGATGCCTCAGCCTATTTCACAGCCCGCTAAGTTTCGTCACCGAACAAGTACCTCGGTTGACTCCAGTTTCCGATGACCGCATTAATGAGGAGCTGGCCGCGGATTCATTGGGAGTGCCCATCACCTGCCCTATAAACTGGAAGCCTTCTCGAAGATCTCAAGCTGCTCTCGCACGATAGGTAATGTAGGGTTCAGCTCTACATGTTTTCCGGAAAGAGTGTATCCCGGGAGCGCCGAGGGCCGTTCCCGGGATGTCCAGGGCTAGTCGGCGTCGGCGAAACACGCCTCGCCGGAGTAGCGGAACGCCGTACCATTCACCGTATCGGCTTCCCCGATGATGTTCAGCTCGCCCGTAGCTCCAGCAAACTTTCCCGTGCCGCCGTTGATTGTGGCTTTGTACGTGATCACCGCGAACAAGGTTTGCGAAATAGGTTGCGTTGTGGCAATCGCCGGATCAAAGAGAATGTTGTCGCCCGAGTTGGTAACCCAGTGATGCTGGATATGGAAAACCACCGTGCCCCCCGGACCGGGTGCCGGCGGCACCGTCAATGTAGCGGCGACCGCGCCACCCAGATCTCCCGTAGCCGGGCCCAAAGTGGTGTATTGATCGACCGCGCCAAAATTGGTGATGATACTGCCGCCAACGGATTTGCAGTGGCGGTCCGAATTCATATGAGGATTCTTAGGAGGCTGGGCTTTCGCCGCTGGATGCGCGCCACTGCTGGCAAACAGAGCGGAAACCAAGACTGCGACCGAAGCAAATAACGCGATGCGAGTGATTCTTCCAATCATGACGATCTCCTTTGTCAGTGTGAGAACGCCGGCTAACGCGGATCGCTTGGCCGTTCTCTTTTGCGGCTGGTCGCGCACACTCGCTCAAGTGCGAAACGTGATCAAGAACCCTCTGAGTGGTTTGTTGGTTCCTTCGGAAGTTATTGAATCTGCAGGTCTAATGGTCGCGGGTTCTTCCTGCGGAGAAGCTTCATGTAAGGTAAGTTGTGATAAACTTCGCGCACGGAATCCCCACCCGTAAGCGGAGTCAGCCATTTCCACCAACTCCAGCCCGCCTCGGCTAGTCCGTTTCGGCGTTTTTGAAATGGATTTGGTCGCTGGAGAGATCCGCAAGGCGGGAATGCGGCTAAAGCTCCCCGGCCAACCCTTCCAGGTTTTGCAGGCCTTGCTGGAACGTCCCCAGGAAATCGTTACGCGAGAGGAACTACGACAGCGCCTCTGGCCTGATAACACGTTTGTCGATTACGACCTGGCGCTGAAGAAAGCGGTGAATCGCCTCAGGGAAGTTTTGGGGGATTCCGCCGAGAGCCCGCATTTTATCGAAACGATTCCCCGGCGTGGGTATCGCTTCATTGGGAATGTGGAGATGTCAGCCTCCGCCCCGTCAACTTCCAGTGCGCAACCCCCGGTTAGCTCCGTCGAGGCCGTCGAGGAACGTAGCGCCAAAACGCGAAAGTCATGGAAGGTCATCGGTGCTCTGGGTTTGGCTGGCATCGCGGCCGTGTTGCTCGGGCTTAACGCTGGCAAGCTTCGCACCCGCATCTTTGCCCGGTCCCCTTCCGCGGAGATTCATGCGATCGCCGTTCTCCCGCTTGAGAACCTGTCCAAGGACCCCGAGCAGGAGTACTTCGTGGATGGCATGACGGACCAGCTCATCACCGAGCTGGCCAGAGCCGGCGAACTTCGCGTTATTTCCCACACTTCCGTAACGCCCTACAAAGGAGCACGCAAGCCGCTCGGCGTGATTGCGAAAGAGCTCAACGTGGATGCGATCGTCGAAGGAACGGTTCTGCGATCCGGCAATCGCGTGCGGGTCACCGCGCAGTTGGTTAGCGCTTCTCCGGAGCGACATCTCTGGGCGGACAGCTACCAGGGAGACCTAACCGACATTTTCTCGTTGCAAGACCGGGTTGCGCGCTCCATCGCACGGGAGATCCGAGTTTCTCTCACTCCGGAAGAGCAAGCCCGTTTGACGAACGCTCCCCCCTTCGAGCCGGAAGCCTACGACGCTTATGTCCGGGGCCGCTACTACTCATCGCAAATAACTGCCGATGGCTTCGAAAAGGCAGTGGTGAGTTTCCGCCGTGCCATCGAATTGCAGCCGAGATACGCACAGGCTTACGCGGATTTGGCGGAGACGTACTGCTGGGCGGCCGCGACAAACGTAATTCCCGGGCAGGAAGGACTGCCCAAGGCCCGCCAGGCCGCGATGAAAGCTCTCGAAATAGACGAGCGTCTTAGCCAGGCGCATAGCTCATTGGCCTGGGTTAAATATGTTTATGAGTGGAATTTTCCGGAGGCGGAAACGGAATTTCATCGCTCCCTGGAGCTGCACCCCAGCACTTCGTGGCCTCCCCTCTGGTACGGCATGTACCTCGCGCAGGGGAATCGCATCGAGGAATCCATCGCCGAGATGAGAAAGGTCCAGCAAATGGACCCGCTCTCTCCGGTTGCCAACGCACTCGCGCTCGTTCCCCTGGTCACGGGGCGCAAGTACGACGCGGCGATCGAAGATGCGCAGAAACTGTTGGACATGGATCGCCAGAACGGCCTGGCTCGATGGATCATGAACATGGCGTACGAACGGAAAGGTGACTTCTCCAAGGCGATTGCGTTGCAGGAGGAGACGGCTGTTCTCTACGGAGCACCCAAAGAGGCCGCGGCGCAAAGCGCCGAGCGTCTTAGGAGCGCCTACAAGACTCTCGGCCCTCCGGGCTATTGGCGCGTGAATCTCGAGCGGCAACGCTTGGAATGGAAGAAGAAGCCCGGTGAGCCCTACGATCTTGCCGCGCTCTATGCGCGCGTGGGCGATCGGGAACACGCCTTCGTTTGGCTGGATAAGGCGTTTCGGGCCCACTCGCAGGCACTCATCTATTGGCTAAGAACCGACCCCGCTTTCGATTCCTTTCGTTCCGACGCGAAATACGAGGAATTGGTTCGGCGTATAGGCTTCCCTCGATAGTCTGCCAGACTCGTGACGTCAAATAAGCTCCTTGTACTCATCCGACAGGATGCGAATCTGTTTCATGATTGCATTGTGCTCGGTGGTATCCGGCTTTGTGATTTCCAGCTTTTTCCACAATTGTAGGACGTGCTCCAATCTGTCGTAAATTCTCTCCATCTCCGCCCTCTTCTCTCAGAACTTATAGACGACGCGATTTAGGTTTGACCCAGGTACGAGCCGGAAACTTGAAAATCCACATGGACGGTAACCGCGTTAATCGTCCAAGTGGCATGACGGCTTGCTTCAATACTTCCTAGAAGGCGGTCTCGGGATAACTTCGGTATAGCTGAGCACGCGCTCAGAAACCCAGGATGCCACATGGAGGCCAAGCGACTAGGACAGTGCGGTTCAATCCGATAGAGAAGTAGTATTTGCAACTTCCCCGTAGGCCATTCATTATCGCAGGAGACATGAGACGGACTCTTTTGTATTGCGGACTTTTCCTCGCGGCGTTCGCTGCTGCCCGGTTCGTGGTTTTTCAAGTGACTCCTCTGGCGTCGCTCAGCACTCAGTCTAAGGAAGAATCATTCAAGGCCGGCGGCCCACGTTCGTTTGAGATTGTACCCTTAGAGACAGTTTCGGAAACATCCGCCAACGCCAGCATCGGCGACCTTAACGGTGATGGGCATCCGGACATCGTGTTGGTCAAGGGACGCCATTGGCAAGTGCCCAGCCGAATCTTCTTGGGTGATGGCAAGGGACACTTCACGCCGGGGCCTGCGCTTCCGAGCAAAGCCACCAAGAGTTATTCGGGGTCTTTGGCGGACATGACCAAGAGCGGCCACCTGGATATGGTCCTGAGCAATGATGAGCCGGACCCAAAGTTGGTCCTGCTCAACGACGGAAAAGGTAATTTCACCATTGGCGGAACCTATGGCGATCGAAAGTGGTCAACCAGAAACGCGGCGGTAGGCGACTTGAACGGCGACGGCTATCCGGATATCGCGGTTGCGAATCGAGAAATGGCGAGCTATGTCTGCTTGAATGACGTCAAGCTCCATTTCGACTGCCATCCCCTGAAGGACTTGCCGAGCGCGGCGACGGTGGCCATTGCGGACTTGAACGGCGACGGCGCGAACGATGTGATTTATGCCTGCAGGGATTCGTGCCAAAGCGTAGTTTATTTCAACGACGGCAAGGGTAACTTTGATCGCCAAGCGGCCTGGGGACCGCCGAAATCGTCCACCCGTGCGATGGCGGTTGCTGACTTTAACGGTGACGGTCAATTGGACATCGCCGCTTGCCACGAGAACATGGGCTGCTTTGTTTATCTCAATGACGGCAAAGGCAATTTTGGCGATGGGATTCGATTCGACAAGCCCAAGGCAGTTCCGTATTCCATGATTGCCGCCGATTTGAATCGCGACGGACGGCCGGAAATCGTTGTCGGCTATGTTGAAGCGCCGGGAGTTGTCTATTTCAACGATGGAACGGGAAGGCGGTACCAGCCTGTATCGTTTGGCGACGACAAGGGAGCGATCTATGGCATGGCGGCAGGCGACCTGGACGGCGATGGATGGCCGGATATTGTCGTGGCGCGATCTGACGCGCCCTGCTTTGTGATGTTCAGCCGCCCGCCCAAAAAATGAGTCGCAATTAGACTTCACTCACGCTTGATACCGGAAGTCATTCTCAGTCAGCAGGCTTATTGTGCGGAGTCGCGAGGCCTCAGTCCACTTGCCTGTGTGTCGCGTAATCGGACAAGTCCTTTTGGACCGATTTCAGTTGTCCGGTAACGGCGTTTACCAGGCTGTGACGCGTCAAGACCATTCGGCAGCCAAATGTGCGGACAAGAGATGCTGACGTGGTTCGATTGCTCACCCCTTAGCCCCGATTTTTTAAGACTTGCCAAGCTGAGCAGAAGGCACTCCTTGACAACCGCCTGTTCAGTTGGAATAGTGCGTTCGTCGGATGGACAATGCGTTCATATAAACTAAGAGCCGTGGCTGCGCTTTTGGTCGACCTTTGTTTTCTCCTCCTCGCTCCTCTGTGCCTTGGCGCACATAGCGACGCAAAAAACGATGATGCAAGTCTGAAGTCACTTTTCGACGCACATCGCTGGTTTGAGCTTCGCGATTCCGTTGCAAAAAGCACCGCTCCCGTCTTCTATCAGGGCGCTGTGGCGTGTGCATTCAATGACCTACACCGGTGCGAGAAAAAGCTGAAAACTTTCATTGAGTCCCGCCCACAGGCTGATGAAGCAATTGCAGCGCACAGGCTTCTGGCTGCCGCTTATTTGCGCCAAGGAAAATATCGGGAAGCGCTGGCCCAAGTCGATGCCGTGCTTGCGCTCAAGCCGGGAGACTCCGATGCCCAAAGCGACCGCCCACTGCTCGCAGCCCTCAGCGAGTTTCCCGATCAAGAGACGGTGCACCTAGTTTTCACTGCACTAGAAATTCAAGATGCCGGATTGCCGATCTCGATCCACGGTGTGCAGGCAACGTATTGGTTTGATACTGGAGCGGACGTATCCGTTTTGACCGCATCGGACGCCAAGCGCTTCGGACTGCGGGTCCTGGAGGCGCCAATCAAGGAAGGCGACGTGACTGGCACGCAGGTCGATTCCCGGGTTGCCATCGCTGACGAACTCTCCATCGGTTCAATCCGACTTAGGCATGTGGCTTTCCTGGTGGTTTCGGACGACCAGCCTCCATTTAATCAATTGCCGCCGGGTTCGCGCGGGCTCATAGGAATCCCAGTGCTGTTGGCTTTGCAGGAATTTGTCTGGGCGGATAAGAAATTTGAGATCGGCTCAAAGTCATCGAATAAACCTGTGACTCACGCGGATCTTTGCTTCGATGGACACCATCCGGTCGCGCAAATTCGATTCGAAGATCGCAGACTCGCGTTCACATTAGATACGGGCGCAACGAATACCGATCTTTACCCGCCCTTTGCGGCGGCGTTTCCCGAACTCATGCGCACCTCGGCAAAGACGGAATCGTACAAGATGGAGGGAGTGGGGGGTGCCAAGGACATGGATCGCGCCGTTTTCTCGTCATTGCATTTCAGCATCGGGGAATTCCCGGTAGTCCTCAGCCCGGCGGGGGTCCTGCTGACGCACACAATCGAAAGCAGCAAATTCTTTCACGGAAATCTCGGCATAGACCTCTTGCAGCAAGCACACAAAACGACTTTTGACTTCAAGGCAATGACGCTAGCCCTTCAGTAGCTTCTCTATTTCCCGGCATGCAGCGCCAGTAATCGCAGCGACCGCGAAATACATTGGTAAGTCCCGATAAGTCGCGTAACCGGACATCTCTGACGTACCAGGACTTTTCCGATTACGGCGTTACCAGATGGGATGAGAAGAGCTGAGACCTATTGCGGGTTCCCAATCTTGACGGACACTCTATAGCGTCGATAATTCGTATAGTGGTGCACGTTATGGAATTTTTGCTTCTTAATTTCCATCGATACAGCAACGTCGCTGGGCAGCCATAAAGGATTTGGAACGTCCTGAAGCTGCACCTCGGCGAACGTCACTTCTGTTGTCAGTTGATCGAGTCCAATTTCATTTTGCGGCGCGAGTAGATCGCTTCGCATTCGGATGATTTGGAAACTTTTCTTATCCACCCACAAGATTCCCTGTGTCAGCATGTCCGCTTCTTCCCCGCCGGTTCCACTCATCACGGTTCTGAAAGTAACCTCGCCGGGTTTCTGAGCAAACCCTAAGACATACGTCTCTCGTGAGCCGATCTTTTCCGCGCCAAGATATCGGAACTTCGACTGGGCCTGCGCGACCGTGGAGAAACTAATACAGCTCAATGCGTAGCCGGCGGTGACCAGATACCCCTTCTCCAAACCTATTGGCCCCAGGCGCTTTCCATTCTCGTCCATCCTATATTCCGCGCTTGCACCCCATTCATAGCCATGATGAAGGATCAAATAGTTGTCTTGAACACGCTGTTTCGCTTGAATGCCGCCCTTTTTGTTTAGCTTCTCCTGCGTCACGTCTTCGTGAGCGATAAGGTCACCAATGTCGCGCATAAAATTGTCCACACTCTGGCCCATTTTCTGCAGGATCACTGGTAGCTCTTGCTGGTCTGGTGCAGGTTGAAGCGTTTTCAATTCTGGAATGCGTTCGGCCAGCTGTGCCTGGGGCAGGTCAAGGTATGGATGCGCATTCGTATAATAAACTTGCTGGCTGAAAGCTTCTGGAGTCACACTCCCTGCGCCCGGTTCGAGTGATAGCGCGTCATCCCCCATCCCGCCAGGCATCTCAGACTCAGCCGTAAGTTCCCCTCCGCGCCCAGGTTGTGTGTAATACCCCTGCCGAGTACGCGCTGTCAGGCCCGGCTTTGCAACATGTACTTCCAGTTGGTGGTATTCATTGGGCCTGTCGCTCAGGGGTGGAACGAAGGAGAGTTCGTAGTAGACCCCCGCATCAGCGATGCATTCTTGTAGCTGCGCAGCGATGTCGTTGCTGGAGCCTAGCGCCAGACCGCCGCTCTGGGTCGCGATTACGCCTAGTGCCAAATCGTCCATCTGCGCTTGGCTCGGCTTGCTGACTCCCTTGAGATAGGTCTTCCAGTAAGAAGCACCAACCTCCGCAGCGCCCAATGGATCGACGCTGTAGAGCGTAATCTGGGCTTCTCGGAGTTGCGTCGACGCGTCAACTATGCTTCCGAAGACTTGCTGTTCCAACTTTGCGTTAAGCATGTTCTTCGGACCAAGAATCAGTAACCCCGCGGGAGCGACCCAAACGATGATCTTGCGGCCCGGCCTCGGACCCTCGCGCGACACGAGTTGGCCCAGCCCGAGAACGGTCAGCTGTGAGCGTTCACCCGCCCCGTGGTCCGTCGTGTTGTTGATACTGCGGAGCGGAATTGTGTAGTGCTCCAGTGCGGTGCTGAGGGCGTTTCCGTCCTTTGAGAACTCCTCATGAAAATGGATTCCCTTGTCTGTAAGAATTGCGAACGTAGTGGTTTGGCTAAGACGACCTCCGTCGGTCTTCAGGAATTTGTTGATCCCATCACGTGCTACGGTCATCTCTCGGAAGCCAAGGTTCACGGCGTCTACAAGAAGAACGACCTCCAACGGGGCCTGCCGCCCGTCGACAGCCTCGAACGAAGTGATGGTCTGCGGCACTCCATTATCCAAAATGGAGAAATCCTGCTGCTGAAGACCGCTTACGGCAGGGCCAGACTTTGGAGTAACTACAACGTCCAGACGAATCTTGCCATCGCCAGGTAAGGTTGGCGCATGATACTGCCGAGCTGAAATCTGAGTGGTGCACAGCAAGAGGACCAGAAGAAAAAGGCCGAGACGCGAGTTGATAAGCATGCGTTCCCCCTTTTCAACCAAAATTAGACCGGGCACGCGCTCACCGCAGTTCGCATACTTAAAGTAGGCGACGCGCTTCTTAGATTCGACGCGATTTACGCTTGACCTAGGTACAAGTGTCACAAACCGGCGACAGCTATGGTGGACACAGGATAACTTGAAAATTGCCCAAGTGCCTGGTAAGTCGCGTAATCGGAAACTTGAAAACTTGAAATCCATATGGACGGTTATGGCGTTCGGGACCTACGACAGTGGTCAGGTACAATCTTAGTTCGCCGACTCCCCAAAATCCCGTTCGGGGAAATCACATCGCCATCGATGATCACCGACGGCAGCCTCGCTGAAATCTCCGTGTACCCGCCGCGCACCTCACTTTGGCGAATTCGCTGTTTTTATTGTTTCTGCCGTTTAGTAGAATCAGTAAGTTACGTGGAATCAGCGGGGCTCAGAATTCCGACTCCCCCCGCCTCCACCATTTTTCGCTGTGCATTCGCTACAGGGAAAACCATCGGATTTCCCACAGGGTATTCGATGCGTGCCGAGAAGTTCAAAAATCTACTTGACGCCCGTGACGACGTAGAGGTTGCAGAGTCTGCGATCCAGGCCGTAGAAGTAGGACTTGGCATCCGGGGAAAGAAGTATCGGAGCGAGCTGATTGACAGCAGTCGGATCCGGCGGGGAGAGGCTCATCCGCAATTCCCGTTTGCCAGAGGCGAGTTCCACGCGGTAAACGTGGACAGGCAATTCGCTCAAATCAGAGACATAGATGGAACGGTTGTCCTGACTCCATCCCACGACGATCTCCCCTTCCTGGATCCCCGGAACCTCAACGGGACTCCCTCCGTCCACTGGAAAGACAAAGATCTTTTCCAGGTAAGTCTTCGTGGCCACCCATTTTCCGTCGGATGATATGCGAGGAATCAAAGTGGGATGCGGCTGCTGGCCGTCGAGACCCTGCATATAGAGTCTGATCGCGTGTCCGGGTTCGGACGCCAAAAGGAGCAGACGCTTTCCGTCGGGAAGCCAACTCGCGAAAATGTGGGTCAATTGGTCTTTCGGCAGAGTGCGCGAGGTACCCGCTTTTGTGGGGATCAAGACCAGCGGATTAGGTTGTTGTGGCGGGAAGCACACCACCCACTCACGGTCACTCGAAATACCGGTGCACTGTCCCTCTCCCAACTTCAGCGGTGGAGAACCATCCATCGTTTGCAGATAGCTGGTATAGTTTTGCCCACCGCCCGAACCTGCCTCGTAATAGAGAATAGTCCTGTTGTCTGTAGAAATATCGGTGGGTATCGGGAAGTCGAGTCCACCAAGATCGCGCTGAGCTTTATCACCAGAGAAAGCTCCGTACATCTCCGCGCGCCAGTGCAGGGAGCCGAGAAGGACGCGTCCGTCACCAGCGACATCCATCATTTGAAGGTCAGCAGGCACTGTGAGCATGAGTCGCAGCCGTCCATCGAGGGATACGGCATACAACGCGCCCTCGCTGCTCGTAGGGGTGCCGGTAAACCAAATTTCCTTGCCATTCGGGGACCAAGCCAGGCCGGTTAGATCGGTCCATTTATCTGCAAGGACCGTCTGATCTCCTTTTTGATTTACGAGAACAAGGCTTCCAGAATCCTGCGACGGATCGGGGTATTCGAGATAGGCAATCTGATCGCCAGCTGGGGAAACGCGCGGGAAAGCAAGTTGGCCGCCGTTTTCGGCAAGAGCATGTCCTTGGCGGGTATTCGAGGACGCTGCGTCCCTGAACCGCGTGCACTATGGCCAAAGTGGAGCCGTCGCGAGACCAATCGGCGAACTGAACTTTGGGCATGATTTCCCTGGGTGTGCCGCCTTCCAGGGGCACGCGAGCCAGGGTCCCACTGAAGACGCCAGCGCCGATCACCTTTATATTCCGCGTAACCGCTAGCTCGCCTCGAGAAGAAACCCCCAGCAAGTCCGACTTTGGTAATCCCAGCCCGCGCGATTCCGAACTCTCTGGACGGGTCGTGTAGATGTCAAAAGGCTTCCCGCTCCACGCGGCACTATAAATGATGGTCTGCCCATCAGGGGCAAAACGCGCCGCAGAAATCATTCCTCTCGAGAATGCGAGGCGATGCCACTCAGGAGGAGAGGTTCGGGAGTAACGCGATGCCAGGAAAGCGCTGATGGCAACCGCGCCGAGCACGGAGACAGCTAAGGCAGCCGGTTTCCACCAACGCCGATGGGACTCGGTGGAAGCTTGCGCCTTCGTCTGCTGATCGGACGCATTCGAAAGAGAATCTAGATCGAAGGCGACGTCCTGAGCGGATTGGAAGCGGGCGGAAGGATCCTTTTCGAGGCAATGCTGCAAGATCCTCTGAAGAGCCAAAGGTATCCCGTGGTTGGAGTCGAGCGATGGCGGGTCCTCCTTGAGAATGGCGGCCAAAGTCTCGGCGCCGGTCTTGCGCAGAAAAGCGCCTTGGCCGCTGAGCATCTCGTACAGGACAACGCCGAAGGAAAAGATGTCGGATCGAGGATCGACGGTTTCGCCTCGAACTTGTTCCGGGGACATGTAGCCCGGCGTGCCAAGGATAAAGCCTCCCCTGTCGCGACGCTGAGCGTGGGAGAGTTGCTGGGGTCCAAGTGAGTTTGCTCCGTTAATTTGGCCAGTCCGAAGTCGAGAATTTTGACTCGGCGATCCTTGGTAACGAAGATGTTTTCGGGCTTTAGATCCCTGTGAATGATTCCCTTGCTATGGGCTGCGGCAAGGCCACGTGCGATCTGAGTAGCATAGTTGATGGCGAGGCGCGAAGGGAGAGATCCGTCGTGCATTGCTTGGCGAAGAGATTGCCCCTCCAAAAGTTCGGAAACAACATACGGACCGCCTTCGTGTTCACCGATTTGGTAGATGGAGAGAATATTCGGGTGGTTGAGCGCGGCAGTGCTCTGCGCTTCTTGAGTGAAACGCCGAAGGCGGTCGGAATCACGTGAGAAGGTTGCCGGAAGAAGTTTGATGGCGACGTCTCGGCGGAGAGAAGCGTCGCGGGCACGGTAGACCTCGCCCATACCGCCAGCACCCAGCGGCGCCAGAATCTCATACGGTCCGATTTTTGTGCCGGGAGCCAGGGCCATAAGTGGCCGTGATTATAGCCTCAGAAAACCCTCGCGAGTATCTACCGACTCCACGTGGCCATAAAATGCGCTATTCGTAGAAGTGTCCGTGGCCTGTGTGAGAACTCTACGCGGAAGTAATCCTCGGACCCGACTTGCCCGGCGCTTTGTCAATCCAGCCCAAACGATTATTCTGAAGTGTGACTGAAAATCCAGACACACCCCCGAAGAAGAGCGCGGAAGACTTCCCCATGCAGCTTAATGGCAAGCCCGCTCACCTTTCCGACCTTCACGCCCCGCATCAGAAAGGCTTTCTCAGATCCTTCGTTCGATGGTTTCTCATCGGAGTTGCGCTTCTTTGGTCGCTTGCTGTCCTGATCCTTGTGGCTGCCCGGTGGATCGACCCACCGACCACCGCGGTGCACATGGAGCGCCGCTTGCAGGCATGGATTCACCACACGCCGTATCACGAACGGTACGAATTCGTTCCGCTGAGCCAAATCTCGCCCGATTTCCAGCATGCTGTCATCGCAGCGGAAGACGCGCGCTTCTACCAGCATCATGGATTCGATTGGCACGCGATGCAAATCGCTGCTGAAGACGATATGGAAGGCGGCCGCATTCGCGGCGGGTCCACCCTTACGCAGCAACTGGTAAAAAACCTGTTCTTCGGAACCGGCCGCTCCATCCTCCGCAAGGGCGCCGAGTTCACACTTGTCCCGGTGGCCGAGTTGGTCCTCGGCAAGCAGCGCATTCTGGAAATCTACCTCAACGTGGTCGAATGGGGCCCTGGTGTTTATGGTGCGGAGTCGGCGTGCCGTTACTACTACCGAACCTCAGCCCGGAGTATCGACCGGCAACAAGCGGCCCAACTCGCCGCAATTCTGCCGTTGCCGCTGAAGCGACGGCCCGATCACATGAATCGCTATAGCGGACTCATCCTGGAACGCATGCGCCAAATGGGTTGGTAATCGCGCATCACATTGTTGAGAACCTTGGAAGATTCGCAGCGATAAAGGGCATCACCGGACAAATGGATGCGGGAACGGACTCTTCCGATTACGACTTACCGGGACTTAAGCACGATCGCCCCGGTACTCGTGGCAGCTAATCACTTATGCTTCTTGCGTCGCAAGGCCAAGCTGCCTTATGGCCAAGGATGCTTTACCAATCCGCAATGATCACGTCGGCCCGTCCGCGAACAGTTCTGTTTTTTCGTTAGACTCGATCACATGGGAAAACAGAACCCAGCTTGGCTGCAAGAAACGCGCGATTTCTGCGGCAATTCCGGCATCAAGATTGTCGGCTGGGGCCCGGAGCTGCTCACTGTAGAAGCGAAATCTGAGGCCCGTGCGAGCGAGATCGCAGCTCAACTCGGTCAGCTGGGCTTCGAGCCAATTCCAGACGAAGACAACGTGTACGCGGGACTGCTTGATTTGTCGAAGAATCCCGCAGCCATTCTGGCAAAAAAAGCGTCTCTCGATGTTTCCCGTCGGCTTTGGGATGAACAAATTGGGCCGCTGATCTGGGCCGTCGGTTCGCTGTTGTTGGTCCCGAGTCTCCTGGGAGATCGCGGGCGCACGCCGCACTTGGTCTCGATTCCAATTGGACTCATGTCGCTGGGTATGTTTTTTTGGGAGGTCCGTCGCATCTGGGGCTGGAAACTTGAAATCCTCCCTGAAGAATTACGCGTCCGGCGCAATTTTCGTTGGAGCACAATCCCTTGGAAGCAAATCGAGGGCGTTGCGAACGTAAAAGCCGGTGTTAGTAACGAGGTTGTCGTAATCAACCTTGTCTCCCATAAGTCCGAACGTCTCGGTTCGTTTGGCTGCGCCTTTGCCCGCCGTCTACGCGACCGATTGCGGACCGAAATCGTCCAGCGGCGAGAGGAACTGGTATAGGATTCCGCTACTTCCAGACTACATTCCAGTTCTCGCGACCGTCTCGAGTACAGTTTTTACCCTACCTCCTGGTACCGAGCTGTCCCGCGTGCGAAGTCTCACCCGAGGAGACAAACAGGTGACCTGCAGGACATTAGAACGGTTACAGCTAAATTTCTTGCGTGGCCACGCATGCGGATTTACGTGAATTCCTCAAACTCCCGGGAAGTCGCGTAACCAGACATCAAGTGGAAATCGCGCTCAGGGGCACGAGCTATTGTTTCTTGTCACACAAATCAGTAAAGAGTTTTATCGTAGCGTGCCCGGGTCCCGCGTGGTGGTTCTTGGCATATTCATCCCGTACCTTGGTCGGGAGCGCAGTGATGCCAATCGGGGTCCTGGAAGTGAATCCTGCAATACCACATGCCGCACTGAGTACAACGCCGCTGAGCGGGAGCTTCGCAAGCTACATGTTGCTGCGAAACTCCCTTGCAGAGCCGCTTTTTCGGCTGCGTCGCAAGCTTTTTCATGGCGAACTCCCTCAAATCGGAAGTCCTGGGTTTATGGGGCTGATGATACCGCAGGCCGGGGACACATTTGAATTATTCGGAACGGCTACGGCACTTTTCCGCTTACGGCGTTTACCGGGAGCTGCGATCGTGCGCCCGCTTTCCCATCGCTGCCATGGTAACCTTGTCGGCGCTTAGTCGGCCAGCAAGATTAGGAAGCGAGGGCGGTTCTTCTCCGTCGTAAAATAGCCTGTGCAACGGAACGTCAAGAGCCTCTGCCCACTTTTCGAGTGTTTCGATATTCGGGAGAGTGTCGCCGTCCTCGACTCGTGAAAGAGGACGGTGCCAGTGCCATACGGTCGGCAATCTCTGCTAGTGATTGTCGTTTCGCCGCGCGAATAGCTCGAAGTCGATCACTAAGAATCATAGACCTGCAACCTTGCCCATACCGGGATCCGTGCTGGCCTAGCGCAAGAGCTTGTCAGCCTGTTCCCTAAGTGTTGAGACGCGTGACTCTTAGTTTTGTGTGTGCTCTGAATGAACATTTCCCCCAATGAACAGAAAGAGTTCCTGATTGGCGTTCATTCCTTGGAAGTTCCGACAATGGGGCGTTACCGGACATTGAGAAGGAGCAGATCATCCCACGCCCCATAGGATGCAGAGTTGGCTCGCCTAGTTCCGCCACGAAATCATTTCGCGGAATATTCCGTGTACCCGCCGTGTACCTTACTTGGGTGAATGAGTTGTTTTTCGCGTTTAATGAAATCAGTGAGTTACGTGCTTTCAGTCTGGGGCAGAATTCCGACTCCCCCGCCTCCACCATTTCTCGCTATCCATTCACAACCGTGAACACCATCGGGTTTACACGCGTCCGACGCCGTATCCCAGTGCACCGTGCTATCGCTGATTTCTATGTCTGGTCCATCCTCTCTCTTCCGAAAGAAGACTGCCGACGAAACGCCATCAAGCGGTTGCGTACTGCACTTGCATCCGTGCTTGGCCCTTCCAGCGATGCGCAGGGATGAATCAAGGAGAACTTGTCTCCCTGCCGCTTCCGGATGCATCAAAGGTGCGTTTGCCGGATGCGAGTTGCCCAGAATAAGCAGCCGGACTAGGATACCTTCGCCGGCATCACCGCTTAACCAAATGCAAGGCCGAGGAGGCTCTCGTGAAGCTCAGCTACGGACCAAGCCGCATGTTTCTGCTGGCCGGGGTCCTTCTGTACGGAGCAGCAGCATCCTTTGCGCAATCCGGCACAACGCCCAGTTCGAGTACGCCGGGCCAAGCCATCCCCGGAACACAGGGAGTCAGTCCATTTGCTGGCAGCGTGCCGGCAAAGCTCGTTCCCGGAGTCATGTCGCTTTCCTTGCAAGACGCCATCGATCGCGGCTTGAAGCAAAATCTCGGAGCGCTTCTCTCAAATGCAGAAATTGGTTCAGCCCGCGGCCAACGTTGGGAGCAATTGAGCGCTCTTCTGCCGCATGTGACGGCGGCGCCTTACGTGGCGGCTTCGGAGATCAATTTAGCTGAGCTTGGCATTACAAGTCTTGGTGGCGCCACGATTCCGCCATCTGATGGCCCTTTCTCGTACTTTGACGCGCGCGTATCTGTAACCCAATCTCTGTTTGATTGGAAGTCCATCAACGCTACCCGCGCCGCCACCCAGAGCTTGAAATCCGCCGAGTATACGTTCAAAGATGCGCGTGATCTCGTTGTGCTGGCCGTAGGTTACACCTACTTGGAGGCCATCGCCGATGAGGCCCGCATCGAAACGGCGGAAGCGCAGGTGAAGACAGCACAAGCGCTCTACGATCAGGCAAACGACCAAGTGAACGCAGGAACCTCGCCAGCTATCGATGGACTGCGCGCCAAGGTCGAACTCCAGACACGCCAGCAGCAATTGATCCAGGCGAAGAATAACTTGGCCATCCAGAAGCTGACCGTGGCTCGCGTGATCGGCTTGGCTCCCGGACAGGAATTCGAACTCACGGATAAGTCGCCCTACCAGCCCTTCAACAGCATCACTATAGAAGAGGCTCTGAAACGCGCCTACGCAGCGCGTTCTGATTACCTGGCGGCCATGACGGACGTGCGTGCAGCGGAATTCTCCCGGAAAGCTGCCGTGGCTGGATATTTCCCGTCGCTTGCATTTAACGCGGACGTTGGCACGGCTGGGTCGCATCCCTCAACGGCAACCCAAGTTTTCGATGTACGCGGAACGCTCTCGATTCCGATCTTTCAGGGAGGCAGCGTTCACGGTGACGTTTTGCAGGCCGATGCGAGGCTTCAACAAACCCGCGAGCGACTGGACAACCTGCGCGCGCAGATCGACGCCGACATTCGCACGGCTCTGCTGAATCTGCAATCGTCGGCGGAGCTCGTGAACGTAGCGAGAAGCAACATTGACTTGGCGGAAGAGACGCTGCTCCAATCGCGTGATCGTTTCAGTGCGGGCGTCACTGATACGGTGGAAGTGGTGCAATCTCAAGAGGCGGTCGCGAGCGCCCACGAACAGTATATTTCGAGTCTCTACAGCTATAATTTTGCAAAAATTTCCCTGGCGCGGGCTCTCGGCCTGGCGGAACAGGGCGTCAAAGAATATTTCAAAGGACAATGAATATGGCGGACGAGAACCCATCGCGTTCGGTGCCTGACGCAGGCAAAGAATCCACCACCGACCCTTCGCTATTGACGGACCGGGGTTATATGCCGCCGGCGCGCCGCAATCCCAAATTCCGCAGAAACATTGTGATTTTGGTTGTCGTTCTGGTGGTTCTTGTAGGGGGCGTGTTTTTGTGGCGCTATCTCAGCAGCTATGAATCCACCGACGATGCCCAAGCGGATGTCCACCTGTATCCCGTCAGCGCGCGGATTTCCGGCTACGTGGCGAAGGTCAACGTGGACGACAACCAGTGGGTTGAGAAGGGCACCGTTCTGGTGGAGATCGACCCAAAAGACTATGAGGTCGCCGTTGCACAGGCGCAAGCCAATCTCACCAACGCCGTAGCGACGGCTCAATCGTTAAACATCACGGTACCCATCACTTCGGTCAACAGCTCGAGCCAACTAAAGTCGACTGAGTCGGACATAGAAAACAACAAGGCCGGAGTGATCGCGGCCGAGAGGCAGCTCGCAGCAGCCCACGCCCAGGTGGAAGAGGCTGAGGCCAACGACGTCAAAGCGCAAGACGATCTGAAGCGTTACAAACTGCTGGTGGACAAGCGCGAAGTGGCCGAGCAGATTTACGATCAAGCCTTGGCTGCGGCCAAATCCAGCACTGCGGCGGTAGCGGCTGCCCACGCCAATGAGTCCGCAGCGCAGCAATTCATTCAACAAGCCCGCAGCCGCCTGGTGCAAGCCGATGCCAACCACCAATATGCGGAGACCGGGCCCCAGCAAGTGTCGTCGAGCCAGGCTCGCGCGCGTGCGGCCATCGCGGATGTAGAGCAAAAGCGCGCGTTGCTCGAACAAGCCCAACTAAACCTCGGATACACCAAGATCGTCGCGCCGGTCTCTGGTGAAGTGAACAAGACAGTTGTCGTCGGGCTGAACGTGCAAGCTGGTCAGCAACTGCTCACGGTAGTTCCCCTCGACGAAGTGTGGGTCACCGCCAATTTCAAAGAGACGCAGCTCAAGCACATGAGCGTTGGACAGAAAGCGGAAATTCACATCGATTCAAGTGGCCGGACTCTGAAAGGACACGTGGACAGCATTGCGGGAGCAACTGGCCCGCTCTTCAGTTTGCTTCCCCCAGAGAATGCCACTGGCAATTACGTGAAAATTGTTCAGAGGATACCTGTAAAAATCGTTCTCGACCCTGGAGAAAATCGCGACCGTCAGCTTCGGCCCGGCATGAACGTTGTGCCCGATGTTTACCTCCAATGAGCACCGCCGCTCTCACCATCGACCAGGACGTCTGGAAGCCCAAATTCAATCCCTGGCTCATTGCCGTTGTCGTGGCGCTTGCCGCGTTCATGGAAGTCCTCGACACCAGCATCGCCAACGTGGCCTTGCCCTACATGGCGGGCAATTTGGGCGCGAGCAACGACCAGAGCACCTGGGTCCTCACCTCGTATCTCGTTTCGAACGCCATCATTCTCCCGATCAGCGGTTGGTTCGCCAACACCTTCGGACGGAAGCGCTTTTTCATGTCTTGTTTGGGTATCTTTACGGTGAGTTCCCTGCTTTGCGGTTTTGCACCGAGTCTCGGTTTTCTTCTTCTCTTCCGCGTACTGCAAGGTGCGGGCGGCGGCGGACTTCAGCCTATGGCTCAAGCCATTCTCGCCGACACTTTTCCGCCTCATCAGCGCGGTTTGGCATTTGCCCTATACGGCATCACCGCCATCACTGCACCCACCATCGGTCCGACCCTCGGTGGCTGGATCACTTTCAACTATTCCTGGCGCTGGATTTTTTTTATCAACATCCCGGTTGGCATAATGACCTGGTTTCTAGTGCGCCGCGTCGTTGAAGATCCGCCCTATTTGGCTCGCATTAGGTCGGCAGGAGTGAAACTGGACTACATCGGCATTGCTCTGCTCACTCTGGGTATTGGCGCGCTGCAAATTTTGCTCGACAAGGGCCAGGAAGACGATTGGTTCGGCTCGCGCTTCATCACGACGCTCATCGTTGTCGCCACCGTCTGCCTCATCTCCTTGGTGATCTGGGAGTGGTTTCAAAAAGCACCCATCATCGACGTCCGCATGTTCAAAAGTTTCAACTTCGCCAGCGCCAGCCTGATGTTGTTCATGCTGGGCGTCCTGTTATTCAGCAGCCTGGTCCTGATGCCGCAATTCCTACAAACCCTCGTCGGCTACACCTCGCAGCTCGCCGGCTTTGCGCTTTCCGTCGGAGGACTCGTCTTGCTTTTTCAAACGCCCATCGTGGGTCAACTGACGACGAAGATCCAGGCGCGCTACCTTATTGCCTTCGGCTGGCTGGCCTTGTCGGTCGCTATGTACTATTCGACGCAGCGCATCGACCTGCAGATCAGCTTCAAAGCCGCCACGTTGCTGCGCATCGCTCAGGTCATTGGTTTGGGCTTCCTATTCACTCCGATTACGCTGGTCGCCTACCTCGGTATTGCGCCGGAAAAAAACAACGCCGTCGCCGGGATCGCCAACTTCATGCGCAATATAGGGAGCAGCGTAGGAACCTCGATGGTTACCACGCTGGTTGCGCGCCGCGCGCAACTCCATCAAGCCCGGCTGGTGGAATACGCGCGGCCCGATAATCCCAATTTTCAAAATCAGGCAAATGGTCTTGCCCAGCATTTGGCGCACTCGGGTCTTGGCGTGCATGAGGCTTACGCGAGGGCCGTGGCCACGATTTATCAGGGAGTGCAAGCGCAGGCCACGACCTTGGCCTACATCGACATCTTTATGGTTCTTTGTGTGGTTTCGGGGATCATGTTCTTCCTGGCTTTTCTTTTGAAGAAGAATGATCCCGGCGGTGGCGGCAGGGTTTTGGCAGAATAAGCGAATTGAACTCATTTGCAGTAGGATTGTCCTTGGATGTAAGCGGGCTCAAGGGACCCAGATGATCAGAATACTTACAGTTGAACGGGAATATGGAAGCGGCGGTGGGGAAATTGCTCAACTCCTTGCTAAGCAACTGGGATGGAAGCTTTGGGATCAGTTGCTCACGGAGGAGATCGCCAGGCTTGCGAATTGTCCCAAAGACATTGTCCAGGTCCGCGAGGAACGCACCGACCCGCTCTACTACCGGCTCTTCAAATCCTTTTTGCGAGGGAGTTACGAAGGAAGCCTCAATGCGCACAAGCTCAACGTCGTCGACAGCGAAAGCATTTTGAAAATTACCGAACGTGTCGTTCAACACGCCGCGAAAGCCGGAAACTGCGTCATCGTGGGAAGGGGTTCGCAGCACTTTCTCAGAAATCGCCCGGACACGCTCCGCGTCTTTCTTTACGCTTCCAGAGAAGATAAAGTGCGCCGCCTCATAGCGCGCGGCAAAACCGAGAAGGAAGCGCAAGAGCGGGTCGATACCGTCGATCGCGAACGCGTCGAATTCATCCAAAAATATTTCGGCGTCGACTGGCCCGACCGCACCGCTTACCACGTTATGATCAATACGGCGACCGGCGATCAGTGCGTCGCACACATGATCCTAGATCTTATGAAAACGCTCGACGCAAAAACCGCTTGTGCACCCGCTCCGGTGGCCGGCTGAGCTCCGCGCTGGCTCCATCGCCAATTCCCAGTCGCTGAAACGCTATTCCTACGGGGGAACACACATCGCTCGCCGAAGCGATTTTGCATTTGTCTTTTCTTGTCGGGGTGCCCCACCCTTTCGAATTTGGTTCTTGAAAGGGTGGGTTCTTTCTCTTCCGTTTTATTCCTGGACTTTCCCTTCCGATTTGCTTACTTCTTTCATCACTTGTTCTCGATCCCTAAGAGTAACAGCCAAACGTAATAAAATGCAGATCGCCTTTTCCGTAGTGACGTTTCAGATTTCTCGGCATCGGAGAAGAACCGCCCACCCTCTCCTACAGAAAAGGTGGGGCACCCTCGTCTCTTCGAATTACGAAAGTGGTATCCTCTCCTCGTGCGCCGCGGTCAGGCAGAAACTTTCGGAGAATCCAATGAGCCACGCGCCCATTTTGGCGTATACTGCGCTTTTGGCGGGTCGAGAAATCAATAACTTACGTATTTTCAACATGCGTGAATATTTCGACTCCCCCGCCTCCACCATGATCGATTCTCAGCATCGCTTGGGACCTTCTTCGCCCCTACTTCGCCGTTGCTGCGGACCGGGTCTTCGATCTCACAAACCCGATGTTTACGCCGCTTGTCGATCTCGCTGACCCTCCCGTTCGCGGCTTCATGCATGCGCCTTCACAGCCGAGTCACGGCGCAATTGTGCTCACACATGGCGCGGGTGCAAACTGCCAATCCAAATTGCTGATCGAGATGTCGGACGCTTTTGCCGCGGCTGGTTTCAACGTGCTGCGTTTTGACTTGCCGTTCCGCTCCGAGCGTCCGACCGGGCCACCTCGGCCCGGCAGCGCCGCCAGGGACCGCGAGGGTTTGCGGCGAGCAGTTGCCCTCATGAAGGAGCGAGCACGCGGACCTATATTTCTGGGCGGCCATTCTTACGGCGGACGGCAATCTACTATCCTTCTCTCGGAGGATTCTCAGTTAGTCGACGGCTTGCTGCTTCTCTCGTATCCGCTGCATCCTCCGCGAAAGCCCTCGCAACTTCGCACCAGTCATTTCCCGAAGCTAAGCAAGCCGGCACTCTTCGTCCACGGTACCCGCGATCCCTTCGGCACGATTCCGGAAATAAAATCCGCTCTGAAGCTGATCCCCGCCTCGCACGCCCTCCTTGAAGTGGACGGCGCAGGCCACGACCTGCTCATCAAGAAAAATCTCGGCGAATTACCTACGCGAGTTGTGAGTGAATTTCAGACCTTCGTTAAAGAAATAGGCTGAGTGAATTTCCTAGGAAAGTGCTGCCGGACGTCGCCTCTGACCGACTGGGTGCTGCGCGACAACTTCAATCGCCAAATCTCTCTGTCGCGCGGGCTTTGGCTTTTGCCGCGACTTCCTCGCGATTCTTCGGCGGAGCAGTGGTTTCAAGCGAGCGAATCAAACGAGCCGACACGCCGGCGATCTCATCTACCGCCGCCAAAAATGCGGCTTCGTTTGCCTGCGACGGCTTGTTAAAACCGGTGATCTTTCTCACGAACTGCAGCGAAGCAGCTCGCACCTCTTCAGGCGTGACCGGCGGATCAAAGTTGAAAAGTGGTTTGATGTTCCTGCACATTGCTTCCGACACCTTTCATTGTTTTGCTAAGGCCGTCTGGTAGCGGCTGACCGCGTTCAAGCGCATCCTATTCTTACGATCTGCCGACCGACTTCCCCATCTTGGAGGATGCGAGGCGCTGACGCGCGTAACCGCACCAGGGGCTCGCGGGATCCAGCTTGATGTAGGTTTCCCAATGTCGTTGCGCTTCGTTCTGCGCGCCCAGCTTTTCGCAGACAAACGCCAGGTTGTAGTGCGCGTCCGGATAACTAGGATCGAGCCGAACCGCATGGCGCAAGTGCAGCCGCGCTGCTTCTAACCTTCCCACTTCTTCCAATACGCTTCCTAGATTGAAGTGCGCCAAAGCGTTCTCGGGATCCGCTTGCAGGGCGCGCTCAAAGTATTCCGCCGCTCTCTTGAGGTTTCCTTCTTCGTAGAAGAGCGTCCCACAGTTGAGCAGCGCGTCGAGCTTTTGAGGATCAATGCACAAAGCATGATCATACGCATCGATAGCTTCGGCCCGCGTCTCCCCGTCGGCTTCATACTCGAGGGCCGAGGCGAGCCACTCGTCGGCACTCGGCCCCGGCTTGGCGATCACACGCACTCGTTCGCGCAGTTCACTGGTCTCAAAGTTCAATGCAAACTGCCCCGAGAGCGGCTCCAGGCGGGCGCCGCCATGCTCTACAAGAATGTCTTTTCCATCGGAAATAATCCGAAGCTCCGCGAGTGGCGCCTGCGCGTGAGAGAGCTTTTCGCGTAGCGCCACCAAAGCGTGTCGCAATCGGCCGGCAGGCACTCCTTCTTCGACCAATTGCTTGACTGTGCGCAGGCCAATCAAATCGCGGAAATCGTAAAAGCGGCTTCCTTCTTCTTTTTGGGGAGAAACGAGGCGCAAGCGGTCCCAGTAATCTAACTGTTTCCCGGTCAGACCCACGATCCGCTGCACGTCTTCCGGGCTGAATTTGTCCATTGCACCCATTGCCAATTAGCCGGCGGCCTTTTTTCCCGCCTTTTTCTGAACCACTGCTACTGGCTGTAAGGCGCGAGTCGGCGGCTTTTTCCCCACCGGGGCCGCCGAACTAGCAGGAGCCTGCTTTTCCGCAAGACTCTTTTTGAGAGCCTCCATCAAGTCGATCACCGGAGCCATGTGCGGCTGCGCCGCCTGGGTCACTTCCTGCCCCTTGAGCTTGGCGTCGATCATCCCCCGGACGTTTTCCATATATTCGTCGCGATACTTCTGCGGTTCGAAGGGAGCCGCAAGGCTCTGAATGAGTTGCTCCGCGAGTTTCTTTTCCTGATCTTTCAGCTCGACCTTATCCGTCGAAACGGACTCCGCCGCGCGAATCTCGTTCGAATAGAACATCGTGTGCAGCGTCATCCCCTTCTTGCCAGGCCGAATGATCACGATGTGTTCACGCTGATGCATGGTGAGCTTCGCGATGGCCGCATAGCCGGACTCTTCCATGGCCTTCATCAGCAGTTGATAGGCCTTTACGCCGGCGTCTTCCGGAGCGACGTAATACGATGAATCGAAGTACAGTGGATCTAGCTCATCGAGCTTCACGAATTCCAGAATCTCCATGACGTGCGCGGAAGGAGGCTCGATCTTGTCCAACTCTTCTTCGCTAAACAAAACGTATTGATCCTTTTCGTGCTCGTAGCCTTTCACGATCTCGGACCGCTCCACATTCCGGTTGCAAACCGGGCAGAACAGCGGCTGCTTCAGCCGTGAATGGCACTCCTTATGGAGCTGGTTGAAACTGATTCGTTCCCCGCGCGCCGCGGCAGATATCCGCACCGGGATCGAAATCAAACCAAAGGTGAGGTGGCCCTTCCATACGCTCGTGGCCATTTTAAGCACTCCTTGAGCAACGGCTAAACATGTGCGTGCAACTCCAAGATTAGCCGCGCTCCGCGGCCAGAGGCAAGACGAATTCTTCGGTTTCTGCGTATCAGTCAGCGATTCAGGAAAACTGCCCAGCACCTCTCTGGGATAGAATGCGCTCCATGGCCAAGCTGGAAGAATATAGGAAGAAGCGCCGCTTCGACCGGACGCCGGAGCCATTCGGCGAGCCGGAACGTCCCGACCAGACACCCAAATCGGAGGCAGAAGGAAAGCGCAAGCGCCTGCCAAATCCGAAGCTGTCTCTGTTGGAAATCCCCGCAGAGGCCAGGCACGGAGACACGTTTGTGGTGCAGAAGCACCGCGCAACACGGCTGCACTACGACTTTCGGCTGGCCATCAATGGCGCATTGGTCTCTTGGGCGGTGCCGAAAGGCCCGTCGCTGAATTCCGCGGAAAAGCGGCTCGCCGTACAGACCGAAGACCACCCACTCGAGTACGGCGGCTTCGAAGGCAAAATTCCCGAAGGCAGTTACGGCGCGGGAACCGTCATGGTGTGGGACCGCGGAACGTTTGCTGTCGAAAACCCGCCGGGCAGCAATCTCAACGCCGCACAACAACTCCAGAAAGGCGAAATCAAGTTCAGCTTGAACGGAGAAAAGCTGCGCGGAAGTTTTGTGCTGGTGAGGTTGAAGAAGAGCGAAAAGGGCAATGAATGGCTGATGATCAAGCACAAAGACGCCGCCGAGGATCCCGCTTGGAACGTCGACGAACATGACGGCTCCGTCTTGACCGGCAGGACCATCGAAGAAATCAAGGAAGAGCTGCCACCCAAGCGGAGCCCAAGCCCTCTTCGCCCGGACGAGTTACAAGACGCCCACAAAGCGACGATGCCGTCCCGTTTGGAGCCGATGCTCGCAACCATCGGCGACCGCCCTTTTTCCGATCCCAACTGGCTGTTCGAGATCAAATGGGATGGCGTCCGCGCGCTCGCCTGGATTGACGACGGCGCCCTCACGCTGCGCGCCCGCAGCGGTGCCGACATCACTGCACGCTATCCCGAACTCGCCTCTCTGCCAGCCGCCCTCGCCGCGCGGCAGGTAATTCTCGATGGAGAAATCGCCGCTATCGACGCCCACGGTCGCAGCGACTTCGGTCTCCTGCAGGAACGCATGCACGTCCGCGCTCCCGCCGAGAACCTGATCTCGCACGTCCCCGTCATTTTCTTCGCATTCGACCTTCTCTATTGCGACGGATACGACCTTCGCAGGTCGCCGCTCATCGAACGCAAGCAACTCCTTCAACGCCTGATGCACACCTCTGACAAATTTCGTTTTTCCGATCATCAGGTGGAACGCGGAAAAGAAATCTTCGACTTAGCCAAAGAGAACGGCCTCGAAGGTATCGTCGCCAAACGGCTCGATAGCCCCTACGTCTCCGAACGCAGCACGAGTTGGGTCAAACTCAAAGTGACCCAAACGCTCGACGCCGTCATCGGTGGCTGGACCGCAGCTCGCACCCCTGCCATCCCCCTCGGCTCGCTCCTTTTGGGCCTCTATCAAGGTAAGAAACTTCGTTTTATCGGCCACGTCGGTACCGGCTTCGACGGCAAAAAGTTGGAAGAGCTAAGCGGTAAACTGGCGAAACTCGCGTCTTCCTCGTGCCCGTTCAATGTTGTGCCCGAAACAAACGAGAAACCCTCCTGGGTTTCACCCACTCTCGTCGCACGCGTCAAGTTCAGCGGATGGACACAAGAACATGCCCTCCGCCACCCCGTTTTCATCGCGCTTCGCGAGGATGTTCGTCCTGCAGACTGCCAATGGGAGAGCGAAGTCGCCGCCACCAATCCTGATCCCGCCCCGGCTGGCGCCCCTCCCGCGGTAGTCCGTGCTCCCACGGTCGTAGGCCGGGTGATCAGCAAGAAGGCCCAAATAGAGGAAGAATTGATTGAAGGTCGCGCGGAAACCATCACCATCGAACTCGACGGCAAACGTCTCCGCCTGAGCAACCTGAACAAAGTTTATTTCCCGGAGTCCGGCTACACGAAACGCAACCTGCTCGCCTACTACTACCAAGTAGCCGACTACATCCTGCCCTTTCTGCGCGGACGCGCTCTGGTCTTGCGCCGCTATCCCGATGGCATCAACGGCCAGGCCTTTTTCCAGAAAGATGTCCGCGAAGGCTTGCCCGATTGGTTCAAGACCGTACCCATCGACTCCGAAGGCCGAGGCAAAGAAATTCACTACGCCACTGCCGACGACCGCGCCTCGCTTCTCTTCCTGACGGGTCTTGGCTGTATCGACCACAATCCGTGGTCCAACCGCACGGACGACTTCGATCACCCCGATTATTTCTTTTTCGATCTCGATCCATCGGACGGCACGGAATTTTCCGTTGTGGTTACGATTGCGCAAGCGCTTCACAAAGCGCTAAAAGAATTGCACGTCGCTCATTTCCTGAAGACATCCGGCGCCACCGGCTTTCACATCTACGTTCCCGTCGAGCCGGTCTATACCTACGAGCAGCTAAGAACTTTTGCCGAGATCATCGCCCGCAACGTAACCGCGGAGCATGCCAATCTTGTAACCAGCGAGCGCATCGTCGTCAAGCGTCCTGCCGGCCGCGTTCTTATCGACGTCCAGCAGAACGCTCACGGCCGCCCGCTGGCCGCCGCCTATTCCGTCCGTGCCTTCCCGAAAGCTCCCGTTTCCACTCCTGTTCTGCCACAGGAGTTGCGTCCAAGCCTCCGGCCCGAATCCCTGAACATAAAAACGATCATCGCTCGTCTAAAAGAAAAAGGCGATCTCTGGGCCGATTTTTGGAAGAAACGTCAGAGGCTAGAAGACGCCGTCGAGCTTCTCAGCGAGCGCATGACGTCGAAAACAAAGAAGGCTCCCTGATTAATACACGGTTGTCGAACGAGCGGCAAACTGTCGGCAAATCGCATTCGCCGTTTTTCTTTTCCCTACGCGGTGCGTGTGATTAAATCCCAATAGTCGGAGGTGCACCATTCCTGGCGTGGGCAAGCTACTGGTCGGAACTTCGGGCTACTCCTACAAAGAGTGGAAGGGCAGTTTCTACCCTGAAAAGCTCCCGGACAAGGAGATGCTCAGCTTCTACGCCAAGCAATTCTCCACGGTCGAAATCAACCACAGTTTTTATCGCATGCCCACCGAGTCCGCCCTTTCGAACTGGGCGAAAAGCGTCCCCGAGGGCTTTCGTTTCGCGTTGAAAGCCAATCAGCAAATCACGCACGTAAAGCGTCTGCGCGACTGTGAGAGCACACTAAAACGTTTCCTGGAAGTCGCCAGCATCCTAAATGACGGCGACCACCTGGGCCCGATCCTCATTCAACTCCCGCCCACCTTCAAATTCGATCGCCCCCTGCTCGAAGATTTTCTCGCGCTTCGCCCGCCCGCGTTCCTTTTCGCCTTTGAAGTGCGCCATCCGTCCTGGTACACCGACGAAACCTACGCCACCCTTCGCCAACACCAAACCGCCCTCTGCTTCTCCGAAACCGAAAAGCAAACTCCCCCCGACGTAATCACCGCCCCCTTCACCTACGCGCGCCTGCGCCTCGAAGACTACACCCCAAAGCAACTGAGAGCCTGGAGGCAGCGCTTCGATGACTGGCTCGCGCAAGGCATCGATGTCTACGTCTACCTCAAACACGAAGACGCCGGCAAAGCGCCAGCCTACGCCCGCCAACTCCTCGGAATAACAACCTAAAACAAAACCGACCCCCCGTCCTGCTCCCCAGCCCGCCCTCTATCGGCGGGTGGGACACCTTCGTCCGGCGTAGCGATTTTGAATTTTTCGTTTCTTGTCGGAGTGCCCCGCCCTTTCGGGTTTGGGGTTTGGGGGCGGTATCCCAGCGCAACCCCCGCTCAAACCTGTCATCCCGAGCCAAGGCAAACTCTATTGCACGCCAAGCAACCGATTCGTCATTCCTCGCAAATCCCTGCCCCAGTGCATCAAACTTATATCAGCCGTGGAGGACGGCTTCCCACCTGCCCGCGTCCCGTTCGGCTGCGTATTTCAACTCTCGTGCACGCTCGAAAGGACCTATCTCTATGAAACGCCTGTTCCTACTTAGCTTGGGGCTGTTCCTGTTCGCCGCACCGTCGCGCGCCCAGTCCTCCGCCGACGCTTCCATTGGCTACTCCTACTTCCACCTGGGAGGCGGCGCAGACCTCAGCCAGAACGGCGTCAGCGGTTCGATCGCCTACAATCCCATCCCCTACCTGGGTATCGTCGGCGACTTTGGCGGCTACCACGCCTCTCCCGGCGGTGTTTCGCTGAATACCTACACGTTTCTCTTTGGCCCGCGCATTAACTTACACAACCCCACAAAGGTCACTCCTTTTGTTCAGTTCCTCGCGGGCGCCGGGCATTTAACTTTTGGCAACGGCGGCGGCTCCAATACCAACTTCGCGTATAGCGTTGGCGGCGGCGTGGATTTGGGTGTTCTGCCTCATCTGGCATTGCGCCCGCAACTCGACTACGTTGGCCTGCATAATTCCGGCGGCACGGCCAATTGCACACGAGTCTCGCTCAGCGCCGTCGTTCACTTCTGACGCCGCACCGAGCAGCCGATCGAAGGTAACCGAACTGGAGTGTCAACGGGAGGGTCGATTTTCTTCGACCCCCCAATATTTCAATGCAAACCGCGATCCCATTTTTGAGAATAGCGCTTATTCTCTCGCCGCATAGGCACGCAGCGTTGCCGCGCTCAACGATGACGCGGACTCATCATCCAAGTAAACCGTCGCGCTCGTATGGGTGCGCAAAATCGAAGCGGGAGCCATCGGACCGATTTCTCCCTCGAAACAAAGCTTCACAGCCTCCGCTTTCCGCGCATCCGGCACAACGACAAGAATCTCTCGCGCCTTCAGGATCTGGCGCACCGACATGGAAATGGCCTGCCGCGGAACATCCGATATTTCCGCGAACCACCCCTCGCCCACTTGTTGCCGGCGGCATGCTTCGTCGAGAGATACGATCAGATACGGCTCATCGCTCTCGAAATCTGCTGGAGGATCGTTAAACGCCAGGTGCCCGTTTTCTCCGATGCCCACAAACGCAATATCTATCGGGGCCGCGTTCAAGCTCTCGCCAGTCCGTAGCGCAGCTTCGCGCGCATCACCGTCGCCGTCGAGCAAGTGATACTTCGTAAGGCCCGTTTTATGAATGAAATTCTTAAGAAGATAGTTGCGAAAGCTAGCGGGGTGCGTAATCGGCAATCCGATGTACTCATCAAGGTGAAACATCTCGACACGCTGCCAATCAACACCTTCACTCCGAGTCAGCGCATCCAAAAATTCCAACTGCGACGCTCCCGTTGCAACGACAATTCGCGCGCGCCCACGCGCAAGAATAGCGCCGCGCAAAGCAGCGGCAGCCTGCTCTGACGCCGCTCGGCCGAGAGCGCGCTTGTCTCTGAACACACTTATAATCACCGCCGGTTCTCCTTCGCAACTATCAGAATCACTGCTCTCGAAAGTGATCGTCTTATGCTCAATGGGCTCCGCTGGTACAGCCTACGTCCTTAACTCAGTTCTCCGCATCTCTAATGATCTGAGCCGCGAGAGAGCCGCTTGAGCCCTGCATGACGCTTGCCGAAAAATAATCTGAAACAAAGCGGCGAAAGTGTTCGAAACATGACATTACTTTATCCCCCTTCTGACTAGTGTGGTGTCTGCGCATTGCCTCCCTCGACGAAGGAGTCTCTGCGCAGTTCGGAACGATCGGATCTCAGATGTTCTCATCCTCAGCATCAAGGAAATGAAACCCGAATGGATGCAAACCGCCTGAATGATCTGTACGTCAAACAATTCTATCTCTCCAACATGGAGGACACGATGAGCCACAATAAATGGTCCAACAAATACACTACATTTGCCGTGGGGATTGGAGTGGGCGCGCTTCTTGCCCTGCTTTTTGCGCCATCCTCGGGAGAGGATACGCGCGACTATATCTCTAGCACTGTGAAGAAAGGCATAGGTGATGCGGCATCGACCGGAAAGCGCTGGAAGCGCCGCGCACAAGAGACCGTGGACGACGTCAAAGCCACCGTCGCCGGAGCGGTCGAAGCCGGCCAGGAAGCTTACCGCAGCGTCAGAGACGCCTAAGTCTTTCGTCACTTGGCATGGTGTCAAGAAAAAGTGAACTTGCCGGAGTCTGCTCGCATCCAAAGATTAGAGGAAGCTACCTTGAAAACTGAGAAAGAAGAGACCACGATCCATTCCGGGCGTCAAATCACACGTGAAGATTTGATCGAGTTTCTAAATGAAGACCTCGCGGGCGAATACCAGGCCATCATCTCCTACGTGGTTTATTCGCAGGTCTTGAGCGGTGCCGAGTACATGAACATCGCCGGAGAACTCGAGAAGCACGCCGCAGAAGAGCTCAGCCACGCTCTGATCATCTCCGAACAGATTGATTACCTCGGAGGCATGCCCGCGGTCTTGCCGAAGCACGTTCGCACTTCACAGAAACCCAAAGAAATGCTCCAGTTTGATCTCGAGAACGAGATGGCGACCATCCGCCGTTATCGCGAACGCGTCCGTCAGTGCGAAAGTCTGGGCGAGTACGCCATGGCAGAATACATTCGCGAAATCCTCAAGGATGAACAAGACCACCTTATCGCCCTTGCAACCGCACTGGGCGAAGATGTCCCAGTTGTTACAAGCGCGGCAAGCGCCCACGCCGGCAAGTAGCAAGCCGCGCGCGGTCTACACCTACATTTTGGCTGGGGCCACCGTAGGCATTTTGCCGTTTTGGGGTATTGGAAGTTTTCCGTCGGCGGCGCTGGTCAGCGCAATGAATTGCGGATCTTCGCGGAGAGACGCAAACACCGCGTCAACGCGGGCTTCCATCATTTCCTTCGAGCGCACCGCTTGGTAACGCTCGTATTCAAAAAAATGGCGTTTGAGAAGGTCGAGAGCTTTTTGCTTTTGCCCGAGCTGCGCGTAAATGGCGGCAAGGTTGTAGGAAGCAGGCAGCATCGCTTCGTTTTCCTGCGCAATTCTCAACGCCTCGTCACCATGACCGTTGCCGGCGAGGAACGCGGCGGCGAAGACCAGATTGTACGGATCGGTCGGATCAAGCTTCGTGGCTTCGCGCGTGTAGTAGTCAGCTTTGGCGGCATTGCCTTCCGAGTTCCAGTAGACGGCCAGATTGCGGTACGCCAGCGCCAGCGGATATTCACGCACCGAATCTTCCATCAGGTGCAAGCCTGCAAGGAAGTCGCCTTCGTGGATGGTCATCTTCCCGAGCCCATGGAGTGCTACAGCACGCGATAGCGGTTCGGACGGCATGTCGAGAATGGCCTGAAATGTCACGCGCGCTTTATCCCAATCGCCGAGGTGATGGCGATAGAGCTCCCCGAGATAACGCAGGGGAGCAGGATCGGCGGGATCCAAACGGCGCGCTTCGCTATAGAGACGCTCGGCATCTTCGTATTTGTCGCTCATCTCCGCGTCAAGGCCGCGCTTCATGACGGCTTCGATTTTGGCGCTCTGCACGGGGTTCATGACTGGAGGGTCAAAGAGTTTCACAGTTACATCAACTCCGAGCTTTTTCAGTTCTTTCGCCGCGTCTTTCGCTTTGCCCGGGAAAAGGCATTTTTCGACGAGCACCGATTTGTACAACGGGATCGCGCCATCTTTGTCCCCCGATTTTGCTTTTTCCTTGGCCGCTTTGAGCTCGTTCTTAACGACCTCTTCGCGCTGCTTCATTTCGGATTCCACCAGCTTTTCGACATCATCGACCTTCAGGAATCCGTTGTTGTTCTGGAGCTTGTTGATCACCGTCCCGTCCGTTTTCGCGAGCACGACCACTGGAAGCTTGTCTCCACCGACGAACTTTTGGCCCAAAGTGGAGCCAGCCTCGGCGACGCCCATCGTGACACACTCCGTCGCGTACAGAGACAGGCTTCGCGAATTGCGCAAGCTCGATTTCTGAAACTCTTGCACGGACGAAGGGAACCAATAGACGACGAGTCCGCCAGGAACTAGAGCATCTTCCGGTTTGAGAATTTTCCAGGGAACCTGGTAGACCTGCTCGCTGCCCATACCAGGAGCGCCGCCGCTTCTCATCCCACCCATTCCGCCGCCGCCACCGCCGCCGCAAGTAGCCCAGTCCGGCGCCGGCAACAGCAGCAGAACCATGACGAGTGCTGCCAGTCGGGAAATCTGTTGTCTCATGACACTCACCCCAATCTCACAATACAGCTGGCACAATCATACACGCCGGCTCACCAGAGCGCCCGTCTTCGCTTGTGTTCGATGCGCGTTTGGCGTGAAACGCCGTACGTTGCCCGCATTGTACGATAGCCGGGTGCGCGCGCTGGGCGGAAATCTTGTGGTACGGCAGAGACTGACGCGCTAGCTAACCAGGGCCGTCCGCGCGTAGCGATTCTAGAATGACTACTCGAGGCTGCGCTTTCTCGCCCTTTTAAACGCATCTCTTTGCGCCCGAGCGCCGTGAAAAACATGAAGGATATCTGTGCCCCGTCGAGTCTTGCGGTAGTAGATAAGATAGTTCCCAGCGGGGAAGCACTTCACGCCCTTAGCGATGTCGTCCGCGGCTCTGCCCGCATTTGGATGTTCTCCAAGCAGCCAGAATCGCTCGGTGATCCTGTCGACTACTCGGTCTGCAATCTCCAGACTTGTCCGGCTCGCCCAATACAGAAAAATCTCCTCCAGGTCCCGTTCCCCGTCCTCTGAGACACGGTAGCGCATTACTTGCTTGAAGCCTGATTCGCAAGCAGCTTGCGCCCTCTCGCCTTCACTTTATCCGCGAGCCTGCTTAGGCCTTCTCGTCCTTCGTACTCGGCGAATTTGCCTGCCTCAATGTTCGCAATGCCGGCCCGAACGCGCCTGCGAACGGCATCAAGCTGGTCCTCCGTAAGGTCCGTCAAGATGTCCAAGGCACTGGGCCTTGCCAGCCGGAGGGCGCGCTCGTCCTCTTCCTCCATGCGCCGCAAAGCGTCACGGACGACTTCGCTGGCATTGTTATAGCGCCCGCTCTTGACCTTCTTCCGCACGTAACCTGCAAGTTGATCTGTGATCGAGACGTTCATTTGATCCATAGCTAAGCTAGCCTCTTCGCTCCCAATCCCTGACTTTCTAAGCGTATCCATGAATTTCACGAATGTCAATCTTTGACATCCTCATGGTGCGGCGGCGCGACATCCTCAAGCTTTTCAACATTCAGACATTGCAAGGTGCCTCCGCCTCCGCCTCCGCCTCCGCCTCCGCCTCCAGTCACCAATTCCCTCGTGCTATACTGCCGCCCGTTTGCGCGAAAGAATCTCCCAGCTCACCACGCGGAACAGCAGGAGGCAGCCACTCTCTTGATCGCGTTGCCGGAAACATTCAACGTCGCCACACATTTCGTGGACCGCAACGTCCAGGAAGGCCGGGGCGCGAAAGTCGCCATCGAGTGCGGCGACGAGCGCGTCACCTATCAGCAACTGCTGGAAAATACCAACCGCGTTGGCAATGCCCTGCTCGCGCTCGGCGTCCGCGCAGAAGAGCGTGTGCTTCTTTTGCTCCTCGACACGCCGGAGTTTCTCTACTCGTTTTTCGGAGCAATCAAAATTGGCGCTGTCGCTGTTCCCGTCAATACACAAGCGAAGCCCCAAGACTACGAATACATCCTCAACGATTGCCGCGCTCGCGTGGCTTTGGTCAGCGAACCTCTACTGCCACATCTACAATCCATTCCGAAAGAAGAGCTCCGCTATTTACAAGAGACCGTGGTTAGCGAAGTAAAGCAGGATCTTCCATCACAGGGCCGACGCTCGCACAATCATCACTCTCTGCAAAATATGACGGCTTCCGCCTCTGCGGAATTGCCAGCGGCGCACACCAGCAAAGACGAGCCTGCTTTCTGGCTCTACTCCTCCGGAAGCACTGGCGCTTCCAAAGGCTGCGTCCATCTTCATCACGACATGGTCGTTTGCTGCGAGCTGTACGCTAAGGGCATCCTGCAAATGAAAGAGAGCGACCGCTGCTTCAGCGTCGCGCGATTGTTTTTTGCCTACGGCCTCGGAAATGCCGGCTACTTCCCTCTCGGCTGCGGCGCCACGACGATTCTTTCTCCGGTGCGCCCCGTTCCCGCCACGATCTATGCCGATATCGAGCGCTACCGCCCCACGCTCTTTTTTTCCGTGCCCACAAATTTTGCGGCACTGCTGGCGCATCATCGCGAAGACGGAAAAGAATTCGATCTCTCCAGCGTGCGTCACGCCATCTCGGCCGGCGAATCGCTCCCTGCGCCGTTGTTTCATCGATTCAAAGAGCGTTTCAGCGTTGAAATTCTAGACTCGCTTGGCTCCACGGAAACTTTGCAAATGGTCATCGCTAACCGCCCCGGCGAAGCGAGGCCCGGCTCGAGCGGAAAGATTATTCCCGGCTACGAAGCCAGAATCGTCGACGAGCACGGCAATACCGTCGCTCCCAACGAGATTGGCGATCTCCTCATCAAAGGGGACTCTACCTGTTCCGGTTACTGGAACAAACACGAAAAAACCAAGGAAACTTTTGTGGGCGACTGGTTCCGTACCGGCGACAAATATTTCCAGGATGAGGAGGGCTACTTTTGGTATGCGGGGCGCTCGAACGATGTTTTCAAAGTTCACGGCCTCTGGCTAAGCCCCGCGGAAGTCGAGAGCGTTTTAATCGAGCATCCAGCGGTCCGCGAAGCCGCGGTCGTTGCTCGCGAAGACCAAGATGGCTTAACCAAAGCGGCTGCCTATGTGGTCTTGAACGCGGAGTTCGCACCGAGCGAAGAGTTGTCACAGGAATTGCAAGAGTTGGTTGGGCAAAAGATCGGAGGTTACAAGCGCCCGCGATGGATTGAATTTCTGACCGAAATTCCCAAGACGGCCACGGGAAAACTCCAGCGATTCAAGCTCCGCGAACTGCAAGATCAGCAAGCCCAGGATGCTTCATAGCTTTCGAAGAACCCTTAAGAATAAAAAAGGCTTGTATCGGCAGACAAGCTCGACAAATCCGCCGTGCAAGCTGTCGGACCTTGCACGACAAAGCGCCGGTGATAGAGCAGCAACGCGCGCAGCCCGGCTAGCTCTTCGCCGCCGCCGGCCCTTCCCGGACCGCCATGCAAGCAACTCGGCACGACGTTGCCGTGCCCGGTGAACTGGGTGCCGACGCTGGAATCAACAATCATAATGCGCCCATGCAGATCGCCGATGCCAATCACAACACTTTGGAGAAAAGCAGGATCGTTCGCAAAAATCGAAGCGACGAGCGAGCCGAGGCCGCGTCGCGCGATCGCGATGAGATCCTCTATTCCGTCATACGCTACAAGTGTCGCGACGGGGCCGAAAACTTCAACGTCGTGCACAAACTTCGCCTCGAGACCTTTCTCACAAGCGAGCAACGTTGGCTGCACGAACGCGGATTTCTTCGCATCGGCATCGATCGGCTGGAAATTTTCATCGCCGCCAAATAAAACTGTGCACTCTTCTTTCAACTGTCTCAGCCCTTCGAGACAGGCCGTTTGCTGCGCTTTGTTCACCACGGGCCCGACTCGCACTTCCGCGTTTCGCGGATTGCCCACTTTCATCGAACTCAATCGCGCAGCGATCGCGTCGCCAAGCGCTTTCATGTGTGGCCGTGGAACTAGCATGCGCCGGATTGCAGTGCATTTCTGTCCAGCTTTCAGCGTCATCTCACGCACGACTTCCTTGACAAGTAGATCGAACAAATCGGTTCCAGGAGCGGCGTCTCGTCCGAGAATGGTGGAGTTGATGCTGTCCGCTTCGATGTTGACGCGAACGGAGCGCCGCAAAATATTTGGATTCGAGCGAATGCGCGCTGCGGTGTCCGCCGAGCCGGTGAAAGAAATGATGTCGCATTCGCCGACGTGATCGAGAATATCGCGCGCCGAGCCGCACAGAATAGAGACCGCGCCCGGCGGCAGAATATTTGCCTTAACGATGTCTTCGACAATTCGGTGAGCCAGCCACGCCGTCGGTGAGGCGGGCTTGACCACAATGGGAACGCCGGATAGCAACGCGGGCGCGGCTTTTTCGCACACGCCCCACGCCGGAAAATTAAACGCGTCAATAAAAACCGCCGCGCCTTTCGTTGGCAGCAGAAAATGTTGCCCGACAAACACGCCCGTCTTCGAAATGGAAACTGGCGCGCCTTCCTTCAGAAATTTTCCGTCGGCCAGGGCCTGGCCGATTTTTGCGTAATATTTCATCGTGTAAATTGCGCCGTCTACATCGAAGGACGCGTCGGCTTGGTTCGCGCCTAAATTCAGCAGGGAGATTCGAAAATATTCGTCGCGATTTGCGGCGAGCGTCTCAGCGATTTTGCCGAGCAAGTCCGCGCGCTGGCGATAGGTGAGCGCTCGAAGGGCTGGGCCGCCGTTCGAACGAGCAAACTCGAGGGCTGCTTTCACGTCGACGCCTTGTGAGGAGATTCGTGCTAATTCTTTGCCGGTGACTGGATCGACGAGCGGTTCGCCTGCGCCTGTTCCTTCTTTCCATTGGCCGGATACATAATTTGGCAGCTTCATTTAGTCGCCTCCGCGGCGTCGCAATTCCGGTTTGCGTCTTCGCAAAATTCGAAGACTGGTTCGAGACCTGACTATTCGAACGCTGGAACGTGAGATCATATCACGGCATCGGCATAATAGTGCATCTGCTCGTATGACTGATGCAGAGCTGACTGTTCCTGAATTCATCCAGGGGATGACGTAAGCGCACATAATACAATAACTTACAAAAGATCGTCGGCGAAGACTGGAGTGCCTCGAGCAAATGTGTTCAGGCCCTTTTCTTCCGCTTGACGGTATGGCGAGCACATGCGGTATACTGCAGGTGAAGTTCCGTACCATCCTTATATACCCAACATGCCGACCAGCACCCCTACAAAAGAGTCCGGCAGCCAACGCGTAACGGGCGTTTCGAACGATGGCTTTCTGCTCTCGTTGGGCAAGCGCGTGCGGGAATTGCGGAACCGGCGGGGGATGACGCGCAAAATGATGGCGCGCGAGGCAGACGTTTCGGAACGGCATCTGGCGCAGCTCGAGGCGGGCGAGGGAAATGTTTCGATCGTGCTTTTGCGAAGGATCGCCGCGGCGCTTCACGTGTCTCTTGCGGAATTGTTCGCGGCGGAAGCGGAAACGCGGCATGAAAAGATTTTGATCCAGAGATTTCTCGAGCGGCTTCCGGCGCATCGCGTCGAGGACGCGATGTCTCGATTGCTGCGCGAATTTGGCGGCGAAGAAGCGGCACGGCGGAAGCGCGTGGCGCTTATCGGATTGCGCGGGGCCGGCAAATCGACGTTGGGGTCGCGGCTCGGCCAGGAGATGAATATTCCGTTCATCGAACTCGACCGTGAGATTGAAAAAGATACGGGCATGCCGCTCGGAGAAATCTTTTCGCTTTACGGGCAGGCCGGTTATCGAGCCATCGAACGGCGCTCGCTGGAACGCGTCCTTCATGAGCAGGAGGGGGCGATACTTTCCGCCGGCGGAGGCGTTGTCTCGGAAAAAGAGACTTACGATTACCTGCTTTCGAATTGCTATACGGTGTGGATCAAGGCCCGTCCGGAAGAACACATGGCGCGCGTGATCGCGCAAGGCGATTTGCGCGCGATTGCTGGCGGCAATCAAGCAATGGAGGATTTGCGCCGAATTCTCGAAGCGCGTGAGCCGCTCTACCGGAAGGCTGACATGTATCTCGACACCTCCGGGAATTCCGTCGAAGAAAGTTTTGTGAAGCTGAAGACCGCTTTGCAGGCCAGGCAGGAGTAGGAGGATCACATGGACGTCGCCGCGACAGAACAGCTTCAGGCAAAAGTGGAAGCCCCGGATTACCGGACGGATCCGAGCAAGTACAAACATTGGCGGCTCGGTTTCGACGGGCCAGTGGCGACGCTGACGATGGACGTCGCGGAAGACGGCGGAATCCGCCCGGGCTACAAGCTGAAATTGAATTCCTATGATCTGGGGGTCGACATTGAACTGCACGATGCGCTGCAGCGGATCCGGTTTGAGCATCCGGAGATTCGTTCCGTAATTATTACGAGCGCGAAGAACAGAATTTTTTGTTCGGGCGCGAACATCTATATGCTCGGCCTCTCTTCGCACGCGTGGAAAGTGAACTTCTGCAAGTTCACAAACGAAACGCGGAATGGGATTGAGGATTCGAGCGCGCACTCCGGGTTGAAATTCATCGCAGCCTGCAATGGGACGACGGCGGGCGGCGGCTACGAACTGGCGCTGGCGTGTGACGAGATTGTTCTGGTGGATGATCGCTCGTCGGCTGTTAGTTTGCCAGAGTTGCCTTTGCTTGGTGTTCTGCCCGGTACCGGCGGCCTGACGCGTGTCACAGACAAACGGAAGGTTCGTCGGGATTTTGCAGACATGTTCTGCACAAATCCAGACGGGGTGCGCGGACAGCGAGCGAAAGATTGGCGGTTGGTGGATGAAGTGGTGAAGCCACAACAGTTTAGCGAGCACATCAAGCAGCGCGCGCTGAAACTCGCGGAGCAAAGCGATCGGCCCACTGACGCCAAAGGCGTGGCGCTGACGCCAATGAAGCGTGCTGTCGATGAAGCAGGAGTGCATTACGAATATGTTGACGCCCAGGTGAATCGCGAGGCGCGTACAGTGACGCTAACCGTTCGTGCTCCTCAGTCCGTGCAGGCACACACCCTTGAGAGCGCGCATGCGGCGGGGGCGAGCTGGTGGCCGCTGCAGATAGCGCGAGAGCTCGATGACGCTATTTTGACGCTGCGGACAACGGAACTTGATTTAGGCCTTTGGATCCTCAAGGCAACAGGTAATCCCGAAGCAGTTCTAGTGGCCGACGAATTTCTCTTGAATCACCAAGACAATTGGTTTGTGCGGGAAGTTCTGGGAATGATGCGGCGCACGTTTGCGCGGATCGATGTTTCTTCGCGTTCGCTCTACGCGATTGTCGAGCCGGGTTCGTGCTTTGCGGGGACGCTTTTCGAATTGGCGCTCGCCGCGGACCGGATTTACATGCGCGATTCACAAGATGGCGAGAATGTTGCGAGCGTTGTTCTTTCGCGGATGAATTTTGGACCGTTGCCGATGGTGAATGGTCTTTCGCGAACGGCGGCGCGATTTTATCAGGATACCGAACAAGTCGAGAGGCTGCGGCGTTTGATCGGAAAAATAATGACAGTTCATGAAGCGATGGAAGCGGGCCTGGTGACGGCGGCGCCCGACGACCTTGACTGGGAAGATGAAATCCGTCAGGCGCTCGAATCGCGCGCGGCGCTTTCGCCGGATGCTTTGACAGGGCTTGAGGCGAATTTGCGTTTTGGAATTAACGAGACTCTTGAAACGCGCGTTTTCGGACGATTGTCCGCTTGGCAGAACTGGATTTTTATTCGGCCGAATGCGGTGGGAACAAACGGTGCGCTGAAGGTTTACGGAACGGGTGCGCCCGTGAAATTCAATTGGGAAAGAGTTTAGAAGCTGAGCTGAAGCGCGAGCAGGTCGGAAATTACTGAGGAGAAGGCCATGATTGATTACACCGAGAAAATTCCGAACAACGTAGATTTGGGACGGGACCGCGCCTTGCAGCGCGCGCTGGAACACTGGCAGCCGGCGTACATGGGCTGGTGGTACGACATGGGTCCGAACGAGAGCCACAATTATGAGGTCTACCTGCGCACGGCGATCAGCGTGGAGCCGGACGGATGGGCGCAGTTCGACTATGTGAAGATGCCGGAGTACCGCTGGGGGATTTTTTTGCAGCCACGCAATGAAAAGCGCGAAGTGAATTTTGGGATTCACAAAGGGCAGCCGGCGTGGCAGGAAGTGCCAGGAGAGTACCGGTCCACGCTGCGGCGCGTGATTGTGACGCAGGGAGATACGGAGCCGGCTTCGGTGGAACAGCAGCGCTTGCTGGGATCGTCATGTCCTTCGATGTACGATCTGCGAAATATTTTTCAGGTGAACGTCGAAGAGGGACGACATTTGTGGGCGATGGTCTATTTGCTGCATAGGTATTTTGGACGCGACGGGCGCGAGGAAGCGGAGGCTTTGCTGGCGCGACGATCCGGCGACGCCGATAATCCGCGCATTCTTGGCGCGTTCAACGAGCCGACTCCGGACTGGCTGGCGTTCTATATGTTTACATTTTTTACGGACCGGGACGGCAAATTTCAATTGTGTGCCTTGGCGGAGTCCGGCTTCGATCCTCTTTCGCGAACTTGCCGATTCATGCTAACCGAGGAAGCACATCACATGTTTGTCGGAGAGACGGGCATTACGCGGATCATCAAGCGCACTTGCGAAGTGATGAAGGAAAATAAATTGGAAGATCCGACGCAAGTACGGGCGCTGGGAGTGATTGATCTGCAGACGATTCAGAAATACCTCAACTTTCACTGTAGCGTGACGCTCGACCTTTACGGCTCGGATGTCTCTTCAAACGCGGCGAGTTATTTCACCAACGGGCTAAAGGGACGGTTTCGCGAGACGAAACTCGAGGACGATCACGTGCTGAGCGAGGCGGAGTACCCGGTGTACGAGGTGATCGGCGAAACAATCGTAAAGAAGAACGTTCCGGCGCTGACGGCTTTGAACGAGCGGTTGCGCGACGATTACATCGAAGAGATCGCGGATGGATTGGCACGCTGGCAACGGGTGATCGATGAAGCTGGGATTCCATTTAGGCTGAAGTTGCCACACAAGGGTTTTCACCGCGCAATTGGGAATTTTGCGGGGCATCACATCAGCATCAGTGGAGAAGTTTTGACCGCAGAGGCCTGGGAGAAGCGCAAACACGAATGGCTGCCAAGCCCGGCGGACGAAAAGTTTGTGCAATCGTTGATGACCGGGCGCGTGGTGGAACCAGGGAAATTTGCGAACTGGATTGCGCCGCCGCTTCGAGGAATCAACAGCAAGCCGTTGGACTTTGAATATGTGCGATTCAACTGAAGGGCGGCGATCTCCCTTTCCCAGGACACACACTGATGCAGCCGATCATCGACATCCACATTCACATCATGCCGTATCACATGATGAAGCCGTCCGCGATGGACCTGATGAAGCGCGGACGGAAAGACTACGCGGATGTGATGCGCTACTGCGAGGATCCAAAGGCTTTTCTCGCGCACTTGGATAGTCTGGGCGTCGAACGCGCGGGTTTGATCAATTACGTCGCGCCGAAGATCATTGGGTTCACACCCGAGGTGAATGATTGGAGCGCGAGGTATTGCAGCGCTGCTCCGGATCGATTGATTGCGTTTGGCGGCGTGCTGCCGGGGACGGTACCTGATGCGGGAGCGGAAGTGGACCGCATGGCGAAGATGGGGATTCGCGCGATCAAGCTGCATCCATCGCATCAAGTGCTCACGCCAAATTCGTATATGAATGGAAACACGGATTTGGCCGCGATTTATGAGCGGGCACAGGCAAACGGAATGCCGGTGATGATTCATACGGGGACTTCGATTTTTCCTGGCGCGAGAAATTTGCACGCGCAGCCGATGTTATGCGACGACGTGAGTATCGATTACCCGAATCTCGTGGTGATACTGGCGCATGGGGGACGGCCTCTGTGGATGAACGAAGCGTTTTTTCTGGTGCGCCGGCATAAGAATATGTACATGGACATTTCCGGGATACCTCCGCAGAAATTGATGGAATATTTTCCGCGGATTGAAGACATTGCGGACAAAGTTTTGTGGGGAACGGACTGGCCGGGTCCAGGCGTTCCGGAAATCAACGGAAATATTGAAAAGTTTCATGCGCTTCCGATTGGGGCCGAGGCGAAGCGCAAGATTTTGTACGACAATGCGGCGCGTTTGTTTCCGCGGTGAGCGCGGGCGAGGCGATTGCGCAGGAAGAGGTGAATTGACGTGATTTCGATTACGCTGCCGACGGAGTCACAGAAGACGGCGCACATCCGGCTAACGCTCAATGGCGAGGAGACGGACGTTGCATTTGCGCCGTACAAAACTTTATTGGAAGTGCTTCGCGAGGACTTGGGTCACACGGGAACGAAACACGGTTGTGAATTGGGTGAGTGCGGGGCTTGCGCGGTTTTGGTGGAAGGCAAGCCGGTGCTTTCCTGTTTGCTGCTGGCGCTGGAGTGTGACAAGAAGAGCGTTCTGACGGTCGAGGGCCTTGGAACGGACGGCAAATTGCATCCTTTGCAGGATGCGTTCGCGGATTTGGGCGCGGCACAATGCGGTTATTGCACGCCGGCGATTTTAGTAACCGCGAAAGCGTTGTTGGATCAGAATCCGCATCCTTCGCTGGACCAGATTCGGGAAGCTCTGTCCGGAAATCTGTGCCGTTGCACAGGTTATCAGCAAATCTTTGAGGCTGTGGAAGCGGCCATGATCAAGATCGCGGGCTCAGAAAAATCCGTGGCTTGAAGTTTCGCGACGGGGCGCGAGTTTGTTGGCGCGCAGGAGCAGGGATGTCCAAACCGGAAGACTTGCCGAACGCCGACGGGAACGAGTCGAAGGACGACGCGAGAGAGATGCGCGTCATTGGTGTTCCGCGACGACGAGTCGATGCACGAGCGAAGGTTACGGGGCAGGCGCGCTTTGCAGACGATATTTTTTTGCCGCGGATGGCGTATTGCAAACTGTTGCGCTCTCCGCATCCACATGCGTTAGTTCGAAAGATTGATACGTCGCGGGCTGCGGCCCACGCCGGAGTGTATTTAGTTCTGAGCGGAAAAGATCTCCCCATCGAGTATGGAATCTTGCCTGTGAGCCAGGATGAGCAGGCGCTTTGCAGGGATCATGTGCGACACGTCGGCGATCCTGTGGCGGCGGTTGTCGCGCGCGAGGAACTGACCGCGTTCGAAGCGCTGGACTTGATTGACGTAGATTACGAACTGCTGACGACGATCTCCGACCCGGAAGAAGCGCTGGCGACTTCTGCGCCGCGGATTCACGACTACGGCGAAGAAGGAAACGTTCATAAGCGCGTGTCGCTGGAATTCGGAGATGTAGAGCAAGGGTTTGCGGAAGGGGATGAAGTTTTCGAAGACACTTTTTTTTATCAGGGCAACACGCACCTGCCGATCGAACAGCATGCTTCCGTCGCGATCAAAGATCCCGAGGGGAAACTAACAATTTGGAGCAGTACGCAGACGCCGCATTACTTGCATCGCGCGCTCGCGAAAGTTTTGCAAATGCCGCCGGGGCATATTCGTGTGATTGCCACGCCGAACGGCGGAGGATTCGGCGGGAAGAGCGATCCGTTTAATCACGAGATTGTGGTGGCCAAGGCAGCGCTAATGCTGGACAGGCCCGTGAAGATTTGTTTGACGCGTGAGGAAGTGTTTTATTGCCACCGCGGTCGGCATCCAGTTTTGATGAAATTCAAAACGGGCGTGAAGAAAGACGGCACGATCACCGGGATGCATTTGCAAACGCTGATTGACGGCGGCGCTTACGGTTCGTATGGCGTTGCGAGCACGTTTTATACCGGAGCGCTGCAGACGACGACATACCACATTCCACGATACAAATTTCAGGGGTGCCGGACATTTACGAATAAGCCGCCGTGTGGTCCGAAACGCGGCCATGGGACGGTGCAGCCGCGCTTTGGGCAAGAGGTACAGCTCGACAAGATTGCGGAGAAATTGGGCATCGATCCTGCGGCTTTGCGGCTGAAGATCGCAGAGTCTTCGAATGCGGTGACAGCTAATTTTTTTCGGCTGAGCGTCGTTAATCTTTCGGAATGCATTCGGCGCGTCGTCAAGAATTCGGACTGGCAGGAAAAGTTCCGCAAGATGCCGGAGGGCCACGGAGTGGGGCTGGCTTGCTCCGCCTATCTGACGGGAGCGGGACTACCGATTTACTGGAACAACATGCCGCACTCTGGAGTGCACATCAAATTCGATCGCGGCGGCGGCGTAGCGGTTTTTTGCGGCGCCACGGAGATTGGCCAGGGTTCGGATGATGTGCTCGCAGGAATTGTCGCCGAAGTTCTGGGACTGGACACGTTTGACATCCGTCTGTACACGGGCGACACGGATTTGGGGCCGGTGGATTTGGGATCGTATTCGAGCAGAGTAACGATCATGGCTGGCAACGCGGCCTTGCAGGCCGCGGAACGAGGGAAGGCGATCATCGCGGAAGCGGTCGCGGAAAAGCTTGCAATTCCGAAGGAGCGCTTGAGCTTCGCGGACAAACGCATTTTCGATTCGATTGCGCCGGAAAAGGGCGTCACGTTTGCCGAGGCGGTGTGTTTAGCCGAAGCGCGGTTCGGCACGATCGGCGCAATGGGATCGTACACTCCGCCGAAGTCGCCGGCGCTTTATAAAGGCGGAGGCGTGGGGCCGTCGCCGACCTATTCCTACACCGCTGCGGTCGTGGAGGTTGCGGTAAATGCCGCGACTGGATGGATAACGGTGCCGAAGATTTGGATCGCGCACGACATCGGGCGCGCGCTGAATCCGACGCTGGTGCGAGGACAGGTCGAAGGAAGCGTTTACATGGGGCTGGGCGAAGCCTTGATGGAAGAGCAGGAGTTCCGGCGTTTGCCGAAAAAGCTTTCGCGCGCGCTGGTACACAAATTTCCATCGATGCTCGAGTATAAGAGCCCGACGTCGCTGGATATGCCCGAAGTGTTTACGGAGCTGATCGAGGAGCCTGATCCGCGTGGGCCGTTTGGGGCGAAGGAAGTCGGTCAGGGGCCTCTGTTGCCGATCATGCCGGCGGTTGCGAATGCGGTGTACGACGCGGTAGGCGTGAGGATTGATGAGGTACCAATCACTCCGGAAAAAATCATGAAAGCACTTGCGGAAAAGAAGGCGGGTCGCGAGCCGCGATTTGGACCGAGCCATTTTCCACATGTCGATTGGCCGGAAGCGCTGCGTGTTCCTCCGCCGTGGGAGGGTGGGGACGGAAATGCGGTGAACGATGTACCGCGGCCGGCGAGGCCCAAGCCTGAAAAAGAAAAGGTGCTCAGCTCATGATGCGCCTGCCACTTTTCGAATTTCGCGCGCCGCACACGTTAGAGGAAGCTGCTCGCATTCTGGACGGCGAGGGCGCGAAGGCCATGCCGCTCGCCGGCGGCACGGATTTACTTCCCAACATGAAGCGCAGGCAGCAAGTTCCGAAAACGCTGATGAGCCTTCGCCACATCGAGGAGTTGAATCGCGTTCAAATGAATCCTTCTGCGTCGCGGTTGGGAGCTTGCGTGACGCTCGCGGACATTGCAGCCGACGCACGCTTTCGAAATGGCTTGACCGCGCTGGCGCAGGCGGCTTCGCTGGTGGCGACTCCGCACATTCGAAACATGGCCACGCTCGGCGGCAATCTTTGCCTCGATACGCGGTGCAACTACTACGATCAGAATTATGAGTGGAGAAAGGCGATCGACTTTTGCCTGAAGAAGGATGGAGACACATGCTGGGTCGCGCCGGGAAGTCCGAAGTGTATGGCAGTTTCATCGACAGACACAGCTCCCGCGCTGATCGCACTTGGAGCGCGCGTTCGCCTAGTCTCGCGATCGGAACAACGCGAAGTTTTGCTCGCGGATCTCTATAACAATGATGGGCTGGACTACATCAAGAGGAAACCCAACGAGATTCTGGCGGAAGTCTTGCTGGATTCGCTACACGGATGGAAGAGCACTTACTGGAAACTGCGCCGGCGCGGGTCGTTCGACTTTCCCGTTTTGTCCGTTGCGGCATCCGTGCGTATTTCGGCCGCCGGTGTGGTCGAAGACGCGCGCATTGTGATTGGATCTGCTGCTTCGCGGCCACTGGTCGCAGCAGGCGCTGCAACATTTCTCGCAGGCCGTGCCTTGAACGCGGAATCGATTGCAGAAGCCGCCGTTCTCGCAGCTCGCATCGCTAAGCCGCTCGACAATACGGACTTCGATATGAGCTGGCGCAAAAAAGTGACTGGAGAATTTGTGTCCTGCGCTTTGCGGGAACTGCGGGGTGACGACGTATGTGGTGAACGCGCTAGTTACATGCGCACGCATTCTCAGTGATATCGAAGGATTTCCCCTTACTCGTGTCTGGCTCCATCTATGTGCAGGGTGGCGCATGCACAATTCTGCTGGTGATTAGTTAGAACTCGACATGCAGCCGCAGTGTCGGCACCAGAACAGGGCCGCGGTCGCGGTTGTAACCGGGGTTGTTGACATGCTGCAGTCCGAGGGATGGATAGATCCCGCGCCAAGCGTGAATGGTGTAATAAGTTTCGACGATATTTTCCCGGCCATAGTTCAGGCGCCCGTCACCTAGCAAGAAACCCTCTCCGCCCAGGGCCAGATATTCCGCGTGATCGTGCGAGATTCCGTTGGACACGAAAACAACGCCTGCGCGGTCCCACTTGCGGTGCCAAAGCGTACCCTTAAAAGCCGCGCCAATCTGATCCGTTTGATCCACTTCTGTATACGCGTAAGACTCGTGCTGTCCTTCGTTCCATCCCCAGCGTCCGAAAATGCCCAGCCAATCATTTAGAGGCTGCTCGAAATTGCCGCTGAAGCCATACTTGATCGTGGTTTGAAGAGGGTGGTCGGTGATTTCCGGCTGCGGCGTGAGGCCTGCGAGAAAATTGTCTATGGCCTGCCGGTAGACGCCCATATTCGCGTGATTCACGTACGCGAGCAGACGAAGCACGCCCGTTTGACCTCTTATAATCTTCCTGTGAAATTCGAACTCGATATTTTCCGCTCGGGCGCGGGCCATGTCCGCGTCCAGATTAATTCCGTTGGCCACCTTGGGCATCAACCCTTCCGCAAACCGCACCGTTCCCCAATGGTCGTGATATTCAAACATCGCGGCGAAGGTGTATCCGCGAGTGTCCGCCGCATAGTCGTAGGTGCCGACGTTATCAACGGTCCAATTCATGAACTGAAAATTGGAGTCGTTCCCGTAGGAATTGACATCGAAGAAATCGACCAAACTGAATTTGCCGAAGCGCACCTCGAGGCGGCGCTCCGGCAGTTCGCGAAAAAGAGAATAAGGAGTCTGATCCGCGGGCTTTTTTGCGTGTCCCAGCGGAATGATCTGATGGATCATCAGCCTCGCAATGTACGGCGCTTTGCTCAGCAAAGGATTGCGCACGACATCAAGGTTCGTGAAGCCCGCAAGCCCCAAGGCTTCGCCAATCCCGTGGCCACCCGTTTCTTGAACGTCACAAAGCAGTTCGGTGGTGCCGCTAAGACGCAGCCCGGTGAAAAGTGTGAAGACATGCGAGGTGGCATCTTGTGCTTCTGGACTGAGGCTGTGGGGCCCTTGATACGGCGAGGGGAAAGCTGGGTGCCACTGCGAGATAATATTGACTTGCCCGGACAGCCAGAGCCGGCTCCACTCTTGGTGTGGAAACATGATTGGAAGAGGATCGGCAGCTGGCGAAGGTGCGTCATTATCTGGAAAATCCTGCTTGGCCAAGACTGGATCTTGTGCGGCCGCTGCCGGCGCCGCAAACGCGCAGGCTATCAGGCATCTGCAAGCAAGAACGCCTAATTGTGTGGCGAGTCGTCCCATTGCTACGCTTGGCTGCGCATTCCAGCTGCGATGTCCGCACTTGCCAGTATAAATGTGTCACATCTCTTCACACTTTTCGACTCCATCGAACTTTTTGGCGGCTCGCTTTGGCTTTCGCGCTTCGAGCCGGGCGCGTGCATCTTTGACGAATCCTACGAAACGCTGCGCCAATTCGCGGATTCGTTCTGACTGTCGGCGCTCGATGGCTTCCGTGGGGATAAGCTCGGCGCCAACGCCGATGGCCGTGGCACCAGCCAAAATGAAATTGGCCGCCGTCTGTTGATTCACGCCTCCCGCTGCAATCAAGGGAATCTGCGGCAGAGGACTCCTCAACGCCTTGATGTAGCTGTCACCGCCAACCTGCGCGCAGGGAAATACTTTGACGAAGTCGGATCCCGCACGCCACGCAGTGATCACCTCAGTGGGTGTCAAGGCACCGGCGAGGACAGCGACCTCTTTTTTGGCGGCGAACTCGATAATCGCCAAATCGAGTCCGGGGCTGGTCAAAAAACTTGCCCCCGCATCGACACACTTCCGCGCCATTTCGGTATCCATAATAGTGCCAGCGCCAACGAGCATCTTTGGATGGTAGCGAACCAGATGCGAAATCAAGTCAATCGCCCCGACGACCGTCATCGTGATTTCCACAATTGGAACTCCTCCGCGCGTGACGGACTCGGCAGCAAAATGCGCGTCTTCGGCAGACGACACCCTAATCGCTGGAACGATGCCTATCTCCTTAATAAGCGCGCAGACTTCAATCTTATTCATGATGGAATTCCTTCCGACCGCCGGGGCGTCTCATTTCGTTTCACGCTGGACAGAGTGCCGCTGCAACAAAAAAAGTCCTTCCCACTCGCCATTGGCCGACGGACCGCATCTCTGTCAATCGCTGAATCCCTCAGATGGCTTCCTCAGGCTGCGGAAGCTTATCACCATCGTGAGCAAACCAGACGTAGAGCGTTGGCAGAAGGAAAATACTCATGACCAGGTCGGAGATGAGGCCTCCTACGATTACGATGGCAAAGGGACGCTGCGAATCGGATCCGATACCATGGGAAAGCGCTGCGGGAAGCAAACCGAGCGTCGCCACCAACATGGTCATCATGATGGGCCGAAGCCTCAGGACAGCCCCTTCCACCGCGGATTCTTCGATCGTGTAGCCCGTGGCACGAAGTTGATTGATGTATTCGAGCATGATAACGCCGGTCTGGACCGAAACACCAAAAAGCGCAAGAAAGCCGACTCCGGAGGAGACACTGAAGTTTGTATGCGTGAGGAATAGAGCGAGTAGGCCGCCAAGGCGCGCCATGGCAACGTTCGTGAGAATGAGAAGCGCCCACTTCATGGATTTGAACATGGCGTAGAGGATGACGAAAATGACGAGTACGGTGATGGGCAATACGATTAGTAGCCGCTTCTCCGAACGCTTTTCACTCTCGTATTCGCCGGCCCAGTCAATGGAATAGCCCACCGGCAATTTGACGGCAGCGTTGACTTTCTTGATCGCCTCTTCGACGGTGCCGCCGAGATCTCTGCCGCGCACGCTATATTTAACGGCCACGTACCGTGAGTTCGACTCACGGTAAATTTCTGATCCCCCATCCCTGACGGTGATTTTTGTCAGTTGGCTGAGTGAGACTCTCTCTCCCGTGGGAGCGAGCAGGCGGATCTTCTCAATGGCCTCCCTGGTGTCCCGGTATTCTGGCAAATAACGCAACACGAGATCGTATCTTTGCTCCCCGATAAGAACTTGGGTGAGCGCATTGCCGCCGACGGCGGTCTGAATGGCATCCTGGACATCGGAGACATTGATCCCAAACCGGGCGGCCCGATCCCGGTCGACAGCAAAATCAAGATTCGGTTGGCCGAGAACGCGAAACAATCCGAGATCCTGCACGCCTCGGATGCCTTGCATGACGCTTACGACCTGGTCGCCCTTTTCTTCCAGGGTCTTAAGATCATCACCGTAGATTTTCACGGCGAGCGCGCCCTTGACCCCGCTGACAGCCTCTTCCAGGTTGTCGGAAATCGGCTGAGAGAAGTTCCAGATGACACCTGGGATTTTTTCCAGTTCGTGGTTCATGGCTGCGATTAGCTTTTCTTTATCCTGATGGAAGACCGGACGCCATTTTTCCTTTGGGAGCAGATCAACGAAATACTCCGTATTGAAGAAGCCTGTGGTGTCCGTGCCATCGTCTGGACGTCCCACCTGGTCGACTACCTGTGGGACTTCGGGAAAGGAGCAAAGTACCTGGCGGGCTTTGTCGGCGATGCGCGCGCCTTCGGTCGGTCCAGTGCTGGGCGCCAACGTGCCGCGAACCCAAATGGCGCCTTCATCCAAATGCGGCAGAAATTCCGAACCGATAACGCCGCCGAAGGCCAGGAAAATCGCAAAGGCAAAGCAAATGGCGGCGCCACCAACGGTGATCGCGCGATGGCGAACCGCCCAAGTGACCGCCTTTCGGTAGTGGACAGTCAGATAACCCATTACTGGGTTTTTCCATTCCTTGACCCCCGACCAGAAAAAAAGACTGGCCAGAGCGGGAGCAATCAGCATGGAAAAAATCAAAGCGCCCAGAAGTGCGAAGGCTACCGTCCATGCCATGGGCTTGAACAATTTTCCTTCGACGCGTTCCAGAGTAAAGATTGGGAGGTATGCGGTGATGATGATGGCGATGGCGTAAAAGACGGGCCGCTGCACTTCATGGGCCGCTTGGCGAATGCGATCAAGGGGAGTCCCTTGATCGGATCCCTGGTGGTTTAGGTGGCGGACGATGTTTTCGACCATCACTACGGCACCGTCAACGACCATGCCGAAATCCAAAGCGCCCAGGGAAAGCAGATTGGCCGAAATGTGCCGCAAATCGAGACAGATGGAAGCAAAAAGCAAGGCGAATGGAATCGTCAACGCGACAATGATCGCGGCGCGTACATTGCCGAGGAAGATGAAAAGAATGATTACGACCAGAACCATTCCCTCAGTCAGGTTGTGCATGACCGTGCGGGTGGTGTAGTGCACAAGGTCGTCGCGGTCCAAGTAAGGAACGATTTTAACGCCAGGAGGAAGTATCTGATCGTTCAGCCGCCGAACCATGGCGTGGATTCCATCCAGCGTGGTGGCCGTGTCCGCCCCTTTGCGCAAGAACACGATACCTTCCACCACGTCATTGTCATCGACCACCACGCCATCCGCTCGATGGATTGCTTTTCCTATTTGGCCTAAGCGGATCTTTGGCCCCTGCGAGACGACCGCAATATCCTTCAGCTGCAAGGCCGTGCCATTCTGCGTTTTGAGGACGGTCCTTTCGATATCCTTGACATCGCGAACCAGCCCCACAGCGCGAACGTTGATTTGCTGTGCGCCTTGTTCGATGAAACTTCCGCCCGCATTTGCGTTGCCGTTCGATAATTGCTGCTCGACTTGCGCAAGACTCAGCCCGTAGGAGACCAATTTGTCCGGATCGACTCGCACTTGATACTCGCGCGTGATCCCGCCGAAGGACGAGTCGTCCACAACGTCGGGCACTGACTTGATATATTTGCTGATGACCCAATCCTGGATGGATTTTAGCTCCATCACGTCATAAGCGGGATTGGTGCCTTTGAGTGTGTACCAATAAATCGAGCCGATCGGACTGAAATCTGGACCGATGCTGGCGCTGAGGCCGGGCGGCAGGGTCACCTGTCCTAGTCGTTCCGTAACCTTCTGGCGGTCCCAGTCATTGTCAGAATCATCATCGAAAATGAGATTGACGACGGATAGCCCCGCCAGTGAAGCCGACCGCACATGCTGAAGATGCGGCATGCCGTTCATCTGGATTTCGATTGGAACGGTGACTTGTTGTTCCACTTCTTCTGCGGCCCGGCCAGGCCACTGCGTAATCACCTGGACCCAAGTGTTGGCAACATCCGGGTAGGCTTCCACCGGCAGTTTCTCAAACGAGATAATGCCCCAGACAAACAGCAGCAAGGCAATACTGAGCACGATGAAGCGGCTGTTCAGCGAGAAGTCGATGAGTGAACGAATCATTACTGTTGGACCGTATTCTGGAATTCGAGAGCGTTGGATACCACTTGCTCCCCAGGAGCAAGTCCCGAGACGATTTCCTGCATGTTCCCCGGAAGCATGTCGCCGCCAGTAACTTCCACGCGCCGAAATTTCTTGTCTTTCGTTGGAACATAGACCCAATCGCGGTCATGCAGGTGCAAGATGGCAGTCGCCGGAACGGCGGTGCGCCTCTCTTTCGTTTGGCCGTGGAACGTCGCCGTCACAAACATGCCCGGACGCATCAGACCCGGATTGCTCACTTCCAGGCGTACCTTCGCGGTGCGAATATTGGGATCGAGGATGGGGCCGATGTTGCTGATCACTCCGGTGAACTTTTTGTCGGGATAGGCGTTCAGCCGGATGTCGGCGTTCTCCCCCAGTTGCACATTCGAGAGATCATTCTCATAGACGTCGCAAAGGATCCACACGTAGGTCAGGTCGGAGATCGTGAAGGGATTGGGCGAGCCCAGGCCCGCCACGCCCGCTGCGTTGGTGACTTGTTGATCGGTTATTACGCCCGTGACCGGTGCGCGAATCTCGACAATGCCGGATGGCTGATCCAGGTTGGTATTGCCGAGCACGCGAAGTTTCTCGGCGGTGGTTTTCACGTCAACTTTGGCTTTGACGTCCGTGTCCTGCGCAACCTGTAGATCGTTTAAGGAAATTGCGCCTTTGTCATAGAGGAGCTGCGCTCGATCAAGCTGAGTACGCGTGAGTTGTTCATCGGCGACGGCTTTTTGATAGTCGGAAAAAGCTCCAGCAACGTCGGCGCTTTGCACGCGCAGCAAAAGCTGGCCTTTCTTGACGGTGTCTCCCAAGCGTGCCGCAATCTCCACAACGCGGCCGGTAGCTACGGAAATGACGGGGACATTTCTGGAGATGTCGGGTGTAACCACGCCAGTTACTCTCAGCTGTGGCGCAGCAAAGTGCTCAACCGCCGTTACCAACGGGAACTGATCGGGATGTTCCACCTGAAAAACATTTGGATCGCTCACCTGCTCGACCTTCAGCGGCGGCGGTGCTCCCGCATTCGCATCCTTCCCGGCATCTCCGCACCCCGCAGCGACCAAGCCCAGCATTAAACAGAGGGGGAGCGCTTCGGATCTCCTGGGTCTCATGGGATGACCTCGCGTCCTGCCGCAAGATTGAGTTGATTGGCTGCCTCCAGATATGAGGCGACAAGATTCAAATAATTGACCTGCACGCTGCGATAGTCGGCTTGCGCATTGAGAAAATCGAGGAGTGAGGCTGCGCCATGCTGGTAGGAAAACGAAATTGTGTCGCGAACTCGCTCGGCCTGTTTCAAGTAGCGGTCCTTATAGGGCTGGAGAAGAATTACGGAGCTCGTCACGGCGGCGTAGGCAGAGTCCACGTCGTTGAAGACCTGCGCGCGCGAGGCTTGCACGAGCTTGTCGTTGCGGTCGATATCCAATTGCGTGCGCAGTTTTTCGCCCTGGTTGCGGTCGAAAATGCGCAACGGGATGCTCACGCTGAAGCCGATATATTGATCGATGGGGGGATTGCGGCCCACATCGAAGCCGAAGGTCGGATCGGTCGATCCATTCGCGACTGCAAGCCGATGATCTGTTTTTGCTTTGTCCACAGATTGCAGCGCGGCCTTCAAGTCGGGCCGTGTGTCGAGCGCGGCTTGGCGGACGTCGTCGAGCGACGCAATCTGCTGGGAAAAATCGAAGGGGCCGGTCACGTCGAATTGTTCGACTGGCGTGCGGTCATTCAAAAGCGCAAGCAGCTGAATTTTTGCCGTGCGCAGATTCACCTCAGCTGTCTGCAAATCCGATTCGTATTGAACGCGTTGAAGTTCGAGCCGGTCCAAATCGACCTGCGCAATGTCGCCGACCTTGTACCGTTCGCGATTTACGTCGAGGACGTGGTCGTAATACACAAGGTTCTCCCTCGCGAGTTCCACGACCGCTTTTCCCTGGAGCGCTTGGACGAAAGAAGATCGCAAGTTGAAAAGGAGATTTCTTTCGAGGTCGGCCTGACCTGAGACGGCGATTTTCGTGGCGTCTTGCGCACTGTCGCGCCGCAATTCCCGCTTATGCTGGCGCTCGTGCAAGTAGTTTACGGTTGCCGAGTTCAGCAAGAATCCGAACGAACTGTGCGGCGGTCCTCCGTTGAACGGATCAATCTGGTCCGCCAGCAATCCCAGGCTCGGGTTGGGACGCAAGAACGCAGTGATCTCCGAGGCGCGAGATTCGTCCACTCCAATCTGCCCTGCTTGAAGAGACGGATTCACCGCTTCAAACTTGTCCCGAATCTCCTGCCAAGTAAGAGCCCTTTGGGCCTGTGCCGTTCCCACCAGAAGAGCCGCCCAAAAGATGTAAAAAATGAATCGCGCCAAAGACTTGCGCGGGAACTGGAATGTTTTGCCATATACTACGCCGTGGGCGATTCGAAACATGTTCGTCTCACTGTTCGCATTTGGATGCGTTGGAATATGTCCTTGGGAGGGTAAAAGGCGTTCTATTACGGTACGATGAACGCCGAGGCGCCCGGCAGTTGAAATGAACCACGTCCTTGCTCTACTGTGCTGTGTGCCATTGCGTCTCCATCCCGAAACTTGATACCATACCCCTGTAGGGTAGGCAAGGGAAATGTCTCATACTTCGCGCGAAAAACTCGACCTCGTTACCCGCACCAAGAAAGTCATCGGCCAGCTCGAAAGCGTGCTTCGGGCTCTGAATGAAGACGAGCCTTGCGCGGATGCGCTGCAGCGCCTGGCCGCCGCCCGCGGCGCCATCAACAGCCTCATGGGCGAGCTGATGGAAGACCACATCCGAAACCACATGCCGAGGAATTCAAAATCTTCGGAAGAGGCCGCAGACGACGTCATTCAAATCGTGCGAACTTATCTGAAGTAACGCAAAAGTCGGTCGCGTTCGTGGCCGTTTTTCTGTATCTTCCGTACGCCGGTGTCTTGTGGGCTAATCCAAGACCGGAGGGAGATCTCGCGGTGACACGCCATTCGGTGACACGATTGTTCGCAAGCTTGCTGTTTGCAGCCTTTCTCCGCGCTCCAGCATCGAGGGCCCAGGCCGGCCCGGAGGATGGCGGGCATGATCTACAAATATGGACCGGCGGCGGTCACGGACTGAATGGAAGTACTGCGAACAGCGGAGTCTGGAACGTCGGTTTACGTTACGGCTGGATTCTAACCCCGCCAGTCGGCCCCGGATTCTTGCGCGGTCAATTCGAATACGCGGTGGATGTAGTACCGGTTTTCGTGGTGGTCCAGAAATTCGGCACTGCGTATGGCTTCGGATTGAATCCCTTCGCGCTTAAATGGAATTTTACAAAGCCCCGCAAAGTCGTTCCCTACTTCGAACTCGGAGGCGGCACGCTCTTCACAAATGACAACGTGCCTCCCGGCACTTCCCGTGTCAATTTCACGTCCAGCGGCGCGCTGGGGCTGCACTTTCTGCGAAGCAAATACAACTTTAGCGCCGAGCTTCGCTTCATGCACATTTCAAACGCCTCGCTCGCCAACCTGAACCCTGGGATAAATACACTGCAACTGCGGCTGGGCTTTGGGCGATTCGCTCACCCGAACTAGCGTGTACTCTCGGGGAGCGGTATGATGTAGCCGTCGAGCCTATTCGAGCTTCGCAATGCGCGGGGAATTAGCGTCCATCTGGGAATAAATCCTAACTAATGCAGGGCGAAAGGGTAAAACATGAGCATGAAAATAACGAAAATTGGAGTTGGAGTGCTGCTGCTAGCGGGATTGGGCCTGGGGATCCGCGGATTGCGCGCGGATGGCAAGGCGCCTGCCGTTGGAAGTCCCGCGCCGGACTTTACGCTGAACTCGCAAGAGTCCAAGCCGGTTAGCCTCCATGATTTTAAGGGCAAATGGGTGGTGCTCTATTTCTACCCGAAAGATTTTACGAGCGGCTGCACAGTCGAAGCCCACAACTTCCAGCGCGACTTGGCCCTTTACGAGCAAAAGCATGCCGTGATCGTCGGCGTCAGCGTGCAGGATGAGGATTCTCACCAGAAGTTCTGCACCAAGGAAGGGCTGAGCTTCAAGCTGCTCGCCGACACCAAGACCGAAGTCTCCACTGAGTATGACTCGGTCATGAATTTTGGGGTAGCAAAGGTCTCCGCGCGCCACACGTTCCTGATCGATCCGGACGGCGTTGTCCGTAAAGTTTATCTCGACGTCAAACCTCAGCAGCACAGCGAGGAAGTCCTCGCGGCGCTTACCGAACTACAGGGCGGCGCGGCCAAGTAAGCTCGCAACTCACGGCGAGAGCGTCCGCCGACGCATACGAGGCCGCAGAGGCGCTATTCAAGCGGCACTTGCAACGTGAGGCTTTGCGAGCGCGGACTAGCGATTCGGCAAAACGCTGACCCCCTGCACGGACATTAGCGACTCGTCGGCGGTGACAGCGTCAGATCATAGCCCTTTGCAGTCGCGACCAGGAACCTGTCCGCCGGATCGCGGTGTCCCAGCATTGTGAACCGCAGCTCATGCGCTACTCGCCAGTGCAAAGGCGCCTCGAGAAGTGCCAGCTCCGCCACAGACCTCTTGAACCATTCCCCAAAATCCTGCCGAAGATTGACCCCTCTCTTCTCGAGAAGTAGCGCCGTTTCCCAAATGCTGATCGGGGATAAGAACCGTTCGTTGTGTGGATTGGCCAACTCACGCGCTACCTAGGAAGCCAGCTTTTCCGGCGCGGTGTAATTCCAATCCAGATATGCGTGTCAAGTAAGAGTCTCATTTGGACTCTTTCTTACGCTCCTCGAGATCTTGAACTGCCTCCCATTCTGAGATGTCACCGGTTGGGCCCACGATATCGCCCAAATTCTCCATTGTCCCGATCCCGCCCCCGGGCCGAATTATGCGTTTGGCTCCTCCCGGCGGATTGATCTCGGCAACGGGCTGGCCGAAGCGCGTACACGTACTGCTTGTCCAGTCTTCCGAACCCGCTCCAAAACGGCCAAACAAGTCGCCTTAAATTTCGAGATGGCTATCTCTTCCATTATTCTGTTCTCCTAAGTCCCTTGTACGCAGCAGATTGACCATAGTCAAACCATAGTCTTACTATAGTCTGACCATGGTCAGAGGATTCAGTATATGACTCTTCATAAACTCGATCGCCCCGCCGCCGTCTATAGCTGTAGACTTCGCACCACCAAGAGCATTTCAACGTCGGAGGCGGTCGAAAATCATGGTTAGCAGTTCACGCGCTATCTGCAGGTTTGTTCTCATAGCCCTCACACTCGCAGCACTCTGCTTCGCCATCCGCGCAGCCAGAACGGCTCAAGCACAGTCCGCCACCGCCGAAATTCCCAAGACTCCTCCGGGCGAACAATTCTCTGCCTGGCTTGCCGCCTTCAACAGCGGCGAGCGTGCCGAACTCGAAAAATTCCGCAGCCATTTCGATAAACCCGAGGAACACAAAGTGGAAGGTATTCTCGGGTTCCGCCAACAGACCGGAGGATTTGACCTCAAGAAGATCGAGGAATCGAGCGCAACGAAACTCACAGGGCTGGTGCAAGAAAGCGATTCGGACCAATTCGCCCGGTTCACTATGGAAGTGGAGGCCGCAGCGCCCTACCATGTCACGCATCTCGACATACGGGCCATCGGCCGCCCGGCGGAATTCGCTCTCCCGCGCTTGAGCCAAAGTGACCTGGTTGCTGCGCTGCGCACAAAACTCGAAAAGGACTCCGCTGCTGACAAGTTCTCAGGCGCCGCGCTTCTGGCCAAGGACGGCAAACCGATCTTCACCGGCGCGTACGGCATGGCCGACCGCGAAAAGAAAATCCCGAACACGCTCAACACAAAATTTCGCATCGGCTCGATGAACAAAATGTTCACCGCCGTTTCCATTCTCCAGCTCGTGCAAGCCGGCAAAATTTCGCTCAGCGATCCAGTGGGCAAATACGTCACCGACTATCCAAACAAAGACATCGCGACGAAAGTCACGATCCAGCAGCTCCTGACTCACACCGGCGGCACGGGCGATTTTTTCGGCCCGCAGTTCGATGCCCATCGCCTGGAACTAAAGACGCTGCAGGACTATCTGAAACTCTACGGCGAGCGCGCACCGGAGTTTGAGCCTGGCAGCCGCTGGGAGTACAGCAATTATGGATTTTTGATGCTCGGTGTGGTTGTCGAACGCGTGAGCGGGAAAAATTATTACGATTATGTAAGCGAGAACATCTATAAGCCCGCGGGAATGGCGTCCACTGGCTCTTTTCCCGAAGACCAAAACGTTCCGGATCGCTCCATTGGCTACACACAGTTCGGCGGCGAGGCTCTTCGGCCCAACACGGACTCGCTCCCATTTCGCGGCACCTCAGCCGGCGGCGGCTATTGCACCGTCGAAGACTTCCTTCGTTTCACGAACGCCCTCACCAATCACAAACTGCTGAACGCGCAAAACACCGAGCTGCTCACCACCGGAAAAGTCGAGACACCGCGAGGCGACAAATATGCTTTCGGCTTCATGGACAATGGTGCAGGAACCGCCATGCGCCACTTCGGCCACGGCGGTGGCGCCCCAGGTATGAACGGCGACCTTCAAATCTTTCCGCAAACCGGTTACGTGATCGTAGTGCTATCGAATCTCGATCCGCCGGCAGCCAGCCGAATCTCGGATTTCATCGTGAACCGCCTGCCCGCAAGCTAGCCTCCTGTTCGGGCACAATCGATACCGTGGCTGCAGGCTTAGGTTCTATACTCCGCAATCTCCTCTACAGTTTCCAGCCTTCTAATCCGGCGCTCTACGGCGCATTCGACTATGTGGTCACGAACATTCCGCTCTTAAACAACAATTCGTATAACGGCGTCGAGATCACTGCCGTCAAGCGCCTCTCTCACAAATGGCAAATTCTTGGCGGCTTCACTATCCAACGCCAGAAGGGAGTATACGGCCGCGGATTTTCCGATGAGGCCACGAGCTACAACTTCACCGATCCCAACTTCGACCTCAACCGCTTCAACAACTACCTCAACCTGGATTCTACCTATGTTTTCAAAGTGGACAGCACTTACGAGCTGCCTTGGAAAACTGGCACCAGCGCCAATTTCCAGCAGCCCACGGATACCTTCAACGTGCCCAACGGTCAGGGCGTAAACGTTGGTGAATCCATCATCCTGCAGCCCGCCGGAATCCTGCGTCTGCCCAGCGTCAACATGCTCAACCTGCGCCTCTCCCGCGAATTTGCTATCCGCGAGAAGTGGAGCCTGATCCCCACGGTGGATTTCTTCAACGCGACCAACGCGCAAACGGTCATCGGAGAAGTCACCACCGCCGGTTCGAGCTATTTGTACCCGTACAGCACTATCAACCCTTTCGTGACTCGCTTCGGTCTCCGCTTTATGTTCGGACCGAAGCAATCATTTTTGACTTGAAATCGTTCTTCCCTGCTCGGCGGGTTGGGTGATACTTTCGCCCCACCCGCCGGTCTTGTTTCGCGGACGCATACTCTTTCAAAGCTCTTGAGGGGGGCGCAATGCGCAATTGGATTCACGCAGTTTGTGTCGTAATCATCCTGCTAGCAGGCCCGGGCGGCACGTCGGCACAAACCTCCAGCCCGAAGCAAAAACTCACCATCGAACAGTTGATCGACATCAAGCATCCGTCAGATCCCATTTGGTCGCCCGACGGTAAGCTCGTTGCGTTTGTTTGGGACCGCGCGGGCGTCGCCAATCTCTACGTCGCCAACGCCAACGGCAGCGGCGCGCCGAAGCCGCTCACCTCGTTCACCCAAGGCCAAGTCGAAGGCGCGTTTTGGAGTGAAGACGGCGATCTCGTCTACTTTCCGCACGATGGTGATCTCTGGCAGGTCGCGATGTCTGGTGGTGCTCCCAAGGCTGTGTGGAGCAAACCGGACCCGGGCAGCGGATATGTTCCCTCGCCCGATGGCAAGCGTGTTGCCTTTGTCCGCACCAACCGCGCGGCAAAGGAAGACGCGCCGCGCTCGATTGATCTGATCATTCGCTGGTTCTCCGACGGAACTGAGGCAACCATCGCGCACGACGATGTGAGCATTCGCGGCATCCTCTGGTCCCCCGATGGTTTGTCCATCACTTATGTCGGTGGCTCCAAAATCATCTATCACGATGAATCGCCCGCTTATTCGGGAGCCAAACTTATCTATCGCGTTTCCGAATATGTCCCCGGCCAAATCTACGCCCTCAAACTCGCGGACGCAAAACCCGTTCCTATCGCCAAGCCGGGCGAATACGGTGGATTGGCCTGGGTCGATAACGCACATCTTGTATTCGATGGCCAGTCCACCGACTTTAAAAACTATTTTATCTACCTCGCCGATGCCGCCAGCGGCGCGACAAAAACCATTCACGAAATTCACGAAGAAAAATTCTGGAGCATCCCTGACTGGGGTGAAGCAGGCGCGCAACCGTGGCCCTCTCCCAACGGCAAGTGGATCGCTTTCCTGAGCGATCAAGACGGGTGGGACCATCTCTACCTCATGCCCGCGTCCGGCGGTGACGCCGTCCAAATCACCAAAGGCAATTTCGAAGCCTGGCGCCCGGCATGGTCCCACGACAGCACGCGCATCGCGTTCGACGCCAATCTCGAGGATCGACCCGGCGACCGCGTTCTCGGAATCGCAAAAATCGGCGATGATCCCGCGCACGCCGAGGTCACTTACATTCCCGCAACGCCCGGCACAAATATCGAGCCGCACTGGTCCGAAGGTGATGGCCGCCTCGTCTATCAGCACACCGACACGCAGAACAGCGCCGACCTTTACACCATCGGCTCCAACCCCGGCGCGCCGCCCGTGCGCCTCACCGACTCCATGCCCGCGGGCATGGATCGCTCCCAGTTCGTTGAGCCTCAGTTCGTCCATTTTCCCGGACCCGACGGCCAGCAAGTTCCCGGCTGGCTCTTTGTCCCCAAGAATTTGGATCGCACGAAAAAACATCCCGCGATCATGTGGATCCATGGCGACGGCGTAAATCAAAACTACGACGGCTGGCACGTTCAGCGGAATTACGCCGTCTACTACAGCATTCATCAATATTTTCTTCAGAAGGGCTATGTCGTCTTTGCGCCCGACTATCGCGGCAGCATCGGCTACGGCCGCGATTGGCGCACCGGAGTCTACATGGATGTCGGCGGCAAGGATGCGAAGGACGCTTGGATGGGCGCGAACTACTTAAAGACTCTTCCCTACGTTGATGCCGACCGCATCGGCGTCTGGGGCCTAAGCTATGGTGGCTTTTTTACCCTGATCGCGATGGCTGATCAACCGAAACTCTTCCGAGCTGGTGTGGATGTCGCTGGCGTGACCGACTACACGATGTATTATTCCGATCCCTACCACGGCGATTGGACCGCCAGCCGCATCGGTACTCCCGAGCAAAACCCGCAAGTCTATGCGAACGCTTCGCCGCTTTCGCACATCGACCGCCTCGAGCGGCCCCTGCTCATCCTCCACGGCACCGCCGACGTAAACGTCCCCTTGCTCGAATCCGTCTGGCTGATAGACGAAGCCTTGAAGAAACACAAAGGCGACTTGGTCTCTTTTATGATTTATCCGGGCGAGTTTCACTACTTTACGCGCGAACACGTCCTGCTCGACGCCTGGCACCGCGTCGACAACTTCTTCGACGCCAACTTGCGTGCCCCCGCCCCAACCAAACCAAAACCGAAGTGACTTTGCACCTTCTCTGATGTCAGACCAGGCAGACCGGTTTAAGATCTTTCGCGCTCTTTAGTGGCTCGGTTCGAGAATTAATTTCTGAACGCGCCAATTCAGAATTTCGCTCACGTACAGCTCGTTTTCGGATGGGCACGCTATTTCGTGAATCCACCCGAATTGCCCGAGCTGTTTCCCTGCTTTACCAAACATGCCGAGCACTTTTCCGTCGAGGCTGAGTTTGTAAATCCGTCCTGGAAACGCGTCCGAGGTGTACAGCACTTGCTTCGGCCCTGGCGTGATGCACACTGTCCACGGCGCTCCAGGCGCCATCGTGCCGCTCGTCGCGTCGGGCTTATTGCCGATGGCAGCGCGCGCGTCCGGCGGAGCCGGCACATCTATCGTCATCTGCCGTACAAACTTACCGTCACCATCGAAGACTTGTATGCGCCGATTGCCGCGGTCCGCCACGTATACATTCCCCGCCGCATCCACAGCAATACTGTGCGGCACATTGAACTGCCCCGGCTGATCGCCCGGCTCGCCCCACGACTTCATCCAATTCCCGTCCTTGTCCACCTTTGCCACCCGCGAATTAATATATCCATCGCTGATAAACGTGTTCCCCGCCGCGTCCCAAGCCACGTCCGTCACTTGCCGGAACAGCCCGTCCACAGGTGGCGAGGGCGGCTTCACGTGCTTCAGCGGGCCGGTCCCCTCGTCGGAAGCCTCCTGCTTGCGCCCAAACACCATCACCACGCGCCCTTCCGGGTTGAACTTGATCACCATGTCCGACCCCTTGTCAGTCACCCAGATGTTGTCCTGCTGATCGACCTTCACCGCGTGGGCGTACGACCACGCATACAGATTGTGCCCAATCTCCCGCAAAAATTTCCCGCTCGCATCAAACTCCAAAAGTTGCGCGCCGCTCGCCGCATACGCTGGACCCGTCGTATTCCCCCGCGAAAAAACAAAAACGTGCCCCTTCGAATTCACCGCCACCCCAGCTACTTCTCCGAGATAAATGTCAGCCGGCAATTTCAGAAAATCGGGAACGGAGGTATACCGAATTTCTGGCGGCTGCTGCGCACAAAGATCACCAGCCTCCAAAACGCACAAAATACAAATGAGAAGAATGCGCCGCATAAGAATCTCCTCGCTAGATTGGAATTATCAGTTGTCAGTTAACGCCGCATATTGGGCTTTGGTTAGTGGGACGACAGAAAGCCTTCCTATACGCACCAGCGGTGAATCGGCGAATAGTTTCTTCGCTTTGATTTCCTCAAGTGACACCGGCTTCGCAATCGCCTTTCCCGCTTTGATCTTCACCGCAGGATTTTTCGGATCAGAGGCATCGACGGAAACAACCGTAGCAGTACCCACCGCGCTCCTGCGATCACCGGTTTCATAAATCACCAGCCTCGCACCGGGTTGCATCTCGCGAAGATTTTTCACCGCCGTCGGATTGGATACTCCATCCCACACGGTGACGCTGTCTTTCTGCAAATCGGCAAACGAATATTCGGATGGTTCGGTTTTCAATAAATAGTCGGAAGGCATACGAGCTCCCCAAGTAGACGATGCAACGCGCGCCTATTCTACATGTTCACCAGTTTCCACGCTGTTCTTTGGCGAAAATATTCCAGGCGTGGAATTATTCTCTTCCCTTCCAGTTCCCTGCCGTTACCCTGCAAGGCAACTCCGCGACGCAACGAAACGTCTGCGCTTGCCCGTGCCCAGCCGTTCTGGCACGATGCAAGGAACATAGCACTACACTTGGACGAAAAAACCCTCCGGAGGCAAAATGGCTGGTTTTTGCAGAAATTGTGGCAGACCGTTGGCGGATGGACAGGCATTCTGCGACGTTTGCGGCACGTCCGCTTCCGGTCCGCCAGTTCGTTCCTCAGCGGCGCCTCCACCGCCCGCCGCCAGGGTGCCGCCCGCGCAGCGCCCCCAAGCGGCTGCGGCCGCTCCTGCAAAATCTGGCAACACTCTTGTCAAAGTTCTTCTAGTTTTTCTGGTTGTGATTTTCCTTTTCGGCGCCATCGGAGTCGCCGGCATTTGGTATGTCGCGCATCGTGTAAAGCAAGGAATACATGACGTCGGGCTGGACGATCTCTCTAACACTTCAAACGCAAGTCGCGGGCCAGCTCTCGCTGGCGTCGATCCGTGCAGCTTGCTTTCGAAAACGGACGTTGGCCAGGCCGCAAATGTAGAAGTCATCCGCGCTGAAGCCAACGAAGGCAGCGAGCCCGGGTGCGTTTACAACGTCCAGGGAGACATATCAGATCTCGTTGCTAAGCATGCTTCCCTCATGCAGAAAGAAGGAACCACCGAGGCTCAGCGGCAACAATTTGAGTCGGTCGCAAAAGGCCTCTTTCAAGGCATGAACAAGGAGCAAACCGGCTCTACGTCGAAACATCCAGGGGAAGCGCCGGTTTTTATTTTCAGCGTGAGCAACGCCGACGCAAAAGCACAGATGAACTTGAGCCGCATGGCGTTTAGCCGGATGGGAGGCGGTATGGCTACTATTCAAGGATTGGGAGACGACGCCCTCGACATCGGCGGTGCCATGATGCTGGTCCGCAAAGACGACAAACTCATTCACATCATGTACATGATGTGCCCCTGCAATACTGCCGACGTGACGCCGCTCGTGAGAGAACTCATCGAAAATATGTAGCAGCGCTCTCGATCGAAAAACCTGTTCCTGTCCTTTCAACAGAATAAAATTACGGAGCCTTCGCGGCGACGACGCCGATGTCGGCGATGTTGTCCCCTTTTTTCAGCGAAGGAACCGCGTTCACATGAAGAATCACGCCAGCTGCGGGAGCCCGCGCTTCCAGAATGACCTTGCCAAAATAATCAGTCACGCGGCCAAGTATCATGCCTTCCTGAACGTACGTCCCGCGCTTGACCAGTGGATACCAAATCCCCGGGCCATCGGAAATGACATCGACGACTTTCCCCAGCCAAACGGGATTTTCGACAAAGCGCGGCTCGCCTGGAATCATTTTTAGATAACGCATCGTGCTGAGTGTGCCGTTCACAAGCAGCGCCACGTCATCCGTTTCGACCGTCCCAGCGTGGCCCGCTTCCACAACGATGGATGGCTTGCCGCGGACCGAAGCAGTGTTGTCCAGATACCGGGTTGCGGTGGGATCTGTGGGACGCTCACTCCAAATAATGATGTGATCCAGCCCGAACGCGAGGACCATCTGTTTCGAAACGCGGTCCTGCGCTTCCTTCCCCACAGCTCCCCAATACGCGTAAGGGCGCAGGCTTTCATCCAAATCGCCACCGTGGTAGTCAATCAAATAGTCGCAGCGATCCACGACTTCCTTGGTTATCATGAACAGGGCCCGGTCCGTTTGCGTCCCGTCCAATTTCCCGGGATAAAACCGATTCATGCTTTTGTTGTCGATGGGATTCACGTGCGGAACTTTTTGTTCGAACGAAAGTACATTCACGAGTGGCACAAGAATAACTGTGCCGGAGAGTTGTGCCGGATCAAGCTCGCCGATCAGTTTTTCGACAGCGACGATTGAGACGTATTCCGTGCCGTGCGCGCCGGTAACAAGCGCGAGGACAGGCCCGGGCTTCGCTCCATTGACCACCACAACCGGAATATTCGTCGCGGCGTCCACACCCGCTGGCACTTCGATATAGCCATTCGCTTTTTGCCCCGCCGCCGCAGTCGCCGAGCCAACGGTAAATGAAGCGCGTTGCGCGTACCCAAGAAACGGCAGCAACAGCAGCGCCGCGGCAGACGCGAGTAAGAAACGAAATATGCGAAGCATGAAACCTCCTCCGAGCGCGTCTTTTGGCAGAGTCAGACTTCACTCCTCGGCAAGCTCAGGGCGAGCGAGCATAACGCGAGTGAGGCCCACGAACAATAAGTAATCGCGGCCGCGAGAACAAACCTCCCTGGTGTTTACTACTGTTCGCTCAGTACCTTATACGGCTGTTCGTTCGGAAGTTAAAAATTGCTCCTATTTTCGCGGGTTGCAATCAAGGCAAATCCGCACAAGGAATGGGCCTTCGGGACGCGAAGCAGAGATAAACTGTTCCTAGATGTTGCACTCTTAGTGCGGTCTCCTTCGAGGCCGAAGCCACCGTTGTGTACTCGAAAATCGGCGTGGGCATGGGCCTGGCGTTCACCTCCATCGACCCGCAGCAGATGGGCGTTTAGAAAAGTGGCTGGGTGAATTGAGCGGCTCGGCGCCGACCGAGTTGTCGGTGATACAGGAACACCAGACCAGTCCGAGCAATGGCAGTTCTGCCAAAGAGCCTGGGTACGTTTTGAACGATCTGATTGTCGCCTTAATGCGCAAAGGCTCGCTAAGCGAAGAGCAAGGCAGGACCATGCTTTTGCGGCTTGTGCATCACGATTTGCGGCCTTAATAATTTCTGGACTGCAGCCAGGAACCCTGCCATTTATATGGCGCAAATTTGAGACGCTGCTTCTTCAGCTTGAATCACTCTTCTGAGTTCCCCTCCGCTTTGGTTCCTTCCGCTTTCACTACCGGAGCCGTCCGTGCCGGCGGTGTAGCTGGCGTTGAATCGCCTTTGACGTAGTGCGCATACCAAGCCAGGTATCGCTCAAGCCGATCCTTGATGTGCGACGGCACAGTGAAACCGTGATATTCGCCGGGGTACACGACGAGTTCCGTAGTCCGGCCGAGCGCCTTCATGGCCTGATACATTTGCTCGCTTCCGAGAATCGGTACGTTCGAATCGATTTCGCCGCCCATGAAAAGCGTCGGCGTCGTGATGCTTTTCACCCGGTAGAATGGCGAAATTTTGTCCCAAAGCGCCTGATGTTCCCAGGGGTAGCCGAGTTCTGTTTCGTAATCGCGCTGGTAGTGATCATGCCCGTAGAAGCTGGTGATCAAGGCCACGCCTGCGCCGGAGATGGCGGCTTTGAACTGCGTGCTCTGGGCAATGATGAAGTCGGTCGAAATGCCGCCATAGGACCAGCCGCCGACGCCGAGCTTATCGGGATCAGCGATGCCTTGGGCGATAGCGTAATCCACCATCGCCATATCGTCTTGAAAATCCTTATTGCCCCAGTCCGCGTAGATGGCCGCGCAAAATTTCTCGCCATAGCCGGAAGAACCACGGGGATTTGGCAGGAGAACGGCGTAACCGTTTGCAGCATAAAGCTGCGCGAGATGGTAGAAAGATGCCTCATATTCGCCTACCGGACCTCCATGAGGATTCAGCAGCGTGGGAACCTTTTTGGTGGCGTCGAAATCGACGGGCTTGTAGAGGTAGCCAGCGACAGCGGTTCCGTCTTTGCTCTTGAAATGAACGTATTCGACCTTCGCCAAGCGCAATTGAGAAATGAGGGCATCATTGGTCTTGGTCAAACGGGCGAGATCGCTGCCATTCTGAAGAAAAATCTCGTCGGGACGATCGGATGTACCGACCTGCGCGGCGATAGAGAAGCTGTCCTTGCCAAGTGAATAGGACGCCACAGTAACCCGGCCACCGATGACCCGGGTGACGTCGCCGCCGGTAACCGCGATGCGGCAGAGATTTTGCGTGCCATCATCCACCGCGATGAAATAGATGGAGTTGCCGTCGGTGGAAAAGTGCGGGCGGCGCACACTGCGGTCAAACGCTAGAGTGAGGACCTTCGCTTCGCCGCCGTTCGAAGGAGCGACCGCGAGATGCTGCGTGGCGTACCAGAAGAGATGCGCGTCGATCTGCGCCACGTATGCGATCCATTTACCATCGGGAGACCAAGCAGGCTGGCTGTCAGCGCCGGGATTGGTGGTGATCTGCGTGAGATGTGCGCCTTTATCGGTATTGTCTGCCGCAACGACCCAGATATTGGTGTCACGGGAAGTGTCGGGATCGGGCATGCTGCGGTTGCTGGTGAACGCTAGCTGCTTGCCGTCTGGAGACCACGCGGGTTGCGCGTCATCGAACTCGCCGGAAGTGACTTGTGTAACGGTTTTCTTTTCAATGTTGAAAACGTAGAGATGAGTGCGGCGATTGTCGAGATAACCGACGGTGTCCTCCTTGAACTGAAGGCGGTCAATCACATACGGAGGTTGCGTTTTCGGCTTTGCTGGAGCCGGCTTGTCTTTATCTTTCTCCGCCTCCGCGTCTTCCGGTTTGGGATCTTGCAGGACCAGGACAAGGCGCGTGCTATCCGCGGACCACTCAAAATCGCCGACACCTTGAGCGACATCCGTAAGGCGAACGGCTTCGCCGCCCACACGATTCAGAAGCCAAACCTGGCTCTTGCCGTTATTTCGGGAAGAGGTGAAGGCGAGATACTTGCCGTCAGGGCTCCAGCGAGGATGCCCCGAGGAAATGCCTTCTGCGGTCATGGGAAGAGGATCGCCGCCGCGCGCGGAAACCATCCAGATGCGCGTTTCGTTTTTGTCTTCCTTGAGCATTTTGGTACGCACGGTGTACGCCACCCATTGGCCGTCCGGACTGAGCTCGGGCTGACTGACATCTCGAATCTGAAAGTAGTCGTCGATGGTGATGTTACGGACGGCGGCGGGAGTACGTGGCTGCTGCGGAGCCGATGTCGCAGGAAAAGCGGAAAAGGAAATCCCCAAGAGTAAGAAGACAAAGGCGAGGCTACGGATGTTTCTCATGCCGAAAGCTCCTCCGAACAGAATTGATGGATAAACCGGGCGAAGTGTAGCAGAGGCGCGGAGAATGTAGCAAAATTCAACGCATTCCAAATGGAGGGAAGGCTGACATGTACATACACATGTTTGCGTTTCGATTTAAGGCGGGAGTGAAGGAGGCGCAGAAGGAACGGGTCGTCGCGGAAATACGGAAGCTGAAGAGCGAAATTCCCGAGGTGTTGGAATCGTGGGTGGGGATGAATGATTCGCCGCAAGGACAGGGTTACGAGATGGGTGGCGTGATGAAGTTTGCGGATAAGGCGGCATGTCAGGCTTATGGGGCGCATCCAGTG
>CAVPLA010000025.1:0-103251 GCA_963705855.1 uncultured Acidobacteriota bacterium
CGCCAATTCCCAAGGCCGGGGCGAGAACCCGCCACAGCGGTAAAAACAGGCGACAACCGGAACTGTCGCAGGGCGTACCGAAAACTGCGGAAGATTTAACATAAAACACCTCTCCCATGGTTACGTAAACCTGTCGCATAGGGTTCCCGAATCCAGGCAATTCCTGAACGCGGCCCGTAGTCTGGCATGGCTCCGGTTCGATCTGTTCTATTGACGCTTCAGGGAGTCCTTTGTCACGGAGCTACGACGTGTATGACAATCCGAGGCGCGGGCTGATCCCGCTTCGGCAAAATGGGCGTCCGCACAGCGATGTGCGGGAAGATCATTCGTCAAAGTCGGTGGAACCTAAAGCCCGCTGTACGGCTAGGGCAATACCGAACCAAGCCTCGGAAGAACGAGGAAGGCGTAGAGACTGGATGGCGAGCATCCCGTTACGCGGAATGAAGGTACAGTCCGACTCTCAGCGAAGGCTGAGTCAGATCGCATAACCCGAAGGTCGTCAGTTCAAATCTGACCCCCCGCAACCATTTCGTGATCGAAAAGGCCGGAATCCCAGGATTTCCGGCCTTTTTTCGTGCAACCGCTGGTGGGCTATTCATGCGTGGACACAGCCCTACAAAACTGTTCGCCGCTAGCGATCAACGATATTCGTTGATTGAAAATGAGAGATTGTAATCCCCTCATTTTCCTTCGACAGAATCCCCAGTTGCCTGGCGTGCGTTCTAATTTCGACGCCATCTCTAACAGCTATACTCCTGACATCAGCCGTCAGCATGCCAACAGATCCTTTCGTTCGGATGAGAACGTCATTCACATCCACAGAAGTGAACCGCATGGAATGATGTCGTAAATCAGCGACGATTTCTCCTTTCGTAAGCGTGTCGCCGTTCAGGCGCACGAGGCATGCAGTCGTCCGGGTACATCTGCTCCAGTAACGCTATGTCGCCGCCGCACTTTAGCGCTTCCACGGAAGAATTTCTCATAAAATGCCTCGACTTCTCCCGTACTGATCATGACAACTGAGTTCTCTCTGCCAGAGTCAGCCGCAAAAGGAATGGCTCGATGTCATTTGTTACTCTCTCGTCCTTGATCCACATGTGTCGCTGATCGGCTTCCTAGCCCGCCTGTGCGCGCGAAAGCACTCCACATGCGAGCTCACGTTCGGCCTGAAGCCAATCCTCCAACTCATTGCCAGGTTGTGCCCCGCGCTGCAGATAAATCTCGTACGCGCGACCTCTCTTATTTCTTGCTCACTCGTTGAATGCAGTAACCGTTCTCTTTCCTCAACTGCCGTACCGGGTTGCGTGGAGTCAGTACTGCCGATTGTCTTTGCTTTCGATGCCATGTGCGTCTCCTTTGAAAACCGGACTTCATAGAAATTCCTTGATCTCAGGGGCTGAGGACGACTAATTAGACACGCTGTGGTCTAGTCGGGCCTGCCCGCCGATCACCAAACCTTCATTCCGCCATCGACGACGATATCGACTCCAGTGACGTACGAGCTGTCATCGGAGGCCAGGAACAAAGCGACGTTCGCCACTTCCTCGGGCCGGCCGAGACGTCCGAGCAGCGTCTTGCCGAGCATCGCGCTCGCCCATTCGGGGTCCTTCAGCTGTTCTCGCGTCTGATTGGTTTCAATCAAGCCAGGGGAGATGGAATTCGCGCGAATACCGTGTTCTCGCCCCTCCATCGCGAGCTGCCGCGTCATCCCGATGATCCCTGCCTTGGCCGTCGTATGCGCCAGTGAGCCCAGCGTCTTGAAGCTGATGAGGCCGTTCAGCGACGCCGTGTTCACGACGACGCCGTGGCTGGCCTTCAGACACGGCCACGCCGCGCGGGTGAGAAAAAAAACCAGGTCTATTTCTTCCCGCAGATCGCGGTTCCATTCCTCGTTGGTGATGTCTTCGAGCCAGTTGAAGTACGCCATCGCGGCATTGTTGAACAGCACGTCGATCCGCCCGTACTCGCGCACGGCGAGATCGACCAGCGCCTGACACTCGGACGGTTCGGTCAGATGGCAGGGCTGAAGGGAGATCATCGTTCCGCCCTGGGCGCGAACCATTTCAACCGTAGCTTCAGCCCCGGCGACGTTCACGTCGCAACCGACGACCAACGCACCCTCTCGAGCGAATGCCAAGGCGGCCGCGCGGCCCACACTCCCGCCCGTCCCCGTGATGACGCACACCTTGTTCGATAGCCTGCCTGACATCATGCATCCTCCCCGGCCCCGGCGGTTTGCTTCTCGACCTCGCTGACACCAATGTCGGCCTTCAGCGCCCCAGCAAGCACGTCGCGGAGAGACTTGGGCCGTCGGCCGCCAAGGCGCTCGACGTCGCCGGTTACAATATCGAATGCACCCGCCGCGAAGCTCGCCGGGATACTGGCGACGGTGTTGACAGCCCCCGCCGGAGACCTGCCTTCGTCAGTGCGGACCGCAGTTGCTCTTCCGTGATGACACGGAACGCGAGCGGCCGGCCGGTGATTTCGGAGATGACGGCGGCGCGTTCCGCACCCGAAAGGCGCTCGGGGCCGGTAGCGTTGTAGATCGCGCCTGCATGCCCGTCGCCGACCAGGATTCCAGCTGCCGCGGCCGCCACGTCGTCACGCGCAACGAATGCAGCTCGGTTCTCGGCCAGCCCGGTCAGCACGCCCTGCTTCAGCGCCGCCTGCGCCAGCTGCACGAAAGCTTCGGCGTAGAAGTTCATACGCAGGATGGTCCAGGCCGGCGCCGGCTCCTCCTCCTGCCGCGTGCCCACGGCCGACATTAAGACGATATGCTTGACGCGCGCCCTCACGGCCGCGTCGATGGCAGCGAAGTTCTGCGCCCCGCGCTTTCCAGGTTCCGGATCGACGGTCGAGATGATTAGCAAACGATCGAGACCCGCATAGGCCTCCGCAAGGCCATCGGGCCGGTTGTAGTCGGTCCAGAGACGGTTTCGGGCGTGCGCGTGATAGCCACTACCTCGTGCCCGTCGGGACGCTGCAGCAGTTCCGAAACGACGGCTCTGCCAAATGACCGCTGGCGCCACTCACACCGATTTTCATTTCATCCTCCAAAACTTCTTTAACGAACAAATTGTTGCTTGTTGGCGAGTTTTGAGTTCTACAGAACTACAGATGCTTCCTCAAAATTCAGACGAGGATTGCGTGGGTGGAGCTTGCTCGGGTCGCCATAACCCAGGTTGCAGATGAGATTAACCTTCCACTTGCCGTCGGGAAAGAATGCCGCATTCAGTTTGTCAGCGTCGAAACCGGACATCGGCCCGCAGTCCAATCCCAGAGCGCGTGCGGCCAGGATGAAATAAGCGGCTTGCAGCGCGCTGTTGCGGAAGGCGTTCTCCTCAATCAAAGGTTTATTTCCGACGAAGTAGGAGCGCATATCAAACTGCGGAAATAGCTTGGGAAGGTGCTCGTGAAATTCTGTGTCCCAGGCGATGATGACGGTCACGGGAGCTGCCATGGTTTTGTCGACATTGCCGGGCGCTAGAACTGGCCTGAGAAGCGCCTTGGCGCCTGGGGTGGTCAGAAAAACAAACCTGCCGGGCGAGCCGTTGGCGCTTGTCGGCCCAAGGCGCGCCAATTCGTAAGCTTCGCGCAGGAGCTCTACTGGCACGGGCTCGGGAAGCCACGCGGAGTGGGTCCGCGCTTCGCGGAATAGCTGATCGAGGGCCTCCTGTGAGATCGGGGTTTTGACGGCAGCAAGATTTCGTGGTTCAGATTGGTTGCGCATTTGCTTCTCTCCTTTATTAGGCGCGTTCAGCGCGAGCGCCGTGCGTCCAGACTGAACGGTCCCGCTCCGAAGTGAGAAATCAGCAAGGCGCCGCCGAGCTTGGAAACATTCTTCATGAACAGAATCATTTGGATCTGCGCCATCATGGGATCGGTTACGGTCCAGAACTTATGCATCATCAAGCTGACAGGGACCAGGAAAAGCGCAATGAGCCAGGCGCCCAGTTTTGCGCGATAACCCAACAAGATGCTCAAGCCGCCGGCAATGGCCAGCACGCCGGAAAGTGGAACCGCGATCGGAGCCAAAGGCACGCCTTGCGAAGCCGCATAGCCAATAGTTTGCTTGTTAAAATGATTGGCTCCAGCCATCAGAAAAATTAGCGCGAACAAAAACCGTCCCAGAACGACCACTGCACCCTGCCAAGAGCTTCCTGCCTCCACATCTTTGGAAATTGCGACTGAATTCGTTGCCATGTACTTCCTCCTTTTGATTGTCGAATCCGCTTACGAGCAACCGCGCACACTAAGTTTGTCTGCACCGGCTAAAAATCTATTTCCTTTCGTTTTTTCAATCAGCGCGCTGCTGAGTGGGCGTTCTTTGGGCCCGGGAAAGTCACCTGGGCCCACGCCGAAAACTTCGTCGGTTGCCGACCTGCGATTTTGTTTGCGAGCGCAATTTGGTCGTACGAAGCGGAACCCAAGTAGGTGTGCGTCTGGAAGTAACCGAACATTTCGGCTATCTCGACGGCTCCAGGAAAGAGACCCGCGTAGACTTCCTTTTGCACTTGTTTAAATGACAAGTTGTGACCCTGTCGATGTAGCGTATCGACGATTTCATTGAAGCTTATGAAATCGCCGACTAGGGGCAGATACTCGCCATGACCGGCCCGATCGGGGTGCGCGAATGCCCCGGCCACGATGTCACCAAATTCCATAATGTCGCCCATGTGAATGCTCCGCACAGTTGGATCAAGCGGGAGAGCCCAGCCCACGGATTCGTCAGTCTGTTTTTGCGGAGCAAGAACCCCGATAAGGTTCTGATAGTAGAAAGGCGCGATGACGAACGTATGATTCGCGAACCCGGCTTCTTTCACTATCCGATCAACCTTGGCCTTGCCGGTAAAATGTGGAACGTGAAACTTGCCCCCGCTGATCGCTTCCACATCAGGCAGCGTGGACCAGACAAAGTGCTTAACGCCCGCATCCTTGGCGGCGCATATCGCAGCGGTTGCCTGGTTGACCTCATTGGTACCTTTTTCCCCAAAATTGGTGACTAAAAATACGCCATGCGCCCCTTCAAATGCAGCCCTAAGGGTTTCGGGGCGATTCAAGTCCGCTTGGACGACTTCGTCGGCGAGTTCGCGATGCTTGGCCGGATTGCGAGTCAGAGCGCGCACCTTGAATTGATTGCCGGCTTGAAGAGCGCATACTACGGCGCCTCCTTGTTGCCCGGTTGCGCCGACTACGGCGATGAGCTTCTTATTTGTGCGTTCCATATGCAGAGTGCCTCTCTTTCCCCTGTGTATTGATGCCAAGTCTATTGATATAGATACATGGTGCTGGACATCGGTTATATAAAAGGGCAAGATAGTTTCGCCATGGATAAGACCTCGCGAGACCCGGTCCACTGTTGGCTGGTATGGGGGAAGGCCTTCCACGCGGCAGCGAAATATCTTTATGCGGGACTTGAGGAAACGGGAATCGACGATACTGACTTCCGGATACTGGAAGTGCTCCTAAACAAAGGACCCTTGCCGGTGAATACCATCGGCCCAAAGGTCCACCTTACGCCGGGGTCGATCAGTACGGCCGTTGACCGCCTCGTCGAAAGGGGCCTGGTAAGCCGGGTCGAGAGTCCCGAGGATCGGCGCGTCCGCGTCGTGTCGCTCACGGCAAAAGGCAAAGAATTAATCACACCGATTTTTCGCAAACACGCAGCCGAAATCAGGAAAATCTTTGCTGATGCAAGCCCGAAAGAGTTGCGGGCTCTTGAAGCGACATTGAAAAAGATTGGCAAGCGCGCCGAGAGTCTGGGGACCGGTATGAATCCAAAGTATTCAAGCCAGCGATGACATAGCGTGGCAGCGCGCCAATCATTTTGCTGGAGAAGTGACGTGAATGTCCGTCCCCGTACTGACTTGGACAATTCGCCCTCGTGCCTTTCGCAGGGCGGGAAGAAAGGAATTCACAACGGCGAGAGCGCCGAAGACATTCACTTCGAATTCGTGCCGGACAGCGTTAAGCGGAAGAACCTCAAGGGGGCCGGGTGTCAGGATTCCAGCGTTGCTTACGAGAAGATCGATGCGGCCTTCATTCTGAATTGAGACTTCGCCCGCCCAAGCTTTGACGGCGGCTTCGTTGGTAATGTCGCGTTGGCCCAGATTCACCGCCCCACCCGACACCTTCTTAAGGTCCGCGATCTCGTCTAACGACATTGCCGTCCCCAACACGCGGTAGCCCTTCGCCGCGAGTCCAAGTGTAATGTCCCGGCCAAGGCCGCTGCCCGCGCCGGTGACTACGGCCGAACGATTTCTTTCTCCGTTGCGCGTGGAAGTCATAATTTCACCTCTTTCGTTTCGTACCGTTTGCAGCATTATTCATGCCCGCTTCTTCAGAGTTCGTGTATTCCCACTAATCCGGACCACCACGGGAACGGAACCGCTATTCCTCGTCCTCACCGGTTCGTTTCTCTTGAAGCATCCATTCGCGAATGTACGGTGAGCAGTTCACTACGTGAATGCCTTGCGTCTGGCACTCATTCAGCAAGCGAATGCCGTCAATGTCGACAACATCGACTTCATCTAGGTCCAAAGTTGCCGGTTGCCCAACCTGTTCTATTTCGGCGCGCAGGTCGAACAGGTGCGAACATCGAAGTTCACCCGACAAACAAATTCGGGTCCCGTTTTCCTCGCAAATCCGTTTGATTTTCAATGTCATTGCTGGCCGCCAAATCCGCTGATGCAAGATGCAAGGAGAAGGCAATTCACAATGCATTCGGCACCAACGAGTTAGAACCAAGGAGAGTCTCGGGTTTTCGGGATTTCTCGTGAGTTGGGAACATGCCCTCTCAATCTTGATTGGCGGTGTTGGTCTCAGACACAACTTCGCGACGCGGCGGGTTCGCGTCCGCTTAACCGCAACTCTTCCACAATCCATATGGGAAGCGTTATATCCGTGAGCCGCCTGGAATCGCTTGAAAGCGACATTACAGCAACTTCCCGCATCCGGGCATCTGGCTCGTTTCGCCTGATTCACATTGACGAGTACGCTGTTTCTCGGGACTTAGGCACATCCGTCCGAGATAGCTCTCCGGCTGGCTCTTCGGCCCCTGAATTGTGCGAGACAGACAGGGACGGACAGACCTGACGTTGACAAGGACGGGAAGCCGGAGGCGGCGAGGCAGATTCGTCGCCAGTCGGGCCGCCTGAAAAAGCCCAGACGCGGTCTCCGGGCGGTTCCGCGCGACAGATGAAGTGGATTATTTCCGGATGGCCGACAACTCGTCCAGTCAGAAGCCGCGTATGGAATTTGCGCGGCAGGGGAAATTGCGTCCGCTGCATTTCAATGGGGGCGCCTCGGTCCTAGCGAACCCGTCCGACGAGGAGTGTGATGTCGTCCTGCTGTTCGTGTGGATTGAACTTGCGAACATCGGCGACAATCGAGTCAATCAGAGCTGACGGAGAGAGTGCGCGATGATTGTGCAAAGATTCGATCAGGCGATGATCGCCGAACTCTTCGCCGGAATCGTTGAAGGATTCGGTCGCGCCGTCGGTATACAGCACCAGTGTATCGCCCGGGAATAACTGCCGCTCTTCGAGAGTGCAGTCCCACTTGTCGAAGAGACCGAGGACCGTCGCGGTGGAGTGGAGTCGCTCAAGTGAGCCATCTCGCCGGAGAAGCAGAGCGGGAAGGTGCCCGCAATTGGCGTAGCGAAGGCGGCGTGAAGCGTCATCGTACTCGGAGAAGAAGAAGGTGGCATAGTCGCCGTCAGCGGTGTTTTCGAAGAACAATTGATTGACGGATTGCAGAAACTGGTTCGGTTGCTCGGCGGCGGTGGCGCACTGGCTGCGCAGATTGGCCTGCAGGTTGGCCATCAGCAGCGCGGCGGCAATGCCTTTTCCCGCGATATCGCCGATGACCAGACCAAGACGTTGCTGGCCGAGGTCGAGGAAATCGTAATAGTCTCCGCCGACGTGGCGCGCCGGAAGGCAAACGCCGGCATAATCGAGGGTGCGGGCCTCGGGCATCCTCTGGGGAAGGAGCCTCGCCTGGACTTGACGCGCGATTTCGAGTTCGCGCTCGACCTGGCGTTCGGGTTCGAGCTTCTGGACAAGCGCGCGGCGCCGCGTTTCCACTCCAAGCGTCAGCTCATCAAAGCCAGCCAGACCGAATGAGTTTCCGTCCGGATCTTCGAATCGCGTGAAGATTCCACCCCATTCCGGTTTGTTTGGCGGAAACTCGAAACGCACCCGCGGCTGCTCCATTCCTTGTACTTGGCCTCGATATCCTCGGTGATGAAGTAGATGCCCGTGTCTCGGCCAACGAGTTGCGCCACCGAATCCGGCGTAGCTTGCGCGAGTGCGATGTTTGCGGTGCCGTCCGGGGGAGCGACTTCGATCCAGCGGATGCCCGCGACGTGTTGATCCACAATCAGGCGGAAACGGAGTTGGTCCAGGTAGAAGCGCAAGCTTCGCTCCTGATCGCGAACGAAGATCAGGATGAAGTGGAGAGAGACGTAGGGGTCTTGCTTGTCCAAGCGGAGAGAAAGGTGGTCCATCCCAAAAGGCAATTGAGGATTCCCGGAGTTTCCCATTCGCGCGATTATACGTCGGAAGCGTACGAGCGTTATATCACGAGCCGACCGCAGTGTGGTTGAGCGATGGAGGCGTTTGTTGTATTCAATTCAAGGGCCGCTCGGAACTTAGCCCGGGAGAGCGGTATGACTGTCTCTCGGTCGCCCAATCGCCAGCTTTGGTTGGCAGTGAGGCCAAACTCGTTACCAGGTAATGAGCTACCTTATTCCTCTGGGCTATTCCACCGTTACCTATTCCATCGCCTGGTTGACGGGCATCGCCGCGCTAAACACAACCCAGACCGCCGATGCCTTTTCACGCTTCTTCGGTCTCGGTTCGCTCTCCAGACCTTTTGGCATAGGGCTCTATTTCCTGGTTGTCGCAACCATCGGCGTAATCCAAAACTGCGCCACCACTCTCGGCGAAGAAATCGGTTGGCGTGGATTCCTCGTGCCAGAGTTAGCCAAAGGCTTTTCATTCACAGCAACCGCCGCTCTCTCCGGCGTAATTTGGGCCTTGTGGCATGTGCCCATCATCAGTAGGCAGCCGTGGATGCCCGTCTCAACGATGCCCCCGTGGGTGCGCAGACCGAGAACACTCCCGAGAATTCAGTTTTGGGAAGTTTCACTAACCGAACTCAGCTGGTGTAGAAGGGCACGTCCAGCGATCGCTGCCGACCAACTCCTGGATGACGGGCAACTCTGACGTAACGCCATTAGGTAAGGGTTGCCGACAATACGTCCGGGAGATGGGGCTGTGTAACAATAAACCGATTTGATTCAATACTACTTTGCGCGTCGTGGTGCAAGTTTTGTATCACCTACAGGAGCGTTTGCAATCGGCCTTGTCCACCGCGCCTCGTCGGAACCTTAGGAGGAAAAATGTCTTCTCAGCTAGTACCCAGCGCACTCGACGTTCGCACCCAAGCGTTTCCAATCTTGACCGCGGCACAAATCAACCGCGTTCGCCCCGGCGGCAAGCTGCGAGAGGTCAAGAAGGGTGAAGTCCTGTTTGAGCCGGGTGACACAAATGTCTCATTTTTCGTCCTGCTCTCCGGAAGCATGGAGATCGTGCAGCCGGATCTTACGGGCGAGCGCCCCTTAGTCACCCACGGCCCCGGCGGGTTCACCGGTGAGATGACCATGATCTCCGGGCGGCGCAGCCTCGCGCGTGGCCGCGTCACGGAGCCCGGTGAGTTTCTGGAACTGAGTGCAGAGAGCCTGCGGTCGCTCGTCGCAAAGGACGCCGAGCTGAGTGAGATTTTCATGAGGGCGTTCATCCTGCGCCGGTTGGAACTCATCCGAACAGGTCAGGGCAACGTCATCTTGATGGGGTCGCGCCACTCGGCTAACGCGCTGCGCCTGCGGGAGTTTCTGACCCGGAATGAACATCCTTATACGTACATAGATCTCGACACGGACAAGGCTTCACAGGAACTGCTCGATCGTTTTGACGTCAAGTTGGACGAAATTCCGGTGGTCATTTGCAGCGCTCGCTCGGTGCTGCGAAACCCCTCAATTCAAGAATTGGCCGAGTGCCTGGGGCTGAACAGCGCGATCGACGAGACGCAGGTCCGCGATTTGATCATTGTGGGCGCTGGACCGTCCGGCTTGGCAGCTGCCGTTTACGCCGCTTCGGAAGGCCTCGACGTGCTGGTGATTGAGACTGCCACACCCGGAGGACAGGCCGGATCAAGCTCGAAGATCGAGAATTACCTGGGCTTTCCTACGGGAATCTCCGGTCAAGAACTGGCAGCGCGCGCGATCGCTCAGTCGGAGAAATTTGGAGCCAAGATGATGGTGGCGCACAGCGTTGCGCGGCTGGATTGCGAAAAGCGTCCGTACAAGGTAGTTCTGGACAACGGCAACAGGCTTCCGGCGCGCGCCGTCATCATCGCTACTGGCGCACAATACAACAAGCCGCGTATCGCCAATGTGGAGCAGTTTGAGGGTCAGGGGATCTACTATGGTGCGACCTACATGGAGGCGCAACTATGCGAACAAGAAGAGACTATCGTAGTGGGCGGAGGGAACTCCGCCGGACAAGCTGCGATTTTCCTTTCGCAGACAGCGCGCAAGGTGCACCTGCTCGTGCGCTCGGGTCAGTTATCAGACACCATGTCTCGCTATTTGGTCCAGCGGATCCAAGAGAACCCCACCATCGAATTGCACTTCAAAATGCAAATAGTCGGTCTCGACGGAGGCACCCATCTTGAGCGCGTCACTTGGCAGGACAAGTCTAGTGGCGAGACTTCCGTCCACGACATTCGGCACGTCTTCATCATGGCGGGAGCATCGCCGAGAACTGAGTGGCTGCGAGGCTGCGTGGCGGTCGATGAAAAGGGGTTCATCCTCACCGGGCGGGATTTGGATAACGCAACCGGAGCCCCGGCGTGGACAATGGCTCGTTCTCCACAAATGCTGGAAACGAGCCTTCCTGGCGTGTTTGCGGTTGGCGATGTTCGCTCGGGTAATGTGAAGCGTGTGGCCTCGGCTGTCGGCGAAGGAGCGATTGCCGTCCATCTTGTCCACCGCGCTTTGGCGGAGCGTTAGCTCGCAAACGTCTGGATGACGGGCTACGCGGAAGTAATTCCAGGAGACCCGATTCGCGCTATTACTTCCGGTTTGGCGACAACTCGCCCAGAACCTTATTTTTACGCTTCCCAGAACTCCTTTGCGCAGCTATCGTAGACCGAATCGCGCTCGTCGGAGTAGGAGGATGGGATGCTTTTTGTAAGACGCCGACTGCTTCAAACCCTGTCATTTGCTTTCGGGTCGAGCTTCATCTTGGGGCGGAACCAACTCGCCATGGCGGCGCAGACAGCCGTACCGCCAAAGACCTCTCCTCTCCCTGCGGGGGCCGCTGTTCGCGATGCGGTCGCCGGAGGAACGGAAATGGAAAAAGTGACCGGAATCGGAGGATTCTTCTTTCGAGCCAAAGATCCGAAAGCGTTGGGGCTTTGGTACGAGCAACACCTGGGGATTTTGCCGATACCAACGAGCTACGGGGAAACCGGGTGGCAGCAAGAGGCAGGACCAACCGCTTTCGCTCCCTTCCCTGAGACGAGCAAATATTTCGGGGATGCCCAAAAGGTTTGGATGCTGAACTTTCGAGTCCGGGATCTCGACAAAATGGCGGCCCAGCTAGAAGCTGCGGGGATCGCGGTCAAGATTGACCCGCAGTCTTATCCCAACGGCCGGTTCGCCCGCCTGCATGACCCTGAGGGAAATCCGATCGAATTGTGGCAACCTGCAAAGCCAGACGCTCCACACTAGCTTGCTGAAAAGTTCAGGACTGTTTCTGGATCGCTCCTGGGTTACGGGCGATGCGGAAGTAACCGAATTGTCGGGTCGGAGGAGGCGCGCTTGCGCGCTAGCCTCCGTCCGCCGCCCAAACTGCACGTGCGGTTTTCCCGCATGCAGCTTTCACGAAGACACATGACCGGAGATGTAAGGAAAAGCAAACACCAAGTGGACCTCTCTTACATTCAAATCTGACCCCCGCAACTATTTGTTAGTTGATAAGAAACGGCTTAGAGGATGCTCCCTCTGAGCCGTTTCGCTTTTCACGTCCAATTGCGTCCAAAACTCCCCAAACTGCGTGGCCAAGCTGTGCCGCGATTCGCTTTCCGTCTTCGCTAATCACGTGCGTATAGATCGTCTCCGTGACTGGCGAGGCTTGCTTGCAGGCAAGGTGACTCGCGCGCCATATAAGTGTGCGAATTCATACTTGGAAACCCGGGCGATCCTGATACTTGGCGCGGGGAGTCGTTTGCGCTAGGCTAGGTGCAAATTTTCAGGATGGAGGATACCGAATGAGTCAAGATGCCTCAGCGCAAACAGTTTTGCCCTGTTCTCAATGCGGACGGACGCTCGCACACTCTGACCTGGTGCAGATCGCCGGGAACTGGGTGTGCGGCAATTGCAAGCCGGGATATCTGAGCCGGGTGATGGCGAGCGGCGCCGCTGCGGCATCGCCACTCGGCTGGCATTACGGTGGATTCTGGATGCGTTTCGGCGCCCGCATGATTGACGGCATTGTGCTGGGGGTGCCCCTCCTGATCCTCGCCGCTTTGCTGATACCAAATCTAATGAGGGCACAGGGCGATGCGTCCAACCCGGCCTTCGCAGCGTTCGCGGCCTTCAGTCTTACTTTCTTTCTAATTTATTTCCTTGTTGTGATTTGCTATGAGGTTGTCTTGCTGAGGTATCGCGGTGCAACCCTCGGAAAGATGGCCTGCGGGCTAAAAGTCGTGCGTTCAGACGGCAGCAACCTCGGATGGGGCGTGTCCATTGGGCGGTTCGTGATGTGGAACGTTGTCACCAGCGGCATCCCTTATTTAAATTTGATCCTCATGTCGATTAGCGGGATCATGACGGGGACGGATGCTGAGAAGCGAGCGCTGCATGATCGGGTGTGCGACACGCGGGTGGTCTACAAGCAGAGCATGGCGTGAGCTTCAACACGAATCTTTTCACTCCTGGCGACTCCAACGCTGCAGACTCTCCCACAGGCGCGGCCCGGAGGTTATCGCCTATCGCAGTGGGGGCAGTGATCTGCCCCAGTTGCAATGGGGACGTGGCACCAGTTGAGGCGAATACCGGATGGCAGACCTGCCCCTACTGTGAGAAGCGGCTACAGATCCGCTTCTGGGGCTCCGTCAAACAGAACACCAATGCGGCGGACGCGCTTTCTGACCAGGCGACATGCTTCTTTCATCCGGACAAGGCGTTTCAGGCTTGCTGCCAGCGGTGCGGCCGCTTCGTGTGCGCGTTGTGCGATTTGCAGTTGGGAGCGGAGCACGTTTGCCCCACGTGTTTCGAGCGCGGGCGCGCGCGTTCCGGTGCGGAGGCCGGCAAAGCGGAATGGCGGCATCGCGACGTGCTCTATGATTCCATTGCGGTGGTGATCGGGTGGGGCTGGATTCTGTTTTGGCCCGTGTTCGCAGCCGCTCTCCCGGCGACGATTTTTTTGCACGTGAAATACAGGAAGACGCCGCGTTCGTATTTAATTCCTCGGCACGGGTGGCGTTTCTGGGTGGCGTACGCGGGGCTCCTCTGGCTCCCGCTACTCCTTGCCGCCTCGTTTTTCGCACGCTGGATGGAGAGGAGGCACTAATTGAAAAGTGCATTCCGCAAAATATCGCGCGTTGGCAGCCTGACCGGCGGAACGAAGTGGTACTTGAGCGAGGACTGCCTGCTGGCTGCGAAGCGCATGATGTACGCGGTCGAGTACCGGCGGTTTTATTTGCGCGATCTGGAATCCATAGTGGTCTGGCCCAACCGTGCCTGGTTGTGGCGGATGCTCCTTGTGGTGGTGCTGTTTGGGGCGCTCAGTATTGCGTTTTGGCAGTGGGTGGATTCCACCGCTGGCGCGATTTTCGGCGGCGTGGGCCTCGCGTGGGTGGCGGCGGAACTGGCGATGGGGCCGACGGCGGGGTCGCGCATTCGCACCACGGGAGCAAGCGTTGACCTGCCGTTAGTGGCGCGATCGCGGCGTGCACGCAAGGTCCTTGCCAAAATTGATGCGGCGGTTCGCGCTGCGCGCAGCAGCGCCGAGCAACCGACCGCTCCTGTAAGCAGTGCCCAACCGGTGGAGCTCTCTGTGCAAACGAGCTCCGAAGCGCCGCCCGGGACTGTTTCCATCGCGGACGCTACCCAGACGAATGGTTCCTGACACGCCAGCCGCGCCCTTCGACAAACCCGCCACGGCGGGCTTGCGCCATGCTCGCTGCCTGTTTCATCCACTGCGTGAAGCGGCGGCGCGGTGCCCGCATTGTGGAGGAACTTTCTGCCGAGAATGCGTAACGGACGAGGAGGGAAAGCTTGCTTGCCCACCTTGTCTGCGCAGGATGGCGCGTCCGCCCGCACCGAGGGCGTCACTTACAGGCCGCATCCGGCAGGTTCTGGCGGGGCTTACGGCTCTTGCCGCCCTGATGGCGCTCTTTTTCGCACTGCTACGTTGGCGAATGAATACGCCGGAGGAGCACCTGAACTTCAGCGTCGCCGCCGATAATCGGCCGACCGGGGAAAGCAATGAGTGAAGTTGCGTCGGCGCCGGCCACTTCGCAACGTGGACGCCGGGCATCCGCGCGCGGCCGACGGAACCGGCTGAACGCGCTCGAAGCGCTGGAACGCGGGTTCGCCCTGTTTAAGTCAACGTTCGCTTGGGAGGCGTGGCGGTACTACAGCGGGGCCGCGCCGCTGGTCCTTTGTTTCATACCGATGTGGGTGGTAAACGGGCAGATTCGGTTGTCCGATGACGCACTTCTGGCGGAGGCGGGGCTGCTCACTGGTGCATATGTCCTGCGCGCATGGAGCGTAGCGAACTACATGCTGGGTGTGCGGGAGCGCGCGTTCGGCGCGCCGAAACCAAGACCCGAGGGCGCGGCCGCACAACTGGCAGCTACAGGACGCTTGCTTGCATGGAAAATCGTCCTGAGCGTTGCTGCTCTCGTGGGGCTTACAACTTTCGCCGGGGCGTCGTGGTGCTATAGCGCGTCCCAATTCGCCAGCCTCGAGGCACGGGAGGATGGCTCCAAGAGACATTCCCTTGGTGGCTGCATAGCACTCTCGAGTCAATGGTTCGGAGGCGGCCTGCTTCTCTTCCTGATGCTCTTCCCTCTCTGGATCGCCGTGTGGCTGAACGGCTTGATTGTGGCGTTGCTTGTTCCGCAGCTTCTGCACTCGATTTTTGGGGTGAACACCCTTCTATCAACACCCATGGGGGTTTTCGCGCTAACCCGCAGCTCCGCGTTCTGGCTTTCGTTGTTCGCGGGCGCGTGGTTGGCGCTTGATCCGATCATTAAATGTTCGTTTGTGGTTGTTTATCAGCATTTGCAGTCGAGGCGCGAAGGGGACGACCTGCGAGGTTTACTGGCGAGCCTGCCACGGGAGCAGCAGAAAAAGGCTCAGATCATCGCATCCACCTCTACTGGCGGCACGGTGGCGATTGGCACGCTGATGGTGCTGGCTGCGATTCTGGCTGGCACTTCCCCGATGGCGAGCGCGCGCGCAGCGCAGGCGTCGCTAACCCAAAGCAGCACGGAGGCGCCCGCCAATACCGTGCGCGAAGCCGAGATTCAAAAATTGCGTCGCGCACTGGACGAGGAATCGCGGCGCGCGATTTATCGCTGGCATGACGCTGAGCACCCGAGCCCGCCTACCTGGTTTGACAAGCTATTGGATAAGATGCAGCACCAGAGTGAGCGCGCCTGGAATGCGTTTCGGGATTTTCTTCGCAAACTGTGGCCCCGCGGGCTGAATCTCTCTCCCGGAAAGGAAAAGAAGGGCCCCTGGAAGCTGAAGGACCTTCGACTATGGCTCGCGCTGATCGCGATTTTGACGATCGGAGCGGGAGCGGTGCTCTTTTGGCTGCGGCGGCGGCGCGAGGCAGCAGCACAGCTTTCCATTCCCCTGGCAACAGCGCCTCTTCCCGATCTGAGTGACGGAGTGGCTGCGAGTGAACGCTCCGAGGACGAATGGTTCGCGCTAGCGGACCGGCTGGAACGGGAGGGTGAATTACGGCTGGCGCTGCGCTCGGTGTACCTGGGCCTGCTGGCCGGACTAGCGCAGCGCGAATGGCTGACAATTCGCCGTGATCGCACGAATCGCGATTACCTGAATGAGTTTGCGCGCCGGTGGCGGCGACGTCCGCAAGCGGCGCTGGAGCAACGGATCGAAATACCGGAGAAATTGCGCGGCAGCCTGCGGCAGTTCGATCGCGTGTGGTATGGGTCTCATGTGCCGACGCCAGAGGCGGTCGCCGCCTACCGCCAGGATCAGAGGGAATTGCTCAACCATGTCTGACAGCACGTCAAAGGGAGGCATGGTGCTTAACTGGCGAGGCCCCTTGCTGGCTGGAGGGATCTTCGCGGCCGTATTCGCGATTTTGTTGCTCATGGCGCACCAGAATCAGTCGACTACGAGCGATATGGGATCCAGCTTACGCGAGGATCCTTACGGTACCAGCCTGTTGTTCGATGCCTATGCACGCGCCGGGTATCAAGTGAAGCGCAGCCAGGATGAGGACTCGCTGTCCGACCAGAACGCGGAGAAGACAACAGCGTTCTTTATCGGAGGCTACCCTTATAACGATTGGGAAATCCAGAAAGGAAACCTCCGGAGTGCAGGTAAGTTCCGAGGGCGGCTGGAAGAGTTTCTTGCCCGCGGCGGGCGAATCGTACTGATCCAGCCCGCTTGGAAGCTAAAGTCGGAGTCGCAAGGCTGGGAAGTCGAGAACAACTGGAATGAGACTCCACACGAATCCGGTCCAACCTGGATCTCTCCCAACCTCCGCGAAATGCAGGCGGGCAGCGAGAAGATGTATCTCGGCGCGGATGCCCCGTGGCTCAAGACAGATGAGCACTGGACCGCGCTCTATTCGGGGCCCGCGAAAGCCGACGCGAAGGACACGAAGGCTGACACATCTGGGCGTGTTTATATGGCGATGCGGCGAGTCGGAAATGGCGAACTAATCGCCGCAAGTCAGGAAGCGTTTCTGTTGAACGAGGCGATCAAGAAACGTCCGAACCCTGTGGTGCTGGATTTTCTGACCGGCGGACGGCCGGTCATTTGGGTGGATGAGACGTTGCACGGACTGCACCAGAATCAAGGCGTGCTTTGGCTGGTGCAGCGATACCGGCTGCAGGCTGCGCTGATGCTTTTCTGGGCGGCTTTGCTGGGCCTGCTTTGGAGCATGAGCGGCGATTTGGTGCGACGCCCGAGACGCGACCAGAATGGGCAAATCATGCGTCATGGAGAAAGCACCGGGCTGGCCTCGCGACACCTTCTTCAACGTAGCATTCCGAGCGAACAGGTAGTGGCGGAGTGCTGGGAGCAGTACCGCCGCCGGTCGCCCCAGGATGCGCAGGCCATTTCTGTAGATCCAGGTAGAGGGCCGCGGCTGCGCGCCGCGCTCGCGCAGACCGCTCTAGCGGGGTACAAGGAACTGAGCGAGTTGATCGCCGAGCGCCGCGCATCCGCAAAAAGTCCGGCTCATGCCGACCGCGTTGCGCCTGATAGTTCGAGGGCCACACCGAAGAGGATTCCCGAGGAGGCTCCAATCCCATGAACGAAGAACCGGTATTGGGTTCGGACGGGCAGGCACAACCTGCGAGTGCAGCAACGCCATCGCCCGCGGCGTCCACGACGGTCACAAGCGGGGCGCGGCGTGTTCGAGAAGCGCTGGGGCGCGTGATTGTCGGGCAAAGCGAGGCCATCGATCTCGCGCTGGTGACGCTGCTCGCCGGCGGACACGCGCTGATCGAGGGCGTTCCGGGCGTGGGAAAAACGCTTCTGGTGAAGGCCCTGGCACGGGCGGTCGCCGGCGAATTTCAGCGCATTCAGTTCACGCCGGACCTGATGCCCGCGGATATCACCGGAACAAGCGTCTTCGACCTGAGGACGCAGGAATTCCGGCTGGTGCGCGGCCCCATCTTCACGAATTTCTTGCTGGCGGACGAAATCAATCGCGCCCCCGCGAAAACGCAATCGGCGCTGCTGGAAGCCATGCAAGAGCGCCAGGTGACGATCGATCGCGAGACCCGCGAGCTGCCCTCCGTCTTCGTCGTCTTTGCGACACAAAACCCGATCGAGCATCAGGGCACGTATCCGCTCCCGGAGGCGCAGAAGGATCGCTTTCTAATGAAAATCCGCATGGGTTACCCGACGGCGCAGGACGAAAACGAACTAGCGAAGCTTGTGGCAGCGGGCGAAGCGCCGGAGCGGCGACTGGCGGAGGATCTGCGCCGGCCGGTTTTGCAGCCGGACGAATTCGAACAACTGCGCGCGGCCACAGCGCGAGTGCGCGTCAGCGATGCGATAAGCAGTTACATCGTCAGCGTGGCTCGGCAGACCCGGCAGCACGCGGCGATCTGGGTTGGAGCCGGGCCGCGGGCGACGCTAGCGCTACTGTCGGCATCGCGGGCGCTGGCAGCGCTCGAGGAACGCGATTTCGTGCTGCCCGAGGATGTAAAGACGCTGGCTGCACCCGTGCTGGAGCACCGCGTGCTGCTGCGACCGGAGTTTGAGATGGAAGGCGTCGAGATCCGCGAGGTAATCAAGGCGGTGCTGGAGGCAGTCGAAGTACCGCGATAAACCGCACGCGTGATACATGTGGCAGGCGACAGCATGGAAGCAGGCGAAATGATGACGGCTGGAGATAAGAAGTCTGCGGGCACCGGAGCGCGGGGCGCGGCTAGCGCTGCCGAGGTCCAAGCCAGCGCGGAGCCGTCGCTCCGCAGCCTGGAATCTCGCGTCAAGCCCGCTCAATGGATCGCGCTTCAGCCGGTGGGAAAACAATTCAGTCCAACGGGATCGCTCGTATGGATCATAGGACTACTGGGTGGGGCGGCGTGCATCGCGCCATGGATCGCGCGCGGATGGTTGTTGTTTGCGCTGATCGTCACGACTGTGGCGCTGCTGGTGTCTTTTGACGCGCTCGCGCTGTGGCTCGCCCGTGAAGAGTGCGCACCAGTCCTGCTGCCGCCTGGGAAAGGCCTTCGTGGGCGCGAAGGGCAGACCATCAAGATCCCGCTGGCGCTCACGGGCTCCGGCCGGCGCCGCCTGCGCAGTGAAGTGCGCGTAGCGATCATGCCGTCAACACCCGAGAGCGAAACCGCTACTCGGGTGAAAAGCGATCCGCAACGGCTGAAACTTGAGCGGCCGGAGCCAACCGCAGGGAAATCAGACTCAGCAAGCACCGCGCACATCCATCTCTGGCCATGGTCGCCAGAGATTGCCTTGCTTCGTCGCGGGCTTTGGCCTGGGCCGCGCGTTGGCATCGAGCTGTCCTCACACCTCGGAATCTGGCGGTTGCGGCAATGGTTCGATTCGCCGGAGCAGTTGCGAATCGAGGCGGATTTGCGGTCCGGGCGACGGGAGATACTGTGCAGTCCGGTCTACCGCAATCTTGTGGCGTCGCGGCAGACCCCGTGGACCGGACACGGGCGCGATTTCGAGCGCCTGCGCGAATATCAGGCTGGTGACACGTACTCGGAGATCGCGTGGAAGTCCACGGCGCGTCGAGGCGCTCCGGTCACGCGACTGTTCCAATGGGAGCAGAAGCAGGAAGTCTATTTCGTAGTGGACCAATCGCGGGCGTCCGCGCTTGCGCTCGACCCAAGCACAGGCATCGAGAGCGATGTCCCACAAGCGCGCGCGCCGCGACGGCTGCTGGATCTCTCCGTGGAAACGGCGTTGGTGGGCGCGACAGTGGCACTGGAACTGGGCGATGAATTTGGGCTGGTGACCTACGCGGACGAGCCGAAGTCCTGGTTACGCGCGGGAAGCGGTCAAACGCAGTTTCATCAATTTCGCGATCGCCTGCTGCATATCGAGCCTCTGCCGACGACTGCGGATTACGAAGCGCTCTTCAGCGAAATTCGGGCGCGGCTGCGTCGGCGCGCGTACCTGCTGTTGCTGGCGGATTTGACGGAGCGCTCCGTTTCGGACTCGCTGCGCCGCGGAGTCGGCCTGGTGCGTTCGTCGCACGCGCTCTTGATGACAAGCATCTTGCCGGCTCACGCCCGGCCGGCCTTTTCGCCAGAGGAGGAGCTGCACACGGACCAGGACGTGTATGCGGCGCTCGCAGGTGAAAAAGAGAACCAGCGCCTCGGCGCGTTGGCGCGACAGTTGCACCATTTGGACGTACATCTCCGATATATTCCCGCCGAGATGTTCCTGCGAAAGACCGTCGAAGGGTATCTCGAAAGCAAGCGGGAGCAGCGGCTGTGATTTTGGATCTCGAGCGATTTCAGACGCAGGCGAGGCCGCGCTGGAGCAACCTCGAATCGCTGCTCGCCGCGCTAGAAGGCCGTCCGGGCCATCGGTTGAATCCGGTGGAAGCCGAACAACTTCAGGAGCTTTACGCGCAGGCCGCCGCGGATTTGAATCGCGTCACACACGGAGCGTTGGCGCCCGAGCTAAGACAATATCTCGAGCGGTTGGTGGCGCGAGCCTATACGGAGCTCCACTTCGTTCCGCCGACGCGCTCCGAACTCTGGCAGCCGCGCCGCTGGCTGAGAATTTTCACGTTGTTCCCGGAAACATTCCGGAGGCAATCGCGCTATTTCGCACTGGCCGTGCTGATTACGGTGTTGGGCTGCGCGCTCGGCGGACTGGCGGTGCGCTACGATCCCGCCTCCGTGGACGTTCTGCTTCCGGCCGATTACCTGCGCAATCCGGAGCAACGCGTGCATGAAGAGGAGCAAGGGAAAAATCGGGATCTGCACTCGACGCAGTCCGAAGCCGCATTCTCGGCGCAGCTGATCCGGCACAATATCGAGGTAGCGATGCTCGCGGCGGCGCTCGGCGTAACGTTTGGTATCGGGACGGCGCTCCTGCTGTTCGAGAATGGCGTGCTGCTCGGGGCCGTGGCGGTTCGCTACACGCAGCAGGGCTTCGGGCTATTCATGACGGCGTGGCTGCTGCCGCATGGCGTTTTTGAGATCCCGTCGATCCTGATCGCCGGGCAGGCGGGGTTCTACCTGGCGCGCATACTGCTGCGCCGTCGCGAGGATCGCGATGTGCGTCAATCCATGCGCGAATGGCTCGTGCTGATCGCCGGGACGGCGATGATGCTGGTGTGGGCTGGAATGATGGAAGCGTTTTTTTCACAGCATCATGAGCCGGTTCTGCCGTACGGGTTCAAAGTTGCGGTTGGCGGAGCGGAGCTCGTGCTGCTGACGGTCTATTTGCTGCTAATCGGGCGAAGAAAGCCTGATGCTGAAGCGCATACCGTAGTTCCTGCAGAGGGCATATGACAGATTCTCAGCCAATCCGCTGGGCGACAACTGCCGAACTGACCATTGCCACGCCGGAAGGCGTGCTCTTTCGACTGCCCCTGGCGGGTCCCGCTTCCCGGCTTTACGCCATGCTGCTAGATATCGCTATCGTGCTGGGGGCAGTTAACGGACTTGGGCTACTGGTTTATTGGATTTTCGCGAAAGCGCCGGGATATGGATTCATGGTGATCACGCTCGCGGAATTCGCGATCGGGTTTGCCTATGGCGCATTGCTGGAAGGCTTTTGGAACGGGCAAACGATCGGAAAGCGGCTGTTCCATTTGCGGGTGATTGACCAGTCCGGGCTTCCGCTACGGATCGAACAGGCGTGGGTGCGGAATCTTATGCGCGTGTTCGATGCCCTGCCGTTCGCTTATCTGGTTGGAGGACTTTCCGTACTGAGCAATCCCTTGATGCAGCGCTTCGGCGACCGCGTGGCGGGAACGCTCGTTGTACGCCAAACGCCGCTGGTTGCGCCGGGGGAGGAATCCTGGACACGGCAGAAGTACAACTCGTTTATGGATTATCCGACAATCGCAATGAAGCTCCGCCGAGCGGCGACGCCGGAACTGGCCAGCCTGGTCCAAGATGCGCTGCGGCGGCGCAACGAACTCGCGTCTTACGCCCGGCGGGAAATCTATCGCGAACTGGCCACGTATTTGCAATGCGAAATCTCACCTTTCCCCGACGAACTGGTTGAGATGCTTAGCGATGAGCAGTATTTGATTAATACGGCAGGCGTGCTGTTCGGGGATCAACGACTGTCGAGAGTTCACGGTTGACAATTGACGCTTGAAAGCCAGTGCTTAATGCGTGTGTGCACCCTCCTAGAACGACCACTAAGCCATGTGCCGTAGTGTCCGATTCAGCGTCAGTCAAGGGCAATCCGGAAGTTGGGCAACCCGAAGGTCGTCAGTTCAAATCTGACACCCGCAACCATTAGTAGGTGATCCACAAGGCCGGAATCCAGGATTCCGGCCTTTTTTCATGCGACCGCTGGCCGGTCATTGGTTGGGTCGCACACTGTCTCAAGAAAACTGTACTCCGCTTCCGCTCCTCACTGTTCACAGCAACGCTCCTTTGAGCACGTATCACTAGGCGCGATAGCTCTTACGTGCTGGACCGCATACAGAAGCGTATGCGGACCTATTGTTGTGTTAATTAGGCCAGAGTGGGGCCCGCCAAAACAGCTCGATACCAAAATACAATAGACGCGATCCGAAGGAGTTGCGCATCTTCGTGTCCTCGACAAACATCAAAGGGGGAGTTTGCCTCAGCCTGGAATTCTCTTATGGCAACAAATTACAAGGCTCCGAGTATCGATGAATATCTGCGCAAGCGGCTGATGCCGGTGGAAGGGGTGATTCCGCATGTGCAAGGAATTGAGATGTACGGAAATTCTATTCCCGCGGAAACGGTCGGCGGCGACCTCTTTGAATACATAAACTTTCAGCAACGTTACGACATCGATGCACGCGTTCAGCGGGCACTGAAGCGATCGAAGGAGTACCTCGGGCCGCCTCTGGCAGGTGCGCCACCACGCAATTCTGTGGACGACCATGTGGAATGGCTGAAATCGAGACCAGGCTATAAACCTGAAATGGAAACGGAATATAGAGGCGCACGAAGTTCGGAGCAGGTGCGGGTCGCCGAAGATCTGCATGAGCTTTACAGTACGGCGGGCGTCCTCCTGGTGGACGCTCAAGGACACGGAATCATTTCAGCGAAAATCGCATCCACGGTTCACGATACGTTTCATGCCCTCATGCTTTCCGAACTCGATCACCGGGGAAAAACGACCGCGGAGTTGTTCGAGAGGATCAACTTGCGATTGGCACTGTCAGTCACCGCTCGTAATGCTCTCGGCAGAAGCGAGAAAGAGAACGCGCAGGAAATTGCGACCATGCTTTACGGTGAAGTACACCCTTATGGATACTTTCGATTCGTTAATTTTGGACATCCACCACCGCTGGTTTTCTCCGCCGAATACCGCAAGTTCATGGAGATTGATAAGAGTCGGATGGTGCAATTTCTGCCACTTGGACTGCAGATTCCCGAAGATGATCCGGATCGTAACAGGTACTTCTCCTTGGAATCACGGCAGAAGCAGGCGAACACCTCGGATGTGGCAGAGCTAACGCTGATGAGTCCAGGGGACATCCTCTTTCTTTACTCCGATGGGGTTTATGACGGAAGCGGCCAGAAGGAACGACAGCAGCTTGAAATCGTCATGCGCGAGCACAACCTGCAGCCCGCAAAAGACATGTGCGATGCACTGCTCGAATACGCTCTCAAACGAGATGATCGTCTCCGACAGATTGGCGAGGAAGATCGTATCGACGATAAGACAGTTTTTATCATCAAGCGGAATTGACGAATGCTGTGACAAACGTGTGGCCGTCATACCTAACGTAAATCGGCGAGGCCTGCTGCCGCTGAGCCAAAAGCTTTCTGCGGCTGAGCCCGGCTGTAACTTAGTTATCCCGCGCGCATCCATCTGGCACAGGGGGGTCCGATCGTTTAAGATTGCGGCCTTAGTCGCGGGTGGAATCTATTGCGCAGAGGTTTAGAATGACGACAAACGCAACTCAAGCACAAAATTCGACGGTCAGCTTCGCCGGCCAACCCGATGCGGCAAAGGGCTTGGCGTTGGTTCGCGTGACAGTCGGGGCGATGCTCGTGTGGGTCTTCTTTGAGAATCTGGGGAAGGGCACGTACACCACTGCGGGCTACGCTGGGGTGATCAATTACTACATTAAGAACAGCCACTCACCGGCCGTATGGAAGTGGGTGATGGGAATCATGGCCAGCCATGCGGCCATGGCAGCTCCCCTTCAAGCAGTGGGGGAGATTTCGCTTGGGATCCTGCTGGTCATCGGCCTGCTCACGCGTCCTGTGGCCTTTCTCGCATTCCTGTACCTGGGCAGCCTTTGGGTCTCGGAATTGGGTACGTCATGGATTTGGGAACTACTGGTTCCGGTGGTTGCATCGCTCGGACTCGCGGTAGGACGCGCAGGTCGTGCCTGGGGCATCGACGCGTTGCTGGCACGGCGGCGCCCCGCGTCCCCGTGGTGGTGATGAGGGAATCTGAGTGAGAGTATCGGTTATTATTCCTACCCATAACGAAGCGCAAGCCATTGGCCGTGTGCTTGCCGATCTGCCTTCCGAACTCGTCACGGAGGTCATCGTAGTCGACAGCAATTCGACCGACGGAACGCCCGATCTCGCCCGAAAGATGGGGGCACAAGTCATCCGGGAGCCTCGCCGAGGATACGGGCGCGCGTGTTTGACAGGGCTTGCGAATACGCAAAATCCTGAAGTGGTCGTTTTCCTCGACGGAGACTACAGCGACCGCCCTTCGGAGTTGCCGATTATCTTGGCTCCGATCATCGAGGGGCGCGCTGATATTACGCTCGGTTCGCGCCTCGGCGGCAAAAGCAACCCCGGTGCGCTACCGTGGCACCAATCATTCGGCAATCGCCTCGCCGCCGGCCTGATCAGGCTTTTGTACGGCGTGAAGGTCACTGACCTCGGTCCGTTTCGCGCCGGCCGCGCAGAGGTGCTGCGCACCCTCACCCTTGAAGAGACTACCTACGGCTGGGCGGTGGAGATGATCGTGAAAGGGGCCATCGCGGGATTTCGGATCGTGGAAGTCCCGGTGAGCTACTACCCGCGCATTGGAAAGTCCAAGATTGGCGGTACGGTGAAGGGCACGGTAGGCGCAGCGTGGTTCATCTTGAGCCGAATCGCGCGCTATTCTTTTCGACGTCGAAGGCCGCGAACGCCGCGACCGGCGTAAGTCCCGATAGACCAATCTCACATGCAATCCTCTAGCCAGCCTCCCGCGTGTGTTTCCCATCCAAACCGCACGTTAGTCATTATGGCGAAAGCCCCAAAGCCCGGCATGGTCAAGACCCGTCTTACGGGGAGCCTTCCTTCTCCCGCAGTGACAGCGCTGTATCGCTGCCTTCTAGAAGATACCCTCGCGCTGGCAACGTCACTGACGAGCGTGGAGGTCGCGGTGATGTGCCCTGAGTCGGATCGGGACGAATTGGCGCACCTAGTAGGTAATACAGTCCAGGTCGTAGCGCAAAAAGGCGAGGGTCTCGCAGCAGGACTCACCTCTGTTTTTCGACATTTCACTGCCGCCGGCCGGCAACACGTCATCGCATTCAATAGCGACAGTCCACACCTCGCTCCGTCGGTTCTGGACAGCGCGTTCGAAATACTCGCCACGTATGACGTGGTTGTCGGGCCAACCCACGATGGAGGCTACTATCTGGTTGGCGCCAAGGCCGCTCACCCGGCGCTCTTCGAAAGCGATGGCATGGGAACAGGGAGTGCGCTCGACAGATTGCTGACACGCACGAAGGCCCTTGAACTCTCAACCGGCTTCACAGAACCCTTCTATGACATCGACGTCGCAAACGACTTGATTCTGCTGGCTCGGGAATTACGGCTCGCTCCCGCGAAGGCCCCAAGGACTGCAGGCTGGTTCGGCGAATGGCAGCAAGCAGTCGCGCAACTTCCTCATTGAATGGGAGGCCTGTGAAACTCACACCCTCGCACAGGCTGTACGGACTCGGTGCCATCTTGCTTGTGGCGCTGACGATCTGCTCACGCAACTTCAGCCGCACGGGTGAACCGTCATTTTTCATCCCTCTGGCTGTTGCTGGCGTCGCTTATCTCCTAGCCATCCGCGAGCTCTTCTCCACCCCAGAATTTCCGAAGCGCGTCATCGTCTTCGGTCTCGCCCTGTCTGCTCTGTGGCATTTTGAATTCCTACCAAAGCCGCCTGGTTTAGACGACGACATTCATCGATATGTTTGGGACGGCCGCGTACAGCGGCTCGGCTATAACCCTTATATCGTGGTTCCGAGCGACCCTGCACTTGGCAGCTTGCACACATCTGAGACGCGTACGCTGAATAATCCAGAGGTGCCGAGCCCATATCCAGCGGGGGCGCAGCTATTCTTCCGCGCTGTAACATCGATTCACGAGTCTATATTTGCTCTGAAAGTAGCATTTGTAGTTTGCAATTTGGCGATTGTGTTTGTGTTGCTCGATGTGTTGCGTCGTAGCCGGCAGGGAGAGCACTGGGTTCTGGCTTACGCCTGGCACCCACTGCTAGCGATTGAGGTGGCGGGCAGCGGTCACGTCGATATTGTCGGCGTGCTGCTCCTGTTGGTATCCGCGGCCTCGCTCGTGAGGCGCTGGCGTGCCGTTGCAGCCCTAGCATTTGGGCTGGCTGTTTCGGTGAAATTTCTCCCGATGGTACTGCTGCCACTCTACTGGAAGCGCGTTCGGATGCGCGACGCCGCGCTGGCGGCAATCGTGGTCGGACTCCTATACGTACCATTTCTCAACCACGGCCGGATTCCGATCGGCTCGCTCGGCTCCTACGTGCAGAGGTTCCGCTTTAATGATCCGGTTTTTGCAACGCTCGAGCGAGTGGTGGCTCCGCGGTTCGTCGCCGGACTGGCAGTGCTCGTCGGTTTTTTTACCGCGATCTGGATGAGAAGAAAGTCCGCGGAAGTGTCCGCGGAGGCGTTCGCCTGGCCAATGGCGGCATCACTTTTCTGCGCGCCGGTTATCTATCCGTGGTACCTGCTATGGATGCTGCCGTTCCTAAGGTCGACCTCAACACTTCCCATCCTGGTCTGGACTTTGAGCATCCTTCCTACTTATTATGTGTGGCACCTGCGGACCGTTGGGCGCCCGTGGTTCGTTCCTGATTGGATTGTGATTCTGGAATACGGGTCCGTGGCCGTCGCTGCTGCCATGATCACTTTGCGTAGGACAGAGTGAACGAGCTGCACCACATGCGATTTATGCATCCAGGGCCCATTGCACGCCATCCAAGACGACGTTCGCTTCACTGAGGAGGACCTTCATGAAAAAGTTGCGCCGTTCCATGACGATCTACTGCCTGCTCTCAGGGGCACTGCTACTTGCGAGAACTTCCCGGGCCCAGACGCGCCCGCCCATTGTCGAACAGCTCGCCAAAACCTATGGCCTTGATTCGTACGGGCAAGTTGAAGCGATCCGCTATACATTCAACATACAACTCCCAGCCTTGAAGTTGGATCTCTCTCGTTCCTGGGAGTGGGAGCCCAAGACCGGAAAAGTCTCCTACGAAGGAAAAGACAAGGACGGCAAGCCGGTCAAGGTTACCTATCTCCGCTCACAGCTCAACACCGCGCCTGCCAACGTGAAAGATGAAATTGAGCCGGCCTTCGTCAACGACAATTATTGGGTGATCTTCCCTTTCCATGTTTACTGGGACACCAGCGCGAACGTAGTGGAGAAGGACAACCAAAAATTGGCGATCGGAAAGGGTACGGCGAAGCTTGTCTCGGTGAAATATCCTGCGGAGGTTGGTGGCTACACGCCGGGAGACACTTGGGATCTTTACGTCGGGTCGGATGGGCGAGTCGTGCAATTCGTCTATCATCGCGGCGGACCCAAACCACCGAGCAACGTCACGACCACCTGGGCGGGCTACAAGAAGGCTGGCCCTCTGCTCTTCTCGACGGACCATCGCGGAACGGCGGACGGCAAGCCGGCGCGAATTTTCTTTACGAATGTGGCCGTCAAGCTAGTGGGGTCGGACACTTGGGTGGACGCGCAATAGGAAACGGGCGGGCTCGTTCTGTCAATCGACGTCGATCCTCACGACTCAGACTCTCGGGCAATCACGACGGTGGTGCAGGAGCTACCGAGTTTGGGTAGATCGCGATTTGCGGCCATGCGGATGTCGAGCCGTGGGCGCTCGCCCCGAATGATCGGACAATAAAAATCCGGCTGCCGTAGCTCTCCTTGGAGGCGCCGTCGTCCTGCGCATCCTCCATGACATGGTTCTCGAAACTCGCAAGGCTGGCACGCTTCTGGAACGGTACGGGCCTGCTGAAAAGGCGCAGAGTTCAGAATCCCGGCCCCTGACAAAATCAACTCCGAGAGCGGCTCTCCGGAGCCGGGCCAATAGACGCATGGCTGCGTTGTGGCACGGGGCGTAACTCGCACCGTGCTGACGCCACATCCTCCTTCAAGTGGTGGCAGGCCGGCCATCGCCCGCACCAAGGGCTCGCCGATGGCGATTACATCGGTGCTCTCGAAAAGCTTATGGAACCCTTGCCAGTATTCTTCGTACGTGAGTGCGTAAAGATCGGACCGCACTGCCTGATAGACGTTCACACGCAAGGGACCGCCAAACCGTTTCGCGACTCGTGCGACATCCGCCAGCCGCAAGAAGTTTGACTTCATCATGACCGCGATAATCGTCACGGGCACACCCAGACGCACACAACGCTCGGCCTGTTGATGAATCAGTTCCCAGTTACCTAGGCCGCGTTGGGCATCCTGTTCCGCTTGGGTTGGGTAATCGAGAGAAAACTCGATGTCATGGAAGGCACGCAAGTCATGGTCTTCCAGAACGGCAACACTGTGACCATTGGAAGTGATGGTGAGCTTCACCGGTCGAGTTCGCAGGTAAGCCAATATAGTCTTGTAGTCAGGATGCATTCCGTTCTCGCCAGTGCCCAGATTCACGGAGCGAACCGGAAAACGCTCCATGACGGACTTCACTTGATCAAGGGAGAGCCGATCCGCGCGCGTTGGATCGCGGTAGCAGAAGGCGCACTTGAGGTTGCATTCGTTGGTGAGCCCGAGCCCAAGCGCAATCGCGGCATCAGGTGCCCTCGCGCCGGATGGGATCCCCGAAACTTGGACAGGGACGTTGGTCACGCGCAGTCCTCCGCCACTGAACTTACGCAACGTGCCAGGCAGTGTGTATAGCGGGAGACTGCGGCATACTCTGGCCGGTTGCCCAGCTTCCGCTCCAGTTCAAAAATCCGTTCATAGTCTGCGCTGCGAGAAACCCGTGGCGGCAAATAGTCCGCAAGGACGCGTACCCCCCGCTCGGCAATCACTGCCAGCGACGCCGCTTGCAGCATGGCTTGCAGGCTATTTGACGGAAATAGTCTTACCCGGCCTCCGTACAAAGACTCTTGCGCCCACTCAGCGGTGAGGTTTTTCTCCGCAATTGCCAAATCGCCTACTTGGATAGCAGCCTTGAATACTTCACCTGCCTGGTTACGTACGAGAACAGACAAAATCGCCGATGAATCCCGCAAGGCGCGAGCCGCACCGCGCAACACAGCACCCGGCTCGTCGAGATATTCCAGTACGTTGTGGCAAAGAATTACATCGAACGATCGAGTGTGGAACAAGCTCGCCAATTGGGTAACGTCGCCGTGTCGCAGTACGACCTTGTCCGTAACACCTGCTTCCTGGGCCGTACGCTTCGCAATGTCCAGCATCGCGGGAGAGGAATCCAAAAGCGTGACGTGAATGCCGAGTCGCGCCAGGCGAACAGCAGTCACCCCCGTGCCGCACCCGAGATCAAGTGCACACAACGAAGGTTCGGCCTGCAAGGGAAGAAAATGCTGCAGGTTGGCAAAAGCCAGGTCGGAGCGCAACCGGCCCTCGGGCGTCTCGAGGTAGACGGCATACTTGTTCGCGCCGCTCTGGAAGCCTTCACTGTCGGCCTTGGCGGTCATCTGCATGCGACCCTCAAACGAAGCCGTTCCCGATCCGGCTACTGGTAAAAACCAGAATCAAAAGAATAAGTGTAACCAGGCGAACGTGCGAGGCTATCCGCATTCTCTGGGCACAGCATCCCTTTCAGAACACTAACACTTTCGTTGCCCTATCCGAAACACTCAACGCCCGATGTCCAGAACTATCCCAAAACGCAAGGCTGGCAAAGCGAAAATGTCCGACCAAGGGATTGGAGAGGCGCCAGTTTTCGGCTTTGGGATTTTATTGTGCATGAAAGCCGGCTGTGTTCCAAAACCCTGCCTCCAGTATTGTATGCGGACAGAGTCGGGTGTACGTTATCCGTCAGCAGAGAAATTCAAAGAATTCTCGGGCAGAGGTATTGACCATGAACCGTCGCAGTTTTCTGCAATCAGCGGGCATTGTGTCACTAAGTCTCGCATTCGCGAAGGCGGAGCGGCTGCTTCACAGGTCACAACAGCCGACCGTTGGCGCACGTTTCACGTAACGACCCGGCTCGAAGTCCTGAAAACTTCCGGTGCGCTTGTCCCTCCTTGCTGCTTCCCGCACTCCGCGCAGGCCGCTCAACGCGTCACCCCAGCTCTGTGTCTGAGACGCGGTCGTCTGCTCGGTGTTCTCCTCGGCCGGTCGGCTTCCCTCCATGCCCTCCGCCAGCGGTTTCCCGCTTTTGTTCGGGCACTTCGTCGGTACTGCACGACCGTCCGACTTCCCATCAACGTGCACGTTGGACTTCTGGATCACGTCCTTCTCCAACCGGCCCGCGCACATCTACGTGTCGGGCGTCGACGGGACCTCCCGGTTCTCGCGCGTGAAGTTTCCATGCATGCAAGGTGTCTACGACCGCGCAGAGTCCGATCCATGCTCGCGATGGCGCATTCATCGGTGTTGCCTTCCGCATGTTGGAACAGCGTCGGCGCTCTGATTTCCGACCCCTTTCACGGCTCAATAGCCCTGCCTGCATGTCCCCCTGTCAACGCTTCACGTGCAGCCTTGCGACCGCCCGCGCATGACTCGGGGCCAGGTTGGCTCGCTACGCCTTACCTGTACGACTCTTGCATTCGCGAGTTGGGTCGAGGACTGGCGCGATACTCCAAAGGTTCAGCCTATCAGTTGCTCCCCGTTTCCTCTGGGAGTGCCTCACTAGCCGAACCGTAAGCTCGTTTCCAGTCCCCGCCTCATCAAACCCATCGTGCCGATTTCCAGCAATGGGCTTACCTGTTCGCTTCTAGTCAAGGGTTATGAGACCGCTCCAGCAGGAGAGGCTTTCGGGAGTGGTGCTAGTCGGTGAAGCCGGTAACCGTTATAAAGTCCCAGCCCCTCGTAGAACCACGTCGTACTCCACCTTTTCCAGCCGAACCCTGGACGTTTCCGGGATCGCATCAGGTGCCGTCGAATCTTCTTCTCTACCCAATCTTTGACGAACGAGAAGCACCGGCTTGAGTGCCCCACTGCAAAGTAGTTCACCCATCCCCGCAAGATCGGGTTGATCAGCTCGATCACTCGCTCCACGGGTTGGCTCATAAATCGTCGGAAGATCTCTCGGAGCTTTACGAATAGCGCCTTACGCTTCTTCAACCTGGGCGTGTACTGCGGTCGCCACATCTGATTGCGACTTAAGATGAGACGATATTCGAAGCCCAGGAAACTGAAGCTTTCTCCCTTCGATAAATTCACCGTCCGACTCTTCTCTTCATTGATCGTCACGTTGAGTTTGGCTAGCTCTTCTCGCAATCGTTTTTCTACCGCTTTCACGAGCCATCCATGCCGCGGATGGGAGTCCATCAATATCACCAGGTCATCCGCAAAACGTGCGTATTGAACGTGGGTGTATTTTCCGCGTCGGGTGGTAGCGATCGCCTTCTCTAGCATCCGATCCACCTCATTGAGGTACAGGTTGCTAAGCAAAGGCGATATCACCCCACCTTGCGGAACTCCCTTTTTCCCCGTTGCCTTCACAATCATCTTGAGAAGATGCATCACCTCTCCATCTTTTATCCTTTGCGCTGCCTTCTCCAACAGTAGCGAGTGCTGCACGTTGTCAAAGTAAGCGCTGAGATCGATGTCGATGATTCGAGTCTTCTCCTCGACGATTGCTTGTGCCACGCGGTTTATCGCTTCATGTGCAGTTCGTTTGGGTCGATATCCATACGATCCCGATTGAAAGTCAGCTTCGAAGATCGGTTCCAGAATGAGCTTAAGCGCTCCCTGGACCACACGGTCACGAATTGAAGGAATCGAAAGAATGCGGACTTTGCCGCCGTCCTTCGGTATCTCCTTCTTCCGTACCCGCATGGGTCGATACGTGTTTGAGACTAATTCGTCTTTAATCTGCTGAAGAAAACTTTCCACTCCACCGTCTTCGATGGCATCGAACGTGACACCGTCAATTCCCGGTGCTCCATCGTTCTTCTTTGCCGCCTGATAGGCTTCGTGTAGCGTTTCCATCTTGCAGACATGAACGTACAGTCCCCAGAAACGCCAAGTTGGTTCAGCCTTCGCCTTGACGTATAGACTCCTCCTCAGGTCTTGCAAACAAATGGGCGCCTTTGTCATCTCACCCTTGCCTTCCTTTTTGTTGGAGTCATTGCAAACAGCAGGGTCTCTTCGCTCCACGGGCATTACCCCGCTTCGCAGCTACTACTGACCCCTCCGCCACCCTCTCGTCTTTCCACCGACTTCCCGGTGTCTCCGGTTATACGGTTTCCTTTTCTCCGCTAATTTCTCAGCGGGACGAGGAGGGCTTCTCCAGTTGCTTAGCGCATCCTTGTCATCGTGCTGTCGCTATAACCCCGCCAGAGTGTCTCGCCGCTTCAGTCAGTCTGCGACGATCCATGTTGCCTTCGCCTCATGAAGGAAGGCTCGGCCTCTGGGGCTCCCGTTTCGAGGCCATTTCTGCGTTCACTTTCGTTACGGCCCGATGACTCGCTCACCATCCGAAAGATGGCTTTGTCGATAGGCTTTCAGGATTCAGTTCCCTTCCTCCTTGCTATCCAAGCTACAGGGCTCTGACTTTTGCCCTGGTGAGACTTTTCCTCACTGAATACGCCAGCCTTCCTTGGACACACCTTCACGCCGGTTTATCCCGGCGCACTCCAACTGGGGTCCAAAACTCGGCGAATTTGTCGGTTTTTCGAGGGGCTCATTGCTATAAAGGCGACTAGGTTTACCTTGCAGGGTGGTCGGTCCAGCAAATCGAGTCAATGATTTTGTCGAATAGAGCGGCTGATCCTCTATCCACATCTCGATACACCGCTCCAGAACCGAATGCCGCCGTTTGTCGCCAATTCAGACCGTTACGCGCACGTCCCCGGCTGTCCATCCCAACTACGCCCTTGCTGGTGGCCAGATTTCTTTGGGAGAAGTCAATGGATTCAACAAACCACTCATCATCCGGTTCTGTGGAGATTGAGTGCGGGCCGAACCACAAGTTCAGAGATGAATCATTTTTGTCCGCCTTGATTACATACAGGACATAGTCAACGTCAGGCTTTCCGCCCAGAAATTGGACGCCCGCTCTTGGCACTGCGAAGTGCAAACCATATTTTCCCCACCCGACCAACTTGTGAACGGAATCAGGCTGCACACAAGCAGGAACAGTAAGCTGATTTTCGTCAGGACTCATCACAACGCGAACTTGGGAAGTACCCGGATCAACAACGAAAGCAAGCGGCTGGAGGTCGGACTTCGAGAAATGGATAACCAGTCCTCCGTGACCTAAGGAAAACTCCCCTTTTTCATTCGTGGTGGCCTTGTCTTCCTGATACGGGCAACATCGCTTCCAAATGCTGCCCTGAACCGAGACCCCGGCAATTGGCTGACCGTCTTTTGTGACCACAAACCCTCTCACCGACTGCTCCGATTGTCCGGAGAGGGAGGAGGCCAGAGCAAGTGCAACCGTTAAGGCCATCGATTGTCGTGGACGCGCCATGGATGTACCCTTATTAATTCAGACTCCAAAGCACAATCGAAAGTGCCCGCCGCGTACTCTGGGTCAGCCGGCTAAGTAACAAACCTGTGTAGGTCCTGGTAGAACGCCGTAACCGTCGATGTGGATTCAAGTTCCCGATTACGCGACTCCCCAGGAACTTGTTGATAAGTCCTTTCAAATCAAGGAATCGCCCAGACAAGTTCCTGGCACGAGGGACGCGTCAAAGACGCAGTTGGGGCTTACCAGATGGACTTAGCTGTGTGACGCGAAACAACTAGGCACTTCGTGCGTATAGTAGATTGCGGGTGTTCGGAAGGAAGGTCCTTTATGATCCGTAAGGTGGCACGATTTCCCGAAAGGAGTCTCATGAACAAAAGACTCGGTTTTGTGTTTGTTGCATTGATGGCAGCTCCCGTTGCTCTGCTCGGGCAGGAGAAACCATCGGCGGCGTCCGCTCCACCGGCGCAGTCCGCTCCGCCCGCGAACCCGATTACCGCGAGCGAAAAAGGTTTTTACTCGTTTGTAAGCGGCGCGGTCGTCGGTGCGGCGCAGAAAATGCCGGAAGAAAACTACTCCTTCAAGCCGACACCGGAGGTTCGCACTTTTGGCCAGCTCGTTGGCCACGTGGCCGACGCTTCGTACATGTTCTGCTCGCAAGCCATAGGTGACGCAAACCCAGCAAAGGACATCGAAAAAACCAAGACGTCAAAAGCAGACCTCGTGGCTGCGCTCAAGGACGGAGTGGCGTACTGCAACAAGGCATTCGACAGCATGACCGATGCAAAAGGCAGCCAGATGGTGAAATTCTTCAACTTCAACGTAGCGAAGCTGACGTTGTTCTCGATCAATACGGCGCACACGGATGAGCACTATGGGAACATGGTGACCTATCTGCGACTGAAGGGGATCGTGCCGCCGACAAGTGAAAACCAGCCCGCACCGCCACCGAAGTAAGAGGCTCGAACACTTAACTCAGCAAACCGCCATGTCCTGGTAACGCGGTTACCGGAATGTGTGGAGTCGAGATGTGGCGCGGTGGGTTAGGTGCGGCCTATCTGTTCCCGACCCTTTCAGTTGCCGGTGCCTCACTATTCCCGCCATGCTTCCGTTTCCACACCCCGCTCATCGAACCGGAGGTGCAGATTTACCGCATCCGGCTCTCGGAGAAGACTCACGCAATCGCCATAGCCACGGGCTATTTTTCCGGGGGAAGGCCTCTTGCATTCATCCATCAGCAAGTTTGAGGCGGAACGCGCTGAACTGGACGCCATTCTGAACTCTGGAATGTTCGGCCGAGCGAACAATCTCGTTCGACTTCTAACCTTTGTTTGCGAAAAGCACTTTGAGGGGGCCACCGCGGAGATCAAGGAGTACAACATTGCGGTCCAGGCCCTAGGCCGACCACAAGATTTTGATCCGCAGGTGGATACGATTGTTCGTGTCACCGCGCACGCGCTGCGAAAGCGCCTGGACGACTACTATCGCACCGCCGGAGCAGAGCACACCGTTCGGATCTGCTTACCGCCGGGCGGATACGTGCCCAAGTTCACCCACAAGAGCGACCTGGAATCAGAACACCCACAGTTGAAACTGGATGACGGTGATGGAGCTCCGCTATCGAACGGCGGTCTGTACCACGAGGACAGCTTGCCAGAGTTTCACCATCAATCAGTACGGCCGCTCCCTTTCTCCCCGCCGAACGCTGACAATGGAAAAAATGCCGCCTCCGCGAGCGTGAAAATCGGAAGGTCTCGTATCCGGGTTTTCAGTACCGTCACAATTCTGGCTGTTGCAGCCTGCGCGCTTTTCGGATTTGCAAGGTATTGGTGGGGCCGCACAGCCAGGGATAGGGATCTTGGCCGCACCCGGGCGGCCGCCGTTCCGATAAGTTCTATCGGGAGCCCAGTCCGCGCCCTGGTTGGGAATAGTTCGAGCTCCTATATCGATCGCGCTGGTTCGACTTGGGGCAGCGATCGATTCTGCTCGGGAGGAGACAGGTTTTCCATACCCGGCCACGTGATCCAGGGTACGGAAGACCCGGAGCTCTTCTCCTCGGGACGGCGCGGCGTCTTTCAATGCAATTATCCAGTACCTCCTGGAACTTACGAAGTTCACCTGTTATTCGCTGAAACGTCGGGATTCCAGGAAGGCAGCCGCAATGGGCAATTCTCCATCAATGGCGGTCCAACCATCAGCTTCGACGTTGCTGACGACGCGGCCGGGGATGATGTTGCAACCACGAAAGTGTTTACCGACGTCTCGCCTGGGTCCGACGGGATGATTCACGTGAACTTCATCACGCCGGAATCGTTCCTGAATGCCGTAGAGATTATGCCCGGCACCCCTCACCGTATGCTTCCGGTGAGGATCGTCGTCGGACACTCTTCTTACCATGACTCCAAAGGTAACGATTGGACGCGGGATCGTTACTTCTTTGGAGGCCGTCTCAGCAGTTTCGCGGGGGACTTGGCGAATGTCCCGGATGGCCGCCTCTACGAATGGCATCGCTTTGGCCACATTCACTACATAATTCCAGTCGCGACTGGGGGGAAATATACTCTCAGACTTTATTTTCTGGAACGATGGTTCGGTCTTCGAAATGGCGGTTTTGGCGGCGTGGGCAGCCGCGTGTTTGACATATCTTGCAACGGATCGATGCTTCTTAAGAACTTTGATATTTTCCGCGAGGCCGGCAACGGCCCGTTAGTGAAATCGTTCGCCCACATTGAACCCACGGGGCAGGGCAAGATCGAGCTCTACTTCATTCCCGGTGTGAACTATCCCTCGATTAGCGCTATCGAAGTCATTCCGGAATAGCAGGACATCTCGTTAGGTTGTGGTTCCCATCCAGAATCGACATGACTGGCTTTGGGTTCCCACGAATTTCGGGGCAGAACCTGATCCGCAAGCTCGAGATGGACGTTAATTAACATCAATTAACGTAGATCTAATCTCGAATAAACTTGTATGCGTTTTTCTGATTGAATAGGATGTCCGCGCAAATGAACTTTCGAGGACGCGTTTCGCTGGAACGCCAAGCTCTCAGGGATACAAGTTCAGCCTGGCAATCCTAACGACAATCTGCATGAACTCTTAGACAATGGGCAGCCACGTCTGCCCGGTAATTCCTACAACAAGGAAGGCGGAGATCTGATTCAGAGACTGTGCTTTCGCAACAATAAGTGTTTTGAGGTAAAGAATGAGTCTGTATTGTGCGCATGGCGGCCAAGACTTCGAGCTATCTTCTGGCGAGCTTAGAGACTTGTTGTTTGCAGCCCTCGAGAAGTTAGGAAGACGAGCGAAGGTTTTGGTAGTTCCTCCCGACCAGACGCGCGCCGCCTCTCGAGCGGGCGAACTCACCAATTTTGCGTGGAACTATTACGGGGATGCTCTGCGCGCCGTACTGCCGGCGCTGGGAACCCACAAGGCCATGTCCGCGGAGCGGATTGCCGGGATGTTCGGCGACATCCCGCTAAGTCTATTTCATTCGCACAATTGGCGCGAGGACGTGGAAACGGTCGGGGTAGTTCCCGGGGAATTCATTTACGCGCAGTCGGAAGGAAAGTTGGACTACGTATGGCCTGCACAGGTGAACCGGCTGATTTCGCGTGGTGATTTTGATCTTATTCTTTCGATCGGCCAGGTCGTGCCCCACGAAGTGATCGGGATGGCAAACTACAATAAAAACATCCTCGTGGGAACCGGAGGGCCGGACAGCATCAATCGCAGTCACTATCTCGGCGCTGTTTATGGCATGGAGAGGATTATGGGACGGACAGATAATCCCGTGCGGCGCGTGCTGAACTACGCGGCCTTTCACTTTTTGGGAGGCCTCCCAATCGTATACGTGTTAACAGTCGTCGGCAGAAATGATTCTGGAGCGAATGTAGTGCGGGGCCTGTTTGTGGGCGACGACTCGGAATGTTTTCACCAGGCGGCGGATTTAAGTTTTCGCGTGAACTTTACACTGATGCCCGAACCGATGCGCAAAGCCGTCGTTTACCTTAATCCGCACGAATTTCATAGCACTTGGCTGGGAAACAAAGCGATCTACCGGACACGGATGGGAATGGCGGATGGCGGCGAACTGATTATTTTGGCTCCGGGTGTGCGCGAGTTCGGCGAAGACCTCAGAATCGATGAGTTGATCCGCAAGTACGGCTATCATGGCACCGAGGCCACTCTCGCGATGGTCCAAGAAAACGAAGACTTGAGGGCGGACCTGGGAGCCGCGGCGCACTTGATTCATGGCTCATCCGAAGGACGGTTCCACATCACCTGGTGTCCGGGAGATTTGACTCGCGAGGAAGTGGAAGGGGCGGGCTTCGGATACGGGGAACTCAGCCACATGATGCAACTTTACGATCCAGCAAAGCTGCGGCAAGGCCGGAATCGAGTGACGGGAGAAGAGGTTTATTTCATCGAAAATCCCGGCTTGGGTTTGTGGTCCTGTGCGGATCGATTCCAATAACATAAAGTTTCGAGCGGGGCGCCGCGTCTTCCTCAAATTCTACGGCAACAGTGAGATTCGATTTTGATCACATTGCCTCGGTTGCGCTTCGACGTCACGAGTCAGCTCCACGAATTTCGTCATCGGCCGCTTATTGGCAGTGAATGGCGGCTTTCTGGCAAGCGGAGTCAATCAATAGAGCGGCCCGCGGCCTGCTAGAGGCGATATTGTCGCAAACATTAGGCCGCAGTGTAGAATGCACTGCACTCTCACGCGCAGGCAGCCAGCAAGGGTGGCGGATTTCCACGCGATCCCAGGGTGTTAATCGGAGCGCGTAAATGGATGTCCATCAACTCGAACTGTTCCTAACGGTCATGAACTCACCCAGCATGACCCGCGCGGCGGAAAAGATTCATCTCTCGCCGGGCGCTGTCAGTTTGCAGCTTCACAACCTTGCCGACGAACTCCATACCGAACTCTTCGTGCGGCGCGGAAAGAAATTGATCCCCACTCCGGCGGCACTGCGCCTCGCGGAACACGCCAAGGAAGTGCTGAGGATGATGGGCCACATTCAGCAGTTGTTTGAAAATGACTTGGCCGTAGATGTGCGCCCTTTCCATTTCGCCACAGGAGTTACTACCCTGATCTATCAGTTGGGAGGGCCGTTTCGGCAACTTCGAAAGCGGTACCCTAAATGCCGAAATTCGGGTGACCGTTGGCGTAACGGAGGAGGTGGTTTCCGGCCTGCTCGATCGCCGCTTCGATTTGGCGCTCATCTCGCTCCCCGTTTCCGAAGCCAACCTCAGGCTTATTCCGCTGTTTGATGAAGAGCTGCTTATCATTCGCCCCTCTGCAAACAAAGTTGGCAGCGGACATGTCTGCTCGATGCGGGCCGCGGAACGGGCCGACCTGCCATTTCTGCTCTATCCCAAGCGAAGCAACGTGCGGCTGGTAATAGATAAATTTTTCAGCGAAATCGGCGTGACGCCGCGTGTGGTGATGGAAGCCGATGACACCGAAGCAATTAAGCGATTGGTGGAATCGGGTTTCGGGTACTCGATACTTCCTGAGCACGCATTGAGGGGACGTTCGCACTTCTTCCAGAAATTTCGCGTCGCCGGTCATTGCTTGGCTAGAAGTTTGGCACTCGCAACGGCGCAGACCGATTGTCCTCGAAAGCTGACGGAGTCCATCGCCAGCTTTCTGCGCAGCACCCTGGTCGACAGCGGATCCAACGGCGGAGACGCCTGAAGCGTACTTCGCATTTCTCACAATAAATCTCCCTCCCTGCGAGCACACGTAAGGACCGTGAAGCGGCTATTCATTTTTTCCAAAAGTCGGGAGGAGGGGGGTACCCACCCCAGGGTGTTTTTTGTAAGTGTCCTTTAGGCCGCGAAAGGACTTACGGGAAAGCGGTTCAAAGTTGAAGGTTTAAAGTTGAAGGGTTGAAGAGAAAAGCGCTAGATGCACTAGCCGCTCGGCGAGGAAATGGATGGCGGGTGACCCTTCGACCTCGCTCAGGGTGAACGGGCGGCGAGAGGAAGAAAGGATAACGCAGAGACGCTGAGGACACAGAGGTTACCCAGAGAAGGAAGGACACAAGCGCAAAACGGCGTTTCAGAGAGGGGTCCCGTTCCAAAACGGGAAGCGGAATTGGGCTGGAGGCCGGTGTTCGCGGTGGAAAGTACCGCGTTTATGAAACTTGTCAAGGCCTTTCTTATATAGTAAAGATCCGAATGGCATGCGCATGGGGCGTAAGTTGACAAGCGGAATGGGGATGCACGGGAATTTCGCGCGCGAAAAAGGCTAGCGAGGATTACCCTGCTGCTTTCGCCCTATTGAAAGATGCGACCGCGTCTTCTGTCTTGTCGAATATGTCGAACACTGTCGCGAGCCGAGTAATCCGCAGTGCCTCTTTTATGTGATTGCCGAGGTTGGCGAGCTTGATGTCGCCGCCGACCTTGCGGGCCGATACGTAGAGAGCCACAAGAGTGCCCAAGCCGCTGCTATCGATGCGAGTGACATTCCCTAGGTCCAAGACGATTTGGCGGGATTTGTCCAAGAGGTCTTTCACATGAACGCGTAGAGATGTTGAGTCCTGGTCAAAGAATATAGCGCCGCTGAGATGGACAACGGAAACGCCATCGATACTGTTGTGGGTGATGTTAAGTGCCATGATGTCCCCGGCCAGCCCGTAGCCAAACTAGAGGTTCCGCTTAACCTTTGGCTTGTAAGGGTAACCCCAAGCCTTTGGTGCGTGAGAGGTCTGGTAGTCGTCCAGGTCTGTTTCGCTGATACGGTAATGTGCCTGCGGAGGATGATTTCCGAAAACAGCCAGCTCACGGTGGAGCCTGAGCCAACAGATCTCGGGAGCGTCTTGAAAGCGCACCCGCCGGGAACCAAATGCCTCGTTCCCAATTGTCAGGGTAAATTCGCTCGTCTCCTTTAAGGCGCGCCGCACGATGAAGCTATACTCACGCACGAGCGTTTTTGCCTCGAAACCAACGTACTGGACGCTTACGTTCTCAGTCATCAGGGCCTCGTTGTTCCAACGTGCGAAACCTCTTATCGGATAGGCGACACTTGTATTCTCGCAACCGGTCAACTTTTGATTTAGATTTCTCGAGCTCACAATCGAATTTCGCTAATGGACTCAGGCAAACTATGAATCAGCAGGTTCCTGTCCGACTTAACTGAGAGCAACTCTTTCGAGGAGACGGGGACTCAGACAGACTAAACACCGCAATTCGAAACCGAGATGCTCATACCGTCCTTGAGGTGTAGTTACGCAGGGTCGATTAGTCCAAGGCGGACTGTGCCGAACATGCTGCTGATGCCCACACTCAAGATCAGCAACCCAGTCAAAGCGCTCATCTAAATGATAATCCACGATCCGGCTAGGTGTAGCTGCTTGCATTCGAGTGTTCATACATGACCTACACCCATCCTACGCTCATTGCCCTCGCAGATGTGGAATCCCTTGGGCCACCCGCCTCAGACCGGCCAGGGGCGATAAAGCCGGATTGCCGATCATGTACCGTTAGTGACAGACGGCTGGAGACAAAAGAAGGAAGATAGATCGGTACTGAACAACGAGGTAACCAATGCTAGATTTATGGTGGGCGGCACCGCTTACCGACGATCAGGCAAGAAATGTTCTTCTTTCCCTGAACCCGAACGCGGATGCAGTCAACATTTATTCAACACTCGAACGGTGTAAAAAGGACGCTTGGAAATTCGGCGTGTGCCTTAACGAGTTCTCTCTTCGAAAGGGCGCACAAGCCGCGAATGATGCTCGCGCCGCTTGGTCGGAGATCGTGACGCACGATTCCGGCGCTAATCCGAACGTGAACTACGAACTTGATAGGAAGTCGTTTGATTTGCTCGCGTTCGATGTCCGCGTCGCATGCTTAAAACAATTATTTTCGTATGCCCGTATGACGCACGGAAACGGGCGGGTTTTGAGAATGGGAGTTGCAGCAACATTTTAACCGCAGTGGAATGATTCACCGATTCTCGCAGACTGAGTTTCAAGCATTCGCGGAATGCGGGCGGGATAGCCTTAATGCGATGAGACGATTTTGGCTCTATTGTTTTTCCCGGAGGCGCGTGGCTGCGGTCATTGCATTGATACGAGCGCGCGTTGCGCAAGGGGCGGCGGCACGAACGAGATTACGATTATTTTCTTTTGCGCAGTATGGCAGCCACGACGCCGGGATTGTCAGCGGTGCTAAATTCCCAAATTTCGGTTAGCTCTGCGAGCGCGTCTGGGTGTAGAACAACAAATGCACTCGTGGATCAGGGCGGTCCCGGCTTTATTGGCGCAGACTCGCCCATTGACATTCCGAGCCGTGCTAAACATTCTGTGTCTCGGATTCAAACACCCTGCGCCTGCATTTGTTTGAATTCCTTGAAGAATATCCCGAATGCGGCCAAAGGAGAGATCATGTCCGTCTCGCGGCGTGAATTGTGCTCGATGCTTCCCGCGGCGCTGATTCCAGCAATTCTTTCTTCCGAGGCTTCCGCCCAGGAAGACAAAGCGATGCCGTCAGCGATGTTTCCCTTCGAGAAGCTGCCAGTTCGCACCGTGGACAGCGCGCAATATCGCGAAGCGCTGAAAGGCAAGCTGGCGACGGGAGAGTCTCTGGAAGTGCACGAAACAACACTGGCGCCCGGCGGCGCGCCCCATCCGCTGCACCATCACGCGCACTCTGAAATGTGGATGATTCGCGAAGGAACTGTGGAAATCACGGTGAATGGGAAGAGCTATCAGCTGGGGCCTGGCTCAGTGGGATTTGTGCGTTCCAACGACGAGCACGGAATCAAGAATACCGGCACGACCCCGGCAACATATTTTGTCGTGGAAATTGGGCCTGGCGTTGATGCGTGATGAGGAGAAGCTTCCTTTCGCAAAAGGAATTTTCCAAGCGTTTGTGCTTTGAAGAAAGCCCTTGCCTCGGCCAAGCCCGATCGATCTGTGGGCAATTGGAAAGCCTGTAGCACGGCGATTACGCCACGCGTGGCTTCCGATACGGGTGTGTTTTCGATGAAGAGAGCCCGCCAAATGGCTTCGGCTTGCTCCTGCTTGGAAAGGGCCCAGTATTGCTGCGGCGTGGTACTAGAGGATCGAAAAAATTCTGCTTCGAGATAATGATAGGTCAGAAGCTCATCGATGCCCCACAACCCGACCTTGCCAAATGCCGGTGGATACAAGTGCGTATGAATGTCGACAAATTGGGTCGCCGTAAGTACATCCTTCACAGCCAAAGGAATTTGCTCTTCTGTGAGAGGAACGTCATCTGATGTAGGGACCGGTCTGCGGCCCCCTGATTTCAGAGATTCAGTTTTCATGCCTTGCACCGGCGTTTATTATTTTGGGGCATTTATGTCCAGCCGTGCCCACGGATCGCCTGCCGCGGACGGCCATTATATTGGAGGTTGTCAGGATGCCGCAGCGTGCTATTCGAGCGGTAGCCCTCCACAGGGTCACGAGTGTCGGAGACTACAAACGGTGCAGCAGGGTGTCAAACTGTAAGAATTGAAGATAATATTCAGCGAAACTTAACGAATGTGAAGAGCAATCCCCTTTTGGACTGCTCTTCAGTCAACGAGCTGGAATTGGCTTGTTTGAGAACAATTGTGCCTCGACTGTGCTCTAACAAGATGGCCTTGTACGGTTGCAGAATCGATACAGGGATAAGCCAAACGCTCTGTGTGATGGTCTTCGATGCATGAAGAGAAAATAATTGCCAGACTTCTTCTTCCCGCAGTCAATTTCTTCGCTTAGACCCAGAACAGCTTTGTACTGGCGTCCTCCCAACATTGACGTACGGACGGCTGCATTATAACAAACACTACCAAGCTGAGGCCCCTCAAGAATGAACCAGGATATCTTGCGGTTGAAGTTCGCGCTATGAAGTACCTCCAACCTCTCCGACCGTCCCAACCGGCACACTGAACTCGCGGCCTGGCGTCACAACCGTCGGAAGGGCGTCGCGGCAACTCTCCAGTGAAACCGTTCGAGCGTGACCACAAAATTTTGCGTCCTTACAGCCATGGGGCTCTCAGAAGCCTCCTCTTGACAGCAAGAACCACTTGAGTAACATTGGCACTCGCTAAGGCAGGGTGCAGTGAGTCCTTGGCGCCCTCCTGGACATTCCAGCAAACCATTTTCTGAACTTAGAGGTGGAAGCGATGCAGACGAGTGATCGAGTGATTCGATTTCCTCTCGTCACCCATGCCGCCAGCCCACGTCCGCACTTGCGCTCCAGCCGCCGAAGACCCTCGAGTTCATCAAGGCAAGAAAGCTAGCAATGGCCGCACGAACGTAGAGGCCGACGCCTAAGAAGACGCAGGTAACAAGTCAACTGACGCCAACCTTGCCGCAAAAAGCAGAGGCTTCTCATCACCGCAAATAAGAAAAAGGAGGTGTTTGAGATGAAAGGTAAGAAGATCCGGCGGTCGCAATCATTGTGATATGTGATATCCCTCTGTACCTTGGGCACGCTGGCGATTGCGACTCAGGACAGCTTCACGGTGAAGGCGCTGAACGGGGTCGCGTTTTCCGAGCGCAGAGGATATGAAACATGGCCGGATGTCGAAGTGAGTCAGACGGAGGCTGGGATCAAGGCTGTCCTGGGGAATGCCGTGATGATAAAGGCGTATGGGGAAGGCATTCCCGGCAATAGCAAGCCTTTTCCCGAAGGCTTCATGATTGCAAGGATCGAGTAGGCCAAAAAAAGAACCCTGAGTCGCCCTATTTTGCGGAGGTGCCCGACACTTTAAAATCGGATTCATTCATCGAGAAGGATTCCAAGAGATTCCCGGAATCGAGCGGATGGGGATATGCCCAGTTCTTGTATCATTCACCGTCTGCTATCTTCATACCTACGGGAGCGACAACTCATTCGGGAATACAGGTTGTTACCAGTGCGACACAATTGTAAAGGCACAAGATTACATTTTCACGGGATACCACTGAGGTAAGCGGACAGTAACGGTAAGTGCTTTTCGACAATAGCTGAAAATTGAGGCTGATAGTTCCCAGGAGGATTTATGGCAACGACAAGAGTCGCAATAGCACCAATGAAGGCGGCGCAGATTTCTAAGGCGGGAGGCGATTTCGAGATTGTCGAGCGCGAGGTTCCTAAGCCCGGTGCAGGACACGTGCTCATCAAGGTGCTGGCTTGTGGTGTGTGCCACAGTGATGTGCTCACGAAGGAAGGTTTGTGGCCCGGCATCCAGTTTCCTCGCGTTCCAGGGCATGAAGTTGCGGGCGTTATTGAGGAACTCGGCGAAGGTGTCTCTGGTTGGAGGAAGGGCCAGCGCGCTGGTGTCGGCTGGCACGGCGGCCACGACGGCACGTGTCTCCAGTGCCGGCGCGGGGATTTTCGCAATTGCCAGAACATGAAAATAGCGGGCATCAGCTATGACGGCGGATACCAGCAGTATATGTTGGCTCCGGTGGAGGCACTCACGGCCATCCCGGAAAGTCTAAGCGACGTTGAAGCGGCACCGTTGCTCTGCGCCGGAATAACGACCTACAACGCGTTGCGGCACAGTGGTGCGATGCCCGGCGACCTGGTTGCAGTGCAGGGGATCGGCGGTCTGGGGCACCTGGGGATTCAATTCGCGAACAAGTTTGGGTATAAGGTCGCGGCCGTCGGGCGGGGTCCGGAAAACGAGACCCTTGCAAAAAAACTGGGAGCGAACGTTTACATCGATAGCAAAACGACAAATGCAGCCGAGGCATTGCTAAAGATGGGTGGAGCGCAGGTGATTCTGGGCACGGCCCCGAGCTCGAAAGCCATGTCAGAGCTGTTTAACGGCCTTGGGCCAAACGGCAAGCTCATGGTGATCGGCGCAGCCTTTGAGCCTATTGAAGTTGCCCCGGTACAGCTGATCAATGGAAGTCGAGCGATTCAAGGATGGGCCTCGGGAACTCCGGCTGATGCCGAGGACACACTGCGCTTCTCAGAACTAACCGGCGTGCGTCCCATGATTGAAACATATCCGCTCGAAAAAGCGGCCGAGTCTTACGCGCGAATGATGAGCGGCAATGCACAGTTCCGCGTCGTACTCACGATGTAAGTTGGCGACATAGCGCTGTCCCTCAATAACTCGCTGTAGGGAGCCAAACGATGGGTCTGTTCAGGTCATCCCGTTGGGTCCGATCCTTACCTGTCTCCTTCGTGACTATTAGCGGTCTGTGGGATACTTGCATTAGAGCAATGGTCGGCCCAGGCCCAAGGACAGGAACCTCGCATGAAGCACCCGACTTCTTATCGCACGGCACAGATAGATGGTCTCTCCATTTTTTACCGAGAGGCCGGCCCGAAAGACGCCCCGACGCTTCTTCTGCTGCACGGACTTCCTTCCTCATCGCGGATGTTCGAGCCTCTCTTCGCCCGGCTTTCCGATCGGTATCACCTAGTCGCGCCCGATTACCCGGGCTTCGGACACAGTGACTGGCCGGACCCGAAAAAATTCGCGTATACGTTCGATCACGTCGCCGAGATCATGAATCACTTCACCGAAGCGCTCGAGCTCTCGCGCTATACGCTGTACATGCAGGATTACGGCGGCCCCGTGGGTTTTCGCATGGCCGTAGCCCATCCAGATCGCATCGAGGCCCTCATCGTCCAGGACGCCGTGGCGCACAACGAAGGCCTGGGAGCGAATTGGAAGACGCGGCGGGCGTTCTGGGCCGATCGCGCTACCTACGAAAGCGCGCTTCGCACGAATCTCCTTTCACTGCCGACGACCCGCACGCGTCATGTCGGAAACGATCCCTACGTGGAACGCTATAACCCGGATTTGTGGACCGATGAATTCAATTTTCTCAACCAGCCCGGTCAGGCCGACATTCAAAGCGACCTCTTCTACGACTACCGCACGAACGTCGACTCCTACCCCAAATGGCAAACATGGATGCGCGACAAACAGGCGCGCCTGCTGGTGATCTGGGGTAAGTATGAGCTGTCGTTCGACCCCTCGGAGCCGGATGCCTATCGCCGCGACGTGCCGAAGGCCGAAGTGCATATCGTCGATGGAGGGCATTTCGCATTGGACACGGCGGCGGATGAGATCGCCGCATTGGTCCGAGGCTTTGTCGCCACTTCACGTTGAGGGTCCCTGGCCGGTCTCGCTGGCCGCGGCCGACATGAGAATGCCGGCTACAAATCGTTGAAACCCGCCCCATCGACGTGCATCCAACTCCCTGAGGTTTTCACATGCGATCTGACATTGTTGCAGGGGCTGTCTTCCCCGACTATGAACTTTCCGATCACACCGCGAAACGCCGGAAGCTCTCCGAACTGCAAGCACAACATCCCATGGTTCTCGTCCTCAGCCGCGGAGGTTTCTGCCCCAAGGACCGCCGGCAGGCGGAACTGCTTGTTCAACTACATCGTGAACTCGAGGTTGCCTATTGCCGGCTTGTCACAATTAGCACCGACAATATCACCGAGACGAATGAATATCGCACCGGCGTCGGCGCCCACTGGCCCTTCCTATCCGACGTGGGGCGTGTCGTCCAAAAAGACCTCGACATCGCCGAATACACCGATCCTGCCCACAATCCTATGATTCCCCACGTGATTGTGCTCGAGCCCGGTCTTGTCGTTTATAAGGTCTACAACGGCTACTGGTTCCTCGGCCGACCCACTCTGGAAGATCTCCGCCAGGACCTGCGTGCCGTTACCAAAAAATGCCGGCCGGACTGGGACATCACAACGCCCGAACTTAAGGCGGCGTGGCAGCAAGGCCGCAAGGAACTCTTTTATCCGTACGGCAAAACGTACCTGCAAACTCTCGGTGCACAAGATTAGCACATTCCATTCATATGCCAGGAAGCGTCCCGCGACGTCTTCGGTGAACGCGATGTCGATCTTGCCCTCGATGGCGATGTGATTGTTGTAGTAGATCCAGCAGAGGTTGTCGGATTTCAGACGGCCGGCCAGAAAACCGGCTTCGCTCGAAATGCCTTCCATCTTGCAGCCGTTGCCGCAGAGCGCAAAAGTCCGATCGCTGAGCAGCCCAAAGCCGGGGCGTTTGTGAGGCGCGGTGAGCCACTTTTCGGCGATGGCCATGCCGACGCCTCTCGACACACCTTGTCAGAGCAGACCTATAGCGGTCTCGACGACGAAGCGTCCAATGAAGAAGCGGGAGCTATGCTCAGCGTTACAGAGGGACCTTTCAAGTCAAGAGTGTTCCGGGCCGGGCAAGATCTCATGAGTATAGCTGCGCCATACAATGGCGTGCGTTCCGCAGGTGCATCTGCTCCGCCTCAGCATCTGGTTTCGCAGCTGCTAGTTGGCAACACCCCTGGGGCGCGCGAGACGATGGCGCAGACTCCTCTTTGCGCAGGATCTGACGAAAAGCCGGCGTCTTCACGAATTACCTTTGAATCGTCAACCCCGCCCGATTTCTTACTTAAGATCGGGCGGGCTTGTGGTCGCAGCAGACGGAGTGCGGTAGTCCGCCCACTAACTTCACAGCCAGGGACTGGGCGCATGAAGGGCAAGTGGACGACTAATCGCCGCCGCATGCTGGGCATTTCTTCAGGATTAGCTGAGCGCCATCCAGTGATTTGCCGTTTACCCGACGGTCGAGGACAAAGCGACATCTGGGGTTGTTACAGATTAAGAAGCGTTCCATAGGGGTAGCCTCCTTGAGGGCACGGTAGGGATACGTTCGAGTACCAAAAGCGTCAATATAGTAGATATACCTGCAGTTTAGTCCCTACCTAGCTATTGGTTACCCAAGGGTGGTCTCTTGCTAAGCCGGCGAGAAATCTTCTGGCTTTCGTCAAGCACGATGACGGAGAGTCATGTGGAGCGTTTGCAATGGCCCGCGCCGAAGAACCAACCACTTGTCAGCGCGGTTTTGTATAAAATAGCGCGCATCGAGGCGAAACCGGAAATGAGTCGTCGCGACAAGCTACGTTCCCTCGTGGTGCGGTCAAGAAAAGAGAGTGCTTATGCAATCGAGTTTCAGGCACAGGAATTCATCCGCGCAACAGCTTTGCCTAGCGTTCAGTCTACTGCTGCTCTCGATGGCGCCGAAGGGCCTAGCCCAGACTTCGGGTGTGGCCGCCACGCCTCCCATGGGTTGGAATAGCTGGAATCATTTTGCAGGAAAAATTGATGACGCAACCGTGCGCTCACAAGCCGATGCGATGGTTTCGAGCGGAATGCGCGATGCGGGGTACATTTACATAAACATTGACGACACCTGGCAGGCAGAGCGCGACGCGCAGGGCATCATTCATGCCAACAGCCGGTTCCCAGACATGAAAGCGCTGGCGGATTATGTGCACGGGAAGGGCCTGAAATTGGGGATCTACTCCTCGCCGGGACCGAAAACTTGCGCCGGGTTCGCGGGCAGCTACGGCCACGAAGAGCAGGACGCGCAAACGTATGCGGCATGGGACTTGGATTATTTGAAGTACGATCTCTGCAGCTTCGGCAAAATCATGGAAGCGGCGGGTTCCCCAGAGGCCGCCCACAAATTGATGATCGATGCTTACGAGAAAATGCACAAAGCCCTGCTGAAAACAGGCCGGCCGATAGTCTACAGCCTTTGCCAGTACGGCGCGGATGCCGTCTGGCGCTGGGGCGCTTCCGTAGGCGGAAACGCCTGGCGGACAACGGGAGATATCTCCGACAAATATTCGAGCATGACGCTGATTGGGTTCGGCCAAGAGGGCCTTGCCAAGTACGCCGGACCTGGACACTGGAACGATCCGGACATGCTCGAAGTGGGAAATGGTGGAATGAATCAGGAAGAATATCGGACGCACATGAGCCTCTGGGCACTTCTTGCCGCGCCACTTCTGGCGGGCAACGACTTGAGCGCCATGAAGCCGGAAACGATCGCACTGCTAACGAATCGCGAGGTGCTCGCGATCGATCAAGACCGACTTGGCAAACAAGCAGACCGTGTTTGGGCGGAGGGCACACAAGAAATTTGGACGCGCCCGCTGGCGGACGGCTCAAAAGCCATCGGCATTTTCAACCGATTCGACTGGCCGCAAGACATTGAAGTGGATTTTGCGCAATTGGGATTTAAGAGGACCGGCGCGAAGCTGCGGGATATTTGGGCGGGAAAAGATATAGGAAGAACTGGAAGAAAGTATCTGGCGCACGTGCCAGGGCACGGTGTCGTGTTGTTGAAGGTAAGCGGATGGTGTTGTTGAGAGTTCCGAAATAAGTGTGCGCCGCTGCGCGATCGCTAGTTCGTTTACAAAAAAACGCAGGCGGTTAGACGCCAACTCCGTTGCGCGGCCTTTGGACGCGAACAAACCGAGTGTCTTGAATTGGCTCTGATTCGCATTCAATCGCAAGGGTCGTGAGCGGATGATCGGGCGCATCGCTCGGCAAACCAATAAATCGTACACGAAATCGATCCTGTTCGAATTTAACCTCATCCCCGGATGCGAAAAGCCGCGCGGATTTTACTTTGGTCATGAGCCCCGCCAATGCAACCGTGTTGCCCGGCCAGAAATAGACATGCATATAGAGCGTGTTGTCCTGCCGCGTGAAACCCGCAAACTCGGAAGCGTGCACCTGACAACGATCCGCGGTGTGAATGGAAGCTCCGTTGCGCGACATCCACTGGCCAACGTCCGTGAGGACACGAACCGACTCCTCGGGAATCGAACCATCCGGTTTCGGGCCTATATTCAATAGATAGTTGCCGCCATCGCGCGAACACGAGATGAGATTCCTCACGATGGTTTTCGAGCTCTTCCAATTGTCATCGGCGCGATGGTAACCCCAGCTATCGTTCAGCGTCATGCAGCTTTCCCACGAACGGCTTCCCTTCTCCGCGACGATTTCCTGCTCCGGCGTTGAAAAATCCCCAGGCAAACCGTTGCGGTTGTCCACTATGATGTCCGACTGCAATCCGAAAACCATCTTGTTCATCCGCTCGGATTCCCATTGCTCGGCGGTGAGCGGCCAATCCACGTCGTACCACAGCACATCGATTTTTCCGTAATTGGTCATCAGTTCGCGGATGAGACCGTGGGTGTATTCAACGAAGCGTTTGCGCGCTTGCGGGTCAGTGGCACAGCGCGCGCCCTCAGGGTGATGCCAATCCATCAGCGAATAGTAGAAGCCGACGCGCAGGCCTTCGGCGCGCGCCGCTTCCACATATTCCCGCACGAGATCGCGCCCCGGGCCTTGCTTCGGCGCGCAGTAGTTGGTGAGCTTCGTATCGAAATTGCAGAAGCCCTCGTGATGCTTGGTGGTCATCACTATGTATTTCTGGCCTGCAGTTTTCGCGAGCTTGGCCCAGGCGCGTGCGGCATTCGGCTGCGGCTGAAAACGTTTCGCCAGTAGTTCGTACTCACTTACAGGAATGCCTTCTTCTTCCATCACCCATTCATGGCGTCCCAGGACGCTATATAAACCCCAGTGAACGAACATGCCAAATCGCGCTTCGTGCCACCACTTCATGCGCCGAATGCGATCGGCATCCTCTGCTTCGGAAGTGGCTTGTGGCTGAGGCGCCGGCATCCTGGGTTTTCCAAACGCGGCCGAGTTACCGGAAGCAGCAGCGAGTGTAACGAGCGAAGCGCTCGTACCCAACAGCCAATCGCGCCGAGGTATACGATTTGGTTCCATGGTATCACCCTTTCCAAAGAATTATTTCCGTGTCCAGAACGACGTGCCCAGGCAAGTGTCGATACCAATTAAGCCGACGCATATTCGGCTAATGCAGCCTATTTTTCAAGCTTGAAGATTTTTTCCATCAGCAGCCACTTCTCGCCGGGCTCGGCATTCGCAAGCGGCTCCTGAAATTTCCACATCAACTCTTCCCACTCGCGCACCTTCGGATTCTCGCGATCCGCTTTCGCTTTGGCCTCGAAAGAAAATCTCTCATTCACTTCCACCACCATGAACATACGCGTGCCGAGCAGATAGATCTCCATGTCTTCGACTCCGGCGCTTTTAATGCTGCGCGTAATCTCCGGCCAGATTTTTTCGTGGTAACACTTGTACTCAGCGATCAGTTCCGGATCGTCCTTCAGGTCCAGCGTTAGACAATATCGTCTGTTCATTCTGCCTCGACTTTGCATCAACGTGGATGGCTGCAGTTTCCACAGTAGCCATATTCGTGCTGGTTTTACTTGCTTAGGTTAGAGCACGATCGAGATGCGTATAACCGCCATCCACAAACACGTGCTGCCCAGTGATATGCGATGCCTGCGAGGAGATGAGAAACAACACCATCGCCGCGATCTCACTCGGCTGCGTCATTCGCTTGCCCAGCGGTATTTTCGAAACGATGTGCGCAAGTTTCTCTTCGGGATTCGGAAACGTGCTTACCCACTGTTTGTAGAGAGGCGTGATCACTTCTGCGGGGACCAGGGCGTTGACGCGAATGCCGCAAGAAAGCAACTCGGCCGCCCAATCTCGTGTTAGCGAAAGAATCGCTCCTTTCGCCGACGTATATCCAGAAGTGCCGCCCTGGCCGGTGACGGCAACCTTCGACGCAATATTCAGAATGCACCCTTGCGATTTCTTCAGCGCCGGCAGAGCGAAGTGCGCCATGTTGTAGTAATGGAAAAGGTTGAGCCTGAGCGAACTCACAAATTTTTCGGGCGTGCCGTTCTCGAGTCCAATGTTGTCATTTGCCCCAACATTGTTGACGAGAACGTCCAGCCGCCCGTACTCCTTCAGCGTTTGTTCGACCGCCCCGCGGCAACTTTCGACCGATAAGACATCCGCGGAAATCATGCTGCAAGTTGCGCCGGCGATCACCAGCTCCGTCTGAAGTCGCTTCCCCGCCTCGGCATCCTTGTCTACAACTACAGGAATCGCGCCTTCGCGAGCGCAGCCTCGCGAGATGGCCTCTCCAATGCCCTTCGCTCCGCCCGTGATCAAAACAACCTTATCTTTGAGCTGCAAGTCCATCAGGAGCCGCCTTCAACGATGTCAATGTTTATCGATCCTCATCCGGGGCCGAACCGCACCTCCGGCCATCTCAGTGGGCATCAAGATAGTGCGTTTCTGCCAGGTTTCTCAACCTCGCGGCGGCGCCCTCCGCCGTGATGTCTCGTTGCGGGCCAGCGAGCAGTTCATAGCCAACCATAAACTTCTGTACCGTGGCGGATCGCAGGAGAGGCGGGAAGTAGTGTGCGTGGAAATGAAACTCCGAATGATTCTCGCCGTCCGTGGGCGCTTGATGGAACCCCATCGAATAGGGGAATGCCTTCTCGAATAGATTATCGTAGCGAATCGTCAATCTTCGAAGAATGTTCGCGAGATATCCCTGCTCCGTGTCGTCCAACTCCGTAAGGCTCGAAGCGTGGCGCCGGCTCAAGATCATCGTCTCAAATGGCCAGACGGCCCAGTAAGGCACGATCGCGACAAACCCCTCGTTGTCGCAAACAATGCGCTCGCCGTCCTCGACTTCCAACCGCAAATACTCACACAACAAGCATTTCTCGTTAGCTTCCAGAAACTCGCTCATGGCTAGCTGCTCTCGCACCGGTATGTTCGGCACTTCTTCATTGGCCCAAATCTGGCAGTGCGGATGCGGATTGCTGGCGCCCATGAGCGCGCCACGATTCTCAAAGATTTGTACGTGTTTCACCCAGGGCACGTCACTCAACTCTTGATACTGCTGCGTCCACACCTCAACAACGCGTTTCACTTCCTCTAACTGCATGCGCGGTATCGTCAGGTCATGGCGAGGGGAAAAGCACACCACGCGGCAAATCCCGCGTTCGACACGAGCAACGATCAACCCGTCTTGGTCCGACTCGTCCGGCGAAACATTCGGCAGCATGGCAGGATAATCGTTGTCGAAGACAAACGTCTCGTTGTAGGCGGGATTCCGCAACCCTTCCGCCCGCACATTTCCCGGACACAGATAGCACTCTGGATCGTACTCAAGGAACGGCGCAGGCGCGACTTTGTCGACTTTACCCAGCCAGGGACGCTGCGTGCGATGCGGCGAGACCAGCACCCACTCGCGCAGAAGTGGATTCCAGCGGCGGTGCGGCGTGGTGCGAAGATCTATTCCGTTCATATCCTGCTTAGCCCAACCTGCCATTACAACTTCGGCTTGTGGAGTGTACTTCGATTTGCGCTAGAGGAGAACTGACATGAGGAAATGGCGCGCCCGTGGGGACGATTTTAGAACCGTTCTCGGTCAGATCGCTCCTTTCTTGCTTGTCCTTTGGATGGCAGTTGCACTGGTGCTCATCGTCGTAAGTCTCGTGAAAAAAAAGAAGGACCGACCGACGTGGGCAGCGTTTGGTCTCGCGGTGTTGCTGATCGGGCTGCTCTTCGTGACGGGCGGAACCTGGCAGCGGCTGTTCATCAGACAAATGGCCGCATCTCCGCGTTCCGGCGACCTGCTAGTGTACGCTGCGTATGGCAAAGATTACCGTACAGTTGAGGCGATGCTCTCACATGGCGTCAGCATTAGGGCGACTGACCACTCAGAATGGCGAACGGCGCTCCATGCCGCCGCAATTTCGGGAGACCTACGCATCATCCAGTTTCTCGTAGCAAGTGGGGCGGACGTAAACGCCTTAGACCGCGCTGGAGACAGCCCTATTGAGTTTGCTGCTTCGAGAGGCCATATGGAATGTGCCAGCTTTTTGCAGGAGCATGGCGGAAAGAGAATTCGTGGAGATGAAGCGCAGCATCAGAAAGCGATTGAAGACAAGGTGCGAGATGACATCGAGGAGATGAACCGTTCACGACCTCGATGATTTGCGATAAATCGCCATTACAGTCAGAACGGCTGGAGTCTACGCCCAGAAACGCGGGTCAGTGCCTGATTAAGCGGTAACCGGAGATCTGCCTGCTTGTCCTCTCGGTGGTTCCTAGCCCGTCCATGCTCCTACAGCAACGACATCGCGTAGTCCGCGAGACTAGTGTTCAAATCAGACTCCTCGAACATCTATTGGGCTTGAGTCGGTCCATGCGTAGTGCGGTTACTGCCGAAGAGTTTAGAGGCACTTCGACAGTGTGTAGTTTCCCTTGCGACCAACTGTAGAAGCATGTTGCCAAAATGAAAAAAACTGCACTCACGCCTAAACAAATATCCTCGGTCGCTTGCCCTACCTGTGGTGTCCCTTCCGGGAAGTGCTGCGTGCTGCATTCAGGTCTTCCTCGTTCACAATCACACGTAGACCTAAGTTTGCCGCTTTGGAAGCCATCGAGAAGAAATCGGGCTAACTCCCGATAAGCGTTTATCGGGCGTTGAGTCACAAAGAGAGCCAGATTTGCCTTTGTGCTTATTGGTACAGACAGGCGAACTGCAGCCTACTAAAGTTATTTTATTAGCACGTCCATTTGTTCGAGAAAGACAGGTAGATGTATGGTGAGCGATACGTGAAGTGCAGGTTTTACGTTGGGGGAGGGTACACGTCAGGCGAGCCTAAGAATGCGTTACCCATGTGTGGGAGAGAGCAGGAGAGGGTGGCAGGTCAATACGTTTCACAATCGTCGGGGTAAATGGGATCGAGGCTAAGGCCGGTGTGCTTGAAAAAAGATCTGAGCAAGTCCGGCCGTTTTCGCAGTCGATAAAATTCGGACGTTATTCGTTCACGCAGTTCGTCCAGATTTCGAGGCGTATAGTTGGGCAATCGATTGTATTTGACATAGGACCACACGTTGTCCACTGGGTTCAGTTCTGGCGCGTATGGTGGGAACATCTCCACAACCAACCTTCGATGTCTAGCGAAGTAATCGGTGACAGGCTTTGCACGGTGAATCAGGATTCGATCCCACAAGAGCGTGATGGGTCCCCGAACCTTGTGGCGCACAAGTTCGATAAATTGCACCACAGACTCCCCGTGGAAGTTGGAGTTATCTGCAGAGAGCTGAAAGTAAAAACTGAAGTGCCTCCGCTCCGGGCTGATTGTGATTGCTCCGATCACCGAGATGCGTCCGTGGGGCTCCGAGATTTTAACTACGGGAGTACAACCGCGCGGTGCCCAAGTTCGTCGCAGTAACGGAGCAAGCATGAATCCTGCCTCGTCCACGAAGACGATGTAAGCGTGTCTTCTTCGCGTCCGGTTCAGTATTGAGGTCGTCATGGTTCCACCAAATGCTGAAGGCATTGCTCAATGATGAGTGATACACGAAATGCAGGTTCTACGTTGTGGGAGGAGCGGAGATTCCCAGAGTGGCGCATCTGGCAGCGTGAGCTTGTTTCCAGCGATCGGGAAGCCAGGCATCGATGTCTTTTGCCGGCCACGAGGGAAGATTCATGAGCAGTTGCATGAAGTAGAGTTGCGGATCCATCTCGTGCCGGCGGCAGCTGCTGGTCAAGCTGGCCAGGATCGCTGCGGTCCGTCCGCCGCGCGGGTTTCCGACGAACAGCGAGTTCTTGCGGTTCAGAACCACACGCTTCATCTCCCGTTCACTCACATTGTTGTCGATGGGCACCGCGCCGTCGCTGGTGAACACCGTCAGTTCCTCCCATTGGCTGAGCGTGTAGTTCACCGCTTCCGCCATGGGATGCTTCGGCAGCAACTGTTCTTTCCAGGTCAGCAACTTGTTTCGCAGTTCGGCCAGCACCGGCACCGACTGCGTCTGCCGCAACGCCAGTCTCTCGGCCACGGACACGTCGTTGGCCTGTTTTTCCACCGCAAACAGCTGGCCGATCAAATCCACGGCCTCGCGGGCGATCTCCGGCGCCGTTTTCTCCCCCTCCACGAACTTCCGCCGTGCGTGGCTCTTATCTTGAGCACCAGATAAGGCACATTATCCCGAGTCCAGTATTATCCAGAGCGTAGCTACGGAAGCCCACCAGAACGCGAGAATGATGTGCGGTTGTCGTGATAATGGATCAAACTTTTCCTGCGTGAGTTCGTCCAAGAGTTCGTGAATGAACAAGTACAGATAAATGATGCGCGCGAGGGTGAGATTATCGATGTGTGGCGAAAGGGCCACCTTTCTCGTGGAACGATCATAAATTATCTTTACTGGGTGCGGCGATTCAGAAAGTACTGCGAACAACGAAGACTCCTCGAGACGGAACAGCTGACGGGGGTTGGACTAGAGCGATTTCTTCACGCGTATGCTGGCCCCAGGCTGCTGGGACGAACAAGTGCTCGGAGTAGCTGCAACGTCGCTAGCAATGCACTCCACGCGTGGGCCTGTGCATTGCGTGTTTTGGGCATGGCATTGGCACCATGGCGCGAGAAACATACACCAACGCTGTCTCCCCTGCTTAACGAGTATTGTCAGTATCGTCGAGTTCACAATGGCGTTTCGGAAAATACGCTGACACGCGATATGGATACCGCACGGAGCTTCCTTAGCCAACTGCGGCTCCGAGCGAAGTCAGTCAAGCAGACGACGTTGAGCGATGTGGACTCGTTTGTGAAAAATCGCGCAACCCGTGTGGCGAAACGGACCGTTGCTGATACCTGCAGTTCGCTCCGAGCATTTCTCCGATTTCTACAAATTACAGGAAAGTTGTCCGCTGACCTTGCTAGTGGAGTGATTGCACCGCGGTACCGCATCGACGAGCGGCCTCCACGAACTCTACCTTGGACTGACGTGCGGAAGATTTTGCGGTCGATCCCTCAGTCGCAAGCTCCAGGTAAACGCGATTTTGCGATCGTATTGCTGTTGGCGATGTACGGTCTGGGTGCAGCCGAAGTTCTGGCGCTGCGCTTGGAGGATTTAGACTGGCGAGCCGGCATACTGAGGGCCCATCGACCAAAAACCCATGTGTCGATCGAGCTTCCTTTGTTACCCGCAGTTGCAAAGGCGCTGATTGCATACTTACAACGCGAACGGCCACCCGCTAAATCAACCCAACCCCTCTTCCTGCGGAAGAATATGCCTTACGAGCCCATGACCAGTAGCGCCATTCGCTTTCGTATCCGGCACTATGCGCGTCTGGCTGGCATCTCAGCCAAAGTAATCGGCGCGCATGCTTTTCGACACAGTCATGCGAGCAGACAGGTCGACGCTGGAGCCAACATCAAAGTCGTAAGCGACATCCTTGGTCACCGCAGTTCCTCTTCAACATCGGTCTATGTTCGTGTAGCTTTGCGACGTCTTCGAACTGTTGCACTTCCGGTGCCGCGATGAGCGGCATATTCCATAGTCTCCTCGCGAGCGAACTGCTTGGTTTCCTCCAGTTCAAGCGCAGCTTTGGATACGGATATATGCGCGCAGAGTTCACACTGCGCGAGTTCGATCGATTTCTTATCGAGTACGTCGCCAGGAACCGTCGCTGGCGACTGGATCAAGCAGCGATCACCTGGTTATCGAGCAAGCCTGGCCGTAAAGCGGTTAGCGTTTCCTGCGACGCAGCGGTTTTGAGGCAGTTCTTTCGTTACCTGCGCCGATCTTCCGATTCAGGAACTGTTGCTGAGCCTACTTGGCCACATCTGCCTACGGAGTCGTCCTTTGTTCCCTATTTTCTTTCCAAGGAGAACATTCGGAATCTCCTAATTCTCTGCGTTGATCTCAAACGTCCGCGCTTTCGAGCTGCGCTCTACAGGGCCCTTATTCTTGTCCTCTACTGCACCGGAATTCGATTTGGCGAAGCGCTCCGACTGCGCATCCGAGACGTGAATACCCGATCCGCAGTTCTCTTTGTCGATACATTCAAGGGGCGGTCACGCTGGATCCCCTTTCATCGGTCGCTCTCCCGAGAACTGGACCAATATCTTGCGGCGCGTGTGCAGTACGCGAGCCCAGACCCAAATGCGGGCTTTTTCGTTGGCGCCGATCAATACCGGCTATCGGTCAAGACGGCTCAGAGTACCTTGTCCAGTCTGTTTAAGTTGGCCGGATTGAAACCGGAAAAAGGCCGGGTCGGACCGCGACCTTACGACCTACGTCACGCCTTCGCGGTTCACCGTCTGAGTCGTTGGTATAGACAGGGTGTGGATCTGCATGCGCGCCTGCCTTGGTTGTCAGCGTATATGGGACATGTAGACATCATCGGCACGGAAACCTATCTGAACACCACTCCCGAACTCCTGACACTGGCCGGCAACCGATTGCGCCGCCGGTACAAGAACACCACAGGCGAGGATCACAGCGTATGAGCCGTTCAAGTTCAGAATCACTCCTTGGTCTGACCGAAAGCTTCTTCCAGAACTACTTACAGAACACACGCGGAGCTAGCGCACATACAGTACGAGCCTACCGCGACACGCTGAAGCTCTTCTATTTGTTTCTGGCCAATCAGAGGCACAAGGCTGTGGCCGACCTGGCCCTCGAAGATATCCAATCTGACGCTGTTCTCGCGTTCTTGGATTACGTCGAATCGCGACGGGGGAACTCCGCTGTTACCCGAAATTGCCGCCTCGCGGCAGTTCGCAGTTTTGTGCAGCACCTCCTGCGACAGGATGTGACACGGGCGGGTCAGTACGGTCGCATTCTCGCCATTCACAACAAGAGAGCACTATCTCGGGCCACCGTTTATCTGGAACCTGAAGAAGCTCGCGCCGTGATCGCTGCCGTGGATCGTAAGTGTCGTGACGGCGAACGTGACCACGCGCTGTTGTTGTTTCTCTATAACACCGGGTCTCGGGTAAGCGAAATGTTGGCAGTACGCGCTTGTGATCTTCGGCTGGAAAGGCCTCGGCAAGTGCGGTTGCTCGGCAAAGGGCAAAAAGAACGAATCTGTCCGCTGTGGTCAGAAACAGCATTAGCTCTGCGCCGGATAATTCCTACAGGGAGAACAGAGGACCTTCTCTTCCGCAATGCCTCTGGTGCGCCGCTGACGCGTGACGGGGTCGCCTATCTATTGGCCAAGTACGTCCGTTTGGCTACACAGCGCGTTCCCGCGCTGGGAAAGCGGCATGTCACGCCACACGTGATGCGGCATAGTTGTGCGGTTGCACTACTACAGGCGGGAGTGGATGTTTCGGTAATTCGTGATTATCTTGGTCACGCGTCAGTAGCTACTACAAGCCGCTATATCACAACCAATCTGCAAATGAAGCGTGAGGTTCTTGAGGCTTTTTGGAAGCGAGCAGGGCTCGTCCCGGTAACTTCGAAAAGATGGCGGCCATCGCCAAAGCTGCTCGCATTCCTCGACGGTCTTTGAAACCTTATCTGGAGTCCGCGCTCAGTAGATTGCCATTTCTGTTTGGCTTGTCTGCATGTATCGCAAATCGCTCTGGATAATACTGGACTCGGGATAATGCGACCAACATCCGGCACGCGTGATGGCGTTGCCGGCTACCACTCCGTTGTAGCCTCCATAGGCATCCGCCAGAAGAACTTCGGTGTAGTCTTTCAGAAACTCTTTCGGCCCTTCTCGTCCGCGGTTCATCGTGAAGTCGAACACGTTGTACGGATTTGCTTCATCTCCTACGTACACCCACATGCGTGTCGACTGCGTCTGCCCCGGTCCCAGCATCGGAAAGACTGTGTCGTCGGTGGCCACTACATGGGACTGCCTTACCCGTTCCGCCATCCGCCGGTACAGTGGCTCGACCAGGTCCGCGACATCCCCGCACCACACCGATTGCGTGGCTCGGGAAATCTGCAAAGCCTTGCCGCTCGAAGATATCTTCCAGCCGATACAGTGGCAGGTAGTCTGCGAACTTGCTGGTCACGATGTAGGCCAGCAGCCCCGGACCCGCAAAGCCTTTTTCGATCGCCGTTTCCGCTTTCGCCGCTGTCGCGATCTGCGGACTTTCTCCCGCCAGCTCACACTTGGCACACGCATACTTCTTGCGCACATGCTGCAAGCGCTCGAAGTGTCCTGGGAGGTATTCGATCTGCCAGCTCTCTTCGCTGCCGATCTCTTGCCGCTGCTCGCCACAGCACGAGCAGCGTCGTTGTTCCGCAGTCAGCTCATAGACGTACGTGCTGACCGGAAGATTTTCGAAGTTGGCTAAGGCTCGCCGTCCTTTGCGCCGCTGTACGCGTCGCACTTCTGGACTGGCTTCGCCTTGAGGAACGCTCTCTACGGGTAACGGTTTTTGTTCCAGTTCTTCGGCGAACTCAAGTAGCGCTTGCGCTAGTTCGTTTTCGCTCAAACGATCTGCCCGCGGCCCATAGGTCGCCTTCTTGTAGCGCAACAGCTCTTTCTGCAACTGCAGGGTTTCTAAGTACAGTTCATCGATACGTTGCTTTTGCTGTTCGCGCTCTTGCCACAGACGCGCGTAACATCGCCTGCAACGCCTGCTTGTCTTCGGGTAAGTTGCTCAAGGAAGTTTCGTTGGTCGGCACGTTCGTTTAGACGTAGCCTCCAGAAACTTAGTTACACATATCGCGATGGATTGTGCAGCTTTTTTTCTTGTCTTTCTTTTCTTTTTTTCTCGACTCTTTTATCCGCTGTTCTCTATCGCGCGTTGGTAACGCGGCACGACGCTTCAGCTTCGAAACATCGATCCCGTCCAGAATCATCGCCAACTCGCTGGCACGCAACTCCACCGATCGTGCTCCCTGTTCTACGCGCGGCAGCTTGAATACTCCTGCTTCCAGTCGCTTGTACCACAACACGAATCCATCCCGATCCCAAACCAAAATCTTCAGCCGATCTCCGCGGCGCGAACGGAACACGAACAGATGACCGCTCTGCGGGTTCTCTCCGATCACGGTCTTCACCCGCTCCGCCAGTCGATCAAATCCACAGCGCATGTCCGTTGCTTCGCTGGCCATCCAGATCCGCGACCCCTGCGCTCGATCTATGGCCTGCAAGCTTGGCAGCCCGATCACCCTGCTGCCTCCACCACGGCCAACAATCCCCGCACATGTTCCGGATCAAATCCTCGCCCGACCATCAGGCTCCGGCCATTCTGCAGCCGAACTTCGATCCGCGAGTCGCCCAATAAGTTGGCCGGGGACTCCGCCACTTCCACTTCCACGAATCTCGCGGTCGTGTTTTCCCGCAGCCGTTTCTTCCACCAGTAGAAATGCGACGCGCGCAACTTCCGCTCTCGGCAGAACGCCGCCACACTCTCCCCACTCTGCATCTGTTCGGAAATCAGCCTGCGCCACTTCGTCCATGTACTTCTGCTTCGTTTTCGTTGCGTCATCGCCCAACTTTGCTATGCGATGACCATCTTCCGCAAGATGCGCTTCACGTAGCGCTCACGATGTATGTGGCGCAGAAATTGTCCAGTTTGTCGGCAACCGTTGGAAAAGAAACATCCCACAGAGTCAGTCCCTTGCTCCTGCGGTAAGTTCGTCTGGAAGGGCTAGTGCACTGAGCTAAATTTCGACACGCCGTTGGTTGACGTTGGTTAGCTCCGAGGGTTCCTTGTCCGATTTCGGCTGCGTTAACCAGGCATCTGACCGAAGACCATCCAGGCAAGAAGGCGGAAAAAAAGAGCATCTGCCTAAGACTTTCGCGACTTAGAACGAAGATGAAGAACTAAGGCTAAAGCAGCGATTGCAATAGGGGTCGCCAGACCCAACCGGACCAGGAACTCTTCATGCTGTTTCGCCTGAAATGCTCGCAGATTCTGTTCTGACGGATGGAGATACCACGTCATATGCTCTCTGCGAGGGTAGTCTTGAATCGGAAGAAGGAGAAGCAAAGCCACCAATACAATCGCGGCTATCTCAAGAATCCAAAGAACTGGGTGCCAAGCGCGTCCTGTCCTTGCAATGGAAATATTCTACGGCCTCGTGCGCCAACTTATCCGGTAGCCGAAACCGGACAAGTCAAAATGGATCCAAAAACCACACATTATAAAAGGGGCGCCTTTTTGTGTTGGTAGTGGGACGAACAATCAGTTTTTAATAAGATTTCTCGGCGTCCCGGCTGATTTCCGTTGGCAAGAGAGATGACCATTCTTGAGACAGAAAGGTTGATTCTGAGAAACTGGCGCGCTGCCGACCGTCCGCCGTTCGCTCAGATGAATGCGGACCCACTGGTAATGGAGTTCATGCCAACCGCTCTTTCTAACTCAGAGAGTGACTTGCTGGTAGACAAGATCGAGAAGCATTTTCAAACGCACGGTTTCGGCCTTTTTGCCGCGGAAATGCGTGCCAGCCATTCCTTCGTTGGCTACATCGGTCTGGCCGCCCCGTCATTTCAAGCCAGATTTACACCTTGTGTGGAGGTGGGCTGGAGATTGTCGGCCATTCACTGGGGCCAAGGACTGGCAACCGAAGGTGCACGCGAGGTGCTGCGGTACGCTTTCGGAGTTCTCCAGCTTGATGATGTCGTCTCATTTACTGTTCCTGCTAATGTGAGGTCTCGCCGTGTCATGGAAAAGCTTGGGATGACGCACGACCCAGCGGATGACTTCGACCATCCGAAACTGCCCGAGGGCCACCCCCTCCGCCGTCACGTGTTGTACCGGCTTAGAGCTTCCGGGCAAGACTCACGTTGAAAGATACCTGTTCAACGGCTCGCTCAACTCTGCTAACGCGGTTATCGTACAAGTGAAATCGGCTCGATCCCCAATGTCCGGTAACCCGAACTTACCGGGACTTACAGTGGCTGGCCGCGTCGCAGCATCCATTCAGCGAACGGGGCTGCGACAATTTGACGCGCTGGGCTATCATGCGGGTTGAGTTTTGCCCTGACGAGATGAAGAAAGAGACGGAAATCTGGACGTCCCCGGGCGATTGGATGCTCCAGGGTGAGCAATGAGCTGAACGAACGCCTCGGAATTGTTGGTGGCTACGGCGCAACCGGAAGCGCCGTCGTGACCGCACTCTTGAAATCCTGTGATGGTGAAGTCATGATCGGTGGGCGCGACCTCAATAAGGGGATGACATCAGCGGCGAAACTCGGCAGCCGAGTTTCAGCGACGCATCTTGACGCGTTACACGCCGATCAGCGGTGCGGGCAGTGTCTATTACAAGAACAAGACGCCATACACGATGTCGTCTAACTTGACGATCGAGCGCCAGCTCAGTTCGAACACGCTGTTGAGCATCGGCTACATCGGCTCTCTGAGCCGACATCTGCTGGCGGTTCACTCGGTGAGTCCCGGAAACCCGGCTCTGTGCATGAGCTTGAGCCAACCTCAGGATGTCATGCCGGGAACTCCCACCTGTGGGCCGTTCGGCGAAAACACGGTGTACACGCGGCCTGACGGAACGACTGTCAACGGAACGCGCTCCCCATACCCGAACACGATTGGGACGGACGCGGTGTACCAAAATATGGGCAACGCCAACTACAATAGCCTGCAAACGTCGCTCAAGCGAACCGCAGGGCGCCTCACCTTGCTGGCCAGCTACACCTATGGTAAGTCGATGGACTGGGCCTCCAGCATTCAGGAGCAGGTCAATCCCTTTGATTTCCGGAAGGAGTACGCAATCTCGGCCTTCGACCTCAAGCACAACTTCGTCTTCAGCTACAACTATGAGTTGCCCTTCGACAAACTGTTTCGCGCCTCGAATCGTTTTACGCAAGGTTGGGCAATTTCAGGTATCACCCGCTATGCCACTGGATTGCCAGTCACCTTTCAAAGCTTCGGGGACAACGCCCTGGTTCAAGTCCAGAACAATGGCGTCAACAGCGTCAGCATCGATCTACCGGATTACAGTCCGGGTCTGGGTCCACTCGATATCAACCACAATCCGCGCAACAGCCCGCTGGCCTTTAACACCCAGCTCTTTGGTCCGAATGCGCTGGGAATGTTTGGTACTTCCTCGCGGCGTTTCTTTTATGGACCCGGCATAGACAATTACGATATAGCTCTGCGCAAGACCACCAGAGTCACGGAATCCGCCTCACTGGAATTCCGTTTCGAGACCTTCAACGCCTTCAACCATGCTCAGTTCGATGGCGCAAACGCGGTGGACGGAAACATCAATGATTCCACGTTCGGGCAAATCCTGAAATCACAGCCTGGACGCGTCTCGCAAGTTGCCCTAAAACTGAATTTCTGAAGAGCAATGCAAAGGTGGGTCTGGGTGAAAGCCCAGGCCCGTCATGGCCCTTGCTAAGGTGCGATCATTCCTTATAATATACCCCTGTATAGTATAAGACCTGAAAGGCTTCGCATGGCGCATACAACCAAAGACAAAAAGAAGCTTCTCCTCCGTGTTCGCCGAATTCGGGGACAGGTGGAAGCGATCGAACGAGCGCTCGACGGTGAGCACGAATGTTCCAGCGTGCTTCAGCTCATGGCCGCCTGTCGTGGTGCCTTGAACGGCTTGATGGCGGAAGTGCTGGAGGGCCATATCCGAATCCACGTCCTCGATCCGAAATCTGGCAAGAACGGCCCCCAGGTCGAAGCGGCCGAAGAGCTCATCGACGTAGTACGGACCTACCTAAAGTAGACGCGCAAAAACTCAGGATTTTGCAGAAAAGGTGACTCCATCATGACCCAAGCGCAATTGAAACAAGCTGAGGCAGTTAGGAATATCGACGAAGCCGGAAAACTGCCGTCGTCAGATCACGCCGACTATGAAGACGGTCACGAGCACGAACATGCGCTGAATTGGCGAGAGATCAACCGAGTCCTGTTCGTTGCTGCGGCGGCAGCGGCCATTTGGTTTCTAGGTGGCGCACGAGATCCTTATGTAACTGGTATCGGCGTAATCTGTGCGATCGTTGGCGGTTTCCCAATATTCCATGAAGCCTACGAGAACATCGTTCAACGCCGCATGACGATGGAGCTCTCCATGGCTATCGCCATCGTGGCCGCCATGGCGATACGTGAAATTTTCACGGCCCTCGTCATCACGCTATTCGTTCTGGTCGCCGAAATTCTTGAAGGACTGACGGTAGGGCGCGGGCGCAGGGCAATCCGTCATTTGGTCGGTCTTTTGCCCACGACCGCCACGGTGCGCAGAAATGAATCCTGGCAAGACATTGAGACGAAGGAAATCGCTGCTGGCGAAATCGTTCTCGTGAAACCTGGTGCTCGAATTCCGGTGGACGGCGTTGTTGCCGGAGGCCATTCTTTCGTCGATCAGGCAACGATCACGGGCGAATCGATGCCTGCGGAAAAGAGCAAGGGAGCGTCGGTGTACGCCGGAACGATCAATCAAACCGGCGCGCTCGAAATCCGCGTAGATCGGATGGGGCGCGATACTACGTTCGGCAAGATCATTGACGCCGTGGAGCGGGCTGAAAAGTCGCGTGCTCCAATTCAAGGAATCGCGGACCGTCTAGCGGGCTATTTGGTTTACTTCGCGCTCGGAGCCGCGGCGCTTACATTCTTGATCACTCACAACATCCGCTCGACAATTTCTGTGGTCATCGTTGCCGGTGCGTGTGGGATTGCCGCGGGAACACCGCTGGCAATTCTTGGTGGAATTGGACGCTCCGCGCAACTCGGTTCGATCATTAAGGGCGGCCTCTATCTGGAAGCACTCGCGACCATCGATACGATTCTTCTCGACAAAACGGGAACTCTAACCTATGGCATCCCCGAAGTGGCTGAAGTTCGTCCCGTTGAAGGAGTTCCGGTTCGTTCCTTACTGCAAGCGGCCGTGACTGCGGAATCACGCTCCGAGCATCCTGTCGCGAAGGCAATTCTGAAGAAGGCGTCAAACTTGGGAATCTCTGGTGAAGAGCCCGAAAAATTCGATTACACGCCTGGAAAAGGAATCGTTGCGGTTTGTCGCGGCGTGGAAATCATCGTTGGGAATAAGCTTTTTCTTGAGGGACACAGGATCGCACTCCCAACCAGCACAGTTTCGCAGACGGAATCGGAGATTTTCGTGACGAGACAAGGCAAATTCCTCGGAACTCTGGTCGTCGCCGATACGCTTCGGCCCGAAGCAACAAAGGCGATACAAGATCTCAAATCGATGGGATTGAAGACAGTTCTTCTCACAGGAGATTCCAAGGTCGTGGCTGAGGATATCGGAAGAAAACTGGGCGTAGACGAGATTGCCGCTGAACTCTTGCCGGAGGACAAGCTTGCATTCGTTAGCCGGCTCACCGCGGCGCGGCAGAACGTCATTATGGTGGGCGACGGAGTCAATGACGCTCCCGCTCTAATGAAGTCTACCGTCGGAGTAGCAATGGGCGCTGGTACAGACGTTGCGCGAGAAAGTGCGAATGTCGTCCTCATTGGCAATGATCTCTCAAAGCTCGTCGAAACTCTCTCGATCGCGCGGCGCTGCCGCCGCACGATCATGCAGAACTTTGTCGGAACGCTGGTTGTTGACAGCATCGGAATCGGCTTGGCTGCCTTTGGATTTCTAAACCCTCTTTTAGCGGCTTTCATCCACGTTTCCTCGGAAATGACTTTCATCTTGAACTCTGCCCGCCTACTCCCACCGGTCTCTTCAGCCAAGAAGCTGGTTCGCGGAATGTTTTCTCAACCGTCCACGGTCGCACAGGACTAGACGAGAATATATGTGTGCTGACTCGACACATCCTCTGGCAACGAAGCGGCTCGTTATCGGACATCTCACAATTTGCCAAGGATGTTGTTGTGGAAACACGGAAAACGGTCGGCCGCCGGTTCCTGTGGACTGGCTGAAAAAGGAGTGGCGTGCCAGAGGGTTACTGAAGAGGGTTCAATTGACGATCAGCGGCTGCCTGGGACCGTGTGACCTTCCCAACGTGGTGACTATCTCGAACGAGAAGGGGACACAATTGTTTGGGGAGATTACACAATTCGAGCAATACCGGGATCTCGTTGACTGGGCGACTCGATCCAGGGACGCGGGCGAATTGTTGCCGCTGCCAAAGGAATTTCAGCGACACACCTTGCATCCTTTCCGCAAATAAGCAGGACAAAGAACTCAAGCAGCAATTACGCCAACCCGCGCAGCGATCTACCGAATTGGCGAGCGCACTCGCACTGCACCTTCGTAAGGTCGGCAATAGTCGGCGGTCTCGAGAGCAGACAGCGTACAATTGGGTCTGTTTGGTTGTCTGACCAAAGCGCTCTTGAAAGCAGGCTAGGCTCATGCCCGATATAGTCGACTGGCGGCAACCGCCGCGACGGTTTCTCCCTCGCCGTCTGTTTTTCCTGGTTCTGGCCACCCTTGCGATCGTTATTTTCAGCAGCCGAACGGCTCTATCGTATTACGTTGATGCCCTGTGGTTCGGTTCCCTCGGTTACGGGGACGTATTCCGGAAGACTCTCACTCTTCAATGGATATTCTTTGCGGCATTTTTTGCTGTCACATCTCTCTTTCTGTACGGATGGTTCCTGGCGCTGAGGAGGGCTTACCAGTCCGATCTGCCGGACGATTACAGGATCGTCATCGGCGGCCAGCCCTTGAAGCTACCAGTTGCGCGCATCCTGCACCTCCTCGGTCTCGGGGTCTCCCTCGCCGTCGCCATCGTGACCGGGGCCAGCATGATGACTGAATGGCCTACCTTCGCGCTTTATTGGTACGCAACACGCGCGTCCGGTGGCGCTGTAGATCCGATCTTCGGCAAGCCAATCAACTTCTATCTGTTCACGCTGCCCGCATGGCAGTTCGTCACCGGCTGGCTGCTGACGCTCGCCGTGATTGCCTGTGTAATCGCCGTTTTCTTCATTTTCGTTACCGGGAGCACACAAATGCTCTCTGGACGGCGAGGCATATACACCTCGCGGCCGTGGCGAGGGTTCTCCATTGCGTTTGGGTTCTTGTTGCTGATCCTCGCGATGCGCGCGTATATCGCCCGATTCGAGCGATTGTTCGACGAACATACGATTTTTGGCGGAGTCATTTACACGGATGCGCACGTCATGCTTCCCGGGATGCTCGCAGTTTGTGCCGCGCTTGTTCTTGGTGCTGCGATTGCAGCCATCAACGTCGTGGCGGTGCCGCGCGCGCGCTGGTTGGTGGCAGCAGTCGCTCCAGCCGCGATCTGTTATCTCGCGCTGCAGATCGTTGGCTGGTACGTCAGCAGCTTTATCGTGAAGCCCAACGAACTGGTTCGCGAGCGACCCTACATTGCCTACAATATTGAACTGACGCGGCAGGCCTATGGATTGGACCGTCTTGCGCAGCGCGAATTTCCCGCTGAGACGACCGTCGAGGCGGCCGATCCGGCAAACAATCAGGCTACCCTGCAGAACATCCGACTGTGGGACTGGCGCGCACTCCAGGACACACTGCGTCAGATTCAGGAAATTCGAACCTACTACGACTTTCCCGATATCGATATCGATCGCTATGAAATCAACGGCACAACGCGTCAGGTGATGCTTGCCGCACGCGAGCTCAACGTCGATAAGCTTCCGGAGAGCAGTCGCAATTGGATCAACGAGAAACTTATCTATACGCATGGCTACGGGATCACCATGAACCCTGTGAATGGGTTCACTCCGGAAGGACTGCCGACCCTGATTCTGAGTAACATGCCCATTCAGAGCGCGGTGCCGAGCATCGTTGTAAAGCGCCCGGAGATTTATTTCGGCGAGCTTACCAACACCGACGTGTACGTGAAGACGCGGCAACAGGAATTCAATTACCCGCAAGGCCAGACGAACAGTCTGACGTCCTACGAGGGCAATGGCGGCATCCTCCTCGGAGGTTTCCTTCGGCGTCTCCTCATCGCGTCCGACCGAGGTGACCTGACGAAGCTCCCCTTCAGTGACGATATCAACCGGGAAAGCCGTCTGCTGATGCGTCGCAACGTGCGCGATCGTGTAGCAGCGCTCGCGCCATTCCTCACTTACGAGTCGGATCCGTACATCGTCGTCGGCGACGATGGTCGGCTGTCGTGGATTATGGACGCGTTTACGACCTCCGACACCTATCCCTACTCCCGCCACTATGCACTCGGGGACACCTTCGTTAACTACATGCGGAATAGCATTAAGGTGGTCATCGATGCGTACGATGGCACCACGATGTTCTATGTGTTTGACCCGCGGGATCCAATCATCATGGCGTACCGCCAAATTTTTCCCACTCTATTCCAAGATGCGGCCGCCATGCCGCCCACGCTGCGCAAACACGTGCGTTATCCGGAATTGCTGCTCAAGCTGCAGGCGGCTGTATACGGCCTTTATCACATGACCGATCCGCAAGTGTTTTATAACCGCGAGGACCTGTGGACCGTCGCTTCGGAAGTCGGCATGGACGAGTCCGGTCAGCAGAAGACGCAGCCAATGGAGCCGAACTTCGTGCTGATGAAACTGCCGGGCGAAACGACCGTCGAGTTCGTGGAGATTCTACCCTTCACGCCGGCGAACCGGAACAATCTGATCGGCTGGATAGCGGGACGCAGCGACGGCGAAAAATACGGTACATTGGTGGTCTACGACTTCCCGAAAACGAAGCTCGTCGACGGCCCTCTGCAAATCGAAGCCCGAATCGATCAGAACGCGCAACTATCGGGTCAATTGACGTTGTGGAATCAGCAAGGTTCCCACGTGCGGCGAGGTACTCTGCTGGTAATTCCGTGCGGGCACGCGCTGTTGTATGCCGAGCCCATTTACCTCCAGGCTGAGCGCAGTCCGATGCCGGAGTTGCGTCTGGTGGTGCTTGCGTTGCAAGACCGGCTCGCTTATGGACCGACATTTGACTCGGCGATGAGGGCCCTCTTTGGCGGAGAGGTCTCGTCGCTAAGCGGCACAACTTCCCCCGCGGAATCGGAACGAGGCGCAGCAGCGCCAGCTGCCGCAACCAAGCCTGGAGGAGACGTGAACGCGCTCCTCACGGGAGCGGCCAAAGATCTCGCCGACTACCAGCGACTAACGGCCGAAGGCAAGCTCGGTGAGGCTGGACAGAAGCTTGAACAGTTAAAGCGCAAGCTCGAGGAGCTGAACGCGCGTCAAAAGTGATTGTTTTCTCTGGCGTCTTTTCTACTGCCGGTCTACCCACCGCTAGGCGTGAAATTGGTAGGGAGATATGTCTTAGAACTCCGGTCATTTCCAAATAAGGGGCAAGCCGGAATTTGCCGATTCGTGCGTTGGATTAGTACCGATAAACGCGCCAGGGTCTCGGTATCCCGGCGTTGAGGCCCGATGAGAATTCCTGAACACTGGCCGACTTCCCGGTACTGATCGCCCGCTGCCCGTCTGGATTACTTCGGGATTGCCGACCATCCGGGAGTTGGGGTCTCATTAGTAACGCGCTTGTTGGAAGCTCTGAGGGAACCGGAACGGACGTTGGTGCTCACAGCCGTTCTGACTGGAATGCGAATCGGAGAGCTACTCGCGCTACGGTGGAGAAATGTGGACTTCGAACGCAAGGTCATCCGCATTCGTGAAGCTGTTTATGAAGGCCACAACTCTACACCAAAAACGCAGGGCAGCATCCGAGACGTTCCTATGGGACCGGCACTTGAACACGCACTTCGCCAGCATGGCGCGCGCAGCCGAGCTTCAGATGATTCACTCGTCTTCCCCAGTCGCAACGGAAGTTATCTGCGACCCGGAAATCTGCACAAGCGCTACTTGCATCCTGCGTGCGCGAAGGCGGAGCTCCGACGTTTCAGTTGGCATGACTTCCGACGAACGCATGCGACGTTGCTTAGCGACATAGGCGAACCCTTGAAAACGGCACAGGCACAGCTTGGACACGCAAGCCTGAGCACAACAGCGGAACTCTACGCTCAGGCGGTCTCCGCCTCGCAGCGAGCCGCTGTAGAAAGGCTTGAAAAGGCTGTGGGCTTCTTAGTGGACCCAAGTGGACCCAAAATCGAGGGGGTCATTCAACCGGGGAGTTTGCTAATTCAATGAAGGGCAGCTATTTAGGTGGCGCGCCCGGAGAGACTCGAACTCCCGACCTTCTGGTTCGTAGGAAGGCAGTCAAAAATTCTAAGTGCTGCTTCTGGTGTCGCTTACAGAGGAGCGCGCCATTTATCTCGCTCTTGAATTGGACCGAAGTTGGACCGAAATGAGTGGGGTAAACCCATGGTTGAGTCCAAAACGGGTGCAAGACCCACCCAAATACCGTGAAACAAGAGCATAGAAGACACCGGTAAAGGCTTGACGTTTCAACACTATTGCCTATCTTCGGAAATCAACGGGTTGCATGTCAACGGGGTTGCAGGTGCACAGATTGTAAAAATTAGGTAAGATCCCGGTCCAAGTCGGAAAGAAGCCTGGATGACGGCGCGCAGAGTCCCAGTCGCAGCCTGGGCACCATGTCCTGTAAGGATGGCCTATTGAAACAGTGGGATGTCTTCCTCAGTCACGCTTCGGAAGACCAACAAACTGTCGCACTGCCTCTGACTGACGCGTTGCGCCGAGCAGGAGTTCGCGTTTGGCTCGACAAGTTCCAGATCGAGATTGGCGATAGTCTTAGACAGAAGATTGATGAGGGTCTCGCCAACAGTCGTTTTGGAGTGGTAGTCCTGTCGGAGGCATTCCTGACTAAGCATTGGACCGGACGCGAACTCGATGCTTTGTGGGCACTGGATGTGGTGCTGCCCGTCTGGCATGGCATCGACAAGAAGATGCTGACGAGATACTCACCGCTGTTAGCCGGCAAGGTGGGGATTTCCACGGCGGAAGGTATCGATGTAGTCGCGCAGACTATTGCTGCCCGCCTATTCAAACCCATAGATGGTTCTCACGAAACGTCCGCGCACATCGCGCACGATTTTGGCGTTCTGCTGGCCAGGCCGACTCCGGTGAGTGAACTCGTCGACTTCGTTGCTGACCACCCACAGATCCTAACGCGTTCTCTTGGGGTCCGAATGGATCCAGAAGACTTGTTTCGCGTTGCCGTGCCGCTCGGGCCGAACATCGTAGACTTCTGTGTTGCAACGTTTTATGACTCAATAGGTGAATTAAGCGACTATCAGTTTGTTCTGTTTGGACCGGTGGACCCTCCCTTATTCGACGACGGCCGGGTGGGCGCAGCGTTGGATAACACGTTAAAGCGGGCAAAAAACATTGGGACCTGGCTGGAATCTAACTCGGCTACGGCACGTGAGGTGTTGCGTGACGTGCCCACTGCTGTGCTGACCAAAGTCGTTGCCGGCCGGAGACCACAGCCTGGTTCGCCGGCGGTACAGGCTCTGAAAAATCTTAATGATGACCTAATCAAGGTTCACGTCCGAACCTACGATTGGCTACTCGACAGCGCCTTGGCGCTCGCTGAAGGCGGTGACGACCAATGATTCAAATAGACAAAGAGTTAGGGGGTATTGGTCTGCTTCAAATCGTTTGGATTTGGCTGGCCTTTTGGTTGCGGTGGCGGCCGGATTTCACCTCTTTCACACCATCCATGGTTCGTCTGTTCGATTCGGTACTTTGGTGCGCACAAATTCCGTTTAGCTTCGAAGTTGACCGATACGATGGGCAACCTGGGCAAACAACCGTTTAATCTTTATATGTGCATTGTTGCCTGAGAGGGAGCCCCTCCGTGCAATCGTTGGACTCGAGACAGCGGTAGAGATGAACTTGGTACAGATAGGAACCAACGAATTCTTCCCCAACTCCCCTCTTCTCAATTCTCGCAAACCATCCACTACCACACAGGAAATTGAACGGATTCCTCTTTGCTATGTCCACGAGTAGATTCGGGTGTGACGATTGGAGTTGTGTGCCACCGTGTTTCAAGTGGACGGGAATTGCTCAGTGTAGCGCCGGCGCTGCAGTCATCGGAGCAATCCGCCCTTCACGCAGCGATCCTTTCCCACCGGTATTCGTGATGGAGGCCACCGAGAACCGCACGCGCCGCGACTTTGCAGTCTTGGGCGAAGGTATGTCTGTCGTGACCTTGCAGCGGTAGGAACACTGCAGCAGGCTCAGGAATCCCCGGTCCGAGGCTCAAATGGGGGCACCCGTCCTGGCCCATGTGCCGCTGGTGCTCTGGAGAGTTGCATCTTCATGGTGAAATACTAGTTCTTCGATTTGTTTTTTGGCGATGCTTTTTCGAGCGTTGTCAGCAATTGCTTGGCGCTAGCTGGCACTGGCACGGCCTTGTTGAAGACAACTTCCTTCGCGCTCACTTCCTTGCCGTACAAGTTCTTGTTGGCTCCGTTGTCGGGTCGGAGAGTGGAACCTGCGAGAGAGATGCCAGCAAAGAGTCCACGAGCACGGGAGTAGGAAAGAATTTCGGCACGCAAGGTGACATCCGTTTCCGCGGAGGCAGTGCGCCCGACCGGGCCAGCGGCGGCGGAGGCGTCACCACCAAGCTTGACCTTGCTGCTGAGAATGCTGGTAGCGGAACGTGAGCTCATGAGGAGAAGAACGAAGTCGGTAGCAGTACCACCGAGCTGCAAGCCCGCGCTGCCGCCTTCGAGGGCCATCATGGTTGGAGCACCCCAGGGGCCGTGGAACGTCGTGCCACCCCGACACGTCATCACCCCGCGTCCGTAGCTGCCACCAATGCCAATGGCAAACTTCAGGACGGAAGGTAAAATCACGACGCAATCGGCTTTGTCGAGAACGCTCTGCGGAATGCTGTCGGGAGCTGCGAGAATTTCCTTCATTACCGTTCCCGCATTTGCGACGCGATCTGCTTCTTTGTCCTGCGCCAGAAGGGGAAAAGTGACTGCAAGCGCCAAACTAATACCGAGTAGTGTTTTTTTCATGATTCATCCTCAGATGCTTTCCATGCGCTCGAAGGCGGACTTTCATGCGAAAGCTGGCAGTTGGGGGGGGCACATCGGAACGAGAATATTTGGGAACGGATCAATCACGCCTTCAACCTACGCCGCGCGCTAACATAACACAGAACGGACTGTTGGAATCTGACATATCGCCAAAAGCCTAAGTCCCGATTAACGCTAGTGCTTTACCGGATGCGCGTTCTCGGTGAGGAGTGGACGGGGGCGAGGAGCTCTGCGCGCGTCCGGTAAAGCCGTTTGGACGTGGCCGCCCGTGGTTGCGGTGGACGCGGGCCCTATGCAAATTCAATTGTGCGAAGGAGCGGCGTTAAGCCGTGCCGAGACTGTTCTGCAGGGCACAACACAGGACACCGTGTGCGCGGAAATTGGCTACGGCGAAAAAGTATCGCAAAGACGGTGGTCGAAGAAGCTTGAAGAAGGGACTGGTTTGACGGCGAGGCACAGAGATACGGAGCGCCGGGAAGGACGCAGAGTTTTCGAGTTGGAGAGAGTAGTCTCATGCCGCAATGCTGATCCGTGGTGGAGAACGAAGTTGAATTTCGGCAGCGGTGAGCCTTTCGATGACCTTCATCGGTCCACCGCATTTAGGGCAGCGCCAAAGAGCGGGACAATCTTCGGTGGAAGAGGCGTGTTGTCCGGCTTGCGGCTGTTGTGCCGAACCCAACAACTGAAAGCAAAGAGGCAGGAGTGTGGCGCGTTTGCGGTTGGCCAAAAAGCCGAAGTTACGGATGCGCACGAAGCCTTGTGGAAGGACGTGCAGTAAGAAGCGGCACAAGAATTCATTGAGCGATAGGGGCAGCAACTTCTGTTCGTTGTGGTGAGCAGAATCACGCCAGCGAAAGGTAACTTGACCATCGGCGAAGGAGACCAGGCGATGGTTGGAGATGGCCACACGATGAGTGTAGCGGCCCAGATATTGCAGCACATATTCGGGACCTGGTAGGGTCGAGGAATGGCGCCGTGCTCCTTAGGTTCGATCTATCGGTTGCTCTCCGTTTCCTCTGAGAGTGCCTCACTAACCGAACCGTAAGCTGGTTTCCATCCCCCGCCACGTCGAACGGAGCGTGCAGATTTCCCGCACTCCGCTCTCCTGCTCGCTTCGCAAGAAGATTTATGGGACGTAGCCATTTGGCGGTGCTTTCGATCCTGTTTTCTCACCAGCATCTACTCCACACTCTCCAACCGCTTCCGCCTTCCTCTTCCTGTATATCCTCTGTCTCAGGTCTTGCAGATTGCCGAGCGTTTTTATCAGACGCCCCTGCCTCCCATCATTGCCAGAGGAATTACGAAACAGCTGGGTCCCTTCGCTCCCTGGGAGTTACCCCAGTTCATCGCTACTGCAAACCCTTCCGCCACCTTCTCGCCTTCCTTCCTTTTCCCGGTTCTGCCGGTTATAGGCCGGACCTGCTCCAGAGTATTTCTCTCTGGGGCGAGGAAGGTTTCTCCAGTTGCTTAACATGTCCTTGTCACCGTGCTGTCCCTACCACCCCGCCGGAGTGTCATGTCGCTTCGGTCAGCCCGCGCCATGCCATGCTGCCTTCGCCCCGAAGCAGGGGGCTCGGCCTCCGGATCTAAGTTTTGTTTCGAGGCCACCTGTGGGTTTACTTTCGTTTCGGCCCGGTAACTCGCTCACCATCCCTAAGATGGCTTTGTCAGTCGGCTTCATCGACTTTGTTATCCTCTGCCGATGCGGCCCAAGCTAAGGGACTTCTGACTTTTATCCCTGCAGGTCTACCTCCTATCCTACTGAACATGTCTACCTTTTCTGGTCGCACTGCCTCGCCAAATTAAGAGCGCGTTTGAAATCAATAACATAAAGAAAGGGATGTAACAATGTTGCATGTCATGTGGCTGGCGAAATAACAATTCGCCATAGACAAGTGTTCACAGAACGGCCTGGCATCAGCGCGGCTCTTTGCGGACCTTGAGTCTAATTGTCACATACCCAACAGCTTGAAATCTCTCGGATCAAGCCAGTAGGCGTGGCTCACCATACCAGATGACTTGATGGCCAGTAAGCCGACGATTGTTCTCGAGTCGACTGTAGCATTGATCTTCCGGTTCAGCGGGGCGGAAACCCCAGCGGGCCTAGCCGTTCGCGGACGAATTGGAGCCAGTCAGGCATTCGCGGAGTCGCATAGGAACGGGACTGTGCCGATGGCCAGGGCAACTCCCGGAATCACGACCCATCCGAGGCCTGCTCGCAACAGAAAGCTCACTTGGAGGTGTTCCGGAAAACGGGGAACAGTCGAGGCTATCGTGACAATGATCGGCAGGAAGAAAACCGCCAGGTGAAGCGCCAAAGGAAACATTCCGGAAAAGAAACGGGTAGCCGTGTTGCCCCCGGCACGGCGCGACCACCAGGCTCCCAGCGCGCCAAGCACCAGGTAGGAGAGCAGCCAGGGAGCCATGAGCAGCACGGGCGCTTTCGGATTGACCCAGGTCGCCGGAGGGACCAAACGTGTCATGGCAAGCAGCAGAATGAACGAGCAGAAAAGTATACTCACACCCGGCACCCACAGGGTCTTGGCGGTTGGGCTCATCGTTTCCTCCTCTGCATGGCGAATATTCCGTGCAAGCAAAGTCCAGTCTATGCCACTCTCGATTCGTTCGACCCGGCTATCGGGCAAAAGGGCTTTCTCCCCCTTGGCCGCGCACTGGTCTTCCAGATGTTCCGCGAGTTCGGCGAGGATCTCCTCTTCCCGTTCGCGGTGCAGTCCGAGCGGGCCGAGCCGTTCGCGAAGGTGAGGGCGCCAGTCAGACATTCGACACTCCCGCGAGGCGATTCAGGGCCCTGAAGAACATTCGCCATTCGGCGCGCATCGGAGCGAGCTGCTTTCGCCCCGCCGGGGTTAGCCGGTAGCAGCGGCGCTTCCTCCCGTTGGCCGTAGTCTCCCACGCCCCTTTAATCCATTCACGCTTCTCCATGCGGTAGAGCAGCGGGTAGAGCGAGGCAAGGGTGAAGTGAAGCACGCCACGGGTCTGTTGCTCGATGCGCCTGGCAATCTCGTAGCCGTGGAGAGGCTGCTCTATAAGCACGGCTAGAACCGCCAGTTCGGCGCTACCCCGCTTGATCGAGTTCGTCAGTGCCACCATCATATTCCTGTGTATAGCAATCCTATATATACTGTCAAGGAGAATCTGAAAAAGAGTGCTCTCAGCGCAATTCGCGGAGGAGTGAAAAAAGGGCAGTTCGTTAATCCGATCACGGGCAGGAGAATGAGTGGCGCGCCCGGAGAGACTCGAACTCCCGACCTTCTGGTTCGTAGCCAGACGCTCTGATCCAACTGAGCTACGGGCGCGCGGTTTAGAAATATTAACATAGCGATGCGCCGCTCATCCACCCGCGCCGAAACCAGGTAGCCGGTTGGCTTGCAGCTCTGTTGCTAGCTGCCAATATGGACTTGCCAAGAGTCTAACGCATGGCCTCCGCCATGTGAGGTGCCCGAAGATTCACAGTCTTGTGGAACCTATGGAGGGTTTTGACAAGCACTAGGTCTTGCTTTCTTCTCTAGCTTTTCGATTCGGTCGACCACTAATCGAACTCGTTCACCAAAGGGCCCATAGACTTTGCCAGTTTCAATCTTGCCGACGAAAACGACAAGGACTACCTCCATATTCTCCGGGAACTTGTGAAACAACCTCTTAGAGCTGCCCTTCTAGCTCCTCATCAAAGTCCACCCATATCTGCGGACTAGACGAAGTTGTAGTGCGCCAAAGAACGCAGTCATCGAAAAGTGTCCCGAAACTCATTGGGAAATCGGCGCGCGCTCCGCTCGTCCAGGAAACACGTCTTCCACAAGCTGGCCATCCTTGAGAACGGCAACGCCATTGACCAGCACGAACTGTATCCCTGCCGAATACTGAAGCGGGTCGTCAAATGTAGCTTTGTCGATGATGCGGTCGGGATCGAAAACTGTGATGTCGGCGTCGGCGCCAACGCGAATCCGGCCCTTGTCTTTGAATACGGGCGCCCTCTTCTCCAAGCGCTGTGCGGGCATCAGCGTCATTTTTCGCAGCGCCGTCATCAGGTCGAGCACTTTTTCTTCTCGAACATAGTGTCCGAGCACTCTGGAAAATGTTGCTTGTCCACGAGGATGCACCTTCGAACCAGTAATCGGCATGCCATCGCTGGCGATCATCACGATGGGGTTAGCCACGGCGGTTCGAGCCGCTTCTTCCGGAATCGAATGGATGACAACGATTCCGCCCTTCTTCCGGTATTTCTCAAATGTCTCCGCCGTCAATCGCTCCCCGGTCTCTGCCCACTGCACATCTTTATATGTGATTCCCATATTTTCTTGCCAGCCGGGATCGAAAATCGCGGACTCCAGCGCCGTGCTCCCCGCCGTATACGGATAGCATTCCGTCGTCACATCTAGCCCATGTTTCTGCGCGCCTTCCACCATCGCGATCAATTCCGGTGTGAACTTCAATCCCATGCTGGTGATGTGTACAACATGTAGCGGCGCGCCAGTCGCGATTGCCGCTGCAAGAACCTCTTCCAGCCCCGCAACTCCCGTCGTGGGCTCTTTCAAGCCGGCGTATCGCAGATGCACGTGCACGGTAGCTCCGTACTGCGCCGCGATTCGGAACATCTCCACGATTTCCAGACGCGTGGCTCCTGGCGTGTAGTTCACTCCCATTCCTTCCGCCAGAGCGCCCTGACGAAAGCCCTGCTCCATGTCTGCTTTCATTTGGGCGAGTTCCGCGGCGGTTGCTTCGCGATGGGCTGCCTCGCCCGTGGCCAGCATGCTTCCCGATTTATCTTGCAGAACCTTCATGCGCACAGGAATGTGCCCAATGCTCACGCCGAAATTAATCAGTGACTTCCCTTCCCGCTTCGCGTACCACCCGGCCACGTCAGCGGTTCCTGCTTCCAGCTCCAGCGAAGTGGTAACACCGTCATGCGCCTGGAATTGATAGTTCCTCGGCTCTTGCCCGTGCTCGTGCAAGTCGATAAATCCCGGCGCAACGACCAGCCCCTTCGCATCCAGCGTCGCTTTAGCTTGCAGCGTACTGGAGGAAATCACGCGAATTTTCCCTCCGCTAATCCCCACGTTGCGCACCACATCCAGCCCCGATTCCGGATCCATCACGCGTCCATTCGCGATGACCACGTCGTATTTTTCGTCGTCGGCCGCGAGCCCTGCCTCAACTGCATAGCTCAAGGCCATGCTTAGACAAACAAACGCAAACGCCACAGTCCCAGCAATTCGAAATCGCCGCTGCCGCATTTTTCAACCCCCTCGGTTTTGCGGCGCTAAGTCTCTTTCCCCAAACCCGTAGTGTCAAAGGAAATCTGATCGAGTCGAGAAGCGCCCGGCACCAGCTATCCGAATAGCAACCTGGCGCATCCCACTTCAATCCCTGGGAAAAAGTCAGAAATAGCGCGAGACCTTGCTCACGCCGTGGAACGCCTCTGTAGGGGCGCGGTTTGCCCTGCCCTCCGCGCCGCGCCGGGGCCGAAAATAAAAACCCGGGTCGCTGGGGGGAGCGACCCGGGTGGGGGTTACTGCTGAGGGGGGCCGGAGGAAACTCGAAAAACTCTTAATTCACCTGGTGCACGGTCAGCATGCAAATTTTTCTAAGCTCTTCGTACGTAAAAAATGTCTCTTCTTGTTCTCCCGCGCATTCCCTGTGGCCCAATCCAGACTCATGGGAAAGCCGCGAGAGTTCGTCTTCTGAAATTCCAAGCAGCAGAGCCGCCCGTCCTTGCGTCACATACTTTGGCACTTGGCTATTCATCATTCCTCCTCACGCGGGAAGCAATGCCATCGCATCTTGTTCAACGGCCAGGATCATCGCCTTATAGATGTCCACATCCCAGCCTTCGCCAATTCTCATCCGAACCGTTTCACCGCCATCTTTCAACAGCGTGCCCCGAAGCGGCACCTTGATGTCTCCTAACGCCACTTGCAGCACCACAGGCTGCCCAACCCATGCTGCATACGCGCTGTCCATTCCCCCTCCTGCAGACGTTCAGGCCTCGTTGACGGGAACAGAATCGCTGAGCGCACTGAAGGCGACAATGGTACAGCGAGGGTACTAGCCTAGTAAGTTGGTACTGCTCCGTTCCCGCAGCAAGAATTTGTGCCGATTTGATACAGAAGTACGCCCGTACTGTTTTTTCAGGACCCAGGGTCCATTGGGTAATAAGGATGTAGTTGGCATTCTTCTGGCATGACGAGTCCCCACCATCCCTCCCTGAACGGCCGGCCAGTGGACTCGTCCAAAAGTGCAGGTCTGGGCCTCGCTTTGGGCGGCGGGTTCTCTCGTGGTTTTGCCCACCTCGGCGTACTGCAGGTCCTCGAACAGAATCACATACCAATTTCTTATATCGCTGGCACCAGCGTTGGCAGCATCCTTGGCGCGGCTTATGCCAGCGGTGCGCCATTAGCTCGCATCATAGCCACTTGCCGCACGATTCGTTTTCGTGACATCGGCCGATGGCGAGTTTCACGCTTGGGCCTCGCCTGCAATCACCGGCTTGGTGACCTCATCGAGCAGGTATTCGAATCGCGGCGCTTCGAGGATCTCCAAATTCCCATGGCCGTTGTCGCCACGGATCTGGCAAGTGGAGAACCCGTGGCTTTCACTCACGGAAATCTCTCCGAAGCAATCCGTGCGAGTTGCGCTTTCCCGGGCTTATTCGAACCCGTTAAAATCGGCACGCGCTGCCTCGCTGATGGTGGCCTGGTCGCGCAAGTTCCCACACGCGCCGCGCGCGATCTTGGCGCACAGCACGTCATCGCCGTTTCGGTTGGCGTCGAAGATGGGCAGCGCGGAGCTCCATCCAATATCTTTCAAGTGGTCTGCCGCGCCGTCAGCGCCGCTCAGAAGCATCAGCTCGAAATATGGGAGCGCCACGCAGACTTGGTTCTCCGCCCGGACGTCCACTCTCTCGCTTGGGATGATTTTGACCGCGCCGACGAGGCCATAGAGGCCGGTGCTGCAGCGGCCCGGCGCGCACTCCCACGTATACAGAAGCTGTTCAACCCTCCTCAAGACGCCCATGCCGAATTCCAGGCCCGGCTAGAGGCCGAAGCCCAAAGTTATCTCTGGCTCGCGGAAGCATCCCGATGATTCGTGTGGCTTCTCTAATCGCGGCCGTTATCGCTTCACTGCTTCTCTGGCATGAATGCGGAGAAGATGCGGGCGTTTTCTGCTACCGTATTGGATTGGGTGCTTTTACGACGCTGCGTTCTCGCACGCTCGTCCCAGTGCCCGCTTCTCAAATACTCATATCGAGGAACCGTTCCGCTTGCTCCAATCCATCCTCCACTTTCTCCACTCGCTCTACAGTACAGACGGACTTCGAGAGCTAATACGCTCCGGCGGCGCTCCCCTCGTTTGCACCATCGTGTTCATAGAAACAGGCTTCTTTGTTGGCTTTTTTCTTCCCGGCGACTCGCTTCTTATCACCGCCGGCATCTTCTCCTACGCGGGCGTTATTCCCCTCAAGTGGCTTTTGCTTCCAGTCATGTTTTGCGCCATTGCCGGTGACCAGGTCGGCTACTGGATCGGCCGTTCCGCCGGCTCTGCCCTCTACCGCCGCGAAGAATCCTTTTTTTTCCGCCGCAGCCATCTACAGCGCGCACACGATTTCTACGAGAAATACGGCGGCCGGGCCGTAATTCTCGCGCGTTTCGTCCCCATCGTTCGAACATTCTGTCCGCCAGTTGCAGGCGCCGCAAAAATGCCGTACTCGCGCTATCTTCTCTTCGATACTATTGGGGGCGTCTTTTGGATTGGCGCGATGATCCTTGGCGGGTACTCCCTTGGCCACTTCATCCCCAACATCGGCCAATACATTCACTATGTTATTGCGGTAGTTGCCGTCATCTCCATTCTTCCTGCCATCATCGGCGTACTCCGTTCCAGGGGTACCCCCGGCACTCCTTTTAAGCCGGTCGTATTTAACCGCAAGGTTAAATAGCTCATGCCCGCGCCGAAGCTCCGGGCAATTATCTTTGATATCGGCCGCGTCCTGGTCCGGATTGACGTTGCGCGGGCAATGCAAGGGCTCACTTCGGGAACATCTCTCTCTCCCTCCGAGCTTTGGTCTGCCATAGAGAAGGATCCTCGCTGGCCTGACTGGCAGGAAGGGCAAATGGCTCCTCGCGACTGGTATCTGCATCTAGGCAGACGACTTGGCGGCGATTTTACCTTCGAGCAATTCACGGAAATCTGGAATCGCGTTCTTGATCCCGCTCCTATCCATGATGATGCTCTCTTCAGAAAACTCTCCAAGACCTACCGTCTCGCTCTTCTCTCAAATACGGACCCCATCCACGTCCAACATCTAGAGGCTAACTACATGTTTTTCAAATTCTTCCCCACGCGCATCTATTCTTGTTCGGTTGGCGCCAGCAAACCCAATCCTTTGATCTACCGAGAGGCACTTCGCGCTCTTAAAGTCCAGGCGCAGCAAGCTGTTTACGTCGATGACATTGCAGCCTATGTCGAGGCCGCTCAACGTCTTGGGATAGGGGGCATACAGTTTCAATCACCAGCGCAACTGGTTTCCGACCTCAAAACCCTGGGCGTCGAGTTGCCTTGAGCCGTCCGGAAGCGTAAGAAAGTCCAAAACAGGTCTTTCCAGCGTAAAGATTGCTAGGACTAGTACTGGCCTATTCCAGTGGCCTCACAGTTCCTCTCAAGGCAACCCCCATTTATTCATCCATTTACGGGTATCTTCGCCCCTTGTTCCCTGTACTTCATTTGGCTTCTTACTTGCTCCCTATGTGTTACGGGCCGATTAAGAATCAAAATCGTTCGCCCACATCAGGGTGAGGAGAAAACACTTTTTATGGTAGAGGAACACATCATCGAAACGAGAAACGGTTCATCTTGGCAGCTGCCCGCGATCATCGTACTAGGCTTGGTCGCGATTGCCGGGTTGGGATTCGGCTGGAACGCATCGTCAAAGCTTGACTCCACGCAGCAGGCAGTCACAACGGAGCTAAAGACTACACAGCAGTCTGTACAGCAGGACATGTCCTCTTTGAAAGACCGGATTGCACAGGACGAGAAAGCCAATTCGGATCTCCAGGGCGATCTGAAGGTTGTTACGGACAAGCTCAAGATTACCCAAGGCCAGCTCAAGAAGGCGCGTCTAGCTGCCGAAGCAGCTGCAAAGCAGAACGACGAGACGACTCAAAAGCTCAGCGCTCTTGACACTTCCGTCCATACCGAACTGGCAACCAAGGCCGGCACTGATGACGTGAAAAACGTTGACACGAAGGTCACCGCCGTTGGCGCCGATCTCAACACCACCAAGGAAGACCTGAAAATGGCCAAGAGCGAGATGGGAACTCTCATCGCGCGCAACCATGATGAAATCGACCAACTCCGCCGCCTTGGCGAGCGCGACTACGTCGAATTCACCATCGCTGGTAAGAACAAGCCCCAGAAGGTCGGCAATATCACCGTCGAACTCAAGGGCGTCAACGAGAAGAAGAACCAGGTCAATCTCGCCATGACCGTCGAAGACAAGCGCTTCGAGAAGAAGAATCGCGCCCTCAACGAGCCCATCTTCTTTTACATCTCCGGCACACATATTCCTGAAGAGATCGTTGTGAACAAGGTTGGCAAGGATCAGGTCAGCGGCTATGTCAGTATTCCCAAGGCGAATGCACAGCCGGCCAGCACGTCCACCACTTCCGGAAAGTAAACGAAGACAGCAACCGTCGGCCATTTCGGTCGTCGAGATAGCGAAGCGGGCAGGGATTCCTGCCCGCTTTGCTTTTGGTACGCCGAGCATGTTCGACAGCTTGGAGGTGAAAGTCCTCTTCACAACCTGATAGAGGTGAAGTGATAGCGAAGCGCAAGGGCGTCACCGTGAGGTGGGTCTGAAGGAAGCGGAGCAAAAACGCGAGCCAATGTACAAGAACCGGATCTGAGGCGTGAGCGTCGGGCGAGCGGGCCAATGATCGCGAAGCCCCTATCTATCTATCAAGGACGCAAAGCGTAAATTCGGTGGTTGCGCGTGGAAAGCGATCGAACTTATCTGGGAGAGCTGCTGCATGTCTCGGATTCGGGACTGAGGGTGGAGTAATTCATCCTGATCCTGCAGCAGCAGTCAGCAGCGGGCGTAGTACTCACGTAAGTGAGGAAGGCCCAAACAGTGAGCGTGAGTCGTAGAACGTCGAACTCATGGGTGGCACTGCGCCCGCCAATCAGCTTCGGCTGAGCTTTACAGGTTCAGAAGACGGTGAAGCCGAAACGGAAACCTGCAGAGCGGCGAAGCCCTGTGGCGAACGACGACTCGAACCTCCGGCCCGTAAGAGCTCAACTCGCTGAACCGCCGTTTGCGGACCCGCCTGTACGGTGGTGTGGGAGGGGCGAGCAGGTGACTGTTCCCCCTATCCCGATTGGCCCCTTCTCGCAGCTTTTATCCAGTTTTTTTGGGAGCCATTCCCCGGTTTCCCTTCAAACTCCGCTAAGATGTAAGCTCGCATCGTGGAGAATGGTTTGCATCAAACTTCCTTCGTCCTATACATCGCGATCGATGACCTGATCCCCGCGCGCGGGAAAAGCGCCCCAGGACTCGATGAATTTACGGCCGCCCTCGATCATCGAGGCATTCCCGCGGTGTGGCTTACCAGCCGCACCCGCTTACAACTGGATGATCCACGCCGCAAGCTGGCTCACACGCACCCTTTCATCGCCGAAGATGGCTGTGGTGTTTTCCTCCCTGAAGACTATTTCCACCTGCGGCCGCATGCCACCACTTCACAGCCGCGCGGTATACCCACTGTCCGCCTGGGCCGCTTCACCTGCCTGCCTGTAGCCGAGCAACAGCCCGCAGCTGCCGATGCTCTGGAGAACCTCGCCGCAGAAACGGGCGTCTCGGTTGTGTCTCTGCGCTCTCTCCCTCCGCGCGAGCTGGCCCAAAACGCGAATTTGCCGCCCCGTGAAGCGGAGCTGGCGCGGCAACGGGACTTTGATGAACTGTTTTTCTTTGCAGGAGCTTCTCAGCAGGACATTGAGAGCTTCCAGTCCGTTGGGCGCAACCGAAATATTCAGCTGCGCCAGCGGGGTGTGCTGTGGTCCCTGGCCATCGGTGCGAACGTTCGCCATTGCGTTGGCGAGCTTTCCAAACTTTACGACCGCGCTCTTCGGTCCCACGCGCGAAGCGTTGGGATCGCCACGCCGGGACAGGACGCAGCCCTGTTTGCGGCCTGCGACCGTGCGATTCTGTTGACTGACAAAAATCAGGATCAGGCTGATATTTCTCCTGGCCAAGTCCCGATACACTCTAATCGAGTAATGGAACTACCACTCCGGGCCTCTGACATATGGGAACAACTGCTCGCAGGTCTCTCGTCGAAACCATAGATGGCCAACGAAGCCAACTTAACTCTTTGGAAACAAAGTGTCGGGAATGCGACTGCTTTTTCACACGCCTGACCTCTCACGCACATCTACCGTTTCTTGCAACACAACCAAATGTCATGTTTTCGCGATGATAGCGATTCTTTCCAGCTCCACCACCATGGCCCTCCGATTGCCTTTAGTAGACTGAATGTTAGGCACTGGTATAGGCATTTAGCCTCTCAGCTTGGCGCAGGCGACTGAGAATTTCAGCGGGCCGAGTACTAGGAGAACCCCTACTATGGCATGGCTTATTCGCAAGCTTCGCATCCCGGCCTCTGAATCTTCCATGGGAATCATTTTGACGTTTTGCATCATCACCATGGGGCTCATGTCGGTGGCTCTGCTATGGCAGGCTCAGATCATCGCCAATCAGCGTGAGGCGATTCAGTGGCTCGAGACTCTTAAGTTTGGTGGATAGCTTCCTTGCCCAGCCCCTGCTAAAGCCAGGCACGCACCCTCCGCGTGTCTGGCTTCCCCTCTCTGTCCTGTTGCGACACTCTCAGTTATTGATACGCTCCTCTAAAGAATCCATCGCGACTTTCTAGCTTTCTTGTGTTTCAATATCCCCACGGGGATTTCTGATCCTTGGGAGATATGCCGTGAAACGCATCTTGAGTCTTCTTGTACTTGCTACTGCACCGGTTTTTATTGCCTCTGCGAACGAAACCACCCAGCAAGCGCAATCGGCTCATTCTTCAACGGCCCGCAATGGCCAGGCACAATCATCCAATGCAGCTTCTTCGCATGATCGACACCATCGCCGGCACAGCAGGCACCATCACCGTCATCGTCCGAGTTCACCGCAGCAATAGCTCAAGGGTCCAATCGGGATAGGGGGAGCAGTCACCTACTCGCTCCTCGCACAATCGCGGTAGGGACGCGAGTTACCACGCGCCCCCCGTACGGATCCGTACGTGCAGGATTGCTGCATACGGCTCTTACGCTTAGATACCTGGCGTTAAGGCGCATAGCGGGACGCGGGTGCAGGATCGTGCCACTTGGGATCCAGCGAGCGACAAGCGGGCCGAAACGTACCAAAATCAAAAGGGGGAGCCGGGCGGCTCCCCCTTTTTGTCATTTTGCTGTGTCGTCTACGAAGCGCGCTGACTGCACGTATGTTTCGTGAGCGACTCGCACCGCGAGAGCGGTGTGCTCAGCTTTGGTTCAGCTCTAAGCCCGGTGGAGTCATGTCCCCTCCGGAGCTCATTGAGCTCTCATGTCTTGTTTACGCCCCTGCGACGTCATTTGCAAGCGAAGAAAGGGAGAACACACGAATTCTACAGGCCAGATCTTTACAATACCAACTTTAGTTTTTAGTTTTCTTACTTAATGAAAAGCGTTTCCCGAAGCTGATCCCTGCTCACGAACGACTTCATCGTGCGGAATCGGCTGAACAAGTCCTGTATTTCGCGGTTCTGGTAAACCTTCTGCGCGGGACACAATACGGTCGCCGAAATGATCTGGAGAGAGTTGGAATCTGCGATGCGGTAGCGTTGAAATCCTTCCGGCTTCTTGCTATGGAAAAGCGCGAAGACCACTCCGCCTGGACGCAGCAACTCCGTCAAATTCGCGATGGCCTGCTTCGCCAGCGCAGGCTCCAGATAGTCCAGCAAATCCCAGACCAAAACTGCGTCAAAGGAAGCGCGAGGATATTTCAGATTCAATTCGAGGAATCGCGCTGCGCGCCCGGTCGGAGTCATATCTACAGTTTCAGAAACGACGCCCGGCTGGTGCAATCGCACTTCCTCTTCGCCCAGAAAATCCTTCCACTCCCGCAAAATGTCTTCCGAGGACACGCGAAAACCACGCTCGATGAAGAAGCTCAGAGTCGTTTGCCACGCTGGCCCAAGATCCAGGAGCGTTCCGCGCCCAAGCCCATCCAGGTTCCACAAAAACTCTTTCAACCCATTCGAAATGCGCGTGGATCCCGGCGCTTCAGGCAGGCGAGGCGACCCTAAGGCCGGAACCGGGGCCACGTTCCGCCTCCTTCCATTTTGAGGTATCGGGCGGGAAACCTCGCGGTCTGTTCCCGTTCCGATGCCAATGCCGAGTTTATGCAGGAAGCTCATGGATCAATCCGCCGCCGTTCCGGAACTCATCGAAATCGGGCCCGACGGCTTCCCGGCTGAAGGCGAAGCGCCTGCAGCGGCCGCCTGAGCCTCTCCGGTTTTGCCAGGATGTTTTCCTGCCTCGACCTTGCCGCGAAGCATCGCGCCATCTTCGATGGCCAGCCGATCTGTTTGTACTTCGCCGATCACTTGCCCTGTGCTCCAGAGTTGCACTTTGTCGCGTCCCGAAACTTTTCCTTCCACTGCTCCGCGAACAATCACTTCGCGAGCGGTCACGTCGGCTTTCACGCGCCCGTTTGGCCCGATGGTCAAACTCCCATTGGTAAGACTCAGCTTTCCGTCCACTTGGCCATCAACGAAAAGATCTTCGCTGCCCGTGACCTCGCCTTTTATTTTAATTCCTTGACTGATGCAGGCTGCGGCTTTCGACGAGACTGGTGCTTCTTTCGGCGTCTCACGGATTGGGGACGAAATTGGAACTGGCGTGCTTGAAGCGCCCGCAGGTGCTGTGGAAATCTCGGGCATTGCTTGGGGTTTACCGTCTTCTTTTTTCCACATCTGACACCTCGACCACGAAAATTGGATTTTCGAAGCCGCCGATCGAGTGCTGGGAGGAACCGCGACTCAGAAGCGTGAAGATAGTACAGCACTTAGCGGCTGTAAACAAGTATGCGGGGTAGCAAATCTAGGGTGTTTCCTGAATCGCTACACCATATTTTGTGGTTTCAGTTCGCCTATATCCACAATGGATAGCGATGTTTCCCGTCTTGGCTCCCTCTCTCTCGCTAACCAAATACCACGATCATTGCGGTGATTCTCTTTGTTAACTACATAATCCAATCATTCATCTTTTAACGCTGCACTCCACCACCGCCGCTACGCGGGCGACGATGACCCTCGCCAGGAAATTTCCTGAAAGATCATCCGGAAAATTGTTTTGCTCTCCCCTGATTTCTTGTTTAGGGAAATTGCAGCCGCATTGCGCAGCGCTTGTTGTGCCAAAAAAAAACGAAGACTCACGAATTCGGATCCAAGCCTCGCAAATGCGCGGCAGCCTGCTCCGGCAACTCCGCATTGAAGTAAACCTCTTTGATGCTGTAGGACTTGCTGCGTTTTTCCACGATCGGCATGATTTCGATGTGCCAGTGATAGTCTTCCGCCAGCGTTTTCCAATAGCCCGCCAATTCTCCCTTTTTGCTCTTGGTATTTGGCGCTGTATGCACCACCAAATGATAGGCCGGCGCCACCTTTTCTAACCTGCGCAGCACGCGCCCCAGCAGCGCAGCCAACTGCTTGCGGTTGGAACCGGGCCGCGGCTGTTCAAAAAGCTGATTGTGCCTGCGGTGCATGACCCACACTTCGTAGGGCACGCGGGATGCATACGGGCAGAGCGCGTAATAGTCGCCCTGCACATCAACGATCCGCTTCCCCTGCTTTTCCTCCTGCTTCACGAAATCGCAAAAAATGCACCGCTCTTTGTCTTTGAACCAGTCATGCGCGGCGTGCAGTTCGTATTTGATTCGCCGCGGCACGAAGATCGTCGCGGTTACTTCGGAGTGGGCGTGTGGCCACTCTTCCCCTGCCATCACGCCCTGATTCTTGAACACGCTTACATACTTGAATCGCGCATCCTTTTTCAAGTCGGCGATCCGCGCCCCCCACACCCACAACACGCGCTCGATCTCTTCATCGCTGAACTGGGGCAGTCGTTTTTCGTGGCTCGGCGCCTCCACCACAACTTCGTGCGCTCCGAGCGGACCCATCTTGTCGTACATGCCCTCGGCCAACCGCCCCGGATCGCCTTCAACCCGGTACAACGGCTCAGGATGAGGCACCACCCGCACTTGCCACGGTCCTTCGGCCGGCCAACTCAAAATGGGCTTCGTTTTTTCTATTCTTTCTGGTTCAAACGGACACTCAGCGAGGGATTCGCCGCCGACTTCCCGCTGGCCTAATATGATCCAACTTTGGGTGATAGGGTCTTTTCGGAGTTCCATTCAGGTTTCTTCAGCAGATCTCGCGTTTGCCGTGCTGCACGCAGCAAAACCGCGGGCACCTTCCAAAAAAATCGATTTGCGACACTTGCACCGCGCGCGCTCTCACTCGCGTAGTTTGTTTCTCCCCTCCACAATTGTCAAGCGCAGCGAAACGGCTTTTTTGGCAATTGAATCGGGCTCTTAAGGAGAGCTAGTATTCTAGAAATGCGCTGGACACGAATATTGCTCTTTCTTTCCGGCGTTAATGTCTTGGCTTTCGTACTGGTCTACTCGGTTCCCTCCTTCACCCATAGGCGAGAGTTTGATCAAGCTTTGTCCGCTTGGTACAAGAATCCGACGCTAGAAAACGCCTCTGCTCCTGGCATTCAACGGCATAAGAATGAGCTAATTCATCTTAAAGATTCCGCGATAGCAGCTTTGGCGCTGCTTGTCGTTTTTTTTTTGCGGAATCTACGGAGGCGCGTGAATTGTGAAGCGCTATTTTGTCGGTAACACACGGCCCCCGGGCCCTCGATGACTTCTTCGCTCTCCTCGCATGCTATCCTTTCGCGCAAGATGGAAGCCGATATCCAGTTCATGCAAGAGGCCATAGCGGAAGCCCGCGCCGCAGCCGCCGCAGGCGAAGTCCCTATTGGCGCCCTGGTCGTACACGACGGCAAAATTCTCGCCATCTCCGGCAACCGCACGATTCGCGACTGCGATCCTACTGCGCACGCCGAAATCATCGTGATCCGTGACGCGGCTCGCCTCCTCCGCAATTACCGCATGGCAGACACAACTCTTTATGTCACGCTAGAGCCCTGCAGCATGTGTGCGGGGGCCATTATCCAGGCCCGCATCCCTCGCCTAGTCTATGGCGCGGACGACCCAAAGGGCGGCGCCGTCCGCTCATGTTTCGAAATTCTCACAAACGCCACTCTCAATCATCAGGTGGACGTTGTTCCCGGCGTTCTTGCCCCAGATAGCGCCTCGATCCTTCAGAACTTTTTCGCTGGCCGCCGCTAAATTGCCGCGCCGAAATACAGGCCTTCCTAGATCTCGCCGGCACAGGATGCGTGCCTCTCGAGTGTGTCCGCTCGCTCTTCGTCCTGCCTAGACAGTTTGCCAAAATCGTCGTTCAAAAGGCACGTCGTTGTCTAAGCAACCCTGGATTGCCGGAAGCCAGAACCCTTGCTACGATGGAATTGCCACGACCGCGGAGAGGTGACTGAGCGGTTGAAAGTACTCGCCTCGAAAGCGAGCGTACGGGAAACCGTACCGTGGGTTCGAATCCCACCCTCTCCGCCATTTCTGCAACTCCTTTATTTAGTTAATCTTATTTTCCTGGTGTCTGCCTTGGTGGCTGTGATGTGAATTCTTCCCACCAGACGCCTCGGTTGAAGAAAATCTCCGCAGTCTCCAAGGGCCGCTGTTTATAAAGAATTTCGGAGTTAAGTGCCCGGAAGTCTCCATCCTTGGCACCGGTATGGGTGCGAGTGTGCCCCTCTCACCCACACTTCCGTCGTCCGAAGCCTCGAACACGCTTCCAACTGAATCATGACCGAGGTTTGGAAGCGTTTTCATCGTCCAATTTTGGTCCGGGTGTGATGCTGGACATGTTGTCGGGTGACGCGGGGCACTGAAATTGGTTAATTGAAGTGCAAAGGTGCAGTGGGGGACGGAATGAACTTTCGATCCTGGCGCTCTGTAAAGAAAACGGAGGGGATCAGCGGCATCGCCCCCCCAAGCAAAATGAGAGGAAGGCTTATATGTTCGCACGTGAAGTCGTGTTGCAACTGAAGCCGAACGTGGTCAACGAACTTCCGGTAACGTTTGAAAAGGAAATCCTGCCCCTGCTTCGCAGGCAGAAGGGATTCCTGGACGAACTGCTGCTCGTGACACCGGAAAAGAGGGAGCTGGAAGCAATCAGCCTGTGGGAGACGAAGGAGTGGGCGGAGACCTACAATCGAGAACTGTATCCACAGATCGAGAAGATCATGGCGCGGTTCATTGAGGGCATCCCAGTGGTGAAGAAGTTCGAGGCGGAGTACTCGACGTTCCACAAGGTTGCGTTTGCGACAACGCATTGAGTGCCTAGTTTCCATTGAACTGGGAGGGGGCGAAGTTGGCCCCCTCTTTTTTTTCTCGAATCCTGGCGGAGCCTCATGGAAATCAAATCATCTGGCCCAGAAGCTAATTTTTGGTGTGGGGGGCCATTGTCCGGTAACGCCAGCCGTAATCGGAAAAGTGTCGATCAGCGGCTCCACATGTCCGATTAGGCGAACTTACCAGGTACTTGAAACGCAATGTGTCTGAAATGTCTTTGAAGTCTTCTGCGGAAGCGCTACCGACTTAACTCTGCCATCACACCTGCACCTCGGTCCTATGAATGGACACCAATTTCTATGGTCGAATTGTGTTGAGCCCGAAATAGCTAAACGCATGGTCCGCTTGCATCAGCAACAAGGAAAAAAGAACTCCCAATGAAGGTGGCAGTATGAGTTTTCCCATAGCGAATGGAAAATACCGAAAGCCTGCCCGGGTACTCGCTTCACTTCTTTGTTTCTCAGGGCTTGCTGTTTGGCTTTTCCACTTTTATGTGTGGTACCAGTATGACGGGACTCGCCCGCGCCATCAGCGCATAAACACCACCACGCCGCCTAACCCGCTGTTTCTAGGTCCGAAACGCCAGCCGAACTCGTCAAGTTATCCGAGTCCTCGACATCACGTCCAATCCTGCGACTACGCTGAAAAGCGACAGGATTTCCTTGATCCACTGACTGGCCTCATTATCCGTCATCTTGGATGTGCTCGCCTTCACCACCCCTTCGTTGCCCTTCGCAGCGTACATTGTCACCGCTTTTTTGAGCTTCCCGAACCGTATCACAATTCGGGCGTGAAATCTTCCTCGTGAAGTTTGATCAGGTGAGAAACGTAGGCCGCGCAGAGACGGTCCTGAAGCGAGGCAGTGTCGGCGACAAAACTCTCGACAGCCAAGTCTAAAACCTGTCTCGCGTAGCCGAGTTCCATTGCCCGGATGGTAGCATGCTGCATAGCTTCCAGCGAACCGCTCCTGGTGAAATGCAACTGTACGCTCAGGCCAGCGAGTCGCGGCGACGACGCAAGGCGTTTTTCTGTGATGTGCGGATGGATGGGAACGCTTCACAACGCGTGAAGTGTTGCGTTATTCAGCAAAGATGGTCAGTCCGCGCGTGCCTCTAAGGCAACGCCGCCGAAGTCGTACCGCTGAGAAGGCCGGACATTGCCTTGTAGTACTTCCGCCAACTGGTCGGCCGCTTCTTCCAACTGTCGCCGCACACCCTCGCGGTTGTCACCTGGATTCGTGAGAACGACGATCGAAGGAGAAGCTGAATCACCGAACTCGTCGTGTACGCATCGAAAATCGCCTAGCAGCCTGTTGCCAGCGATCCCGCCGCTCGGTGTAGGAACGTTTTCGGCGCCGCTAAATAGACTAAGATGGAATCGGGAGCCGTCGGACCTGTTGATCACAGGAGTTTCCAGCTTCAACCGCCACAGCGCGCCAGGAAGCCCCTTGGCCTTACAGTGGGGACAGATATCGAAATTCTTGAACACTGACGGGGAGTATAGCAGGTAGCAGCGGCCTGCCGTGTGACTGAACTACGCCCTCTGATTCTGTTCGACTTGCGGCAATGATTCACGGGGTTTTTCGGAAACCGGCAAGGGACGGAAATCCACTTGCATTTATCCTGTGTTTAGGCCCGACGCGATAGTTTGTTTGGGAGACGTCCTGGATTCTAGGACGGAAACTCCCTTTTAATGAAAATCCTCCTATACAACCCAGACAATGGTGTGACTCGCAACTTCATGCCGCATCTTTGGATGTTTCTCCTGCAAGCCCTCACTCCGCCCGGCCACGAAGTAGTGCTGATCGACGGCAATGCGCAGCCCATGGATGAAGAAAGTATCGCGCGCTACGTGCGTGATGAAAATATCGGACTGGTCGGTATCGGTGCCATGATCAGGATGATCGCCAAGGCCTATCGCATGGCGGACGCGGTGCGCGCCGCGGGAGTAAAGGTCGTCATGGGTGGCCCGCACGTCACGGAAATGGCCGACGAGGCGCTCGGGCGCGACGGCGGCTCGCGCCATGCGGATGCGGTTGCTCTTGGCGAAGCTGACGAGACATGGCCGAGAATCGTGGAAGATGCCGTGCGCGGCACGCTCAAGGATGTCTACGCACCCGTGGACGACTTTGGCCAGGAGCGCAAACCATCGCTTCAGCCTTATCCGGAGATTCCCTGGGACAAAATCAAGCTGGAGCAATTCAATTTGCTCCCGGGAGTATTGCATCCGCTGCTGAAGCGCGTGGGGGCGGGTTGGGGAACCTTTCGAATTATTCCGGTGGAGTCCGGGCGCGGCTGTCCTTACGGATGCGAGTTTTGCACTGTGACGGGATTTTTTGGCGACTCCATCCGCTTTCGCACTAATGAAAGCGTGGTGAACGAACTTCTGGCACTGAAAGCGCGCGCGCGGGAGGAAGGGGGCCAGATTGCCGTATTTTTCATCGACGACAATTTTGCCATCAACGTAAAGCGCACAAAATCATTGCTGCGAGACATTATCGCTGCTAACGCACAAGTGCATTGGGTCGCCCAGATCAGCGCCAATCTGCTGCGTGATGAGGAGCTCGTTGATCTGATCGCGGCCGCGGGAGGCAAGTGGATCTTCATCGGAATGGAATCCATCGATCCGGCCAACCTTGCTGATGTAAAAAAAGGCTTCAATAAGCCAGGTGAATATGCCGTGGTGCTCGATCGGCTCGCCCGACGCAACGTTTTTGCCATCACGTCTTTTATTTTTGGCATGGACAATGACACTCCTGGCGTGGCGGAGCGAACTATGAAGGAAATTCGCACCTGGCCACCGGGGCTGCCGATCTTTGGTTTGATGACCCCACTGCCTGGGACTCCCCTGTACAAAAAGCTGGAAGCCGCGGGGCGGCTCACACGTCCGAAGCACTGGCAAGAGTTCATTCCCTTTGCGATGGCGCATACGCCGCTAAAGATGATCATCGACGAAGCTCATAAGGAGGTACGTATTGGGTGGGCCAGCTCCTACAGTCCCCAGGCCATCGAAAAGGCGGTGGATTCGCTGAACCACAAGGCGCTGGGTTATCGCATCAACATCTTTATCGCGCGCCTCTGTTTCCGGGGAATTTATTTTCCGCAGATGGGCCGCTTCGCCTGGCTGAAATCGATTCTCGAAAATCGACGCACCATTTTCAAACTCATAAGGCAAGGGTTCGGAGGAGGGCTGCATGCCGCGGCGCCATCCGTCGCGACCGAGCCGGTCACAGAGCAGCGGCACTGACCTGGCGTTTCTTCAACAAAAGCATTGTTATTCGCGAAAGGCTGTTCTAGCCTCAGGGCAAGTTTTGCGCTGTAGGAGCATCCACTGAGAACGAAATTAGAGATTTGCACCGAAGCGGATTACTTGCAGGCCCACCTAACGGTTATTGTGCCAGAATCTCGCCACAGGAATCCGGCGCTCTACAATCTCAAAAAGCGGGTAACGTCGATACTGACGAAATGGATTACGGTGGCCAATTCTGACCTGACGGCGCGATCGAGTTCACTGCGGTACCCTTCAGGGCGACGCGATAGATAGTTCCGACACCGACTCCCATTGCAGCGGCGATCCGGTTCCACCCCCGCCTCCTTGTGGTTCGAAGCGCCCAAAAAACAGTTCTTTGTGGGAAAGTTGGGTCGGTAATTGTGGGCAAGCGAAAAGAACGACTTGTGAGCTCCCATTTCGACGGAGATTTTGGGCAGGGTTGGACGAGAGGGTTTTTGGGCAGCTTGGTTGCTAGCCGACGACTGAGATCGACTTGGCTCGAAGTTTACTTGCAGGGGGCTCAACAGGAACTCCGCTTTGAGCTGTTCCCACAGGTGGTATGCTGGCTCCGCCATGCGTGACCCTCGCCAATGGCCCGCCCCCTGGCTCTTTGGCTTGTTGATCCTGCCCCTCGGGATTTACGTCGGATTCATCTGGACAGCTCTGCCGCTCCTGCTCAGCCAGGCTGGACTCGCCATCGGGCAGATCGCACGCATCAACGCGATCCTGCAAGTTCCGCCGATCTTGCTGTTTCTCTGGACGCCCGTCGTCGACGTCAAACTGCGCCGCCGCACTTGGCTGGTTCTCGGAGCCTTGGCAACCGCTCTCCTGCTCTGGGTTGCGTGTCAGATTGGCACAACGCATGTCAGACTCTTGACCGCGCTCCTGTTCTTCGCCGGCGTCGTAGTCGCGCTCGTCCCGGCCAGTTGCGGCGGACTGATGGCCACCATGCTATCGGCTTCCGCGCAAGCCAAAGCTTCCGGCTGGAACCAAGCTGGAAACTGGGGCGGAGTCGGCCTCGGCGGTGCCGCCGTCTTATGGCTGGTCGCGCGCTTCTCCCTATCGGCGGCCGGTTTGGCTGCAGCCATTCTCGTTGCCCTGCCGGCCTTTCTCGCCTTCACCGTCACGGAGCCGGCGCCCGTTGCGCCGTCTTGGTTTCGTGGACGCTTCGCTCAATTCCGAAAAGAAGCTTTGGCGCTATTTCGCTCCCCTAGACGAAGATGGAGCGTTCTTTTGCTAGTCGCGCCTGGAAGCACGTGCGCAGCCCAGACTCTTCTACCTGCCCTCGCTTCCCACTACGGTGTCGGCGCCACCGGCGTGCTCTGGACCAATGGAGTTGCTGGCGGAGTTGTGTTGGGATTGGGGGCGCTCTGCAGCGTGCTCATCCCTGCGGACTGGGACCGCCGCCTCACCTACGCAGGCGCGGGACTGACTAACGCGTTCGCCGCAATCTTGTTGCTCGCCGGGAATCGCCCGTCCGTCTACCTTTGGGGAACCCTTCTCTACCTGCTGACCTCGGGCTTGTGTAACGCTCGGTTTGTCGCGCTTGTATTGGACGTCATCGGGCCGGACGACCGCGATCCCAGCACCTGGTTTAGCGTCCTCCTCTCCGCCTCCAACATTCCCATCGCCTCCATGATCTGGCTCGAAGGCCAAAGCTTCACTAGGTTCGGCACCCACGGACTGCTCTGGACCGACGCCGCCGCCAACCTCTTGATGTTCGCCATCGTCGCCGCAGTCTTCGCCACTTACGGCCTCGGCCTGCGCACCCGCGCGTGATCTCGCTCCCAAAGCGTCCTGCCGCGCGGTCGTCAGCCTTACTCTGAAACAGTGACGCGCTTTCGATCACTACTAGTTGGACGCGTTTATGCAGATTCACGCGGACGAAAATTCCGAATAAGTAAGCGAGGTATAGCTATGGGTTCACAAGATAGTTTCTTTGAGGCTCTCGGGGGCGAGACCCCTATCGGGTTCTTCACGCACAGCACAACCATCAGTCACGGGGTGGATGTTCAGGGTAATCAAGTTGGGGTCAAAGGCACTTGTCAGGGTCCGGTCGGTGATGGTGTACAAGGCTTTGGCAGCGGCAACTTCTCAGGTGTGGCGGGCTTCGGCGGGAGCACGCCCGGTATCGGGGATGGCACTGGGGTGTTTGGCATCGGTGGTGGGGCGGCCGGCCCAGGAGTTAGGGGCATCGGTGCTGGTGGCGCGAACACGGGTCCGGAGCCTAGTTCTGCGGGAAACGTCGGCGTTTTCGGGCGAGCCGGGGACGGAAGCGCGGATGGTGTGCAAGGCGTCGGCGTCAGCGGAGCGGGAGCCCTTATTTCAGCAGGTGTACGCGGGATCTCCTTAGACGTTGATGGTAATGGCGTTGTCGCGGAGACCGGTAGTGGCCCCGGTGCCTTTGCAATCTGGGGCATCGCAAACTCAGGCTTCGGTGGCGTTTTCGAGGGGACGGTCCTCGTCTTCGGGGATCTCAGTGTCTTAGGTGCCAAATCAGCGGTGGTACCTTTCTCTGACGGGTCTCACCGGCGCCTCTACAGTATGGAGAGCCCTGAAAGCTGGTTTGAAGACTTCGGGATCAGCCAATTGGTGAATGGCCAAGCCGAGGTTCGGCTCGCTGCCGACTTCGCCTCAGTCGTGAATAGCGACAACTATCACGTTTTCGTGTCTGAATACGATGACAACAACGCCCTCTATGTGACCAAGCGAACGAGCACGGGCTTCGGTGTGCGTGCCAAATCCTCGAAAACCGCAAGCGGCACATTCAGCTATCGGGTTGCGGCCAAGCGAAAGGACATCGTAGGATCGCGTCTCGAAAGGGTAGTGATTCCGACCGAGAAGTTACAAGCTGCTAGGTCGGCAAGATTGGCTCGTCAGAAAAAGTAACGCCTGTCCAGGATGCCCTGCCCAAATCCCTGGGGTGAACCCCTAAGGTGGCACAGATTATTAGAGCGCTTGCCGCTGTGGGGATGTCCGCGACCCAGTGTCCGATTAACGTGGCGGGCATGTGCGGTTATGCGACTACACATCGGATGCGAGGGTGATTGCGGCTGGTACTCACCCTGTCCCTGGCGAATTGATACGGTGCAAGTTTCCACGCAACGTAACATTGTCCTATTGCAATCGCCTGACTCGCGAGGCCCAGTTTCATGTTCTTGAATGTCATTGATTTCAAAGGCGTTCGCGCCGTATAAGATTTTCAGTAGGGACAGGCGGAAGAAGGCAACCTGCCGGGCGGCGTGCTGACCGTTGAGATCAGCCCTGTTTCATTTCCAAATTGCAGCGCGGTCCTGAGGGGACGTATGCCGCGGTGGAAGCGCCCGATTTTGTCGTACTTATACCAAACGCCCGCCACTGAATCTGTTCAATTCTACACAACAGGCGCGTCGTGCCCGGACGCCTGCCGTGGAATCCACAATCGGCAAAAACATTTCTTTTTGCCCCACCTCAATTTTGGTGCAATCGGTCGAACGTTACGCCCTCACTCGTGCGCAATGCGATAATTTGATACACGGAAACCAAGCGCGACCTTAACGCGTGGACGTGCTGGAACCACAGGATTTAGGCTTAGCTTACTTGTTGGCTGCAGCAGCCTTGCGGGCGATAAGCAAGAAACCACTGGCGGTCGCGTCTTTCTCGAGGGCTGCAAGTAGATCCCGGCCATTGGCCTCCTTGCCGGCTTCCATTTCCACCTCGCCGAGGGCTAGGCGTGCTTCGAACTCGCCGGGCACATAACCAAGCTTAGCCGCTGTTGCAATCGCGGTTTCCAGGCTCTTAACTGCCTCTGCGGGCTTCTCCGAGGCGCCGATTGATGCGGCGACAGTATCCATGTCCACATTCATGGTGGCAGACTGACTCTTCGGTCTCAGCGTCCTGGCACGGCGCATCGTCGTCTTCGCGTCAGCGATTTTGCCCTGAACGAAAAGAGCGCGCGCAAGAACGAGGACGGCTATGGTCTCGTTGTCCTTCATCTGCAAGGCTGCGAAATCTTTGGCAGATCTCCTTGCAAGCAGTTCGGCTTCTGCCGGTTGGCCTTCCTCGATCAGATCTCTTGCCAGGTCCACTTGCACCGCCAGGGAGCCAGCCTGGTCGCTTTCCTCCTGATACACCTTCAAGGCTTCTTCCTTGTCGCGGCGAGAACCGGCGAGGTCGCCCTGTATGAGTAGGATGTCTCCGATACCGGAGAGACCCGAAGCGATTCCCCATTTCAGAGTCATTTCGTGAGAAATCGCCAGTGCTTCTTCGTAGGAAGCACGGGAGGCCTTAAGATTGCCCTCGCGAACAAGAAGATCTCCGAGATTCATCAGATTGTCCGAGAGAAAGCTTCTGTCGTGTATTTCGCGGGCCATTTGCACTGCCTCCTGTATCAGGTCCTGTGCGCGGCGGAAATCCCCCAGGTCTGCGAGCGTGTTTCCGAGGTGACCCAGCGTAATGATGACATCGCTCTTCTCACCCAATTCACGATACAGCTTCAACGTTTCTTCATAAATCGTCCTGGCTTTGCCCAGTTCCCCCTGGCTGACGAGGAGGTCGGCAATATACTGTTGGGCCATTGCCGTGTTCCTTCCTGCTCCGATTTCTTTGGCAATCCGTAGCGCCTGTTCGAATGACTTCATGCCTTGCGAAATTTCTCCGGTGTGACTACGCATGCGCCCGATTTGGAGCAGCGAGTAACAGGCCTGCCCTTTGTCACCCGCATCGATAAAAAGCCGGCTGGACTCCTCGTAAGCAGCGAGCGCCCTCTTGCGGTCGCCGAGCTCTCCGGAACTAGCCCCCTCAAACTTCTTCGCTAGGGCGACGATGAGCCGGGACCCCGAGCTGGTCCCCTTCTCAGCAGCACGAAAAGCGGCGGACTGCGCCCGATTTGGATCCCCGGCCCATTCGGCGGCAAAGGCCTCGCGGAGATCGATGCGCGGGTCGTCGCCAGCAGGAGACGGCATCCTACGCAATTGCGTGATGGTGACGAGAGCTTCATCCGCCTTTCCCCCATACACCTGAGCATCGGCCAGACTCAACCCATAGTCCAAGTTGTCGGGAAAGAATGCGACCAGCGCGCTATAGATGTGGATGGCCTTCTCCCAGTCGTGGGCCGTCTCTTGATACTGCCCTTCCACCCAGAGCCGCTCTTCGGGCCCGAGACTGGTAGAAAGATCAACAGCTTTCTTGCTTTCTTCCCGTGCCTTAGCGTCATAGCCCAAATTCTTCCAGGCGCTTGCCAGAGCTGAGTGGGCTAACGCGAAATTGGGCTCGGCGGCGACCGCCTTCTGCAATAGGTCCCGCGCTGTCAGATTGTCAAACGCGCGCAGCTTGGCCAGGCCATCTGAGTATAGCCGCACCGCCGCGGGATTCGATGGCAGAATGGCTTTTACGGTCACCGCCTCGGCCTTCGAAACGGGACCGACGCCCAGCTTTTCGCGAAGAGCCGCTCCGGCGCGACTCACCAAATCATCAATCTGCTCTTCGCTTCCTTTTTCGGAAACGGCGGCCACTGTGTCGCCTCCCACAGTGTCTTGCAACCGCAAATCAAGTCGGATTTGCCCCTTGCCGAGTGGAACATAGGAACCCAGGACGACATCGTCGGCGTTGAGGTTATTGTGAATTTTCGCCAGAGTCTCCCGCCCGTAGCTATCGGCATCCGGCAGCGACAGATCGATTTTCATGCGCGCCACATTCTCGCCGGGAACCATCCTTAACTGATCACCGGCAGCGAGTTCTGTCGCGAGCATCTCGGAGAGTGCCGTGGAAAGCCACATTTCGTCAGAGCGGCCGGACAGATTTTTGAAGCCGAGTACGGCGACGGATCGCCGGGCATGGATAGGCGCCGAGGGTGTCGTGGCACGGCCTGTCGGCTCTAGATGATTGCGTCGAGACTTATACTCGCGAATTCCGCGAACATTCAGACCGAGAACGAAACCCACAACAATCACGATTGCAAGTGCTGCGCTAGCCGCCACGATTGTCGCGCGTCGCGAGGGTCCCGTTCGTCGGCGCGCGGGTTCCTCAATGACGCCTGAACTTATTCCTTCCAGAGCTGCAAGCAGCTCGCGCGCCGATTGATAACGTTGAGACGCATCTTTTTCGAGAGCTTTCAGAATTGAACGCTCCAGGCCCGATGAGACGTCAGGATTCACGGAAGAAGGCGGAGTAGGCGACTGATGCAGAATTGCCCCCATCAATTCCGCGCTTTGCGTTTGCGGAAATGGCCGCTGCCCCGTTGCCATCTCATAGAGCACGACTCCGGCTGCATAGATATCGCTTCGAGCGTCCACGGACTGCCCGCGGAGTTGTTCGGGCGACATGTAGGGCACCGTCCCGCAGATTGTGCTGCTCTCCTTCGAGGTACTTTGAGTTATGTCGTTGCTCAGCTCCGGGCGGACTAGTTTCGCCAAGCCGAAATCGAGGATTTTCAGACGCCCGACGGGCGTGACGAAGAGATTTGTCGGCTTCAGGTCGCAATGGACGATGCCATGCTCGTGCGCCGCCGCCAAGCCCTCCGCGAGTTGCATCCCGAGGCGCGAAACTTCTTTCTCGGCGAGCGGCCCTTGCTTCAGTTTTTCGCTCAGAAGGTGGCCGGGAATCAGTTCCATAGCCAGGAAATCGACTCCATCCTGAGAACTGAATTCGAAGATAGTCTCAATGTTCGGGTGATTCAGCTTGGCCAACGCCAAGGCTTCCTTGCGGAAATGCCTTCGTGCAGCTTCACCGGCGAGCGTGCCTGCGGGAAGGACTTTAAGCGCCACCTCGCGGTCGAGCTGCTCGTCACGGGCGCGGTACACTTCGCCCACTCCGCCAGCGCCAATCTTCTCCACAACGCGGTAATGGCCGAGCACCTCGCCAACCATGGGAAGGTACTGCCTCGTTCGGCTATGTTAGGTCGCACCGATAGGCAAGTCAACGTAGGGATGCGCCAGAATGTTTGGGTTGCGCGCAGGTGGATTGAAAAGCCTCGGAAGGGTCGTGAACGAGCGTAGCAGAAACTACGAAACCGACCTGAGTTGGCTAACGATCTCCGCTAACCAGGCTTCTAGGAGCGACCGCTGGTCGGGCGTCACGTCTGTAAAGGCAAGGCCCATCCCGAATCTCGGGTCGCAGTAGACTACCTTGGCCTTGGTCTCGAACATCCTCGCCCGAGCCTGGGCCTCTTCGATAAGCTCTTCTGGGTAATAACTCGGCGGGTCTGGTCGGCTTGGAAGGAGTCCCTTCTCATCGTTACGCCCGAAACTGTCGTCCGCTGGCACCGGACTGGTTTTCGTATCTACTGGAGGCTGATCTCCAGAGTTCGGGCGCAGGTTGGAAGAAGACCGACGCCGAAGGAGGTTCGGGAGCTGATCTTTCGGATGGTCGCTGACAACCCAACCTGGGGAGCACCGAGGATACATGGGGAATTCCTCATGCTCGGTTTTGAACTTTCCGAGAGAACATCTCCCGTTGGATGAGACGAGCGCCGAGAGATCCTGAGACCCGGCCAAGCGCTGGCTGGCGTTCCTTAGCCGACATCTCTCACAGCCTGGCATAAGAGGAATGAAGTGTGTTCGAACGGCGACTTGCGAGTTATTTTCGCGGGGTGTTGTTGTGTAGCAGATCCGTTTTTCGTTTTACGTGAGAGTTTTTTGCTTTCCGAGCCTGTTTCGGCGCACACCTTACCACCGGTTGACATGAGCCAGAATAAAAGTGGTCGGAGTCTTTCTTTTTCAATACTTTACGGGTACGGCGCACAGCTTTTCATGGACTTGCTGGAACAGCGCGACATAGGGGTACCCACCGGCCAGCGAAATCCACACCTTGCGTACCGTGATGCGAATCAGCGCACCGATCTTCAGCAACTTGAGCCGAATGGTGCTGCACTGGGCCTTGGCCAACTCCGTTCCCGTCAGTCCCAGCCGTCGCAGCATCTGCAACAACACGTAGGCGATCGAAGAAAAGTACAAGCGCAGTTGATTGCTGCGCAGGTAGTGCGTGCTGGTGCGGTCGCTGAATAGCATCAGTTGTTCTTTTATACGATTCTCCATGTCACCACGGGCGCAGTAGTGCTCCTCATACAAGGCCTGTGCCGGCCATGCTTCTCTGCTCAGCGAGGTCACTACGAATCGCGGGTTCTCTCCTTTTTCTAGATGCTCGGCCTTGGCCACCACCCGTCGCACACGACTCCAGCTTTTCAGCGTCTGATAGAAGAACTCTTTGAACACCCGAGTCGCGCGTCCGGTCTGTTGGTACTGCGCTTTCGCCTCCACCATCTCCTTGGCGATCTCCGCTTTCAGGCGTTCATTTTTCGCTAGTCCCAACAAGTACTCTAGCTGGTTCGCTTCACACCAAGCCATCAACTCC
>CAVPLA010000026.1:0-70813 GCA_963705855.1 uncultured Acidobacteriota bacterium
ACGACAACTTCTTCGGCGCCGCCGTCACGTCCGAGCCAGTGGACCAACAACTAACCGTCGCGCACGCCGATCCCAATTCCAGCATGCAGATTTCCGTCGACGTAACATTGCAAGGCGCGACCGATCAACAGGCGCATCGCGTGTCGGTGTTCTTCAATGGAGCGTCGATCGGCGAAATGGATTTCGCGAATCTCGCCAATGTCACCAATACTTTTCCTATCGACCGCAGTTTGCTACAGGATGGCGTCAACACCGTCACACTGACAGCTTTGCAAGGCGACAACGACGTGAGCGCCGTACAGTCCATCTCGCTTCACTATCCGCATACCTATGAAGCTGATGCGAATTGGCTGAAAGCCACGGCGCCTGCGGGCAGCACGCTGCACATCACGGGTTTCAGCAACCAGCAGATACAGGTGTTTGACATCACCAATCCTCTCGCCGTTGAGCAACTTTCCGGCACAGTTGGTCAGGAAAGCGGGAGCTACGGCATCAGGCTCGGCTTGCCGCCCGCGGCAGGACAAGAACGCACTCTTCTCGTCTTCTCAGACGATCAGATTTCACCGCCATCGGGGCTTGCCTTCCACAAGCCCGCAGCGCTCGCGACTCGGAGCTTTGGCAGCCAGATGGTGATCATCACGCATCCTGATTTCCAGTCCGCGCTCGGTCCGCTCGTCAGCATGCACGAATCCCGCGGCTTGAGCGTGCAGGTTGTGACCATCGACGAAGTCTTCGATGCCTTCAACTACGGCGAGCGCAGCCCATTCGCCATTCGTGACTTCCTGCAAAGCGCCGAATCGCAGTGGACTCGGAAGCCGCAATATCTGCTGCTCGTCGGCGACGCTTCCCTGGACCCGCGCAATTACCTCGGCTTGGGCGATTTCGACTTTGTTCCCACGCGCATCATCGAAACCGCCGCGTTCAAGACCGCTTCCGACGATTGGTTCAGCGACTTCAAGCAAAATGGATTCGAGACGATCGCTACGGGCCGCATTCCAGCGCGCACTGCGTCGGACGCCGCGCTCGTCGTCTCTAAAATCGTGAACCACGAGAAGGGCCTCGCGGGCGATGCCGGAAACCAGCAAGCTCTACTCGTTGCCGATCAAAACATCGGCGCGGATTTCACGACTGCCACAAAGTTTGCCGCAGCGGATCTGCCGTCATGGCTTCAGCCAACGGAAATTTTTGCGGATGGCATGGATCCCAACGTTGTCACGCAGCAGATTCTCACTGCACTCAATAGCGGCCCAGTCCTTGTCAATTATTCGGGCCACGGATCTGTCGAACAATGGTCGTTTGCTGATTTTCTCGATGATACTTCTGGCGCCGCTCTAACAAATGGCGATCAATTGTCGGTCTACCTGCTCATGGATTGCCTTAACGGCTTCTTCCAAGACGTTTACTCCACCAGTCTGGCGGAAACTCTTCTGCTCGCGCCCAACGGCGGTGCTGTTGCCGTGTGGGCTTCCTCAGGGTTCACTAATCAGCCGCCCCAGGCGTCCATGAACCAGGCGCTTCTTCAGATTCTCAAAACCAATCCGTCGACGCCGATCGCTGCTGCGATCGTTCAAGCGAAGACCGGTGTGACGGACAACGATGTTCGCCGCACCTGGATTTTTTTCGGCGATCCTGCTATGCCCCTGCAACTGTCGCCGTCAACTTCAACGGGCCACCACCCTCCAGTGCGAGTAAACCCTCCCATTGTGTTGCATCCTTAATTTCATTTCTGTCTGCATCCGCTCGATACCAAGTTAACTGAGCAAGGCTAACTGCGCGTTCTAAACTTGCTCAGACATTTCCGGTATGTCTCAGGAGTGTCGAAGTCCTGATAAATCGCGCGCGTTCTTGCCTCGAAAGCTCGGATGCGTTCAGGTATTCGGTAGACGACCTCTCTCGCGGTTGCTGCGCGATAAAGCTCGTCTCGCAAAGCCGCCGAAAGGATGATGGGGTGGCCATACTTTCCTTTGTGTCGTGGCATGACGATTTCCTGTGATGCTTTGCGTTTCCGAAACTCCCGAACAAGCTGCGTGACAGTGTGTTTTTGCAGGAGAGGATGATCCACCGGGTAAATGAGCACCGCTGCGGACTGTGGAACGCTTTCCATTGCGCAGAGAAGGGAACTCAATTGTCCTCTGCGCCACCGTTCATTGACTACCACCTGCGCCGCGCGTGGCACCGCACCCCGAACGTGCTCGGCATCGCATCCGAGCACCACGATGGGCCGCTCCAGGCGAGAACAATTCTCGACCGCCATCCGGAGAGCCGTTTTTTGCCCGAATGGCGCAACGGCTTTCGGCATGCCCAATTTCTTGGAGCTGCCTGCGGCGAGAATAATCGGAACAACCTTTTCGAGTTCGGTCATGCGGGAGGATGCGGCAGAATAAACGACGACGACGCGAATAGCCAGCGCCGATGGACCACTCGCGGTCGCCATCTCGTTTCGCTTCCGGACGAAGCACCGTTTCACCTTGCCACTCCCATTCATTCAAAATAGAATGCGTTGGGCATCGCGAATCTGCTCCTGATCATCGACGAGCCGCGATCCGAGCTCCGCTCATCACACATCGGTAACCAACGTGTATTCGACTCCTTTTTTCTACCATCGCGCTGCGACGTTCGAAGAGGCTTCCAAGCTGCTTCTGCAATTGGGAGAGGAAGCGCGTTTGCTTGCCGGTGGGCAAAGCCTGATCCCGCTGATGAAGATGCGTCTGGCGCGGCCCACAGCCCTGGTGGACATCAATGGTATTCCTGGTCTGAGCGCCATCGAACGGCAGAACGGCGAACTGCGATTTGGGGCGCTCACGCGCCACGCCGACATTGAAAATTCCGAAATAGCCGCGTCCATCCCGATCTTGCACGACTGCGCGGCAGGCATCGCCGACGTTCAGGTGCGCAACCAGGGCACCATCGGCGGATCGCTCGCTGAGGCTGACCCGAGCGGCGACTGGAACACCGTTCTTCTTACCCTCGAGACGTCGGTGCGCTGCGCCGGATTGACAAGCGAGCGAACCGTGCCGCTCGAAGAGTTCATCAAGGACGCCTACACAACCGTCCTCAAACACGGCGAACTGGTCCGCGAGGTGATTGTCAAAGTTCCGCCAAATGGCAGCGGCGGCGCTTACGTTGCGTTCAAAAGAAGCGCCCCGGTCTATGCGACGGTGAGCGCGGCGGTGCAGCTCGTCCTCGATGTGAGGAACAATTGCAAGGATGCCCGCATTGTTCTCGGCTGTGTTGGTTTGACGGCTCTTCGCGCAAGAGAAGCAGAGGCGGCCCTGCGCGGCAAGCCCCTCGACGAGAAGAATATCCAGGCGGCCGCTGGCGCGGCACACGAAACGGCCCAACCGCAAAGCGATATGCGCGGTTCGGCGGAGTACAAGAGCGTCTTGGTTGCGGCCCTTGTGAAGCGCGCTATCGGTATCGCCGCAAGGCGCGCTCGCGGTGAGCAGGCAGAGGCGGGGCACGAATATGCCGGTCGCTGACAAAATGCTCGTTCGAATACGCGTGAACGGCGAAAATCGCGAAGCAACCGTAGAGCCGCGCACCCTGCTGGTGGAACTCCTACGCGATCATTTGAATCTAACAGGCACGCATATTGGCTGCGACACTACATACTGCGGCGCATGCACCGTGCTGCTCAATGGCCGCACAGTAAAATCTTGCACGCTCTTCGCTCCCATGGCAGACGGAGGCGAAATCACGACCGTCGAGGGACTTTCGACGAATGGCGAGCTGCATCCGGTGCAGAAAGCCTTTGCAGACTGTCACGGTTTGCAATGCGGCTACTGCACGCCAGGCCTTCTCCTATCCACACTTCATTTGCTTTCGCATACGCCGAAACCCACGGATCAGCAAATCCGCAAAGCGATTGCGGGCAACACTTGCCGCTGCACCGGATACCAGAACATTTTTAAAGCCATTCGCGTTGCCGCAAGCGATTTGGAGAAGCGCTGAACATGGAGATCAAGTTTGGCGGAGATTTTGTGGTCAAGAAAAAGCCGGAGGACGTTTACAACTTTTTGATCGATCCGCACCGATTCTGCCCGCTCTTGCCCGATTATCAGAGCATGGAACTGCTGGACGACAAGAATTTCAAGGTTAAGCTGAGCGTGGGAATTTCGCATATTCGTGGCACGGCCGCTGTGAAAATGTCGCTGGTGGAAACGGAGTTGGACAAACACGCGGTGTATCAAGGAAACGGTGAAGTTCCCGGCGGCTCCACGACCTTGCGCGCAGGCTTTGACCTGGAGCCCGCGCCCGACGGAAGCACAAAAGTAATTTGGGGCGGACATTCGAACGTGATGGGGCCCATCGCCTCACTTGCTGGCGGAATGCTCGAACCGCTTGCAAAAAAGAACGTGCAGAAATTAATTGACGGTTTGCAGAAAGCTCTGAGCTAGACACACGGCCAAGCTATGGCAAAAACGGCGCACACAAAACGCAAAAAGGCGAAGTCGCCCGCTCCAGCCGCGCACAACGGCGCGCAAGCATCTGCGAAATGGGTCGGCCAACCCGTCCGCCGCAAGGAAGAAGACCGCCTCGTGCGTGGAAAAGGCATTTTCGTCGATGACCAGAAACTTACCGGCATGCTGCACATCCGCTTTGTGCGTTCCTCGTATGCGCACGCAAAAATCACGCGCGTGGACGTTTCGAAAGCGGCAGCGTTGTCCGGAGTCGTCTGCACGTTGACGGGCGCAGAAGTAAAGGGCATGGTGAATCCCTTCATCGAGATTGGCCCGGATGTCGGCCAGAAAATCGCCGACTATCCGATGGCGGTCGACAAAGTCGTCTACCAGGGCGAGCCCGTCGCCGCTGTTGTGGCTGAAACGCGAGTGATTGCCGAAGATGCCGCCGAACTCGTGGAAGTTGAGTACCAACCGTTGCCGCCCGTGATGACCGCGGAAGAGGCCCTGAAAGACGAAAGTCTTCTCCATCCGGAAATGGGCACAAATCGCAATTGGCATGGGCTTTTTGAATTTGGCGACGTGCGGAAAGCTTTCCAGCAGGCTGCTCACACCGTCCATATCGGCCGCCTGCATTTCCATCGTTTCTCCAGCACACCGCTTGAAAACAACGCCATGATCGCCGTGTGGGATTCACGCTCGGAGCGCATCGAGTATTGGTCGAACAATTCTTTCCCCTCGTTCGCCGCACAATTCCTTTCTCCGGCGCTCGGTGTGCGGATCGATCAGATCCTAATGAAGAGTTTCGATATCGGCGGCGGTTTCGGAATTAAGATCACCAACTATCCGTACATGGCCGTGTGTGCGCTGGCGTCCCGCAAGGCCGGCGACCGCCCCGTGAAATGGGCGGAAACGCGCACCGAGCACATGCAAGCCAGCGCGCACGGAAATGAGCGCACCTTTCTCGACACGCGCGTGGCGCTCGATAAGAATGGCGTCATCACGGCAATCGATTCGCGCCACATTGACGATTGCGGCGCCTACCCGCGTTATGAACCGCTAGGCTGCGTCATCTGGGCGCAAGTAATTGCCGGCTCCTATCGCGTCAAAAATATTCGCATCGACATGAATCAAGTCCTCACGAATAAGTGTCCCGTTGGTCCCAATCGTGGTTATTCCCGTATGCAACAACTGTGGTTCATGGAACGCGTGCTCGATATTTGCGGGCACTCGCTGGGAATTCCCACCGACGAGATGCGCGTGCGCAATTACATCCGCAAAAACGAAATGCCGTACACCACGCCGAATGGTTGCGTCTACGATTCCGGCGATTACGCCGGAATGCTCGCGATGGCAAAAAATCTGATTGGCTGGGACGACTGGAAGAAAAAACAGGCCGCTGCGCGCAAAGAAGGCCGTTGGATCGGTCTGGGCATAGGGTCCACGCTCGACTCCGGAACAAACAATTTCGGGCAGGCGCGGATCATCAATGCTGGCGCCCCCTTTTCGGGACAATCCAAGGCCGCGATCGCCAAACTGGATATCTACGGCGAGGTCGTGATCACTATGGGTTCCGTGCCGCAAGGGCAAGGGCACGAGACAACGGCCGCGCAGGTTGTCGCGGACGTCCTCGACATCTCTCCTGACTTAGTGAAGGTCAAGCCCGGCTTCGACACCGAACAGAATGCCTACACCGGGCACACGGGAACGTATGCCAGCCAGTTTGCAGTCACCGGGATTGCCGCCATTCACGGAGCGGCCGAGAAACTGCGCAAGGAAATGAGCCGCCTGGCCGTATGGGCGTTGAAGACAAAAGAAAAGGACCTTGAATTTGGCATTGGCGCGCAGGGACCCGAAGTTCGCGTCAAGGGCACGAAAAAATCGATGAACTATTGGGCGCTTGCAAACATCGTCAACGTAAATAACGCTGGGATGCCAGAAGATTTGTGGGATATCACGCTGAACTGCCGCCACGTCTACCATGCGCCATTTCAATTGCCAGACATAAACCGAAAATACGGCAATCTCACTCTCACCTACGCGGCGCAGATTCATGTCGCCGCAATCGAAGTGGACCGCGAGACCTACCAGCCGAAAATCCTCGCCTACGCTTGCGTGGACGATTGTGGACGGGCCATCAATCCGCGCATCGTTGAAGGGCAAGTGCACGGCTCCGCCGCACACGGAATCGGCGCCGCGCTCATGGAACATTGCGCCTACGATTCCGACGGCAACCTGCTCGCCTCGACATTCAGCGACTACACACCGATCACCGCGATGAACATGCCCGACCTTCTCTACGGCCATATGGAATCGCCATCACCCTTCACCTTCAACGGCGCAAAAGGCATGGGCGAAGGCGGCGCTGCTCCGGTTCATACAATTTGCGCGGCTTTGCAGGACGCTCTCTATTCCAGCGGAGTCATCATCGAGGATTCGCACAATACCGGCGATTCCATCTTTCGGGCGATGCAGCGCGCTCGCCAAGGCGAAGTTGCCGGAACGGTCCGCGTCGAACACAACCGCGGCGCGCGCTAGAATGTCTGTCTACTTAACTCAAAACCCTGTCCACGAGATGCTATGAAGCGCGTCTGCATTATCGGTTGCGGTTCGATCGGCAGTCTCTACGCTGCGCATCTCGCGCGAGTGGCGGAAGTGTGGGCTTTCGTCCGGCGCCCCGAACATGCCCGCGCCCTCAATGAAAATGGGCTGCACGTGACGGGAGGCCATGAATTTCACACTCACCTTCGCGCCACTCACAATCCCGCGGAGTTGCCCAAGTTCGATCTCGGCATTGTCTCGTGCAAAGGCACGCAAACTGCTGAAGCCCTTGGCCCCGTCGCTCACCTCTTTGACCACGGTGCGATTCTTTCTGCGCAAAACGGACTCGGCGCCGAAGAAATCATCGCTGATCTCGCAAAGACGTATGTCATCCGCGGCACAACCTTCATGAGTGGAACACGCCACGACGACACCCAGGTGCAATATGAACTCGACACCGCCACGTGGATGGGCCCGTTCGAACCCACAAACACGCCATACTCCTTAGTGAAAGAATCCGCCGATCTGCTCATCGCTTCTGGTTTGAAAGCTGTCGCGCTCGAGGATGCCCGCCCCGCCCAGTGGTCCAAAGTGATTTTCAACTCGTCCGTCAACGCAGTGTCCGCGCTGACTGAACTTCCGCACACACTTCACTACGCTCAGGAAATCCAGTTCACCGATCTCGGCCATCTCCTTCATGATTTGATCGACGAAGGTAAGCGCGTAGCCGCTGCACTCGGCATCCAGCTCTACGAAGATCCCTGGGAAATGAACAAACTCGGCGCGCAGACCGATCATCCTCCCTCCATGCTCTACGACATTCGCAATAAGCTGCGCACCGAAGTAGACTTTCTCGGCGGTGCCATCGCCCGCGAAGCGCTTCGTGCCGGCATTCCCGCGCCGCTGCACACCGCGCTCTATCGGCTCATCAAAGGCAAGGAAGCTTCCTGGAGCCACCAGGGCAAGGAGCGCGACGCCGGAAAGTAGGCGGGCAACGCATGTCTTTCGCAAACGATCACGAAAAATGGCGGCGCATGCGGCAAATGATGGAGCGGCACGATCTCGATGCCGTTGTTGTTCGCGCGCCCGATAACGTCCTCTATCTCACGAACTACTGGACCATGAAAGGTTACGACCTCGCGATTTTTCCCCGCGAAGGAGATCCCACACTGCTGGTCATCGAGCCGCAATTCCGCGAGGCGCAGCGCACCGCCTGGAACAAAGATGTGCGCCTTTTCCCTTTCTATCATCCTAAGGATCCGCGCCCGCCTATGATTCGCGCCGTTGAAATGGCGGTCGAAGTCTTGCACGAACGCAAACTGAACGGCCGCGTTGGCATCGAGCTCTCACAAACCTCCCAGATTTGCGACCGCATGGTTGGAGAGCCCACAGTCTACTGGCAAGGTTTTTACGATGCTTTCCGTGCCGCTTGCCGCGAAATCGTTGACGCCGCGCCGCTTCTCTCTGAAGTCCGCATGATCAAAACGCCGCAAGAAATCGAGCGCATGCGCCTGGCCAACGAGCTCGCGGCCATCGGCATGGAACACGCACGAAACAATATCAAGACGGGAATGAAAGAAAGCGAAGTGGCCGCGATGATCGAAGGCCATATCCACGCCGTCGGCGTTGGCTACAAAGGTAAAGTCGAAATGGCTCGAGCCTTTACGCTGGTTTGGTCCGGCCGGGGAATCGCGACCTTCACAGCCACAAGTCACCGCCCTGTGATCGAAAATGAGCCCACGCTCGTCGAGATTTGGGTTTGTGCTGACGGCTACTGGACCGATCTCACGAAAAACATTTGCCTGGGAAAGCTAACTCCCGAATACAATCGCTTGCTCGATCAATTGCTCAAGATATTCGCTGATGCCGTTGGTTGCGTCCGCAATGGCGCCCCGCTTGGCGAAATCGACCGCATCATTCGCGATGGAATCGATGCGGCAGGCTATCCAGGACAACCGTCGCACCCGGTCGCGCACGGCGTCGGAGCGCGCGCTCACGAGGCGCCTTATTCCCATCGCATCGCTCCCGGCGAAATGAAGTCGGGCATGGTGCTCGCCATCGAGCCCGGCATATATTGGGAAGGCGGCGGCGGACTGCGGATCGAAGACAATTTTCTGGTGACGGAGAACGGGTGCGAAAAACTGTGCTCCTATCCTGACGATTTTCGCCGTTGAGCGCGCCATGAAAACGTACACACAGTTTGGAGGCCTCTGACTAGATGAGGGAAGACTTGGCCAACGCGATTCTCTCGCAAATTCGCGAGGACGATATTGTCGCTATGGCCTGCGACCTCGTGAATATTCCCAGTCCCACGGGCGAAGAACTTGAAATGGGCCGTTACATGCGCCGAGCTCTCGAAGAAGCCGGCTTGAACGTCAAGTGGCAAGAAGTCGAAGAGGGCCGCGCAAATGTCGTTGGGCTTTGGGAAGGTGCCGCCAATGGCAAAAGCCTCATGTTCAACGGCCACATGGATACATCGAACTCCGGTCACGAAACTTTTCTGACTGGCCTCGGCTACAAACCGAAAGCCGTGATTCGCGATGGAATGATCTACGGTCTAGGCATCTACAACATGAAAGGCGCGCTTGTCTGCTATATGCAAGCCGTCAAAGCCTTGATGCGTGCCGGTATAAAACTAGACGGCGACGTGACCATCGCCGCCGTGGTCGGCGAAATTGAAAAAACGCAATGGAGCGACGAGTTTGTCGGCAAGGAGTACCGCGGCTACGGCGTCGGTTCACACCACCTCGTCAATCACGGCGTTTTGCCAGACATGTGCATTTTGGGCGAGCCTACGGACATGCAGCTAGTCCTCGGACACTTCGGAACGGTTTGGGTGCGCATTTCTACGCACGGCCACTATGTGCACACAGCCTTCACTCGCGGCAAGCAGGACCAGAGCTCCATTTATCGCCTGAAAGAAATTCTTCCCCCCATTTATGAATGGATTGCCGCATGGGAAAAGAAAGCCGTCTACGACGGGCAGCCCGGCGTTGTGAATGTCGGCTGCATTCGCGGCGGCCATCCCTGGCGTGTCAGCCGCACTCCCGACCGCGCCGATGTTTTCTTGGACGTGCGCGTGCCGCCAGCGATGCCGCTCAAAGAAGTGCGTGTCGCCGTCAAACAACTCGTTCTCAACCTACGAAAAGAGCATCCAGAGTATGGCATCGAGCACGAGACTTTCGTGTCCGTGCCCGGCGCGGAAATCTCGAAAGATCATCCGCTCGTGAAAACGGTCGAAGCCTGCCATCAACGCGTCCTCGGCACCGCTCCGAAACACTCCACTGTCTTGTGGGATTCTGATGCTTCCGTGATGACGCGTTACGGAATCGAGACGCTGAATTACGGCCCGTCATGCGGGCCGCGCGATGCCGAAGGCGAAAAGGTCGCGATCGAAACACTCGTGAACACCACCAAGGTCTATGCGCTGGCCGCGGCGGAAATCTGTGGTGCGCGCTGACAGCAGCCGGAGCCAACTTCGATGAGCAGCCAAAAAGAAATCGAGCGCCGTTACAACAACATTCGCGCCGCCATGGCCGCAGAGAAAGTCGATGCCCTAATCGTCTGCGGCAATCAATACACCGGATTTGAAGGCGCCGTGCGCTATACCTCCGGATTCGAGATCGTCCACCGCTACGTGTACGTCTTGATTCCCCTCGCGGGTGATCCCGTTCTCGTTTTTCCTCGCGAGGCGCGCTGGATCGGCGACAAAAAAGCGCCGTGGGTTCAGGAAAAGATCTGGGCCGAAATTCCCGGCAAGTGGCTGCGCGAAGAGATCGAAAAGCGCAGCTGGAAGCGCGTCGCGGTCTACGGCATGGATTTCATCATGGCTGTCCGCGATTACCGGGAGCTTCAACTAGGTTCCTTCGAGCTAGTGCCCTTCGATTTTCAGTTCGACATGGCGCGCGCTGTCAAAAGCGAAGAAGAACTCGCCGGTTTTCGCGACAGCATGGGCATCATCCTCGACGGTTTTCATGCGCTGCTCACCGCTTACGACCCGGGCAAGAGTGAAGCTGAAATCATGGCTCCGGCCGTCGAGCGTTTCTTTGCGCGCGGTGCAGGGTCCCGCATGATGAACATCGTGCTGAGCGGCACGGGTGGCGAAGCGCAAGCCCACTTCAAGGTTCCTTCTCTCCGCAAAGTTGGCGCCGACGATTTGCTGCTCTATTCTCTCGAAATTGCCGGCGCCGACGGCTACTGGGTGGAATTTTCCCGCGCGCTCATCCGCGGAAAAGTCAGCCCACGCACACGAGCCATGAGCGACGTGTATCCCCAAGCCATGGAAGCCGCCCGCGAGAAAATGCACGACGGTGCCCTGGCGAGCGATGTCCACAAAGCAGCGACAAACATTTTCGACAAAGCGGGTTTCAAACTCGGCCACCTCACCGGCCACTCGATCGGCATGACCATGCTCGAAAACCCTGCCATCGGCGCAAACTCACACATCGAGCTGAAAGAAAACATGGTTCTCAGCTTCCATCCGCAAGTCGTCGATCAGGACGGCCAGGTCTGTCTCTATACCCAGGACACGTACCGCGTGGGCAAAAAAGAAGGCGAATGCCTCGCGAACGTGCCATGGCGCTTCTACACCGGCGTTGAGGCGTTGAAGACGGCATGAGTGTGAAGATTTGCATCGTCGGTTGCGGCGCCATCGGCAGCATTTTCGGCGCGCACCTCGCCCGCCTCGAAGGCGTCGAAGTCCATGCGTATGACGTTTGGAAGGAACACACGCGCGCGATCAACGACCGCGGCCTGCGTATCAGCGGTGCCGTCGATTTCACCGTGCGTTTGCACGCGACTTCCCATCCCCTTGAAATTCCGGTCTGCGAATTCGGCATCGTCGCGACAAAAAGCACACACACTCGCAGCGCCATCGAACAAACCGCGCACATTTTCAAGGAGAGCAGCGCCGTCTGCTCTGTCCAAAATGGTGTCGGCAACGAAGAGATTCTCGCTCAACATGTGCGCTACGTCATTCGTGGCACCACATTTCCAGCAGGCCATGTCGTCGCGCCGGGCCACGCGGCCTTTGACATTAACGGCGACACCTGGATCGGACCGTTCGAACCAACGAACACGCCCTACGCTCGCGTCGAACAATTGGCCGGGCTCCTCAACCGCGCCGGACTGCGCGTGATTCCTCTGCAAGACGCTCGTGGCGCCCAGTGGACCAAGCTAATCTTTAACGCTTCAACAAATCCCGTGGGCGCGCTCACTCTACTTCACCACGGCGCCGCCGCTCGCTTTCCTCCGACCGGCGCTCTTTTCAACGCCCTCATCTCCGAAGGCGAAGCCGTCGCTAAGGCCTTGGGCATCGAACTTCACGGCGATCCGCGCACGCTTGTGCAAAAAGGCGCCGACGCTCCCGGCAAACACAAAGCGAGCATGCTCCAGGACCTTCTTGCCAAGCGCCAGACCGAAGTGGATTTTATGAACGGCGCCATCGTCGACTGGGGCGAAAAAATGGGCGTCCCGACGCCTCTCAATCGCGCGCTCTGGCAGCTCACAAAAGGACTCGAACATTCCTGGACCGATCCGGCGTAGCGCACAAATTCACTGGCCCATTTTCGCGGAGAGAAAGTAAAGCGATGAGCATGCCTTTCAAAATCGGCGTCCTGCAGCTCAGCATGGAGCCGCTCGACGAAACTTTAAAAATGGCGCAAGCCTGCGACGCCGCCGGATTCGACACCTTCTGGCTCGCGGAAGCCTATCCGTGGTGGCGTAAGCACTCCATGGAAGCGCGCTCTTCCACCGCAATCACCGCCATCGTCGCCCGCGAAACAAAAAAGATCGTTATCGGTTGGGGCATCATCTCTCCCTACACGCGCCATCCTGTCCAGATCGCCATGGAAGCGCGGGTCCTCCAGGAAGCCGCAGGTAAAGATCGTTTCTTGCTCGGGCTTGGCGCATCCAAAATCTTCATGAAAGAAATCGGCGAAGGCGAAAAAGGAAAAGAAGTTGGACCCGCGACGGTTATGCGCGAAAGCATCGAAATCATCGAAGCCATGCTCGCTGGCCACGAAGTGAAATACGAAGGCAAAGCATTCCAGGCATTTTCCCCCGCGTTGAAGCCCGATGCTCACGTCCCACGCTGGCGCGTTCCGATTTATGTCGGGGCTACCGGCCCCGTTCTGCAGCGTCTTGCCGGCTCGCACTCCGACGGTCTGTTGACGGCCAGCATTACTACGCCGAAGTTCGTTCAATATTCGCGAAAGCTGATGGAAGAAGGCGCGCATAAGGCCGGCAAAGACGCCGCGAAACTCGATCTCGGCTCCGTCATCGTCGGCAGCGTCGGCGAAGATCCAAAAACGGCGTGCAAAGGCGCCCGCGAGATGGCCGCTATGTATCTGGCCAACAAAGTCCAGAACATCCGCGGCTCGGCTGACACGCTTCTTGAATGTGCGGGGCTTTCGTTTGAAGAAATCCGGCCTATCGCCGAAGCTATGGAAAATGGGGGCCGCAAAGCGGCAGCGCGGGAGGTTACAAACGCTATTCTCGAAAAGGTGTGCCCGATTGCAGGCACTCCCAATCAATGCATCGAACGCCTCGAAGAGTACCGCTCGTCAGGCTGCACGCACATCATGCTGGAGCTTTGGGGTGACGATCGGCTGGAACAAGCGCGGCTGTTCGGTGAAAAAGTCCTGCCGCACTTCCGCAAAAATTAACTTGATTCACTGGCACGAAGGGGAAAATCAGTCAGCTGCTGCCGATTCGCCGCGGTATTTTTCTCTGTAAGAAACCACCGGATTTCGAAGCACACCGATTTTCTCGATCTCGCACTCCACCATGTCGCCCGGCTTGAGATAGAGAGACTTCGGATCGCCGCTGAATGCCGCAACCCCTGACACCGTTCCCGTGGAGAGCACATCGCCAGAGGAATAACCCATCGGCGAATAATGCGCGACGATTTCCGGCACAGTCACGGACATTTTGCTCGAATGCGATTGCTGCCGCACTTTTCCATTTACACGCAACTCCATCGCCAAATTATTGGGATTGGGGATTTCATCCGCCGTCACAATGTGCGGCCCGAGGGGGCAAAATGTGTCAATCCCTTTGCAAAAACTGAACACACCGGACTTCATTTCCGTGCGCTGGATATCGCGCGCGGTCACATCATTGAAGATCACATAACCGCCGATGTACTCGCCCGCGCGTTCCGCAGAAAAGTGCTTGCCCGATTTCTTCAGCACCACGGCAAGCTCAAGCTCATAATCCAGCTCTTCCGTCAGGTGTTCGGGATAAACAATCTCCTCATCCGGTCCGATGATCGCGTCCACATTCTGAAAAAACACGATCCAGGGCAGCACGGGATGCGAAAATCCCGATTTTTGTGCCTCTTCATGGTGCTCGCGAAAATTCCCCGCGGTATGGAAAAATTTCTTTGGGCTAATGGGAGCTTTGATTTTTACTGTGTCCCGCCGAAAAAAAATCGGCTCGCCCGACGCGCCTGGAATTTCCGGTCCTTCTTTCTGTGCGTACTCCAGAGCAACCCTCGCAGCATCCAGCCCGCGATCGCCATTTGCGAAGAGGCCGCGCATGCAGGCCGGAACGCGAGCGTCTGCGATAGCGTAGAACGTCCCTTCCCGCTCAACGTTCCGCACATACAGCGCGTAAGCTGCGTTCAGGTCCACGATCTGCCCATCGGGCGTGAGCGCTCCGATGCGGTTCTCGCGCGCCTGCGAATGGAACGTGACAAGTTTCATCGAGATTCCTTCAAGTCCTGGAACGCAACAATTTGTTCCAAATCTCCAGCTGTTCTCCATTCATAGAGCGAGTGGCGGCGTGCTACCCTTTAATCGGCAATCCCGTGAAGCGAATCCCCGCGCTATGCACCTTATAGCGAATGTTTATCCCCACCAAAAGCGCCGTGAGCGATTCCACAATCCGCGCATTTTCAAGTTTTCCGCCATTGAGCGCGCGTGCTCCGGGAATTTTTCCCGCAAGCTCCGAGGCGACTTGTTTCGCAAGGTCGTCATCGCTGCACACCAGTATGTCGCAGTCGACAGCCTCATCCTTCAAAAGCAGTTCAGCGCCAAGATTTTGAAACGCCGCCGCCACGCTGACTCCCACAGGCAGTAATTCTTTGGTCTGCTCCGCCGCTGATCCTTGCCACACGCCAAGCATGCGCGTCGCCGCTCCTCCAACCGTACTCGCCAGTGGAACCGTGGTGTCGATCACTACGGTTCCAGGTTTCCAAACGCTTTTCAATTGTTTCAAAAGTGCCGCACAACCAGAAAACGGAACCGTTAGCACCACCACGTCGCATTGCCAGGCCGTCCCCACATTGTCTGCGCCCGCGATTTTTGCGGAGCCTCCAATACGCGCCCGCAGTTGCGCCGCAGTCTCCTCCGCGCGCTGAGCGTCCCGTGACCCGATCACAATCTCCTCGCCGGCACGCGCCCATCGATACGCTAACCCCGAACCCTCCGGCCCTGTGCCGCCCAAAATCCCAACTCTTCTGCTCATCGCAACTTTTCCTTGCCTCGCTGATTCTTCCGCGCGCGCTCTCTGAACTCGAAATGAGCGCCACTGTGGCTGCTCCCTGCCTCCGCCTCTGGTACGATGGCCTTAGCTCCTCGCGCTCACGGCAGACCGGCGAGAGCAAACGATACCACGCAACGCAACCGGCCATTCATGGAAACTACAGGCCAACCAGGACGCGCGCAACGCCTCACCGAAGAGCGGAGCAATACGCCGTCCGCATTCCGTGCCCTCCTCCTGCCCATCAAAGACTTGCAAAACGCGAAGCAACGCCTCGCGAGTGTGTTAACTCCTAACGAGCGGTTCGGCTTGGCACAAGCGATGCTGGCGGACACTGTCCGTGCCCTTTGCGGCGTGCAGCGCGCGCACAAAGTATTTGTGATCACAAATTACGCGCCGGCCATCGAAATTGCGGCCCAGCATGGTTGGGAAATCCTTCGCGAAGAGCACCAAGTCTCGGAGAGCGCCTCGGTCGATTTTGCCTCGCGCCTTTGCGCCGAGCGCGGAGTCGTGGCGCTCCTCCGTTTGCCGCTCGATCTCCCGCTCATCCAGAGCAGCGACATTGACGAGCTCCTGGCTACCGAATGCTCCGCTCCGTCAGTTGTCATGGTCCCCTCTCGAGACGGCACTGGCACCAACGCGATTCTTCGCACGCCGCCAGCGCTTTTCCCCTCGCATTTTGGGCCCAACAGTTTCCTCAAACACTGCAGCGAGGCGGAGCGAGCCGGTGCAAAAATCATCGTTCGAAAAAACGAGCGGCTGGAAATGGACGTGGACGATGAGGCGGATCTGCGCGCGCTGCTGCAGCACGATCTAAGGAATACTGCGACAGGAAACTGGCTTGAGGAAAGCGGAGTTGCGGAGCGCTTTAGAGCTCGCGCAATCGCGGTGTGAATACTGTGTGAACAACCTTTCGCGGTCTCGGCGAGGTAAGGCAAACCCGTCGCCTGGCTCTTTACTTCGTCATCGCATTTCCATCGCGCCCCACGCCGAGCGCATCGGCCACTCGATTGATGTAGTTGAACCACGAGGCGATCAGCGTAATCTGCAAAATCCCGCGATCATCGAATCCCACCGCGCGCAATTTCGCGTGATCCTCCGGCCAAACTTTCGTCGCATCCTTCGTCAATTTCACGACGTAGTCCAGCATCGTGCGGTCTTGTTCGCTGATCGGTGCCGTGCGGTAATCCTTCTTCAGCGCTTCCACCATCTCTTGATCCAACGTCACCCTACGCAGAAACTCTGCGTGAGATGCGATTCAATAGTGGCACCGGTTCGTGACCGAAACCATCGTCGCGATCATTTCTTGCTGATGCCGCTTTAGCGGCAATTCGGGAGACATCAGCGCCCCGAACGTGCTGAAGGCATGAAAAAGCACATCGGGAAACAGCGAGTGCGAGCCCACAATACTCTGCTCAACTCCCGTAAAAACCGCGGGTACCGGCATCGCATATTCCGCCGGATAAAGCTTCCGTTCGTCTTCAATCGCCTTCTTGACGCTTTCGTCCTCTTCCATTCGAACTGTCTTGATCCAAGTCATGCTCACTCGCCCCCAAAAAATTCGCGACAAATCGGTAGTTTCTTCCGTCCATCGAATCTCGTTTTTGTTTCCGCTTCCGTTGTCGCTTCTGTTTTCGCCTTGGCAGAATTTTCATTCTCGCAAACTGGTGCTTACAAAGAAAGGCGGCCGGATGCTGTGCTGGCATCCGGCCGCGGGTGCTTTGGGGTGCCTCCACGTCGCCTAATCTCGGTAAGGTGGGAAGCAATTTAATCGTTGCGTGTGTTATAGCGGGGTCTAGGAGAACTGGCAATAATGCAAAACGATTAGAGTGTAGATTATTTTGTAACTCCTTTAGTTTCAATGATTTCATGGGCCTTCCCGGGGGCCAGGTCCTTGTACTCCTCGTTCCTTCCGCTGGGCCAGTCAATGGTCACCCGCTCAATCTTCTCGTTCTTCCCAACTCCAAACGTCACCGGAAACTCGGATTGCGACAAATAGCTCGACCCCCCGTGCACCATTCTCCACTGGCTCTGCCCGCCATTTCCCCTGGGGAAGATCCGGACAATGGCTCCAATCGCGTCACGGTTCGATTTTGTTCCGATAAGCTGGAACCGGATGCTGCGATTTCCGCCAGTCTGATCATTCCGATATAAATACGCCGGCCCGTTATTCGTGGTCATCAGCAAATCCAGATCGCCATCGCGGTCAAAGTCGCCATACGCCAGCCCGCGCCCCACGATCGGTGTTTCAAATCCGCCGCCGATCTGCCGAGCAACGTCGCGAAATTTTCCAGCTCCTTGATTCAAGAAAAGCTGTGGCGCTTGCGCATAGCCCACATTCCCGCGAATGTTTCGCACCGTCTCGTCGATGTGTCCGTTCGCCACGGCCAGGTCCAGCCAACCGTCCAAGTTTGCATCAAAAAAAGCGCATCCAAAACCAAGTGTGCTCCGCGAAGCTGCGCCCAGCCCGGAAGCCACGGCAATATCGTCGTAAGTTCCCCCGCCAACGGACCCAGCGGCCGTGGAATGATAAAGCCCGATCATCTCGTTATCGAAGTTCGTGATGGCCACCCCGGCCTTGCCGGAATTTTCAAAATCTCCCACGTCAACTCCCATCCCTGCTCGAGCTTTTCCTTCCGTGCTGAAAGCTAGCCCTGCCTCCACGCCAATGTCCTTGAATCTTCCATTTCGCAAATTCTTGTAAAGCTTGTTGGGCTGTGTGTCGTTGGCCACCAGCAAGTCTGGCCAGCCGTCCTGGTCGTAATCAAACATGGCCACACCCAGCGATTTCGAGCTGCTGTCGAAAATCCCGCTCGAAGCGGTCACATCCTCAAACGTGCCATCCCCCCGGTTGTGAAAGAGCCAGCAGGTGTCCCCGCGATACGCTTCCGGCGTACAGTACGATTTGTGCGTCCCATCCAAGCTGCAAAAAACATCATGTTCCGGCGACCAACGCACGTAGTTGCACACAAAAAGATCAAGCAAACCATCGCGGTCGTAATCGAACCATAGAGCCGACGTGCTGAACCCTTGCCGCCCCAGCAAACCGCTCGTTTTCGTCACATCGACGAACGTGCCTTTGCCTGTGTTGCGAAAAAGCCGGCTCTGCCCCACACAACTTATGAAAATATCGGGAAAACCGTCGTTGTTGTAATCGCCCGCGGCTACTCCCATTCCATACATCTCGACGTCCAACCCAGCGGCTTTCGTCACATCGCTGAAAGTTCCATCGCGATTGTTCCGATAGAGCTTCAGCGTCGACCGCTGCCGCTGGTGGCCCGGCCAGTCCATGCCGTTCACCAATAGAATGTCTTGCCATCCGTCTCGATCGTAATCGAGGAAGGCGCAGCCCGATCCGAGCGTCTCCGGCAGTAGCTTTCCGCCGTACGCACCACTGTTGTGCTGGAACTGAATCCCGGCAGCCGCGGTCACATTTGTAAAATGAAAACCAATATCACCACTCGCTTGCGCAAATGTCTGTGCCGGTGAAATCGCCGCCCCAATTCCCGCAGCGCATGCGTTCCTTAAAAAGTCGCGCCGCCTCAAGGCAGATTCACCAAGCCGTTTCGGATCGCGTACACCACAAGTTCCGCCGTCTTGTGAATCCCTAGCGCATCCATGATGTTCGCGCGATGCACGGACACGGTATTCGCGCTCAGATTCAGCTCACCGGCAATCTCCTTGTTGGATTTTCCCGCCACGATGCGGTGCAACACTTCGAGTTCTCGCGGTGTCAGCCCGCCTTCGCGCTCGCCCTTTAGCGCGGCCGGCCGCGCCACCTGGGGATCCAAAACTTTTTCGCCTCTGGCCACCCGCTTGACCGCGTTCGCAAGATCGAGGTCCATCGCGTTCTTCAAAATGTATCCTCTCGCTCCGGCGTCCAGGGCCTGCCGCACCAGCGTGTCCTCCGAATGCATGCTCAGCATCAAAATTGCAGATTCCGGCCGTGCCTCGAGTATTTTCCGCGTGGCCTCCAGCCCATTCATGCCTGGCATCGCACAGTCCATGACAATCACCGCCGGCTTTTCCTTTCCCGCTAGCCGCACCGCATCTTCGCCGTTGCTCGCCTCACCAACAACCTCAATCTCCGGATCATCTTCCAGGATGCGCCGGAATCCGTGCCGCACCAGCGCGTGATCGTCCACCAACAAAACTCTCAGCTTAGCTCCCATGGGTCTCGACTTTCTGGCGCTCGATTCGTAGACGAACCAGCGTGCCTCCGCCTGCAGGCTGCATAAGTTCGAGTGTCCCGCCGATGATCTCCGCTCGTTCGCGCATCGCCACCAATCCAATCCCCCGCCCATTCTTCTCGGCTACGATTCCTTTGCCGTGGTCTTCCACTTCCAGTTCCAGCGCATAGGGCAAAAACTTCAGCCGCACCCAGGCTTCCTTCGCTCCAGAATGCCGGCTCACGTTATTCAGCGCTTCCTGCAAAACGCGGTAAACGTGCACGCTAGCGCTTCCGTCGAGCGGAAAAGCTGCTCCCGATTTTTCATAGTGCAGCGCAAGCCCCGTTTGCCGTTCCACCGTTGGAATATACCAGTCCAGCGCGCTCACAAGTCCGGCTTCATCCAGAAGCACCGGATGAAGCGCCTGCGAGAGGCTACGAATATTGTCCAGCGTGGTTTGCGCAATCTCGCGCACTTCCTGAACCTCCTCCCGCACTTTCGATCCTTCCGGCAAATGGTTTCCCGCGCGGCCCAGCAGCGAGCCAATTGCCGTAAGCACCTGACCGAATTCATCATGCAGTTCGCGCGAAATATGCCGCAGCGTGGACTCCTGCGTCGAAATCAATTTTTGCGCCAACTCACTGCGCTGCTCGGAAAGCGCCGCCAATCTTGCGAAAATAATCCGGTTCGTGCGAATCAAATACAAGCTCGTCAGCACGATCGCAGTCAGCGTAGCGCCCAAAAACAAATAAAGCTGGCGCTGCACGCCGTCGTAAATTTCCGCGATGCGGCCCGCTGCCCGCTCTTCCCCTTCGTTGTTTTGTACCAACAACCGGGAAACCACCGTGCTCAGCGATTCTTGCCGAGCCTGCAGCGTCGACCGGATTTGCTCGCGCGCCTCTTGTTCTTTGCCCGCTGCTGCCAGCGCAAACATGCGATGCACTGCGTCCCAGAATTGCGCCACAGACTGCGTGAGATAATTTCGCTGCTCCTCCGTGCTGTTCGTACCGGCCAGCTGCTCTTCGAGATGCAACGCTACATCCAGATCTTCGCGCATCCGTTCGAACTGCGCCGACCACGCGGTCAGTGGGTACGGTTCGCTGGCGTCCAGCATGTCCCGCATCGCCAACCCCACCGAATTTAAATCGTTCTGCACGCGCAACAGTTGCAGAGAATCCCTGCGGTTTCGGTCGACCATCTCGCTCTGCAATTTCCGCAATCCGGAAAGCTGCACCGTGATGTAGGACGAATACGCCACCACCGCGGCGAGCGTGATGATCAGTCCGAATAGAAGCCCCGTCGTGGGCGAGCGCTGCGCAGGCGTTTGCACGGAGAGAGGATACCTCAGGCGGCCGCTTGGCGCCGCACGAGGAGCAGCAGAACCATCATCGCGACAGCGGAGAAAAGCGGCACCAGCAACCCGACGCGCAATCCGCCCGCGTGCGTCGAAATGAATCCCACGAACGTCGGAACGGCGGTGGATCCCAGCGACGACATGGAAAACATCAGTCCACCCAGGCGCACCGCCCTCGCTCCATACCACCGCGAAAGCCATGCCACGAAAATCGGAAAAATAGTCGCGCAACCAAGCCCGGCCAGCGCCACGCTGGCGAACGCAGTTTTTTGGCGCCCGGCGAGCAGATACAGCGTGTTTCCCGTAATGACCAGAACCAAAGCGATCATGACCAGGCGATATTCGCGGATGCGCGCAAGAAGAAATGGCGCCGCGGCGCGGCCAGCCAAAAGCGCGCCGTAGAAAAACATCGGCGCAAGCGTCGAAATGCCGGTTCCCTGGTTGACGAGCCGTTTCGTGTAAGCCGCGGCCCAGAAACCAAGGCTTGATTCCACTCCAACATAAAGAAAAAAGAGCGCTGCTAGCGTAACAGTTGTAACTAGGCCAATGCGCGCCGCCACTGCATTGATTGTCGGGCTGGACGTTGCGTGTCTTCCTTTAGGAAACGTCGAGAAAATAAATGAGATCGCGAGCAGTCCGCCAAATCCCGCGAAAAAATACAAAAGTTGTGCGAGCAAGCCGTTTTTCAACGCGACCAGCACCAGCGGAGAGCAGAACATCGCGCCTACTCCCCACGCAAGATTCACGAGGCTCACCAGCGATGCACTGCGCGCGCCCCCGATTTCCGCCACGGTGAGATTCGTCGGAGGCACGACCAGGCCATAACCAATTCCCAGAGCTGCCAGCGCAAAGTAGGCCACCATCAACGACGGCGCGTTCACCGTCGCCAGCCCGGCGGCTATAAGGAAATATCCGAGGACGAGAGACGTACGCGTCCCGAAGTAATGCACAACGAGACTCGACAACCAAACACCGGCGAGCGAACCGGAAAACTGCACCGCCGACAATACGCCGGCTTGTGCGTCGCTGAGCGACCACCGCGCAATGAACAACGGCAGTATCGGCCCGACGACGGTGATTTCCACGCCTGTCAGGACGAATCCGGCGAAGAGCAGCACCAGCAAATAGCGTTGACGTGCTGCTGTGTGGATAGCGATGGCTTGCGTGCTCACTGGTTATCAACCATTTTGCAGGACTGCGTCGTTGCGAGCAACCCGACGTTTTTTGCAGTCCTTTTATGCCTGCGCAAAATGTAATCTGTCCTATTCAAAACTTGATATTTCGAAGCTCAGAGTCTTTTTCTTCCGATTCCAAAAACTAGTCGTTCCCATTCCGCCATGCGATAGTATGGAACGCCTTTGAATGTTTTTAGAATTGCTTCACCGACACATTTATCATTCCTTTTTGGATGCTTTCATGATCGATGTTGGCCTCATCGGATTCGGGCTGGCTGGCCGCGCTTTTCACGCGCAGGTGATTCGCGCTGTGCCCGGATTACGGCTCGCCGCGATTTTGCAACGCAGCGGCAACGAAGCCTCCGAGCAATATCCCGATGTCCGCTGCGTCCGCACGCTCGATGAACTTCTCGCCATCAATGAAATTCGCCTCGTCGTCATCGCCACGCCAAACGATTCTCATTATTCAATCGCCCGTCAGTGTCTTGCCGCAGGACGCCATGTGCTGGTCGACAAGCCCTTCACGACCACTCTCGGTGAAGCCATCTCGCTCGTCGAGTTCGCGAAAAAACAGGGCCGACTGCTCACCGTGTACCAGAATCGCCGATACGACGGCGATTTTCAGGCCATCGTGCAGCTCGTTGCTAGCGGGGTGCTTGGACGTATCGTTCGCTTTGAATCGAATTACGACCGCTTTCGTCCGCAACTCAAACCGAATGCTTGGCGCGAGCACTCTGGCCCCGGCACAGGCATATTCTTCGATATTGCGCCACACCTTATCGACCACGCGCTCTTGCTCTTCGGCATGCCGCAAGCGCTGACGGCCGACATTCGCATCGAGCGCGAAGGCGCTGTTGCCGATGATGCGTTCGACCTCGCGTTTCACTATCCGCGTGGACTGCGCGCAGACTTGCGCTCCTCAATTCTGGCCGCAGCGACTCGCCCGCGTTTTATTCTGCATGGAACGCAAGGCGCGTTCGTCAAACAATCCTTCGATCCACAGGAAAACAACTTGCGACACGGCCACGTTCTCACGGACACTGCGTGGGGCGCGGAGCCGGAAGAAAATTGGGGCCTGCTGACTCTTTCCGAGAACGGCGCCCTCACTCAGCGCCGCGTTCCCTCGGTGAATTGCGACTACCGCGACTTCTATGCCAATTTGCGCGACGCCATTCTTGGCAAGGCGGCGCTGGCGGTGACGCCTGAGTGGGCTCTCAATGTAATGCGCCTGCTGGAACTGGCGCGACAGAGCAGCAACGATCGCCGAAGGGTTTCCGTGCCGATGAAAACTTGAATATTCCTCGTTCGGTGTCTGTTCCAAATGGCCAGATTCGCAAATGGTATCCAATTTCCGAAAATGAAGGGCAGCTCTCGCGTATAATCGAATTTCGTGCAAGCGGGAGGAGCGCTACGTGGCTTCCATGATTGAACTGGCACCCTCGATATTGTCCGCCAACTTTGCGCAATTGGGCGCCGATGCGAAAGCTGCGCTCGATGGCGGCGGCACGGTTTTGCATCTCGACGTGATGGACGGGCATTTCGTGCCGAACCTCACCATTGGGCCGCCCGTCGTTGCTTCGCTTCGCAAAACCATTCCGGATGTGACGTTCGATTGCCATTTGATGATTGAAAATCCGGACGAGTTTATTCCCGCATTTGCGGAAGCTGGCGCGAACTGGATTTCCGTACATCAGGAAGCGTGTGTGCATCTGGATCGCACGCTCCATCTGATTGAGTCGCACGGATGCAAGCCGGGTGTCGTTATTAATCCGGCGACTCCGGTACACATGCTCGACGAAGTGCTGGATGTCGTGCATCACGTTTTGATCATGTCCGTGAACCCGGGATTTGGCGCGCAGCATTTCATTCCTAACTCGCTCAAAAAGGTCGAATCGCTCGCGCGCACCCGCGAGTCACGCGGTTTGGAGTTCCGCATCGAGATTGACGGGGGCGTTGCGCTCGATACTGTGGGGGATATCGTTCGCGCCGGCGCGGAAATTCTTGTAGCGGGCAATGCTGTTTTTTCGCACGGCGACATTCGCGAAAACGCACGCAAATTGTTGGAAGCAGCGCGTGCGGCTACGATGGTTAAGGCGCGTAAGCGGCGAATCGTTAGTGTTTGATAGATCGTGCACGCGGCAGGGTCCGCCTCAGAAGGCGGACCCTACACGACAACGGCGTTGCGTATTCGGGCTGCTACTGTTCCTCATAATTCCACGTTAGACCGCCATCTACTACGAACGTAGTTCCCGTAACGTAGCTGGACTCTTCGGAAGCCAGAAAAGCGGCGATGGACGCGACGTCTTCCGGTTTTCCCAACCTACGCAGCGGAATATTTTCCAAGAGACTTTTGAGTTTTACCGGATCGTTCAGCAAATTTTTGTTGATGGGTGTTTCGATCGCGCCGGGGGCGATGTTGTTGATGGTGATACCGAGCGGAGCAAGTTCGATCGACAGGTTGCGCGTGATCATTTTCAGGCCGCCCTTACTGGCGCAATAGGAAGAAAAATGCGGGAAGGGAAGCTCTTCGTGAACGGAACTGATGTTGATGATTTTTCCCGCGCGCTTGGCTTGCATCAGATATCGGACCATCGCTTGCGTAACGAAAAACAAGCCCTTCAAATTTACGTTCAGGACGAAGTCGTAATCGGCTTCAGTCACGTCCCAAAAATTGGCGCGCTTTTCGACGCCGGCGTTGTTAACCAAAATGTCCAGCGCACCGAGCTGCGAAACTGTTTCAGAGATGAAGCGCTGGCCGTCGGCAAGCTTCGATATATCGGCTTGAATAGCGATGACTCGGCCGCCTCCGATGCGGAGAGTCTCAACGACGCGCTCGGCGGCCTCCTGGTTCGCGCGGTAGCAGATCGCCACGGCTGCGCCTTCCTGGATGAACCGCTCGGCGATTCCCAAGCCGATGCCCTGGTTTCCGCCGGTGATGGCCGCTACTTTGCCTTCCAAGCGTTTTGACACGGGTCATGCCTCCCTTTTCACGAGGACATTCCCAAAAGGGAACGCACAACGGTAACACTTGGATGTTGCGGCCCGATTTCTGGGGCAATGAAAATGGTCGGATTGGGGTACCTCCCCCTCCCCGGTGGTTTTAGGTCCTGTGTTTTGGAAGTGCACATTGTAAATGGGTTGTTGCTTATTTACTGACTGCTTATTCGAACGGCGAGGGGGCAGATTCGAACAAGAGTAGCGGAAGTCGAGAGATTCCAAGGAGTTGGCGGGATTGCGAGGGGTTGATGAGACTGTGGAAATCTGTGGAAAAGCCGAAATCTCCGAGCGGCCGACGTCAGTTCACGTGCGCGAGCGGAATGATGAGGCTTCCAATGGCAGCGGTGCTGGGATCTTGAACTAGAACGCGCAGGGTGGTCGCACCGGATTGGGGCTGTACAGATTTGCGAAAGGTTATGCCCGATTTCAGTATGGCTGGGTATTGTTTTTCGGTGAAGCGGAGATTGATGTGATTGGCTGATTCGCGCAGCACCTTTCCCGTCTCGTCTTGTTCAATCACGGTTATGTCGAGAGCGCCTGTGCGGACTTCGCCGCTCTGCACGAGCTGAAGATCGTGAATACCGATGGAGCCAGAAAGGGCAATGGAATTCGGCGTTGGTTGATTGACGCGATCCACCTTGACCTCGAGCGGAATGGCGGACGAGTCCAGGGGACTCTTGATGGCGATCAGAAAATTGTTGTGACGATCGTCTTGAGTGGCTGGGGCGTCCTTGAGAGCAAAATAGCCCTTGGGATAGCGGAGGTTAAGCCCGGAGCGGTGGACCTGAACTTTTAGTTCATGGAATTTCCCGTCCAGCGAGTCGGAATCTATGTAAAAGCCGAGATTATAGGTGACGGCGGAATCCTCGACGGCTTTGCGAATGGCGCTGGTAACGTCATTGGTGTTGACGAAGGCACGACCTCCTGTATCTTCAGCTATCTTCTGCATCGTATCCACGCCAATGGGCTGGTCGGCCTGGGCCGGGCTTTTATCGAGACCGAGTGCGCTACTAAGTTTGGAGCCGCTAGCCACAGCGTCGTTGGCCGAATCCGGCACTGCCCTGGGAAGAAGGCCGCGCGCGTCCACGGGATAGGCAGCGATTTGTGCAGGAACCAAAACGCGCGCGAGTGCGGCGCCGGAAAAGGGAAGATTGGCGGTTAGCCAAACGAGGTTTTTGCGGCCGGGAATGTTGGCAACGTGAGAGGCGATGGACTGGAGCGCTGCCATGGTTTGCATAGCGCGGCGCTCATTTGTGGCTGCAGCGAATTCCAGCGCTTGTGCGTCCATGTTGTCGTTGAATTCCTTGCCGGGCACAGGGGTGTGGTAACCGCCGGGCTCGGCGGCCTCGCGGTTGGTTTTTGGTGTGGTGTCGTAGTTTTTCAAGACCGTGAGAAGGCGGTCGCGGTCGCTGGTGAAGTCGCAGAGCACGTGCAGAGTTTCGCTCAGACCGTAAATGGCCATGCGATCTTTCGGGTCGAGAGTCCTGATAAATTCGATGAGATGCGCCTTCGCATTGGCCAGTGCCAGATCCTCCATCCACAGGGGACCGCTCTCGAGCGTTTCATGGCCGTTACCCGAAAGGCTATTCAGGTTGTCGAGCAGGACGATAGTGACGCTCCTCGAAGTGCTTGCGGCGTATTGCGGAAGGTCTGAGAACGTGTTTTGTGGAAGCGGCTGTGCAGGCTGCGGCGCGGACTCGCTGGATTCGATAGAGAAAACGCTGATTTTCTGCGGTTTTCCTCGATCCAGCACGACGAAATCGTCCTTCGTCAAATCAGCGACGGGGCCGTTGTTGTTGCGAACGATGACGCCAATCTGGACTAGGTGAGTAGATACGTGAATCTGAGGAGCCTGGGGTGTGTTGCGCGGTGCCAAAGCCATCGGCACCAGCAGCAATACGAGGACGATCGCTACTCGGCCAGCTATGAACTCAGCGGATGGCCTCATGGTTGTTCACATTGCCGATTAACGTGTGAAGATTAGCACGTTTTGCGCGCGGGGGAGTGTACCAGGATCGCGCGCGAGGACGATACAAATGGGCGCCGTGGGAAGTCCTGCGGGGCTGAGTTTGATCTACGAGAGCGGCGGGTACAGCCTGCGGAATGACGGTTTCCTGAGCGAAGCGCGGAAAGAGAAAAACATCTTCAAAAACCGATAGGGGGCACCCGCTAGATGAACAGGCCGGCGCTTACGTGGAAGAAAGCCGCGAGTTTCTTCGCCTGGGTCTTGCTAAATGGACCGCTTGCCGTGAAACACCTCGGAAGTAATTCCTTTCGATCCAAAAACCTTCCAAAGATCCTTTTGCGTCAGGTTACGGGCTTCCATCAAATGATGAAGCATCTGGCGCGGGCTGGCTTGACGAATGGGATAGCGACGCGCTTCATACTCGTCAATCAGGACGGTCAGGAGTTCACCCAGCTCCTTTTCTTCGCGGGTAGCGTCCTCGCGTTCGTCGAGACGGAGTAGTTCACTGGTGAGGCGCTCGCATTCTTCATCCGTGCGAATGACATGGGGCAGTGCCCGGCGTAGTAATTGTCCGTATGTTTTCTCGTCGAGATCGATAGTCGTCGTGCTCATGGTTTCCAATCTCCTCGGTCATATTCGGCGTGTGTCAGGAGATGCAAAACGAAGACTCGTTGTGTCTCGTAGTTCACCCTTGCGATCATCCGGTATTCATTGCCCGCAATGTTGAATATGGTTCGGCGTCCAACCAGACCGGCGTGGGGTACACTCGCTTCATTTCCACGCGTGTTTGCCAGTTCGCCCTGCGCACCACGGCATACCAGGATTCGAGGCTAGCTTTTGCGTCAGGATGTTTTTGCCACAACTGTTCCACAGCGCCTCGTTTTATGATGCGCATAACCTCATAATGAGAACATGCGGTCAAGCCCACATAGTCCTCTTGCGCATGGCCACCTCGGCCGCGCAACTTTCGGGGATTAGTTTGGCGAGAAGCGGCACTCTATTACGAGGGCCAGGGCCGATTCCAGGCTTACGCCGGCGGCTACGAGGGGTTGGATCCAGAGGCGGTGAAAGCTTTCGGGCTGGTTTTCGGCCTCGGTGAAGAGGCAATCCAGAGCTTCGAGCTTCCAAAGGCGCTCGAGATCTTCGCGGTTCAGGCGCTCGCGGTATTCTTCAATGAAAGTCTTGGATTCTTTGTTGTTCGTCTTGTTGCTCATCTCTTCAATCCTTCTATTGTTTGATTCGTTCGCCTGTTTCCGCGTTACGCTGTCGTGGACTATTTGTTTCCTAGCAAGAACGTCGCCAAAAGGTGGAAGGAATTAGGTTGTTGATTTCTTGTGTAGGCTCCCGGTTCCGTCCCGGTGCTGGCCATTTCTTGGCTGGCACCGGGAACCGTAAGGGAGGCCTTGGGTTTATGATGTTTCAGTTAGGCAGCGATGAAGAGCGTTCTGCCTTCGCGATTTACGAGGAGCAGAGGGTCGGTGCCGCTCTTGCTGATCGCCTTCTGGAACTCAGAGACGTTGGCGACGGGTTGATGGTTGACTTCCTGGATGACGTCGCCCTTTTGCAGGCCGGAGTCGGCCATTTTGCTGGCCGGGTCGATGCTGGTGACGACCACGCCTTTAGACGTTGCAGGAATGTTCAGCTCGTGCGCGATGCTGGCGTTGAGGTTGCTGACTTCGACGCCTTCCAGCGCCTTGCTGCCGCCCTCTTGGTCGTCATTCGAATCGGCCTTGGCGGATTCTGTGGGCATTTCGGCGAGCTTTACCGTGGCGTCGCGCTCTGTGCCATTTCGGAGCGTCTTGAGCTTGAGCTCGAGGCCTGGCTGCATCATCGAGATGCTCATGCGGAGTTGATTGCTGTCGGTCACGGGCTTGCCGTTGACCTCCAGGATGATGTCGCCTGTCTTGATGCCCGCTTCAGACGCTGGGCTGTTGGGGGTGACGTCGCCAACGACGATTCCTTCGGACTGTTTTTCGCCGAAGGCTTTCGCCATAGCCGGAGTTACGTCCTGCGGATAGATGCCCAAATAGGCGCGAGTAACGTGACCGTTTTTCAGGACTTGGTCCATGACCTGGCGGGCTAGATTAGCCGGGACTGCGAAGCCGATACCCTGGCTGCCGCCGGAACCGTGGGAGATGATGGCCGTGTTGATGCCAACGAGTTCGCCGCGGTCATTGATGAGCGCGCCGCCAGAATTGCCTGGATTGATCGGGGCGTCGGTTTGGAGGAAGTCTTCGTAGTCCTCGATGCCGAGACCGCCGCGGCCGGTAGCGCTGATGATGCCTTTGGTGACGGTTTGGCCTACGCCGAAAGGATTGCCGATGGCCAGGGCGACGTCGCCAACTTGCACTTTGGAGGAATCGCCGATGGTAATCGGAGAGAGATTTTTAGCCTCAATTTTCAAAAGGGCGACGTCGGTCTTCGGATCGGCGCCGACGATGTGAGCTTGGAATTCGCGCTTGTCGGACAGTGTGACGCGAACGTCCGTAGCGCCGTCGATGACGTGATTGTTCGTGAGAATATAGCCCTCTGGGCTGACGATTACGCCGGAACCGAGAGCCTTCTCGCGCGAGTCTCTGGGAGCCTGGCCCCTGCCGTTTCCATCCTGTCCGAAAAACTGGCGGAAGAATGGATCCATCGGCATTTCTTCCGCGGATTCGCGACGGTTGTGGACGACTTTTGAAGAGGAAACATTAACGACGGATGGCAAAACTTCTTTAACGAGGGGAGCATAACTGCTTTTGCTCGGCCCTTCGTTTACGTCGGCCAATTTTAAGGTGGCTGGGGGATTATTAGAAGATAGTGCTTTTTCCGTAGCGTGGCCCAGGCCCAAGCCTGCCGCGCCCAGTGCAAAGCCAAGTCCGAGAACTGCCGGTCTCGACCTGAGCAGGGACGTCCGTGAATTCATTTTTCTCTCCTGTTTCAAATACGGTTCGCAGCGACCGACCATTAAGGGTGGTAGCGGCGGTCTTCAGTGCCACTTAATCAGACGCCTTCGGGTAGGAAGCTGATTCTCCCTGCCAGCAGGGATATTGGGGACGGTGATTGGGTAGGGGGAGAACGGGGCTGGGGAAAGGACGGGAAGGAGAGACCGGACGTGCGGCCTAAGAAATGATGCCTCTGCGGACGGCGAAGAGGATTAGCTCGGGAATACCGCGCAAATTGAGCTTTTCCATGATGTTGGAGCGATGAGTTTCGACGGTGTAGACACTGAGATTGAGGAGGTTGGCGACATCTTTATTGGATTTGCCTTCGGCAACCAGTTGGAGAATTTCACGTTCTCGCGGCGTGAGAAGGTCGTAGGCGTCTTCGGCCCCGCTGCGCTTAAGCTTGCGGACGTAGTCGTCGAGAAGAACTTTGCTGACAGCTGGGCTGAAGAAGGATTTGCCTTCGGCGACGGCATGGACGGCTTTGATGAGATCGGACTCGGCGGAGTCTTTTAGTAAGTAGCCCTTGGCGCCAGCTTTCAGAGCGCGCAAAACGTAGCTCTCATCCGAATGCATGCTGAGCATGACAGCGGAGATTTGCGGATTAGCCTGAGTAATTTGAAGGGCGGCTTCGATGCCGTTGAGGTTGGGCATGCCGATGTCCATGACGACTACGTCGGGCTTCAGGGATTTTGCGAGGGAGACGGCTTCGCGGCCGTCGTTGGCTTCGCCGACTACCGTAAGATCGGGTTGCTGCTCGACGAGCAGGCGCAGGCCGCTGCGCATGAGCTTGTGGTCGTCGGCGAGGAGGATACGAATTTTTCTCATGATTGGATCAAGGATGGTTCAGGGGCGGATCCGCTTGGTGGAGCGGCAGTACGGCTTTGACCTTAGCGCCTTTTCCGGGCGCGGACTCGATCGTGAGGGTGCCACCGAGGCGGCGGACGCGTTCCTCCATGCCGAGAATTCCCATGCCGCGCTGGCGCTTTGGATCGAAGCCGTGGCCATCATCGGTGACTTCGATCGTGATTCTGTCCGAGCTTTGCACGACGGTTACCTTCGCGTTTTTCGCAGCGGCGTGCGTGGCGGCGTTGTTGAGAGCTTCCTGGACGAGGCGGTAGACGGTCACCTTCGTTTCGTCGCCTAGATCTTCCGAGACATTTTGCGAGTGAACTTCTACTTCCATATCGCTGCGCCGCGAGATTTCGCGGGCCTGCCATTCGAGAGCGGGAATGAGGCCGAGGTCGTCGAGCATGGGAGGGCGGAGAAGAAGGGCGATGTCGCGGATCGATTTGACGGCAGTTTCGGCGACGGATTTGATGTGCGTGATTTGAGCCTGCGTGACGCGGTCATCGGGCGGAACCAGCTTGGAGAGCTGGCCGACTTCGACCAGGAGCGCGCCGAGGGATTGGCCGACTTCGTCGTGGAGTTCGCGGGAGATCGAGCAGCGCTCTTCTTCTTGGGCTTCCACGAGACGGGCGGACAACCCCTCGAGTTCCAGGCGGCTGAGGGCGAGCGCTTGATAGCGCTGGCGAGCTTGGCGCTCGAGGCGAAGGATGTACCAGCCACAGATCAGCGACATCAAAACCCCGGCGATTAACGCGAGAGAAACAAGCCAGATGAGGCGGGATTCCAACATTTGAAAACGCGTGGCGACGGCGAGATTTTCGAGCGCGAGCTTATGTTCGTTCAGAGTGGAAACTTGGGACGAAAGTTCGAAGATGCGCGTGCGCCACGGAATCAGCTGCTGGCCGATGAATTGATAGGCGCGTTGGCGGCGAAGATCAGCGCGCCAGGCAAGGACGATAGCGCAGGAACTCTCTTCTTCCTGGAGTTGCTGTTGCATGGCTGCAAGGAGCAGTTGCTCGTCGGAGTCGCGGTCGGTGGGAAAACTCAGTAAGGCAACGCGTACCGCCGCGATTTTGTTTGCTACGTCGGAGGGCTCGGGACCGGATGCTTGGAGTTGGTCTTGCAACAAGAAGCGCTCGATTTGGTCGTCATACACGCGAACGGAAACGACGATGGTGCCGAGGGCACGGTTGTGAGCCGCGAAGCGGCGGCTGACTTCCTGGGAGGCGCGGTCGAGGCGGCGAACGGAGAGGAGGGCGTCGACGCCAGCTCCGATCAGGAGAGCGAGAAGCCAGCCGAAAGAGATAATAAGGAGGCGGCGGAGTTGTTTGGCATGCCGATCGGATTCGCGATGGTCATCGCGAGCCGTTTGCGGGAGAGGCGGCGCGGCGTTCTTGGGAGAGTCGGGAGGCACAAATTAGAGAATATGACAAAGCTCAGAGAAAAGCGCGGGCAAAGCCCCCGCATCCGCAAGGCCATTTGTGCAGCCTTGCGGTACAGAGCGAAAGCTGAGGGATTAGGCTACCGTGACGTCGGGGCTGAGGTAAACGTCTTGGATGGTGTTGAGAAGTTGAACGCCTTCACCCATGGGCCGCTGGAAGGCCTTGCGGCCAGAGATAAGTCCGGTGCCGCCGGCGCGTTTGTTGATGACGGCGGTGGTGACAGCGTCCTCGAAGTCGTTGGCACCGGAGGCGCCGCCGCTGTTGATCATTCCTGAGCGTCCCATAAAGCAGTTAGCGACCTGATAGCGGCAGAGGTCGATGGGATGATCGCTGGCGAGGTCGCTGTAGATGCGCTTGTCGAATTTTCCGTAGCTGGAGTCGCCCATGTTAAGGGCCATGTAGCCGCCGTTATTTTCGGCCATTTTTTGCTTGATGATGTCGGCTTGGATGGTAACGCCGAGATGATTGGCTTGGCCGGTGAGGTCGGCGGAAAGGTGATAGTCCTTGTCTTTTTTGAAGTCGTTATTGCGGAGGTAGCACCAGAGAACGGTGGCCATGCCGAGTTCGTGGGCATGGGCAAAGGCCTGGCTGATTTCTACGATTTGGCGAGTGCTTTGATCGGAGCCGAAATAAATTGTTGCGCCGACAGCGGCTGCGCCCATGTTCCAGGCTTCCTGCACAGTGCCAAAAAGGACTTGGTCGAAACGATTGGGGTAGGTGAGGAGCTCGTTGTGGTTCATCTTTACGATGAAAGGAATTTTGTGGGCGTATTTGCGCGAGACGGCACCGAGCACGCCGAAGGTGGAGGCTACCGCGTTGCAGCCGCCTTCGATGGCGAGCTTGACGATATTTTCGGCGTCGAAATAATCTGGATTCTTCGCGAAGCTCGCGCCGGCAGAGTGTTCGATGCCCTGATCGACGGGAAGGATCGACAGATAGCCGGTGCCGTGAAGTCGGCCGTGATGGAACATACGCTGGAGATTGGTGAGGACGCGGCTGCTGCGGTCGGAAAGCGTCCAGACGCGGTCTATAAAATCGGGGCCGGGAAGATGCAGTCGCTCCTTTGAGATTTTCGGTGTCTTGTATCCGAGAAAATATTCGGCTTTTGCGCCGAGATAGGTTTCGATATTTCCAGTTCTAGTCGTGGTTGCCATGTGAATCTCCTAGGTTATTCGCGAATTGCCCGCGTGAGCATGCTTCCGGCGGCGGAATCCACCAGCCAAAGCAAAGTGCCGTTCAGCGGTTGAATCAACTGAGCTGGCAACTGATCCGGCTCGTAAGAGCGTTCGAGGACCGCAGTCAGCGCCGGGGCTTTGTCCGCACCAGTCACCATGAAGATGACGTTGGCGGCATTGTTGACGGCCGGGGCGGTGAGCGTGATGCGGTCCATCAGGACTTTGCCTACCCAATTATGCACCGCAATGCGACGATTTTCGCGCAGCGCTTTTGTTCCCGGAAAAATCGAGAGCGTGTGTCCTTCGTTGCCCATGCCGAGCAAGACCAAGTCAAAGCGGGGGAATTGGCCGATGCTCAACTTGAAATACGTTCGAATGGCCTGGTCGTACTCCTTGGCGGCATCTTCTGCTTCGGCATATTCGCCTTTAATGCGAGTGACTTGCTCCGGTTTCAGAGGCGACTTCGAAAACATCGTTTCCCTGGCCATGCAAAAGTTGCTTTGCGGGTCGTCCGGTCCAACATGACGCTCGTCGCCGAAAAATACATGCATTTTACCCCAAGGGACTTGTGATCGGAGAGTGGGATCATCCACGAGCAGGCTATAGAGGATTTTGGGTGTGGAACCGCCAGCCAACGCCAGATGGAACAAACCCTTTTCCTTAACCGCGGTCGCCGCAATCTCGACAACCTTGTGCGCGCAGCGTTCCGCGATTGCCGCACCATCCGGCAAGACTCGAACTTCGGCGGTTGATTTGTCGGCATCCATGCGCTTTTCGCCCTACTTGTTCATCGCTCCCGCGCTCTTCAGATTTTCCGTAGCCGTTGCAGAACTCTTCGCTTCCTCTTCCTCTTCCCCGATTCTCCGCCAGGCACGGCCGTCCCGCTGCATAAGGTCGTCGGCTTCTTTCGGACCCCAAGAGCCGGCAGCATAATTGGGGAAGCCACGAGCGGGGAGCGCTTTCCAGACGTCAATGATTGGCTCGATGGCAGCCCAGCCGGCTTCAACCATGTCCGCGCGCTGAAAAAGAGTGGCGTCGCCCAGCATGCAGTCGTAAAGAAGGCGTTCGTAACCGGTGCTGTGCGACTTGCCAAAATCGCGCGCGTAGTCGAAGTCCATGTTCACCAAGCCGAGTTTCATGACGGACCCGGGAACCTTGGCGGCAAAACGCCAAGAAATGCCTTCGTCGGGTTGGATGTGGATCACGAGCCGGTTGGTGCGTGGATCTTTTATAGGAGTCTTTCGAAACAGCATGAAAGGCGCCCTGCGAAATTGGATGGCAATCTCCGTTACACGCTTGGCGAGACGCTTTCCGGTGCGGAGATAAAAAGGCACATCAGCCCAGCGCCAATTATCGATTTTGAGTTTTAGAGCGACGAAAGTTTCGGTATTCGAATCGGGCGCGCAGTTGGGTTCGCTGCGATAGGCGGGAACTTTTTGGCCGTCCTCCGTGCCCTCGCCGTACTGGCCGCGGACTGTGTTGTGCAAAACGTCTTCGGGAGTGAGGACTTGCAAGGCGTGCAGGATTTCGGCTTGTTTGTCGCGGACGGCGTCGGCTTCGAAAGAGATGGGCGGCTCCATGGCGGTGAGCGTGAGGAGCTGGAAGAGGTGGTTCGGGACCATGTCCTTCAGGGCGCCCGCGGTTTCGTAGAAAGCGCCACGGTGTTCGACGCCGACAGATTCAGCGGCGGTGATTTGCACGTGATCGATGTACATACGGTTCCAAAGCGGCTCAATCATACTGTTGGCGAAACGAAAAACCATCACGTTCTGGACGGTTTCCTTGCCCAGATAGTGGTCAATGCGGAAAATCTGTTTTTCGGTCAGAATTTGTTTCAGTTCTTTGTTGAGTTGTTTCGCGGAAGGAAGGTCGTGGCCGAAGGGTTTTTCCACGATCACGCGGGTCCACTTGCCGTTTTCTTCCTTGGTGAGGCCGATCTCTCCGAGTTTTTGGACGATCAGCGAGAAAAAATCGAAAGATACGGCCAGGTAGTGGAAAAGATTGCCCTGTGTGCCGTGGTTTTTATCGGCTTCCGCGATCTGGTCTTTCAGGCGCTGGTAGGCAGCGGGGTCCTTAAAATCGCCCTGGACGTAGTAAATGCGATCCAGAAACCATTGCCACAGTTTTTCATCGACAGGATGGTCTTCGAATTTTTTGATCTCTTCGCTGAGGAGGGCGCGGAAAGATTCCGTGTTCATTTGGTCGAAAGCGAAGCCGACAATGGCGAACTGTTGCGAAAGAAGGCCCTCTTGCGCGAGGTTGATCAGAGCAGGAATGAGCTTTCGCTTGGTAAGATCGCCGCTCGCCCCAAAAATCACCATGACGCAAGGGGAGCCGGTGGGAGCTGCATCGGTCTGATTCGGAGTCATCCAGGTAGTCCTATCTCACTTGTCCAAGTGGCCGATGAAATAATTAGTGGCCAGATTTTTTCTCGACGTGACCGCCGAACTGAAAGCGCATGGCGGAAAGAACTTTGGCGGCGAAATCGTCTTCGCCGCGCGATGTGAAGCGCTCGAAAAGAGATGCGGTTAGAACTGGCGCGGGAGCGGTGGATTCGATTGCTGCGAGAATGGTCCAGCGGCCTTCGCCGGAATCCGAGACGCGACCGGAGAAACGCTCGAGCGTAGGTTGCTCCAAAAGAGAAATGGCGGTGAGATCGAGCAGCCAGGAGGCGACTACGCTGCCGCGGCGCCAGACCTCTGTGACGTCCGCAAGATTGAAATCATATTGATAGTGTTCGGGATTGCGAAGTGGGGTCGTTTCCGCATCGCTCTCGCGCTGAGTTTTTCCGGCGTTGGCGTGCTTCAGGATGTTCAGGCCTTCGGCGTAAGCGGCCATCAACCCATATTCGATTCCGTTGTGGACCATCTTCACGAAGTGTCCGGCGCCAGATGGGCCGCAATGCAGATAGCCTTCTTCGGCAGTACCGCCGACTTTTTCGCGTCCGGGAGTGCGATCGACATTTGCACGGCCAGGAGCGAGCGTTTTGAAAATGGGATCGAGATGTTTCACGATGTCTGCTTCGCCGCCAATCATCTGGCAGTAGCCGCGCTCAAGTCCCCAGACGCCGCCGCTGGTGCCAACGTCGCAATAATGAATGCCTTGGCCGGAAAGTTCACGAGCACGGCGAATATCGTCAATGTAGTAGGAATTTCCGCCGTCGATGATGATGTCGCCGACTTCAAGTTTGCTAGTGAGTTCGTGAAGCGTAGCGTCCACGACCGCCGCCGGAACCATCAGCCAGATGGCCCGGGGCTTTTGCAGCTTCTTGACGAAATCGTCGAGCGAGCTCGCTCCCGTTGCGCCTTCTCCCGCGAGCTGTTTCACGGAGTCCGCGCTCCGGTCATAGACGACGCAAGTGTGGCCGTTCTTTTGCAGGCGCCGGACCATGTTGGCGCCCATTCTTCCCAGCCCGATCATGCCAAGTTGCATCGCAATTGCTCCTGAGCGCTAGTTTTGTGAGTCTTCAGCGAATTTAATCGATATTTATTTTATGCGAGCGCTTGATTAACGGCGTCTGTCAGCGTTGCCAGCCCTGCGGCGACATCTTTGCCGAGATGGACACGCAAAGCGCGCCTGCCGCGCTCCGCGAGCACGGCAAAATCACCGCGCGCTTGCGCCGCTTTCACCACGCCAAAGGTGTACTTCTGCCCAGGAACCAGGATGTCCACGGCGTCGTCGCAAGTAATCTGCAGGAAAACACCGGAGTTGGGCCCACCTTTGTAAGCTTGTCCCGTGGAATGAAGGAAACGCGGCCCAAAGCCTAGGACGGTGGCTACTTTTTTGTTGTCGCGCACGGCGAGGCGAATCGCCTGGAGCGCCTCTTCATGTGTTTCGTTCATGGTGATGTACCCAAGGACGGCAAAATAATCGCCGGCATCGATGCGCGCGAGATGCTTTTTCAAAAAGCCTGCGAGCGTGGCTCCGCCCTTTAGCGCCGCGGCGTTTTTCAAGTCCGCGTAGAGCTTTGCGCCATCACCCGTAAAGAATGGAGATTCGGGTGGGAGCTTGCCCGTGGATTCGTATTCCGTAGTCAACTTGCGCGTTTCCGATTTGCTGGCTTCGACGTCGGGCTGATTGAAGGCGTTGATGCCGATGAGAGAGCCGGCGACGGCGGTGGCAATTTCCCAGCGGAAGAATTCCTGGCCGAGGGTGTAGACGTCCGGCAAGACGATGCGGACGACGGGGTGCCCAGCCTTTGCGAGCGCATCCACCGCGGCGGCTTGTTCCTTGTCCAGATCCGATTCGAGGCGCAGATACGCAAAAACGCGGTCGGTGCCGTAAACATCCGGTTTGGCGAGGAGTTCGCGGTCGACGGGGATGATGCCCTTGCCGGATTTTCCCGTGGATTCGGCAAGCAACTGCTCAAGCCAGGCGCCAAGATCGTAAATTCCCGGCGAAGTAATGATTGTCATCTTGTCGCGGCCCTGATCTGCGGCGAGGCCGAGAATTGTTCCCAGGATGACGCCGGGGTTTGTAACGGCATCCGAATCCGCGCCGCAGGCTTCCATCATCTTCTGCGTGTTTTTCAGAAACTTCGCGACGTCTATGCCCATGACTGCAGCGGGCACCATGCCGAAATTGGAAAGCGCCGAGTAGCGTCCGCCGATGCTTGGCACGCCCATGAAGACCTTTCGGAATTTGTCTCTCTCGGCGACGCGCTGCATTTTTGAGCCGGGATCCGTGATGGCAATGAAGCGGTTGCCCACTTCTTTTTCGCCGACCTTGGCTTTCACGCGATCGAAAAAATATTGCTTGTAAATGTTGGGTTCGAGCGTGCTGCCCGATTTGCTGGAAACTATGCAGATCGTGCTGCTGAGGTCCACGCTCTCTTCGATGGCTTTAATTTGCGCGGGATCCGTGGAATCCAGTACGTGAAGGTCCGGATAGCCAGCGGCCTTGCCGAAGGTCATACGAAGGACTTCAGGACAGAGGCTGGAGCCGCCCATGCCGAGGAGCAGGGCGTTCTTGAATCCTGCCTTCTTAATGTCGGCGGCGATCTGCTTCAGCTTGTCAATGTCCTCGATCTGTTGCTCGGTAATATCCAGCCAGCCGAGCCATTTGTCCTCGTCTGTGCTCGTCCAAAGCGAGGCATCTTTTTGCCAAAGCCGCTTCACTTTGCCGTTCTTCTTCCAATTCTGAAGCGAGACGTTTACATCATTTTCGAATTTGTCCGGGAGTGTGTAGGTCTGGCGATTCAAGCTCACGCACTCACCCCTGCGCTTTTTCCCGTTGCGTCCAGAAGCTGTTTGAACGCATCCGCGAAGAGTTTGACGCCGTCCAGAAGAAGTTTGTCCGTGACTTCTTTCATGGAGATGCCGGCCTTGGCGAGGTTATCCATGGTGGCGCGTGCCGCGTCGACGTTTTCCGTCAAGCTATTGCGGAGCTTGCCGTGATCGCGAAATGCGTCGAAAGTCGCCGGAGGAATCGTGTCTACGGTGTCAGCGCCGATCAGTTCTTCCACGTAGAGAACATCGCGATATTTGGGATTCTTGGTGCTGGTGCTGGCCCAGAGCAGGCGCTGCGTTTGTGCGCCTTTGGCGGCGAGGGCATTCCAACGTGAACCGGCAAAGAGTTCCTGATACTTCTTGTAGGTGAGCTTAGCGTTGGCGATGGCGATTTTGCCTTGGAGAGTTTCAAGAAGGGCTTTTAGCGCCGGATCAGTGGCGGTCTTCAGCTTCTCGTCGATTTTGCCATCGATCAGAGAATCGATGCGGCTTACGAAAAAGCTGGCGACGCTGGCGATCTGGCTGATGTCCTGGCCTTTGGCGGCACGAGCTTCGAGGGCGGCAAGAAAAGCCTCGGCGACTTGCTCGTAAGCGGACTGCGCGAAGAGCAGTGTGATGTTGATGTTGAGGCCGTCTTCAAGAAGCTGTCGGATGGCGGGGATGCCTTCGGGCGTGGCCGGAACTTTGATCATGACATTAGGACGATCGACGGATTTCCAGAGGCGGCGGGCTTCGTCAATGGTGCCTTTGGTGTCGTTGGCGAGATAGGGAGAGACTTCGAGACTGACGTAGCCGTCGCGGCGTTTGCACTCAGCGTAGACGGGTTTGAAAATGTCGCAAGCAGCCTGAACGTCGCGCATGGCGATTTTTTCAAAGAGACCTTTGGCGTCGAGTTTTTTTGCGTCGGGGGAATTGAGAATGTCCGAATAGACGTTGCTGCCGGTGATGGCTTTTTCAAAAATCGCGGGATTGGAAGTCATGCCGCGGAGCCCATCGTTATCGATATATTTTTTGAGGCTGCCGCTGGTAAGGAGGTCTCTGCGGATGTAATCCATCCAGGGGGATTGACCGAATGCTAGCAGCGCTTTGAGGGGATTGGCGCCTTGCGCGGTGCCGACATTGGGGACTGTAGTTGTTGTCGTCATGAAGACTCTCCTCTAGCTTTGGAAACTCGTTGAACGTCTATTGTACTCCCTGAGGGTGCAGCCGTGCCGGTCACATGCACATTGGCCAGTGTTGGCTAATGCCAGCCGGGGCTCAGGACCCGGGGCAGTACTTCGTTTCCAGGGCCTTCACTTTGCCGAGTCGCCGCACATGCCGCTCTTCGTTGGTAAATTTCGCGCCCATAAACGCCCTTACCAAATCTTGGGCGAGGGCGATGCCAACGACGCGCGAACCGAGCACGAGCACGTTGATATTGTCGTGCTCGACGCCCTGGTGCGCTGAATAGGTGTCGTGGCACATTCCTGCGCGAATGCCGGGTAGCTTGTTGGCCGCCACACTGGCGCCGACGCCGCTGCCGCAGACGAGGACGCCACGCTCGGCTTTGCCATCGAGGATTGCGCGATCCACGGCTTCTGCGAAATCGGGATAGTCGGAAGGATTTTCGTTGAAAGCGCCGATGTCGAGGACATCGTTGCCCATCGAGCGCAGCAGGTCGCCCATGGCGTTTTTGAGTTGAAAGCCGGCGTGGTCGGAACCAATCACAACTTTCATGCGGGACTCACTTTCCGAGGACTTCTTTGGCTGCTGCAATCACGTTTTCGACTTCAAAGCCGAACTTTTTGAGCAGGTCCTTCAGCGGGGCAGACGCTCCGAACGAACGCATGCCGATGATCTTGCCTTTGGGGCCGGCGTAGCGGTCCCAGCCGAAAACGGATTCCATTTCGACGGAAACGCGCGCGGTGACGCTCGAGGGCAAAACGCTCTCTTTGTAGGCAACATCCTGTTTTTCGAAAAGCTCCCAGCTGGGCATGCTGACGACGCGAGCTTTAACGCCGTCTGCCGTCAATTTTTCGTAGGCGGCAGCGCAAAGACCGACCTCGCTTCCGCTGGCGAGCAAGATAACGTCAGGCTTGCCGCCCGCGGCGTCGGCGAGTACGTATGCGCCTTTAGCGACACTGGATGCGGGGGCGTACTTAGTGCGATCGAAGGTGGGCACGGCCTGGCGAGTGAACACAAGCGTTGAGGGGCCGTGTGTGTGCTGGAGAGCAACTTTGTAGGCTTCGACCACTTCGTTGGCGTCGCCGGGGCGGAAGACAAGCATGTTTGGCATGGCACGGTAGGCGGCCAGCTGTTCGACGGGCTGGTGCGTTGGGCCGTCTTCGCCGACGCCGATGGAGTCGTGCGTGAAAATATAGATGGATGGAATTTCCATCAAAGCGCCGAGGCGCATGCTGGGGCGCATGTAATCACTAAAATTGAAAAATGTGGCGCTGAATGCGCGGAGCTTGGACAGCGTCATGCCATTTACGATGGCACCCATGGCGTGTTCACGCACGCCGAAGTGAATGTTGCGGCCGTGATACGCGTCAGGGAAAAAATCGCCCGCGCCTTCAAAGGTGAGATTGGTCTTGTTGGATTTGGCCAAATCGGCCGAGCCGCCGATGAGCCACGGTATGTTGGCAGCGAGCGCATTTAGTGTTTTTCCAGAGCTCTCGCGCGTAGCCATGCCTTTAGGATCGGCGGGGAAGGTGGGGAGATTCTTGTCCCAGCCGTCGGGGAGCTGGCCGCTTTGCATGCGGTTCAGTTGGTCTGCGAGCTGTGGAAACTGTTTTTTGTAGTCCGCGAATTTCGCGTTCCAAGCGGAGTGGGCTTCGGCGCCGCGTTTGCCAACGCCGTTTTTGAATTGATCGTAAACGCCATCAGGGACCAGAAATTTCGCGTCTTCCGGCCAGCCGTAATTTTTCTTGACCAATTTCACTTCGGCTTCACCGAGCGGCTCGCCGTGCGCTTCGTAGGTGTCTTGTTTGTGCGGGGAGCCGTAGCCGATGTGGCTATCGACCACAATTAAAGTAGGACGGCCTACTGTGTGCTGGAACACTTCGTAGGCGCGGCCCAGCGCATCCAGATCGTTCGCATCGGCAATGTGCGTAACGCTCCAGCCGTAGCCCAGAAACCGTGTCATGACGTCTTCGTTGAAGGACCAATCCGCAGGACCGTCGAGCGTGACGTGGTTGTTGTCGTAAATCCAGCAGAGATTCGAAAGCTTCAAATGACCGGCAAGCGAAGCGGCTTCGCTGGAGACGCCTTCCATGAGGTCGCCGTCTCCGCAAACGGCGTAGACCTTGAAGTCAAAAATCTCGAAGCCAGGCTTGTTGAAATTGGCTCCGAGCCACTTGCTGGCAATCGCCATTCCGACGCTATTGCCTGCGCCCTGTCCAAGGGGACCTGTGGTGGTTTCCACGCCGGTGGTGATGTGAGATTCGGGATGGCCGGGCGTTTTGCTGCCGATTTGGCGGAAGCGCTTGATTTCGTCCATCGAAACGGCGAGCGAATCCAGGATTTTGCCGTCTTTCGTAGCTTCTTTGACGCCCGCGAGATGGAGCGTGGCGTATAGCAGCATGGAGGCGTGGCCTGCGGAAAGAACAAATCGGTCGCGATTGGGCCAGGTGGGGTCCGCGGGATCGTAGTGCAAGTGCTGTTGCCACAGTTCATAGACGACTGGCGCCAAACCCATCGGCGCGCCAGGGTGGCCGGAATTTGCCTGTTGCACGGCGTCAATCGCCAGAGTGCGGATAGTGTTTATGCTCAACAGGTCGAGATTCGGCTGGCTCACATTAGCTCCTGTGGCAGGGAGGAAAACTCCCATGGACCACTCGATAGGTTTTGATGCACTGCATTCCAGAACGGCTCACGTGATTTTACGCCAAGATGAAAGCAGACGCTCGCTAGCGTGCAGGATGCTCGTTTGAGAGCTGCTGCTGCGCTCCTGCGCTTGGTCCTCCTCAGAGGCGGCCATCCAGAATGAGCAAGAAAAATTACCGCGCCCCCTAACGCTTGTCAATCAAGTTACAAAGCATTCACAAAGAGTGGCACATCGTGCTGCACGACATACACTAGCGCGCCCAAGCGTTGAGCGCAGCGTCCATCCATGCTATTTTTTGTAGCTGTCCTGCCCGGGTGGCGGAATGGCAGACGCTGAGGACTTAAAATCCTCCGGGGTTTTACCTCATGGGGGTTCGAGTCCCCCCCCGGGCACCATTCTAATTCTTTGTAATCAATCAACTATATTGCATCACGCTGAAGTCGTTTGCTTCGCTTCAAATTCGACGTTGCTTTGTGTGTGCCCAATTTTGTGCCCACCTTCGATTGCGATGCTGCGAACACCCGATTGATCGCGTCAGCCTGAGGATGGATATAGCGCTGTGTGACCGTAATCGAACTGTGGCCTGCGATGCGGGCTAGCACGAACACGTCCCCGCCTGCTTTTTCCCCAAGATGGGTCAGCGCAGTGTGTCGGAGCGTATATGGCACAAAGGCATCCACTTCAGAATCAGCTAGGGCCTTCTTGTGTTGGTCCTTGGCGGCGTCGCCATTGAAGTGGCCACATTTGCTGGAACTCGGGAAAACCCACCCTTCGGCTAGGCGACCGCACGATTCGTAACGGTCCACCAGTAGGCCATAAACATGTGACGTCATCGGGAGCAGGCGGTGTGCGGCCTTAGATTTCCCTTCCAACACCTGGACTAATCCTGTGCGGTCCTCGTTAAAAAACACGTGCGACCATCGCAGGGCGAATACTTCGCTGGGGCGGAACCCTTCGTCCAAAATGATTGAGGCGCAGTCCTTCCAAGGCTGCGGGCAGGCGTCAAGATACTTCTCGATCTCGTTCTCATTTAGCACACGGTCCCGCTGACGTTCACCCGTCGCAAGCATGACCTTCACCGGTTTCTCCAGTCTCTTCCACTGGAAGGCGAGGTTCATGGCGCGGCGCAGCGTCCGCAATCCGCGATTGATGCCGGAAGGTGAAAGGCAAGAGTGCTGTCTGGCGAACTGCTGCGCGTGCTGGTCAGTTAACTCGTCCAGGCGTAGCCCCGCCAGTTCCGTCTTCATCAGCATCGCGCTGCCATCTGTGTAATATCGCAGCGTGTTATGTTTCGCCACATGCCGCGTCTCGACATACGGAAGGAACTCCTGCTTCAGAAATTCTTTCAGTGTGGGCACAGCCTTCCTCTCGCGGATACCGACCTCACCTTTCGCCAGCGACGTTCGATGGGCGGCTTCCATCTGGCGAGCCACCTTGTCATTGCCCTGCTTTGTGGACTCGCGCACGAGTTTTCCTTGCCACATAAACTTGTACCAGTAGACGCCGCACGCACCACGCTCGCCACACTTACTGCAAGTGCCGTCTGGACCATTCTTGTTGCAGCCGCGTTTGTAGATCATCTTGCATTCCTCCGTCTGGTCGATTTTTTCTCCTTTGCATCCTTAAGAGACCGGTCCTCTGACTTTTTCCCGGCGCGCCATCGTTCGACACGATGAGCCTCGCGGCATCTCACGGAGCAGTAGTCCTGGTCTGCTCTTTTTTGGAGGAAAACCCCGCTGCATTTCGGACAAATGCGTAAGCCTGCTGACGTGCCGATGGAACTCATCACGACCCGCACCAGTAGAGCTGAGGCTAAGTCGGGGCACAACAACGCGAGTCCAACTCCTTCAGACCAACGCCACATGACAAGGCGCACGCCATCTAGCAGGTTTGACAATTCCTTCACAAGTATCTGCTGGGTGAATCCGGGCTCTTTTAGAAGAGCTTCTGTAACTCCACGCACTATCGGCCCTCGATACGCTCTGAGTTGCAGAAGCGCCTTTTCTGCAGCTAAATCGTCCTTAACTTTGATCGCTCGCATAAGCGATGCAAGATTCAGCATTTCATCTCGTCGCTGTGGCCCAATTTGTTCGCTCGTTTTCTTGCCTTGGACTGAATTGCGATCCAGATCTTTTGTCGTGAACCTTCGGACTTTGACAGGCTCGTCATACCAAGTCTCGCCTTCAGAGTCAGAAGAGGACGCTGGCACGATAATTTCCATTGTTACGGCATCGTACATGTCACGTTGCATAGGATTAGTATAAGCATTAGTCTCTCAAAATGGCAAGGGGGTTTTATGACGCAGACAAAGGCCGAGATAACAGCAATTGAGGCAGCACGGAAATTGGGAGTTGGTCTGGACTATCTGTACGGATTGATCTGGGCAGGGAAGCTCGTAGGTCGCAAAGTCGGGAACCGGTGGAGAGTTTCGCTTGCATCCGTAGAGTCACGCTCAAAAGCGCTGCGAACACAACATGGATAGGCCGAGCGAACTTCTCACCGTTCCCGAAGCCGCCGCATTGCTGAGGCTCAAGCCGAGCACGATTCGAGCATGGGTGTGCCAGCGCCGCATCCCCTACGTGAAGCTGGGTAGGCTCGTGAGAATCAAGCGAACTGATGCCGAAGCCCTAATTCGGGCCAGCCTTATAGAGTCGCTGGCGCCGCGGCAATGAACATCCAGCCGACGAGCGTTGAATCGTCCACTGTTTCCGCGCTGATCGAATATGCAAAGCGTAATCCACTAAGGTGGCTCGTGCCTGACATCGTGGTCGAGGAAGGCGTTCACGTGCTTCATGGCCCTGAGGAAACTTACAAGACCATGCTGACAGCCCAACTGCATGAAACTCTGAGTGTGGGAGGCAAGTTTCTTTTGCGTGAAGCAAGAGGTGGAATTCGGACAGGCATTGTCGAATTGGAGATGAAGGGTCGTCAGTTTGGGCAGCGCCTCGCTAAGCAGTTTTCCAACGGTGCGCCTGATATAGCGGTCTTGCCTGATGGTCTCAGGCAAAACGTGCTCTCCTCCCGCTCGCCAAAAGAGCGAATCAAAGTTATCGCGGATTGGGCGGAAGCAGAGGGGTTGGAGTTTGTGAGCATAGACAGCGTGGTGAAGTTGTTCCCGTCCGGCTGTGACCTGAACGGTCCCGCCGTTGCTTCAGACGTTTTCGGTCAGCTCCAGAGATTGCCCGCTGTTTGGATCATTGCACACGATAGAAAGCCTCAGCCGGGAATCGAGGGCAAAATCGGGAATGCCGAGATTGTCGGCTCTGGCCGTTTCGCGCAGGACCCTGACGTGATTCACCAGATGGTGCGCCCAGACAGGCGAGCGCCGGTGTGCGAGTTCCACTGGGGCAAGATGCGAGATGGCGAGAAATATGACCCCATCCCGCTGTACTTCGACCGCGTGGACTACCGACTCTATCCCTTGCATCCGTACTTGCACTTGTTGGAACGACAGCCAATGCTGGGAACCGAATTGCTAGCGGAAGCCGAGCGTCGATATGGGTGGAAGGAACGGCAAGCAAGACAGTATCTCGCCGAGTTGACAACACTGCGGGACTCGCAGGGCGGTCCTTGTGTCACAGAGCGGCAGGTAGGACACAACAAAAGATATGAACTGACGGCACCAGCCGTGACTTTGGAGGATAACTCCTCAGAGAGTCCCTGAAAGTTAGTGCAAGGTTGCAGTAATTCTATGGGTCTATAGACCACCGGGATTGAATTGCGGGACCTCGGCGGGGAATGAAGCCCTCGCACGCTCAGTGAATCTCCCGTCCTTTGTACGAATTTGTCGAGAGGGCACCCCGGCATGCCGTGACGCGCCGCCGGGGGTCACTCTCTGCGGAAAAGCGAAAACTGCGGCTAACAATCGGCGCGGAACTGGATTGGCGGCGGTGCGACAATGCGGAATTATAACCGTGACGCAAGGTGAGCGCCAAAGTAGACTCCCCTTTAAGTCAGGGGGGAGAGGTGTTTGCGCGCCATGGATAGAACATGGGTTCTTGTCGAATCTTTCTTTGCGAGTCCGATTACGTGGGGTGTCGTTACCCTGCTTGCAATCGCACTGGCACTCAGCGGAAAGCTCAATATGAGCGCCGCAACGGGGGTGCTTTGGTTGGCTTTCTTTACTGCTCTTTTTGGAGTCTACCGTGCAGAAGCGATTCTCAAGACCGATACCTTGATGCGTTATCTAGTTCTCGGATGCTGCGCATTTGGGTTTGCTGCGGGAACTGTTCTTTTGAATCGGTGGATGACCTCTCCCAAGGCACCCGAAATTTCAACATCTTCCCAGCCGCCTGAAGCCCAGGAACATCTTGAACATGGTCCTAGCAAACCCGATTCTCCGATAGCTACCGTTAAGCCAACTGATAAGGCAAAGGCTGAGCCTAAACACTTCCCCCCGGCATCAACTGGGGCATCTAAGGAGCAACAGAAACCAGCTCCCAAAAAAGACGAGACGCCTCCAGCGCAGCAACCCGCTTTCAGTGTCACAAATCCGACCGGTTCCATAGTCAATCAAGGTTCATCAGTCACAGCTCCACAAACTGTGAATAATTTCGGTCCACCAGAATTGGCAATGAGCGATGCTCAGCGTTCTCAGGTCACGGATTACTTGACCATTAAAGCGAACCTTTCGCCTCTAAAAATCCACATATTTGTTGATGGGCCGACTACCTCTACTCAACAATTTGGCGAACAATTGCGGAGAGCACTAGTAGAAGCAGGTGCGGATGTTGACAAGCAAGAGGGAATGTTCTTGCCCGTGCAAGGAGATCCCGTATATCCGGGCATATCTTTTGATTGTGTAACAGCAGCTAATCAAGAAAAGGCCAATGCGATAGGATTGGCCTTGTTGAACGCTAAAATAATCGATAAGCCCGTTCAAACGCTTGGAAAAAGGCTTGAAGATGGGGGCATTAATATAATTATCCGCAAGCCCTAGGCCGCATCTTGGACCTTGGCTGTCAAATTTTTGTATTCTAGATTTGGAGAAAGAATCAGCTTGATAAGCGTATCGCGGAAAAGGAACTGATTCTTGCGGTTGTTAAACCGGAAAGCACATTTCGTCAAGGTAGGCCGGGAGATGCTTCGCAGAGACTTTATGCCACGTGCCCATAAATGCCGGGAGAGTAGCGAGAAGACCGATCACGGCGATTCTTCAGCCCATCCCACCAGCCGGTAACGCGCGTACTTCCCAAGCCTGAACGCAGCTACCCTCAGCGTGGAGAGCCCCGAGGATTCGGCAAAAATATCAACTCTCACACGCCTACATAGAGTATTACGCAGCTTTCATTCGAAATCAGATAAATCTATGATTCCACGGTACTTAACATCATTTAGCACGACTTGGAGTGTACCTGAAATGGTACTAGTAGCTTAAGGCATAGGGAGTCTCTAAGTCATTGAAAACACAGCAGCACAGAGACGGGCCGAGCCATTTGTGAGATGGTTTTGTCGGTAATTAGTTGTGGGAAGGCGAGATTGTCGTTAAGTACAGTAGAATGTGGGTGATAGGAGTGGAATCGTTGAGAAAATATCGATCAATCCCTGGTATGAATCCGGGCGGCGCGCAGAGTGCCGTGTTCGAGAGTTTTTGTTCGAAAGGAATATTGTTCGTTCTGCGGTTGGCAGCGTTCGTGTAAGATTCGGACCTACGGGACGCTGAGACGTTCACACGGATTATAAGTCCGGCGCAATAAACCACTCTGCCGCGGCCCCAAGTTTTACTTTTTCGCGGCGGTTTCGACTGGCTTTGGATTAACCTTCGCAGCGTCCACTGAGACATTCGTCTCTTTTTCAAACTTTTGCAGCCCGATCTCTAGGACAGGAATAATGGCGGCCGGATTAAGCTCACTCTCGCTTGGTCCAACATTTGAGGCGCCAATTCCGAATCTGATAAACAGCGCCCAAATCCCCTCGTGAATGCCCATCTTCTTGAGCATCAACTCAACGATCTCAGTATGCTTAAAACCAATTTGAGAAATTTCCGGCATTTTTTATTCGGCTCCCGCAGAAATCACATAGCTATGGGTGAGTTTTTGGCCCAATAGGGACGGCAGCCACTTCGTCACTGTCAAGGTAGAGTCTTGCCTATCGTCCCAGTCGGGTGCCGAAACGTACCGAATGGATGGGACGCTTGTGATAATGGAAGCAGTAGTCTCCCCGAGAGAGAAAAAGTCAGCAGGTTTCCCAGCCTTTTTCCAGCAAGTGTTAAAAATTTGGGAGTTAATAGGGCCATTGTTGTTTTGAGGGTCGTCGTCCTCATAAGCCACAACAGAAACTTTCATTCCTAGTGACCTAGCATATTCGACCATCTTCTTTAGGGTTAGGTTGCCAGGGTCTCGGAGCACCTGAGAGACTCGACCGGGAGTAACGCCAATTCTCTCGGCGAGGCCGGATTGAGTAATCCCCACTTCATCCATCTTATTTTCGATTTGAAGCGCAAAGTCCGAAGAAATCCTGTACATAAAATCTTCGGTACTTCTGCTTGTCCAATGCATATTTTCAATCATTTTATTTTCCCCTTCGGTTTGTTTCCATCAGGAAATACAAATCCGATAGCGCTCTTGACGTTGGAATTCTCGCGGAGTCTCATTAGCCTTAACAGTAACGTGCGGTCAGTCGATTCATCGTTCTTAAAATCGTGATATGCCAGAGCGCATATTTGAAAACGAGCATTAGTTTTTGGTTGTGGGTTGTAGAGAAATCCATAGAGTCTGTGGTGTTGCCTCTTCTCATCCCACCGGAAGCAAAAACAATCCTTCACGTCTTGATCATTGGGCCAACCATGAAACCAGTTGTTATTTCGACCTCCGTCCAGCCAATAGTCAATTCTGGTTCTAACCTCACGATCCTTCTTCGCGGGAATTGATTCAAATGCTTCCTTGGCATCTACTCGCGATTCGCCTTCTTCCCCTTCCATGATCTCTTCCAGAAAGCCTACCGCTCTCTTTCCAGCAGAATGGCCAGAGACCAATACGAACGTATACCTTCCGGCCATCCTCCCAGCTCTCCTATTTTAGCTATTCCTAAACATGTGTCAAGAGGAGTTTAGCTGTACCTAAAGCGGAAAGTCAAACACTATTAGTAGGGGCAGAGAATAGCATGCACGGTGCCTTGCGCAGCAATTGAATTGTGTTATAGCCTCGCGGCTAGCAGTGACCGGCAGTCGCGATGAACAGATCTGCACTTCTGAAGAGTATCCCCCGGAAAAGTTAATTAATTCGTCCTCCTCGTATCGCCCGCGAACGTCTCACCTGTCAGATTCTGAAGAGCTTCCGAGTCGAGCCCTCCAACCACCGGCAGCGATCTCGAAGTAGACTATTCGCCTTTCATCTCGCAAGATAGCCTTTGGCGAGGACGCGGGCAGCGGTCATTTTCTGTTTGTGCTCACCCTTCGTTATCACCTTCACTTTGCGGACGCCGCCGTTCGTGTCGGCGATTTCGATTTCCTGTCCGTCAAACGTCAGCCAATCCCACATTAGCTTCAGGAACTTCTGTGCGTTCCTGTCGCCTCTGCGCATGATGATTTCGAGCTTGTGCTGCACGGCTGGTTCTGCGAGGAGCCTCTGACCGAAAGAGCGCCATTGCGTGATGTCCGGCCGCAGTTCCGCGACTGCCTTCTTCATATCGAACTGGTTGCGAAGAATGGCTTGAGCGGCTAGACGCGCCTGAAAGGAATCCGACAACTGCAGTGAGGGATTCAATCTCATGTCTTAATTATAAGCGAGAAAATTGTGATGCTGACGAGTAACAACTGGGAAGCTTCCGGTCGATCCGCAAGTCAGTGATCCAGGTGTGCCCGCCATGCCCTGGTGCTCCGCGGGGCCTGCAAATCCACACATTCTCCGGTAACGGCGTTTGGACGTAGCCGCCCGGCGGCGGACGCTTCGCGTGAGGTAGTGGAGCGTTGGTTGCTTGATGGCTTGATGTAAATGTGGGTCACAGGAGGTGTTCCTGTGACCCATCTTCGCAAAATAATGCTGGAAGAACTCCAGCGCCGTAATTACGCTCAACATACCACACGTTCCTACATCCGCACAGTCGAGGATTTTGCTCGACACTTCAACTGCTCCCCGGATCGCTTAGGCCCTCGACACATTCGCGAATACCAAGCGGATCTATTTGAGAGGCGCAAGTTGTCAGCGAGTAGTGTCGCGGTCCGTCTGGCAGCCTTAAGGTTCTTTTACTGTAAGACACTCAAGAGAACTTGGAGCATCGCCGACACTCCCTATCCGAAAGGGGCTCATCGCCTGCCAGCGATCCTCAGCCAGGAAGAAGTTGCTCAACTCATTCAGGCCGCCGGCACTTCCTTCCATCGCACTCTGCTGATGACGCTCTACGCCACCGGAGTACGACGCGCTGAATTGACACACCTGAAAGTCAGCGACATCGATAGCAAACGCATGGTCATTCACGTCCAGGGCGGCAAGGGACGCAAAGACCGAGATGTGATGCTCAGCCCAAAACTACTCGAGGCACTACGTGAGCACTGGCGCCGCTTGCGGCGAAAGTCCAGCGCCTGGCTGTTTCCAGGCAACCGCTGGCATACCGGTGATACGCCGATCGACACCAAGGTGGTGTGGAACGCTTGCAAGAAAGCCGCCCAGCGAGCGGGCCTCCAGAAAGATGTTCATCCGCACACGCTTCGTCACTGTTTTGCGACCCATCTACTCGAGGATGGTGCTGACCTGCGCACCATTCAAATCCTGTTAGGTCATAACGATCTGAAAGAGACGGCCCGCTATCTGCATCTCTCCCAACGTCACCTGCATGCGGCTGCGAGTCCGTTGGATTCGCTGCCGCTCGAAGGCCGTTCGCCGCAGGAAGGGTAGATGGCCCGGCCACCACTGGAGGTGGCCGATCTGATCCGCGCCGCGGGAGATGCTTTCCTCGAACGAAATCGCCACTGGCTTCGGTGGAAGCACATCAAAGTGTTGCTGGCCATTCAGCGATGTCGTACCGCCGCACTCGGCGGTCATCTCGATGAGTGCACCCGTTGCGGGCATCGTGCCACCATCTCGTATAACAGCTGCCGCAATCGCCACTGCCCGAAGTGTCAGATCGCTACACGGGAACGCTGGATCGCTGCGCGTCGACGAGAATTGCTCCCGACCCGCTACCTGCACGTGGTCTTCACCCTCCCCAGCCGCTTGGCGCCACTGGTTCTGCAGAACAAGAAGATCCTCTACGATCTCCTGTTCCGCACCAGTGCCGAAACCCTTCTCGAAGTCGCTCGCGATCCGAGACACCTCGGTGCGGAAATTGGCTTCTTCAGCGTGTTGCATACCTGGAGCCAAAAACTCAAAATTCATCCGCATGTTCATTGTGTCGTTCCTGCCGGCGGCCTCTCGCCCGATCACACCCGCTGGGTTCGCTCACGAGACAACTACTTTCTTCCCAAGGAAGTGCTGCGTGAAGTTTTTCGCGGTAAGTTCGTCGACGCTCTCGAACAGGCTTTCCACAATGGCCAGCTCAACTTCCAGGGAAACCTGAAGCTTCTTGCGCAACCCAAGATCTTCGCTGCCTGGCTGCGGCCACTCTACCGACAAGACTGGGTGGTGTACTTGAAACGTCCCTTTGGTGGTCCCGAATATGTGCTGCAATATCTGGGCCGCTACACTCATCGTGTGGCCATCTCCAACCATCGCCTGGTCTCCTTCGCCGATGGTCAAGTTACCTTTCGCTGGCGTGATTCTGCTCACCACAACGAACAGAAGTTGCTGCCCCTATCGCTCAATGAATTCTTGTGCCGCTTCTTACTGCACGTCCTTCCACAAGGCTTCGTGCGCATCCGTAACTTCGGCTTTTTGGCCAACCGCAAACGCGCCACACTCCTGCCTCTTTGCTTTCAGTTGTTGGGTTCGGCACAACAGCCGCAAGCCGGACAACACGCCTCTTCCACCGAAGATTGTCCCGCTCTTTGGCGCTGCCCTAAATGCGGTGGACCGATGAAGGTCATCGAAAGGCTCACCGCTGCCGAAATTCAACTTCGTTCTCCACCACGGATCAGCGTTGCGGCATGAGACTACTCTCTCCAACTCGAAAACTCTGCGTCCTTCCCGGCGCTCCGTATCTCTGTGCCTCGCCGTCAAACCAGTCCCTTCTTCAAGCTTCTTCGACCACCGTCTTTGCGATACTTTTTCGCCGTAGCCAATTTCCGCGCACACGGTGTCCTGTGTTGTGCCCTGCAGAACAGTCTCGGCACGGCTTAACGCCGCTCCTTCGCACAATTGAATTTGCATAGGGCCCGCGTCCACCGCAACCACGGGCGGCCACGTCCAAACGGCTTTACCGGACGCGCGCAGAGCTCCTCGCCCCCGTCCACTCCTCACCGAGAACGCGCATCCGGTAAAGCACTAGCGTTTACCGGGACTTAGCCGATGAATGCACTTGCATGGCGCTCTAAGCGGCGTAGTGTGAGAATTAGGAGGAAGCTATGGCAATCAGAATTCTCTGTAATGATGTCCCTGAACGCCCAACAGAGGCCGCAAAGCGATTGAAGCCGCTGTTCGGGAGGGCCTGAAAAACAGAACCGACCACACCGACTGCTCGGTCAGCATCTTTGAGGACCCAGAGCACCCCGACATAACGATTAAGATTGAATGCGGGGAGGAACTCTGGTCCCGAAAGTTCTCTCCCAAGAACTCTGTGCAGGAATTGGAGCCTGAATTCATTCAGCGGGCAGTTGAAGTAATTATCTTTATTAAGCAAAGCTAATTCATGTTTCTCTACAAACCTGCCGCTAGCCGAGCGATGACCGCGCTGAGTTGGTAGCATATGCGAAGTCTCTTCGGTTGGTGGACTTGGCTTCACACCTACGGGAGCAATCATGTGTAAAACAATCCTTCTCGCCGTATTTATGCTCGTTGCCTCACCGGCTCACCCCCAGAGCCAAGAAGACACAATCCATGTCATGACGAAAGCGGAATTCACATCATATCTCGAAAAATTGCGCACAGATGTGGTTCGGACGAAAACCGCCCTGACAAATATCGATGCGGCGGCGCTTGATGTGGACTTCAAGGAAGGTAAACTAATATCTGAGCAGAGAGATAACTGCCTAAGTAAATTGGAACACGTGCAAGAGTCTATAGCGGCTGTAACTGACCAACCTGCGCTCGTTAGGCAGATTGGACTGCTCTCATTTATGCACGATTTCGAAGCGAGCGCAGGAATTCTTTACATGCAATTGACGGGACTTCTAAGCACAAGGCGGCCGGAAGTAGATAGCGCAAAGGCTCTTCAATGGGATAAGGAATTCTTGGACGCGCAGAGCGAGGTCGCTAAAGCCAACAGAAAACGCTTCAGCCACCTTCTTGCTTTGGCCCAAATCATCGACTCCCGCATCGCCGTTCCTAGTCTCCTGCGTTAGGGATTAGCAGCGACAATTAGCTCCCGATAAGCAAGCATTGGGTATCGGTCGGCGGGGAAGTCAAAATGAAAATCCCGTATAAAAAGAGTCTTTTCGCGGAAGTGGACCGCGGAGTCGAGACTCTGCCACCCCACAACGCGCCTTGACTTTAGGTGACTGAGCAACTAGCATGCCCACGTATCCTCGGAAACTCGGTCCTTCTTGCTCCTCCTCAAGGAGGTTAGCATGTCCTTACCTTTGCCTGGATCTAGGCTTGCGCCATGGCTGATTCCAGTACTCCTGATCTTTTTCGGCTCGGTTTCATCTCCCGCGCAAGTATTGGCGCAGTCGGTGGACCATGACGGCGCGCGGTACGTGATTTTTGACGCTCCTAACTCTGTCCAAACTCAGGCGACCGCCATCAATAACCACCGTGAGGTCGCGGGGACATTCGTAGACGGAAGCCAGAACAACAAGAATCGCTCATTTCTAAGGGAGCGGGCAGGTAATGTCATCGTATTCGACGCACCGAATGCTAGCTTCACGGCAGTTAGCCGGATGAACGATCGCGGCGAAGTCGCAGGGAGCTTTGGCGACGCAACGCAGACGAACATAGCTCATGCTTTCGTGCGGGACCGCAAGGGCGATTTCGTCGTGTTTGATGCCCCGGACACATCCTCCACGTCTGTTAGTGGCATCAACGACCATGGCGTTATAACTGGATATTATTTCACACCGAACAAGGTGCGCGGCTATGTCCGGCAGGCGGACGGAAATCTCATAGTCTTTGACGCGCCGAATTCGGGCACGACGATTCCCAGCGGCATCAACGAACGCGGCGACATTGCCGGGCTTTACGTGGACCAGGTTGGGGTTCACGGTTTCGTGCGGGCGGCCGCAGGGAATTTTACTGTTTTTGATGCTCCAACGGGGTTCCCGGCACAAATCGACAGCATCTCTGGGATCAACGAAGGTGGCTCAGTCGTTGGCACTTTCAGCGGCACTCCCAACGGCCTCCAGGCCCACCAGTTTGTACGGCTCAGCAACGGAGAGTTCATTGTTTTCGAAATCCCGAATGCAACGGGCGGCGCGGGTACCGTGGGTATTACTGACCGCCTGGAGGTTGCTGGATTATGGAACGACGGGACTGCGGATCACGGTTATGTGCGGGAAAGGGACGGAGATTTGATTCTTTTTGACGTGCCCGATGGACTGTCGCCGGAGGGTACGGAGGTCCAAGCTATCAACGACGCCGGTGATATTACTGGATATACCCTTCAGGCTACTCCTTCGGGTTCCATGCAGCGGGCCTTTATTCGCATTAGTCTGTAACGAGCCGCGATGCAACACATAATGACGTGCGCGAAGTCGGGGACCGCGCGGCTAACTCCCGAAGTCGCGTAATCGGACATCAAGTGGTTTTGGATGCCGTCGCTCGTCGGGAGACCTGAGGGCACGGCGTCGAGCAGGAAGCAAGTAGGAATTGATCGGAACAATGATATCAGCGCGAGGTCTCGAAGAGTTTAGCGGTCCTAATCTTCAGCCCCTCAGCCAGCTTCACGATGTTGAGAAGGCCCAGATTCCGCTCCCCCCGCTCTACTCCGCCGACGTAGTTCCGATGCAAATCAGCTAGTTCTGCCAGCTTCTCTTGCGAGAGGCGACGCTCAAGGCGAAGAGCGCGAACGCGCTTGCCAAAGATGATTCGCGGATCAGCGGGCACTCCGTCATCTTGAGAACCCTGACCACTATGAGTCTACACACGATGAGTGTGATACTCTGAGAAAAAGCTCCCCGAGTCTGAAGCCAGCTATGAAGAAATTTGCGCTCAGTCTACTACTAGTTTTGCCAGTGTTTGGGTGCGATGCTGGCAGCGAGCAATCCACCCACAAGCAGCTTCCAAAGACAGCACAAGAGGCAGAGGTGAAGCCGGATCTTCAAATCTGTTTAGACGTTCTGCCGGGTACAACAATGTTGAGAAGTTCGGTTATACCGATGGGCGACCTTCGCCCACTGTGGCGAGTGTCAGGGAGAGTGCGCAACAACTGCTATAGTGAAATGTCAGACATTAGATTTTTTGTCGTGGTTTCCAAAAAGAATACTTCTGAACAGTTAGATACGGCAGAGTTAAATCTCAGGGGAACAATCCCCGCACTTTCAACCAGAGGAATCGAAGAAGACATACATCTCCGTATCGCTGTCAGGGATGGTGATTGGCAGTGGAACATGTATCCAGTTGACGGACGATTTGTCCCAGGGCCAGGGAAGCCCTCTCCATGGATACCGTTCCCGTCGGAGCATCCGAACTAGAAAGAATGCAATGACTTAAGAAAACGATGAAAATTTGTCCCTCCATTTGTGCTCCCTCAGCAACCGGTCCAAGTTCTTGAAGTTGTGTCATCGAGTGAAGTTTACATAACCGCCTTCTGTTGGTAGCTCAAAATCCGCCAAAAAATTCCCGCACCCATTCTCGTTCGCGTTGACCCCCGGGGGGTTCCTTACCTACCCCTTGGTTCTTCGAGGTCGCGATGGACGGTGCGAGCAGTAGCAGCGAAAACAGTGTGTTGAAATTCCACTGAAAATCGCATGAAATTGCATTGCGGATCCGCGCACGATTTTACGGTGCCGCAAGCAATACGCTCACCATTGCGGAGAATTTATTTTCAGTCAGACCACGGTTTGTTCTTGACATACGTTGACATACTCACCATGATGGCCGAGTGAAAAAACGCACTACAGTCTGGCTGCCTCAAAAGCTACTGGTAGGGCTCAAGAAACTATCGCGCAAAACTGGCGCACCGATGGCAGAGCTATTCCGGCGGGCTGTTGAGGCTTATTTGAAACGTCAGACGTAGACGAAAATAGAAACGGGCCTGCCGACTGCTATCAACAGCCGACAAGCCCTAACCGAATTGCACAATGGAGGTGCAACGTGGCTACCACAAGTGTAAATCAGTCCGTCTGTTCGGCTATACCGTCCCCCGCACAATCTGACGTAAGCAATGTTTGGCCTCACGCATCCGTCTACGAGATCGTCACAGAGCAAGTCATCAAGCAATTGGAGTCCGGCGTTGCCCCGTGGCGCAAACCTTGGCGGACTGAGATGCCGTGCAATCTTCTCTCGCAGAAATCCTATCGTGGCCTGAATGTGTTCCTTTTGGCGTCGCAGGGGTACGCGTCGCGCTACTGGCTCACGTTCAATCAGGCCAATAAACTCGGCGGCCACGTAAAGAAGGGAGAACACTCCTCTCTTGTCACGTTCTGGCATATCGGGCAGGAGAGACAGGACACTGAGGGGAAGAAAACACGGCCATTCTTGCTTCGGTACTATCGCGTATTCAATCTCTGCCAGACGGAAGGGATTGCGGAGAAGTTAGGGCTAGGCGAGTCTCCCCAGCCAGTTGCTTCAATCGAACAATGCGAAGCAATCGCAGCAGGCATGCCGAACGCTCCACGCATGGAGCAATCAAACGCCGCATGGTATCGGCCATCCTCTGACACAGTGGGAATGCCAGCCCGCGGCCTCTTCTCTTCCGTCGAAGAGTATTACTCGACACTCTTCCACGAATTGACGCACTCGACTGGCCACGCTTCCCGCATCGGTCGCGAGGGCATCGAGATTCTTAACACGTTCGGAAGCGAATCCTACAGCAAGGAAGAGTTAGTGGCCGAGATGGGAGCAGCCATGCTGTGCGGAGTTACCGGCATTGCTCCTGCCACCCTCCAAAACTCTGCCGCGTATCTCAAGACTTGGATTGAACGGCTCAAAGCCGATTCTCGCTTGCTGGTGTCCGCCGCATCCGCCGCGCAAAAGGCAGCCGATTACATACGGGGGGAGTCTGCGATGGACTCCCCTGCGAGCATGGCGCTATGACTACCCGCGTTGCGATCTACGCCAGAGTCAGCACCACCAACCACGGCCAGGACGTGGGCCTGCAAACGAGGGAGTTACGCCAGTTCGCGGAAGCTCGTGGATGGACCATAGCGGGGGAATACATCGACGCGGGAGTGAGCGGGGCGAAGGATTCCCGGCCAGAACTTAACCGGCTGATGGCCAACGCGCACAAGCGCCGGTTCGAAGTTGTGTGCGTCTGGCGGTTTGATAGATTCGCTCGTTCTGTCTCTCATTTGCTGCGGGCATTGGAAACCTTCAAGGCGCTTGGAATTGACTTTGTATCGTTTTCAGAACAAATGGACACTTCGACTCCCGCGGGAAAGATGGTCTTCACCGTCCTGGGGGCGGTGGCGGAGTTGGAACGTAGCTTGATCGTGGAACGAGTGCGGGCAGGGCTGAGGAACGCTCGCGCGAAGGGCAAGCGCATCGGACGGCCAGCCGCCAGCGTGGATGTTTCGCAGATTGCCAGCCTGCGCTCCTCCAACGTTTCCTGGCGAGAGATCGAACGTAGACTAGGGGTTAGCGCAAGAACTGCGAGGCGCACCCTCGCGGAGCGTGGCAAAACCCTATCCATTCGCGCGTCCGCAAGTGCCATGGATTCAGCGTCGAGTTAGCCATTTTTCCGCTGTGGCGAATCCATCTGTTTTTGCCGGCGCAAGAGATGAGACCGCGCATGATGGTTACTCTCATGGCGTCGTTTCGTTGAATCGAGGCTGGGAGTCGCGTACGATGCCACGAGCTAGAAGTGAAATTGCAATCCCTAATACCATGCCCATCCCACCTTTCAAAGCTTCCTCAGTCGAGAAGGCACTTGAACAACTTCTGCCGCAACTGGAGGAAATAAAAGCTAGTGGCCGTGACTCCACCAAATACGATTTGCTTTGGAAGGGGCATCGGTTCCCGCCGAAAGTCGTTGTGCGTACCGCAGTCGAGATCGAACACGGAGTCGCTCTCCCCGAGTCGGAATTTTCAGGAGGCAGGCACGCAGGTCACGCCAACGCAGTTCTGGAGGCGCTGGGCTTCGTAATCGTTCCCAAAAACTCCATTTCCGTACGACTTCCGCTGGAACTGTTTGGCCGATATGGCCGGAAAGAGGCGCTTGCAAGTGTTGGAATTAAGTACGATTCACAGCAGCAACACCTTAACGTTGGATTGTCCCCCCAATGCAGAGATCGTGGGTACCTGATTTTTATTACGCTGAACAAAGAAGATTTTGAACCGACGCACGATTACGCTGACGAATTATATGCGGATCAGTTCATTTGGGTTACGCGCCGCGATGTTACGGAGGACCAGCAAGATTACGTAAACCTTCGACTTCCCGAAACCCGCGTCTCTCTTTTTGTTCGCACGAGCCGACGCGACGACTTCGTCTACGCCGGCGAAATGGTATATGCCGAACATGATTCGTTCAAGGAAGCATCCAGTGGGCGCCCCCAAATGCGCTATATTTGGCGCCTCAAGAACCATATCCCCAATTTACTTCTCCAGGAACTGACTTTTGGTCTTGCTAAGCCAAGTGCAAAGGTTCAGTCAGGCAAGCAGCGATCTCGCGCCCCGTCAAGCTTTGATGAGCTGAAGAAAGCCTACAGCTACCTTCTTGGAACGGCAGAAAGGACAGTGGTTCCGGAGCATCAGAACTATCAAGTCCGACTCAATAAGTTCTTCTCCGAGCGGGGGGTAAAGGCAGAAATGGAGAAGGATTTCGTGGATGTTTCATTCTCGCTTGGCGAACAGGCATTTATTGGTGAGATTAAAGTGACGCGAAACTTAACACTGGCTCAGGCCTTCCGTGCTGCGCTCGGACAATTGCTTGACTATGGCTACGTTCGGGTCGGGACGCCGCGCCAGATGGTGATGTTCCTGGATCAACCGCTCGATCACCAGCGGCTCAGTCTCGCGAGCCTGCTTGAGATCGCTGTCGTGGTGTGCGACGGCGAAAAGTTCGTGTTGTCAAACCCTAACGAGTCTGCTCCAGCCTTAAAGACGGTTTTTGAGATTTAGCATAACGAGTGCCCGACGTATCTTCCTCCCCTAAATTTTAGGTAAGTCGCGATTGGCGTTGGAGTTGAGCCGCCTTTTTTGTCGGATTAGTAGACATGTATATGTTAAGTTTTCTATTGACACAGCTTATGACATGTTGTATTAGGTCGGCATGTACATTGCCACCGTCCCCAACCGCAACTCCCCGCCCGCTATTCTCCTTCGCCATGCCTACCGCGAGAATGGCAAAGTCAAAAACCGCACCCTCGCCAATCTCTCCCATTGGCAGCCGGCGCGCATCGAGGCGCTCCGCCGCGCCCTGCGTGGGGAGTTCGATCATGCCGCCCTTTCTGCCGAACCTACCCTCGGCCCGATCTTCGGCCTACTCTTTGTCCTGAAGCACATCGCTGAGGCCCTCGGCATCACCGCTGCGCTCCGCCACACCACTCTCGGCAAGTTGGCCTTGTTCCTCGTCTTGGCGCGCCTGCCTCATCAAGGCTCTCGCTTATCGGCCGTACGCTGGGCCGAGGATCACGCCGTCCACGAAGTGCTGGGACTTACCTCGTTCGACGAAGACGATCTCTACGCCGCGCTCGACGATCTGTGTGCCCGTCAAGAAAAGATCGAGCGGGCCCTGTACCACCGCTACCAGAGCCGCCGTGGTGCACAACCGCCGCGCTTGTTTCTCTACGACGTCACCAGCAGCTATCTGGAAGGCGAGAAGAACGAACTCGGGGAGTTCGGCTACGACCGCGATGGCAAGCGCGGCAAGCTACAAATCGTCATCGGCCTGCTGAGCGACCCGGAAGGGGAGCCCTTGGCGGTGCGGGTGTTCAAAGGCAACACCTCCGATCCGACGACGGTAGCCGATCAAATCAAGATCATCAAAGAGCGGTTTCAGGTGGAGGAACTAGTTTTCGTCGGCGATCGGGGTATGGTGAAGAGCAAGGGGAAGCAAGCGCTCGCGCAGGCGGGGCTGCGCTATATCACGGCGCTCACCGATCCGCAGATCCGCGGGTTGCTGGGCACGGGGATTCTGCAACTGGGGTTGTTCCACGAACAGATCTGCGAAGTGGAGAGCCACGGGGTGCGCTACGTGCTGCGCAAGAACGAGGCCGAAGCCGCGCGCGAGCAGCACCGCTTGGAAGACAAACTAGAGAAGTTGGAAAGAAAGATCGCCACGCGCAACGAGCTGGTGAAGAATAAACCGCGCTGCCAGCCGGAAGCGGGGCAGCGAAAACTGCAAGGGTGGGCCGCGCGGCACAAGCTGGAGGGCTTGGTGGAGTTGAAGTTGCACGGCCGCACGTTGGTGCTGGAGCGCCACCCAGCGGCGATCGAAAAGTCTTTGGAGTTGGCCGGCTGTTATGTGGTGAGCACCGACGTTTTGAAACAGAACATGAGTGCCCAAGAGGTGCACGACAGCTACGTGAGCTTGCAGAAGGTGGAGCGTGATTTTCGCGCCATGAAGACCGGACTATTAGAAGTACGACCGTTGTTCGTGCGCAAGGAGAGTCGTACGCGGGGCCACGTGTTCTGCTGCCTGCTGGCATTAAAACTGAGTCGTGAAATGGAACGACGGCTGCAAAAACAGTTCGGAACGACGGACAGTAATCCGCACGCCATCACGCTGCGCGATGCGCTGGCCTCGCTCGGCAGTCTGTGCCTGTTGCAGTACAAGATCGATGAAAAAACGACCGTGACGAAACTGCCGCAACCGAGTGCCCACCAGACCAAGATCCTCGCGGCCCTGGGCGTGACCCTGCCGGCAAGGATGTAGACAGAAGCGTTCGCAGCACAAAAGACAGCAACCGCAATCAAATCAACTTCCTAACCGTAAATTCATGCGCCGGCTCAAAAGGAAGATGGGCCCGACCGCAGTAGCGTTCCGAAAACCCCTCTCGGCGGGCGGCTCTAACCTACTGAAATTACACAACCGGGATTCGAGGCGGTTGTTGTTCCGAAAACAGATGTTTTCAGCCCAAGATGGAGAGCTCTTGGACCCACCGAAGGCTTGTCTAAATGTCTACACTTTGGTCTAGAAACCGCCCCAAGTTAGGACCAAATGGGAAGAGGGTACACACAAACAATCAGACCCACGGGCTTCAGAAGTTGGTACAATCGGCCCCCCAAAAACGAGCCAACGGCCGATGCTAGACATTCATGTAGTTGAAAACAAATGTGATAGCAACGGTGTGTAAAAGTGCACTCCTATGTGCATTTTTTGCTTTACTGGATACACCCTAGGGCGTATCATATTGGTGCTACTATTGCGTAGTAGACAGTGTTATATCCAATGTGCTGTCCAACGCATCAAATTGACAGCAACAGGGTACAGAGAGAAATGGAGACACTCAAATGGCAACGCCACAAGCAGCAGCAACAGCACCGGGTTTTCGTAGAATTGCTATCAACCTGTCCGATCAAGCCTATTTCGACCTAAAGCAGACTGCGGATGAGAATTCGCGAAACATGACCGATGTAATTCGCTTGGGAATCGGGCTCTTTAAGGTAGCCGCCGAAGCAATGCGAGCGAAGAATAAGCTCGTCGTCGTTTCGCAAGACGGCAAGCCCTTAAAGGAGATCGTGCTTCCGTCATTTTGATAGGCAGAATTCAACTGGGCTTCTTTTCGCCGAAATAGAAGCCGAGGACGAAAGCCAAGAGTGGACCGAAGACGGTGGAGGCGAATGTCCCCACCCCTTGGATGAGAGGCAGCACCGCCTCTACGACCACGTTGGATTTGGGGTTCTGCGGATCGAGTGGAGGAGGGCACCGGATGACGACGATCAACCCCCCAATCAGGGAGATGCAGACAGTGATCCCAAAAAGATAGACCAGTCCCTTTGCCACCCATGTTGCTCCGCGGGCCTTCTCTGCTGTGGGGTCACGTAGAAGGTCAACCGGCTGAAGAGGAAACTCCAAGGTCTTTGAAAGAGTCTCCTCACCGGGAACTGTTCCTGTTATTTCAGTTTGATTGTCTGCCATTAGTCCCCTCTTTGCTCGCGGTCGAGAACGCGCTCCAATGTGAGGATCACAGTGTTATCTTTGGGTAAGTTCGACAGGTCGATATATTCAATCTGGCACTGCTCCGAAATTGGAATCGGCGGCAGGTCAATTATGAAGATCTCGGTCTCAACTATTAGCTTCATCGGGCGAGGTTGGGATACGCCACGGTTAATAGGTCGCGAGATTAACACCCTCTAATGAATCGGTCAACTAGCGGAGTTTCGCTGTGAGCATATTCATGTTGTTCGCTCTGGTCTTCTTCGATAACCGGGAAACACTGCCGCGGGGCGTCGCAGCAGAAAATGTATAGGCATAACCGGTAAGCTTTGTTACAAGGGAGTGAATTAGCTAGGGGCAGAGAAGGCGTAATTCGATGGCGCTAACCAAGACATTCGATCGTGCGTTGAAAAGCCTATTTGGGCGGCGCACAGCATGGCTGCACAGAGCACTCGGCAACAAACAAGCGGGTCGTCCCCATGAATTCACGAAGAAAAAAGTAGTGCCAAGACTCGAACGGCTCGGTGAGATCGCCGTTCAGATTTTGGTACGGCGTCGGGCGAGGAAAGACTTCAACAAGTCCGTGGACAGATTGCGTCAATGGCATGTTAAGCGCGGGAAGGGTCATGGTGTCTGGGCAAAAAAGGAAAGTTTCAGAGACTGGTACGACAACAAGATCGGCCACCGGAATTGTGTGTATGTTTTCTGGTCAAAGAAGGATTGCGTTTACGTGGGGCGTACTTTACGGGGAAAGAGCCGTCCGGTAGGGTGGTTTGACAGGTTTTGGTTCACAAGAGTCACGCGCATTGACATACATACCGTTCACCGCGATCCAGTAGTTCCAAAAGCAGAGTGCCTGGCGATCCATTTGTTCGACCCTTCGGAGAACAAGAATCGACCGTCAATCGGGAAGTACACCAAAAAGTGCCCGATTTGCAAAACGACAAAAGCCATCGACGCGGAGTTAAAGAGTATATTCAGACTCCGTTGAGGCTCTGCTAAATGCCAGGAATCCTCGCCGGGGGAAAGCATGAAAAACACAGCCCTGATATTTGTTATTCTGTGCGCCTCAGTAGGACTGGCCCTTACCACGGGGCTTAACGGATCGCAGCAGCTAGCACAAGAACAGCCGTCCATCGCTTACGGGATGGCGAAAATCTCACTCGGAATGACAGTTGAACAGGTTGAACAGCACCTGGCGGAAGCGGCGCGCCACATTAAGAAAGGCTCCGACAAGGACACTACACTCGTATATCTGAACGGGGAATCCACTGACTTTGAGGGACAAATTACGTTTGCCGGTGGGCATGTCATTTATGCTGATTACCACATGCCGACCGTAGACAGCGCAGATGAGTTGGCACAAGAAATCGCTGGGGCAGTAGATAACATGGGAACCAAAACGTGTGAGGCTTCAAATTATTCCGCGCACGGAACAGGTGGCGGATTCACTCAAATAATTTTCCAGTGCGGATCGAGGAGATTCAACGTTATGACGGTGCAAGTGCTGCGCAGCGCCGCACGCACGGTGAACGTAAACATCGAAATTGGACAAATTGTAGCAAAGTGAAACCTGTGCCGGGCAGTAATCACTAGCGACACCATCAGTCGAAACGTCGCCGAATGTAACTTTTCATACTGAAGATGGCCTGGGCGCGCAAAAAGCGGCAATCCCATGTTGCGCCAGTATATCTACTGCTTCCTCTCCAGCCATGAACCTTACCATGCCATCCTGGTGCCACCATTTTTGTCCGGTCTTTAGTGGCCTCATTGGCTCCGGATTCTTGGCTAATAGCGCCGTGGCAAGCGCCTCGATGGCAAGCCAATGCTGATCGACAAGACGCTTTGATTCTTTCTCCAATCTACGTTGGACCGCCCACAGATCGTTGCCAGCCAGATACTCCGCCGACAGCGTGTCTATTATCTTGCGCGCTTCCAACCAGTCGGGACTAATCACAACTTTATGGTCCAGGAGGTCAGGGCAGGAGTGCTCGTCACAAAAACGTCTGGATGCATAGTCCCCGGCGAACGTGGAGACAATGACGCTCTCGCGTGAATAATCGGACGCTTCTGGTTGTGTGCAGTAGACGGAAAGACCGTTACCGTCCGAAATGACCATGAGCCCGTCAGGCCGCAGTGCCAATCCTCGCACGGCCGCAATAGCAATGTGACCAGCCTCGTGATAAGCGCCGTACATCACTCTCATTTCCACGGGCGTATCAATCTGATGCCCCCTGCGTTGACAGCCGCTCGCGTCGCTTCTTTAACCCGGCTGACAGGCGTGTGGACTTTTCCGCAGGCAAGAATGTTTCGCGGTATAGCCTTCCTATCGCAAGGGCCACAGTTGGGTCCACGAACACGGGATGTGCCGGATTGTGAACAAAACAACCTTCCCGAAGTTCACGCACCGACTGCTTCTCGACATGCAGGCTGAACTCGATTCCAGGTACATAGAACCGATACACACCCAGCCTCGCATCGCGTGTCGCGACCGGCGCGACTGCCCAAAGCAACGGAACGCTTGGAGGAGCAACGCGAAGAATGAGCAAAACGTCATCCGGGAAACGTTTCGCACCGAGCAGATATTCTCGTAACTGTTCTTCATGCTCTTGCAGATCGAGCTTCACTGTCGAGGCCTCGCTCCGCCACGAATGGACAGCAGCTTTCCAGAATACTCCTGTAGCGAAGTGCGCGATTTTGTCGCAGTCCAACGACGGTACGTTCGCGCATAAATAGATTGAGAAATCGGCTTCCGCACTATTCGGCGTGGAATCGGTCAACAGGTCATACAAAGGAAATCCGTCTTGGTCTGCCAGAAGGGGCAAAACATGCTTTTCGCCCTTGCGGTCGAGGATGCCCTCGCAATCGGAGCACAGAAGATAGTCAGTTGTTTGTTTCGAGGTTTGCCGCGCCTTGCCATCCGTTACTTCAATTGGATCGGGATTCAAGTTCTCAGGGTTGCTGGAATACAAGCTACGAATTTTCTTGTAGATGGAAGCAGAGAGAAGATGGCTGTCCTGAAGTTCCTTGACGTTCAGGCACATCCGGCAGAGATCGATTGGACCGGCCATCTGGCCCTATTCTACCATCTCGGCATACCGCGTATCGGGAAGCAGGGAAAAGTGCTGACCGACCACAAGCGCTGCTTGCATCACGGGCCGGACTGCCAGGGACAGTTGCAGACCGAACACATCACGTATTTTGCCGGACACGACAGCCCCGATCTGCGCGTTCCATAACCAGGTCCTGCGGGTTATGCGGCTATCGCGAGCAATGTCCAAGCGCGCGGTAGCACTGGGAGGAAAGCTAACGGTGGCCAGAGAACCAAATCCATTGCAGTGCTCAAGCGACATCGTTTCGATCATGCCTCCGTCGAGACGACAGACGCCTACTGCAAAAAACTTGCGGCGAAACAGGGCAGAGTTCTCGGAAAGCTCGACTATAAAAAACACAGGCAACACCGACGCGCTCCGATCCCGTCGATGGGATTCGATTCAGGATGTCCTTCAAACCCGAGGTCAAACGCGGTTTGGTAATGTGCTGCAAGTGGAATGTGCGGATACTGTGAAGAAGCACAGCCTTGAGGGTGATTGCTGGACGATAGATACCAGTCGTTAGACCGCGAAACCCATGCGGATTGCGTTATCCCTACTGACCGTAGTGAAGCACGTCTGACCTCTATCTAGGTTTGTAACGTCAAGCGTCACCTCGCATTTTGCGAGGAATTTAAGGAGGTCGTCGATGGTCACGTAGCAATGGTTCCAGACGCTTGTAAGGCTAAGTCCTAGAGTCTCGTCGGAGTTGGGACCAACTGTCAGTGTGTATAGTTCTTTCCCGATCAACAACCAGTTGGCTTTTTGGGCGACCAGACAAAAGGTATTCATAGACGTTAGAGTATCACCGGAACACAGATGCAGCATGAATAAAAAAGGCCCGCCTCTGCAAGCGAATGTGCCCAATTTTGTGCCCACCACCAATCCCTACGATGTTCGATGAATAGCGATGTGGCAGCGGACAACGCCTTTGCTGCTCGTAACTTATCGCATTTCGTCGATGCTCACTAAAATTCCTGTAAGTTGTTGATTATTCGTTGGAATGGAACTTAAAATCCTCCGGGGTTTTACCTCATGGGGGTTCGAGTCCCCCCCGGGCACCATTTAATCGTCAATGTTTATGCGGATTCTGTGATGGTCATTTCTTACTGTGCCCTGGGCGTGCCCAGGTTTTTCGGATTTGGCTCTCTATCAGAGCCTGCCGTTCGGGAACGAACCGAGCGTAGTGCTTTTCCGTAATCGCGAGTTTCTTGTGCCCGAGCAAGATACTGACAGTTTCCAGGGGTACCTCTTTCACGAGCAGGTTTTTCGCAAAAGTGTGCCGGAAGCGGTGCGGATGACCTGAAATTCCGGCATGCTTGAACAGCTTTCGATACGCCTCTTGCCAAACTGACGCGCAATTTTCCGGCGTGCTGTCACCTGACCAAAAGGGATGTTTCCCCGGCAGAGCATTAATCGCTTGGAGAATTTCCTTTTGTACAGGGACGTAGACGTTTACACCAGTTTTAGCCGTTCGCAATTCCACTTTCCAATCCTTACTATCCTCAACAAACCTATCTCGCGAGATCGTCGATGCGTCACCAATACGGAGTCCGGTCATAAGCATCAGTTGTGTCAATGCCTTAATGCGCTGTCCGTTCCCGTTGAAGGTGTCACAGGCTTTCAAAATCTTCTCAACTTCTTTATACGTGAACGGGAGTACGTCGGCCTCTTCTACCTTCCCGGCCTTGATTGCCTTGGCGGGGTTCTTCGCGATCCAGTCTGAATCAAGACAGAACTTAAAGAAGCTGCGCAGCCGTTCTAAACTCATAGACGCCGACAGAGAATTTAATTTCCAAGTATTCCTGAATTCGCGGACCTGATCGACATCGAGTTGTCTCAGAAATACCAAGCCGCGATTCTGGCAGAATGCGGTCAGATTCCGGCGCATCAGATCGTACTTTCGCAGCGTAGACTTTCGAAGATTCCTTGCCTCCGCGTCAGCTATGAACTTCTTGAATGCTTCGTCAACAGTGATTGGTGCGCCGCCCTGGACAAGACCCGTCGCCTCCATCTCTCGGGCACGTTGCTGTGCGACCTGCCAATCCCGCAAACCGAGAGGCTTTCGAATTCTCTTTCCAGACACCCGCCAATCAACCCATATCGAACACCGACACTTCAAATGATCCCGGCCTTTATGCTGGTGTGGACAATGCTTTTGGTGTCTGCGATAAAGGTTCAACATTTGTGTATACTATATCATTATCTAGTAACTGACAAGTGAACAACGTAAATGCACCCGCTGGACGACGGATTGCGGTATGCGCAGTGTTGTGTACGGTCGCTTTCGTCGTCGCGGACTGGTATCGCCCAGAACCAGAACTCCCGGTTCGTTTTGAAACATCCTGCGGACGGCGTCTTTGCTCAAATTCCACATCGCGGCAATTTCTGCGACTGAAAAATGTCTCTCCAGTGTTGCTGAGGAGGTCGCTCCAATGAGAATGGCCTGTTCTGCCTGACCTTGATGTCTCTGTGATTTCATAAATCGCCGCGATCTAGTCAGGGAGCTACGAACGCGGAAAGCGGATTCGATCTTCAAGCCAATCTCGTGCACTTTTCTGCATGAGCGAACGAGTATCAGGCATGTCGTCTTTTGATGTAGGTGCAAGCAGTGTTGCAGAGAGATACGCCCACTCAGATGGCAAAAATCTCTTCGAGGCATTCTGCAGTCCCAACTCCTGAACAAGCCACTGGAGCCGCTCAGCAGCAAGAAGCCGCAGAGGCTTCAGACCGCTTCGCACACTAAGAAGGCTTAAAAAACTGACACCCTTCAGAAGATCAATGTCGGCATAGCGAGGAATGTTTGCGAATTCTCGAATTGGCACGCCCTTACCGCGGAACAGAACCTCTAGCCTAGTTAGTTTCTGTCGTGAAACTCAAATCCTCGCATGAAATCAGGCTGGCAAGTGATTTCCCGAGAAGAGTTTTGTGCGGCTTTATATTTTTCCCTTGACATGTATGTATGTGTAGTGGCATACATACATCATGCCGACCAAATCCAAACCGAAACCCGAATCCCTTGCTGACGTCCAACGCTGGTTGCAAGAGCGGTCCGCTAAGCTGTGGCCCGCTGCCCTTGGCTCTCTCAGTTTTCGCCGCAGTCCTTGCATCCGCCCGAATTGCCCCGCCTGTCTTTCCGGGGAGAAGCATCCCAGTTATGTCCTCTATGGCCGGCACCAAGGACACCGCTTTTCTCTTTACGTGCCCGAGGAGTTGGTTCCCCAAGTTCAGCGCTGGTTAGACAACGGGCGTGCTCTGCAGGAACTGCTGTACCAGGCCGCGTCGCGAAACCTCCAAGCTTTGAAGGGAGAGAGGGACCAGGCTTCGGAAAAAAAGGAGGACTGAAAGGTGCCCAGGGCCGCGAAGCCGCAGATCAGTTTCGCCGATTGGGAGTTGCTGCAGCAAGGCATCTCGCTGGAACCACTGCTACAGAGCATCTCCGATTTTCTGGACGATCATGAAGAGATGATCGAAACCATACGGCGCGATCTGGAACGCGGTCTGAAAAAGCCCGGGACCGGTCGCAGCGGGTTAACTCCGTCACAGGTTCTGCGCTCCTTCATACTGATGCGCGTCAAGAATTGGAATTACCGCGAACTGCGCGAGCGGATCACCGACGGCTACACCCTGCGGCAGTTCACGGATTTTTACTGCCAGCCGGTGCCGAAGCACGATGCGTTTAACCGCGCCTTTCATCGGCTGACTCCCGAGACGCTGCAGGCCGTCAATGAGCTGGTGGTGCAAGCGGCCGTGGATGCGGGCCTGGAAGATGGCCAGAAACTTCGCGTGGACACTACGGTTGTACAAACCGACATTCATCACCCGACCGACAGTACTTTGTTATGGGATGTCGTACGCGTGGTCACTCGTTTGGTCGGCCACTTCAAAAAAGCAGTCCAGCAGCGGATAAAGGGGTTCTGCAATCGCACGCGAGCGGCACGCCGTCGCATGCAAGCGATCCAGCGGATGACGCCCAAGGAACGACACGAACGACAAATCGAGAAATATCGGGAACTCATCGAAGTGACCGAGGAGGTGGTGACCAGCGCGCAAAAGGTTGTGGAGCAGACCCGCAAAGCACGCGGTAAGGATCTGGTCGCCGAAATGGCCGCCCCCGAACTCCGCAAGGAGATCGACCACTATTGTGAACTGGGAGAGCGTGTGATCGATCAGGCACGCCGTCGTGTGCTGCAGGGAGAGCAAGTTCCCAACGCGGAAAAAATCTTTTCCATCTTTGAGCCCCACACCGATCTGATCAAGCGCGGTAAGGTGTTAACACCTGTGGAGTTCGGCCACAAAGTTTTTCTTGCCGAAAGTGCCCAAGGGCTGATTACGCAATACGAAGTGCTACAGGGAAACCCGAACGATGAACAATACGTAGAACCTTCCGTCCAACGCCACAAGAAAATGTTCGGCCACGCACCAGAAGTTTATGGTTCGGATCGGGGCTTCTTTAGTGAGCAGAACGTGAAATCGTGCAAGCGAAACGGTGTCAAAGTGGTGTGCATTCCGCAGTGCGGCGGACAGAAAACTGCCAAGCGCAAAGCCTACGAGAAGAGTCCCGTTTTCAAGAAGGGACAGCGCTTTCGAGCTGGCATCGAAGGGCGCATCTCCGTGCTGTTCCGTGGACGCGGCATGAAGCGTTGTCTCGCCGAAGGGCACGAGCGCTTTGAGTTATGGGTAGGCGCGGCCGTGCTCGCCAACAACTTGATGAGAATTGCGGCCTTGCTGACGAAACGATCTCGCAAACGAAGAGCTGCGTAGCATTTCTTTCCGCTTTTTCTCTTCGTGAGCAAATCCGACAACTCGTTCTTAATGTGAATTTACATCAAGGTGCTCTTCCACACTCGATCCCCGAACCCGCAACAACATTGGCCTGCGCAACTCCGTTGAAAATCAACCTAGGCTCGCTAACTCCTTGAAACCTCTGTTGCGCGAGCAAAGTTTTTTGCAAAATAGGGGTTTCGCGACGGAAACTAG